>DASYBU010000007.1:0-3980 GCA_036500605.1 Burkholderiaceae bacterium
TGGTTGATCTCACACGCCCAGTCTTATTCCCTACGACCCTATCTCGCCGTGGCACGCGGCTACAAAGGTATGCTGGCCATTGCGCGGGGAGAAGCAAGCGTCGGTGTCGAGAGTCTTCGCCTCTGCCTGGAGCAGCTTCACGCGATGCGTTACGAGATGCTCAATACGGACTTCAAGATCTCCCTCGTTCAAGGTCTTGTCGCGGTTGGAGAGTGCAGCGACGGCTTGGCCCTGGTCGACGAGACGATTGGGCTAGTGGAAGAAAACGGCGACTTCGTTCGGATGCCGGAGGTGCTGCGGGCGAAGGGGAATGTCCTCCTGTCGATGTCACAGCGTCGGTCCCAGGACGCGGAGACGTGTTTTGTCCGGTCACTTGACTGGAGTCGCCGCCACGGTGCGCGATCATGGGAACTCCGTACTGCGGTCGATTTGGCAGCTTTGTGGGATGCTTGGGGGCAAAGGAGACAGGCTCAGGAGCTGTTGCAGCCGATCGTCGAGCAGTTCGGGGAAGATCTGGATACGGTAGATTTGAAGGCGGCTCGACGCCTCCTGACGATCTTGAGTTAGGACCACGTCTGTTGCCGACAGGTGGAGCGTACGCGTCCGGAGAAGGCCGCGGAATCGACAGTTGATGTCGTGGGCCGGTCCGACCAGGGATTTAGGCGGCCGCTCGTTGCGGCTGCTGTTGCAGCCGTTTCCAGTTCCAGGGCAACAGCTCGGCGATGCGCCTGGCCGGGTGATCCTGCAGGCGCGCCAGGACGTCGGAGAGCCAAGCTTGAGGATCGACGTCGTTGAGCTTTGCGGTCTCGATCAGGGTGTATATGGCCGCGGCGCGCCGGCCGCCATTATCGGAGCCGGCGAAGGTCCAGTTGTTGCGGCCGACGGCGATGCAGCGCAGCGCCCGCTCGGCGGCGTTGTTGGTCATGCACAGCCGGCCGTCGTCGAGGAAGCGCACGAGCGCGTCCCAGGCGTTGAGGCTGTAGGCGATCGCCTTGGCGACCTGGTTGTTGGGCGAGAGCCTGGCGTGCTGCCCGCGCAGCCAGATGCCAAGTGCCTCGGTCCGTGGTCGGCTGCGCTCGTGGCGGACCTCGCGCCGCTCGTCGGGCGACAGCCCGTTGATATCGCGCTCGATGGCGAACAGCGCATCGATGCGAGCCACCGCCTCGATGGCGATCGGCGCCTTGTTGAGCCGCGCCAGGTCGAAGAACTTGCGCCGTGCATGGGCCCAGCACGCCGCCTCGACGATCGGCCCGGGCCGGCGGCCTGCTTGGTACAGCCGGTCGTAGCCGGCATAGGCGTCGGCCTGCATCAGCCCGGCCCATCCTGCCAGATGCGTCTCGGGATGCTCGCCGCGCCGGTCGGGCGAGTAGAAGTAGACCGCCGCCGGCGGATCGGCGCCGGCGCTCGGTGACGACGCCCCAGCGAACGGCCGGTCGTCGCGCACGTAGGTCCATAGTCGGCTTGTGCGGGTGCGGCCGACGTCGAGCACCGGCACGGTGGTGTCGTCGGCATGCAGCCGCTCGGCGGCGAACACGTGGCCGCGCACCGCCTCGACCAGCGGCATCAGGGTCGCCGACGAGGCGCCGACCCAGTCGGCCAGGGTCGACACGTCGAGCTCGATGCCCTCGCGGGCATAGGTCGCGCTCTGGCGCGTCAGCGGCAGGTGCAGCCCGTACTTGGCGAACAGCACGTGCGCCAGCAGCCCCGGCCCGGCGCGTCCCCGGACGATCGGGTGCGAGGGCGCTGGCGGCTGGGTGATCTTCTCGCAGCTCCGGCACGAGTGCTTCTCGCGCACGTGCTGGATCACCTTCCATTGCCGCGGCACCAGCTCCAGCGTCTCGGTCACGTCCTCGCCCAGCTTGTGCAGAACCCCACCGCAGCATGGGCATGCCGTCGGCATCGGATAGACCACGCGCTCGCGCGGCAGATGCTCGGGCAGCGGCCGGCGCGCAGGCTTGCGCCGCGTGAAGGCCTGCACGGCCTGCGCCTCGTCTGCCTGCGTCGCCGCCTCGGCCTCGGCCTTGTCCTCCTTCAGCTCGAACAGCTGCAGCTCGAGCTGGTCGAGCAGCGCGCGCCGCTCCGCCGACTGGCCGAACCGTTCGTGCCGCAGCCGGGCGATCTGGTGCTCGAGCTTCTCGATCAGCAGCGCCTGGTCGCGTGCATTCGTCTCCGCCGCCATCGCCCGCGCTTCCGCCCAAGCCAATGCTTCGCGCTGCGCCAGGAACATTGCCTTTAGCGTCTCGACGTCGTCGGGCAGCGGTTCAGTGGCGGGCGTGCTCACAGCGCCATTAGCAACACCCTCGCAAGCCGTTGCAACGACGACGCGGCCGCCGAGTCGCGATGTCGCAACCGTTGCATTGCATCAGCCCGCCATCTGAGGTCGATCGGTCCGCTGCGGCAGCCGCCAGTCGATGCCCTCCAGCAGGTAGCCGAGCTGCGCTGCCGTGATCGTCACCGCCTCGCCCTCGGTGCGCGGCCACACGAAGCGCCCGCGCTCCAGCCGCTTGGCCAGCAGGCACATCCCCTGGCCGTCGTGCCAAAGGATCTTCAACAGCCCGCCGCGCTTGCCGCGGAACACGAACAGGTGCCCACAGTGCGGGTCGCGCTTCAGCGTCTCCTGCACCAGCAGCGCCAGGCCATCGAAGCCACGGCGCATGTCCGTCACGCCACTCGCCAACCACACCCGCGCCTCAGACGGCAGCCCGATCATCGGCCCAGCGCCCGCAACACCCGGCCAAGCGCCGCTTCATCGACTGCCGCATCGACCCGGACACGCACGCTGCCGGCGAACTCGATCTCGATCGAACCTTCCGACTTCGGCAGCGCCGGCGTCACCGCAACCGGCAGGAACTTCAAGCCTTGCCCGCCCTCCAACGCTCGCTTCGCCTGTCGTCGCCAATGATGAAGCAGGTTCGGATGCACATCGTGACGCCGAGCCACCGCCGTCACCGCCGCGCCCGGCCGCAGGCTCTCATCGACGATCCTCGCCTTCTCAGACGGCGACCAACGCCGCCGACGTTCTGGGCCTGAAAGAACTGTAACTGTCGCCATCTGTGCCCGCTAACTCGCCAATTAACGGGCACACATCTCTCACGCGAGGGCGCTAACCAAAAGGCGGCTCACACCGGACGCGTACGGTGGAGCAGCCTCACGGTTGTTGCTCAGCAACAAGCCCAATGTGCCGTAGGGTGACCGCCTCCACTGGTACTGATCTTCGAGTGCCTTGCCCTCGGCCGTCATGTAGACGCTGGAGAAGCCGCCGCGACAGGTAGAGCGGTAGATGTGCTGAGTGCTCTTGGGTTCGCCGTGAGCACCACTTCATCGCAGTTTGGTGATGCGCTCCTGTAGTTCGATGGGGAGGATGCGGCCCAGCTTAGCCGCGATGCGTCCGTTGGAAACGCCCTGACGGATGTACTTTATGATTTTCTCGTCAGTCTTAATTCATTTCCGAATTTTAGCATGAGCTTTGCTCGGCGCGCTCTTCACCAGCGTCCTGTCCAATCTGGCTGCTGTCCGCGGCGCCCACCTTTTCGCTTCAGCAATCTTCTTGCCTGCTGGGTTCAGCAAAACACTCTGGGCAGGGTTGCCCACCACCTTCAGCCAGGCTTTCTGTCCGGCATACTGGATGGCCCCCCGAATAATCTCCTCATTGGTAATCTGCAGCAGCGTCGCGACTTTGACGACGGACGTCCACTGATAGTCTTTGCCGCCGCTTAGGGTAGCAGTAGCGACACAGATGCGGCGGGCAAGATCATCAAAAGAGCGAGCCATCAGGGCAGTGTAGCAAAGAAAAAGCCCCACAAATGAAGGCTAAGTTTGCTGGGTTCGGCTCTTGGTGAGTACATCCCTTGTGCTGGGAGAGGTAGACACGCACGTAAAGCGCCGCCCGCTTGGTCATGGCCGATCTTACAATTGCGGAAATTGATCGCTTTCTTGAAGCACCGCAGACATTTCTTTTGGGGACGTCCAAAAAACGCGCG
>DASYBU010000008.1:0-108615 GCA_036500605.1 Burkholderiaceae bacterium
CGCGCTGATGAAGCGCCGCGTCGTGCACGTGTTCACGCACGACTCGATCGGCCTCGGCGAGGACGGCCCGACGCACCAGTCGGTCGAGCACGCCGCGAGCCTGCGCCTGATCCCGGGCCTGGACGTCTGGCGCCCGGCCGACACGACCGAGACCACGGTGGCCTGGACGATGGCGCTGGTGCAGAAGCACCGCCCCAGCGCGCTGCTGCTGTCGCGCCAGAACCTGCCCTACCTGCCCAAGGTCGACGCCGACGTCATCACGCAGGGCGCGTACGTGCTGGCCGAGCCCAGCGAAGTCGGCCTGAACCGCAAGGCGCAGGTCGTGCTGATGGCCACCGGCTCGGAAGTGCACCTGGCGCTGCAGGCGCAGGAAGCGCTGGCCAAGCTGAAGATCGCGGCGCGCGTCGTGTCGGTGCCGTCCACCAACGTGTTCGACCGCCAGAGCGAGTCGTACAAGGTGCAGGTGCTGCCGCGCAACGTGCCGCGCGTGGCCATCGAGGCCGGCGTCACCGACTTCTGGTGGAAGTACCGCGTCGACGCCGTCGTCGGCCTGGACCGCTTCGGCGAGTCGGCGCCGGCGCCCGACCTGTTCAAGTTCTTCAACATCACGGCGGACAACATCGTCGCCGTCGCGCGCAAGGTCGTCGGCCGGTAAATCCATGCTGCGGTGCGGGGTCGAAAGTTCCCGTGCCGTAACCCGCAGCAGGCAGACTCCGCCTTGCGCACCCGGAATTCCATCTACTTCGAGACGAGAGACATCGACATGACCATCAAGATCGGCATCAACGGCTTCGGCCGCATCGGGCGCATGGTGTTCCGTGCCGCCGTGCAGAACTTCTCCGACATCGAGGTCGTCGGCATCAACGACCTGCTGGAGCCCGAGTACCTGCTGTACATGCTCCAGTACGACTCGGTGCACGGCCGCTTCAAGGGCGAGGCCTCGGTCGACAACGGCACGCTGATCGTCAACGGCAAGCGCATCCGCCTGACCGCCGTCAAGGATCCGGCCGAGCTGAAGTGGGGCGAGGTCGGCGCCGCGATCGTCATCGAGTCGACCGGCCTCTTTCTCACCAAGGAGAGCGCGCAGAAGCACCTCGACGCCGGCGCGAAGAAGGTGATCCTGTCGGCGCCGTCGAAGGACGACACGCCGATGTTCGTCTTCGGCGTCAACGACAAGCGCTACAGGGGCGAAGCGATCATCTCGAACGCCTCGTGCACGACCAACTGCCTGGCGCCGGTCGCCAAGGTGCTGCACGACAAATGGGGCATCAAGCGCGGCCTGATGACGACGGTGCATGCCACCACCGCGACCCAGAAGACCGTCGACGGCCCGAGCAACAAGGACTGGCGCGGCGGCCGCGGCATCCTCGAGAACATCATCCCTTCGAGCACCGGCGCCGCCAAGGCCGTCGGCGTGGTGATCCCCGAGCTGAACAAGAAGCTCACGGGCATGAGCTTCCGCGTGCCGACCTCCGACGTGTCGGTGGTTGACCTGACGGTCGAGCTCAACAGCGAAGCCACCTACAAGGAAATCTGCGCCGAGATGAAGGCCCAGAGCGAAGGCGCGCTCAAGGGCGTGCTGGGCTACACCGAAGACAAGGTTGTGGCCACCGATTTCCGCGGCGATGCACGCACCTCGATTTTCGATGCCGACGCCGGCATCGCGCTTGACGGCACTTTCGTGAAGCTCGTGTCCTGGTACGACAACGAGTGGGGTTACTCGAACAAGGTCCTGGAAATGGTCCGCGTGGTCGCCTGATCTGTCCTACAAGACAGAGCCGTAACGACCGTGAAAAGGCCTCGCTTGCGAGGCCTTTTTTCTTGGACCTTACGCAATATGTCGAGAAGGTGCTGATTGTTAGCCGTTCTTAACGCGCACGACGGGACGGCGCTCCTACACTCGGCGGGCAGTGTCAACCGAGTTGGACGTTATGCGCCTCAAAGCTTCATTCCTGATCCTTGCTGCCTTGCTCGTGCCGAGCTTGGCGAATGCGCAGACGCCTGCCGCATCTGAAGGCCGTGTGATCGTGCGTTTCAAGGCCGATGCGGACAGCGTTCGCGCGCATCGGCTTGACGTTCGCATGGGCGCCGCCGAGGCCGACGCGATCACGCAGACGCGAGCCAGCGGCCTGGCCCAGCGGCGCGGCATGAGCAGCAGCATGCATGTGCGCTCAGGCCGCAGCCTCGATGAGCGCACGCAGGTCGTGTTCGCCAGCGGTGTCGATTCAGCCACGCTGGCCAAGCGGCTGGCGCAGGACAGCGAGGTGGAACTGGTCGCGGTCGATCATCTGCGCAAGCATTTCGCCACGGCGAACGATCCGTATTTCGGCACGACCACGCAGACCTCGACGATTCCGGCTGCCGGGCAGTGGTACCTCCAGGCCCCAACCGGTAGCGTCGTGTCCGGCATCAATGTGCCGGGCGCCTGGGACGTCACCTTCGGGTCGAGCAGCACGTATGTGGCGGTGATCGACACCGGCGTGCGCAAAGACCATCCTGATCTGGCCAGCCAGTTCATCGGGGGCTACGACTTCGTGGCCTACAGCAGCGGCAGCGCCGCAGCGCTGGCCACCGCCAACGACGGCGACCGCTCTGACAGCGACGCCTCCGACCCCGGCGACTGGGTCAGCCAGGCCGACATCACCGCAGGCACGCTGGGCAGCGGCTGCACGAGCAGCGACGTCGGCAGCAGCTCCTGGCACGGCACGCATGTCTCCGGCCTGATCGCGGCCTCCACCAACAACGGCATCGGCATGGCCGGCGTGGCCGGCGGCGTGCGGATCGTGCCGGTGCGCGTGCTGGGCAAATGCGGCGGCTACGACTCCGACATCATCGCCGGCATGAAGTGGGCGGCCGGCCTCAGCCTCTCCGGCGTGCCGACCAACCCCTATCCGGCCAAGGTGCTCAATATGAGCCTCGGCGGCGATGGTTCCTGCGCAGCGACCGACACGACCGGCGCGCTCTATCGCAGCGCGATCAGCAGCATCACCGCGACGGGCGCCACGATCGTGGTGGCGGCCGGCAACGGCGAAGGCTTGGCCGTGGGCCTGCCCGCCAACTGCCCCGGCGTGATTGCCGTAGCGGCGCTGCGCCACGCGGGCACCAAGGTGGGCTTCTCGAACATCGGCCCCGAGGTCGGCATCTCGGCGCCGGGCGGCAATTGCGTCAATGTCGATGCCAACGGCAATTCCACGGGCCCGTGCCTCTATCCGATCCTGAGCGCCAGCAACACCGGCACACAAGGACCGGCGGCATCAAGTTACGACTCCGGCTTCGGCACCAGCTACTCCACGCCGCTCGTCACGGGCACGGTGGCGCTGATGTATTCCGTCAGGCCGACGCTGACCTCCACCGAAGTGCTGCGCCTGTTGCAGACCTCCGCGCGCGCCTTCGTGACGACGGGCGGCAGCGCCTCGACGCCGCAATGCAAGGCACCCACGGCCACCGCGCAGGATGAGTGTTATTGCACCACCAGCACCTGCGGCGCCGGCATGCTCGATGCCACAGCAGCGGTCACGGCCACGCAGGCCCTGAACAACGGCTCGGTCTCGATCAGCGTCTCGCCCGCCAGCGGTGCCACCGCCGGCCAGACCATCACCCTGACGGCCAGCGCTGCGCTGGGCACCGGCCGCTCGGTCGCCAACTGGGCCTGGACGCTCGTCGACGGCGGCGGGGCCGTCACGGCCTTTGCGTCCGGCGCGAATGCCGCCACGGCCACGCTGATGCCCACGGCGGCCGGCGTGATCAGCGTGAAGGCGACGGCGACCGACGATCTGGGCCTGAACTACAGCATGAACAGCACGATCACCGTGGCGGCCGCCGCTTCGAGCGGCAACTCGGGTGCAACGTCTGCCGGCAGCAGCGGATCTTCCGGCGGCGGTGGCGGCGCGTTCAGCCCGCTTTGGCTGCTGGGCCTGATGCTGGCGAGCTGGCTGCTGCGGCGCCAGCGGGCGCAGTAGTCGCCGCAGTTGCAGCGCTTGCCGAGCCCGCCAGGCATTCGTGCAGGCCGGCGGCCACCGCCGGGTCGCGCAGATTGCGCAGCTTGGCCTGCAACAGGCCGTCAGCGCGCGCAAACACGAAGCTGGCGCGCTGGCCGGCCGGCTGCAGCGGCAGCACGCGAAGGCCTTTCAAGCCGCGCAGATCGAGCGCATTGAGCGCCGCCTCGGCCGCCTTCTCGCTCGGATGGCGCGAGAGCACCATCGTCGGGGTCTCATCCGGGTGGCCTTCAAGGTACTCGAAGTTGACGTGCATCCTCTTGTAGGTCTCTTCCTTGCGGGTCTGGAACTCCTTGTTGACCAGCTTGATCGTGGCCACGGCCCAGACGCCGGGCACGGCGTCCATGCGCTGCGTGTAGCTGCTCGGAGGAACGCCGGCTTTGGTCAGCAGGGTTTGGGCGTTATCGGGTGCAGGGCTCAGTTCAACACAGGCGGTTTTCTGCAACGCGGCGACGGCGTCGCGGCCCAGCAATTGCACGCGCTCGGGGTGCAGCTGTTGTGCAACGCGCAGCGGCTCATGCTCGCCATCGGCCGGGATGCCGGTGACACCGTCGAGCCAGCCGCGCGACCACGAGAAGAACAGGACATTGGCCAGGGCGAAGATCAGCAGCAGCGTGCGCATCAGGTCTCCAGTCTGACAGAGACTTCACCGCTGCCGACAGCTTGCATGCCCTGCGCGGTCTGCAGCATCAGTTCGCCGGCCGCGTTCACGCCGCGCGAGGTGCCTTCCAGCGCGCCCGCCGTGATGCGCCGGCCCAGGGTGAGGTCGCGCTTCGCGTAGACGGGCTGCCAGCCGGCAAAGCCTTGATGGCCGAAGTCGCGCAGCATGCTCAAAATGGCCGGCGCGATGCGGGCCAGCGCCTCGGGCGCGGTCAGCCCCGGATGCAGCTCGTTCAGGGCCGCAAAACCCGTTTGAAACTGCGCGGGATCAGCCGCCAGCGCACCGATATTGAGGCCCACACCGATCACGGCATAACGGCCATCTTCAGCGGCGACGGTTTCGATCAGGATGCCGCCGAGCTTGCGGTCCTGCAACCAGATGTCGTTCGGCCATTTGAGCTGGATCTCAGGGCCCAGCTCTACGGCGATCGCGCAGCCCACCGCCAGTGAAAGCCCCGACCAGTCGGGCAGCGCGAGCGGCAAGCCGAGCGAAAAAGTCAGCGATGCGCCGGCGCTGGCAATCCAGCTGCGGCCTTGCCGACCGCGGCCGCCGCTCTGCTGTTCAGCCACCAGCAGCGTGGGTGCGGCATGGCCCACGCGAGCGCGTTCCAGCAGCGTTGTGTTGGTAGAGGCGAGCTCCACCTGCACCTCGACCCCGATCCCCGGCCACTGCGCCGCGAGCTGCGCTTGCAGCGCGTCGGCTTGCCAGTCCATGAGCAGGGGCGTGAGGTTCATCTGGCGTTGATCTAGCGCTTGGGCGTCAGCATCGTGCCGCGGCAATCCGCAGCGCCGCAGTAGCAGGCGTATTCCTTCTTGAGCTTCTTCGTGTAGCGCTCGTCGATGGTCAGGCCGTAGTCGTAGAACAGCTCTTCGCCGGGCAGCAGATCGCGCAGCGCCTTGATGAAGACGCGGCCCTCGACTTCGTCGGCTTCGCAGTTGGGATCGCAGCTGTGGTTGATCCAGCGCGACTTGTTGCCGCCGTAGAGCGCGTCGATCACGTCGCCGGTCTCGAGGCTGAAATAGAAGGTGTGGTTGGGCTGCTGGGGATCGTGCGGGTGGCGATCCATGGCCAGGTCCCAGCTGATGCGCTCGCCCGTGTATTCGATCAGCGTCTCGCCGGCCTCGATGGGCACCACGGCGTAAACGCCCTTGCCATGCACGCCGGAGGATCGGACCTCGATGCGAGCTTTGGGCTTGATCGGGGCGGAAGCGGTCTTTTTGCGGGCGGCTTGCGTCATCGTCGGCTGTGGTTATATTGAATTCATGGGTGCGCGCGTGCGTACATGTGCCTGTGCGTACACACACGTGTACGTGCGCGCGAGGCCGGATTGTAGGCATGGGTTTGAAACAAGACGCCCATGCAAGGGAAAGCATACTGAGACCATGAGTAAGACACTGATCATTGCCGAGAAGCCCAGCGTGGCCCAGGACATCGTGCGAGCACTGACCCCGCAGGCGGGCAAGTTCGACAAGCACGACGACCATTTCGAGAACGACACCTATGTGGTCAGTTCCGCCGTCGGCCATCTGGTCGAGATCAAGGCGCCGGAGGAGTTCGACGTCAAGCGCGGCAAATGGAGCTTCGCCCACCTGCCCGTGATCCCCCCGCATTTCGACCTGAACCCGATCGACAAGAACAAGGGCCGGCTCAACGCGCTGTGCAAGCTGATCCGCCGCAAGGACGTGACCGCGCTGATCAACGCGTGTGACGCGGGCCGCGAGGGCGAGCTGATCTTCCGCCTGATCCTTCAATATGCGCAGCCGGCCAAGGGTCCGCTGACCAAGCCGGTCGAGCGCCTGTGGCTGCAGAGCATGACGCCGCAAGCGATCCGCGACGGCTTCGACAAGCTGCGCAGCGACGCGCAGATGCTGCCGCTGGCCGATGCCGCGCGCTGCCGCTCCGAGGCCGACTGGCTCGTCGGCATCAACGGCACGCGCGCCATGACCGCGTTCAACTCGCGCGACGGCGGCTTCTTCCTCACGACGGTGGGCCGCGTGCAGACGCCGACGCTGTCGATCGTGGTGGAGCGCGAAGAAAAGATCCGCAAGCACATCTCGCGCGACTACTGGGAAGTGCGCGCCACGTTCGACGCGCAAGCCGGCCAGTACGAAGGCAAGTGGTTCGACACCAAGTGGAAGAAGGGCGAGGACGCCGAGAAGCGCGCGGATCGCCTGTGGACCGCAGCCGAGGCGCAAGCCATCGCCGCCGCCGTCAAGGGCCAGCCGGCCAGCGTCACCGAAGAAAGCAAGCCGAGCACGCAAAGCTGCGGCGGCCTCTACGACCTGACCACGCTGCAACGCGAAGCCAACTCGCGCTTCGGCTTCTCGGCCAAGACCACGCTGTCGATCGCGCAGGCACTGTATGAAAAGCACAAGGTCCTGACCTACCCGCGGACCGACTCGCGCTTCCTGCCCGAGGACTACCTGGCCGTGGCCAAGCAGACCGCCGAGATGATTGCTTCCGAGGACATGCCCGGCCCGCTGCGCGAGCTTGCGGTGCACGCCAAGAAGGCGATCAAGGAAGGCTATATCAAGCCGACCAAGAAGGTCTTCGACAACACCAAGGTCTCGGATCACTTTGCCATCATCCCGACGCTGCAGGCCCCGCGCAGCCTGACCGAGATCGAGGCCAAGCTCTACGACATGATCGTCAAGCGCTTCCTGGCGGTGTTCTTCCCGTCGGCGGAATTCCAGGTCACGACGCGCATCTCGAAAATCGCCGAGCACCACTTCCAGACCAACGGCAAGGTGCTGGTCAAGCCGGGCTGGCTGGCCGTCTACGGCAAGGAAGCGCAGGAAGACGACGCCAACCTGGTCGCCGTCGCTGACGGCGAGCTTGTGCGCACAGAGAGCGTGGATGTGAAGGCGTTGCAGACCAAGCCGCCCGCCCGCTACAACGAAGGCACGCTGCTCTCCGCCATGGAAGGCGCGGGCAAGCTGGTGGACGACGAGGAACTGCGCGAAGCGATGGCCGAGAAGGGTCTGGGCACGCCAGCCACGCGCGCCGCCACCATCGAAGGCCTGCTGAGCGAAAAGTACATGCTGCGCGACGGCCGCGACCTGATCCCCACGGCCAAGGCCTTCCAACTGATGACGCTCTTGCGCGGCCTCGACGTGGAAGACCTGACCAAGCCTGAGCTGACCGGCAACTGGGAGTTCAAGCTCTCCGAAATGGAGAAGGGCCGGCTGCAGCGCGATGCCTTCATGGCCGAGATCGCGGCCATGACGGACAAGATCGTCAAGAAGGCCAAGGAATACGACCGCGACACGATTCCCGGCGACTACGCCACCTTGAAGACGCCCTGCCCGAAGTGCGGCGGCATCGTCAAGGAGAACTACCGCCGCTTCACCTGCACCGGCAAGAGCGGCGCCGGCACCGATGCCTGCGGCTTCTCGATCGGCAAGATCCCCGGCGGCCGCAGCTTCGAGCTGGCCGAGGTCGAGCAATTCCTGCGCGACAAGAAGATCGGGCCGCTCGAAGGCTTCCGCTCCAAGGCGGGCTGGCCTTTCACGGCCGAGCTGGCGCTGGTCTATGACGAAGAGATCGCCAACTGGAAGCTCGAGTTCGACTTCGGCGAAGACGCCAAGAAGGCCGAGGAAAACGGCGAGCCGGTCGACTTCAGCGGCCAGGAATCGCTCGGCCATTGCCCCAAGTGCAAGGGCCGCGTCTTCGAGCACGGCAGCAACTATGTTTGCGAGCACGCGGTCGGCCCGAACAGCACTTGCGACTTCAAGACCGGCAAGATCATCCTGCAGCAGGTGATCGAGCCCGCCCAGGTCAGCAAGCTGCTGAGCGAGGGCAAGACCGCGCTGCTCGAAGGCTTCATCTCCAACAAGACGCGCCGCGCGTTCAAGGCCTATCTGGCCTACGACGCCAAGGAAGGCAAGGTCAGCTTCGAGTTCGAGCCGCGGCCGGGCAAACCTGGCGCCAAACCGGCAAGCAAGACGGTGGCCAAACCTGCGGCAAAGACCGCTGCTTCGGCTGAGGCTCCGGCAAAGACTCCGGCCGCCAAGAAGGCACCCGCCAAGAAGGCCGCAGTCAAAAAAGCGGTGCGTAAATCCGACGCCGAATGATCGAGAGTCCGGGCGATGCCCGCGCGGCCCGCGGGATGCCCTATGCTGCGTCCCAAGACGGAGGGACAGCGGGCATGCCGCAGGTGCGGGTGAGGTTCGGAATTCAGGCGCGGATGATGTTGGGCATCATGGTGGTGGCCAGCCTTGCCGTGCTGATCGTGGGTTGGTACTGGACCTCGCGCGCCGAAGACGAGCAGGTCGAAGCGCTCAAGCAGCGCGAGGAGCGCATGGCCGGTCTGGTGGCGCGCGGTTTCGCGGCGCCGCTCTGGAACCTCGACATCGCCACGCTCAACAACCTGCTCGATGCGGTGATGGCCGACCCCGAGGTCCACGCCATCGAGGTGCAGAGCGTGGGCTCCAACGGCCCGCCGATGATCCGTGAGCGCGAAGGCGCGGCGGTCGATCCGATCCGCCTGGGTTTCGAGATCACGCATTCCGATGCCGGCGGCCCGCGCGTGGTGGGCCACGCCTCGCTCGAGTTCAGCCGCGCGCTGGTGCTGCATGAGGTCGCGCAGATGCGCCGCTTCGTGGCGGGCCTGCTGGTGGCGGTGCTCGGTGCCGTCCTCATCACCAGTTACTTGATGATCCGCCTGCTGGTGGAGCGGCCGGTCTCGCGGCTCGGGGCGATGGCCAATCGCGTCGCAGTGGGCGAACTCGGCGTTTCCCTGCCGGTCGAGCGCAAGGACGAAGTCGGCGCGCTGACGCGGCAGTTCAATGCCATGAGCGAACAGCTGCGCGCCTCCAACGAAGGCCTGCGCATGAGCGAGGCGCGCTATCGCGGCTTGTTCGAGAACGCCACCGAAGGCATCTTCCAGGCCGATGCGCGCGGCCGCGTGCTGCGCTTGAATCGTGCGTTAGCGCATCTGCTCGGTTTTGCAGGCCCCGAGCAGGCCCGCGCCGCCAGCCGCCGCCTGCGCGGCCTGGTGCAGGTCGAGAACGCCGAGTACCGCCGTATCGTCACCGCGCTGGCCCGCCATCGCGTCTTGCAGCAGGTGCCGCTGCATGTCGTGGCGCGCGACGGACGACGTCTTTGGATCGAGCTCAGCGCCAATGTCGTGCACAGCCCCGACGGCCACCGCCTCTTGGTCGAGGGCCGTGTCAGTGACATCAGCCAGCGCCATGAAGCCGAGCGCGAACTGACCAGCCACCGCGATCATCTCGAGGAACTGGTGGCCGATCGCACGCGCGAACTGAGCCAGGCCAAGAAGCGCGCCGAAGCGGCCAGCCGCAGCAAGAGCCGTTTCCTCGCCACCATGAGCCATGAATTCCGCACGCCGCTCAACGCCATCCTCGGCTTTGCGCAGCTGCTGCAGATGGACGCGACGCTGACCGACGCTCAGCGCAGCAAGGTCAACCTCGTGCGCGATTCGGGCGACCATCTGCTGGGCCTGATCAGCGATGTGCTCGACATGGCCAGCATCGAGGCCGGCAAAGTGCGCCTGCAGCCGCTGGTGCTCGACCTGCGCGCCTTGATCGAGGTGGCTTGCGATGCGGTGCGCATGCGCGCCGAACAGAAGGGCTTGCAGTTCGAGGTCATGCTCGATCCGGCCCTGCCGTCGCGCGTGCTCGCCGACGGCCAGCGTCTGCGCCAGATCCTGCTCAACCTCTTGTCCAATGCGGTCAAGTTCACCGATGCCGGCAAGGTCTCGCTCGCAGTGACCCAGGCGTTTGCTGAATCGGGCCTGACCGGCGTGCGCTTTGTCGTGCAGGACAGCGGCATCGGCATGGGTCCCGAGCAATTGCACCGCCTGTTCCAGCCTTTCGAGCAGGTGGCCGAAGACGCGCGCCGCGATGGCGGCACGGGCCTGGGCCTGTCGATCAGCCAGCAGTTGGTGAAGCTGATGGACGGCGTGATCCAAGTGGAGAGCGAGCCCGGCCAGGGCAGCCGTTTCAGCTTTGAATTGCAGTTGCCCGTGATGGGCTGATGAAGGAGCTCCGCCATGCCGCTGAGGGATCTGCTGGGCATTGAGTTGCCCATTGTCCAGGCGCCGATGGCGGGCTCGCAGTTCTTCGAGATGGCCGCGGCGGCTTCGAACGCGGGCGGCCTCGGCTCCTTGCCCTGTGCCTTGCTCAGCGCCACGCAGCAGCGTGAGCAACTGGCCCAGTTGAAGCAGGCCACTTCCAAGCCCTTCAATCTGAATTTCTTCTGCCACACGCCGCCGGTGCCCGACGCGGCGCGCGAGGCCGCGTGGAAGGCGCTGCTGCGTCCTTATTTCATCGAGCTGGGCCTGGACCCTTCGGTCGATGCGCCGGCCGCCCAGCGCCTGCCTTTTGACGAAGCCGCATGCGCATTGGTCGAAGCCGGGAAACCGGCGGTGGTGAGTTTCCACTTTGGTCTGCCTGTGCCTGAGCTGCTGGTGCGCGTGAAGGCGGCCGGCATCAAGATCATGGCTTCCGCCACGACCGTGGCCGAGGCGCGTTGGTTGGTGGCGCGCGGTGTGGATGTGGTGATCGCGCAGGGCGCGGAGGCCGGCGGCCATCGCGGCATTTTCTTGAGCGACGACATCAGCACGCAGATGGGCCTGTTCGCCTTGCTGCCGCAGATTGTCGCGGCCGTTGATGTGCCCGTGATCGCCGCGGGCGGCATTGCCGAGCAGAGCGCTGTGCGTGCAGCCATGAAGTTAGGCGCGGCCGGTGTGCAGGTCGGTACAGCCTATCTGTACACGCCCGAGGCGCGCATCTCGGCGGCTTACCGCGCCGCGCTGCAAAGCGATGCGGTCGGAACGACGGCATTGACCAATCTGTTCAGCGGCCGGCCGGCGCGCGGCATCGTCAACCGCGCGATGCGCGAGCTCGGGCCGATCAACGCGGCCGCACCTGCCTTTCCGCTTGCCGGCGGTGCCCTGGCGCCGCTGCGTGCGGCCTGCGAGGCCAAGGGCTCGGGCGACTTTTCCTCGATGTGGTCGGGGCAGGCCGCCGCGCTCTCGCGCCGTGATCTCGACACGGCCGGCCTCACCCGCTGGCTGGGCGAGGCGACGCAGCCTTAACCCCTCGCGAAGGGTCGTTGGCGGGCATCAAGGACAATGCCCGGACCATGACGACCACGAATCAGAGCACCGAGCCCAAGTCCGAGCTTCCCTCCGAGCCTCACTCGGAGCTTCACTCCGAGATGCAAGCCCTGGGCACGCGCGCACGCGCCGCATCCGCCGTGATGGCCGCCGCCCCGACGGCCGTCAAGAACCGCGCCCTGCTGGCGCTGGCGCGCCGCCTGCGTGAATCGGGCCCTCTGCTGCAGACCGCCAACACGCGCGACCTGCAAGCCGCCAAGACGCTCGACGCGCCGCTGCTGGACCGTCTCAAGCTGACGCCGCGCATCATCGACACCGTGGCCGAAGGCTGCGAGCAGATCGCCGCCATGCCCGATCCGATCGGCGAGATCACGGGCCTCAAGTTCCGCCCGAGCGGCATCCAGGTCGGCCACATGCGCGTGCCCTTGGGTGTGTTCGGCATGATCTATGAGAGCCGGCCCAATGTGACGATCGAGGCGGCCTCGCTGGCGATCAAGAGCGGCAACGCCTGCATCCTGCGCGGCGGCTCCGAGGCCTTCCACTCGAACATGGCCCTGGCCGGCCTGGTGGCTGACGCGCTTGAAGAAGCGGGCCTGCCGCGCAGCGCCGTGCAACTGGTGGACACGACCGATCGCGCCGCCGTTGGCCACCTGATCACGATGCCCGAGTTCGTCGATGTGATCATCCCGCGCGGCGGCAAGGGCCTGATCGAGCGCATCTCGGCCGAGGCCCGCGTGCCGGTGATCAAGCACCTCGACGGCAATTGCCATTGCTATGTCGATGCCGAGGTCGAGATCGAGCAGGCGCTCACCGTCGTGATGAACGCCAAGACGCAGAAGTACAGCCCCTGCAACGCGACCGAATCGCTGCTCGTGCATGCCCATCAGGCGGCGAGCTTCTTGCCGCGCATCGGCGCGCTGTTGGCCGAGAAGGGCGTGGAGATGCGCGGCTGCCTGCGCACGCTCGCTCTGATCCCGGGCGCCGTGGCCGCGACCGAGGAAGATTGGTCGACCGAGTACCTCGCGCCGATTCTGAGCATCAAGGTCGTCGACAGCCTCGACGAGGCGATCGCGCACATCAACCGCTACGGCTCGCACCACACGGATGCGATCCTGACCACCAATCACCCGAACGCGATGCGCTTCCTGCGCGAGGTCGATTCGGCCAGCGTGATGGTCAACGCCAGCACCCGCTTTGCCGATGGTTTTGAATACGGCCTCGGCGCCGAAATCGGCATCTCCACCGACAAGTTCCACGCGCGCGGGCCGGTCGGGTTGGAGGGGCTGACCTCGTTGAAGTGGGTGGTGCTGGGGCAGGGTGAGGTGCGGGGCTGAGCCCCTCAGCCCAAGGCTTCGCGCACAACCTCAGGGTGTTTTTGGGCGATGCGGATCAGCGCTTGCGCGGCGCCAGAAGGGGCGCGACGGCCTTGCTCCCATTCCTGCAGGGTGCGCTTTGAAATGCTCAACGCGCTCGCGAACTCGGACTGGGAAAGGCCCGTGCTTTGCCGCGCCTGCACAACCTCGTTCACTTCCACCTGAGTGACTCGCGCGAACTTGCGGGCCTTCATCTCCTTGACCGATTGAAGGAGCTTGAGTCCGAGTTCCTCGCCGGATGCAGCGGCGGCTTTGGCCTTACGGGTGCTCATCTTCGATCTCCTTGCGAATGGCCTTGAGGATGTGGCCGGGGATGTTGTCTCGGGTTGCCTTGGGGTAGACAAGCAGCATGCACAGTTCTCCGGCCTCAAGCTGCGTGAAGTAGATCACTCGGGCGCCGCCCTGCTTGCCCATTCCTGGCCGAGACCAGCGAATCTTGCGACACCCACCGCTGCCAGGGATGACGGCGCCGGCCTCGGGTTCCGTTGCGATCCAGGCGAAAAACTCCAGCCGCTCCTCTGTACTCCAAATCTTCGCGGCCTCCGCAACGAAGGTTGGCGTTTCATAGATGGCAAGCATGATGATTGTACGTCAGGGACGTATTGCTCGTGTGGGCTGAATTCAACGCATCCCGCTGACGTTCGCATCCTTCGGATAGCTGATCGTGTAGTCGGCCTTGAGCGTCTGCGAGGCGTTCGGTGCCAGCGTGAACTCCCAGGCCTTGACGCCGGGCTGATCGCGCCAATCCTTGGCTTGCGGCTGCGGGTCGAACTTGGCTTCGACCTTGATGTCCTCATGCCGCGACACGGGGCTCGCTTCCAGCACCTGCACGATGAAGGGCTTGCTGTGCTGGCTTTCGATCCGGTAGCTGTGCGTGATCTTCTGTTCGATGCGGCTGCTGATGAAGCCACGGTCGCCGGCGTTGCGGGCCTGCGGTTCCACCACCACGCGGATCTGCTCGTCGCGGCCGAAGGGCAGGTCGAGCTTGCCGTCGGCCGGCATGGCGAGCTGGCTCTCGCCGATGAAGCTGCCGTCGCGGAACAGCTGCATGCGGCCGGCGGGCCAGACGCCGGTGGGGCGGGTGCTTTCGGCCACGAGGTAGGCGGTGGCCTCCTGTTGCGGCGTGGTGCGGGCCAGCACGCGTGATTCCAGTGCGGCACCGCCGAGGTCGAAGGTGACGCGTTCGCCAGAAGCGCTCACGTTGACGCGATTGGGCACCTGGAATTCGGTGGCGAATTCGCCTTCAAAGACAGAAACGTCGAAGCTCGGTGCACCGGGCCGGGCCACGTCCGCGGCCATAGGGGCGGGAGCAGCCAGCCCTGCGATTCGCATCAAGCCCCCGACAGCCTTCGCCTTCTGCATCGGAGGCTCAATTTCCAGCGTCCACGGCCAGGGCGGGCTGGACCCCACGGCTTGCCGCGGCTGCACGGTCGAGAGCCGCAGGCTCACGCCGCTCCAATCTTCACCGCTGCTCTGGCCCACCTCGGCGCGCCGCTCCAGCCGCACCTTGCCGCTGCTGCTGTCCAGATAGGCGCGATAGACCGGCTGCCAGCCAGCCACAGGAACCTGATAGAGGAGACGCAGTTCAGTATCTCGCTGTGCGCTGATTTGTGCCGTTAGCGATTGGCGCTGCGGGTTGGCCTTGCGCAGGCGGTCGCGCTCGGCGACCAGCGGGGCGAGCTGGCGTGTCAGCTCTTCCTGGCGGCGCTTGAGCGGCTGCTCGCGTTGCAGTGCGGCCGTGGCCTGCGTGCGCACGCTGTCGGCGGCCGCTGCAATCTGCGTCGCGGCGATGCTCTGGCCGACATGCTTCAGATACTCGACGGTCACGCCTTGTGCCGCCAGCTCGGCAGTCACCGCCGCGCGCTGATCCTCCAGCTCGCGAATCCGCGCATCCATCGGGGTGTCATTGCATTCGGGCGCCGCCTCGGCCTTGACCGTCTGCACGTTGATCTCGCCGATGCTCACCCCAGCGCCGCTCAAGCGCAGGCTGTTGGCATCGAAGCTCGCCGGCAGGCAGGGCAGCCGCAACTCGCGCGCCCCGGCCTTCACCACCACCACGCGCTCGACCTGCGCGCCGCCCGGATACACCAGCACCTGATCGATGCGGCTGGCCTGGGCTTGCGCCAGGACCGGTGTCAACGCAAGAAGTACCCACAAACTGTTGCGAACCATGCTGGCCTCCGTTTTCGTGAACCACCATAACATTCGCCTTTTATCCCAGGTTGACTTCGCCATGACCACGCCCCCCCAAGCCAATCGCAACCGCAAGGCCCTCGTGCTGTTCTCGGGCGGGCAGGATTCCACCGCGTGCCTGGCTTGGGCGCTGGAGCGCTACGCCGAGGTCGAGACGATCGGCTTTGACTACGGCCAGCGCCACCGCGTGGAGCTCGACTGCCGCCAGGTCGTGCGTCGCGAGTTGACGGCGCAGTTCCCGCACTGGGCGCCCAAGCTCGGCGCCGACCACCTGCTCGACCTCGCGCTGCTGGGCCAGATCTCCGACACCGCCCTGACCGATGCACGCGCCATCGAGATGCAAGCCAACGGTCTGCCCAACACCTTCGTGCCGGGCCGCAACCTGCTGTTCCTGACCTTCGCGGCAACGCTGGCCTACCGGCGCGGCGCCTCGGTGCTGGTCGGCGGCATGTGCGAGACCGATTACTCGGGCTACCCCGATTGCCGCGACAACACGCTCAAGGCCTTGCAAGTGGCGCTGAGCCTGGGCCTGGATTCGCCGATGACGCTGGAAACGCCGCTGATGTTCATCACCAAAGCCGAGACCTGGGCCCTAACGGCTGAACTCGGCGGTGCCGCGCTGAACGAACTGGTCATCGAACACACGCACACCTGCTATCTCGGCGACCGCACGCAGCGTCACGCCTGGGGCTTCGGCTGCGGCAAGTGTCCCGCTTGCGAGCTGCGCGCGGCCGGCTTCGAGCAGTACCAGGCCGGCGCATGAGCACCGCGCAGGGCCGCCCCAAGCAAGCTCGCTCCCGCTTGGCGGGACAGGCCGCAGGCCGAAGGGTGCCCCCATGAGCCTCAGCGGAATCGCGATCGCGCTGCTGGCGGTGCTGTTCTTCTGGGGCATCGGTGCGTACAACCGCCTGATGCGCTTGCGCAATGAGATCGGCGTCGCCTTCAGGCAGCTCGACCAGCACCTGACCGAGCGCGGCGAGATCTGCGCCAAGGTGGTCGCCGCGCTGCGACCGCACGCGCCCAATGAGCTGGCCAGCTTTGATGCGCTCGATGCGGCGCAGGCTGAAGCGCAGGCCGCTGCTGCAGCGGCGCGCGCGAAGCCCTATGCGGGCGAGCAGGTCGGCGCGCTGGCCGTGAGCAGCGCCGTGCAGGCTGCGGCGTTGACGCGGCTGATGTCGATGCTCGAGCACCAACCCGCGCTGCGCGAGCAGGCCGGCGTGGATACCTGGGTGGACGAGCTCAAGCTGATCGAACGGCAGCGCGCTTTTGCGCGGCAGCTTTTCAACCAGGCCGTGGCGCAGTACAACGAGGCCCAGGCGCAGTTCCCGACCCGGGTGCTGGCCGGTCTCTATGGTTTTGCCGAGGCACGTTCGCTGTGAAGCAATCCTTGCTGATGCTGCTGTTGATCCTGCTGAGCCTGTCCACGGCCAGGGCTGATGACGCCTTGCGCCTGCGCTCGCTGGTCGCCAACTGCGCGGCCTGCCACGGCACCGAAGGGCGCGCGGTGGAGGGCTCGCTGATCCCGGGTCTGGCCGGCATGCCGGTCGTGTACTTCACGGCGCAGATGAAGGCTTTCCAGAGTGGCGCGCGGCAGGGCACGCTGATGCCGCAGCTCGCCAAGGGCTACTCGGCTGAGCAGATCGCGCAACTGGCCGCGTACTTCGCGGCACAGAAGCAGGCGCAAAAGGGGGCGCCGAAATGATGCAAAGACGCGAGCTGCTGATCGGTGCCGCGGCTCTGGCCATCGGCGGCAACAGCAAGGCTGCCGCGAAGGCGCGTGTCCTGGTCGTCGGTGGCGGCTACGGCGGCACCACGGCGGCCAAGTACCTGCGCCTGTTCTCGGGCGGCGCCATCGAGGTGGTGCTGATCGAGCCGGAGGCGGCGTTTGTGTCCTGCCCGATGTCCAACCTTGTGCTGGCCGGCATCTGGCAGATGGCCGACATCACGCGCTCCTACGCCGAGCTGGCATCGAAGCATGGCGTTAGCGTCGTGCGCGACCGGGTCACCGCGATCGACGCCGAGAAGCGCATCGCCACGCTCGCCGCCGGGCCGGCAATGCACTTCGACAAGCTGGTGCTGAGCCCCGGCGTCGGCATGGTCTGGGATTCGATCGAGGGTTTGAAGGCGGCGCACGACTCGGGCCAGATCCTGCACGCCTGGAACGCCGGCCCCGAGACCGCCGCGCTGCGCCGCCAGTTGCAGGAGATGCCCGACGGCGGCGTGTTCGCCATCTCGATTCCTGAAGCGCCTTACCGCTGCCCGCCGGGGCCGTATGAGCGCGCCTGCCTGGTGGCCGACTATTTCAAGAAGGCCAAGCCGCGTTCCAAGGTGCTGGTGCTGGATGCGAACGAGGACGTCACCTCCAAGCCCGCGCTGTTCAAGGCCGCCTGGAAGGAGCGTTATGCGGGCATGGTCGAGTACCGGCCGCAGTGCAAGGCCGTCGCGGTCGACGCGGCCACGAACACGATCAAGTTCGAGCTGGCCGACGATGTGAAGGCCGACGTCCTCAACGTGCTGCCCGAGATGCGCGCCGGCGCAATCGCCGTAGCCAGCGGGCTGGCCAACAGCAACGGCCGCTGGGCCAATGTGGACTACCTGACTTTCGAGTCGACCGCCGCGAAGCACATCCATGTGATCGGCGACGCGATCCAGATCGTCAACGCGATCCCCAAGAGCGGGCACATGGCCAACGCCCAGGCCAAGGTCACGGCGGCGGCGATCGTGGCCGAGCTGAGCGGCACCGAGCCCGACCCGGCGCCGATGCTGACCAACACCTGCTACAGCTTCGTCGATGCGGAGCACGCCGTGCATGTGGCCAGCGTGCACCAGTACCTCGCCGCCGAGAGGACCTACAAGACCGTGCCCGGCGCCGGGGGGCTGTCGGCCGCGGCCAGCGAGATGGAGGCGCGCTACGCCTACAACTGGGCGCGCACGATCTGGGCCGATCTGCTGGCCTGAGAGCCGACTGAATCGCGCAAGCCATCTGTGGTGCTAACCGCAAATTTCTGCGGCATGCCGGCCCGGCTGAGGCTAAATTAGCGACATCAGCCTGGCCGGGCTTCGGCGTGAGTTGGGGCGATACGGCCCCACAGAATGTGGACTCGAGCCACGCACCCGGCAGACATGGGCAGCCCACGATGATCGAGAGATCGGTTCTGCGACTTCGCCAATTTGAACAACGTGCACTTGCGCCAGCGTTCTGGCTCATGGAGCGCATGCGCCTGTCCAAGAAGATGGCGCTGATCGGCGTCTTGTTCATGGCGCCCGCGCTCTGGCTGACCTTCACGCATTACCAGGCACTCAGCGCACAGATCGCATTCAGCGCGAACGAGCAGCGCGGGTTGCCGATGGTGGCCGCGGCCACACGCGTCATGCAGCCGCTGCAACTTTGCCGCGGCCTGATGCAGCAGCGTCTGCGCGGGCTCCTGGTGTCGCAAACCTCCTTGCAGACCTGTCAGACCTCCACCAGCAAAGCCATACTGACACTGATCGAAGCGCAGGCCGCCGGCGACGATCTGTTCCCGGGTGGGCCAGCTGTCATCCGCTCGATCCAGCTGCGCTGGCAGATCTTGCTGAGTGCCTCCGGAACGGGTGGCCCGGACAAGAGCTTCGCCGACTACTCGGCCCTGATCAAGGACCTGATCGGCTATATCCGCAGCGTGGCCGATGGCTCCAACCTGACGCTCGATATCGAGGTCGGCAGCTACTACCTGATGGACAGCGTCACCGTCGATCTGCCCGAGCAGATTGAGGCGGCGGCGGCATTGCGCGGCTTCGCGGCTTCACGTGTGGGCGGTTGGCCCGGGTCTGCCGCGGACGTCACGCGGCTGACGGTGTTGACGCACGATCTGGATCTGGCCACCGAGCGGGTCCATCAGGACATCGCGCGGCTGGCCGATGCGATTCCGCGCACGGCGGTGGCTCTCAACGCGCTGGATACCGCCAAAGCCCAGCTGTATCAGAACCTGCAACACGAGCTGCTCGATGCGGAGCCGGGAATCGGGGCATCGGCGATCCTGTTCGACAAGGGCAGTGCGCTGGTCGACGCCGGCTATGCCGCGTTGAACGAGTTCTCCGGTCTGCTGGACCAAGGTCTCGAAGACCGGCTTGCGCGCATCCGGCGCGAGATCACCTGGCAGGTCTCGATCCTGACGGCTCTGCTGGTGCTTGCCGTGGTACTGGCCAAGGCCACGCATGCCTCGGCCTTGCGCAGCGTGTCCGACCTGGCGAGCGCCACGCATCGCATCGCGTCGGGGGACTTCACGCGCCACATCGAGGTGCGTGGCACGGATGAGCTGGGGCAACTGGCAGAGGCCGTCAATGAGCTGCAGCAGCGCCTGAAGCACACGATCGACGCGGAGCGGCAACTGCTGCTTGAGAACCAGCAAATGAACGCCGAGCTGAGCGCCGCCAACGAGCAGTTGGAGCAGAAGGTCGAGCAGCGCACGCAGGAAATCCGCAAGGCGCACGAAGGCCTGCGTCTGGCGATGGACCAGGTCGTGCAGACCGAGAAGCTGGCCTCGCTGGGCAAGCTCGTGGCGACGGTCTCGCATGAGGTCAGCACGCCGGTCGGTGTGATCCTCACGCTGGCTTCCACGCTGAGCGAGCAGCTGACGCGCCTCCAAGGTCTGTTCGAGCGGGGCGCCATGCGCAAGTCCGATCTGGCTGAACTGCTGACGCAAGGCCCGGCCGCGACCGAGCTGATCGTGCGCAACGCGCAGCGCGTGGGCGAGCTGCTCAACAGCTTCAACCGCGTGCGCGTGGACGGCATCGGCCTGCACCGCGAGCAGTTCTACCTGCTTGATCTGTGCCGCGATGTGGTCACGCTGATGAAGCCCGCGATCAACCGCGTGGGCGTCACCGTCGAACTCGATGTGGCACCCGGCCTGAAGCTGGATCTCGTGCCCAGCCATCTCCAGCAGGTGCTGCAGAACCTGTTCGAGAACTCGCTCGATCATGCCTTCGAGCCCGAGGACAGCCAGAAGCTGATCCGGCTCTCGGCCGTGCCGATGATCGGCGCCAACGGCCGGCGCGAGGTGGAGCTGATCTATTCAGACTCAGGCCACGGCCTGCGTGGCGTCGACCCGAAGCGCTTGTTCGAGCCCTTCTATGCCTCGCAGCTCGGCCGCGGCGTGCGCGGTGTGGGCCTGTACATCGTCCACACGCTGGTCTACGGCAGCTTGAACGGCTCGCTGCTGCTCGATCCGAAGGGGCCGGGGTTCTTGATCAGCTTGCGCTTGCCAGCGATGGCGGAGGGCTGACTGGACCCTCAGGTCCCGCGCAGCGACAGGAACTCGCGCCGCAGCGCCGGATCCTTCAGGAAGGCACCGCGCATCACGCTGCTGGTCATCTTGGCGTCGTCCTTCACGCCGCGCCAGTGCATGCAGAAGTGGTCGGCCTCCATCACCACGGCCAGGCCGTCGGGCTTGACGCGCTTCTCGAATTCATTGGCCAGCATGACGATGGCCTCTTCCTGGATCTGCGGGCGGCTCATGATCCAGTCGGTGATGCGCACGTACTTGGAAAGGCCGATCAGGTTGGAATTCTCATTGGGCAGCAGGCCCACCCAGATGCGGCCCATGATCGGGCAGAGGTGGTGCGAGCAGGCGCTGCGCACGGTGATCGGGCCGACGATCATCAGCTCGTTCAGGTGCTCGGCGTTGGGGAACTCGGTGACTTCGGGGGGCTTCATGTAGCGGCCCTTGAAGACCTCCTGCACGAACATCTTGGCCACGCGCTTGGCGGTGTCCTGCGTGTTGTGGTCGCTCTCGGTGTCGATCACCAGCGCCTTCAGCACCTCGGCCATCTTGGCCTGCACTTCGGCTTGCAACTGATCGAGCTCGCCGTCCTCGATGAAGGCCGAGATGTTGTCGTTGGCGTGGTGGCGGCAGCCGGCGGAGACCAGGCGGTAGCGGATACGTTCGGAGACGGGGTCTTCGGGTTCTTCTTGGCTCATGAGGGCTCTTGGTTTACATCCGGAGTCGCCATTGTGGCCGGAGTCGCGCCCCTACACTGTGCAGGTGTCTTCTGCCCCCATCAGTACCTCCGCCCCGCTGCACCAGCTCCTGCGCCACACCGCCGAGGCCGTGCAGGCCGTGCGCAAGGGCCGTTCCCTGACCGACGCGCTGGCCCGCTGCCCGGCCGACATGCGCCCCGGTACCCAGGCCCTGAGCTTTGCCGTGCTGCGGCGCCTGGGCGCGGCCGATGCGCTGCGCCAACTGCTCGCGCCCAAGCGCCCTCAGCCCCAGATCGAAGGCTTGCTGCTGTGTGCCCTGGCCCTGTTGTGGCCCGAGGATGAGCCGGCCTATACCGACCATACGCTGGTCGACCAGACCGTCCAGGCCGCGCGCAAGGCCTTGAGCGCCAGCGCGGGCTTTGTGAACGCGGTGCTGCGACGTTTCCTGCGCGAGCGCGAGGCGCTGGTGGCGCAGGTGAATGCCGATCCGGTCGCGCGCTTCAACCATCCGGCCTGGTGGATCGCGCAGCTCAAGAACGATTGGCCCGAGCAGTGGCAGGCCATGCTTGACGCCAACAACCAGCATCCGCCGATGACGCTGCGTGCGCGACAGGGCGCTAACGCCTATCTTGAGCGGCTGACGGCCGCCGGCATTGCCGGCCGCGCGGCCGGCCCGCAAGCCGTGGTGCTGGAGCGCGCCCAGCCGGTCGGGCAGTTGCCGGGCTTTGCCGAAGGCGAGGTCTCGGTGCAGGATCTGGCCGCGCAACTGGCGGCACCGCTGCTGCTGGCTGACGTGCCGCACGGAGCGCGAGTGCTCGATGCCTGCTCGGCCCCGGGCGGCAAGACCGCGCATCTGCTGGAGCTGCGCCCCGATCTCGATCTGCTGGCGCTGGACAGCGACGCCGAACGCCTGAAACGCGTGCAGGGCAATCTGGACCGCATGCGCTTGAATGCGCAGTTACGGGCCGCCGATGCGCGCAACACCGCGGCCTGGTTTGACGGCCGCCTGTTCGACGCCATCCTGCTCGATGCGCCGTGCAGCGCCTCAGGCATCGTGCGCCGCCATCCCGATGTGCGCTGGCTGCGCCGTCAGGACGACATCGCCGCGCTGGCCGCGATCCAGTTCGAATTGTTAAGCGCGCTGTGGCCTTTGCTGAAACCCGGAGGACGCATGGTTTACGCCACCTGTTCCGTCTTCAAGGCGGAGGGCGCGCACCAGATCGACGCATTTTTGCAACGCCAGGGGGACGCGCAGGCCCTCGATGTGCCGGGCGTCACGGGGCATCTGCTGCCCCTGGCCGACAATGATCCAACAGCAGGATCCGCGGGCCCTTCGGTCCTTGACGGTTTCTATTACGCCCTGCTGCTCAAGTCAGCCCAGTTTTGAACGAAGCACGTGTCACCGCCGATCTGAACGCCATCGCTTCGCGCCCCTGGGCGCGTGGCCTGATGGCCTTGGTGCTGGTGGCCGCGCTGATCCTGCTGGCCCGCCTGGCCTGGGCCGACGGTGTGGAGCTGACGCAGATTTCCACCCAGCGGACCGAGGAAGGCCTGGACCTCAGCTACGGCACGCGTTTTGAGTTGCCTCACGCGGCCGAGGACTCGCTGCTCAAGGGCATCGCGGTCTACTTCACCGCAGAGACGACCGTGGTGCGCAGCCGGTGGTACTGGCGCGATGCCCGCGTGGCGCATGCCTCGCGCACGTGGCGCGTGCAACTGGTGCCGCTGACCCGGCAATTCAAGGTCACCATCGGCGCCTTCAGCCAGAACTTCGGCACGCTGACCGAGGCGCTGAGTTCGATGCGTGGCGCTGCCAATTGGCGTATCGCCGAGCCCAAGGATATTGAGGATAGCGGTAGCTATTACTTAGAATTCAGCTTCCGCCTCGACACCAGCCAGTTGCCCAAGCCGATGCAGATCGGGCTTGGCGCGCCGCAAGGCTGGGGGCTCTCCATTGAACGTACCTTGTCCCTGAATCCTGATTTCTCCGTGCACACCGGCTCACCATGACGCGTGCGACTCGATGGGCCTGGGTGGTCTCCCTGGTGGTGATCACGGGCATCAGCGGCGTGCTGGCCTTCCTGCTTTCGATTGGCGCCACCGGCGGACGCGGCTTCTTCGAGCGCCACTATGTGTGGCTGTTCTGGCTGAACGCGGCGGTGGCCACGCTGCTCGTGATCGTGATCGTCGGCGCCGGCATCCGCTTGGTCTGGCGCGTGCGCAGCGGCCGTTTCGGCAGCCGCCTGCTGCTCAAGTTGGCGGGCATTTTTGCGCTCGTCGGCGTGGTGCCCGGCGTGCTGATCTACACGGTCTCCTACCAGTTCGTGAACCGCAGCATCGAGAGCTGGTTCGACGTGCGCCTGGCCAGTGCGCTGGAGGCCGGGTTGAACCTCGGCCGCAGCACGCTTGACGGCATGGTCAGCGACCTGACCGTGCGCACCCGCGAAGCCGCCGAGCGCATGGGCGATGCCACCAACACCCAGCCCCAATTGATCTCGCTGGAGCGGCTGCGCGAGCAGTTCAGCGCACGCACCGTGGCCTTGGTCAACGGCGGCGGGCAGATCCTGCTGTCGAGCGGCGGCGATACGAGCTCGCTCACGCCCGACCGGCCGAGCGTCGCCTTGCTGCACCAGGCGCATGACAGCGGCACGGCCAGCGCGGTCGAAGGCCTGGAAGACGACAGCCAGGCCGTGCAGGGCCAGGCGCGCATCCGCGTGCTGGCCCTGATGCCCACCAGTGATGTGCGGCTGGGCCTGAGCAATGGTGGCGGCAGCGGCGAGCGGTTCCTAATGGTGGTGCAGCGTATTCCCGGCGGCACGCTCTCCAACGCCTTGGCCGTGCAGAATGCCAACAGTGAATACCAGCAGCGCGCGCTCGAGCGCGACGGCCTGCGGCAGATGTACCTCGGCACGCTCACGCTGGTGCTGGTGCTGGCCGTGTTTGCCGCACTGCTGGTGGCGGTGACGCTGGGCGACCAACTCGTGCGGCCCCTGCTCCTGCTGGCCGACGGCGTGCGCCAGGTGGCGGCGGGCGATCTTTCCGCCAAGCCGGCGCTGGGCGCTCGCGATGAACTCTCAGGCCTGACGCGATCGTTTGCCGACATGACGGAGCAATTGGCCGACGCGCGCGCGATGGTCGAGAAAAGCGTCTCGCAGCTGGAGAGCGCGCGCACCCATCTGCAGACCATCCTCGACAACCTCAGCGCCGGCGTGATCGTGTTCGACGCCAAGGGCCGCGTGGCCACGGCCAACCCCGGCGCCGCGCGCATCCTGCGCCAGCCCGCGCAGACGCTGCGCGATCATCGCCTTGACCAGGTCGACAGCCTGCAGGCCTTTGCCGGCGCGGTGTACCACCGCTTCGAGCAGCACGACGCCGAGGAAGGCGACCAGGACCATTGGCAGGAGACCTTCGAGGTGCAGCTGCAAGCCGGGCAGGACCCGCTGACCGTGCTGGTGCGCGGCGCCGGCCTGCCACAGGGCGCGCGGCTGATGGTGTTTGACGATATCTCCGAGGTCGTCTCGGCCCAGCGTTCCGCCGCCTGGAGCGAAGTGGCGCGGCGCCTGGCGCATGAGATCAAGAACCCGCTCACCCCGATCCAGCTCTCCGCCGAGCGCCTGCAGCACAAGCTCGAAGCCAAGCTCGAAGGCACCGACCAGGCCATGCTGGTGCGCTCGGTCGGCACCATCGTCAACCAGGTGCAGGCGATGAAGCAGCTGGTCAACGAGTTCCGCGACTACGCGCGCCTGCCTTCGGCCCAGCTCCATCCGCTCGATCTGAACGAGTTGGTCGTCGAAGTGCTAACGCTGTATTCAGAGGCACAGGAAAAGGGCCAGCTGCACGCCGATCTGGAGGCCAATCCGGTACGCATCATTGGCGATGCCAGCCAGCTGCGCCAGGTGATCCACAATCTCGTCCAGAACGCGCTGGATGCCGTGCACGACCGCCAGGGCGGCCGGGTGACCTTGCGCACCGAGCAGACCTACACGCCCGAAGGCTTGCCCCGCTCGATGCGTCTGGTGATCTGCGATAACGGCCCCGGATTTGCAGAAAAAGTGCTCAAACGGGCCTTTGAGCCCTATGTCACCACCAAGAGCAAAGGCACGGGCCTGGGCCTCGCGGTGGTCAAGAAAATCGCCGATGAACACGGCGCGCGCGTCCGTTTATCCAACCTCCACCTTGCCGTTGACGCCGATTCTGACGGAACCGAGGGACCTTCCTCAGTGACTGGCGCGCAAGTTTCGTTATCATTTTCAAAACTCGCGACTGCAGCCGATGCGGGTCACACACGTTCCAGCCCGCTAGAGACATAGGGATCCATGGCTACCATTCTTGTCGTTGATGACGAACTGGGCATACGCGCCCTTCTGTCCGAAATCCTCAGTGATGAGGGACACACCGTTGAACTTGCCGAGAACGCCGCGCAGGCGCGCGCCATGCGTGAGCGCCTGCAACCCGATCTCGTGCTGCTCGACATCTGGATGCCCGATGTCGACGGCATCACGTTGCTGAAGGAGTGGGGCGGCCAGGGCCAGCTCACCATGCCCGTGATCATGATGAGCGGCCACGGCACGATCGATACGGCCGTCGAGGCCACCAAATTCGGCGCCATCGCCTTCCTCGAAAAGCCGATCACGCTGCAAAAACTGCTGCGCGCCGTCGAGCAGGCCCTGGTCAAGACCGTCGCCCCGCGCCCTGCGCCGGTGGTCGGTCTGCCCAGCTATGTGCGCTCGACCGACAACAGCATGCCCACGCACATCTCGCCCACGATGGGCGTGATGCAGCCGGTCAATCATTCGGTTTCTGCCGGCCTCTCGTCCGAACAAAGCTTCGAGCTCGATCGCCCGCTCCGCGAGGCGCGCGATGCTTTCGAGAAGAGCTACTTCGAGTTCCACCTCGCCAAGGAAAATGGCTCCATGACCCGCGTGGCCGAGAAGACCGGCCTCGAGCGCACCCACCTCTACCGCAAGCTCAAGCAGCTCGGCGTCGACCTCAGCCGCAACAAGCGCGGCAATGGGATCTGAACGCCGCGTCTGATTGCTGAAGCTCATTGATCTGTGCTACAGTCGCGGTCTTCGCTTTTTTGCAGGCGAAGAACAAATTAAGGCCTGGTAGCTCAGTTGGTAGAGCAGCGGATTGAAAATCCGCGTGTCGGTGGTTCGATTCCGCCCCAGGCCACCAAACGGTAACGGCTCCTCTTGTGGGAGCCGTTTTCGTTTGGCGGTCTGGGGGCTGCATGAGACCCGCCGGGTGGTTCGCTCTGAGACAGCCGGGGGCTGTCTCAGGACATCGCGCTTTTGCGCGATGGTCCGAAGCGCCCAGCGAGGCGCGCAGGATGCGTGACCGGCCCAAGCCGAGCAGGCACATTCGCCCCCCTGGCGCCACCACGCTAGCTGAGGGCTCTTAGGTAGACGGTGCAACAAAAAAGTGCGCTGTGCCCAGTTGCGGCTCTGGGGTTCGGTAGAGAATGTCTATCCAAAGGAACAGCCATGAAGACCAAAGCGGCCGGAATAAAAGTGATCAGCGCTGAGGAGCGTATCGAGGCAGAAGCACAGATTCGTTCGCTCAAACACGACGTGGACTATACGACCAAGGAGTTCACGATTGAGGTGATGGTCCAGAAGTACGTGGAAGGCAAAGACGAAGATGAGAACGAAATCTTTGTTCCCGCCTACCAGCGAGCTTTTGTTTGGGCAAATGATCGTAAGAGCAAATTCATTGAATCGATCATCCTAGAACTGCCAATTCCCTATATCTTCATTGCTACGCTGCCAAGAGATATTTCGGACGATGAAGGTCGGGCGGAAATTGTGGATGGCTCGCAGCGCATTCGTACGCTGGCTGGATTTCTTTACGATGAGTTTGAACTTAGCGGACTCGAAAAACTCAAGCAGTTGAATGGATTCAAATTCAGTAACCTGGAGCTATCTCGACAGCGAAAAATAAAGCGCCAGGGAATTCGGGTCATTGAACTCTCAGACAAGGCCAACGAGTCGATCCGCAGGGACATTTTCGAGCGGATAAACACCGGTAGTGATGAACTGCGCGACATGGAGAAGCGCAAGGGTATTTATACCGGACCATTCTATGATTTCATTCGCAAATGCGCAGCACGTGAAGATTTTCGAGCTGTATGCCCAATTTCTCACGTTAAACAACGGCGTGAGGAGGCGGAGGAGCTCGTTCTCCGTTATTTTGCGTATTGTGACACGTACTTAAATTTCCAGCACGACGTTCGTAAATTCCTGGATCGGTATTTGAAAGAACATCAGCATGATTTTCCGGAAGACCGCATGCAATACGAGTTCGATCAAATGGTTGCGTTCGCATCAGCCCATTTGCCCTTTGGCTTCAGGAAGTCCAAAGACTCGTCAAGCGTAGCTCGTGTGCGCTTTGAAGCCTTGGCATGTGGCATTACGCTGGCGTTGCGAGAGGATCCTACATTGGACCCATCCACCCACGTTGTCGATGCCTTCCTGAATTCCGACGAATTCAAATCACATGTAGTTTCGGATGCAAGCAACTCGTTGCCGCGTCTGAAAGGAAGAGTTGAATACGTCCGCAACGCTCTGTTGGAAATATAATGCTCAACGCCGCAGCGGAGTTCGATCGGCGCAACCTTGAAATCGATGAATACCTTGCTCATCTTGAGCTTCTTGAGAAATCGTCTGGCACTTCTGTCACGCTAATTAACACGATGAAGTCGTCGGCTTTGTTGATGACTTATAATGTCATTGAATCAACGATGACAAACCTTCTGCAGGATGTTTTCGATCATCTTCAGGCTCAAAATATTGGTTTTGATAGTCTAAATGATAAGATGAAAGAGCTTGTGCTGAGCTTTGCTAAAAGGCATAGTCCGAGCAAGTTAGTGGAAAAAATGAAGGCGCAAGCTTTGGATATAGTGATTGCGTGCTTTGATAGATCAGATGTCTTTTCCGGTAATCTTGATGCTCGTGAAATAAGAGATACCATGAAGAGACTTGGCATTAAGACGACGCATGCATACACCGAGGCCGCCCTACTGAATGTCAAAACAGAGCGGAATAATCTCGCTCATGGTAGTAAATCGTTTTCAGATTGTGGGAAAAGCTACACCGCTGGCCAATTGCGAGATATTCACAAGAAGACTATAGGTCTGTTGGGAAAAGCAATCATAGATTTCGAGTCCTTTTTAAATGCTCAGGCATACGCATGAAGGGGTTTGAGTCGCGCATGTCCTTTGACGAGAATCGTGAAACGGTCCCGACAAAACACGCGCCGATCGGGGCGATTTCGCAATCATCGGCCTTTTGGGTTGAGGAGCTCAAGAAGCAAAGTTGGCCGGCGCCAGCCAACGGAACTATGGAACTGCGTATTGCAGACCTCTTCTCCGGATGCGGCGGCCTTAGTTTGGGCGCCTCGATAGCGTCGGCATACCTGGACAAAAAGCTGAAGATCGCATTGGCGGCTGATAGTTGGGCTGCCGCTTTGGACGTCTATAGACATAACTTCCGAGATTGTCTTGAAACGAGCACCGCGCAAGACCTTGCGGCACTTGTCGTGTCTCCGGGCTCCGTGACTTTGTCAAAGCAAGGGATGGCTCTGGCGGATTCGATAGGCGATGTCGATATCGTGTTGGCTGGACCGCCGTGTCAAGGACACTCGGATCTAAACAATTCCAGCAGGCGCGATGACCCCCGAAATCTTCTATATACGGTTCCTGTGGCGTTTGGACTGTGCAAGCAAGCTAAGTTAATCCTTGTTGAGAACGTACCTAACGTCATCCATTCAAAGAAGGGTGTAGTTCGGTCAGCCTTGGCAACGCTAAGAGACCAAGGCTACGCTGTGAGCGAGTTCGTCGCAGACGCGCAAGATGTAGGCCTCCCGCAGACGCGTCGGAGGCACATCTTGATTGCGTCAACGCTTCATTCCATGGATGAACTTTCGATGGCGCTCCAGATGATGCCGCGTCGTGCGCATGATGTTCGACTCTGGGATTTCATTGACGACCTTGAACATGAAGCCGAAATTCACGGTGTTCTAGCGGCGAAGCGATCAAACATTTCTGAGGTTAACCGCAGTCGCATTGACTATCTGTTCAAGTCAGATTCATACGACTTGCCAAATAGACTCCGACCGCCCTGTCATAAGGACAAAGAACACAGCTATGTGTCAATGTATGGCCGGTTGAATCCCAACTTGCCGGCCCAAACAATCACTAGCGGCTTTGGCTCCATGGGACAGGGGCGATTTGTTCATCCAACGCAGCGTCGAATGATTACGGCCCATGAGGCCGCGCGAATTCAAGGCTTCCCTGACTATTTCCATTTCGAGCCGGTATCGAAGTTGACTGCGCTTCGCGAGATGATTGGCAACGCGGTGGCACCGCCTGTTGCTGCCACACTGATCGTGCAGCTCCTTGCAGCTGTTCTTTCCCGCAATGGAGGAGCGCTGACTGGCTAGCCCCGGCGACGTGACTATTCAATCAGCAGCCTTTGACTGCGTCAACCGTCAACGACAAAGCGAGACAACGCTGGTTTAATGCGTCCAAGTCGCTCTAAGTTATTGAATTTTTGACATGGCTCGTGCAAGAAGCGTGTCAATACGGTTTGGAAATCTGCGTGCCAATGGTTATCTCTGAGACAGCCAGGCTGTCCCAGGACATCGCGCTTGGCGCGACGGTCCGAAGCGCCCAACGACGCGCGCAGAATGCCTGATCGGCCCAAGCCCGAGCAGGCACATTCCACCGTTCGCGCCCGCACGCTCACCGCGTCCGGCCGCACCTCAAGCTCAGCCCGTCGGCATCCCTTCAAGCCGCACCGCCGCCCGCTCCAGTCCCCCCAGCACACTGTCCGCAACCCTTTGCGAGAACCCCTTTGGCAACTCCCGCTGGACTTCAGCAATTGCCTCTGGAGTTCGACGTAAAAGTTCTTGGATGATGTCTTCCGCATCAGTACCCAACCCCACCTTGAGCGCCGTGCTGTTGAAATGGCGCCGCTGGATGGAAGCCATGGTGTAGTGACGACTCTTGCCAAGCAGGGCCATCGCCAGCTTCACCTCTCGCGAGGACCAGAGATTGGCGCCGTTGCCGATGATCGGATAGGCAGACATAACGTCATACATTGGCGTCAATTGGAAGGCGCCGCCAGCATGCAGACGGATGCTGAAATTCTTGGCGTGTCCATCCGGCGCGCGCAGCAGCCAGAACAGGATCTGTGAGGTCATCAAGGTGCGCATGTCGGCTTCAGCGGCCTGGGACTGCCGAAGCAGTGCAAAGAGCTTCTGTAGACCAGGGCCGCCTTCGTTCTCGTACTTCACCAGCGGCGAAGTCCCTGTGGCCTGGCAGAAGTCCTCCTGCGGAAGGCGCAGGATGCGGCCATTGGCCACACGCCGGTCGAATCGCTCGACGACCAGCACGCGCTGCGAACCGAAAGAGGCAATCGTCGCGTTGGCCACTTGCAGGCCATAGGCCTTGAGCAGTTTCAGGCAGAGCCATTCGTTGTCCACGGAAGTGCTGAAGTCAGCATTGCGCCCTCCCACGAGCCCCATGGGCAGCTTGAAGATGTGGGTCGTCGGCGTTGTCCCGCGCGGCTTGTGCCAGGCGCCGTCCCACCACAGATAGGCATCCTTTTCTTGCGCGCCGGCCAAGGAGATGCGGAAGTCATCGTCAGGCTCCAGGGCGGCACCGAACTGGTTCGGCGTCACCATGCTCAACAAGTGGCGCTCGATGGAAGCTTCGTCGACAGGAACGGCGTTGATCTGAGCAAGATTCGTCGGGCTTTCCGATTCGTCCAGCAGCTGGATGGCACCGACACAGTCTCGACCAATGGCGCGTAGCAAGTCGAAGGCTTCTACCGAACCGGTCTTGAAGCGCGCTGCGACACGCTTGCGGATGGCCGTGCTGTCCGGAAGCAGGTTGTCAAAGTAATGTCCGATGGCGTCGCTTTTGAGCGCCTCGTTGTGAGGGTTGAAGGGCAGGGACAAGGACAGTGGCCGCCCTTGCGGCGAGCGCACCCAGCTCTCCTCATATTGCAGTTCCATGTCGCCGCGAGCGGAGATGGTCCAGCGGCCAACGCGCTCGCCGTTGGCCCAGAGACTCAGGTTCTGGCTGTGTGATCGGCGTCCCATGTCACCACTCCGATTTGGCGAGTTCAGCGGCATCCGCGCCACGTGCCCCCAACTTCAGTTCGAGGCCCAGCGCTGAGCACCATGTGAGGAGCTGTTTGAAGCTCAGTTCGTCCGGGTGTAGTTCAAGATAGGAGACCCGGTTCTGACTGAGGTTCAGCCGCGCGCCGACGGTCGACTGATTCAGCTTCAGGCGCTTGCGCGTGCTGCGCAGCAGCTGGCTCAGCTGTTCGCCCGAGACTAGGGATTGAGGAGGGAGTGGTGCGCTCATGAAATTATCTGTTTTTCAGCTATTTCAAGCATAGCTGTAATTCAGCTAATATGAAAATAGCTGAATTTGGGATAAATTCAATCAGGCGAATAGCCTGATTCCTTGAGCACAGAAGTTCATGCCCATCCGCCCCGCCACCCCCACCGACTTCCCCCAGATCCTCGCCCTCAACGCCGAGTCCGTCCAATTCCTGAGCCCGCTGGATCTCGAGCGCCTGCAGTTGCTTGACAGCCAGTCCGCCTACCACCGAGTGGTCGTAGAGAACGATGGCACCATTGCGGCCTTCCTCCTCGCCTTCCGCGAAGGCAGTGCCTACGACAGCCCCAACTACCGCTGGTTCGCCGGCCGCTACGAGCAGTTCCTCTACATCGACCGCGTCGTGGTCAGCGCCGTGCAGCATGGGCGCGGCATCGGCAAGCAGTTCTACGCCGACCTGATCGCGTTTGCGCGCGACAGTGGCGTCAGGCAGATCACCTGCGAGTTCGATCTCGATCCGCCGAACGAAACCTCAAGGCGCTTTCACGCGGCTCTTGGTTTTCAGGAAGTCGGTACGCAGGTCTACGGACCGAGCCGCAAGCAGGTTTCTTTGCAGGCGCTCAAGCTGGGTTGAGTCCGTCCCCGGATTCCGTGGGAATTTGCCCACTCAGCCCGTCTGAATCGAGACATCGTGCGCCGCCGCGCACCTCCATCCACCAGAATCAACCTGTTACATCCGCCAGTCGCACAAAGTCGTGCGCTTCATCAGGCGGAGGCTGGATGTCGATGTGCCCGGCTGGCGCAGACACCTCCGCAACTCAGGAGTTTCGAAATGACGACGCAGAGTCCCGCAATCGAGGTGCAGAAAAGCTTTCTCGGCTGGCGCAATTGGTCGATCCGGACCAAGCTGACCGTGCTGCTGCTGGTCTGCCTGCTGATGTTCGCTGCGGTCTCTGCCGGGCTGAGCCTGTCAATGACCACGCGCACGGTCCGCGAACGCATCATCGAGAGCGAGCTGCCGGCCAATGTGAGCGCGATCCGCGCCGACCTGCAACGCCGCATCGGCGGCCCGCTGAACACCACGCTGATGCTGGCCAGCAACCCGAGCCTGCTGGCCTGGGAAGCCCAAGGCGAGCCCGATGCGGGCCTGGACGGCTGGAAGGCGCAATCGATCGCGGCGAAGAAGCTGGCCGATGCGGCCGCCGTCAATTGGGTCTCCAAGACGACCAGCAAATACTTCGGCACCGAAGGTCTGATACGTTCGGTCGGCGCCGATGACAAATGGTTCACCGACTTCGTGGCCTCCGGCAAACCCTATGTGCTGAACCTCGACCGCGAGGTCAGCACGGGCAGCTACATGCTGTTCATCAATGCGCGATTCGATGACGGCGCCGGCCACACCGGCATCGCCAGCCTCGGGCTGTCCGTCAACGCGATGGCGCAGGCGGTGGGCGACTACAAGATCGGCGAGACCGGCAACGCCTTCCTCGTGCGACCCAACGGCGATCTGCTGATCCACCGCGATGCCAAGCTGCTCGACGGCAGGCACGGCCTCAAATCCATGTACGGCCTGAGCGACGAGCAATTGCATTCGCTGACGCAGGAAAAGCCTTTCGCGAGTGTGAGCGTCAACCAGGGCGGGCAACTGATCGTCTCCACCAGCTACGTGCCCGAACTCAATGCCTACGTCGCAGCCGTCGTGCCTGAGCATGAACTGCTCGCCGGCGTGACGCACAGCATCCAGCTGGCCACGGTGATCGGCTGCACGATCGGCATCGTGCTCTCGCTGGTGCTCGTCACGGCGGTGGGCCGAGCGATGACGGCACCCATCGAGCGTGCCGCCGTCCTGCTGGGCGAGATCGCCGATGGCGAGGGCGATCTGACGCGCCGCATGAAGGCCGAGACCGCCGACGAGGTGGGCCGCCTGGCCGATTCCTTCAACCGCTTTGTCGGTTCGCTGGCCACGATGGTGCAGCAGGTGCGCGTGGCGACAGACTCGATCGCCACGGCCTCCGATGAAGTCTCCTCCGGCACGATGGACCTGAGCCAGCGCACCGAGCAAGCCGCGAGCTCGCTCGAAGAGACCGCTTCGGCGATGACCGAGCTGAACCAGAGCGTGGACCAGAACGCCGCCTCGGCGCGCCAGGCCGGCGGCCTGACCACCGATGCGCGCGAACTCGCGCAGCGCAACGGCGCGGTGGTGCAGCGTGTGATCGAGGTGATGCAGGGCATCGAGACCAGCTCCAGCAAGATCGGCGAGATCATCGGCACGATCGACGGCATTGCTTTCCAGACCAACATCCTGGCCCTGAATGCTGCGGTCGAGGCGGCGCGGGCGGGCGAACAGGGGCGCGGCTTCGCGGTCGTGGCCGCTGAGGTGCGCTCACTCGCGCAGCGCAGCGCCGGTGCGGCCAAGGAAGTGCGCAGCCTGATCCATGCCTCGGCCGAGCAGGTGAGCGCCGGCGCCAGCCTCGTGCGCGATGCGGGCCAGGGCACCACCGACCTGCTCGCTGCGGTGGACCGCGTCAACCAGATGGTCCATGAGATCGTCGTGGCCAGCCAGGAGCAGAGCCGCGGCATCGGCGAGGTGACCCAAGCCGTCACTCAGCTCGACACCACGACGCAGCAGAACGCGGCCCTGGTCGAGCAGAACTCCGCCGCCAGTGACAGCCTCAAGGAGCAGGCGCGATTGCTCAAGGATGTGGTGGGGAATTTCCGCACGGGTTGAGCGGCTGCCCAAGCACGGAATCCGGCCGCATGCGTTCGATTTGAACGCTCGATTCATCGCGCTGCAATCCTGGTTCGGGCATGCTCCCGTAAATTGGAAACCCGCCCGCAACCAGGATCTCTGCAATGACCGCGCCCAAGCTCCCCGTCTTCTTCATCTCCCACGGCGGCGGCCCGTGGCCGTGGATGCATGAGCAGATGGGCACCACGTATGACAAGCTGGCCGAATCGCTGGCGAGCATGCCCGCGCAATTCGGCAGTGCTGTGCCCAAGGCCGTGCTGATGATCTCGGCGCATTGGGAGGCGCCGGCCTTCACCGTGATGGCGAACGAGCATCCGTCGATGCTCTACGACTACGGCGGCTTCCCCGAGCACACCTATCGCATCAAATATCCGGCACCGGGCTCGCCGGTCTGGGCGCACCGCGTACGCGACCGGATCGAGGCGGCAGGGCTTGCGTCGGCGCTCGATGAACAGCGCGGCTTTGACCACGGCTGTTTTTCGCCGATGGCGGTGATCTACCCGGAAGCCAACGTGCCGGTGATCCAGCTCTCGCTCAAGCGCGGGCTCGATCCGGCCGAGCATCTGGCGCTGGGCCGCGCTCTCGCACCCCTGCGTGAGGAGGGCGTGGCCATCATCGCCAGCGGTCTCAGCTATCACAACCTGCGTGCGTTTGGCGCGGCGGGGCGCGAGGCTTCAGCGACCTTTGATCAATGGTTGCAGCGCTCGCTGATCGGCACCGATCCTGCGGCGCGCGATGCGGCCTTGATCGATTGGGAAAATGCGCCGGCCGCGCGTCAGGCCCATCCGCGCGAGGAGCATCTGCTGCCGCTGATGGTGGCTGCGGGTGCCGCGGGTACGGATGCCGCAAGCCTCTCGTATCACGAGGATGCCTTCATGGGCACCCTCACAGTCTCAAGCTACCGCTTCGGCTGAATCGCTGCTCAAACGCGGCCGAAAGCGGCGGCGCCGGGCACCTGCGTCTTCATGGGCCCGCCTTGGCCGACGCTGCTGACGCCGCCGCGCGCATGCGCGCCTGCATCGCCGCTTCATCAATCAGCATCGGCGTTCCGGGCGCTTGCGCACCCGGCACGATCCGCACGCGCTCGATCTTGCCAGCGTAGGCAAAGGTGCCGCGGTCGGCATAGCGCAGGCTCACCGACTGACGCCGGTTCAGGCCGACGGTGAGCCCGCCCGAAGGCACGCGCACCTGCGTCGGCGAGAGATCGGCGGCCGCATGGCAGACCACGCCGTTGAGCGTGATGCAGCCCTCGCCGCAGCGCTCACCCAAGGCCTTGTAGTCGAGCACAAACTCCTGCGCACCCGGCTGGAGCATCACCGGCGCCAGCTCGATCGGGCTGTACCAGAGTTGGTAGACAAAGTGCAGCTGCCCGTCCATCACGAACAGCGCCATGCCGGCAAAGCGATCGCCAAGCGCGAAGATCACGCCCTCCTGGCCGGGCTGCCAATCGAAGCGGGCGCTCAAGCCATAGCTGCGATCCGCGATCAGCGGCGAGACCGTGTGGCTGGGCACCCATTGCGCACCGCGCAGGAACTCACGCGGCGTGGTCAGCTCGGCCAGCTCATGCGGCGGCACGGTGATGGCGCGGAGGTCGTCGCGCGAGTCGAGCGGGTACACGTAGTTGGCGGTCGCGTCCTCCTCGAACTCGGCCACCAGGCGCGCCAGCACATCGGGATATTGCGCAGCCAGGTCGTGCAGCTCGGCGGGATCGTTCGCGATGTTGAACAGCATCCAGTTGTCCAGCTGGATCGGCGTGCGTGGCACTTGCAGGGAGACGATCTTCCACTCGCTGCTGATGTAGCCGCGATTGGCTTGCAGCTCGTAGTACTGGCGCGTGCGGCGCTGCGGGGCCTCGGCATCGTTGAGCATCGAGACAAAGCTGGCGCCGTCGACGTGGCGCGTGCGCAGGCCCTTGAAGCTGGTCGGATATTCGCCCTGCGTGAGCTCCAGCACGGTGGGCAGCAGGTCGGTCACATGCACCCATTGGCGGCGCATCGTGCCTTGTTCAGTGATGCCCTGCGGCCATTGGATCAGCAGCGGCACGCGGATGCCGCCGGCCATCGGCGTGCGCTTGTAATAGCGGTAGGGCGTGTTGGAGACCTGCGTCCAGCCGCTCGGATACGCGCCATAAGTGGCGGCACTGCCCATCAGGCCCTCGGCCACGATGTTCTGCACGATCTTCGGGTCCTCGGGCAGGCCCGAGCGGCGGCCTTGCAGGTTGAGCGTGCCGGTGGGGCCGCCGACCGAATTGGCGCCGTTGTCGGAGGTGGCGATGATCAGCGTGTTGTCGAGCTGCCCGGTGGCTTCCAGGAAATCGAGCAGGCGGCCGACGTTCTGGTCGGCGTTGTCGACCAGCGCGGCGTAGACCTCCATGTGCTGCGCATAGAGCGCGCGGTTGGCTTCGTCGAGCTCGTCCCAGGCCGGCACGCCGGGATTGCGCGGCGCGAAGCCGGCGTTCTCCTCGATCAGGCCCATTGCGCGCTGGCGCTCATAACGCGCATGTCGGATGGCGTCCCAGCCGGTGTCGTAGCGGCCCTTGTACTTCGCCACATCGACCGGCTTGGCCTGCAGCGGTGTGTGCGGCGTCTGGAAGGCGAGATAAAGAAAGAAGGGCTTCTCGGGCGAGCAGGCGCGTTGCTCGGCCAGCCAGCCGATCGCGCGGTTCGTGTAGTCGTCGGGCGCGAAATAGTCGGGCGGGAAGCTGTCGATCTGCGCGGGCTGGTTGCCTTCCATCATGCGGTCAGGATGGAAGTAACTGGTCTCGGCGCCGAGGAAGCCGTAGAAGCGTTCGAAGCCGCGTTGCAGCGGCCACGAGCTGGTGTCGCCGCCGGGCTGGGCGTTGGCGTCATAGGTGTTGTGCCATTTGCCGGCGGCCAGCGTGGTGTAGCCCTGGGCGAGCAGGAGCTCGGCCATCGTGGGCGCGTCCTTGCTCATTTCGCCCTTGTAGCCCGGGTAGCCGGGGTCGTTGTGGGTCAGCCAGCCGCAGCCCACGCTGTGCGGGTTCTTGCCGGTCAGCAGCGCGGCGCGCGCCGGCGTGCACATGGGCACCGTGGTGTAGTTCGTGAAGCGCAGGCCGTGTTGGGCAAGGCGGTCGAAGTTGGGCGTGTGAATCTCGCCGCCGTGGCAGCCGAAGTCGGCGTAGCCGAGGTCGTCCAGCAGGATCACGACGATGTTCGGAGCGCCCTGGGCGGGCTTCACCGGCTCACGAAAGTGGGGCATCGAGCGGGCCAGCGTGGGGCCGATCTTGCCCGCGAAACCGAAACCCGGATCGCCGCTGCGATCACCGTCGTGAGGCTGGGACATCTTGTACTCCTGCTGTTCTGAGAATCTCGAACTCGCACGGTAGCAAGGCACCCGTCGTGGGTCTGTCGAACTTTCGACAGACCACGGCCTTTCTAGTCGCCCCTTGCGCGCTCGGCCAGGAGTGCAGGCTGGATGATGGTCAGCGAGGAATAGTGCAGGCTGATCAGGCCTTCGCTCTCCAGCTGCTTGAGCGCGAAATTGACGCGCTGGCGGCTCATGCCGAGCCATTCCGCCATGTCGGTCTGCGACAGCCGGATGTCGATCACGATCTGCCCCGCCTCGGCGCGCCCGTAGAGCTGGCCCATCATGTGCAGCATGCCGGCCGTGCGCTCGGCCAGCGGCATGGCTGGGTCGGCCGCCATGCGTTCATAGACGAGCTGCAGGCGCTGCACGATCTGCAGCTCGCAGGCCCGCACCAGCTGCGGCTCGCGGGCGCGCAGGCGGCGAAAGCCTTCGCAGGAGATCTGCAACAGGTCGCCGTCCGCGCGGCCGTTCACGTCGTGCGTGTGGCTGGTCAGGCGTATGTCGACCATGCCGGTGAGGCCGTAGAAATCACCGGGCAGCAGCAGGCCCATCAGGTGGCGATGGCCGTTGGCGTGCAGGGCCACGCCATCGAGCATGCCGTTGATCACCAGGCCCACATGGCTCATCGGGTCGCCGCGGCGCGCGATCATCTCGCCCTTGCCCATGCGGCGAAACTGGCCGGCGGCGATCAGCTCCTCCAGCAGCGGGACGGGGCAGTCCTTGAAGCCCAGGGAGCGCGTCAGCAAGGCCAAGGCCTGCTGACTCAGGGTTTCACCTGAATTGCGGTCTTTTGTCGTTGTTTTGACTGTGATCGGCATGGGCATTGGACAGACTGGCGTGGGCTGGATTGTCCAGCCTAACGCGATAGATCAACAGACGGCAAAGCTTGTGCCGACGCAGAGACGCGTACGAGCACAAGCACAACACTTGCGGCCGGCAAGCGCAGCCTGCAAAAAGACAGCCCGCAAAAAGAGACAAGCCATCAGCATGAACAGCACTGACTTCGACTACATCGTGGTGGGCGCCGGCTCCGGCGGCGCCGCCGCTGCGGCACGCCTCTCGGAAAACGGCCGCCACAGCGTGCTGCTGCTCGACGCCGGCCCGCGTGACCGCCACATCTGGTCGCGCATCCCGCTCGGCGTCGCCAACGTGCTCGGCAAAGGCATCTACATCCGCCACTTCTTCACCGAGCCCGATCCGCGACTCAATGGCCGCAAGATCTACTGGCCGCGCGGCTGGGCCCTGGGCGGCTCCAGCACGGTCAACGGCATGATCTGGGTCCACGGCACGCCGCACCTGTACGACGAATGGGCGGCCGACGGCTGCCCGGGCTGGTCGTATGCCGACCTGAAGCCCTGGTTCCGCAAGATCGAGTCGTTCGCCGGCGGCAACCGCGAGTTTCGCGGTCATGAGGGCCCGATCACCGTCACGCAATACGCCTCGGACGACCCGTTGGCGGATGATTTCCTCGACGCCGTGCAGGCCGCCGGCATCGGCCCGCGCGTGCGCGACTTCAACGAAGGCGGCTTCGGCGGCAGTCCGCAGCAGTACAACACGCGCAACGGCCTGCGCTGCAACACGCGCTGGGCCTACCTCGACCCCGCCAAGGGCCGTGCCAACCTGACCGTGCTGACCGAGACGCTGGCCACGCGCGTGCGCTTCGAGGGCAAGCGCGCGGTCGGCATCAACGCCAGGTCGGCGGGCCGCGAGGTTTCGTTCAATGCGCGCAAGGAGGTAATTCTTTGCGGCGGCGCCTTCAACTCCGCGCAGTTGCTGGAGCTCTCGGGCGTGGGCCGGCGCGAGGTGCTGGCGGCCGCCAACGTGCCGCTGTTGCATGAGCTGCCGATGGTCGGCGAGAACCTTTCCGAGCATGTCTACAGCCCCGTGGTCTTCCGCACCAACCCCGGCGTGAGCTGGAACCGCAAGCTCACCAGCCCGATCGGCCAGGCCGGCGTGGCGCTGCGCTGGCTCACGAGCCGCGACGGCCCGATGTCGAGCAACACCATCACCGCGCAGGCCTTTGTGCCGGCCGAGAGCGGCGGCACGCGGGCCGACATCAAGCTGCAGGTCCAGCAGGTCTCGGCTGCGAACAACCGCGGCAAGGGCAAGATGGCGATGGACGATTTCGACGCCATCTCGCTGGCCTCGTTCCAGATCCGGCCTTACTCGCGCGGCAGCAGCCACATCAGCAGCGCCGACCCGGCCGGCGATCCGCGCATGTTCTCCCAGCACTTCAGCGACCCGCGCGATATCGAGGCCTGCCTCAACGGCCTCAGAATGGCGCGCCGCGCGGCGGCTGCCGCTCCGATGTCGCAGTGGATCGTCGGCGAGGAGCGCCCCGGTCCCAAGGCCGGCAGCGACGAAGCGCTGGTCGACTACCTGCGCGCCAACGGCGCCACTGCCTATCACCCGGTCGGCACCTGCCGCATCGGCAGCGATGCCGCGCAATCGGTTGTTGATCCGCAGCTGCGCGTGCATGGCCTGCAAGGCCTGCGCATTGCCGACGGCTCGGTGATGCCGTCGATCGCTTCCACCAATACCAACGCCATCTGCATCGTGATGGGTGAACGCGTGGCCGATTTCATCCAGAAGAGTGCCTGAGCACCCGCAGCAGACGAACATGAACGACAGCAAACCCTGGCTCAAGCAGTACCCGCCCGAGATTCCTCACAACGTTGACGTGGCGCCGCTGCCTTCGCTCGTGCACATGCTCGATGCCGCGCTGCTTCAGCACGCCGATCGCCCCGCGATCACGAGCCTGGGCCGCAGCACGACCTACGCCGAGCTCGATCAGATGAGCCGGCTCTTCGCCGGCTGGCTGCAAAGCCAGGGAGCGCTCAAGGGCGACCGCGTGGCGGTGATGATGCCCAACGTGATGCCCTTCGCCGTCGCGGTGCTCGGCACGCTGCGCGCGGGCGGCACGGTCGTGACCATCAACCCGCTCTACACGCCGCGTGAGCTCAACCATCAGCTCCAGGACAGCGGTACCGAGACGCTCGTCGTCTTTGCCGCGTTCGCAGGCACCGTGGCGCAGAGCCTGGAAGGCACGGCCGTCAAGCGCATCGTCGTGGTGAAGGCCGGTGCGCCCGGCGTTGAACTGCCGGGCCAGATCGATTTCATGCAGGCCCTGCAGGCTGGCGCGCAAGTCCGCTTCACGCCGGTCGAGCTGTGTGGCGAAGACCTCGCCTTCCTGCAATACACGGGCGGCACCACCGGCGTGAGCAAGGGCGCGATGCTCAAGCACTCGAACATCGTGGCCAACGTGGCGCAGACCAGCGCCTGGATGCATCCCGTCATGCCCGATGGCGCCTCGATGGGCATGAACATCGCGTGCTTCCTGCCGCTGTATCACATCTTCGCGCTGACGGTCTGCCTGATGTGGGGCCTGCGCCAGGGCCTGCACAGCGTGCTGATCGCCAACCCGCGCGACATGGCCGGCGCGGCCCGGGAGCTCGGCGGCGTGGCCGTCCATGTGTTCCCCGGCGTGAACACCCTGTTCGGCGGCGTGGTGGCCAACAGGGCCTTGCTGGAGGCGCTCAACCTCAGCGAGCTGAGGCTCGCGATCGGCGGCGGCTCGGCCGTGCAGCAAGGCGTGGCCGAGCGCTGGCTGGCCGCCACCGGCGTGCCGATCTGCGAAGGCTATGGGCTCTCGGAAACCTCGCCGCTGGCCAGCTGCAATATCGTCACCGCGAAGGCCTGGAGCGGCACCATCGGCCTGCCTGTCTCGAACACCGAGATCGCGATCCGCGACGATGAGGGTCGCGATGTGGCCCTTGGCGAGCGCGGTGAAATCTGCATCCGCGGCCCGCAGGTGATGGGCGGCTACTGGCGCCGCCCCGATGAGACCGCCAAGGTCATGAGCGAAGACGGCTTCTTCAAGACCGGCGATATCGGCGTCATGGATGCCGAAGGCCGCGTGAAGATCGTCGACCGCAAGAAGGACATGATCCTGGTGAGCGGCTTCAATGTCTTCCCGAACGAGATCGAGGACGTGGTCTCCACGCTCGACGGCGTGCTCGAGAGTGCCGCCATCGGCGTGGCCGACGAGAAGAGCGGCGAGGCGGTCAAGCTCTTCGTCGTGCGCAGCAAGCCCGAGCTGACCGTCGAGCAGGTCAGCGAGCATTGCCGCAAGCACCTGACCGGCTACAAGAACCCCAGGCACATCGTCTTCATCGAGGCGCTGCCCAAGACCACCGTTGGCAAGGTCTTGCGCCGTGAGCTGCGAGGCTGACGGAAAAGCATTCTTCACCGGGTCCACAATTGTCCTGACTTGGACAGCGCCAGGCTGACGGCTTCCCTAGCATGGCGCCACAAACACATCACGAGACAAGCCCATGACCGCTCCCGTCGCTGACGACTACCAAGTGCCGCGCAGGCAGGCCCATTTCGCCCTGGTCGTGCTGACCCTGCTGATGGCCTTCGACTTCATCGACCGCCAGGTGCTGGCCTCGTTGCTGCCGGCGATCAAGCAGGAATGGGCCTTGTCCGACACCAAGCTCGGCATGCTGGTGTCGTCGGTCAACGTGGCGATTGCCCTGCTGGCCCTGCCTACGGCGATGGTCGTTGATCGCTGGAGCCGCTCGCGCAGCATCGGCGTGATGGCCGTGCTGTGGTCGCTTGCCACCGGCGCCTGCATGCTGGCCGGCAACTTCTATCAGCTGCTGGTGGCGCGCTTTGCCATCGGCACCGGCGAGGCCGGCTATGTGGCGGGCGGCAATGCGCTCCTCTCCGCGCTCTATCCGGCCCGCTTGCGCGCCACGGTGATCGGCATCTTCCAATCGGGTGGCCTGATCGGCTCGGTGCTGGGCGTGGTGCTGGGTGGCTATATCGCCTCGCACTGGGGCTGGCGTTCGGCCTTCGGCGTGGTGGCGCTGCCGGGGCTGCTGCTGGCCGTGCTGGTGTTCTTCATCCGCGACTACAAGAGCGTCGCCGTCACCGTCACCGACGAGCAGAGCGGCCTGGTGCGCGAAGTGTCCTGGCTCGACGTGATCGTCATGATGTTGCGCACGCCCGTGCTGCTGCTGGTCTTCATTGCCCAGGCTTCGCAGCTCTTTTTTGTCTCGACCTTCGGCAACTGGCTGCCGTCCTTCCTGAACCGCGTGCACGGCCTGCCGCTGGATAAAGCCGGCCTGCACACCGGCCTGACCCTGATCGTCGCCGCGGCGGGCACGGCCGTTGGCGGCTGGTCCATCGACCGGTTCGCACGCCAGAAGCCGCATCGCCGGCTGTACGGTGCGGCCGCGTTCGCGCTGTTGACCGCGGTGCTGTTCGCGGCGGCCTTCAGCATCGAAGCTTCGGGCCTGCAAAGAGTGCTGATGTTCGCCGGCGCCTTCTGCATGACTGCGGTGCTGGGCCCGGCGATGGCCGCGGTCAGCGACCTGGTGCATCCGGGCATGCGCACTTCCGCGCTGGGCATGCTGGTGACCACCACCAACCTCTTCGGCATGGCCCTGGGCCCGACGCTGGGCGGCATGCTGGCCGATCGCTACGACTTGCAGACCGCCTTGCTGATCGTGGCCTTCGCGCCGCTGCTGGGCGCCGTGGGCTACACGATGGCGGCCCTGCGCTACAACCGGGGCCGCATGGCGTCGGCCGATGCGCAGCTCAGCATGGCTTGAAGAAGAATAAAGAGAAAGAGAGAGAAGGGCATCGGCCGGCGGGGTTGCTGCGGATGTGGCACTCTCTGCACTTTTGAGTGCTCGCTGACCCGATGTTCAAGTTCGACAACAGCTTTGCCCGCGAGATGGCCGGCTTCTACCAGCCCGCCACGCCGCAGCCCGTGCCCGCGCCGCGTTTGCTGCGCTTGAATCATGAGTTAGCGGCAGAGCTCGGCCTGGGCGAGATGCCGGAGTCGGACCTGGCCGCGATGTTCGCCGGCAATTCTGCAATCCCCGGTGCCGAGCCGCTGGCGCAGGCCTATGCAGGCCACCAGTTTGGCGGTTTCTCGCCCTCGCTCGGCGACGGCCGCGCCCTGCTGCTGGGCGAGGTGATCGACAGCCAGGGCCAGCGCCGCGATATCGCCTTCAAGGGCAGCGGCCGCACGCCGTATTCACGCGGCGGTGACGGCAAGGCCGCCGTCGGCCCGATGCTGCGCGAGTACCTGATCGGCGAGGCGATGCACGGCCTCGGCATCCCGACCACGCGCGCACTCGCCGTCGTCGCGACCGGCGAGCTGGTCTACCGCGATCAAGCGCTGCCCGGCGCCGTGCTCACGCGCGTGGCGGCCAGCCATTTGCGTATCGGCACGATGCAATTCTTCGCCGCGCGCGACGAGCTCGACAAGCTGCGCCAGATCGCCGACTACGCCATCGCACGCCACGACCCGCAGCTCGCGGGCGACTATCTCGGTTGGTTGAAGGCGGTGGCCGAACGCCAGGCCCGGCTGATCGCCCAATGGATGAGCGTGGGCTTCATCCACGGCGTGATGAACACCGACAACGCCGCGCTCTCGGGCGAGAGCATCGACTTCGGCCCCTGCGCCTTCATGGAAGCGTATGACCCCGCCACGGTCTACAGCTCCATCGACAAGAACGGCCGCTACGCCTACAGGAGCCAGCCGCTGGCCATCCAATGGAATCTGGCGCGCTTGGCCGAGGCGATCCTGCCGCTGATGGGCGAGGAGGCGTTTGACGATGCGCGCGCGGTGATCGAACAGTTCGCTTCGCTCTACAAGCATCATTGGCTCGCGCGGATGCGCGCCAAGCTGGGCCTGGAAGGCGAGCAGGACGGTGATCTGCAATTGGTTGAAGACTGGCTCGCGCTGCTGCAAACCGCTAACGCCGATTTCACGTTGAGTTTTCGCGGCTTGGCCGATGTGGTCGAAGGCAGCGCTTCGCCGCTCCACGCACTTGAAGGGTTCGCGGCGTGGTCCTCGCGCTGGAACGCGCGAAGAAGTGCGTCAGCCGAGGCGATGCGCCGCATCAACCCGCTCTACATTGCGCGCAATCATCTGGTGGAGGCGGCGCTCACCGCCGCTTGGCAGAACGACGACATGGCGCCTTTCGAGCGCCTGTTGACCGTGCTGAAGAAGCCCTTCGAGGAACACGCGGGCTTCGAAGATCTGGCGCGGCCCGCCCCCGCCGGTTTCAGCGAGGGCTACCGCACGTTCTGCGGGACTTGAGGGAAGAAGGAGCCCCGCTCAGCGGTGCTCAGCGGTGCTTCTCCCAGTGGCCTTGGTTCAGATGCCAGCCACCGTGCACTTGCACCCAGGTGTGCGGCACCCAGTAGTGGCCGGGGCGCGGCGATTCCCAGTGGCCGCCGACCCAGCTGTGCCGGCCGCCCGCCCAGTTCCAGTAGCCGCCGATCCAGACCTGGCCCACTACCGGCGGAGCCCCGTAATACTCGGATTCCGGCGGCGGCGGCGCCACGCTGACCACGGCGCCATCGTCGTAGTACGGTTGGCGCACCGGGGCCACGATGCAGCCACTCAGGGTTGTGGCGGCTACGGCCGCAATCGCGGCTGCCATCAGAAGTTTGCGGGTCATGTCAGAGTCTCCTCAAATTCAGGGTGCTTATTCAACGTCGCTTCCGTCGCCGATGCTGACCGCCTTTACCGAAGGAAACAGATTCCCGAAGGAAACAGATTCATCCGACCCGGGCAGTGACGCTACGCGGCGCGCAAGGTGTCACCTCATTCTGGTCAGGGGCCCAGGGCCCCTGCGTCGGCCAAGCTGCCTTGGCCTTGTAGGCGCTGGCCGACTCTTGCACCCTCGCTTGCTTACCAACTGCCGGTATTGCCCATCGAAACCCAGGGCTCCGCAGGCGGCAGCGCCGCACCGTCCTGCAGCAACTCGATCGAAATCTGATCCGGCGAGCGCACAAAAGCCATGCGGCCATCGCGCGGCGGGCGCAGCACCGTCACGCCATGCTGCATCAGCCGTTCGCAAGTGGCGTAGATGTCTTTCACGGCCAGCGCCACATGGCCGAAGTTGCGGCCGCCCGTGTAGGCCTCGCCCTTGCCGTCGGGATCGGGCCAGTTGTAGGTCAGCTCGAGCTGCGGCTGGTAGGCGCCGGCCTCGTCACCCGGCGCAGCCAGGTAGACGAGCGTGAAGCGCCCGGCCTCATGCTCGCTGCGGCGCATCTCCACGAGGCCCAGTGCGTCGCGGTAGAACTGGAGGGAGGCTTCGAGATCGGTCACGCGGACCATCGTGTGCAGGTATTTCATGCGCGCCATTTTGCGTCGTGCGAGACTTGTCTGCATGAAAGTCTGCATTGTTGGCGTGGGCGCGGTCGGCGGTTGGCTGGCGGCGATGTTGGATGGGCATGCCGAGCTCAGCGCGCTGGCGCGCGGGCCTTTGCTGGCCGCCTTGCGCGAGCGCGGCCTGCGCTTCGAGAGCGCGGGGCAGAGCCGCACCGTGAAGTTGCGCGCCGGCGATGATCCGGCGGCCCTGGGTCCGCAGGATTTGATCGTTATTGCGGTCAAGGGCCCGGCGCTCGCCAGCGTGGCGCCAGCCGTGCACGCGATGCTGGGCGAGCACACCCGCGTGCTGCTCGCCATGAACGGCGTGCCCTGGTGCTTCTTTGACGGCCTGCCCGGTGCCGCGCAAGACCTGAGGCTTGAATCGGTGGACCCGGGCGGCATGATCCGCGCGCTGATCCCGACCGAGCGCGTGATCGGCGGCGTCGTGCATCTGGGGAGCACCGTGGTCGAGCCCGGTTTCGTGCGCCATGTGGCGGGCCGCAAGCTGGTCATCGGCGAGATGCGCGGCGGCGCCTCGGCCAGTCTCGATCAAGTCGCGAGCCTGTTGAGCAGCGCGGGCGTTGAAGCCGTCGTCTCCGAGCGCATCCAGCGCGACATCTGGTTCAAGCTCTGGGGCAATATGACGATCAACCCGATCTCCGCGCTGACCGGCGCCACGGCCGATCGCATCCTCGACGATGAGCTGGTGCGCGGCTTTGTCTCCCGCATCATGCGCGAGGCCGAGGGCATGGCCGGGCAGTTCGGCTGCGCGGTGGGGCAGACGCCCGAGGAGCGCCATGCGGTCACGCGCAAGCTCGGCGCCTTCAAGACCTCGATGCTGCAGGATGTTGAAGCAGGGCGGCCGCTGGAGCTGGCCTCGCTGCTCGGGGCCGCTCATGAGGTTGCGCGGCATCTACGGGCCGAGACGCCGGGGCTCGACGCGCTGCTGGGGCTGACGCGCCTGATGGCGCAGGTGCGGGGCCTGACTTGAATCCGGATCAGGCGGCGATCACATCACCATTGCGCTCGCCGCGCGCGTGCTTTCGTCAACGCTCGGATCGGCCGCAAAACGGAAGCTGTTCTTGCCCGCCGCCTTGACCGCGTACATGGCCTTGTCCGCGGCACGCTTGAGCTCGACCAGATCGCGCGCATGGTCGGGGAAAACGGCGATGCCGATGCTGGCGCCGATCTTGAGCTGGCCCGTGCCGTAGGCGATCGGCGCTGCGATTGCGTGCAGGATTTTCTGGGCCACCTCGCCGGCGAAGCGAGCCTCGCCGAGGTCGTTCAGGATGATCAGGAACTCATCGCCGCCAATGCGCGCGGCGGTATCGGCGGAGCGCAGGGAAGTCTTCAGGCGCAGCGCCACTTCCTTCAGCACCGCGTCGCCGGCGTCATGCCCGTGGCGGTCGTTGATTTCCTTGAAGCCGTCGAGGTCCACGAACATGAAGGCCAGCTTGCAGCTGAAGCGCTCGGCATGCGCGATGGCGACCTCGCTTCGGTCTTCGGCCAGACGCAGCATGGGCAGGCCGGTCAGCTTGTCATGCGTGGCCAGATGCTGGATCTGATCGCGCTGGCGGGCGATCTCGAGCTGCTGTCGATGCAGATCGCCGAGCAGCCCGTAGACCGAGCGCGTGAAGGCGCCGGCCGCCGTGGCGATGGCGCCGGCAGTCAGGCCCATCGTCATCATCAGATTGACCCAGGCCGTCGGCTGCCGCGCCACTTCGTTGAGATTGACGGTGATCGCCTGGTAGCCGCTGATCACCGCGTAAGCCACCAAGGCCAACAAGGCCAGCGTGCCGGCGATCATCGCGAAGACGGTGGTGCGCTGGTACAGGATCGCGGCAATGAAGAAGGCGATCGCGAAGTAGCTTCCCGTGGGCGCTGCGTTGCCGAAAGACAGCAGACCGCCAAGGCCGGCCAGGAACAGCATGGAGAGCAGGGCGTTGGACTTGACGGGGTAGCCGAGCCGGCTGCGGAACATGCAGGTCGTCGTCACGATGGCCGTCGCCACCGCCACGACTGCAAAGGCCAGTGGCCAGCGCAGGCTCTCGGGCCCGAGGAAATTGCGCCAGGCCGAGAGCGCCAGGATGCACAGCGACAGCCAGGTGATGGCGAGCAGGGAGTCGTCGACCAGCGCCTCGCGGAACTGCTGGAGCCGCGCGTCGGGGTCGATGACGCCATCCGCGGCGCCTGTTGCACCAGACTCCTGGGCGCCCGGCTGGGCCCTCAAAGAAAGCGCTCCAGAATCCGCTTCGATCCCCGGTCCAGCGCCAAGCGGTCGGGCACCATGAAGGGGATGCCGTGGCTGCTCGAGATCAGCAGGCGGCCTTCGCCGAGGCGACGAATGTCTTCTTCGGTCTTCAGGATGAACTGCGTCTCGCCGCGGTCGGTCTCGACCGTCCACTGGCTCGGCGTGGCGAAGGTGGAGACCGCCTTGATGCGCAGCACCGTGGGGCTGAACTCGCGCGCGGCGAGGTCTTCCTCGATCAGCTGGCGCTGCTCCTGAGGCAGCTGCGAAAGACGTGGAATCCAGACCAGCTCGTGGCCGTCCTGCCCGATCAGCGAGAGGCCTTCATCCGGCGCGCTCAAGGGATGGGCACGCACCGGGTTGATGCCGACATGCTCGACGCCCTCTTGATCGACCAGCACCAGGCGGCCGAACGCATTGCGCTTGAGGTTCAGGTCAGGGCTCATGCTTCCACCGTGTGCGCGTTGGGGTTGGATACGGCGACGGGTTCGGGCTCATCGCCGTCCACGCGCCGGGCCTGGGCCTCGTAGAGCCGCCAGTAGTGGCCCTGCTTGACCATCAGCTCATCATGCTGGCCGACCTCGACCACCTGGCCGCGGTCCATCACCACGAGGCGGTCGGCCTTGCGCAGCGTAGAGAGGCGGTGGGCGATCGCGATCGTGGTGCGGCCCTTGACGAGGTTGTCGAGCGCCTTCTGGATTTCCTTCTCGGTCTCGGTGTCGACCGAGGAGGTGGCTTCGTCAAGAATCAGCACGCGCGGGTTGATCAGCAGCGCGCGGGCGATCGAGATGCGCTGACGCTCGCCGCCCGACAGGCCCTGGCCGCGCTCGCCCACGAGCGAGTCGTAACCCTGGGCCAGGCGCAGGATGAACTCATGCGCATGCGCGGCACGTGCGGCGGCCACGATCTCTTCGCGCGTGGCGTCGGGCTTGCCGTAGGCGATGTTCTCGGCGATCGTGCCGAAGAACAGGAAGGGCTCCTGCAGCACCAGGCCGATGTGGCGGCGGTAGTCGGCCACGGTGACGCGGCGCAGGTCTGTGCCGTCGATGCTGATGCCGCCTTCGGTCACGTCGTAGAAGCGACAGATCAGGTTCACCAGCGTGCTCTTGCCCGAGCCGCTGTGGCCGACCAGGCCGATCATCTCGCCGGGCTGGATGTCGAGCGAAAGGCCACGGATCACGGCACGGTTGCCGTAGCGGAAGCCGATGTCGCGGATCTGGATGCCGCCCTTGACCTCGCTTAAGCGGAGCGGCTGTGTGGGCTCGGGCACGTTCGATTGATGGTCGAGGATGTCGAAGATGCGCTTGGCGCCGGCCGCCGCCTTCTGCGTGACCGAGACGATGCGGCTCATCGAATCCATGCGGCCGTAGAAGCGCCCGATATAGGCCAGGAAGGCGGTCAGCGTACCGACCGTGATGCTCTGCCCGGCCACCAGCCAGATGCCGAAGGACCAGACCACGAGCAGGCCCACGTCGGTCAGCATCGTGACGGTGGGGCCGAACAGGCTCCAGGTCTTGTTCAGCTTGTCGTTGAGCGCGAGGTTGTGCTGGTTGGCGGTGCGGAAACGCGTGGCCTCGCGCTTCTCCTGCGCAAAGGCCTTGACCACGCGGATGCCGGGGATGGTGTCGGCCAGCACCGAGGTCACCTCGCCCCAGACGCGGTCGATCTTCTCGAAACCCATGCGCAGGCGATCACGCACCATGTGGATCATCCAGGCGATGAAGGGCAGCGGCACCAGGGTGGCCAGCGCCAGCCACGGGTGGATGCTGAACAGGATGATCGCGGTCATCATCAGCATCAGCACGTCGGTCACGAAGTCGAGCGCGTGCAGCGAGAGGAAGACGCTGATGCGGTCGGACTCCGAGCCGATGCGGCTCATCAGGTCGCCGGTGCGCTTGTTCGAGAAATATTCGAGCGAGAGGCCCAGCAGGTGCTCGAAGGTGGCGGTGCGCAGATCCGCCGCGATGCGCTCGGAGGCCAGCGCGAGGATGTAGGTCTTGCCCCAGTTCAGCGCCCAGGACAGCAGCGCAGCAGCCAGCAGGCCGCCCATATAGCCGGTCACCAGCATCGGGTCGATCTTGTGGCCGGCCTGGAAGGGGATCAGCACCTTGTCCATCAAGGGCATGGTCAGGTAAGGCGCCACCAGCGTGGCGGCCATCGCGCCCAGCATCAGCGTGAAGCCCAGGATCAGCTGGCCCTGGTAGGGCTTGGCGAAGCGCGACAGGCGCAGCAGCACCCAGGTGCTGGGCGGCGTGTGCAGCTCGCGTTCACAGGTTGGGCACTCCTCACTGTCGGGCGGCAGGGGCGCCTTGCAGCTCGGGCAGTAACTGACATCTTCAGCGTCAGCACGGGCGGTCTCGCCGCGCTTCTCGAAAGCCTCCTGCCAGCGCTGGGCCTGCAGGGTCATCTCCAGGGTGAAGCGCCAGACGGCCAAGCGGCCATGACCATCCACCAGCTCCAGCTGGCCCACGCCGGCGTGGTCGGAAATGCGGATGGAGAGTTCGGGCCGGAGCGCCCACTCGGACCATTGATCGGTGCCCGGCTCCCAGGCCAGCAGGCGTTGAGGGGTCAGAACCAGCAGGCCGCGTGCGAAACGAAGGCCGGCGTCCAGGTCAACCTCCAGCGCGGCGACGACGTTCTCATTTGACAATAATCTGGCTTGCAGAGCTTGCCATTGCGGATGCGGATCCGTCTCAACCGGAGGGTATTCGTGCATTGGGAGCTTGGTTTTAGAGCCCAGATTTTGACTTAGTTCAGCGCACAATCGCGCCGTTGCCCCATTTCTTCGTCGTCCATGAGCAAAAAGCAAGACATCCAGCTACTGCGGATCAACTACCTGCGCGGTCCGAACATGTGGACCTACCGCCCGGTGCTGGAGGTCTGGCTTGATCTCGGTGAGCTGGAGGAGTTTCCCACTCACAAGCTGGAAGGTTTTACCGATCGCCTGGTGGTCGCGCTGCCAGCGCTGGTCGAGCACCATTGCGGCGTGGGCGAACGTGGCGGTTTTCTGCAACGACTGACCGAAGGCACCTGGATGGGCCATGTGCTGGAACACGTGGTGATCGAACTGCTCAACCTCTCGGGCATGCCCACCGGCTTTGGCCAGACCCGCTCCACCTCGCAGGCTGGCGTCTACCGCATGGTGTTCCGCGCCCGTGACGAGCAGGTGGCGCGCCAGGCGCTGATGGAAGGCCATGCGCTGTTGATGGCCACCATCAACAGCGATGCCGTTGACGTGGACGCCGCCGTGGGCCGCGTGCGCGAGAAGCTCGACGACTGCTACCTCGGCCCCTCGACCGCCGCCATCGTGGCCGCCGCCACCGACCGCCGCATTCCGCACATCCGCCTGAATGACGGCAACCTCGTGCAGCTCGGCCACGGTGCGCGCCAGCGCCGCATCTGGACGGCCGAAACCGACATGACCAGCGCGATCTCCGAAGGCATCGCGCGCGACAAGGACCTGACCAAGAACCTGCTCAAGGCCGTGGGCGTGCCCGTGCCCGAAGGCGTGGCGGTGCGCAACGGCGAAGCCGCCTGGGCCGCGGCCGAAGACCTCGGCCTGCCGGTGGTGGTCAAGCCTTCAGATGGCAACCACGGCCGCGGCGTGACCCTGGACCTGAGCAACAAGACCGATGTGATGGCCGCGTTTGCCGTGGCCGAGCGTCATGGCAGCGAGGTGCTGGTCGAGCGCTACATCGTCGGCAACGAACACCGCCTGCTGGTGGTGGGCGGCCAGGTGGTGGCGGCCGCGCGTGGCGAGGTCGCCATGGTGGTGGGCGACGGCAAGATGAATGTGCTGGAACTGGTCGACGCGCAGATCAACACCGATCCGCGCCGGGGCCTGACCGAAGATTTCCCGCTCAACCGCATCAACATCGCCGACGACGGCGTGATCCTGTTGGAGCTTGAGCGCCAGGGGCTGACGGTGGAGTCGGTGCCCGCGGCCGATCGCCGCGTGCTCATCCAGCGCAACGGCAATGTCGCCATCGACTGCACGGCCGAAATCCATCCCGAGGTGGCGCACGCCGTCTCGCTGGCTGCACGCACGATCGGCCTGGACATCGCCGGCGTCGATCTGGTCACCGCCGACATCAGCAAGCCGCTGAGCGAGACCGGCGGCGCGGTCGTTGAGGTCAATGCCGGCCCGGGCCTGCTCATGCATCTGAAGCCCGCTGCGGGCACGCCGCAGCCGGTCGGCCAGGCGATCATCAACCACCTGTTTTCGGAAGACGAGTCGGGCCGCATTCCGGTTGTCGGCGTGGCCGGTTCGACAGGCGCGCACACGATCGCGCGCCTGGTCGCCTGGCTGCTGCACCTCAACGGCCGCCACGTGGGCTTGGCCAGCAGCGATGGCCTGTTCCTCGGCACGCGCCGCGTGGAGCGCAACACCCCGGCCGGCTGGGATTCCGCCCACCGCCTGCTGATGAACCGCGGCTGCGACGCCGTCGTGGTCGAGAACAGTGCCGAAGCGATCCTGCGTGATGGCCTCGTCTACGACCGTTGCCAGGTCGGCGTCGTGACCGACATGGGCGGCCTCGCCGATCTCGCGCATTACGACGTGCAGGACGCGCAGCAGCTCTACAAGGTGCTGCGCACGCAGATCGATGTGGTGCTGCCCGATGGCGCGGCCGTGCTCAATGCGGCCGAGCCGATGCTGGTCGAGATGGCCGAGCTGTCCGACGGCGAAGTGCTGCTGTACTCGCTCGACGCGGCCCATGTGCAAGACCATCGCGCCCGCGGTGGCCGCGCGGTCTTCCTGCAAGGCGGCATGGCGCTGCTGGCCCAGGGCCAGGGCGAGACCACCGGCGCGAACGTCGATTCGCTGCTGCGCCGCTTTGCTGGCGCCAAGATGCAGACCGATGCCGCGACCGTGCTGGCTGCGGTCGCCACCGCCTGGGCTTTGAACATTCCGGCCGAGCTGATCTCAGCGGGCCTGGACACCTTCGTTCCCGAATTCGCCAATTAAATGGACCACCCCCGAAGCGCTTCGCGCCTCCCCCTCAAGGGGGCGAGACCAGCAGCCTGGCAAAGCCAGTTCTGCGGTCTCCGCTTGGCTCGATTGATTTCGCGCGACGAGGGTGCCGATCTGATTCGCAGCAACCCATAAGACAGAAAGACTCGCTCATGGAAGTCTCTCGCATCCGCGCGCTGCGCGGCCCCAATATGTGGAGCCGCCACACGGCCATCGAGGCCGTCGTGCATTGCAAGCCCGAGGAACAATCGATTGCCGACATGCCGCAGTTCGAGCCCCGGCTGCGCGCGCTGTTCCCGAGCATCGGCCCGCTGCGGCCCGCTTCGGCACAACGCTTGAATGTCTCGTTAGCCCATGTGTTCGAGCAGGCCGCGCTGGCTCTGCAGGCGCAAGCCGGCTGCCCGGTGACCTTCAGCCAGACGCACATCACCTCCGAGCCCGGCACCTACCAGGTGATCGTCGAGTACAGCGAGGAAGACGTCGGCCGCCTGGCTTTTGATGCCGCCGCCAAGCTGCTTGACGCCGTGCTGAACGGCGGCAGCTTCGAGGCCGACACGGTCATCAAGCAGCTGCGCGATCAGGACGAGGACGTGCGCCTCGGCCCCTCGACCGGCTCGATCGTCGACGCCGCCGTGGCGCGCGGCGTGCCCTTCCGCCGCCTCACGCAAGGCAGCCTCGTGCAGTTCGGCTGGGGCGCCAAGCAGCGCCGCATCTGGGCCGCCGAGGTTGACGCCACGAGCGCCGTGAGCGAGTCGATCGCGCAGGACAAAGACCTTTCGAAGCGCCTGCTGCAGTCGGCCGGCGTGCCCGTGCCCACCGGCCGCCCCGCCGAGTCGATGGACGACGCCTGGGCCGCCGCGCTTGAAGTGGGCCTGCCGGTCGTGGTCAAGCCGCAGGACGGCAACCAGGGCAAGGGCGTGACCGTCAACGTGGCCACGCGCGAGCACATGGACATCGCCTACAAGGCCGCAGATGAGATCGGCCAGGTGATGGTCGAGAAGTTCCTGCCCGGCAGCGACTACCGCCTGCTCGTCGTCGGCGACAAGCTTGTGGCCGCTGCGCGCCGCGATCCGCCGCATGTGATCGGCGATGGCAGGCTGACCGTCAAGCAGCTTGTCGACAAGGTCAACTCCGATCCCAAGCGCGGCGACGGCCATGCCACCTCGCTGACCAAGATCCGTTTTGACGACATCGCCGTGGCGCGGCTTGCGCTGCAAGACCTCACGCCCGAATCCGTGCCCGACAAGGGCCGCCGCGTGATCCTGCGCAACAACGCCAACCTGTCCACCGGCGGCACCGCTACCGACGTGACCGACGACGTGCATCCCGAAGTCGCGGCGCGCGCGATCGCCGCCGCGCAGGTTGTTGGCCTGCATGTCTGCGGCGTCGACATCGTGGCTGAGAGCGTGCTGCGTCCGCTTGAGGACCAGAGCGGCGGCGTCGTTGAAGTCAACGCCGCGCCCGGTCTGCGCATGCACCTCGCGCCCAGCTACGGCAAGGGCCGCAATGTGGGCGAGGCCATCATCTCGCACCTCTACGGCGCCGGCCAGAAGAGCGAGGACGGCCGCATTCCCGTCGTCGCCGTCACCGGCACCAACGGCAAGACCACGACCACGCGCCTGATCGCGCATCTGTTCGCCACCTGTGGCCTCAAGGTCGGCATGACCAACACCGATGGCGTCTACGTGGACGGCCGCCAGACCGACAGCGGCGATTGCTCGGGCCCCAAGAGCGCGCGCAATGTGCTGATGCATCCCGATGTGGAAGCGGCCGTGTTCGAAACCGCGCGCGGCGGCGTGCTGCGCGAAGGTCTGGGCTTCGACCGCTGCCAGGTCGCGGTCGTGACCAATCTCGGCGCGGGCGATCACCTCGGCATGAACTTCCTCAACACCGTTGAAGAACTGGCCCTGGTCAAGCGCGTGATCGTGCAGAACGTGGCGCCCACGGGCTACGCGGTGCTCAACGCCGCTGATCCGGTCGTCGCCAATATGGCTGCCACCTGCCCCGGCCAGATCATCTTCTTCGCCGCCGATCGCCACCACGCACTGATGTCCGCGCACCGCGCACAGGGCAAGCGCTGCGTCTATGTGGACGGCGACATGCTGGTCGCCGCACAAGGCTCCTGGCGCGAGACGATCCCGCTGCGCGACATCCCAATCACGCGCAATGGCGCCATCGGCTTCCAGGTCGAGAACGCCATGGCCTCGGTCGCCGCCGCCTGGGGCGTGGGCCTCGACTGGGACACCATCCGCCGCGGCGTGGCCAGCTTTGCGAACGACGCCGACAACGCGCCCGGCCGCTTCAATGTGATGGACTTCCGCGGCGCCACCGTGATCGCCGACTACGGCCACAACGCCGATGCCATGCACGCCCTGGTCTCGGCCGTTGAAGCGCTGCCGGCCACGAAACGCAGCGTGGTGATCAGTGGCGCCGGCGACCGCCGCGACGAGGACATCCGCGTGCAGACGCAGATCCTTGGCAAGGCGTTTGATGAAGTGCTGCTGTTCCAGGATGCCTGCCAGCGCGGCCGCGAGGACGGCGAGGTGCTGGCGCTCCTGCGTCAGGGCCTCGAAGGCGCGACGCGCACGAAGCGAGTCGATGAAATCCGCGGCGAGTTCGTCGCCATCGACACGGCGCTGGATCGCCTGCAACCGGGCGAGCTGTGCCTGGTGCTGGTCGATCAGGTCGAGGAGGCGCTCGCGCATCTGGCGCAGCGTGTGGCCAAGGGCTGAACGTCGCTGAGAGCCGCTGAGCGCCGCGGCGCAATGAACAAGGGTGGCTTGCGCCACCCTTTGTCTTTTGGCGCCCGCTTACTGCGCGGCTGATGCGGCGTCCGCCGCAGCCGCAGCCTTGGCCTTCTGCTTCGCCTTCTTGGTCTTGTTGACCTTGGGTTTCGCGACGCCCAGATCCTGATTCGATTTCTGGGTCAACGTGCCATCGGCGCGCGCCTTGGCCAGCTCTGCCTTGACTTCAGCGCGCGTGGGGCTCGATGCCGCTGTTGCTGTTGCTGTTGCTGTCGCTGTCGCTGCTGCGGCATCCGCCGCCTGGGCTGGGCCTGTCAGCAGGGCCGTCGAGGCGAGCGCGAGCGTGAATGTGAGCAAAGTCTTCATGACTGTTTCCTTGTTCTGGAGACCACGGAGCAGGCAGACAGCGCCTGTCCTCGCGCGAATGTAGGAGTCGATGAAGCGCGCCGGCAAGGCGCGAAATTGAACTGGCGCAGAGGCTGTTCGATTTCAGGCCCGGGCTGTTGCATTCCCCGCAGCAAGCGCCCGTGCCAGCCTGGCACCGACACGCGCGTTGTTCTTGACCAGCGCGATATTGGTGTCCAGGCTCTTGCCGCCGGTCAGCGCCTTGATGCGCGCCAGCAGGAAGGGCGTGACCGCCTTGCCGCCGACGCCTTGCTGCGTGCATTCCGCCAGGGCCTGGCGCGTGATGGCCTCGATCTCTTCGCGCGGCATCGCATCCGCGGCGGGCACGGGGTTGCTCAGCACCACGCCGCCCGCCAGGCCTAACGCCCATTTGATGCGGATGAAACGCGCCTGATCCGCGGCCGTGTCGAGCCGGAAGTCGGCCTTGAAGCCGCTATCCTGCGTGTAGAAGGCCGCGAAGTTGTCCTGGCCCACGCTGACCACCGGCACGCCTTGCGTCTCCAGATATTCGAGCGTCAGGCCGATGTCCAGGATCGACTTGGCGCCAGCGCACACCACGGCCACCGGCGTCTGCGCCAGCTCTTGCAGATCGGCCGAGATGTCGAACGAGGTTTCGGCGCCGCGGTGCACGCCGCCGATGCCGCCGGTCACGAACACGTCGATGCCCGCGAGCCGCGCGCAGATCATCGTCGCCGCGACCGTCGTCGCGCCCACCTTGCCGCTGCTCAGGCCATAGGCCAGATCGCGGCGGCTCAGCTTCATCGCGTCGGGCGACTGGCCCAGCAGCTCGAGCTCATCGGCGCTCAGGCCGATGCGGATCTTGCCGTCGAGCACGGCGATGGTGGCCGGCGCGGCGCCCTCGGCGCGAATGATGTCTTCCACTTCGCGCGCGGTCTGCACGTTCTGCGGATACGGCATGCCGTGCGAAATGATGGTGGACTCAAGTGCCACCAGCGGTGTGCCCGCGGCGCGCGCGGCGGCGGCCTCGGGGGAGAATTCAATCAGGTCGTGCAGGTTCATGGCGCTATTGTGGAACGCTGTCCAGGGTTTGCAGGGCGCGGGCCGCTAACTCTATGCCTTGACGGCAGGCGGCCAGCCAATCGTGATCTTGCCAAAGTGCGGCGCAGACGCCGGCCGCGAAGGCATCGCCGGCACCCGTCACTTCGATCACTTCAACGGCGGGTGCGCTGAGCGCGACAGGAGTCGTGCCTGCCTCGCTGCACAGCACGCCTTGCGCACCGAGCGTCAATGCCAGGCATTGCACGCCACGCGCATGCAGCGCGAGCAGCGCTTCGGCCGATTCGCCCGCATGCAGCTGCTGCAGCTCGCCCCGGTTGAGCAGCAGCCCGTGCAAGCCGCGCAGGTCCTGCGGCAATCGCGTCATCTTCGGTTCCGACACGGCGACCGCCAACAGCCGCACGCCTTCTTGCTCGCGTGCCAGCGCGATCAGGTGCGCCACGGTTTGCGCCGGCAGGTTGAGATCGATCAGCGTCAGAGGCGCCAGGCGTGTGGGCATGGCCGCGGGCAGCAGGCTTTCGACCAGCGGCATGGCCGCCAGGCCCATCACCAGCTCGCCCTGGCCGTCGAGCACGGCGGTGTAGCTGTCCGTCGCGGCATCCCGTACGCGCAGGCTGCCTGCGCTCGGGATCTGGGCCAGCACGCGACGCCCGGCATCGTCCTCGCCCACCGCCGTGCGCAGGCGCACGGGCAGCTTCATGCGCAGCAGGTTTTCGGCGACGTTCCGTGCCACGCCGCCGAGGCTTTCGGTCTGTTGGGCCGGGTTGGACGAAGCCGGATGCAGCGTCCCGAGCAGACGCAGCTTGCGGTCGAGATTGGTGGCGCCGATGCAGAGGATTTCACGGGACATGGCGCAGTTTAGGTGGCCGGTGGCTTGGCCTGTCGAAACGGGCGAGCCGTCGACATTTCTTACAGGCCCTGTGTCGCGCGCACAAGTCGTTACGGCGCGTTTTGATCTCGCGGGAAATGGCCCGCTCAAAGCGGGGAGCATGGATTGAATCGCTGAACGTCCAAGAGGTGACAGATGAAACGGCAGGCAGGGACGTCGCGCTCCGCACATCGACAACCGGCATGGGCTTTGCCTCCTGTTGCGCAAGCCAGCATCCGCTGGTGAGTACCTCAGTCTTACCGGAGTTCAATCCATGCGCAAACTTGCTTCCCTTGCGGCTGCCGCGATCGCGGTTCTCGCGATCGGCGCTGCACAGGCTGCCCCCGTCGTCCTGACGATCGACGACTTCAATTCGCCCGGCGCCACCATTTTCGACACCAACCCGGCCAACAACGCCATCTCGGCCAGCGGCACCTACAGCGACAGCACCCGCACGATCACGCACAACCTGCTGAGCCCGGGCCCGAACCCCTCGGACTGCACCTTCTCGTGCGTCAAGTTCGGCACCACCACCTTCCCCACCGGCCAGTTCAAGGTGGCCAATGAAACGGCCGCCGATTCCACGGTCACTGTGAGCTGGAATCTGGCTGCCGGCTTTGTGCCCGTTGCCGCCGGTTCGTCGTTCTTCTTCCAGGTGATCGACTCCGATGGCAACCCCATCACGGCCGACATGTCCTTCAACGGCAAGGCGTTCGAAACGCTCGTGATCCCGGGCAACACCCATGATTCGGACCTGTTCTTCGCCATTCCCACGGCGCAGCTGTCCGACCTGAACGGCGGCGGCACGCTGATGCTGACCCTGAACGGCGTGGCCGGCTGGGATCTGGCTCTGGACTCCTTCGGCCTGACCACGCCAGCTGCCACCGTTCCCGAGCCTGCCTCGATCGCGCTGGTGAGCCTGGGGCTGCTGGTGGCCGGCGCGGCCTCCCGCCGCCGCAAGGTCCGATAAGCCGCTTTCTGCAGACGTCTCCTTTTGAAAGCCCCGGCCGGCCAGTCGGGGCTTTTTCTTGTCTACGATCCGCGCATGACTTCGAATCAGCCCAGCGCAGCAGCCTTCATCATCGACCTCGACGGGACCCTCGTCGACACCGTGGGCGACTTCATCGCCGCCCTCAACGCCGTGTTGGCCGAGATGCAGCTGCCCGCCGTCGATCGCGAGTTCGTCTCGCACACCATCGGCCAGGGCAGCGAGCATCTGATCCGCTCCACGCTCGCCCATGTTGGCGCTGAAGCGGGACGTTATGCGCAAGCCTGGGCGCTCTACCAGCACCATTACGCGATCATCAACGGCCAGTTCTCCGAGCTGTTCCCCGGCGTGATCGAGGGCCTGGAGACCTTGCGGGCGCTGGGCCTGCCGATGGCCTGCCTGACCAACAAGCCCGCCGTGCCGGCGCGCGAGCTGCTGGCGCGCAAGGGCTTGTCAGGCTACTTCGACCAGGTCTTTGGCGGCGATGACTTCGAGCGCAAGAAGCCCGACCCGCTGCCGCTGATCAAGACCTGCGAGGCCTTGGGCACCCGGCCGGAACTGACCTGGATGATTGGCGACTCCAGCAACGATGCGCGCGCCGCGCAGGCTGCGGGCTGCCCCGTCGTGTTGCTCAGTTATGGCTACAACCACGGAGAGCCGATCCGCGCGGTGCCGGCCCTGCAGCACATCGACAGGCTCGACGAGATCCGGCTCTAGAGGCGCCGGCAGCGCGCTGGCGAATGCCACGCCGCCTCACACCAGCCGGCCCCTGACATGCTCGATGAAGGCCCGCAACTTCGGCAGCACCTGATGCCGGCCTGAGTGGTAGAGGAACACGCCGGCGGAGCTGGACGCATACGCGGCCAAGACGACTTCAAGCCGGCCCGCACGCAGCTCCTCGGCCGCCACCGGTTCCGGCACCTGCGCCAGCCCGGCGCCCCCCAGCGCGGCCATCAGCATGGTCGGGAAATCGTTGACGACCAGCGGACCGTTCACGACCAACTCGATCGGCCGGCCGTCTTGCTCCACGCGCCAGGGCGCGATCGTGCCGCTGGTGCGCCGCATGCGCACGCAGGCATGGTCGCGCAGGTCTTCGGGTGCCTGGGGCCGCCCGTGACGGTTCAGGTAGTCCGGGCTGCCGACGATGGCAAAGCGGATCGAGGGCGTCAGGCGCACGGCCACCATGTCGGCCGCGATGAACTCGCCCATGCGAATGCCGGCGTCGAAACCATCCCGGGCCAGGTCAACAAACTCCTCGCTGGCGACGATCTCCAGCACCACCTCGGGACAGCTCTCGGCAAACGAGGCCAGCACTGGTTGCAGGATCACCGGCACCACGCCGCGAGGCACGGCGATTCTCAGCAGGCCGGAGGGGCGCTCCGCCAGACCGCGCGCTGCGTCGGTGGCCATCAGCATCTCCTCGAAAGCCGGCCGCGCCCTTTCCAGCAAGCGCAGGCCCGCTTCCGTCAGGCCGACGCTGCGTGTCGTCCGCGTGAACAGGGCGATGCCCAGGCGCTGCTCCAGCGCGCGGATCGTCTGGCTCATGGCCGAGGGCGTGATGCCGAGATCATCGGCCGCCTGCCGAAAGCTCTGACGCTCCGCCACCCGCAGAAAGGCCTCGATGCCGTCCAGCGAGCCGCGCGCAACTGTGTATCTCTGCTTCATGGTTCATGAAGATTGTGCCGGCTTATCAAACAAGGCGAGGCTTTCTAGCATCGGCGGAACGCTTCAAGGACCCAAGCCCATGATCGATGCGACCGCGCTCCCCTCGATGTTTCTTGCCTATGTCGGCCTGGTGGCCGCTGTCGTCGCCGGCCTGCTGGCGCGCGCCTTCCAGGGCCGCGCGCGTGAAGGGGCAATGCTCGGCCTGGTCATCTGGCTCGCCTATGTTGGCGCTTTCAGCGGGCTCGGCTGGCTGCGCGATCCCGGCCTGCGCCCGCCCGGCATGCTGCTGCTCGTGGCGCCGGTCTTCACGGCCCTGGTGCTGATCGTCGGCGTGCTGCCCACCGGCAAGCGCCTGGCCGCGGCCTTGCCGCTGGCGGCGCTGATCGGCTTCCAGGTCTTCCGTGTGGGCGTCGAGTTAGCACTTTCCGAACTCCACGCCCAGGGCCTGGCCCCGCGCCTGTTGACGCTGGCCGGCGGCAATGTCGAGATCCTGATCGGCCTCAGCGCGCCGCTGATCGCCTGGCTTGCGACGCGCGGCACGCGCGGGCGGCGCATCGCTCTGCTGTGGAATGGGCTGGGGCTGCTGTCGCTGATCAACGTGGCGGCGCGCGCGGTGCTCAGCGCGCCCGGACCCTTGAACCTGCTGCACACCGAAGTCCCGAATGTCGCGTTCGGCTTCTTCCCCTATGGATTCATTCCGGGGTTCATGGCACCGCTGGCGTTCGCCACGCACATGCTGACGTTTCGCGTGCTTCGCTCTGCCGCTCGGCAGCCCTGACTTTTGGCTGGCGCGACGGCCGGTGCTGTGATCTCAACCCCTGTCACGCCCGCGAACAGCACCATGCGCTCCACTCTGAACCCAAGAATCGGACCCGCCGCCATCGCCCTGAGCAGCCTCTTGCTGCTGTGCATGCCGCCGGGCGCTTTGGCCGTGACTGCCGCGCCTGCCGCGGCGGCCACATCTTCCGCATCGGCTGCGCCCGCGGCCGGCGCTGACGGCTGGCACGATTTCGACTTCGAGGGTGGCCGCTGGAAGACCCATCTGCGGCGCCTGTTGCGGCCACTGACCGGCTCCACCACCTGGGTCACGTACGAAGGCACTTCCGTGGTCAGCGAGGTGTGGGGCGGCAAAGCCAACCTGCTCGAACTGAAGGTGGACGGCCCGGCCGGCCACCTCGAAGGTCTGAGCCTGCGCCTCTACGACGAGACCACGCGGCAATGGAGCCTGAACTTCTCGCGCCTGGGCAGCGGCACGATGGCCACGCCCAGCGTCGGCGGATTCAAGAATGGGCGCGGCGAATTCTTCAACGAGGAAACGCTGGAAGGCCGGCCCATCCTGGTCCGCTTCGTCATCCACGACATCAAGCCCGATTCCTGCAAATTCGAGCAGGCCTTCTCGGCCGATGGCGGCAAGACCTGGGAGGTCAACTGGGTCGCGGAAGATACGCGCCCGTGAACCTCCTCATCACGGGCGGGCCAGGTCTCAGTTCTTCGCGCCGCCCAGCAGCTTGGCCTTGAGCGACGAATCCGGCGGGTTGGGGCCGAGCCAGACGTGCAGGAAGGCGCCGTAGAACTCGGGCTCCTTGATCACTTCACCGGCGCGCACGCCGTTGATCAGCACGACCGAGCCCGTGCCGGGCAGGTAGTCGACCGAGAAGCTCTCGCCCTTCTTGAGTTCCTTCTTGGTGGCGAACAGCTCGCCGATCTTGAGCACGCCGTTGATCGCCTTCACGAATTCTTCGCGCGTGGTGTTCGATTCCATGCCCTTGTAGAAGAGCTTGCCGAGGTCATTGCCGTCGAGGTCGCGCAGCGCCACGATGTGCAGGCGCTTCGGGCCCGGCATGGCGATCACGGCCTCGGGCGTGGTGGCCTTGCCCGTCAGGTACAGGCCGGCCGCGTAGACCTTGAAGATGGCCTTGTAGCGGACGCCAGCGCCGTTGAGCTGGAGCTTCTGGCCGCCGACTTCCTCGACCGGGTTGTATTTGACGCCGGCCACTTCGACGACCGGCGCGTTGGTGACGCTCACGGGGCCCGTGTCGGCCGCCCGTGCGCCCAGCACCGCCAGCGAGGCGATAGCCGCAATGAGGAGTCTCCGCATGGTGTTTGAATTGGAAGTTAGCAAGCGTTCAAGTATCCGCGCAACCGGCGCGGGCGATGTGCGCCCTAATTCACGACTCAAGCGGAGCCAGGCCGGGCGAGGCGCCGCTGCTACACTCGATTCACGATGTTTATCACGCGAAAGCACATCAAGGGGTCGAACGACCGGGGAGCCTGGCCCTGGCGTTCCCTGCTCGCCTCCTTCATCTGATGTCGCCCCGGCGCTGGCCGGGTGCTGTGTGTACGCGGCTTCTTCTCCTCTTCCTTCTTCTGCGAAGCCGCGCAACCCCAAGGGTTTGACGTGATGATCACTGAATCTGAATTCCAGAGCCTGGCCGCCCAGGGCTACAACCGCATCCCGCTCGTCAGCGAGGCCTTCGCGGATCTTGAAACCCCTCTCTCGCTCTACCTGAAGCTCTGCGGCGATGCGCCGCGTCACAGCTTCCTGCTCGAGTCCGTCGTCGGCGGCGAGCGCTTCGGGCGCTACTCCTTCATCGGCCTGCCGGCCCGCACGCTGCTGCGCGCCAGCGGCTTCCGCACCGAGATCGTGAGCGACGGCGCCGTGGTGGAAACCAGCGAGGGCAACCCGCTCGATTTCATCGCCGCGTACCAGCAGCAATTCAAGGTGGCGCTGACGCCCGGCATGCCGCGTTTCTGTGGCGGTCTGGCCGGTTACTTCGGCTATGACGCCGTACGCTACATCGAGCCGCGCCTGGCCAAGACCGAGAAGAGCGGCGGCATCGACACGCCCGACATCCTCTTGCTGCAATGCGAAGAGCTGGCGGTGATCGACAACCTCTCGGGCCGGCTCTACCTGATCGTCTACGCCGACCCCGGCGTGCCCGATGCCTACCGCGCGGCCCAGCAACGCCTGAGCGCCTTGAGCGACAAGCTGCTGCGCAGCGTGGCCGCGCCGGCCGTGCCGCCGAGCGCCGCGCACGAGGTGCATCGCGAGTTCGACAAGGCCGACTACATCGCCGCCGTGCTGCGCGCCAAGGAGTACATCGCGGCCGGCGACATGATGCAGGTGCAGGTCGGCCAGCGCCTGAGCAAGCGCTACACCGAGTCGCCGCTGAGCCTGTACCGTGCGCTGCGTTCGCTGAACCCGTCGCCGTACATGTACTTCTACGACATGGGCGACTTCCAGATCGTCGGTGCCTCGCCCGAGATCCTGGTGCGGCACGAGCAGGTCGCCGAGGGTCACAAGGTCACGATCCGTCCGCTGGCCGGCACGCGTCCGCGCGGCGCTTCGCCGGAGCTCGACCAGGCGCTCGAAGCCGAGCTCAAGGGCGACCCGAAGGAGCTGGCCGAGCACCTGATGCTGATCGACCTGGCGCGCAACGACATCGGCCGCATCGCCAAGACCGGCAGCGTCAAGGTCACCGAGAAGTTCACGGTCGAGCGCTACTCGCATGTGATGCACATCGTCAGCAATGTCGAGGGCCTGCTGCAGGACGGCATGACCAATCTCGACGTGCTGCGTGCCACCTTTCCGGCCGGCACGCTGACCGGCGCGCCCAAGATCCGGGCGATGGAAATCATCGACGAGCTCGAACCCGTCAAGCGCGGCCTCTACGGCGGCGCCTGCGGCTACCTGAGTTTTGCCGGCGACATGGACGTGGCCATCGCGATCCGCACCGGCATCATCAAGGACCAGACGCTCTACGTGCAGGCGGCGGCGGGCGTGGTGGCCGACTCGGTGCCCGAGCTCGAGTGGAAGGAAACCGAGGCGAAAGCGCGCGCCTTGATCCGCGCTTCGGAGTTGGTCGAGCAGGGCTTCTGAGTCTTTGCTATTCGTTCCAGGCCGCGCGCGCTCGCGCGTAGGCCTGCATCGACGCATCCATCGCGCCGCGGAAGGTGCAGACGCTCGCGGCGAATTCGCTGGCGCGGTGCAGGCTCGTGGCCAGATCCCAGCGGCGCACGAGGGCAGCCAGATTGCGCGCCACGTTGAAGGGCGCACCGCCCACGACCTGTGCATCGGGAAAGACATCGATCAGCGCCTCGCCCAGCACGGCGATGGAAGCCGGCTCGCTCATGGCAGGCGCGCCATCGCTTCGCGCAAGGCCGACAGCACGCGCGCATCGCCCGCGAGGTCGCCCCATAACTGTTGATTCAAGCTGAACGCGAGCACCGGGTCGGCCGCAGCGCAGATCGCATGCGCGACGGCTGGGTCCATCGCCTGATCCTGACAGGGCTGCGACAGCGCGCCGGCATGCCAGCGCTGCAAGAAAGCCAGGAACAGCGCCGGCAACATCGCGCTGCTGGCAATGCTCGCGCCCTTCGCCAGCCGTTCGCGGATCGTCGGCACGATGAAGCCGGGCAGCTTGGCGAAGCCGTCGGCCACCACGCGCTGGCAGGTATCGCCGAGTGCGGCGTTGCCGAAGCGCGAGAGCACGGTGTCGCGGTACGCGGCCAGATCGAGCGGGCTCGGCAACAGGCAAGGGATCACATCGTCGGTGACGTAGGCCTCGGCAAGGCTGCGCACCGCAGGATCACGCACGGCCTCATGGATGCAGCGATAACCGGCCAGCGTGCCGGCCCAGGCGATCGCGCTGTGGCTGGCGTTGAGGATGCGGATCTTGGCCTCTTCGTAGGGCGCGACCGCATCGACCAGCTCCGCGCCGACGCGCTCCCAGGCCGGGCGTCCGTTGGCGAAATCATCCTCGATCACCCATTGGCAGAAGGCCTCGGCCATCAGGCGATCCGTCACGCCTGCTGGCGGACGCGGCGTGATGCGGTCGACCATGCAGCTCGGGCAGCGCGTGTGCGTCTCCACCGAATCGAGCAGCGCCATGTCGCCCTCGGCGCGCAGTTGCTTCAGCAGGCCTTTGCGCACGACCTGGCCGTTATGCCGGAGGTTGTCGCAGCTGAGCAGGGTCAGCGGGCCGGCGTTCGCTTGCATGCGTTGGCGCAGGATGGCGATCAGCGTGGCGTAGAGCACGGCGCCGTCTTCGTAACCGGCCTCGGTGACGGTGAAGGAGACGATGCGCGTCTCGGGATCGGCGCCGAGACTCAGCAATTCGTGCAGATCGGGCGCGAAGGGCAGCACGCGGCTGATGGCGCTGATCAGCTCGAAACGGCGCTCGCCTTCGGGCGAAACGGTCTCCAGCGTGTAGGCGCCGCCTTGCGCGATCAGCGCGCTTTCGATCGTCTCCTGGCCTGCGCAGATATTGCCCGAGACCAGGCGCCAGCTCGTGTCGCCGGCTTCGATCAGCCTTTGCAGATAGACCGCCTGGTGCGCGCGGTGAAAAGCACCGAGCCCCAGATGCAGGATCACGGGCATGGCAGCGCCTTGATGCGGTTGCGCAGCAGCCAGAACCACAGGACCGTCAGCCAGTTGACCATGGCCACGGCCGTCATCGACCAGCGCAGGCCTTCAGCGCCGGACTTTCCGACCGCAAGCCAATCGCTGATCGCGCCGACGACCACCGGCCCAAAACCCTGGCCGAACACGACGCCGGCCACACCGACCACCGCCACGGCGGTGGCGCGTGCATCGGGCTTGACCAGATCCTGCAGCGAAGCAAACACCGGCCCGAGGATGCTGCCCGCGAGGATCAGCGCCATGAACAGCAGGCCGAACGCCACGATCGGGTTCGTCGCATGAAAGCTGCCGATGTAGAAGGGCATCACGACGACCGTGATCGCGGCCGAGAAGCCCGCGCCCCAGGAGCGCGAGCGCGCACCGTAGCGGACCGACAGCATGCCGCCCACGATCGAGCCGATCGCCGTGGCCACGCCGAGGCACAGGCCCAGGCCGCCGCCAATCTGGATCGGCGTCAGCGCAAAGGCGCGTTGGAAGTAGCTCGGGAGCCAGGTCATGGTGGCCGCACCCGCCAATGCGGTCGTCGAGAAGGCGCCGACCAGATACAGGAAGGCGCGCAGGTCGCCGAGCTTGGCCAGCAGCTTCTCGCCGCTCGGCGCCGGCTGCGCATGACCGTCCACACGCGCCGGTTCACGCACCGTGAAATGGAAGAGCAGGCTCAGCACCGCGCCGACCAGGCCAAGCGCCACGAAGCCGCTGCGCCAGCCGATCGTCTGCACCAGGATGCCGCCGCCGAGCAGGCCGCCGAGCATGCCCAGGTAAGTGGTGGCGCTGTGGATGCCCATCGCGCGGCCGCGCAGAAGGCGCGGGTAGTAGTCACCGAGCATCGAATGCGTGGCGGGGATGCAGCCCGCCTCGCCGATGCCCACGCCGATGCGCGCGATCAGCAGTTGCGTGAAGCTCACCGCGATGCCTGAAGCGGCGGTCATCAGCGTCCAGGCCATGAAGCTCGCGTTGATGATCAGCTTGCGGCTGCCGCGATCGGCCCAGCGCGCGAGCGGGATCGCCGCCAGGCCGCCGAGCAGCGCGAATGCCAGGCCGGTCAGCAGGCCGAGCTGCGTGTCGCTGAGGCCGAACTCTTTCTTCATCGGCTCCATGAACATCGAGATCACGACCTTGTCGACGGCGCACATGAAGCCGACCACCGACAGCGCGAACAGGACGTAGGCGCGGTAGGCCGTGCTGTACGGACGATCGGTTTCTTCACGCACCGCCTCGGCGGGAATGTTCAGTTCCGCTTGCATCATTGATCTTCACCTTCACGACTGAACAGCCACCGCAATGTGTCGGGCAGCAGGGAGCCGCCGTGCTTGAGCGAATGACCGCCCTCGCCGACGACCAGTTGGTGCGGATAGCCGCGGTATTCGAGCGCCGCCGCCAGCTCACGGTTGGCTTCGAGCCAGCGGCCGAAGACGATGTCGAGGTCATGCCGGCCGGTCTGCAGCGAGACCTTCAGCGGCTTGCGTTCGCTGCGTCTGACTTGATAGGCCAGCTCGTGGCCGCCGCGCAGATTGACGAAGCTGCCGCAATGGCTGATCACCTTGCCGAACACATCGGGCCGCTGCCACGCGGCGTTGAACGCGCAGATGCCGCCCGAGCTGAGGCCGCAGATCACCCGTTGCGCGGGATCGTTGGTGATGCTGAGCCCGTCGAGCGCCACGGGCAGCAGCTCCTCGATCAGGAAGCGCGAGTAGGCATCGCTGATCGAGTCGTACTCGACGCTGCGATTGCCGGGGCCGCCGTAGATCGGCAGGCCGGGCCCTTCGGCGCCCGGCTCGATGAAGACGGCGACCATCGGCGGCAGCACGCCGGCGTGGATCAGGTTGTCGAGCACGAGCGGCGCGTTCGCCTCGGGGCCTAGATAGCGTGCGCCGTCCTGGAAGACGATCAGGCCCGCCGGCTGGCTCGCGTCGTACTGCGCGGGCACATAGCGCTGGTAGTTGTGCGCGACGTCGGGATAGACCGCACCGGGCGCGCAAACGCCCGCCGTGATCGAGCCCTTGGGCACGCCGGCTTGCGGCATCGCATCGGGCCCGAGGCTGTACGGTTCGTGGCAGGCGATGCTGCGCGCGAAACGCGCACGCTCGAACGGCGTGGCGCCGGGCAGCAGTTGCCCGAGCTGTTCCACCAGGGCTGCAAGTTGTTCCGGTTTCATGGCGACACCACCTTGCCGACGAAATCATTGACGACCTTCGCGAGCTCCGCGGGCCGCCGCATGCTCACGCCATGCTCGCAGTTCTCGAAACGGTAGCGGCTGCCGTGCTTGAGCACGGCGAAGAAGCTGTCCTCCTGCTCGACGGCACGCTTGTCGAGCGAGCCATTGACGATCAGCACCGGCAGGTCGAGCTGCGCGAGCTTGGCGCGGAAGTCGACGAAGGCCATCGCACGCGTCGCGGGCGCCACCGCATTCATGCGCACGCCGGCCGCGAGGATGGCGCCCCGGTCAACGGGCGCCACGCCCAACTTGACCAGCGCCAGCTGAGCGAGCTCCTCAGGATTCTTGAGCGTCAGCAGGGTGTGGATGAACAGCAGATCGAGCGGGTAGCGCAGCGCGTTGCTGACGCCGAAGTTGGCGCTGGAGCCGCCCATCACGAGGCCGCGAAGCTGACCGGCCGGGATCGAGGAGGCCGCCGCCATCGCCGAATACCCGCCCAGCGAATCACCGACGAGGATGACCGGTGAGGGCGCGACGGCGCGCGCGGCCGCGACGATTTCTTCAGTCGTTGCTTCGAGCGAGTACACGCCTGGCGAATGCAGGCCGTGACCCGGCAGGTCGAGTGCCATCACGCGCAGGCCCGGGTCGAGCGAGCGGCGCATGGCGTCCCACATGTGGCCGTTGAGGCCGGCGCCGTGCAGCAGGATCAGCACCGGGCCGTTGCCGGCGGGAACAGCGGGCAGCGGCGGCACCGGCGCGCGATCGAAATGGCGCTGCCATTCACCATGCGCGGTGAGGCCGGCGGCGATCAGGATCAGGGCGGCGACCAGCAGCAGCACCCCCTGCAAGGCGCGCTTGGCGAAGGTCTTCATCATCGGCAATTCAAATCTCCTTGGCCATGAACCCGGCCAATGCGTCGGCCCACAAGGCGCTGTCGGCACCGGAGGCCAGATGGCCCTTCTCGCTGTCGAGTTCGAGATAGCGCCAGTCGAGGCCGGCTGCGTTGAACAGCGGCGTCAGCTCATTGGCGAGCGCGGGCGAGAAGACGGGATCGGTGCGCGACAGCACGTAGAGCAGCGGAGCGCTCATGCGCTGCAGCTGATCACGCACATCGAAAGGCTCGACCGCGCGGGCCAGCACGAGCAAGGAGCCGGCATCGAACTCCTCGGCCCAGAGCGCGGCCAGCCGTTCGATCTCGCGTTCACGGTCTGCCGCCTCGGGGAAGGCCGCGCTCAATTCCGCATCGATGCCATAGCGCTTGAGCGTCTGGATGCGCATGCGGTTCAGGAAGGGCCGCATGCTCGTCGGATCGCGTGCATAACTTCCGTCGGTCCAGGCGGGTTCGGCGTTCAAGGTTTCGAGCATCGCGCTGGCCGAGACCGAACCGGCCGGCAGATGCGGCGCACCGACGGCGGCGACCACGCGCCCCACGCGCTCCGGGTAACGGGTGCCCCAGCTGAAAGCCTGCATCGCGCCAAGCGAGGGCCCGATCGCCGCATGCAGCCGCTCGATGCCAAAGCTGTCGAGCATGCGGGCCTGCGCATCGACGATGTCTTCGACCGTGATGTCCGGGAAGTTCACACCGTAGCGATGGCCCGTTATGGGATCGATCGAACCCGGTCCGGTCGAGCCGTAGCTCGAGCCCAGCATGTTCGGGCAGATCACGCAGAAGCGATCGGTGTCGATCGCCCGCCCCGGCCCGACCAGGCCGCTCCACGAGCCTTCGGCGGCCGTGGAGCCGGGGTCGAGCATCGAGGGCCCCGTCGTGTAGCCATGCATCACGAGCACCGCGTTTGAACGGTCCGCGTTGAGACGGCCGCGCGTGACGCAGGCCGTCTCGACCGCGGCCATCACCTGGCCGCTGGCCAGCCTCACGTTCTCGCTGCGATGCACGGTCATGACGACGACCCCTCGGCTCAGAAGCGATACGCCAGATCCATGCCCACCGTGCGCGGCTGAATGATGCCGGCCACATACGGATTGCCGAAGGGATTGAGGCCAGGCAGCGCAAGGCCATTGCTGTTCATGAAGTTGACGCCGCGCGAGTTGGCGAGGTTCTTGCCGTAGACGCTCACGCGCACATTGCCGATGTCGATGCCGCTGTTGAGGTTGAAGGTGTTGTACGAGCCCACTTCAAAAGGCGTCTTGCCGCTGAAGTTGGAGCGACGTGCGCCGATGTAGTTGTACGAACCGCCGAGCCACGCGGCGTGGCCGGCCACGCCAAAGTGGTAGTCGATCGCGAACGAGCCGGTCAGGCGCGGCGTGAAGGGCATGCGGTCGCCGTTCAGGCCGCCGGCGGCCGGCGCGTCTTCGGTCAGGTGCGAGTCGGTGTAGGCCACCGTCGTGCGGACCAGCAGATCGCGCGTCGGGGCCAGCATGAAGGTGGTTTCCAGGCCGCTGCTCTTGGCATTGCCGCCGTTGACGAAGTAGTTGAAATTGCCGGCCGGCGTGCGCGCCGAGGTCTGGATCTGCACATCCTTCCAGTCGGTCGTGAACACGGCCGCTTCGAGCGAGGCGCGGCCTCCGGCGAACGAGGACTTGAAGCCGAGCTCATAGCTGGTCAAGGTATCGGGGTCGAAGCTGGTCTTGCCGCCGACGACCACGCCGGGCGGCAGCGCGCTCGGGCCACCGGGGCGGTAGCCGGTGGCGATGCGGCCGTAGATCGAGGTGCTGGCATCGGGCTTGTAGATGCCGCTCAGCAGGTAGGTGGCCTTGCTGTGGCTGACGCTCTGGTCGATCAGCACGGGCACGGCGGTCAGCAGCGAGAGCTTGTAGTCCTGCAGGTAGTGCTGCTGGTCATGCGAGTAGCGCAGGCCGGCGGTGATGTCGAACTTGTCGGTCAGCGAATAGGTGGCGTTGCCGAACAGCGAGTACTCCTTGTAGGTCGAATCGATGCGCGCGTTGGCCACCGGCACGCCGAGCGGGAAGGGCGCGCCCGTGGTGGTGCTGAAGGCATCCATCGGCGGCAGGGTGTTGCTGCTGTCTTCCTTGGTGAAGAAGAGGCCGCCTTCGTATTGCAGCTTGTCGCCCAGCGCCGAGGTGCGCGCCCGCAATTCCTGCGACCAGCGCTTGGTGTTGATGTGCTGGTTCAGCTCCGCGCCGACATTGGGCAGGCCCAGCGTCAGAGCCAGCAGCGTGCCGATCAGCGGGGTGTCGTCAACATGGGTTTCGCCGAAGATCTTCTGGTAGGTGGTCGAGGAGGTGAGCGCCACATCGCCGATGCGGCCCTTGATGGTGGCGTTCACCACGTCGAGGCCGGTGTTCTGGTCCTCGTGGATGTAGCTCCCGTGCTGCAAATCCCCGGTCGCGGGCGTGAGCGCGGGCGCCGTGAGGTCTTCCATGCCGATGCCGCCGCTGTGAAAGCGCTGGGTCTGGCCCCAGACCTGCACGTTCCAGTCCTCGCTGACATTCCAGTTCCAGGCCAGGCGGCCGCCATGCGTGCGGGCCTTGTTGACATCCTTCTCGCCGAGGATCGGGTTGTCGATGTAGCCGGCGTCCACGCGGTTCATCAGGCTGACGCGCAAGCCCATCTTCTTGTCGGCCAGCGGGATGTTCAGGGCCGCGCGTTCCTCGCTGCCGGTGCCGCCATCGGCCACGCTGTTCATGCCGACCGAGACCGAGCCGCCGAACTTCTCGGTATCGGCCGGCACGCTCACGAAGCGCACCAGGCCGCCGACGGCGCCAGCGCCATACAGCGTGCCTTGCGGGCCTTTCAGCACCTCGATGCGGCGCAGGTCGTACGGATCGATATCGGGCGTCAGCGTGCTGCCGGTGGCATAGGCGTTGATCGAACCGATCGGTGCCTCGTCGATGTAGTAAGCCGTGCTCGGCGTGGCCTGCGAGATGCCGGTGCTGATGCCGCGCAGCACGACGGAGCTGAAGCCGCGCGAGAGCGCCGTGACGGACATGCCGGGGACCTGGGCCGCGTAGTCCTCGAAGCGATCGAGGCCGCCGCGCGTGAGGCGGTCGGCGCTGATCGCGGTGACGGAGGCCGGCACATCGATCGCGGCCTGCTCGCGCTTCTGCGCGGTCACGACGACCTTGTCGAGCGTCTCGGTTTGCTGGCTCGACTCATCGGCGGCCAGCGCGACTTGCGTGGCGCACAGGGCGACCAGCAGCGCGGCGGCGTGGGGCACGGGCTTGCGGATCGGGCCGCAGGAGTTCTTTTTGGAAGCGCTCATTTTTGTCTCTCTCCATCAGGGGATTGCGGATGAGGCCCAGCGTCTGTGCGCCGTTGCGGGCCGGTTTTCTACAGACTCAGAAAATCTTCCCGGGATTGAGGATCGAGGTCGGATCCCAGGCTAGCTTCACGGCGCGCATCAGCGCAACGACTTCGGGGCCGTACTCGGCCAGGAGCTTGGACTTTTTACCGATGCCAATACCGTGCTCTCCGGTGCAGGTGCCGCCGGCCGCATGGGCGCGCGCCACCATCGCGGCGTAGATGCGCTCCACCGCTTCATGCTCTTCGGGCTTGTCGGGCATGGGCATGAACAGCACATGGAAGTTGCCATCGCCGACGTGGCCGAGGATCGGGGCGATCAGGCCTTCGCGGTCAATGTCCTCACGCGCCGCCTGCACGGCTTCGGCCAGCGCGGACATCGGCACGCACACGTCGGCCACGACGCTCACGCAGCCGGGGCGCAGCGCCAGCGCAGCGAAATAGGACAGATGCCGCGCGCGCCACAGCTGCGTGCGGTCCTCGGGCCGCGTGGCCCATTGGAAGGCGACGCCGCCGTGGCCGGCCGCCACTTCCTGCGCGAGCTCGGCCTGTTCCTTGACCGCGGTCTCGCTGCCGTGGAATTCAAGGAACAGCGTGGGCAGCTCGGCCAGGCCCAGCTTGGAATAGGCATTGCAGGCGCGCACCTGGTGGTCGTCGAGGAACTCGATGCGTGCGAAGGGCAGGCCGCTCATGCTCATCTCGGAGACGGCGGAGACCGCATCGGCCAGCGTCGGAAAGGCGCAGATCGCGGCGGCCACTTCGGTCGGCAGCGGGTGCAGGCGCAAGGTGATCTCGGTGATCACGCCGAGCGTGCCTTCCGAGCCGATCATCAGGTGCACGAGATCGAACCCCGCCGAGGACTTGCGGGCCCGCGTGCCGAGGCGCACCAGCGTGCCGTCGGCGAGCGCCACTTCAAGCGCCATGACGTTATGCACCATCGAGCCGTAGCGCATCGTGGTCGTGCCCGAGGCGCGTGTGGAGACCATGCCGCCGATCGTGGCGTTGGCGCCGGGGTCGACGGGGAAGAACAGGCCGGTATCCTTCAACTGCGCATTGAGCTCCTCGCGCCGCATGCCGGGCTGGACCACGCAGTCACCATCTTCGGGATGCACTTCGAGCAAGGCCGCCATGCCCGAGACATCAAGGCAGATGCCACCGTAAGGCGCCGAGACATGGCCTTCGAGAGAGCTGCCCGCGCCGAACGGAATCACCGGCACGCCGTGTTCATGGCAGATGCGCAGGATCACGCAGATCTCGTGCTTGTCCTTCGGGAACGCCACCGCATCGGGCGCGAGGTTGGTGGCGAGGCCCTCGCCGCGACCATGCTGCTCGCGCACGGCGCGCGATTCGGTGATGCGCTCACCGAGCAGGTTTTTCAGGGACGAGAGTGCCCGCTCGACCGCGCCGGGCGCGACCGAGATCGGAGGTGAGGAAGTCATGGGGGCCTTTGCTTGCCCTGACGAAGCTGCCGTCAGGAACTGTTTGGCATGGTCGGCATGGTCGGCATAGGAGGTGCCGGAGCGTTTTCATCCCTGCGCTGCACATGCACCAGCGACAGGTCGAAGTGATAGGACATGGCCGCGACCGCCCCGACCGCATCGCCTTCGCAGATGCGTGTCACCAGCGCGTCGTGGGCATCGACCACGCGCAGCAGCTCGCTCTCGCTGCGCGTCTCGTTCAAATGCAATTGCGCGGACGCCTCGACCGGTGAGCGCAGCGCGCCCAGCAGCAGGCTGTTGAGCGGGTTGCCGCTGGCTTCTGCGATCAGGTTGTGGATCGCAGAATCGCTGGCAATGCGCTGAGCATGCTGGTTGCCGGCCGAACGCATGGCCTTGGCCAGGTCGCGCATGCGCTGGCGTTGTTCATCGGTGGCGTAGCGGGCGGCCAGTTGCGCTGTCTGCAGCTCGATCGCGCGACGCGTTTCCAGCACATGGGCCAGGCTCACCTGCGCCGTGTTGAGCGCGTAGTCGAACACCTGGGCCAGCACGCTGGCATCGACCTCGCGCAGACGCGGCTTGCGGCCACCTTCGATGGCGAGGATGCCGAGTGCGGCGAGCGTCCGGTAAGCCTCGCGCACGCTGCCGCGGCTGATCTGCAGATCCAGGCCGATGCGCACCTCGCTGGGCACCGCATCGCCTGGGCGCAGCTTTTCGCTGTTGATCAGCGCGAGCAGATGCCGGGCGACCTGGGCCGACAGCGTCGGTCGCTCGATGGGGGGCAGCGTGGTGGCGTGGATCATGGTCAGTTCCGTGATGAGCTGAGATTAGTCTTCGCCCATCAACCTGTCAAACAGGTTTGATGGGTTATAGGGTAAATCAGGAGATTTCTGGGCGATTTTCCGGGTAACTTGCAGATTTAAGCGATCAACCTGTACGATATGTTTGTCAAACAAGAATTCGGAGATCGAGCCATGACCGATGCCGCCAGCCGCCCGGACGCTCCCTTGCCGGTGCTGATTCTGATTCATGGCGCCACGCTCAACGGCCATATGTGGGACCCGGTGCGGCGCCATCTCGATCCGCGGTTTCAGATCGTCACGCCCGACCTGCCAGGGCATGGTTCGCGCCGCGATGAGGTCTACACGCTGGCCGGTGGGATCGAGACCGTGGTGCAGGCGGTGCGCTCGGTGAACGGTGCGCCCTTCGTGCTGGCCGGCGACTCGCTCGGCGGCTACACCTGCACGGCCTCGGCGAGCGCGCTGCCGGCCGCCCAGCTCAAGGGCCTCGTGCTCGGCGGCTGCACCGCCAACGTGATCGGCTTCCAGGCTCGGCTGCCTTTCTGGCTGAAGGCCACGATGTTCAAGACCTTGCTGGCCCTGTCAAGCGAAGAAAAGCTGATCGCCAAGAGCTTGATCAAGGTGCGCAAGATGCTGCTCGAAGCCCACGTGCAACCCGAGGACGTCGACGCCCTGTTCAAGGCGGGCATGAGCCTGACAGCGTTCAGCCAGGCGGTGGACGCGGTGACCGGCGTGGACTTTCGCGCCAAGCTCGCCGCGATCGCGCAACCGGTGCTGCTGGTCAATGGCGCGAACGACCGCAGCATGATGGCGCAGGAACCCGGCTTCCTGGCCGCCGCACGGCACGGCAGCCGCCACGTGTTCGAGCACTGCGACCATGGCGTGAGCCTGCAGCGCAGCGAGGGCTTCGCGCGGCTGGTCAACGAGTTCGTCGCTCGCTTGAACTGAGCGCCCTGGCCGGAGCCATCCCGCCCGATCCCGATTTCGTCGCAATGCGCTTCGGCTCCGAGCCTGCGCCAGACAGGATGCGCGCCTTTGAGGAGGACGCCATCCATGAGTCTCTTGTTTCGCATCACCGCCGCGGTGCTGTTGCTGGGCCCCGTCGCGGCTCAGGCTGCTGATCCCGCTGATCCCGCTGCGGCCGCACCGCAGATCTTCTCGCCCGGTGTCATTTCAGGCCCGGCCAACGACGCTGATCCTGCCTTTGCCGCCGATGGCCGATCGCTCGTGTTCTCGCGCAACGGCGTGTTGATGGCATCGAGCCGATCGGGTGAGCCATGGAGCAAGCCCGAGATCGCGCCGTTCTCCGGCGTCTGGATGGATGCGCAGCCCACGATGGCGCCCGATGGATCGTTCCTGGTCTTCGTCTCGAATCGGCCGCTGACCGAGGGCGGCAAGGCGCATCCAGGCGGCCAGCTCTGGCGCGTGGATCGGCAAGGTGCGGGCTGGGGCCAGCCGTGGCTGCTGCCCTCGACTGTCAATCAAAGCGCCAACATCTGGGGGCCGAGCATCGCCGGCGACGGCAGCCTCTACTTCATGGATCGCGTCGGAGGCAAGGGGCCGTTCCATATCTGGCGTGCGCAAGCCAAGACGGGTGGCTGGGCCGCCGCGCAACTCGTGAAGCTCGGCAGCGATCCCGCATGGCAGGAGGTCGACCCGGCCGTGGCGCCGGATGAGTCCTTCCTGGTGTTCAGCGCCAAGGCGCCTGACGACGAACATGAGCGGCTGTTCATCGCCTTCCGCAGCGGCTCGACCTGGGGCTCGCCCGTCGATCTGGGCGACAGCGTCAACGGCCGGAAGGGCGGCAATGACAGCAACGAAGGCCGTCTCGGGCCCGATGGCCGCACCTTGTATTTCTCGTCCGATCGCACCGTGCCGATCCACTATCCGCATACCGTCCAGCAAGCCGCGCAGGACCTCGCCCGGATCGAGGCCTGGGACAACGGCAACCAGAACGTCTGGAGCGTTTCGCTGGAGCCCTGGATCGCCGCAGCGCGCAAGTCGTCGGGCCAGAATTGAGCGTCGGCGGGGACCGATTCCGGGGCCCGCCAAGTCTCGTTCTAGAATCAGCCGCATGAAGCACGACTCGGCAGCGCATCGCTTGTTGCATTGGTGGCGGTAGCCATCAAGCTGCGCTATGCCCCTCTGTGCCCGCTGCCCCGGCGAGCACTGCAACAAAGAGGGGGTATCCGAGGGGGTATTTGATGAGGAAGCGCCGATGGGAATCGGACGGCTTTCAGAGCAATCAAACTCTAGGTGACTCCATGCTTCTGATGATCGACAACTACGACAGCTTCACCTTCAATCTGGTGCAGTACTTCGGTGAACTTGGCGCTGAGGTCAAGGTCGCCCGCAATGACGAAATCACGGTCGAGGAAATCGGCGCGCTGAAGCCCGATCACCTCGTGCTCTCGCCCGGCCCCTGCACGCCCAACGAAGCGGGCGTCTGCCTCGAAGCCATCAAGGCTTATGCGGGGAAGATCCCGATCCTCGGCGTCTGCCTCGGCCATCAGGCGATGGGCCAGGCGCTCGGCGGGCGCATCGTGCGTGCGCAGACGCAGATGCACGGCAAGGCCAGCACGCTGAGCGCCGATGGCAAGGGCGTGTTCAAGGGCCTGCCCAAGGAATTCAGCATCATCCGCTACCACTCGCTGGTGATCGAAGAGGCCACCATGCCGCAGGTTCTGGAAGTTAGCGCGCGCAGCGAGGACGGCGAGATCATGGGCGTGCGCCACCGCGAACTGGCCGGCACGCGCACGCCGCTCGAAGGCGTGCAGTTCCATCCCGAATCCATCCTGTCCGAGCATGGCCACGCGATGCTCAAGAACTTCCTGGAGCTGGTGCTGTGATGCTGGTTGACCTCAGAAGCGATACCGTCACGCGGCCGACGCCGGCCATGATGGCTGCGATGGCCGCCGCACCGCTCGGCGACGATGTGTTCTACGACGACCCGAGCGCGAACGCGCTGCAGGCCAAGCTCGCCGAGATGCTCGGCTTCGAAGATGCGCTCTTCATGGCCAGCGGCACGCAGAGCAATCTCTGCGGCCTGATGGCCCATTGCGGCCGCGGCGATGAGTACCTGGTCGGCCAGTCGGCGCACACCTACCGTTATGAAGGCGGCGGCGCAGCGGTGCTGGGTTCGATCCAGCCGCAGCCGATCACGAACCAGGCCGACGGCTCGATCGCGCTGGCCGATATCGAAGCCAGCATCAAGCCCGATGACGCGCATTTCGCACGCACGCGGTTGCTCGCGCTTGAGAACACGATCGGCGGCAAGGTGCTGCCGCTCAGCTACATCGCCGACGCCACGAACCTGGCGCGGCGCAAGGGCCTGGGCACGCATCTGGACGGCGCGCGATTGTTCAACGCGGCGGTGGCTGCGGGTGGCGATCCCTACACAGCGGCGCGCGAGATCGCGCAGCATTTCGAGAGCGTTTCGGTCTGCTTCAGCAAGGGCCTCGGCGCGCCGATCGGCTCGATGCTGTGCGGCAGCCGCGAGCTGATCGAGCGCTCGCGCCGCTGGCGCAAGATGCTCGGCGGCGGCATGCGTCAGGTCGGCCAGCTGGCCGCGGCGGCGAGCCATGCGCTCGACCATCATGTGATCCGCATGGCCGACGATCATGTGCTGGCGAAGCGTCTCGCCGCGGGCCTGCAAGGCCTGCCCGGCGTCACGGTCGAGGTGCCGCAGACCAATATCGTCTTCGTGCAGGTGGCGCCCGAGAAAGCGCAAGGCCTGCTCGACCACCTCGCGGCGAACGGCGTGCTGGCCACGGGCCTGTACACGCTGCGCTTCGTGACCCATCTCGACGTGGACGCTGCCGGCATTGACCGCGCGATTGCCGCCATGTCCACGTATTTCAGGAGTTAGGCCCATGCCGATCACCGACCATGAGGCGCTGACCCGCGTCATCGAGCACCGCGAGATCTTCCACGACGAGATGCTGACGCTGATGCGCCGCATCATGGCCGGCGAGATGCCGCCCGTGATGGCCTCGGCCCTGCTGATCGGCCTGCGCGTCAAGAAGGAAACCATCGGCGAAATCGCCGCCGCCGCGCAGGTCATGCGCGAGCTCTCGAACAAGGTGCATTTGCCGCCGCTGCCGCATCTGGTCGATGTGGTGGGCACGGGCGGTGACGGCGCGCACACCTTCAACATCTCGACCTGCTCGATGTTCGTGACCGCCGCGGCCGGCGCGCAGATCGCCAAGCACGGCAACCGCAGCGTCTCGAGCAAGACCGGCAGCGCCGATGTGCTGGAAGCGCTCGGCGCCAACATCATGCTGTCGCCCGAGCAGGTGGCGGCCAGCGTCGCGGCTTGCGGCATCGGCTTCATGTTCGCGCCCAACCACCACCCGGCGATGAAGAACATCGCGCCGGTGCGCAAGGAGCTGGGCGTTCGCACGATCTTCAACATCCTCGGCCCGCTGACCAATCCGGCCAGTGCGCCGAACATCCTGATGGGCGTGTTCCACCCCGATCTGGTCGGTATCCAGGTGCGCGTGATGCAGCGCCTGGGTGCGCAGCATGCGGTGGTGGTCTACGGCAAGGACGGCATGGACGAGGTCTCGCTCGGCGCGGCCACGCTGGTCGGCGAGCTGAAGGACGGCGTGGTGACCGAGTACGAAATCCACCCCGAGGACTTCGGCATGGCGATGGTCAGCAACCGCAGCCTGAAGGTCGCCGGCCCGGAAGATTCGCGCAAGATGCTGATGGGCGCGCTGGCCGATGAAGCCGGCCCGGCGCGCGATATCGTCGTGCTCAACGCGGGCGCCACGCTCTATGCGGCCAACGTCGCTTCATCGATCGCCGAAGGCATCGAACTGGCGCGCACGGCGATCAAGAGCGGCGCGGCCACGGCCAAGCTCCATCAATTTGTGGCGACCACCCAAAATGTCTGACATCCTCGATCGCATCGTCGCCGTCAAGCGCGACGAAGTTGCCGCCGCGCGCAAGCGCCGTTCGCTGGCCAGCCAGCGCGAAGAGGCCGAATCGCGGCAGGACACACGTGGCTTTGAGGCCGCCATGCGCGCCAGGCTTGTTGCGGGAAAAAGCGCCGTGATCGCCGAGATCAAGAAGGCCAGCCCCAGCAAGGGCGTGATCCGCGCGGACTTCCGCCCGGCCGAGATCGCCGAGAGCTACGCCGAACATGGCGCTGCCTGCCTGAGTGTGCTGACCGATGAACAGTTCTTCCAGGGCGCCGTCGCCTATCTGCAAGAAGCTCGTGCCGCCTGCGCGCTGCCCGTGTTGCGCAAGGATTTCATGATCGACGAGTACCAGGTCTTCGAGGCGCGGGCGATGGGCGCGGACTGCATCCTCCTGATCGCCGCCTGCCTTGATGATGCCGAGATGGCGGACCTGGAAGCCTGCGCCCATGCGCTCAAGCTCGACGTGCTGGTCGAGGTGCATGATGGTCACGAGCTCGATCGTGCCTTGCGGCTCAAGACGCCGCTGGTGGGCATCAACAACCGCAACTTGAAGACCTTCGAGGTCAGTCTCGATACCTCGTTAGGCCTGCTCAAGCAGGTGCCGGCCGATCGCCTGCTGGTGACCGAGTCGGGCATCCTCGCGCCCGCCGATGTGCGCACCATGCGCGCGGCCGGCGTCAACAGCTTCCTGGTCGGCGAAGCCTTCATGCGTGCCGCCGATCCCGGCAAGGCGCTGGCGGAACTGTTCGCTTGAACACGCCGTTAGACCCCGGCTGGCAGCCGGTCTACGACACCTGGGCCGCCGGCCCGGAGGGGCAGCGCCTGCAGGCTTTCCTGGCCCAGCGTCGCGCGGCCAACGCGACCATCTACCCGCCCGAGCCGCTCCGCGCCCTGCACGCCACACCGCTGGACAAGACCCGTGTGGTGATCCTGGGCCAGGATCCGTATCACGGCCCGGGGCAGGCCGAAGGGCTGGCTTTTTCGGTGCCGGCCGGCCTCAAGCTGCCGCCGAGCCTGCGCAACATCTGCAAAGAATTGCAGCGCGATCTGGGCCAGCCCATGCCCACCAGCGGGCATCTGGGCGCCTGGACGGAGCGCGGGGTCCTCCTGCTGAACACCTGCCTGACGGTCGAGGACGGTCAACCCGCGAGCCACGCGAAGAAGGGTTGGGAAAGCCTGACCGACGCCTTGATCGTCGCGGCGGCTGCGCACGCGAGCCCTAAAGTCTTTATGCTCTGGGGTGCGCATGCTCAGGCCAAGGCGCCCCTGATTGCAGCGGCAGGGCCGCAGCATCTGGTCTTGCAGGCGAACCACCCCTCTCCCTTGTCGGCCAGCCGGCCCCCCGTGCCCTTCATCGGCTGCGGGCATTTCTCGACCAGCTCGAGGTGGCTGGCAGAGCGCGGAACGGGGCTGGACTGGACGCTCTGAGTTGGTGCTTGGTTCTAGATTGGTATTTTTCGCTAGCGCCCCGGCCATAAGCCCTGTTTACCGGGCTATGACAAAAATATCATGACCTTAGGGATGGGCCTCAATTGACGATGTGATAATCCTGGTACTAAACTGGTATTAAATCAGTTCGGCCATGAAAACGCACATCCTCAAGCCTCCCTCATCTGCCCTCAGCGCCACCTTGGCGGGACTGCGTTTTCTGATCGGCGTGGATGGCGGCGGCACGGGCACACGCCTGCGCCTTGCCGACATTGAAGGGCGTTTGCTGGGCCAGGGCGCGGCGGGACCTTCGGCCCTGGGTCAGGGCAGCGAACAGGCCTGGCGACATATCGGCCAGGCTTTGCAGCAAGCGGCGCAGAACGCCGGCATCGAGACGCCTGCGCCGCAGCAATGCGCGATCGGCCTCGGCCTCTCCGGCGCCGGCATTCCCAAGGGCGCGCAAAGCTTTCTGGCCTCGAATCCCGGCTATGCGGTGCTGGCGCTCGACAACGATGGCTGGACCACGGTGCTCGGCGCTCACGGCGGCAAGCCGGGCGCGGTTGTCGCCGCGGGCACGGGCACGGTGGGCGAAGTGCTGCGGGCCGATGGCTCGCGCGCCTGCCTGTCGGGCTGGGGCTGGATCACCGGCGACGAAGGCAGCGGCGCGTGGCTCGGCCTGCGGGCGGTGCGCCACTCGCAGGCGGCGCTTGATGGGCGCGTGCCCGGCGGCACGCTGAGCGCCAACGTGCTCGATGTGATCGGCCGCGAACGCGAAGTCATCAACGCCTGGAATGTGTCAGCCGGACAAGCCGGTTATGCCGCGCTGGCCCGCACGGTGTTTGATTGCGAGGCGAGCGATCCCGTCGCCGCCGCGCTCATCCACGAAGCCCTGGCCGAACTTGAAAAGCTGGCCGATGCGCTCGATCCGCAGGGCCGCTTGCCCCTGGCCCTGACCGGCAGCATCGCGCTGCGTCTGGCGCCCAAATTTTCCCCCGCCTTGCGAGCGCGCTGTGTGCCGGCGCAAGGTGATTCGGCCGAGGGTGGTTTGCACCTCGCGCGCAGTGCTCTTGCTCTTGTTGCCGCATAACTCCCGAATAAAAGAAAAATGGCCTTCCAATTCAAACCCGATCCCGACGCCTCTTCGCCGCTGTACATCCAGCTGTCGCAAAAGCTCGCAACGGCGATCCGCGATGGCGAGTTCCAGACCGAGGAGGCGCTGCCTTCCGAGCGTGTGCTGTCCGAGTCGCTCGACCTCTCGCGCGTCACCGCGCGCAAGGCCATTGACCGCCTCGTCGAGCAGGGCCTGATCATCCGCAAGCGCGGTTCGGGCAACTACATCGCGCCGCGCCTGGAGCAGCCGCTCTCGCGCCTGACCAGCTTCTCCGAAGAATTGCAGCAGCGCGGCTTCAAGCCCAGCAGCCGCTGGCTGACGCGCGGCTTCAGCCTCGCGGCACCCGATGAGCAATTGAGCCTGGGCCTGAAGACCGGTGAACGCGTGGCGCGCCTCGAGCGTCTGCGCCTGGCCGACACGGTCGTGATGGCCTACGAGGTTTCGATCCTCCCGGAGACAGCGCTGCCAGACCCGACTGTGGTCGAGTCCTCGCTCTACAAGCACCTGTCCGCCGCCGGCAACGCGCCGGTGCGCGCCTTGCAGCACATCCGCGCCATCAACGCCGAGCCCAAGCTGGCCGCGCTGCTGGAAGTGCCGGTCGGCCAGGCGGTGCTGTTCATCACGCGTGTGGGTTATCTGGAGGGCGGTCAGCCGGTCGAGTTGACGCACTCGTACTGCCGCAGCGATTACTACGATTTTGTGGCCGAGATGAGGCGAGAAGGATGAGCGTGTCCGTGATTGAAGAAGGTTTCATCCTGACCCAGCAAGGTTTTGTGCGCGGTGCTCTGCACACCGCTAACGGCCGAATCGAGCGCATTGAGGGCGAGCCCGTCAGCGAGAGCGAAGTGCGCCAGGGCGGCAAGGCGCTGCCCATCGTGCTGCCCGGTTTCATCGACACCCACGTGCACGGCGGCGGCGGCCGCGACACGATGGAAGCCGGCGACGCGATCACCGCGATCGCCCGCATGCATGCGCGCCACGGCACGACCTCGCTCCTGGCCACGACCATGACCGCGCCGCTCGACGAGATCCGCGCTGCGATGGCCGCGCTGGGCCCGGCCTGCAAGACGCGCCAGCGGAACTCGGCACGCGTGCTCGGTGTTCATCTCGAAGGCCCGTACATCAACCCCGGCAAGCTCGGCGCGCAGCCCGACTTCGCCAAGCCCGCAACGCTCGGCGAGATCGAGGCCCTGCACTTCCTCGCGCCGATCCGCGTGATCACGCTGGCGCCCGAGATGCCCGGCTATCTGGACCTGATCAAGACCCTGCGCGCTGCGGGCTTCCGCGTGCAGATCGGCCATTCGGCCGGCTCCTACGAAGACGGCGTGGCCGCGCTGGCGCAAGGTGCCGCCAGTTTCACGCATCTGTTCAACGCCATGACCGGCCTGCACCACCGCGAGCCCGGCATGACCGGCGCGGCGCTGGCCCATGCGCAGTACGCCGAGATCATTCCCGACCTGCTGCACGTTCACCCCGGCGCACTGCGCGTGGCGCTGCGCTCGATCCCCTGCCTTTACTGCGTGACCGATTCGACCTCGGCCGCCGGCATGCCCGACGGCGAATACCGCCTGGGCCGCCACACCGTCAACAAGTGCATGGGCGGCGTTCGCCTGGCCGATGGCACCTTGGCCGGCAGCACGCTGACGATGGACCAGGCGCTGCGCAATCTCGTGTTCGAGCTGGGTCTGGAAATCGAGGACGCCGCACGGCGTGTCTCGACCAACGCGGCCGACTATCTGGGCCTGGAAGACCGTGGGCGCCTGGCGCCCGGCGCGTGGGCGGATTTTGTGGTGATGGACCGGGAGCTCGCGTTGAAGCAAGTGGTCGTTGAAGGGGAAGCGATTGAATTCGAAGATGCTTGATGAATGCCTGGCCGCGCCTGCGGCCGTGGCACGCCAGTTGGCCGCCGACCAAGCGGCCTACACCGCGCTGGGCGAAGCCCTGCGCAACGAACCGCCGCGCAACCTGCTGACGATCGCGCGCGGCAGCTCCGACCACGCCGCCCACTACCTCGCCTACCTCGTGATGGCCAAGCTCGGCCATCTGGTGACCTCGCTGCCGATGTCGCTGATCACGCTGTACCAAAGCAAGATCAAATGCGAAGGGCTCGTGTCCTTCGGCTTCTCGCAATCGGGCCAGAGTCCCGATCTCGTGGCGCCGACGAAATACTTCAGCGAACACGGCGCACGCACCGTCGCCTTCGTGAACGCCGAGGGTTCGCCGCTCGCGGCCAGTGCCAAGCATGTGTTCGGTCTGCATGCCGGGCCCGAGAACAGCGTGGCCGCGACCAAGAGCTACATCGCTCAGCTCGTGGCCGGCGCGCGCGTGGTCGCCGCCTGGGATCAGGACGACGACATGCAGGCCGCCTTGCAGGCACTGCCAGAGGCGCTTGAAGCCGCCGCCGTGCAGGATTGGAGCGTCGGCGTCGACGTGCTCAAGAACGCGGACAAGCTCTTCGTGATCGGCCGCGGCACCTCGCTGCCCATTGCGAAAGAAGCGGCGCTCAAGTTCAAGGAAACCTGCGGCATCCAGGCCGAGGCTTTCTCGGGCGCCGAGGTCAAGCATGGCCCGATGGCACTCGTCGATGAAGGCTATCCGATGCTGGTGTTCGCCCCGCGCGGCCCGGCGCAAGCCGGCCTGATCGCGCTGGCCGAAGAGATGCGTGGCCGTGGTGCGCGCGTGCTGCTGGCCGCGCCTGCGGGTACGCCGGGCGCCGAGCTGCCGCTGATCGCCACCGGTCATGAAGACCTCGACCCGATCGCTGCCGTGCAGAGCTTCTACCCGATGGTTGAAGCGCTCGCTCGTGCGCGCGGCCTCAACCCGGATCAACCGCGTCACCTCAACAAAGTCACCAAGACACACTGATGAACGCCTTCATGCCCGGCCAGCTGGTGATGGTCGATATTCCTGGCAAGACGCTTGATGTTGAGACGGCTGCCTTCTTGCGCGAACACCAGATTCGCGCCGTGTGCCTGTTCCGCAAGAACCTCGGCAGCGAATCCGAAATCCAGGCGCTGACCGCGGCCTTGCGTGACGTGATGGGCGACAAGGCCCTGATCGGCATCGACCAGGAAGGGGGCTCCGTGATCCGGGCGACAACGTTGCCACAGGCGCCGGCCGCGATGGCGCTGGGTGCGATCAACGATGAAGCGCTGGCCGAAGACGTGGGCGCCGCGGTGGCACGTGGCCTGCGCCATCTGGGCATCAACTGGAACTTCGCGCCGGTCCTGGACATCAATAACAACCCGGCGAATCCCGTGATCGGCGAGCGCAGCTTCGGCGAAGACGCCGAGCGCGTGACGCGACTGGCCGGGGCCTGGATGCGCGGCTCGCTGCGCGAAGGCGTGGCCTGCTGCGTCAAGCATTTCCCGGGGCATGGCGACACGCATGTGGACTCGCATCACGCGCTGCCCACGGTCGACAAATCGCTTGAAGCGCTCGAAGCCCTGGAGCTCAAGCCGTTCCGTGCTTTGGCGTCCGTGGCACCGGCCGTGATGACCGCGCACATCGTCTATCCGCAGCTCGATCCCGAGTACCCGGCCACGCTGTCCAAGCGCGTGCTGACGGGCATCCTGCGCGAGAGCATCGGCTATCAAGGCGTCGTCATCACCGACGCGCTGATGATGAAGGCCGTGTACGAACGCTTCGGCCATGCGCGTGGCGCGGTGCTGGCGCTGCAGGCCGGTGCCGACATGCCGCTGGCGCAAGGCAGCTTGCAGGAGCAGGCCGATGCGTTGAACGCCATCGGCGCCGCGCTCGAAGCGAAGCAGCTGACACAGGGCCAGATGCAGAAGGCCTGCGCACGCCTCGATGCGCTGGCCGCCGCCTACCCGCTGGCCCGCAAGGACTACGAACCGGCTCAGCGCGAGCTCGACAACGCGCTGATGTACCGCGCCTGGGCGCAGGCCCTGTGCACGCTGCGCGGCGCCACGCCGCCGGCACGCAACCGCGCGCTGCGCGTGGTGACGCAGGCCAGCGTGATCAGCGATGGGGTCTCGGAAGCCGGCTTGCCGGTCGAGCTCGTGGCGGCGCTGTTCGCGAACTTCACGGACGTCGAGTATTTGCACCACGCGCACTTGCGCGAACTGAAGGCTGCCGATCTGCCGGAGGATGGTCGCCTGAACGTGCTCGTGTCCAATCAAAAGGGCCGTTATGGGCAGACCGCTGCCGGCGCGAAAGTGGGCCTGCATCTGGCGATCTGGAACCCCTTCCACACGCTCGACAACCCGGCGCCCAGCGTGATCACCTGGGGCTATGCCGACGGTGCGATGGCTGCGCTGAAAAGCTGGCTTGAAGGCAGCGCTCCCGCCAACGCAGTTCCACCGGTTCACCTGACATGACAACCGAGCAACGCTCACCGATCCGCTGGGTGCCCAGCCTGTACTTCGCGCAGGGCCTGCCCTTCTTCGTGGTGATGTTGCTGGCCGGACTCATGTTCAAGAACATGGGTGTCGGCAACGACCAGATCGCGCGCTGGACCGGCCTGCTTGGGCTCGCGTGGGCGATCAAGCCGCTGTGGAGCCCCTTCCTCGAACTGGCGCGCAGCAAGAAGCTGGTGGTCGTTGCGATGCAGTACACCGGCGCGTTCGCGCTGGCCCTGCTGGCCTTGGCGCTGAAGACGCCGTGGTGGTTCGCGCTGTCGATCGGCGTGCTGTTCATCATTGCCTACGCTTCGGCCACGCATGACATCGCCTGCGACGGCCTCTACATGGCGTCGCTCGATTCGCAAGCTCAGGCTTCCTACGCGGGTTGGCAAGGCGCCTTCTTCAACGGTGCGCGCTTCTTCATGGTCGGCGTGGTGTTGAAGGTCGCGGGCTGGCTTGAGGGCAGCATGGGTGTGTTCAATGCCTGGTCCAGCGTGTTCGCAGGCCTGTGCGTGATCCTGATCGTGCTGGCCAGCTACAACGCCTGGCGCCTGCCGGGCACGCTCAACGTCGCGCATGGTGATCTTTCCGCAGCGGGCATCTGGAGCACGCTCAAGGAAGTGATCGAGGACTTCTTCAAGAAGCCCGGCATCTGGCTGGCGGTGCTGTTCATCGTCTTGTTTCGCCTGGCTGAAGGCCAGGTGCAGACGATCGGCCCGCTGTTCCTGCTGGAGGCGCGTGCCAACGGCGGCCTGGGCCTGACGAACGGCCAGGTGGCCGATGTCTACGGCTGGGTTGGTACAGGGGCCTTCCTGGTGGGGAGTGTGCTGGGCGGCTATTTCACGGCCTCGTTGGGCCTGAAGCGTGCGATGCCGTTCCTGCTCGCAGCCTTGGCGGTGCCGAACGCGGTGTTCTATTTCCTCAGCGTCAACCAGCCCGGCGATCTGCTGCACATCGGCATGGCGGTGTTCGCCGAGATGTTCGGTTATGGCTTCGGCTTCGTCGGCATGATTCTCTACATCATGCAAGCCGTGGCGCCCGGGCGCTTCCAGACGGCGCACTACGCGCTCGGTTCGGGCGTGATGCAGCTGGGCTTCATCTTCTCCAAGAGCATCAGCGGCGACATCGAAGTGCGGATGGGCTATCAGAGCTTCTTCCTCTGGACGGTCGCCTGCGCCTTGCCGGCCTTCGCGCTGATGTTCTTCGTGAAGATCCCGGGCAAGAGCAAGCCGACGCCGGAAGCCGTCGTCGTATGAGGCGCGTCGCTCTGACGGCGCTCATCGCAGCGCTGATGGCAGGTTGCGCTTCGGTGGTGCCGAAGCCGCCCGCCGAGCTCTTCTTCGACGACTTCTCTCAGCATGACCTGACTGCGCTGCGCAGCTCGGGTTGGGTGCTGCGCACGGCAGCGGGGCACCCCGGTCTTGAAGGTGCGCGCTGGGAGCCTTCCGCGATCGAGCTGGTCGACGATGCCGATCAGCCCGGCAACCGCTTCCTGCGCTTGAACGCGCACACCGATGGCACGGGCGCCAACACCGTGCAGACGCAGCTGTGCCAGCAGCGCAAGTTCCTGGCCGGCACGTACGCGGCGCGCGTGCGCTTCTACGACCAGCCGCAAAGCGGCGTGGCCGGTGATCCGGTGATCCAGAGTTTCTACGCGGTCAATCCGCTGCGCTTCGATTTCGATCCCGAGTACAGCGAGCTCGATTGGGAATACGTGGGGCAGGGCGCCTGGGGCAATGCCAAGCCGCGCATCTACAGCGTGACCTGGGAGACCGTGCGGCTCGAGCCGTGGACTTCCTACAACCAGGCGCATGAGGAGTTCGGCTCGCTCAAGGGCTGGCATGTGCTGATGATGCAGGTGGCGGATGGTCACACGCATTGGTTCATCGACGGCCGCAAGGTGGCCGAGCACAGCGGGCGCAACTATCCCGTCTCGCTGATGGCGATCAGCTTCAACCTGTGGATCCATCCCGATGGGCTCCTGCCCGCGAGCGCGGGAACGCGCACGTACCGCGAGGACGTGGACTGGGTCTTCCATGCGCGCAACACGGTGCTGAGCCCGGCTGAGGTTGAAGCCCAGGTGCTAACGCTGCGGCATGACGGGCGAGCTCGTGTCGACACGGTGCCAGCGCCGCAGCCCGCGCTGGAGAGCCGCTGCGATATCTGAGGCTGGCGCCTCGTTTCTTTCATCAAAGAAAATCCAAGAAGAGGGAGAGCCCATGAGCTCCGACAAGCGACTGGCCTCGGTGGATGCGCTGCGCGGCCTGGCCGTGGCAGGCATGCTGCTGGTCAACGATCCCGGCGATTGGGGGCACATCTACGGGCCTCTGGAGCACTCCGCCTGGAACGGCTTCACGCCGACCGATCTCGTGTTCCCGCTGTTCCTGTTCATCGTTGGTGTGTCGCTGGCCTTGGCACTGGGGCCGAAGATCGACCGAGGCGGCGAGCCGCGCGCCCTGGCCTCTGCGGTCTGGCAACGCGGCGCACGCATCGTCGCGCTGGGCCTCGTGCTGAACCTGCTGGCCTGGTGGCTGATGAGCAAGCCCGAGCTGCGCATCCCCGGCGTCCTGCAGCGCATCGGCCTGTGCTTCATCGTGACCGGAACGTTGGCTGTCTATCTGCGGGCACGGGCGCAATGGCTCGTGCTGCTCGCCTTGCTGGCCGGCTATGCGCTCATGCTGTGCGTCAGCTCGCTCGACAAGATCGGCAGCATCGAGCAACTCGTCGACACCTGGGTGCTCGGTCGCCACAACTATGAGTGGGATGCCGCGGCCGGCATCGGCTTCGATCCCGAGGGCATTGTCTCGACGCTGGGCGGCCTGGCGACCTGCCTGCTGGGCCTGCGCTGCGGCGACTGGCTGCGCAGGGGGCGCGTGAAAGCGCTGCTGATGCTGGGCCTCGGCAGTGCCGCGCTGGGCCTGGCCTGGTCCTGCTTGCAACTGCCCTTGAACAAGCAGTTATGGACGCCGTCCTTCGTGCTGTGGGCCGGCGGCTTGAGCGCGCTCTTGCTCGTGTTGGCTCATGTGCTGATCGACCGCAAAGGCTGGCCGGCCGTGGGGCGTGCTTTTGGCGTCAATGCGATCACGGCCTACGCCGGCGCCTGGATGACCGAGGTGCTGCTGGAGGGCTTCGGCTGGATGCAGCCGCTGTACGTGCACGGCTTCTCGTGGGTCGATCGCCTGGCGGGGCCGACCAATGCCTCGCTGGCCTACGCGATCGTCTTTGTCGCGGTCTGGGCAGTGATCGTCAAGCTGCTGGACCGGCGCGGCTGGTACTGGAAAATCTAGGTGTCATGAGCCTCGATTCACCCTATGCAATCCACATGCCGCCGGACATCCGTTCCGTGCGCATCGGTGAGCATCAGGCCGTCTTCATCGACAACTTTTTGGAGAACCCGCAGGCGCTCGTCGACGCGGCCTGTGCGGCTCAGTTCGCGCCCTGTCCGGGCCATGAGGAGCGCAAGGGCTATCCCGGCGTGCGGGCGCGCATCCCGGCCGAGTATTCGGCCGAGCTCACCGCCTTGATGGAACCGCTGATCCGGCTGAACTTCGGCGTGCCCGAGGAACTGCCGCTGCGCAAGAGCGAATGCAGCTTCTCGTTGACCACCACGGCCGCTGCCGAACTCGGACCCTTGCAGCGCACGCCGCATTTCGACGCGAGCGCGCCGCACCACATGGCGGTGCTGCTCTATCTGTGCGGCGAGGAGCATGGCGGCACGGCCTTCTACCGCCACAAGGCAACGGGCCTGCAGCAGATCACGCGTGAGAACAGCGAGACGTTTCTCAATACCTACTACGCCGAGCTCAATGCGCGACCGCCAAAGCCGCGCTACTTCGATGCCTCGGACGAGCACTTCGAATTGCTCGGCATGATGCCCGCGCGCTTCAACCGCCTGGTGATCTACCGAGGCAGCCTGCTGCACACGGCGGTGATCAACCCCGCGCTCAGCATCAACGGCGATCCGCGCAACGGACGCCTGACGGTGAACTCCTTCTACGACTTCTAGGCTGGCGGATCGATCCGTCAGATCGTTCACGCTTCAAGCCCGGGCGCTTGCTGAAGGCGATCGCGAGCTTGACGAGCGGCAGCATTCGCGCGCCGCCCCTCCTTCAGAATTTTTCTGCAGGAGGAGCTCATGCCAGCCCGTCGAACCCACCGAGCCTCACAGGGCTTCACGCTGATTGAACTGATGGTCACGGTGGCCATCATTGCCATCATCGCGTCGGTCGCCATCCCGCAGTACAAGGACTACGTGACGCGCGGCGCCCTGGCGGACGCCAGCACCGGCCTGGCCGCCCTACGCGCCGATATGGAGCGTTACTACCAGGACAACCGCAGCTACGCGCCAGTCAACGGCTTCACTCCGCCCTGTGCGGGTACGGGTAATGCCGTGGTGTTCGGCACCTTCACGATCAGTTGCAAGGGCGCGCCCACGGCAACGGCCTACACGCTGCAAGCCTTGGGCAGCAAGGCTTCTGCGGGATTCACCTTCACCGTGGATCAGAACGATACGCGCGCCACCGCCACAGCGCCGACGGGATGGAACACCTGCGCGACCAAGTGGCTGATGAAGAAGGGCGACCCATGCTCATGAACATCACCCTGCGAACGCGAGGCTTCACTTTGATGGAGTTGATGGTCACGCTGGCCATCGCCGGCATCCTGGCTGCCTTGGCGATTCCTTCGTTCAGCAACTGGATCGCCAATACGAAGGTCCGCACCAGCGCTCAATCTGTCGGCACCAATCTGCGCTTCGCCCAGGCCGAAGCACTCAAGCGCAGCCGGGGCGTGGTGCTGTACCGGACGGCATCGTCGAGTTGCGCGGTCAACGCCGCCCCGAGCGCGACCGGCGCGTACTGGGTGATGCAGACGATTCCTTTCGTGAGCGTCGAGACGGTCTCGATTGTTCAATGCAATACGGTGGCCGACTTTGCAGCCAATGTCGATGTCTCAAGCGCCGCCGCCGGCTCAGGCACGTTGCCGATCTGTTTCAACGCCGGCGGGAGATTGGCTGCCGTGGCCAACCCCGGCATCGGTGGCGCGGCGTGCACGGTGGATGCCGACGGGACGCGGCAATTCAATGTCAGGCTGAGTCCGCAGTCCAACCGCCCCTTGCGAGTCCTGGCCACCCTGGGTGGCAGCGTGCGACTGTGCGATCCGGCCAAGACCTTCTCGGCCACCGATACCGATGGATGCCCGCCATGAACCGCCCGTCTCGAAAACTGCGTCGCTCCGCAGGCATGTCCATGATCGAAGTGCTGGCCGCCGTCTTGCTGGTCAGCTTCGGCATTCTGGGCTTGCTCACCTTGCTGGCCAAAGGCACGCAGGCTGCGGTCAACACGGAGGACAACCAGCGCGCCGCGATGCTGGCCAGCGAGCTGGCCAGCACGATGTGGACGATGAACACGGTTTCGATCAATGCCTCCACGCTTGCCGCGTGGAATGCCCGCGTCGGCGATGCCAAGACGGCAGGCCTGCCGGGTGGTGTGGGGATGGTGGTGATGGGCGCGAGCAATGTCGCGCGCATCACGGTGAAGTGGACACCGCCGAGCGGTGCGCCGCGCGCCTACGTGACCGACGTGGTCATCGTCGGACCATGAAGCGAACCCCCGCTTGCACCGGCTTCACCTTGGTGGAGCTGATGGTCGCGATGGTGATCGGCATGGCCATCGTGCTGGCCTTGATGACGGTCACGGCACGCTACGAGGCGGGCAAACGTCAGAACGGCGCCAGCAACGATCTCGCGCTCAACATGGGTTTTGTTGCCGCCGACATGGATCGCCTGATCCGCAGCGCAGGTTCGGGCTACGTGCACAGCTATTCGCTGACGCTGGGCTGCACGCTCAACGTGTCGCTCAACGGCGCGCAGCTCTTGCCCGGCGTTTCGGCCTTTCCTGCCCCGTTCGATTCGGTGCCGAAGAGCCAGCGCTTGGTGCCGGTGCTCATCTATGCGGGCCTCGGCGCCGGCGGAACCGATGTGCTGGCCATCAAGAGCGGCATGTCGGGTGTCGGCGAGACCGCCATTCTGACCAAGCCCGGCGCGGCAACCAGCACGCAGCTGAACCTGGTCAGCACCGCCGGCTTGCGCGAGAACGACCTGCTGTTGATGGTCCAGAACACAGCGCAGGAGCGGCGGCCCTGCCTGCTCACGCAGGTCGCAACGGGATTCAAACCGAGCGCCGGTTCCACGCTGCTGCCGCTGGGCGGCAGCTACTACGCGCCCGTCGTCAACAGCGTCGCGGTGGCTGACTTTGATGGCCCGGACCTCAATCTCATGAACCTTGGCAACGCAAGCGCGCCGGATGGCAACGCGCCGCAGATGCTGCTGTATGGCATCGGCGCGAACAACACCTTGTTCAGCTATGACTTGCTGCAAACCAGCGGGTCGGTCAGCGCCGTGCCCCAGGCCGATGGCGTGGTGGACATGCGTGCGCTGTATGGCATCGACACGAACGGTGACGGCAACGTCGATACCTGGGTGAAGCCCACCGACGCCGGCTACACGGCAGCCAGCCTGAGCGACGGCACGGCGCAAGCGCAGCAGAAGCTGACGCAGATCCGCGCGCTGCGTGTGGGGCTCATCATGCGTTCGGACCGCGTCGAGAAGACTCCTGTTTCACCGACCGTCCTGAACCTGTTCACCGACCTCGGCTCGGGGCTGGCCTATCCGCGACCGCTGACCGACAGCGAGCGTCTGCAAAGACTTCGCGTGGTGGAGTTCACCGTCCCCCTGCGCAATGTGCTGCTGCTGCCAAGGCCGCTGCCGGTTCCGACCCAGGACACACCATGAACCAGCTTTTTCGATATGCATGCAGACGCCAGCGCGGCGTCATCATGGTGGTGGCGCTGATCGTGCTTGTCGTCCTGATGATCGGCTCGATCGCCATGGTCCGTTCGATGAACAGCGCGCTCGTGGCGGCGGGCAATTACGGCTTCAAGCGCGATATGGCCAACCAGGGTGTGCGAGCGCTGGCCACCGTACAAACCTTGATGAAGACGGGCGCCTTGGCGACGGATGTCGTGCGGCAGACCAGCAATCCCGCGCTGAACTACAGCGCCACTCAGCTGGCGACAACGCCCGAAGGCATCCCGACCGCCTTGCTGTCCGATGCGGCCTTTGCCGCCGTGGCCAGCGGTGCCGACATCGCGCAGGCCGATATGGGCATCACCGTGCGCTATGTCGTCGATCGCCTATGCACAACAACGGGTCCGGTGAATGCCGACGCCTGCGTGCTGGGAACGGCACCCCCGGCGGCGGGCGGCAGCGGCACGACGGTGCGCGGAGACGGCCGGCCGGAGGACGCCGTCGTCATTCCGCAAGCCGTGTACCGGATCACCGTCAGGGTGACCGGGCCGCGCAACAGCCAGTCCTTCTTTCAGGCCACGCTGACGGCCTGAGCCGGCTTCAGAAAATAACGGGAATTCGCCATGCCTCTTGCAACCCCTTTCGACCGCATGCGGCTTCTCGCCTTCGCTACAGGACTCTGCACCAGCGGCAGCTTGCTCGCGCAGACGCCGTTGGCCGATCAGCCTGTGTTTACCGTTGCAGCGGTGCCCGGCAATCTGGCACTGACCTTGTCGGTCGAATTCCCGACAGCGCTCGGCATTGCACACACCGCAGCCTATGCCACGGGCAGCGAGTTCCTGGGCTATTTCGATCCCAAGAAGTGCTACACCTACACCTACAACAGCGGCACGCCCTTGAGCAGCTACTTCCAGCCTGCGGGCACGGCCGCGGGCCATGTCTGCAGCGGCAAGTGGAGCGGCAACTTCCTGAACTGGGCGACCATGCAGACGGTCGATCCGTTCCGCTGGGCGCTGACGGGCGGATTTCGGTCTACCGATACGGCGTCGATGACGGTACTTGAGCGGGCCTACAACAGCGGTCAGAGTGGCACCGCTGATCGAGCCCTCAGCGGTGCCGCCCTGATTGCCGGTGCGACGCCGATGAGCTGGGCCGCCTTGAACATTCACAGCTCGGGCCTGGGGGCGCAGTTCCAGATCAACGGCGGTGGGGGTGGCGCGACGGCCAACCTGACGTCGAATGCCGCGAGCGCGATCACCGGCTACTACAACATCTATGCGCATGTGAGAGTTTGCGACGCCAGCGCCGGTGCGGGTGGCCTGGAAGCAAATTGCAAGCAGTACGGCAGCAGCTACAAGCCCGAGGGCCTGATCCAGCAGTACTCGGATCGCATGCGCTACAGCGCTTTCGGGTATCTGAACGACAGCAGCGTGACGCGGGATGGCGGCGTGCTGCGGGCGCGGCAGAAGTTCGTGGGGCCGACGCAGCCCGTGCCGGGCAGCTCGCCGATCACGAACCCGTTGGCCGAGTGGTCCACGGCCGACGGCATCATGCTGGTCAATCCCGACAGCGCCGACGCCAGTAGCACGGCCACGGCCTACGGCACGGCCGTGGTCAACAGCGGCGTGATGAACTATCTGAACAAGTTCGGGTCGATTACCCGCAGCAGCAACAGCTACAAGACCTATGACCCCGTGAGTGAGCTGTACTACGCGGCGCTTCGCTATTACCGCCATCTTGGCAACGTGCCGGAGTGGAGCAACGCCCGGCAGACCAACCCGAACGCGGCGGCTTCGGACATTGCGACCTATGTGGATGGTTTCCCTGTGATCACGAACTGGGACGATCCGATCCAGTACGCGTGCCAGAAGAACTACATCCTGGGCATCGGCGACGTGAACACGCACGCCGATCGCGATCTGCCGGGCGCGACAGGCCCCACCGAACCTGCCAAGCCGTCCGCGGTGGCCGCGGACACCACGGTCAATGCCACCACGGCCACCAATGCCGTCGGCGCGATGCAGGGCATCGCCAACCTGGGATCGGCGATGAACTATCCCAACTGCTGCAACAACAATGGGCCCCTGATTGCCGGTCTGGCGTATGACGCCAATGCCGGCGATATCCGGCCGGACAACCCGAGCGATCCCAAGACGCTGGGCCGCCAGTCCGTGCAGACCTACTGGCTCGATGTGCTGGAGACCGGCTTCATCGCGAACAACCAATACTATCTGGCCACCAAGTACGGTGGCTTCACGGTGCCGGACAACTTCAAGCCTTACAGCCAAGGCAGCCAGGACATCGCGCAGTCCTGGTGGCACACGGGCGCCGCCACGGACGTCGTGGGCTCTCAACTGCGTCCCGACAACTACTACACGGCCAACCGGCCGGACCTGATGGTGGCCGGCCTGACCAATGCCTTTGCCAGCATCGCGAACAAGCTCAGGGCCTTCACGACCTCGTTCTCGACGGCCTCGTCGCAGATCGTGAGCACCACAACAGGCTCCTACGCTGCGCAGTACGACGGCAAGAACTGGACGGGCGATGTGGTCGCCAACACGACGGTACTGGATGCTGCTGCGGCAGTGCCCGCCGTGACGCAGGCCTGGAACTTCGCGGCCACGCTGGCGGCCCAGGCCAGCGACAACGGCTGGAACACGGGCCGCACCCTCATCAGCTACAACAACACGACCAGGATCGGCGTACCTTTTCGCGCGGCCAATCTGGATGCCACTCAAATGGCCTCCCTCGATACCAGCTACCGAAGCGGCAATGACAGCTCGGACTATTTGAACTATCTGCGCGGCGATCGCTCGCAAGAGCAGTCGTCCACGGTGGCGGGGAGTTCGCTCGCCTACCGTACCCGGATCAACCTGCTCGGCGACATCGTCAACAGCAAGACCTTGCCGGTTGCGGCTCCTGCGGCGCCGTATTCAGAAGACTCGAACCCAGGCTATGCAGCTTTCAAGGCTGCGAATGCAGCCCGCAGGACGATGGTCTATGTCGGCGCCAACGACGGCATGGTGCATGCGGTCGACGGCTCGCTCAGTGGCGCTACGGCAGGCAAGGAAGTCTTCGCGTATGTGCCGGCCGCCTTGTTCAGCGGGCCCAACAACACACCCAGCGCGGATGGTCTGGCGGCGCTGGGCAACCCGAACTTTGTCCATCACTTCTACGTGGACAGCACGCCGGTGACGGCTGATGTGGACTTCAAGAACACGGTCGGCGGCAGCAGCGCGGCCGATTGGCGCACGATTCTTGTTGGCGGCTTGGGCAAGGGCGGCAAGGCCTTCTACGCGCTGGACGTTACAAAGCCGGACAGCATCACCAGCGAGGCTGTGGGCGCCGGCAAGGTCTTGTGGGAGTTCACCGACAGCGATCTCGGCTACAGCTACGGCGCTCCGGCCATCGCCAAGCTCAAGAAGTACGGCTGGGTGGTGATGTTCGCCTCGGGCTACAACAACGCGAGCGGGATCGGCTATCTCTACATCGTCAATCCGCGCAATGGCGCGCTGCTCGAGAAGATCAGCACCGGCACAGGCAGCGCTACCGCGCCGGCGGGCATGGCCGCAATTCAGACCTTCCTGCTCGACACGAAGGACGGCACCTCGGAGTCCGTCTATGCCGGCGATCTACTGGGCAATGTGTGGCGTTTCGATCTGACCGGCATGTCGGGCAGCTACCCTGCGCCAACGCGCCTGGCCCTGCTGACGGATGCCGCCGGCAATGCCTTGTCGGTGACCTCGCGCCCGCTGGTCATGATCCAGCCCGGCACCAATCGGCGGTATGTGACCGTGGGCACCGGCCGCATGCTGGCGACCAGCGATGTCGCCAACTCGCAGATCCAGACCTTCTTCGCGATCATCGACGGCACAGCCTCGCGGCCCAACACGACAGCAGCGCTGCCATCCAGCATCACCTTCCCGATCCGCCGCAGCAATCTGCATCAACTGACGGATCTGACCAAGCCCGTCACGCTCGATCTGACCCGGGAGGTCGGCTGGTATGTGGACCTGGGCTCTATCGGCAGCGGACCGGGCTGGCGCGTGATCTCGGACCCGTCGGGCTTTCTGGGCAGCGTGATCTTCTCGACCATGGTGCCTTCCTCCAGCAGCGCTTGCAGCCCGTCAGGACAGAGCCACGTCTATGCCATCGATCTCGGTTCGGGCCAGAGCATGCTGCCATCGAACATGGCCTACCTGGCCACTCCCTCGGTCGTGACAGATCTGGTGCTGCTCAGCGTCAATGGAACGCCCAAGCTGATCATCGGCACCGACGACGGCAAGTCGACGCAGCAGGACGTGTCGAAGGGCGCGCAACTGGGCTACCAGTTGCTGAACTGGCGCGAGATTCCGATCCGGAATTGAGCCAGGTCCAAAGAAAAAAACCCGGCATCAGCCGGGCTTTCGGGGATCGATCGAGAGAACCCGGTCAGAACTTGGCGGTCAGGCCGAGCGTATAGGTCCGCTCGCCCGTGAACGACCAGGCCGGGTAGCCGGCGCGCAGCGGATCCTTGATGGCCGTATCGCTGGCGTCAGCGGCGCCGTACTGGACGTCGTCCTGCTTCGTGATGTTGTTGATCTCGAGAGTCAGGGCCACGTTCTTGTAGATGTTCCAGCCGAAGCTCGCATCCAGCGTGCCGAAGTTGGCATGCATGCGGTTGCCGTACCAGTAGGCGCCTTCGCGGATCATGTACTTCGAGCGCCAGTTGTAGGCCAGGCGTGCGGAGTAGGTCTGGTTTTCGTAGTAGCCGACCAAGTTGACGTTGTGCTTCGACGACTGCGTGAACACGCCGATGTTGTCGAGGAAGCTGCTGGCGGGTGCGGTGCCGTCGGTGAACGTGTAGTTCGCCGCCACGCCGAAGCCGTAGCCGAGCGTGTTGTTCGACTGCAGCTCCAGCCCTTGCAGGCGACCGCCGCCGGCGTTCACGTAGCTCTGCACCGTCCAGTTGTCCGCCATCGACTTCGGATCGACCAGGCCCACCTTCTGGTTGTTCAGCACATTGGCCGTGACGAAGTTCTGGATGTCCTTGTTGAAGTACGTGGCCGAGATCAGGTTGCCCTTGCCGTAGTAGTACTCCAGGCTCAGGTCCATCTGGCTCGACTTCATCGGCTTGAGATTGACATTGCCGATGGTCCAGGTTTCGTTGCCGACGCGGTCGTCGTTGTAGCCGGACACTTGCAGGCCGAGCATGTTCGCGAAGTTCGGGCGGGTGATCGCTTGCGAAGCCGCGAAACGCAGGACCAGATCCTTGCGCAGGTCGAAGGCGACGTTCAGGCTCGGCAGCACGTCGTTGTAGCTGCCCTTCTGAACGTCAAGGCCGTGGCTGAAGCCGGTGTTGCCGGAATAGTCGCCGTCCGCCAGCGGCGTGCCGTCGAAGGCGTAGCCGGTGCTCTTGGCGTTCGTCGAGATGTAGCGCAGGCCGAAGTTGCCGCGCATGTTCTCGGCGGCGAAGTCGAACATGCCGTAGATCGACTTGTTCTTCTCGTTCAGCTCGGCGTAGCCGGAACGATCCTCGATCCAGCCCGAGATGTTGGCGGCGGTGTTGGCCATCATCGCGCCGATGTCCGGACGCGGGATCGTCCAGCCCTTGGCCAGGTCGACCGTGCCACTGAACAGGCTGCTCGTGTTGGCCGGGGTGATCGTGCTGTTCCAGGTCGGGCGGTAGGCGCGCTTGCTGAAGGTGTGGTCGGCAAAGCGTGCGCCAGCCTTGAAGGAGTCGATCGCGCCCCAGTCGAGGTCGAAGGTGGCATCGACCTGGGCGTACTTCTCCTGGTCGTTGTTCGGGCCCTTCGAGGAGGCCCAGGTCTGCGGGCTCATCTGCGTGGGCAGGTTGGAGACCGAGAAGGATTGGTTCGTGGTCGGGTTGACCGAGATCTGGTGGCCGGTCGCGTCGATCGTGCCTTGCCACTGCGGCAGGTTCAAGCCGGTGTCGCCGGTGATCGTCTGGTAGTTGGCCGTCAGCGAGGTGCCGCCTGCCGCCTTGGTGGTGCCGGCAACCAGGTCGAACTTGGCGCCGCTGGTCTTGTAGTGGGCGTCGAAGGTGGCGCTGTTGGAGGTCATGTCCGCGGCGCGGGCCCAGACCTGCAGGAACTGGGTCGGCAGCGGATTGGCGGCCGTGGTCGTGCTGTGGATGCACATGCCGGTCGGGTTGAAGTCCGACACCACGCCCGCGTTGACCTTGTCGCAGTTGGCGCCCTGGAAGAGGTAGTCGCTGGTGTTCGAGCTGTTCGCGCCGAGCTTCAGGCGCAGCACGTTCAGGCCGAGTTCCAGGCCTTCGACCGGCTTGGCTTGCAGCGTGACGTTGATCGCGTCGCGCTTGCGGTCCTGCACGAAGGCGGTGGGTTCGACGTCGGACGACCAGCGGTTGTCAGCCTCGACGCCACGACGGATGTAGTTGCCCTGCATGTGGGCGCCCGCCAGCAGCACGCCGAAGGTCTTCGACGCGTTCTTCCAGCTGTAGAGGCCGGAGATGTCCTTGGTCGGATCGCTGATCGTGCCGGTGCCGTACTTGGCGCCGACGTAGCCGCTGTTGGCGGCCATGTCCAGCGGCTTGCGGGTCTTGACGATCACGGTGCCGCCGATGCCGCCTTCGGTCAGGTCGGCCTGCTGCGATTTGTAGACCTCGATGCCGCCGATCAGTTCGGAGGGCAGCAGCGAATAGTTGAACGAGCGGTCGACGTCCTTCTGGTCATACCAGCCGGTTGACGCGACGGTCTGGCCGTTCAGGGTCGTGTAGGTCATTTGCGGGTCGGAACCGCGGATCGAGACCGAAGCGCCCTGGCCGAATTCGCGGCCGACGGAAACGCCCGGGATGCGACCGAGCGATTGGCCGATGTCCGAGTCGGGCATCTTGCCCACGTCTTCTGCGGAGATCGCATCCACCACGGCGGAGGCATTCTTCTTGATGACGGCCGAGGTTTGCAGCGAGGCACGAATACCGGTGACGACCACCGTATCCAGCTTGGCGGCATCGCCGGCGGTGTCTTGAGCTTGCGCGGCAAATGCGGCGCCGAGCAGCGTGAGCGTCACCGCCGCGGCGATGGGGGTCTGTCTGACCTTCATTGTTTTGCTTCCTTGGTGTGGCTGGACGAGCGTTCAGCCGGTTAGAACTGACAATTCAGCGCCCACCACCCCGGAAGTGGCATGCTGCTGGTATCTAATGCAGCTGTTAAATACGACCAGTGCAATGCCACTATAAAGTGACGTAGTTCCACTTTGCTACCAGTTTTGTGGGCGTATTTACCCTGTGTTGTTGTCGTAACACCAACATCAATGGGCTATACAGCAGGAAAACAAGCAAATATCTCGACAAGGATCCCAGTTTGTTGAATTGACGTGGGCCTCGGTTGGTTTCAAATTGGTATTAACAATGCGCCAATGCCCGCTTTTTGTCGTCCCGAGGCCGGGTCCCTCCGCTGACAATGCGTCCTCACGTCAAGCCGTTACGCAAGAGAAAGCCGAGGGGCATGAGACCGATCACTGAATGGCAGGCCGCCGACGAGCCCGCACTGAAGGCCCGACTGGAGGGCCTGAACACACCGGTGGTCTTGCGCGGTCTCGTCCGGCATTGGCCCGCCGTTGCTGCTGCGGGCGCTGCGCCCGCCGGCATCTGCGACTACCTGATGCGTTTCGACCAGGGGGCCCTGGTCCATGCCACCAAGACGCGGGCCGCAGCACGCGGCGTGATGGGTTATGCCGAGGGCTTGCGCGACTTCAACTTCGTCAAGGCGCGGCTGCCTTTTGCCGAGTTCATGGAGACGCTGATCGCTTATCTGCCTCAGCCGAATCCGCCGTCGATCGCCGCGCAATGCGCCAAGATCATGGAGACCGTGCCGGGCTTCGTCGGCGAGAACCGCCTGCAGATGCTGGCCGATGAAGCGCTGCCCAATCTGTGGCTGGGCAATGCGCTGATCGTGCCGGTCCACCACGACCATCCGCACAACATCGCCTGCGTGGTGGCTGGGCGGCGACGTTTCACCTTGTTCGCGCCAGAGCAGGTCGGCAATCTCTACATCGGCCCCTTGGAGTTCACGCCTTCAGGGGCGCCGATCGGCGTGGTCGATCCGGTGGCACCCGATTTCGAGCGCTACCCGCGCTACCGCGAGGCGCTGGCCAACGCATGGGTGGCTGAGTTGGGGCCGGGCGACGCGCTCTACATCCCGCCCTTGTGGTGGCATCAGGTGCAGGCGCTGGAGCGAGTCAATCTGCTCGTCAACTACTGGTGGGCCGTGACGGGCGACGCGCAGGCGACGACGCCACTCGCCAGCCTGTTGCAGGCGATCAAGGTCTTGAATGCACTGCCGGCGGACCAGCGCGATGCCTGGGCAGCGATGTTCGAGCACTACGTGGTGCAGCGTGAACAAGATCCCGCCGCGCACATTCCTGAACATTTGCAGGGCGTGCTGGCGCGCCGGCGCTGAAGCACTGCAAGAATGATCGCCATGCGTCCGATGAAAGAGCTTGAAGGGGTCACGCGCGAAAATTTCCAGCGTGATGTGGTGTCTACGTACGAGCCCGTGGTGTTGCGCGGCCTCGTTGCGCATTGGCCGCTGGTGACGCAGGGGCGTGCGGGCCTGGAGCCCTGCCTGCAATACCTGCTGAGCTTTGATAAGGGCGAGCCTGTCGATGCGGTGCTGGCCAAGCCTGAGCCGACGCGCGCGTTCAGCTACAGGCCGGAGCTGGACGGCTTCAACTTCGTGCACGAGAAGCGGCCTTACGCCGCTCTGTTCGAGCAGCTCTGGCGCTACAGCCATTTCCCGGATCCGCCGAGCCTGGCGGCGCAAAGCGCGCTGGTGTCGGCCGTGCTGCCAGGGCTCGAGCTGGCCAATGTCTGTCCGCTGCTCGATGCAGACGCCGCGCCGCGAATCTGGATCGGCAACCGAGCCACCGTGCCTGCGCATTTCGACGATTCCCACAACCTGGCTTGCGTGGCGGCGGGGCGTCGCCGCTTCACCTTGCTGCCGCCGCAATGCGCGCCGCAGCTCTATCTGGGCCCGCCGGACTATGCGCCGACGCCGGCGCCGATGTCCGTGATGCCCGATCTGCACAAGGCCGATCTGGCGCGATTCCCTTTGCTGGCCGACGCGCTGGAACAGGCCGTGACCGCCGAACTGGAGCCGGGCGACGCTATCTACATGCCGCCCCTTTGGTTCCACCAGGTCGAGGCCTTGGCGCCGCACCTGAACATCCTGATGAACTATTGGTGGCGCCCGCTGGCTGCAGCGCAGCGCAAGGATGATCTGCATCTCGCGGCGATGCGCCTGGCCATGCTCGCCTTGCGCCATCTCCCGGACGGCGAACGCGAAGGCTGGCGCGCCTTGTTCGGGCACTATGTGTTCGGGGCACGAGGCGAGGGGCTGGCGCACATTCCGGAGGGCCAACGCCACATGTTCGGCGAGATGGATGCGGCCTTCGATGCGGCGATTCGCAAGGACGTCATCGACCGCATGAACAAGCCCTGAGCGAGAAGCTACCAGAGGTAGAGCTGCAGGGTCTTGTCGCCCACGCGTGGCGGGATGTGGGCCAGCAGTTCCCGGTGGTCGGGGAAGTTCATGGCGCTGCGTTTGACGAAGTCATCGACGGTGTCCAGCCGGTGGCGCGCTTGATGGGAGGTCGGCGCCTGCAGTTCTTCCTGGTCCGGAAAGATGCCCATGCCGGCCAGCAGCGCATACCAGGAGACGATCGGGTAGCCCTGGCCGAAGCGGCCCGCCTTGAGGCCGGCGGCCAAAGGCTTGCGCGACATCCAGGCCATCAGCACGCCCTGCAGCGACTCCGACAGCTTCATGTTCTCGGCATTGGCGCGCCAGTAGTCGGTGTCGGTGCGTGAGTTGGTCTTGTAGTGCGCGACGATGTAGTCGCGCGTGTTCTCGAAACGCGTGCGCATGGCCTCGTTGAACGCCTCCTGCGCGGCGGGGCCGAGATCGCTTTTCTCGAGCACTTCCACCAGCATCGCTGCGGTTCGCTGCACGAACAGCAGGGCCGTGGCTTCCAGGGGTTCGATGAAGCCTTGCGACAAGCCGACGGCCACGCAGTTGCGACTCCATTGCTTGGCCATGCGGCCGACGCGCATCTTCAGATGGCGGGCCTGGACGTCTGAATCCAGCAGGCCCAGGTGCTTGCGCAACTCGGTCTCGGCTTCATCTGCGGAGCAATGCGCGCTGCTGTACACATAGCCGTTGCCGATGCGATTGGTGAGCGGAATCTTCCACGCCCAGCCGTGGCGCAGTGCGGTGGAGACGGTCTGTGATTCGATGGCGCCCGCCTGCGGCGTCGGCATAGCGACGGCGGCATCGTTGAAGAGATTTTCTGCGTAGGGGATGAAGGGCGTTTGCAGCGCCTTGCCGATCAGCAGCGATGCAAAGCCGGTGCAGTCGACGAAGAAATCGGCAGCGAGCGTTTCGCCATCGTCGAGTTGCAGGCGGTCGATATCCCCGCGTTCGTTGAGAATGACCTCGCTGACGTGTCGTTGCAGATGGTGCACGCCGCGCTCGACCGCCCTGTGCCCCAGAAACTGCCCGAGCAAGGTGGCGTCGAAGTGATAGCCGTACCAGACGTCGAAAGGGAAGTTGTGGGACGCGCGCGGGCCGCGGCCTTCGCGGGCCAGTGCGGCAGCGACGAAGAAGCGGTCGGGATGCGCGTACACATCCGCGCCTTCCAGCCGTGCATGGACGTTGTCCACGAACTGATGCATGGTCATGTTGTCCAGCATCGAGGCGAAGGGGTGGAAGTAGCGCTCGAAGCCGGGCTTGGTGGACCAGCCCTCGAAGGTGATGCCGCTCTTGTACGTGGCATTGCAGGCGGGCATCCATTCCGACTCTTCAATGCCCAGCCCATCAAAGAAGCCGCGCAACCACGGCGTGGAACCTTCGCCCACGCCGATGATGCCGACCTGCGGCGACTCCAGCACGGTCACTTTCAAGCGCGGACCGTAGGCCGAGGTCGCCAGCATCAGGGCCGTCATCCAGCCCGCCGTGCCGCCGCCCACCACGCAGATGTGTTGCACGGGTGGTGGCGCGTCCGTGGTGCCGGTTGCAGGGCGCGCGGTGAGGTTCTGGTTGAAGACGGTGGCGGTGTCGTGCATGAGGAGCTTGTAAAGCAAAAGGGGAACGTTTGGTGAACGTTCCCCTTGGTGGATGCTCAGGCTTGCGGTCCCGCAGGACCGCAGGTCCGGACTCAGTACTTGATACGAGCGGTCAGATAGTACTGGCGGCCGTTCTGGTAAATGGCGCGCGGTTCCGACTTGACGTCGCCGTAGTACTTCAGGATCGGGTTGTTCAGGTTCTGTCCGTCCAGGCTGAAGGCCAGATGGTCGTTGAACTTGTAGCCGAGCGATGCAGACACCACGGCACCACCACGTTGGTAGTAATCCGTGCCGCGGTCGATGCCGAGGTAGTTGTCCGACGAGTAGCCGTAGTTCAGACGCGCCGTGAAGGTGTCGTTCTCGAAGAAGCCACCGAGGTTGGCGGTGTGCTTCACCGCGCCGCGCAGGGCGTGGCCCGTTGCGTCGTGGGAGTCGGCATAGGTGTAGTTCGCACTGACGCCGAAGTTGTTGTAGATCGGTGTTTCGAAAGCGAACTCGAGACCCGTGACGCTGGCCTTCATGTTGACCTGCGTTTGCAGATCGAACGGTGCAGTGATCAGCTGATTGCCGGTGGAGCCTTGCTGACCACCCGTCGGGATCAGGTCGGTCGTGAGGTTCTCGCGCCGGACGCCATCAATGATGTAGCTGTTCATCTGCATGTGGAAGGCGCCCATCGAAACAAAGGCGCGCGGCGCGAAATACCACTCAAAGTTCGCGTCGAAGTTGGTCGAGCGGATCGGGTCCAGATCGGGGTTGCCGGTGGTGCCTGTACCCACGGTTTTGCCCGTCGGGTCGCTGTAACCACCCAGCAGCTGCGCGCTGGACAACGCCGTGTAGTCAGGACGGGTCAGCGTGCGCGAGATCGCAAAGCGGGCCACGATGTCCTTGGTCACATCGAGGCGGATGCTGGCGCTGGGCAGCGCGTCCGTATAGCTGCGGCTCTTGAAGGTCTGGTAATAGCCCGAAGGATCCGTCCAGAGCGGGCCGACCGCAGCAAATGCGGAAGCGGCATAACCCGGCAAGCTGGTGTCGCTGGTGGGCGCCCAGATCAGGGTGGTGGTCTTGGTATGCACCAGGCGCATGCCGACGTTGCCGCTCCAGTGGTCGCCTTCCAGATTGGCTTGGCCGTAGGCGGCCGTCACGTTTTCCTTGACGGAATACTCGTGAGTCGGCTCGCGGCGCGAAAGGGGACGAACGGCATTGATGGCGTCATACGCCGCCAGCGTGTCTTCCGACGGGTACTTGATGTTGGTCGGGAAACCGCTGCCGAGTCCGCTGCCGAAGTTGCTCGGATAGGACCCGGTGTACTGGGCGTTGGTCAGCCCGATCGGCAGGCCGTTGGCGCCGGCTACAGGAGCGCCCCAGTTCGGGCCTTGGCCGATGATCGGCCCGTCGGTATAGCGCTTGTGCTCGGCACTGCGGACGCCGAACTTCAGGCTGCGCAGCATGCCGGCATCGAGCGTGTACTCGGCGTCCACTTGGCCCCAGGTTTCCTTGTCCTGAACGACGACGTTCTGGTCGCCGAAGATCCAGTCCAACTGGTAAGGAACGCCGGCGTCACCGCCGGGAGTCGCTGCCGATGTCAAGTAGAACGAAGGGGCCTGGCCGCTGCCGTTCAGCTGGAAGCCACCGGCCGTGCCGTACATATCGCCTTCAAACACGTCCTGGGAGTTGGTCTTGCCGGTGCCCTTGGACGTGCCCGCATTGCCTGACAGCTTCAGCGCGTTGTTGACCTTCCAGGAACCCTCAAGATTCACATAGCCGGTCTGGGCCGAGGCCTTGCGAGAGATCATGTCATACACGCCGATCTTGGTCGGATTGGCAAACGTGTAGTCAGCCTTGGTCAGGACATTGGTGGTGGGGTCCACCACGAAGTCCTTGAGCGTCACGCCCGGGTCTTGCAGCGCCCAGGGGTTGGCCAACAAGAAGTTGCGGTTGTAGTTGTCCGCATTCATCTTGGAGGAGAAGGCCGACAGGGTCAGGTCGACGTCGTGAGTCGGCTTGAGTTCGGCGCTGATGACACCACCCTTGCGCTCGCGCTCTTGGGTGAACAGCGCGGAGCCCATCAGGTTCGGGTACTTCACGCCGGCCAGGCTGGGCTGTTGGGCCACGAGGGCGGCCTCGGCGCTGCCGATGGCCTGATAGGCGTGCGGTTGGGAGTCCAGTGCGAGGGTTTCAACGCCGTCGCGACGCAGATGACGCTTTTCGTCAAACGCCTGGAGCAGGACGCCAAAAGTCTTGGCCTCGTTCTTCCAGTTCAGCAAAGCGCTCAACTGCGGGTCCGTCTTTTTGGCCAGATCGGAGTAGACGGCGCCCACGTTGGCTTCAAAGGTCAGCGCCTTGGTGAAGTCCAGCGGCTTGCGCGTGATGATGTTGACCGAGCCGGCCGTGCCGCCTTCGGTGTCGGAAGCCTGGGAAGTCTTGTGAACCTCAACGCGGCTGACCAGTTCGGAGGGCAGCAGCGAGAAGCTCACGCTGCGGCCGACGCCGGCGCCGGTCTGGTCCAGCACGAACCAGTCGCCGTTGGCGACCGAGTGACCGTCCAGGAGGGTCTGGGTCAGGCTGGGGTTCGTGCCACGCAGACCCACGCGGTCGCGCTCATCGAAACCACCCGAGCCACCGGCCGGGCTGTTCAGCACCGAGACGCCTGGGATGCGGGCCAGCGAGTCAGCCACATTCTTGTCGGGCATCTTGCCGATGTCTTCGGCCGAGATCACATCGATGTGGGTGTCAGCATTGCGCTTGACGCTCAGCGCTTTTTCCTGAGCGGCACGAACACCGGTCACGACGACGGTGTCGAGCTGTGCGTTGGGCGCGTCCTGGGCCTGCGCGGCGAAAGCCGCACTCAACAGGGTGAGTGTCACCGCTGCTGCGATAGGGGTCTGTTTGACCTTCATGATCTGTTCCTCGTTGTGGCCCGAGCACTGCGTGGCCGGTTGGTCTTAGGGCATTTGGGGCCGCCGTGCCTGTCAAGTGGCATGCGCCTGGTATCCGCTGGAACTACTAAATGCAACCAATGCCATGCCACTATACGGCTTGGTAAAGCCACTTTGCTACCAATTTAAGAACCGTGTTTTCCCTGCTGTGGCGCGCCAGCCACCGGGTATTCCACTGTAGAAAGGCGCCGGAAAGATGAGGTGCAGCACGGAGTGGTCTGCATGCTTGGTAGTCAATTGGTATTGGTTCTTTATCAAGCCATCCCGGGGTGAATTGGTCTGCATCTGGGATGCTTTTGCTGTGCGGAGCGCCTTCGGACGGTGGTTCCGCTTAAGATGCGGCGCGCCTGAAAGTCTTTGCTGGGCCAAAATCGTGTGCTATAGTCACAGGCTCGCTCCAGGAGGGGTGGCCGAGTGGTTAAAGGCAGCAGACTGTAAATCTGCCCGCTAACGCGTACGCTGGTTCGAATCCAGCCTCCTCCACCAAAGCGAGCAGGGGTCTGAGTAAAAGTCAGATCGAAAAGTCAGAGCAGTTTCGACTCCCAGGGCGGGAGTAGTTCAATGGTAGAACCTTAGCCTTCCAAGCTAATGACACGGGTTCGATTCCCGTTTCCCGCTCCAGCGTTGGAAGTGTTTTCGTGCTTGCTTTGATGCGATGTTTTTGATGACGGAAGCGTCGTCACCGGTTTGTTGGCCTGATTGAGTCTGCAAACCCGTGCTGATATTTCGGTATCAAGCCCTTGTGGCTCAGTGGTAGAGCACTCCCTTGGTAAGGGAGAGGTCACGCGTTCGATCCGCGTCAAGGGCACCACCTCTTTCTTTTCTTCTTATTCCCTTCTTTTCTTCGGGTCCCGAGTGACCCTTGCAGGAGCGCAAGATGGCAAAAGGCAAGTTTGAACGTACCAAGCCGCACGTGAACGTGGGCACGATTGGTCACGTTGACCACGGCAAGACGACGCTGACGGCTGCAATCGCAACCGTGCTGTCGAAGAAGTTTGGCGGCGAAGCCAAGGCGTATGACCAAATTGACGCGGCGCCTGAAGAAAAGGCACGCGGCATCACGATCAACACCGCACACGTCGAGTACGAAACGGCCAACCGCCACTACGCTCACGTTGACTGCCCGGGCCACGCTGACTATGTGAAGAACATGATCACG
>DASYBU010000009.1:0-2842 GCA_036500605.1 Burkholderiaceae bacterium
CAGTTCGGCCTGACCGTGCAGGACAACGGCAAGGGCATCCCGATGGAGCTCGACGGCAAGCTCGATCGCGGCCACGGCATGGCCAGCATGAAGCACCGCGCCAAGCAGATGCAGGGGCAGTGCCTGGTCGAATCGGGCGCCGGCTATGGCACCGTGATAAGGCTCACGCTTCCGTTGTGAGGCGGGCTACAGTCGACCGGGGCGCGGCCGATAGCCGACTACGATGACCGAGAGCGCGGCTTTCGCGCGGCGCCTTTGCATGGCGCGCTGACCCTGAGGTGTCCCGATGGACAACATCCTGCTGCTCGAAGACCTGCCCGAGATCCGCTCCTGGCTCAAGGTGCTGATCAAACAAGTGTTCCCGAACGGCCAGATCCACGAAGCCGCGCGCGTGCACGACGCGCTCGCGCTGGTGACGGCAGTCAAGTTCAAGCTCGCGCTGGTCGACCTCGGCCTGCCCGACGGCTCGGGCGTGGACGTGGTCGCCGCGCTGCGCGAGGCGCAATCCGAATGCCAGTCGGTGGTCGTGACGATCCACGACGACGACGACCATCTGTTCCCGGCGCTGCAGGCCGGCGCGTTCGGCTACCTGCTGAAGGAGCAGGCGCGCGAGCTGATCGCCGAGCAGCTCAACCGCATGAGCCAGGGCGAGCCACCGCTGAGCCCGTCGATCGCGCGCCGCGTGATCTCGCACTTCGCGGCGCAGACGCGCCCGCAGGAGCGGCCGCAGAACATGCCGCACGTCGCGCTCACCGAGCGCGAGAACGAGGTGCTGCTGCGCGTCGCGAAGGGTTTCACCTTGCCCGAGATCGGCGTGCAGCTGAACCTGTCGCGCCACACGATTGCCGACTACGTGAAGCAGATCTACCGCAAGCTCAACGTGAGCTCGCGTGCCGAGGTGGCGCTGGAAGCGCAGCGTCTCGGCCTGTTCGGCCGCAACAACTAACTCGTTAGTTCACAGGTCAGTTCACCAGCACCAGCTTGCCCATCACTTCGCGCGAGCCCATGCGCGCGAAGGCGGCGGGCAGCTCGGCCATCGGCATCACGCGGTCGATCACCGGCTTGATGCGGCCGAGGCCATACCAGCTGGCCAGCTCGCCCATCATGGCGGCGTTGCTGTTCGGCTCGCGCTTCGCGAACTCGCCCCAGAACACGCCCACCAACGAAGCGCCTTTCAACAGCACGAGGTTGAAGGGCAAAGCCGGGATCGGGCCCGCCGCAAAGCCGACAACCAGATAGCGACCGCGCCAGTTGATCGAACGCAGCGCGGGCTCGGCCAGATCGCCACCGACCGGGTCGTAGATCACATCGGGCCCCTTGCCGCCGCAAGCTGCGGTGATGGCCTCGCGCAAGGCCTTCGGATCCTTCAGCTCGCGGTAGTTGATCGTCGCATCAGCCCCAAGGCTTGTGCACAAGGCGCATTTCTCCGCGCTTGAAGCTGCGGCAACAACGCGTGCCCCCGCCGCCTTGGCGATCTGGATCGCTGCCGTCCCCACGCCGCCCGCAGCGCCCAGCACCAGTACGGTCTCGCCGATCTTCAGTTGCGCACGGTCGATCAGCGCGTGGTGCGAGGTCGCGTAGGTCATGATGAACGCCGCCGCATCGACGGGCGGAAAACCGGCCGGCAAGGGCATGCACAGCGCCGCCTTGGCAATCACATGCGTGGCAAAACCGCCCGTGCCCGAGAGGCAAGCCACGCGCTGGCCCGGCTGCAGATGCCTGACGCCCTCGCCCACCGCTTCCACCGTGCCCGCGTATTCGGCGCCAGGCACGAAAGGCAGCGGCGGCTTCATCTGGTACTTGTTCTGCACCATCAGCAGGTCGGGGAAATTCAGGCTCGCGGCCTCGATGGCGATGCGCACCTCGCCGGCCTGCGGCTCGGGCGTGGGCAGCTCTTTCCATTGCAAGGCATCGACGCCGACGGGGTTCTCACAAAGCCAGGCATGCATGGTCATTCTCCAGATGAGGCGCCCAGCATAATGGCGTCCATGATCGGAAGACTCACTGGCACGATTGCCGAAAAAACTCCCCCGCAGGTGCTCGTGGACGTGCAGGGCGTCGGCTACGAGCTCGATGTGCCGATGAGCACCTTCTTCAACCTGCCGGCCCTCGGCGAGAAGACCACGCTGCTCACGCACCTGTCGATCCGCGAGGACGCGCATGTGCTGTTCGGCTTCCTCACCGCCGAGGAGCGCAGCACCTTCCGCCTGCTGATCAAGATCTCGGGCGTCGGGCCCAAGATGGCGCTGGCGCTGCTGTCGGGCTTGAGCGTTGGCGAATTGGCGCAGGCCGTGTCGAAGCAGGACAGCGGCCGCCTCGTCAAGGTGCCCGGCATCGGCAAGAAGACCGCCGAGCGCCTGCTGCTCGAGCTCAAGGGCAAGCTCGGCCCCGACCTGTCGATGCCCGCCAGCGTGGCCAACGATACGCAAGCCGACATCCTGCAGGCGCTGATCGCGCTGGGCTACAGCGAGAAGGAAGCCGGCTCGGCGCTCAAATCCCTGCCGCCGGACATCGGCGTTAGCGAAGGCATCAAGCTGGCGATGAAGAAACTCACCTGAATTCGGCTGTTATCCCGTTCATCCCGTTCATCCCGTTCATCCCGTTCATCCATGTTTATACGAATTCGTTTTCTACATGGATATACAGGATGCACAGGATAGGACAAAGACAGGAGTTGGCTGTTTATCCTGTACATCCTGTTCCACTACTGTCCGGCTTATTGACTTGCGCCGAGCCGGAGATCAAGCATTGGCGGGGCCTGCAGGCCGATTTTGTTTGGTGCCGATTTGAACTTCGTTCGCCATAAATTGGGTAGCTTCCCGGGGTTGACAACCCCGAGGAG
>DASYBU010000010.1:0-27482 GCA_036500605.1 Burkholderiaceae bacterium
GAACCTTCTCGTGATTGGCCTTCACGCCGAGGAACTGGCGGTTGATCAGCTGACGCGCTTCGATCAGCAGATCGTCTTCCTCAAGCGCATCGCGGTAGTGCTCGAACGCCGAATCCTCGCCACGCTCGGCTTCTTCGAGCAGCGCCTGGTCGGTGTATTTTGAAATCTCGGCCCGCACGGCAACCCAACCGCGATGGATCGCCCCCGCGATCGAGCCTTCCTCTTCGGGCTTGCCGCCGAGGCTGCTCACCATCGTCTGCAGCTCCATCGCGGAGCCCTGGCACTCCGTCGCGAGCTTGCCGAAAAACTCGCGCAGATCGGCACGTTCTGCGTGCTCCGCACAACTGCGAAACCCGTACTCGCCGTCCTTGCAGGTCTCAACCAGCTGGTTCAGGCGCTTGATGGTGGTTTTGTTGTCCATGGGGGAGCTCCTCAAGTCTGTCTTCCGGTGGGTGAGCGCAGCCGGCGGCGCGGGGTGCGATGAGGCCGCTCACATGGAAGAAGGGGGGCAGGCGGCGTGCCTGCTGAGAAGAGATCCCGCTGAGGCTTCAGTAGGTGCCAAGGGCCTGCGGGCCTTCGGGAACATTGGGGCCATTCGGTGCGTCGGCGCCTTCGTTCGGGGCCTCATCCGGCTCCACCATCCTCGGCAACAAAGCCTCAATCACCGTCCCCGCCCCCGGACTCGACTGCACCCGCAGCTCCCCTCGTTCAGCCTCGACCCGATACCGCATCCCCACCAGGCCATGCGTGGTCCGCGCGGCCTCGGTATCAAACCCCTTGCCGTTGTCACTGACCCGCACCAGCACCTTTTCGTCTTCCTGGCGCAGCATCACCTGCACCTCGCTGGCCTTGGCGTACTTGGCGATGTTGTTCAGCGCTTCCTGGACTAGGCGGAACACACTCAACTGACCACTGGCAGCCAGCTCCACTTCGTCGAGATCCGTCGTCACTTTCAAGGCGCTTTGTGACGCGAAATCCTTGCACAGGATTTCAAGCGCAGGGGTCAGGCCCAGTTGATCAAGCGTTGACGGCCGCAGGTCTTCGATGATGCGGCGCTTCAGTGCGATGCCGGCGTTCAGCGTCTCGGTCAGATGGCTCAAACGCGGCATCAGATCGGATTCCGGTGGCAGCTTCGGCCGGATGCGCGCCACGTCGAGCTTGGCCGCCGTCAGCAGCGCACCGAGTTCATCATGCAGATCGCGAGCCAACCTCGCACGCTCATCTTCGCGCGCCGTCTCCAAATGCTGAGCCAGCTCCGTCAGCTCGGCAGTTCGCCGCAGCACTTCGCGTTCCAGGCGATCGCGTTCGGCCTTCACCAGCCCTTGCTGTTCGGCCCGTTGCCGCGCTAACTGCTGGCCTTGACGGAGGAACATCGTGACCATCAGCAAGCTGATCGCGGTCATGGCGGCCACGCCGATGCGGTTCAGCAGCAGGGTGTCGAAGACGTTGCTGATGCCGGTGTCGATCTGCTTGTCTTCCTCCGCCAAAAGTTCGCGCGCGTTGCGGCGGATGTCTTCCATCTGCTCCTGGCCGATGTCGGTCAGCAGCAAAGCCTTGGCGGAATCGGGGTGGCCTTCGTCGTAGAGGCGCAGCACTTCCTGCAGCTCGCCGAGCTTGGTCATGGCGGCCTTGGCGATGCGCGCGCGGCTCTGCTCGGCCTCGGGGTGCTTGAGGTCGGCGTAGAGCTGGCGCAGAGTTTCCAGGCCTTCCATCGTGTCAGCGCGAGCAAAGCGGTAGGGGCCGAGGTATTCGGGGCGGCCGGTGAGCAGGTAGCCGCGCTGGCCGGCCTCGGCGTCGGTCACGCGGGCGATGACCTTGATCAGTTCGAGGCGGGCCTGGCTCATGGTGACCAGGGTGGAGAGCTGCGAGTCCGCGCCGTAGTAGGCCGATTCGCTGATGGCCAGCATCAGGCCGCCCACCAGGATCGCCAAAGGAAACGCGAAGACGCTGCGCTGAAGTCGCGCGGTCAGTCTGGCGAATGTCATGAGAGAACGTCCCTTATTGTGTGTTCTGGACCTGATGCCCGACGGTGTGGCAGTACGTCAGCAGCTCCTCGATTTCGGCGGATTTGTCGAAGACGCGGTCGGCGCCGAGCGACTGGCAGCGTTGCCGGATGTCGGGCGTGGCGTAGTTGGTCAGCACGACGAGCTTCAAGCTCGGCTGCAGGCGCTTGGCCTGCGCGAGCACGACCAGGCCCGTGCCGTTCTTCAGGAAGATGTCGATGATCATCAGATCGCAAGCCGCGCGCTCGCGTTGCAGCCATTGCACCGCCGTGCCTTCATCTTCGGCGTAGCCAACGATGCTGGCGCCCACCATCTCTTCGAGCGTGGCGGTGAGGTTCTCACGGATCACGCGACTGTCCTCCACCAGAAAACAGGTCAGCGCGGAAGCCGGGGCGGCGGGGGGATCAAGTGCGGGCGAATCCATGTTCGGTGGCGTGGCGACGAGCGCGCGTGCCTCCAAGCTTAATGCGGTACACAGACTTCTGGCACCAAGCGCTTCATTGTGAGGACGGGGCGCGACAGGATGCTGTCCGTTAAACACCTGCACGCTTGTGGGCCTTGTCCTACAGAAGGGTTCGTTGTGGGTGCTCATGGTGTGGGCGCTGATGGAGCTGTTGGAGGTGGGTTCGGGATCGGGGCGGGGGCGGAAGGGTTCGAGGCGTTTGAAGTGCCTGGAGTGCTTGAAGCGTCCGACGTCTTGTTGGCCTGCGGCGCCACGCGTTCGAGCGCGTGCTGGCAGTCCTGCATGACCGACTGCTTGTCCGAGCTGCCCACATCGATCAGGGGCAGCAAGCCGGCCAAGGGGTTGACGGTCGCCAGCGCGATGGACGGCACGATCTTGCGCAGCAGCGGACCCTTCTCGACGCTGACATTGGGCTTGCCGAAGGTGCCGCCGATCTGGATCGGCGTGCGCAGCGCCAGCGGGCTGAAATCCTTGGGCTGGACGCGCATCACCAGGCCCAGGCGCTCGGTGGCGAGGGAGACCGCGCCGTCAAGGCGCAAGGCGGAATCGCTGGTGTCGACCACGAACAGATTGGGCCTGGCCATGCCTTGCTTGACCTGCAGATCGGCCACGGCGCAGCTCACCGCCAGCGGCTCGTCGCCCTTGAACCAGACGCCGAGCGACTGGGCGATGTCGAGGCCGGCTTCCTCGACCAGCAGGTGCGAGATCGTGCCGTGCGTCCAGAGCAGTACCACCTGGCCATCGGCCGTGGCGAGCAGCTCGGCGGTCGAGCGGCCGCGGCCCTTGAGCGAGAGCTGGGCGCCGACGCGACCGCTGACTGTCGGCGTCTTGCCGGGTTTCTCCACCTTCTGCTTGCGCTCGGCCAGCAGCCATTGCTCCAGCACCATGCCGCTGAGCGACAGCTTGGTGTCGAGCAAGGCTTCCGGGCTGCGGCCGTCCAGCTGGATGCTGCCCGCCAGGCGGCCCTGCGAGAGGTGGGCGTCGATCTGATCAATCAACAGCACGCCGCCCTGCAGCGCCACGCGCGCGTTCATCGGCTCAATGGCCTGCAGTTGGGCGCTGCCGGATTCGAGGCGATCCAGCCGCACCTGCACATCCGCATCCATCGCGCTCAGCGAGGGCAGATCGAACTTGCGGTCCGGCAGCACGCGGCCGTTGGGCCTCGGCGCGGCGGGCGCGCCCGGGGCCGAGGCACCGATCGCCGGCCCCAGATCGGCCAGCCACAGCACGGGCCCGCGCAACTCGCCCGTCAGCTTGGGCTTGGCGTTAGCAGGACGGACGTAGACGAAGTCGCCCATCAACCGGCTGCGTCCGATGGTGGCGTGCTGCACGGCGGTGGTCCAGCGCTCGCCCTGGCGCGTCAGATTGCCCTGCATGGCAAAGGGCGGCGTCGTCGGCAGCGTCAGGCCCAGGGCCTGGCCTACCGCCGCCAGCGAAGGACCGCTGAGGTCGTAGTGGCCGTTGAGGCTCTGGCTGGCGAGCAGGTCGCCCACCTGGCCCTTGAAGGTCAGCGCGGCATCGCCGACCTTGAGGTGGAAGTCCACGGGCACGGCGGGCGCCTTCGGGTCCGAGGACAGCCAGGGCAGGGCAGAGCCGCTGCGCAAGGTGGCCGTCATGGGCAGGTTGCGGTAGCGGCCCTCGGCCTCGGCGTGCATGCCGGCGCCATCGCTGGCGGCGGAGCCGTCGCGCAACGCAAAACCCGCAACCATCGACAAGGAACGTGACTGATCGTCAACGATGGCCGTGCCCTTGCGCACCAGCACTTCCTCGAAGTGGACGTTCTGGTGCGAGCCCGGCGTGTTGGGCCGGCCGAGCTGCCAGCTCGCCCGGCCATCATTGAGGCGCTGTGCGCGCAGCACCAGCGTGTCGGCTTCGAGCGAGCGCACCGTCAGTGGATGGCCGCGCCACAACAGGTAGAGATCGTGCCAGCGCAGGCGGAGCTTGGCGTCGCTGGCCACCAAGGTCGAGCCCAGCGTGCTCCAGGGCGGCGCGGCGATCTCGATGCGTTCGACCTCGATCCGTACATCGCCCAGCAGATGCAGGTGCCAGCGGCCCGAGTTGCCTTCCAGGCTGACCTGCCGGTCAAGCCTCTGGCTGGCCCAATGTTCGGCCGGGCGGCGCAGCATCGGCCAACCCTGCCATTCGGAAATTCCTACCGTGGCCGCCAGGATCAGAAAGATGACGCCGGTGGTCCACCCGAGGCCGCGAGCCCAGCCGCGAGCCGGGCCGCGACGGCTTCCTTCTTGAGGGGTTTCGGTCTTGAATCCGTTCATGTCTCCATGCTGGCGCGTGATGCGCTCGCCCGTCGTCGGCAGAGGGCGGTGGTCACTGTGGGGTTCGTCCTACGGCCGCGCCACGAACGACGCTTCAGCGCCGCTGGAGTGATCGCCGCAGCGTTTACCGATGCTTACAGGCCCGGTACGGCGCTTGCTCCGCAGGAGAAACCGGGCGGTACGCAGCCGGGCAGGAACGTTCTTGTAGGACAAGACGCCGTCCTCATGTCGGACGGCCGCGCTCGCTCGATTCCCGACATTTTTGGCCGAGGCCACCGCGATATTCTGCGGGCTTCGCGACTGGGGGCACTCGCAAATGTCAGGCAGCACCGTGTCAGATTCAGGCCGATATCGGCGGAAGGATCTTGCGCAGCAATGCGGGATCGAAGGGTTTGCGAATGTAGTGATCGAAGCGCGAGAAGGTGTCCGACACCCGATCGCCCGGATCCCCCCAGCCGGTGATGGCGATCAGCACCAGATCGTCCCCATACCGCTGTCGCAGCCGATCCGACAGCTCGCAGCCGTTCATGCCGGGCATGTCGATGTCGAGCAGGACGCAATGCGGCCGGTAGGCCTCGATCACCGCGAGCGCCTGGGCACCGTCAGCGGCGGTCTTGACCGAATAACCGTCGAATTCCAGCGTGCAGGCCAGCATCTCGGCCACGTCGCTGACGTCGTCCACCACGACGACGCGCACCTCATCCACGGCCGGCACCATTTCTTGTGACGTCGATTCGCATGTCGTTACATCACCTATTAGTTCATCGCCATCATCGCTGAAACAGCAGCAACAGGAAATCCTTGAGAGGGATCGCTTCATGAAAGTCCTTGAAGACGTCGCCGTCACCGTCACACCGACCGAACAGCTGAACACCCTGTTGGTGGCATTGAACGGCCTGCGCCGGGGCGACGCGACCGTGCGCATGCCCATGCACTGGTCGGGCGTGGGCGGCAAGGTGGCCGATGTGTTCAACGAGGTGATCGAGCAGAACGCGGCGATGGCGGAAGAGCTGTCGCGCCTGCGGCAGGTGGTCGGCAAGGAAGGCAAGCTCAAGCAGCGCGCTTCTTTAAGCGAATCGCGCGGCTTCTGGGGCGAGTCGATCGAGTGCATCAACTCGCTGATCGACGACCTCGTCCACCCGACCTCCGAAGTGGCCCGCGTGATCGGCGCGGTGGCGCAGGGCGACCTGACCAAGTCGATGGCGCTGGAAGTGGAGAACCGGCCGCTGGAAGGCGAGTTCCTGCGCACGGCCAAGACGATCAACAAGATGGTGGAACAGCTCGGCAACTTCTCGGCCGAAGTGACGCGCGTGGCGCGCGAAGTGGGCACGGAAGGCAAGCTCGGCGGCCAGGCCAAGGTGAAGGGCGTGGCCGGCACCTGGAAGGATCTGACCGATTCGGTGAACTCGATGGCCGGCAACCTGACGGACCAGGTGCGGAACATCGCGGACGTGACGACAGCAGTTGCTCAGGGAGACCTCTCAAAGAAGATCGATGTGGACGTGAAGGGTGAGTTCCTCACCTTGAAGAACACCATCAACACGATGGTGGACCAGCTGCGCTCCTTTGCCTCGGAAGTGACGCGGGTGGCGCGCGAAGTGGGGACCGAAGGCTCGCTCGGCGGGCAGGCGCGGGTGGAAGGTGTTTCAGGCACGTGGAAGGACTTGACCGACTCGGTCAACTCGATGGCCGGCAACTTGACCTCGCAGGTGCGGAACATCGCGGACGTGACGAAGGCGGTGGCGGCGGGAGACTTGTCCAAGAAGATCACGGTGGACGTGAAGGGTGAAATTCTTGAACTGAAGAACACCGTCAACACGATGGTGGACCAGCTGCGATCGTTCGCGGCGGAGGTGACGCGAGTCGCTCGCGAGGTGGGCACCGAAGGCAAGCTCGGCGGCCAGGCCGACGTGCAGGGCGTGGCCGGCACGTGGAAGGACTTGACCGAGTCGGTCAACTTCATGGCCGGCAATCTCACATCGCAGGTGCGCAACATCGCGGAAGTGACGACGGCCGTGGCGGCGGGGGATTTGTCCAAGAAGATCACCGTGGACGTGAAGGGCGAAATCCTCGAGCTCAAGAACACCATCAACACGATGGTGGACCAACTGCGATCGTTCGCGGCTGAAGTGACGCGGGTGGCGCGGGAAGTGGGCACCGAAGGCAAGCTGGGCGGGCAGGCCGATGTGCAAGGCGTGGCCGGCACGTGGAAGGACTTGACCGATTCGGTGAACTCGATGGCGTCGAATTTGACGTCTCAGGTGCGGAACATTGCGGACGTGACCAAGGCCGTGGCGGCCGGCGACTTGTCCAAGAAGATCACGGTGGACGTGAAGGGCGAAATCCTGGAACTGAAGGCCACCATCAACACGATGGTGGACCAGCTCTCCTCCTTCGCCGCTGAAGTGACGCGGGTGGCGCGGGAAGTCGGCACCGAAGGACGGCTCGGCGGTCAGGCCGAGGTGGGCGGCGTGTCCGGCACGTGGAAGGACTTGACCGATTCCGTGAACTCGATGGCCGGCAACTTGACGTCCCAGGTGCGGAACATTGCGGACGTGACGAAGGCCGTGGCCGCAGGTGACTTGTCGAAGAAGATCACGGTGGACGTGAAGGGCGAAATCCTCGAACTGAAGGCGACGATCAACACGATGGTGGACCAGCTGCGATCGTTCGCCGCTGAAGTGACTCGGGTGGCGCGGGAGGTGGGGACCGAAGGCAAGCTCGGCGGCCAGGCCGACGTGCAGGGCGTGGCCGGCACGTGGAAGGACTTGACCGAGTCGGTCAACTTCATGGCCGGTAACCTCACATCGCAGGTGCGGAACATCGCGGAAGTGACAACGGCCGTGGCCGCGGGCGACTTGTCCAAGAAGATCACCGTGGACGTGAAGGGCGAAATCTCCGAGCTCAAGAACACGATCAACACGATGGTGGACCAGCTGCGATCGTTCGCCGCTGAAGTGACGCGGGTCGCTCGTGAAGTGGGTACCGAAGGCAAGCTCGGCGGGCAGGCCGACGTGCAGGGCGTGGCCGGCACGTGGAAGGACTTGACCGAGTCCGTGAACTTCATGGCCGGTAACCTCACATCCCAGGTGCGGAACATCGCGGACGTGACCAAGGCCGTGGCGGCCGGTGACTTGTCCAAGAAGATCACGGTGGACGTGAAGGGCGAAATCCTGGAGCTGAAGACCACGATCAACACGATGGTGGACCAGCTCTCGTCCTTCGCCGCTGAAGTGACCCGCGTGGCTCGCGAAGTGGGCACCGAAGGCAAGCTCGGCGGCCAGGCCGATGTGCCCGGTGTCTCGGGCACCTGGAAGGACCTGACCGACAACGTGAACTTCATGGCCGGCAACCTGACCGGCCAGGTGCGCGGCATTGCCAAGGTGGTGACCGCCGTGGCCGACGGCGACCTGAAGCAGAAGCTGACCGTGGAAGCGAAGGGCGAGATCGCCGCGCTGGCCGACACCATCAACTCGATGACCGACACGCTGGCCATCTTTGCGGACCAGGTGACGACGGTGGCGCGCGAAGTGGGCGTGGAAGGCAAGCTCGGCGGCCAGGCGAAGGTGCCCGGCGCTTCCGGAACGTGGAAGGGCCTGACCGAGAACGTGAATGAACTTGCGGCCAACCTGACCACGCAGGTGCGCGCGATTGCCGAGGTGGCGACCGCCGTGACGCAGGGCGACTTGACGCGCTCGATCACGGTGGAAACGCAGGGCGAAGTGGCCTCGCTGAAGGACACCATCAACGAGATGATCCGCAACCTCAAGGACACGACGCAGAAGAACACCGAGCAGGATTGGCTCAAGACCAACCTCGCCAAGTTCAGCCGCATGCTGCAGGGCCAGAAGGATCTGGTGACGGTCGGCCAGCTGATCTTGTCGGAACTGGCGCCGGTGGTGGGCGCGCAGCAGGCCGAGTTCTATGTGCTGCGCAACTCGGGCGATGTGCCGAAGCTGAAGCTCTTCGCCAGCTATGCCTCGGGCGGCCAGAGCATGCACGGCAAGGAGCTCGACCTCGGCCAGAGCCTGGTCGGCCAATGCGCGCTCGACAAGGAAAAAATCCTGCTCTCGAACGTGCCCTCGGCGGCCTTCCGCATCGCCTCGGGCCTGAGCGAGAACGCGGCGATGGACGTGCTCGTGCTGCCCGTCGTGTTTGAAGGCAAGGTCCGTGGGGTTCTGGAGTTAGCGTCGCTGGACCGCTTCAACCCCTCGCACCAGGCCTTCCTCGATCAGCTGACCGAATCGATCGGTATCGTGATCAACACGATCGAGGCGAACATGCGGACCGAGGATCTGCTGAGCCAGTCGCAATCGCTCGCGCAGGAGCTGCAGAACCGCCAACAGGAACTGCAACAGACCAACGAGGAGTTGCAAGAGAAAGCCCGCCTGCTGGCTCACCAGAACCAGGAAGTCGAGCGCAAGAACACCGAGGTGGAACAAGCCCGCCAGGCCCTCGAAGAAAAGGCCGAGCAGCTGGCGCTGACCTCCAAGTACAAGTCGGAGTTCCTGGCCAATATGTCGCACGAGCTGCGCACGCCGTTGAACTCGCTGCTGATCCTGTCTGACCAGCTCTGCAAGAACCAGCAGGGCAATCTGCTGCCCAAGCAGGTCGAGTTCTCGAAGACGATCCACGCCTCGGGCAACGACCTGCTCATGCTGATCAACGACATCCTGGACCTGTCCAAGATCGAGTCCGGCACGGTGGCGGTGGATGTGTCCGAGCTGCGGCTCGACGAGGTGCAGCGTTCGGTCGAACGCGGCTTCCGCCACTTCGCCGAATCCAAGCATGTGGACTTCGGCGTCGAGACCGTGCAGCCGCTGCCCAAGAGCATGGTCACCGACGTCAAGCGCCTGCAGCAGATCATCAAGAACCTGCTCTCGAACGCGTTCAAGTTCACGCATCAAGGCCAGGTGACCTTCTCTATAGGCTTGGCCAGCGGTGGCTGGAGCCCGGACAACGAGGAGCTGAACCACGCCTCGCAGGTGATTGCCTTCTCGGTCGCGGATACCGGCATCGGCATCTCGCCCGACAAGCAGCAGATCATCTTCGAGGCCTTCCAGCAGGCCGACGGCTCGACCTCGCGCAAGTACGGCGGCACGGGCCTGGGCCTGGCGATCAGCCGCGAGCTGGCGCGCTTGCTGGGCGGCGAGATCCGCCTGGTCAGCGCGCCCGGGCAGGGCTCGATCTTCACGCTCTACCTGCCGCAGAGCCACAACCCCTCGCGCAGCGGCCGCATGCCGCGCGGCCTCGGCGCGGCAATGGAGGTGGCGGCGCCGCCGGTCACGCGCGCGCTGGTGGAACCGGGTCGCGGCATCGAGATCGCACCGGCCGGCACTGACGGCGTGGTGGACACCGGCATGTTCGCCAACCTGGCCGACGACGATCGCGACGAGATTTCAGCCGGCGACCGCGTGCTGCTGATTGTCGAGAACGACCTCGCCTTTGCACAGGTCCTGCTCGAAGCGGCGCGCCAGGCGGGCTTGAAGGGCCTGGTCAGCACGACCGGCGCCGGCGCGCTGACGATGGCGCGGGAGTACCACCCCTCGCTGCTGACGCTCGACATCTTCCTGCCCGACATGCAGGGCTGGCGCATCCTCGACCGGCTCAAGACCGACGTGATGACGCGGCACATCCCGGTCTGCGTGGTGTCGACCGACGAGTCGCGTGACCGTGCCTTGCAGGCCGGCGCGATCGGCTTCCTGGCCAAGCCGCTGCAATCGAAGGACGCCGTCGATCTGGCGGTCAATGATCTGTGCAAGTACCTCGATCGGCCGGTCAAGCGCCTGCTGGTCGCGATGCCCGACACGGCACTGCGCCGCGAGTTCCTCGCGGGCCTGGATGCCGAGGTCGATCCGCAGGTGGTCGACAACGTCGAGGATGCGCGTTCGGCCCTGCTCGATGCCGATGCCGTCGTGATCGACGAGGGCGTGGCGCTGATCGGGCCGGAGGATGTGCGCGAGGTGATCGAGCAGCGCGACAGCGCCTGCCAGCTCTCGGTCGTGCTGTTCCACACCGCCGGCACGGTGGGTTCGCGCGATGGCCACTGGCGGCGCCAGCATCGCGGCTTCTCGCTGCACGAGGCCGATTCGCTCGACGAACTGGTCGCGCAGGTGGCCTTCGCCTTGCACCGCAACCCGGCCAATATGAGCGACCGCGAACGCCATGTCGTCGAGTCGATCTACGGCGCCCACCGCGCGCTCGAGGGCAAGAAGGCGCTGATCGTGGACGACGACATGCGCAACATCTTCGCGCTGGCCGCCGTGCTGGACGACGAGGGCATGGTGATCGTCTCGGCCGACAACGGCCGCGAGGCGATCCGCCTGGTGCAGAACGACCCCAGCATTGACATTGTGCTGATGGACATCATGATGCCGGAGATGGACGGCATCACCACCATGCAGGAGATCCGCAAGCTGCCGCGCGGCCGCGAGTTGCCGATGGTGGCCGTGACCGCCAAGGCCATGAAGGGCGACCGCCAGAAGTGCATCGAGGCCGGCGCCTGGGACTATCTCGCCAAGCCGGTGGAGCCGACCCACCTGCTGGCGGTGATGCGAGGTTGGCTGTGCCGTTGACCACCAGCTTCGACGAGCTGGACGAGGAGGCTGTCGAGAAGGTCAGCATCCTCGTCGTTGACGACCTGCCCGAGAAGCTGCTCGTCATCGAGACCATCCTCGAAGACCTCGGGCAGAAGCTCGTGGTGGTGCGCTCGGGTGCCGACGCCTTGCGCGAGGTGCTGCGCCAGGAGTTCGCGGTGATCCTGCTCGACGTGAACATGCCGGGCATGGACGGGCTGGAGACCGCGCGGCTGATCCGCACGCACCGCCGCTCGGCGCACACGCCGATCATCTTCGTCACGGCGTATGTGGACGAGATGCAGACGGCGCAGGGCTACTCGCTGGGCGCGGTGGACTACATCCTCTCGCCAGTCATCCCCGAAGTGCTGCGCAGCAAGGTGCGCGTGTTCGTGGAACTGCACATCGGCCAGCGCAGGCTGCGTGCGCAGGCGCGTGAGCGCATCGCCCTGGTGGCCGCCGAAGCGGCGCAGCGGGCGGCCGAGGCGGGCATCCGGCGCTCGAATTTCCTGTCGCATGCGAGCCGCGTGCTGGCCGGTTCTCTTGAAGTGGAAGTGGGCATGCAGCGCCTGTTGGAACTGGTGGTGCCCGAGGTCGCAGCCAAGGCGGTGCTGGTGCTGTTTGCCGATTCGCGCGGCACGGCTCGCGCGATGCATTGCGAGGCCACCGATCCCGGCGTGGCGGTGATTGGCGGCCGGGCGCTGGGCGAGGGCGGCGTCGAACTGCTGCCGGCGCCGGTGCAGGAGGCTCTGCACCTGCTGAGCCGCTCAGGCGATGTCAGCGATCAAGGCGTGGGCGCAGAGCCGTCGACGAGCGCGCGCTACGTGCTGGGCAAGCACACGCTGGTGCCCATGTCCACCAGCGACCAGGCCCTGGGCGCGCTGGTGATCGAGCAGCCGCGCGAGGGCCTGGACTGGACCATGCTGGATGAGCTGGCCAACCGCGCGGCGATGGCGCTCGAGAACGCGCGGCTCTACCGCAATCTGCAGGTCGAGATCGACGAGCGCCGCCAGGCCCAGGCCAAGCTGCTGGAGATCAACCAGCGCAAGGACGAGTTCCTCGCCATGCTCTCGCACGAGCTGCGCAACCCGCTCGCGCCGATCCGCAATGCGGTGGAGGTGATCCGCCGCTTGACGCCCCATGCCGACAAGCGCGTGACCTGGGCCACCGATGTGACCGAGCGCCAGGTCAACCAGCTGACACGGCTGGTGGAAGAGCTGCTGGATGTGGCCCGCATCAGCCAGGGCAAGATTGCGCTGAAGCTCGACGTTATCGATCTGCGCACGGTGCTGGCGCAGGCGGTGGAAACGGTGCGCAGCCTCATCGACAAGCGGCATCACCGCCTGACGGTCGACCTGCCGGGCCAGCCGGTCTGGCTGCAGGGCGATTTCACGCGGCTCTCGCAGGTCGTGGCCAATCTGCTCAACAACGCGGCCAAGTACACGCAGGAGGGCGGCGAAATCGAGCTCGCGCTGAGCGTGGGCGAGCAGCATGCGCTGGTCAGGGTGCGCGACAACGGCGCCGGCATCGAACCCGATCTGCTGCCGCATGTGTTCGAGCTGTTCGAGCAGGGCAAGCGCTCGCTCGACCGCAGCCAGGGCGGGCTCGGCGTCGGCCTGACGCTGGTGCAACGCCTGGTCGATCTGCATCACGGCCAAGTCAGCGCGACAAGCGCGGGCAGCGGGCAGGGCGCCGAATTCTTTGTGGTGCTGCCGGGCGTGGTGGAGCGGCAAGTTCCCGTCGAGGAAGCGCCATCCGCGGAGGCCGCCCAGCCCACCACGGTCGACAGCTGCCGGGTGCTGGTGGTGGACGACCACCCCGACATTGCCCAGACCATCGCGGCCTATCTTGAGCTGACCGGCTACCAGGTGATGGCCGCCAGTGACGGCCCTCAGGCGCTGGACTGCTTGAGCCGTTTCACGCCCGACGTGGTGCTGCTCGATATCGGCCTGCCGGGCATGGATGGCTATGAGGTGGCGCGCCGCCTGCGCCTCATCCCGCAGCTCGAGCAAGCCCTGCTGATCGCCCTGACCGGCTACGGACAGCTCAGTGATCGCCTGAAGGCCCAGGAAGCGGGCTTCAACGCCCACATCGTCAAGCCCGCAGACCCGCAGGAAGTGGAGCAGATGATTGCCGAATGGCGGGCCGGCACGCTGGTGGGCGAGGCCCCTCGGGCGATGCCGGCTGAACGGGCTGCCTGACTGCCTGAGAAAGCAGCCGGGAAAGGGCGATCAGCAGTCGCCCGATTCGCCCGATTCGCCCGGCCGTACCGGGCTGAACACCAGCATCGGGCAGGGCATCACGCAATGCAGGCTGTTGGCGTCTTCATGCAGCATCAGCACCGAGTAGTGGTACTCGCCATGCTGAACCTGCGTGCGCCGGTTGGCGGTGCAGGGCGTGAGCAGATGCAGGTCCTTGTCCTGGCCTTGCAGCAGGGCCATCTGGCGCGCCAGTGCTTCCTGGCAGCTCAGTCCTGGCGCCAGCTGGCCAAATATGGCGATCAGGCCGGCATAGCCACCGACCGCGGGTGAGCGCAGATCAAGGTCAAGCGCCGTGGCGCTGGCTTCGTCACCCAACTGCAGATACAGATGGATGCGGAACCAGCTGCCCGCGCTGGCACAGCCGTCCTGCTCCAGGCGTTTGCGCACGCAATCGCGGATGTAGCTTTGCAGCGCAGGGCTGAGGGCGGACTCGCTTGGGGCCAACGGGGCAGGAGTGACCGACGGCGCAGGTCTTTCGTGGGCGAGGACAGCAGACATGATTCAGGCCTTGTCGATTTGTTTATTGTTCGGCCAGGAAGGCGGGCGGGGCTTCCTGGATCTTCAGGGCGACAAGGCACTGGCTTTGCTCAATGCGGCTCAACATCATGGCGCAGCGGTGATGCTCCTGCGCCGATTGCTCCGAGGCCAGGCGCTTGCTCTCGATCTTGGCGATGTTGTCCACCAGGACCACGTAGAGGGCCACCACCATCACATGGGCCACCACGATGCCCATCACCGCCCAGCGCTGTTCGCGCGAGAGGCGCTGCAGGCGCATTCGCATCGCGCCAAAGACCATGCTGGGCAAGGCCGCGCGGGGCGGAGGCGGAGGCGAGTAGTAGGCGGACATGGCGGGGCTCCAGGGAATTATTCTTCGGCCGATTCGGGCTCGGTCGTCAGAAAGGGGAAGGCGACTTCGTAGCCGACGTCCAGCTCGGCCGCATCGAAGCGGATCGAGATCGGTTCCAGCATGTCGCCCATCGAAGGGGCGAGAGGCGGCATGAAGAGGGCGGGATGCTGCATGGAAGTCTCCAGGTTCAGAGGTGTCTGGTTGCCAGTGTGGCGAGAGAGGGGGGAACGAAGAATCGGTGCCTGCCGCGAGGCCGCGTCAGACGACGCCGACATCGACACAGCTGCTTACAAGGGCGAAGTCGGTTGCGTCCTACAGGACGACCGCGGTCGCTCCCACACCGGGCGCGCGATGGGGCCGGGAAGATGTCTTCATCCTTCCCATGACCGGAGAACCTCTCATGCTGAACAGTTTGAAACGCCTTCACGGCGTGAACATCGAGGCCACCGACGGCTTTGTCGGCGAGGTCAAGGAGGCCTACTTCGACGATGAACGCTGGGTGCTGCGTTACCTGGTGGTCGAGACGGGCAACTGGCTGAACGAGCGCCGCGTGCTGATCTCGCCCTACTCGGTCGAGCATCCGCCGCTGCAGCCGATCTCGGCCATCAAGGTCAAGCTGACGCGGCAGCAGGTCAAGGACAGCCCTGACATCGACACCCACAAGCCGATCTCGCGCCGGCATGAGCAGGCCGTTCTCGACTACTACGCCTACCCCGACTACTGGGGCGGCGTGGGCCTGTGGGCGATGGGCGGCTTCCCGATCCTGGAGCCGATGGCGCCGGCGGCGGTGCTGGATGCCCAGCATCTGCATGAACCCGACAAGGTGGCGCCCGAGGACGTGCATCTGCGCAGCAGTGCCCATGTGACGGGCTACTCGATCCAGGCGATTGACGGGGCGATAGGGCATGTCAAGGACTTCATTTTTGACGACGAATCTTGGGCCCTGCGCTACCTGCTTGTCGACACCCGCGACTGGTGGCCGGGCGGAAGGTGTGTATTAATTGCAGTCCCCTGGATCGAGGACATCGACTGGAATGAGCACAAGGTCAGCGTGCAGCTGACGCGTGATCAGGTCCGCAACAGTCCGGCCTACGACGAGGAAAAACTGATCGATCGATCCTATGAAGAGCGGCTGCACGCAAGCTATGCGCGCAAGGGATATTGGGACTGAGCGATGCGGAGAAGTTTCGGGAATGCAGAAGTTTCCGGAACGCAGAGAGCGCAAAGGAACGCAGAGGTCGCAAAGTTCTGGGTTCCTAACTCAATGACCTCTGTGTTCTCTGCGTTCCTTTGCGTCCTCTGCGTTCCGGAAACTCAAGGTTTTTTGAATTTCCGGTTCTCGCTCAAGCCTCGAAGTCGTAGCCCTCGGCAGCGTGCAGTTCCCACGCGCCTGCGCCTTTCAACACCAGCACCTGCGTGTGATAGCGCAGCAGGGCGGCGCGATGCGCAATGCTCACCAGCGTCACGCCCTTGCCTTGCAGATGCTTGTAGAGCGCGGCCTCGTTGCCGCTGTCGAGCGCACTTGTGGCTTCGTCAAGAATCACCAGCCGCGGCTCGCGCACCAGCACGCGCGCAAATGCCAGGCGCTGTTGCTCGCCGACCGAGAGCAATTTCTCCCAATCCTGCGTGGCATCGAGCCCGCCGACGCGCTCGGCCAAGTCGCCCATCTGCACCTCTTGCAGGATCTCCAGCAAGCGTTCGTCGCTGAGCTCGGATTCCTTGGCCGGATACAGCACCTGGCTGCGCAAGGTACCGTTCTGCATGTAGGGCTGCTGCGGCAGGAACAGCACATCGCCGAGCGCCGGATGCTGGACCGTGCCGCTGCCCGTGCGCCACAGCCCAGCAATCGCGCGCAGCAGCGAGCTCTTGCCGCAGCCGCTGTTGCCGGTGATCAGCAGGCCGCCGCCGGGCTCCAGCTTGAGGTTCAGATCCTTGATCAGCATGCGGTCGAACTGCGGGGTGTAGAGGTTCAGCGCGTCGAGCGAGAGGTACTCGCCTTCGCGGGTCTCGATGCGCGACGGTGCCTCGGCTTGGGCTTGTGTCGGCTGCGCAGTTCTTGGCTCTGCGGTTTTGAGCAGCAGTTCCGACAACGCATTGAGCCGCCCGACGCCCGCCACAAAGCGGCTGAGGCTCTCGAAGTTGTCGACGATCACCGAGATCGCGCCAAGCACCGCTGCAAACGCACCGGCCGCCTGCACCGCGCGGCCCACTTCAAGCTCGCCCGACAGCACGCCATGCGCCAGGATCACGCTCGGCAGCACGATCGTCAGCTGGCTGAAGCTGCGCTGGAACAGGTTCAGCGAGCGCTGCTTCTTGATCAGCTTGGCGAAGTTGCGATAGACCGAGTTGAACTGCCCGTCGAGCTGCGCGCGTTCCTGCTCCTCGCCGCGGTAGAAGGCGATCGACTCGGCGTTCTCGCGCAAGCGCATCAGCCCGAAGCGGAAGTCCGCCTCGCGCCGCAGCTGCCAGAAATTCAGCTGGATCAGCGGCGTTCCGAAAACCCACAGCGCGACCACCGTACCGATCAGCGCATACGAAGCCAGGAAGCCCACCAGCACGCGGGAGATCGACCACAGCACTGCGCTGAAGGCGATCAGCTGCATCAGCGAGCCGAGGAAGATCAAGAGGAAGTTCGTCGAGCGGCCGGTGAAGGTGTTGATGTCCTCGCTGATCCGCTGGTCGGGGTTGTCGATATCGCCGTTGGTGGCCAGCTCGTAATAGCGGCGCCCGCCCAGATAGCCATCAAGAAAGTGCCCGGTCAGCCAGCGCCGCCAGTCGTTCGAGAAGGCGTCGCGCATGTAGTAGTAGAAGGCATAGATCGGCACCGCGAACAGCAGGATCAGCAGGCATTCCCACACGGCCCTCCAGAAGCGATCGCTTTGCCTGGCGGCGAGCGCCGAGGTCATCTCGCCGGTCTGGTTGTTGAGCATCACGGCGAGCTGCGTGTCGCACAGCATCAGCACGATCAGCGCAGCCAGCAGCATCCACGCGGTCTTCTTCTGGTCGCCCGTCCAGTAGGGCTTGGCGATATGGAAGAACTGCCTGGCGGCCGCCATCGACAGCGGCGGCGGCCGCAGCCGGCGCTTGGGTTTTGCGGGCTCTGACGGCGCGGCGGCGGAACGGGTGGCGGACGGGGCGGACATGGCGTGAGGTCTCGGCAGATGGAGAAAGTGGCTCCATCGCGAAGGTATCTGCCGCCGCTGTCGGACGGTGTCGGACAGCACGCTTGCCGCCTGTACGCGCCGAGGCCATCAGGTCTTGTCCGACACGAGTACTCGCTCGAAACCTACCAACCCGCCCCGGCGATCTTCCTAGTATTGGCTCATCACCAACCGCTTTGAGTCGATCCGAGGAGCCGTCATGAAGCCCTGCACCGCCAAACCGTCGAGACCCGCCGCGCAAGCCGCGTGCGTCGGCGCTTTGCTTTGCATGGCTTGTGCCCAATCCGCGATGGCGCAGCAAAGCGCGCTGTACGAGAAGGTTCAGCTCAACGGTTCGACGGTGCGCACCGGCCTGCGCGTGACGCAGAGCGAAGGCGAGCCGCTCGCGACGGCCGGCCCCGCCTCGGCGCAGGACAGCCTGAACGGCCGCGATTCGCTGACCTCGCGCCAGACCATGATGTGGGCCGTGCATCCGTCCGGCATCGGCGTCGGTCTCGGCGTTGAACAGCGCGGCGCCTACGAAGCCGGCGGCGTGCTGATGGGCGTTTCGCTGGCCACCAGCGAACGTTCGCACATCGTTGTGCAGACACCGCTGATCAGCAACCGGCCGCCCCAGATCGGCCCCATACAGGCCGACCCGCAAATGCTGCAGGACGCTCAGCATCAGGTCCGTGTGGGCCTCGTCTTCAACACCGCCAACCGCTACTCCGATCTGCGCAAGGGATTGCGGATGGAGCTGAGCAACCAGACCACCTTCACGGTGAGACCGCGTGGCGGCGGTCGGGTTGGTTTTTCCTTGCAGAAGAGTTGGTAGTTGATCCGTAGTCGATCCGTAGTCGATCTTGTAGTCGGCCCGCGGGCCAAGGAGCAGTCAGTCATGGAAGTCTCGAATTCCCCGCGTCCCCTGGCCGTCGTCACAGGCGCCTCTTCAGGCATCGGTCGCGAGCTCGCGATGTTGTGCGCGCAGAAGCGCTATGACCTCATCATCGTGGCCGACCGCGGCCCGCTTCAGGAGGTGGCCGAAAGCCTTCGGACCCTGGGCGTGGAAGTGGAGGTGGTCAAGGCCGACCTCGCCACGGAGGAGGGGATCAGCGCCATTGAAGACACCATCGCCGATCGCCCGGTCGAGGCCTTGCTGGCGAACGCCGGGCACGGCCTCGGTCATGCCTTCCTGGACCAGGACTTCAACGCGGTCCTTCACGTGATCAACACCAATGTGGTCGGCACGCTGGATCTTGTGCATCGCGTCGGCCAGGGCATGCTGCTGCGCGACAGCGGCAAGATCCTGCTGACCGGCTCCGTCGCGGGCCTGGTGCCGGGCTCGTACCAGGCGGTCTACAACGGCACCAAGGCTTTCATCGATTCCTTTGCCTACGCGCTGCGCGACGAGCTGAAGGACACGAACATCTCGGTCACCGTGCTGATGCCGGGCGCCACTGACACGAACTTCTTCGAACGCGCGGGCATGACGGATACCGAGGTCGGGGCGAGCGAGCACAAGGCAGCGCCGGCCGAAGTGGCCAAGGAAGGCTTCGCCGCGATGGAAGAGGGCGCGAGCGATGTGGTCGCGGGCTGGAAGAACAAGCTCGATGCCTTGTTGTCGCATGTGACGCCGGCCGAGATCCTCGCCGCACGTCACGGCCAGAGCGCGGCGCCGGGGACGGCGAACCGGCAGGCGTGAGCTGTCGCGCGGGGACGGAGGTGGAATTGCGCTTGAGCGGTGTCGAGGTACCGGAGCGCCGCGGGCACAAGGCCGCACAAGGCCGCACAAGGCCGCGCGAGGCTCCTGATACGCATTCCGGCACCAGCACTCGGAGCGCTCCGCGGCCGCCGGCTTCGAGCGGCACCTGGTCAAGCCGGTGGATTTCGATGGGTTGCTGCGCCTGATCTGAGGCTTGGCAATATTCCCGCTCAAATCTCGTCAGATCCCGCCGCGGAACGTTCCTGCATCGCAATGCAGCAACGCAGTCCCTGCACAATCCTCGCCGGACACGACATCAAGAGGCAACGATGCAAATGACTTCGGTGACGACAGTGGGCGGCTTTGCGCGTGCAGGCCTGTTGGGCTTGTTCGGCCTGCATTTGGCCCTGAGTGCTTCGGCAGCGCCGCTGGACAGCGCCATCCAGCGGCGCGTGCGGGAGGCGACCTTCGAGGTGGTCGTGCCCAAGCCGGCGAAGGAGACCATCACCTTCGACCGGCCCTGGGAGGAACTGATTCCCTACCAGGTGCGCTCCGACAAATACCTCTCGATCGGCACCGCCTTCTCCGTCGGTTCGAGCCGTTATGTCACCGCCATGCATGTGCTGTTCGCGGCCATCGGAGACCGCGAGCGCGAACCGATGCTGCGCGACGCGGAAGGCAACATCTACCCGATAGAGAAGATCGTCAAGGGCTCGGTCGACCAGGACTTCGTCGTCTTCACGCTGGCCAAGGCGCCGCAGAAGCCGGCCGCGCTCGACATGGAGGCCAAGCCCGAACTCAACGAGACCGTCTACGCCGTGGGCAATGCGCTGGGCGAGGGTGTCGTCATGCGCGAAGGCAACTACGTCTCCGACACGCCGGAGGAGGAGAGCGGCCGCTGGAAGTGGCAACGCTTCTCCGCGCCAATCTCGGGCGGCAACAGCGGCGGCCCGCTGGTCGACGCCAAGGGCAACGTGATCGGCGTCGTGCGCGCCATGCGCACCTCGGAGAACACACTGAACTTTTCCGTGCCGATCGGTCTCGTGATGAACGCGCCTGACAAGGTCGTGACCGCCGACTCGCGGGCTGTGACCAACTTCTTCGTGTTCGACAAGACCAGGACCGCGCGCTTCAGGGCCGACATCCCCTTGCCCAAGAGCTTTGCCGAGTTCTCGGCCGCCTACACGAAGGTGCTCGACGATTTCAACACCGAACAGTTGCGCGGCTTGCTTGCCGAGAACGCTGCTGAGATCTTCCCGCGCGGCCCGGGCAGCGAGCGGCTGCTGCACGGCATCTACGAGCGCAGCGCGCCCGGTGTCGTCGAGAAGGGCAGCAACGGCTTCTGGTCGATTGCACAACTGAACTTCTCGCGGCTCGACCTCGGGCACGAGGGCTGGCAGGATGCATCGAACTTCAAGGGCATCAACATCTTCCATCGCCGCAGGCCGGACGATGTGGAGGCGTCGAAGTGGTACGGCGACCCGCAAGTGGCCAAGGAACTCGTGTTCAAGTCTTCGCCGGCCACGATCCACGTCGGCGGAGAGAACGCCAAGGTCGTCTCGATGGGCAAGCCCGAGGAGGACAGCACCTTCACCGACGTCTGGGGCCGGGTCTGGCAGCTCCGCATCTGGCATGCGACGAGTTCCTTCGCGAGCGAATGGCTGGCCGAGTTCGACCTGCCCGTGCCGGATGGCACGGTCGGCTTCGAGACTCGGCTGTCGCCGGTGATCCGTAACGCTCAGCTTGAGCGCATGAAGCTGCTGACCGGCTTCATCACGGCCTCCTACGAGGGCAAGTTCTCGCAATGGGACGACTTCCTCAAGCAAAAATCCCTGCTGCCGAAGCAACTCGCGCGCCCCGTGTTCCACATCGATTACGGACGGCGCTTTGCCTTCGACGATCCGCGCCTTGCGTTTTCCTACGGGCCGGAGTTCCTGAAGATCGAGCAGGACAGCCGCCTGCGTCTGGACTTCGCCTTCATTCCCACCGATGCCACGGGCGCCCCCGGTGCTGACGGCGCGGTGCTCGACATCGCAGGCCTGGCCACCTACAACGGCGATGACAAGACGGAAGCGGGCATCTTCCGGCACGGCGTTCCCGCGGCGAGCGGCACGGAGGCGGTGAAGAAGGAATGGAACAAGCGCCTGCATCACGAGCATCCTTACGACGCCGTTTCGCGGCTGGTCAATGACAAGCAGGCGATCACCGCGGTCTACGGCAGCGCTGACGCCGACCCGGCTCCGCAGGTGCTCTACACCTTCCAGTACCGCGCTGAAAGCAGCACGACGCAGGAGGCCATGAAAGCCAAGCTCGACCTGCTGACGCATGACGCCAAGGTCAAGGAGCACTGAGCTTCTTTCCTGAACCGGGAACATGGATTGCCGTCCGAGGAGCAGAGGCCCTTTTTCCGGGCCTCTGGAAACGGAGACATCCATGCTGAAATTCATCACGATCGGCTATGGCAACGAGGCCGGCTACCAGCGAACCGATCCCGCCGTTCGCAAGGCCGCGCACGCGCATGACGCGAAGCTCAAAGCCGACGGCGCGCTGATCGGCGTGGCCGGCGCTCCGGTGCAAGTGCGCAACCCCGAGGGCGCGGCCGTGGAGGCCACTGCCGGCGCCTACATGAGCAGCCGCCTGGCCGTTGCAGGTTTTGCCGTGATCGAGGCGGCAGACCTGCAGGAGGCGATCCGCCTGGTGGCGCAGACGCCCTGCGCCGTGGCCCACGGTGTGGTCGAAGTCTGGCCGCTGCAGGACATGCCTTGAGCCTGTCCTCGAGCCTGTCACGTCTCCGTCAGACGGGTCTGACACCTGTTTGTCGCTTCGTCCGGGTCCTCACGGACCTTCAATCTGGGAGCATCTCCAAAGCTCACCGGAGACTGCCATGCCCGCCACACCGCACAAGCCCCACCGCGTCAACGTCGACGACCTCGACATGGATGAAGAGCCGGGCCACATGCCCATCGAGCCCGACAAGGGCCTGGTGCCGCCGCTGATCCCCGAAGACCCGGAACACGAACGCGTCATCGACCCGGAGGTGTAGACCATCATGAGCTCGATCGACCCGCTTCAACCCATCCTCTACAACGAGGCCTGTGAGCAGATCGAGCCCGGCGAGGCCGAGACCGGCGAGAGCCTGTTGAAGACGCTGCTCGAGATCTCCGAGACGACCTTCAAGGACACCGGCCGCGGCCTGCGCAGCGTGCACGCCAAGAGTCATGGCCTGCTCAAGGGCACCTTGACGGTGGCAGAGCTGGGCGAGCCATTCGCGCAGGGCATGTTCATGCAGCCGGGCCAGGCCTTGCCCGTGCTGATCCGGCTCTCCACCACGCCGGGCGATCTGCTTGACGACCGGGTCTCCACGCCGCGCGGCTTCGCGATGAAGGTGATCGGCGTCTCCGGCAAGCGCCTGCCGGGCAGCGAGACGGCCGTGACGCAGGACTTCCTGCTCGTCAATGGCCCGACCTTCCTGGCGCCGAATGCGAAGAAATTCCTCAGCAGCCTGAAGCTGCTGGCCGCCACCACCGACAAGGTGCCACGCCTCAAGCGCGCCTTCTCGACCGTGCTGCAAGGCACCGAGAAAGCGCTGGAGGCGATGGGTGGCGAGAGCGGGGCGCTCAAGGGCCTCGGCGGTCATCCCGAGACCCACATCCTCGGCGAGACCTTCTACAGCGCCGTGCCTTTCCTCTATGGCCGCCACATGGCCAAGTGGCAGATCGTGCCGGTCTCTGCGGCCCTGCTCGCGCTGAAAGACCAGCTCGTCGACCTGAAGGACAAGCCTGACGGCCTGCGCGAGGCCGTGGTGGACTTCTTCAAGACCAACGGTGCGGAGTGGGAGTTGCGCGTGCAGCTCTGCACCAATCTCGACACCATGCCGATCGAGGATGCGAGCGTGCGCTGGCCCGAAGAAGAGAGCCCCTTCGTGGCCGTCGCACGGATCACGGTGCCGCCGCAGGCCGCGTGGAGCGACGATCATTCCTCGCAGATGGACGACGGCCTGGCTTTTTCACCCTGGCATGGGCTGGCGGCTCACCGGCCGCTCGGCTCGATCAACCGCGTCCGCAGAAGCGCCTATGCCGGCTCGGCGCATGCCCGCTCGCCGCGGGGGCGTTGCCCGGTGCATGAACCTCAACCGCTGGGGACCGTCGAACTGGATGGTTAGGGTTTCGCTCGCGCGTGAGCGGATACAAACATCGTCAACAATCGACTCATCACAGCTTGCAGGGCAAAGCCATGTCGAACGCAAATCAAGGTGAGGGATCGCGACGGCGCTCGCTTTTCGGGGCCCTTGTTCTTGGGTTTATCGCTGTCGTCGTCACGGCTGGCGCAGTGTCATGGGCGACGCCAGACGGCAATCTGGTTGTGACCCTGACGCCAGCCTTGGCCCTTGGCTTCGTCGTCTTCCGCCTTGCTTTGTGGCGCTTGCGGCGCAACGAGTCGACTTGACGCGTGGGCCGCTTCTCTCAGGAAGTCCGCGGTCGATGGACGTCGTTCGCACGGACGCTTCCGGCAGGTCACCCTTCGTGCCGAGTCGTAGGCGATGGCTGAGATCGGCCACGAGCGGTCTGTGGCGACAGCCGGCTTCAGGCGTTCACTTCGATTACCGAGCGGTTCCCGCTTGCTCTGAGGTAGGCTCCGGCATCTTGTTCGACGGGCCGAGATCTATGCTTCTACCGCGCTTGCTTTTCATGGGTCTGTCACTGACTGGGGTGCATGCCGCTCTTGCGGTCGACGCTCGGTGCGAACTGAAGCACATCGTGGCGGAAGCTGATGGGATTCGAGTGTCGGGCGACTCGACCGCCAAGGTGTCGATTCGCTGGAATGGCCGTGCGCTGCAATTGACGCCACCGATTGGCGTCGCAAGGACTCCTGTCAAGAACGCCCCCCAGAATCCCTGGAGCGTGCTTCTGAAGTCTGGCGATACATTGGAAATCACCGATCTGGGTGATAGACCAGACCGCTGTGTTGTCGAACCAGTCATTGGTCCGAGATTCGCTGGAGTAAGTCTGACCACTTGGTCTACTGGCGTCGGCACACAGACGCCCATCGTCCTGGCCCGAACGGTGCGCGTCGATGCCAGCTGAGGCCGGCGCAGGAGCAATTCGTCGGTCCGGCGCTGCCTGCAATCGGCCAGTTGCTGCCGCTCATCAGCGACGGTCCTCGGGAAATCGATGTGCCCCTCAATGAAACTAGCTCTTGTCACACAGGAGCCTCGGCATTGGGCCGAGCTCGAACTCCGGATGGCCAGCGCGCTTCGCGCCGGCGACGTGAACGTGTTTTGTTTTGGAACCCCACCAAGGAACGTCATGCAACGTCTGACTCTTATCGCTATAGGACTGTCAATGCTTTGTGCGGGCTGCACCACTGCGCCCGCCCGAGAGACTGTGATGCCAGAGTCTCCGCTTGTGCTTCAAAGCGCTGATGAGCAGCTTGCGTGCAGCGCGCTGTGGCGGGACCACCCCAATACACAAGGTCTGAAATTCGATCATCAGCCCTACGGTTGGGCACACGCGCGATTCGACGTTGAGCAAGGGACCGTCGTCAAAGTTGAAGTCCTGGACTCAAGCCCGAAGAAGCTTTTTGACGCCGATATCGTTGCCCTCATAAAGGGCACACCGTTCCCTGCGCAAGCGTCTGCTCACGGATGTATTTGGAACCACAGATGGGATTGACGGCCATCACGCAATTGCGGGCCGTTGTCTTTGCGTCGTAGCCGAAAACGTGAGTGTCGCCATGATCGTTTTCGGCCATGAGCAGGCCTCGCCGACCGACCGCTATCAGGCAAGCCTGCAAGACGGGTGATATTCCCAATCCACCGATGCGGAACTCCAGGTACCGTTGGGCCCTGGGGGATGCGAAATGCAGCTTGACACTCACAAGAGACTTTTTGTTGCGGTGATGGTGGGAAGCTTCCTACTGGCCGTCATTGCCAGCGTGCTGTCGGGACGCAGCGTTATGGCGCAGGGGTTTGCAGGTCTCGCCACCCTTGTCCTGGCTCTTCACGGACTGTCATCGCATCCAAGAGCTCGCCTGGCTGCATATGCCATCTCGGCGGGAACCTCGCTCGCGGCAATCATTCTCATGGTCGCCACGGCTACCGGTTGACCCATTCATCGAACTGGCACGATGAAGGTTTTTTCCGATGGACCCGGCGCAGTGCTGAGATGCCTGCGATGTCAACAGTCGGCCAGGAACAGTCCGTCACGAGCGGCAGCTCTAGGGCACTCGCCAATGACTTCTTTGGCCCGCGATGCCCCCGCTGCGAAAGCTACATTCCAGGCATGCAAAAACTGACGGTCACGTTCGAGCGCGTCTTTGATGTTGTTCGTCAGAGCCCTGGTTTGCTGTCGCACGGGCGCGAGGAAAAAACCTTGTTCGGACTCGAGAGCGGCCAGGTTAAACACTATGGCGTCTCGATTCTTGGCTTTCCGCGCATCGAATCAGGGATGACTGTCACAGCGCTTCTTTCAAAGGCCGACGACTGGCATTCTCTCGTCGGCTGGTTGGACCACGCGACGGGCGACATTGCCGGATCGAAACGCGCCAACACTTTTGCCGCGTTTGCAGTGGCGCTGATGGCCGCCTGCGGCGCAGCTGTCGCCACCTTGGCAGGCAACTGGTACGGCGCAGGACTGTTCGCCCTAGCTGCTGTTGGCGCTGGAGTCGCCTTGCTTCGGTTTCGTCAGTTCAACCAAGAGGTTAGCGGTCTCAAACATCTGCATGACCCTGTAATTCAGATCGCCCACGAGTTACAGAGGTAGCGTCTCACAACCATAGGTGATCGAGCGGTGCTGCTCATTGAAGGCTATACGCCAGACGAAATTCTCGCCTTGCCAAACGATGAGCTCCAAGCAATCGTCCTTAGCGACGAACCGCTTGTATTCAAAGCCGGCTCTGCGAATCTGCTCGGCCGCTTCAAGGTTGAAGGGGCGGCGCTGGTTATGGAGCTGGCGCATGTCGATGGCGGGGGCGAAGGTGCTTTGCCTGCACTCGCAGCACTTGCGCGCAGGTACGCCGTTCGCCAGGGACTCGCGTCAATCGATTGGCGCGTTCACGCTGTGCATTGTGCGAGGCCGAATCTCAAGCTACGTCGGATTCTTGAGCGTCGCGGCTTCGCGGTCGGCTCCGTGGCTGGCGTTGGCGAGTGCTACCAGTTGATCGAGGTGTTGCAGTGAGCTCACCGATCGCTTCGCAGAAAACGGCCACAACCGGTCAGCCGCCAGAGGCAGCTTTCCGGCAACAGCTTCGGAAGAAATCTTCGGAGATGGGAAGAGATCTTCCGCGTTCTCACTCGCCGTTTTCGACACTTGTGGCCGATGATGTCCCACATCTCGAAACTCAACGGGCGGATCGCAATGCATACGCAGATTAGTCTTCAAAGGGCCTTTCTGGTCCTCCTCGTTTCCTTTGCTGCCGAGTCGGGTGCGCGGGCTTTATACCCCGAGGGATGCACAGACCTGCGGACGACGCAAGAGCTGGCTGAGTGTCGGCAGAAGCAAATGGAAGCGGCGGACGCGAGGCTTGAAAAATATTTGGCAGCGGCACGATCTCAGGCGTCAGCCATTGCGTTTGATGTGACCCTTATCGACGACGAGCAGCGCGCGTGGGTGACCTACCGAACCAAGCATTGCGGCAATGTCTACACCCTCTCAGGCATGGGCTCGATTCGCTTCGAGATGTCGGCAGTTTGCACACTTGAGGTCACGAGAGAGCGAACCATTGACGTCTGGCGCGCCTATTTGACCTACCAGGACAGCACGCCCCCAGTGCTACCTGATCCGTCGCCTTGAGTTGGGCGTTTGCGTCTGCGGCAGCCCGACGAAGCAGTTGACGCTTGGGCGAACGACTGCTTTTCGGAGATGAGTCGGGCTGCGGCTACTTCCGGTCGTATGCTTCGGCAGGACTCGGCCATGAGCGGTCTTCGACTTACGACCGCTCTCGTCGGATAGTCTCCAAGCTCGGCGGAACTCCCGCGTGAGGCGGCAAGGACATGGATTCAGCAGAATTTTGGACCCAGGCGGAACGCCGTCGCAACCTAATATTCTTCTGGTGGATTGGATGGCCCCCAGGCGCCTTTATTGTTGGGATCACGTATCACGCGATTTTTGGGATAGGACCACCGTTCCCGTTTATGGCCGTTGTGTTCATCGGCTGGGGCGCCGCATGGTTCCACTTATCGCGAAGGCTTACGAGGCTCTTATGCCCGCAATGTGCCAAA
>DASYBU010000011.1:0-212380 GCA_036500605.1 Burkholderiaceae bacterium
GACATCGCCGACTACATCGTGGGCTTCTACAACAGCGTGCGGCTGCACTCCAAACTGGGCAACCTGCCACCCAATGCCTTCGAGCAGCAATCGGCAATCAAACAACCTATCGGTGTGTCCGAAAAAACTTGACCAGCACAGGCTAATATGCGCCGCACTGTCCTGCACAAGAATCCACCAAGAACTCAGCACAAGAGGAGGCTCGCATGCCGGTGATCCTGATTGCCAATCCCAAGGGTGGCGTTGGCAAGAGTACGGTGGCCAGCAATGCGGCCGGCTATCTGGCGCGCGGCGGCCATCGCGTGATGCTGGGCGACGTGGACCGGCAGCAGTCGGCACGCCGCTGGCTCGCCATCCGGCCGGCCCATTTGCCGCTGATCGAAGGCTGGGACATGGAAGGGCGCGACACGGTCAAGCCGCCCAAGGGCGTGAGCCACGTCATTCTGGATACGCCGGCCGGCCTGCATGGCAAGCGCCTGGAGGCGGTTTACCGCCTGGCCGACAAGATCCTGATTCCCTTGCAGCCGAGCCTGTTCGACATCCAGGCCACGTATGACTTCGTGCAGGCCTTGCAAGCACTTCGTACTGAAACCGGCCATGCGCCGAAGCTTGGCGTCATCGGCATGCGCGCGAAGGACGGTACGCTCTCGGTCGATCAGTTGCAGCAGTTCCTGCGCGAGCTCTCGGTGCCCGTGCTGACCTTGCTGCGCGACACGCAGAACTATGTGCAACTGGCCGCGCGTGGTGCCAGCTTGTGGGATGTGGCGCCGAGCCGTGTCGAGCGCGATCTGCAGCAATGGCAGCCACTGTGCGCATGGCTCGATCGATGATGTTGTGATGTTGTGATGTTGTTGTCTGATCGTTGTATATGCAAATCCTGTTGATTGATGACCACCCGCTGATCCTCTCGGCGCTCAAGACCGTCATTGAAGGCTTCCGCGATGGCGTGAAAGTGATCTGCGCGGACAGCGCCGCCGTGGCGCGGGCGCTGCTCAAGCGGGATGCTGATTTCCAGCTCGTGCTGCTGGACCTGCATCTGGGCGACGCCAACGGGCTCGACCTGCTGACCGAATTCCGCGCCGCGTATCCGACGTTGCCGGTGGTGGTGATCTCGGCCTCCGATCGTTCCAGCGATGTGATCCGCGCGATCGACCTCGGCGCGATGGGTTATGTGCCCAAGCGCAGCAGCACCGAAATGCTGACGCAGGCGCTGCAATTGGTGCTGTCGGGCGGTATCTATGTGCCGCCGCTGAACCTCAGCCTCGACAGCAACGGGCCGGCAAGCGATGCCGCGCCGGCGGCGGCATCGCTTGCCGCGGTCGCAAAGCCCGCGCCGAGCCAGATCGGCGCGGAGCTCGACGGGCTCTCATTCACGCCGCGCCAGAACGACGTGCTGGCGCTGCTGCTGCAAGGCATGCCGAACAAGCTGATCGCGCGTGAACTGGGCCTGTCGGTAGAGACAGTCAAGGACCATGTGGCCGCCGTGCTCAAGGTCCTCGGTGTCAACTCGCGCACGCAGGCGGTGCTGGCCGTCAGTGAACTCGCGCAGCGCGGCGCGGGCAGCTTCTCCGCTTGGCGTGCGCGTTAGGTCATCGCCAGTTGATCGTTGGGTGATCGTTGGGTGATCGTCAGTTTTGCGCATCGCCGCAGGAACAAACGCACACAAATCTTGGGCGCGATGCGCACATTCTGATGTGCCCCCATAACACCGGGCGCAGCATGGAGGCCGTTGACCCCAAACGTCCTCTGCGCGGCAGGACAGGTATCGATTGATGGATTGAAAAGCCGCACGCAACCCAAGAGGTTCTATGCGCTATCCACAGTCGAAACTAGAAAGCAATGAGATGCTGCGCCTGGCGCTGCCGCTGCTCTCGCAGTACGGCTCCGGCTGCCAGCCTCCGAGCTACACGCTCTGGTATGAGTACGTGACCGGCCAGAACAAGCCGCTTTGCGAAGAACTCGCGGTGCGCATGGCTCTGGGCAAGCCCTTGAGCATCGAAGACACCAACGCCCTTTACGGCAAGCATGTCGCCGAACCCGAGATCGTCGCGGCCGACGAGCTGCAATTGCAATTGCAGGGCACGCTGGAGAGCATGACGCACATGGCTCGCAGTGCGGGCAGTGAAGCGCGTCGCTATGGTGAATCACTCGAGAACTGTGGCGCGCAGCTCGAAGCTCCGCAAGGCATGGACGCCGTGCGCAAGATCGTCAACGCGTTGGCGGTCGAGACGCGGCGCATGCAGGAATCGAATGTGCGGCTCACGGCCGAGCTCGAAGGCAAACGGGCCGAGATGTCGGAGCTTTCCGTCAAGCTCGCCAGCATGCGCAGCGAGGCTTTGCTGGATCCGCTGACGGGCTTGTCCAACCGCCGCGGCTTCCAGCGCGTCATCGACGAAACGCTGGCCACGCGCAAGGACGGGCTCTCGACCTGGTCGCTGTTGATGGTGGACATCGACCACTTCAAGAAGGTCAACGACACGCATGGCCATGTGCTCGGCGACAAGGTGTTGCAGGCCGTCGCCAAGGTGCTGCGTAGCTTCGTCAGAGGCTCGGAGCTGGCCGTGCGACTGGGCGGCGAAGAGTTTGCCTTGGTGCTGCCCGACACGCCGCAGGGGCGCGCTGTGGAACTGGCCGAGGACATCCGCAAGACCGTCGCCACCGGCACGATCCGCCGGCCTGATGCGCAGCCGATCGGCGCGGTGACCATCTCGATCGGCGTGGCCTGCTATCGCATGGCTGAAACGCTTGAGCAGTGGCTGGAACGTGCGGATCATGCGCTCTATGCCTCGAAGGCGCGCGGTCGTGATCGCGTGACGCTGGCGCCCGCCTGATTTGAGCGTTAGCTCCGGCTCAGCTCGGTGTGTAAGCCAGGCGCACGTAGATCGGCGCAAACGCTTCGGCCTGGGTGATCTCGAGCAGGCGCTCGCGCGCCAGCTCCAGCATGGCGATGAAGGTCACCACCAGCACTTGCTGGCCGCGGCTCACATCGAAAAGTTCCTCGAACACCACGAAACGTCGGCCTTGCAGGCGGCGCAGCACGATGCTCATGTGCTCGCGCACCGAGAGCGCCTCGCGTGTGATCTTGTGATGCTGATTGAGCTTGGCGCGACGCAGGATGTCGAGCCAGGCATCGCGCAATTCGTTCACGTCGACATCGGGGAAGCGTGGCGTCAGCGATTGCTCGATGTGGATCTGGCCACGCAGGAAATCGCGACCCAGCACCGGCAGCGCGTCGAGCTTGGCGGCGGCCATCTTGATCTGCTCGTACTCCAGCAGCCGCCGGACCAACTCGGCGCGCGGGTCTTCGGGTTCGCTGCCGTCGTCGGTCTTCTTGGGCGGCAGCAGCATGCGCGACTTGATCTCGATGAGCATCGCGGCCATCAGGAGGTATTCGCTCGCCAGCTCCAGATTGCTCTTGCGGATCTGTTCCACGTAGCTGAGGTACTGGCGCGTGACATCCGCGAGCGGGATGTCGAGGATGTTGAAGTTCTGCTTGCGGATCAGGTAGAGCAGCAGGTCCAGCGGGCCCTGGAAGGCCTCGAGAAAGACCTCCAGCGCATCAGGCGGGATGTAGAGATCGAGCGGCAGCTGAAACAGCGGCTCGCCATACAGGCGCGCCACGGCCACCCCGTCCACCACCTGCGGCGAAACGTCGGGGCCAAGTTCCGTCGTCGGAACCTCGCTCACGGGTTTCAGCCCTTGGTCTGGTAGACGTAGGGCTGTTGTTCGACGCGGGCGGCGCCGTAATCGGCCTGGGCCGAACGGTCGATCTGCTTGTCCCACAGCAGGCCGCGGCCGGCGCGCTGCTCGGCTTCCAGCGTCGGCTTCTTGGTCTTCAGCTCATCGATGAAGTTGGTGACGTCGGACTTGTAGGGTTTCCAGAACAGGGGCATGGTGCGATTCGGCTTGGGCGAAGTTGGGGATTTTACTTGCTCATCCAGGCGGCCACGCTGGGATAGATGCCATCAGGTCCGATCAGGGCCTCCAAGCCACCCCGGTGCAGCAGGCTGGCCGGCTGCTCGTTGAGGCCGCACAGCACCAGTACGCATCCCTGGCGCGTCAGACTGCGGTGCAGCTGGGTCAGCGCGTCCAGCCCTGAAGTGTCCATGGAAATCAGCTGGTGCAGGTCCAGGATCAGGGTGTGGCAGGTCTCCGGCAAACCGTCGGCCAGGGCCTCGATCTTGCCCACGGCGCCGAAGAACAGCGCGCCATAGAGCGCCCGCAACTCGACACCGGGCGCCGGCGGATCAATCGCCTGGGCGCGGAACAGCGTGCTCATGCGGTGGATGAAGAAGGCGCAAGCCAACATCAAGCCCACTTCCACGGCGACGGTCAGGTCCACCATCACGGTCAGGGCAAAGCTGCCCAGCAGGATGGTGCGGTATTGCAGGCTGAAATGGCGCAGGCGGCTGAACTCATGCCACTCACCCATATGGGCAGCCACGACGAGCAGGATGCCCGCCAAGGCGCAGAGCGGCACGCCTGAGGCCAGTGGCGCGGCCACCAACACGATCAGCAGCAGGGTGAGCGCATGCACGATACCGGCCACGGGGCTGCTGGCGCCAGCGCGCACATTGGTCAGCGTACGTGCGATCGTGCCGGTGGCCGGAATGCCGGCAAACAGCGGCGTGGCGAGATTGGCCAGGCCTTGCGCCATCAGCTCCTGGTTGGAGTCGTGGCGTTGCAGCAGTGTGGCCTGATCGGCAACGCGTGCGCACAGCAGCGATTCGATCGCGCCAAGCAAGGCAATCGTGATGGCGGGCATCAGCAACTGCTGCAAGGTGCCCCAGCTCAGGTCGGGCAGCGCCGGCCAGGGCAGGTGCTGCGGGATGCCGCCGAAGCGGCTGCCGATGGTCTCTACATCCAGGTGCAGAAAACGCACTGCAAGCGTGGCCAGCACCAGCGCCGCCAAGCTGCCGGGGAGACGTTGAACGCCGGCAGGCAGGCGCGACCACAGCGCGACAATGGCGGCCGTCGCAAGGCCCAAGGCCAAGGCGGCGGGATTGCATTCAAGGGCATGGCCAGCCAGCGATTGCAACTGCGCAAAGAAGCCCGCCGGCAGCTGCAAGGTGCTCAGTCCCATCAGATCCTTGAGCTGTGAAAGCGCGATCAGCACCGCGATTGCATTGGTGAAACCGATCACGATGGCCACCGGGATGTAGCGCACCAGCACGCCCAGACGCAGCGCGCCAAGCAGCAGTTGCAGCGCGCCGGCCATCATCGTGGCGACCAGGAGGCCGGCCACGCCGTAGCGCTGGACGATGCCGTAGACCACAACGATGAAAGCCCCTGCCGGCCCGCCGATCTGCACGCTGGATCCGCCCAGCAACGAGATCAACAGGCCCGCCACGATGGCCGTGACCAGGCCTTGTTCGGGCGTAACGCCGGAAGCGATGCCGAAGGCCAGGGCCAGCGGCAGGGCGACAACGCCGACGGTCAGTCCGGCCGCAAGATCGACCCAGAAGCGTTGGCGCGAGTAATGGCGCCAGTCATCCAGCAGGCGCGGATGGAATCGGTGCAGTGAAGGCATGGGTTCTCCTGTTCATGGAAATGGGGCTGAACGGGAGAACCTGGCGGGCCGCAATGATGCCGCCTCGCTATGAAGCGTCGCCTTCTGGAGGGTGAGGCAACGCGAATCATGATGCTTCAGCGAACCCGCATGCCGGGCTGTGCGCCAGGGAAGGGTTCGAGAACAAAAATACCGGGGTTGGTTTTCTCTTCGGCATGGCTGGCGGCCAGCACCATGCCTTCGCTGATGCCGAACTTCATCTTGCGCGGCGCGAGGTTGGCCACCATCACGGTCAGCTTGCCTTCGAGTTGCTCGGGCTGGTAGGCGCTCTTGATGCCCGAGAAGACATTGCGCGTCTTGCCCTCGCCGACGTCGAGCGTCAGGCGCAGCAGCTTGTCGGAGCCGGGCACGTGCTCGCACTTGACGATCTTGGCGATGCGCAGGTCAACCTTCGAGAAATCATCGATCTTGATTTCGGGGGCGAGCTCTTCACCGCCGGGGAGGACCTTCTCGGGCGCGGGCGGCTCGAACAGGGCGTCGAGCATCGCAACGTCCACGCGCTGCATCAGATGCTCGTAGGCGCCGATGACATGCGAGCCGAGCAGCTTCTGCGCGTCCTTGAACATCAGCGGTTCGACGCGCAGGAAGCTCTCGACCTTGCTCGCCAGCATCGGCAGCACGGGCTTCAGGTAGATCGTGAGCAGGCGGAAGGCCTCGATGCAGGTGCTGCAGACGTCTTGCAGCACGGCGTCCTGGCCGGCCTGCTTGGCCAGCTCCCAGGGCTTGTTCTGGTCCACGTACTCGTTGACGCGATCGGCCAGCAGCATGGTTTCGCGCAGCGCCTTGCCGAACTCGCGTTCTTCATACAACTCGGCGATGGCGCCGGCCTGCGCTTGCAAGGCGTCGAGCAGTTCGCGGCCTTCCACGCCGACCTCCGCGCTCAACTGGCCGCCGAAACGCTTGGCGAGGAAGCCGGCCGCGCGCGACGCGATGTTGATGTACTTGCCGACCAGATCGCTGTTGACGCGGGCGACGAAGTCCTCGGGATTGAAGTCCACATCCTCGACGCGCGAGTTGAGTTTGGCGGCCAGGTAGTAGCGCAGCCATTCGGCGTTCATGCCGAGCTTCAAGTACTTGAGCGGATCGAGGCCCGTGCCGCGGCTCTTGCTCATCTTCTCGCCGCCGTTGACGGTCAGGAAGCCGTGCACGAAAACGTGGTCGGGCGTCTTGCGGCCGCTGAAATGCAGCATCGCGGGCCAGAACAGCGTGTGGAAGTACGTGATGTCCTTGCCGATGAAATGGATCTGCTCGACCTCGGGGTCGGCCAGGTACGCATCAAAATCTCGACCGCTCTTGGCGAAGTAATTTTTCAGCGAGGCGAGGTAGCCGATCGGCGCGTCCAGCCAGACGTAGAAATACTTGCCCGGCGCATCGGGGATCTCAATGCCGAAGTAGGGCGCATCACGGCTGATGTCCCAATCGCCGAGGCCGCCCTTGCCGTCATCGTCCTTGGTGAACCATTCCTTGATCTTGTTGAGCACCTCGCTTTGGAGGCGGCCGGGCGCTTGGGTCCACTCCTGGAGGAAATCCATGCAGCGCTGGTCGGAGAGCTTGAAGAAGTAGTGCTCCGAACTCTTCATCACCGGCGTGGCGCCGGTCAGCACCGAGAACGGATTCTTCAGCTCGGTCGGCGTGTAGACCGCGCCGCACACTTCGCAGGAATCGCCGTACTGGTCCTTGGCGCCGCACTTCGGGCATTCGCCCTTGATGAAGCGGTCGGGCAGGAACATCGACTTCTCGGGGTCGAAGAACTGCTCGATGGTCTTCACCGAGATCAGCTCGTTGTGCCTCAGCGCGCGATAGATGTCCTTCGACAGCTCGTGGTTCTCGGCGCTGTCGGTGGACGACCAGTTGTCGAAAGCGATGTGGAAGCCATCAAGATAAGCCGGGCGCCCGGCGGCGATGCCGGCCACGAACTCCTGCGGTGTCTTGCCGGCCTTCTCGGCCGAAATCATGATCGGCGCGCCGTGAGCATCGTCCGCGCACACAAAGTTCACCTCGGCGCCCTGCATGCGCTGGAAACGGACCCAGGTATCGGCCTGGGTGTACTCCATGATGTGGCCGATATGGAAACCGGCGTTGGCATAGGGCAGGGCGGTGGTGACGAAAAGCTTGCGGGTCATGTGGGGGTCGCGAAAGAGCGAGCCGATGATTTTAAGGGCTTCGCGGAACACCGAGCCTAACCGCGCCGAAGAACCTCTCGCCAGACCTCGGCGCATCAGCCAGGCTTGAGTCTCTGGCAAGAAATCTCCAACTGCGAACGCCGTGGCGACCGGCCGAAGCATCGCGATGCCGGTGGCCATCGACTTCTTGGAGCCGCAGAAGACGGTGGCGACTTCTTCTTCGATCGGGAGGTGGATCAGCCTGGCGATGAAGCGTGTCAGCCAAAGCGCTGCGCCCAGCTGCCGCGCGCCATCGCGGTCATGGCGATCGACGATGAAATGGTCGAAGGCAAGGCGCACAGGTACGCAAAGCCGAGCGCCGGATCTGTGGGCAACCAGCGCGCAAACGGCAGTGTGAACCCACTCCCAAAATGGGGAAGATCGCGAAGGTGGAAAGCTGCACCAGCAGATGGGCGCGCCATCGCAAGAGGCCGCCGCCGAGTTCCTTGAGCGACAGGCCCAGGCCCGTCATGAAGAAGATCAGCGCGACGCCGCCATTGCTGAGGCGATCAAGGCGCAGGAGGCCGCCGGTGCGGCCCAGTGCCGGCCACAGGCTGGCCAGCAGGATCATCGAGAACAGGGCGAGAAGAAACCATTCTTTCTTCAGCCGCCGCACCGAGCTCATCAGCTCGGATCGGTCTGCGCAGGAGCCTCGGTTGTGGCTTCTTCAGGTGCGTCTGCAGCTGGGTCTTCGGAGCCGTCTGCAGGTTTGCCGCTGAGCTTGCGCTGACGCTTCTCTTCGTTCTTGCGCTTCTTGGCCAACTCGCGTTGGCGCTTCTCGTAGGAGTAATTCGGTGTTGCCAAGGGCTGGTCTCCTGCGACATGGGAAGGGCCCACTGTAACCGCAGACCGCACAGGCTGGGATCCCGGTCTGCCTGGCGACACCCCACTTGGCGCCGAAAGCTCTGTTCAGCTTGAACGAATTTACGTAAGTACATGATTTGAAAGGCTACACAAGACTATCCACTTATCCTGTGGATAACTTTGTGGGTAAGTGCTCCCGGGGCGCGCTAAACCCTTGTTTGATGGCCTTGGGCCTTAAGCTGCCTCATTTCTAGGCAGTTGACGCTCTTTCATATGAATCAACAACTTAGGCGTGTGTGCCAGGCTGGCATCCTAGGGGGATGGTGCTTTCTGTATCCCCCACTTGACGACCGTCAATTTTGGGGATAAGTCAAGCTCTGTCACATGTTTTGGGTACGAAATCACGCTTCAAAAGAGCGTCATGGAGGCGTGGCCGAACGCCGTTTTGAGCCGATTCCATCGAGGTTTTGAGGCGTTTGGTGGCATGCCTTTGGTCATGTCGGTCAGGTGCCAAAGCGGGACCAGCCGGAGTCGGAAAATCTCCGGCACCGCGCTAACGGGACGGTTGCAGGGCGTCGCTAGAATCCGCGATCCTGCACAACAAGCACCCGGCATTCAATCAATGGCTTCTGCAAAGATGGGGAAATCGGCACGTTCGGCCGATGTCTTCGAGTTGAAAAGCGCAACGCTGAGCCTCCTGGCCTTGGTGCTCAAGTCGGCCGACCTCGATGCGATCGAGGCCGAGCTTGATCAGCGCCTGGGCGAGACGCCCGATCTCTTCGCTTTCGAGCCGCTGCTGATCGACCTCTCGCAACTGCCGCGCGTCGCGCCGGTAGCCGAGGGCGAGCAAGCGCCGCTGGGGCTCGATGAAGACGGCGTCGCCGCCATCGACCTGACCGCGCTGGTGAGCCTGCTGCGTCGCCATCGCATCCAGGCCGCCGCGGTGCTGGGCGCCAATGCTGCCGAGCGCAATGCGGCGCGGGAGCTGGGCCTGGCCGAAGCGCCGGCCGACGCGCTGACGCCAACGCAGCGCAAATCGCGCAGCGCGCCGGTCGTGCAGGAAGTGATCAGAGAGGTGATCAAGGAGGTTGTGGTTGAAGTGCCCGTGCCTGCCGAATCGCGCACGCTGATCATCGACAAGCCCTTGCGCTCGGGCCAGCAGGTCTACGCCAAGGGCGGCGATCTGGTGGTGCTGGCGCTGGTCAATCATGGCGCCGAGGTGATTGCCGACGGCAGCATCCACGTCTATGCGCCGCTGCGCGGCAAGGCGATCGCGGGCGCGCTGGGCAACACCGAGGCACGCATCTTCGCGGCGAGCATGGAGGCCGAGCTGATCTCGATCGCCGGCACCTACCGCACGACCGAGAACCCGCTGCCGGACACCGTTCTGGGCAAGCCCGCACAAATCCGGCTCGATGGCGACAAGCTCGTCATGGAGCCTCTGAAGTTTTGAATTTTTGAAGGGATCGATTTGATGAGCAAGATCGTCGTGGTGACTTCCGGCAAGGGCGGCGTGGGCAAGACCACCACCAGCGCCAGCTTTGCGACCGGCCTGGCCCTGCGCGGCCACAAGACCTGCGTGATCGATTTCGACGTCGGCCTGCGCAACCTCGACCTGATCATGGGCGTGGAGCGCCGCGTGGTCTATGACCTGATCAACGTGATCAACGACGAGATCAAGCTCTCGCAGGCGCTGATCAAGGACAAGCAGAACGAGAAGCTGTTCATCCTGGCCGCCTCGCAGACGCGCGACAAGGACGCGCTGACGCAAGAAGGCGTGGAGCGCGTGCTCAATGAGCTGAAGGCGATGGAGTTCGAGTTCATCATCTGCGACTCACCCGCCGGCATCGAGACGGGCGCGCTGATGGCCATGCACTTCGCCGACGAAGCGCTGATCGTGACGAATCCGGAAGTCTCTTCCGTGCGCGATTCCGACCGCATCCTGGGCATGCTCAACAGCAAGACCCAGCGCGCCATCGACGGCGGCGAGCCGATCAAGGAACACCTGCTGATCACGCGCTACAACCCGAATCGCGTGGAAGGCGGCCATATGCTTTCGCTCGAAGACATCCACGAGATCCTGCGCACGCCGCTGATCGGCGTGATCCCCGAATCGGAGATCGTCCTGCAGGCGTCCAACCAGGGCACGCCGGCGATCGCCATGCAGGGCAGCGACGTGAGCGAAGCCTACAAGGACGTCGTGCGCCGCTTCCTCGGCGAGGAGCGCCCGATGCGTTTCATCGAGGCGGTCAAGCCCAGCCTCTTCAAGCGCCTGTTCGGCGCCAAGTGAGGAGCAGCGAACGATGGGATTCCTCAACTTCTTTCTCGGCGAAAAGAAAAACTCCGCCAGCGTCGCCAAGGAGCGGCTGCAACTGATCCTGGCGCATGAGCGCAACGGCCGCAGCAGCAGCCCCGATTACCTACCTCAGCTGCAAAGGGAGCTGGTGGCGGTGATCTCCAAGTACGTGACCATCAATCCGGAAGACATCGTCGTCACCACCGAACGCCAGGGCGACCTGGACGTGCTGGAGGTGAAGATCGAGCTGCCGGAGCCGGCCAAGCGAGGCTAGGCCAAGGGCGAGGTTCCGTCCGGGGCCCGGCGGCTTGCTCCCCCAAAGGGGTGCACTCGTCGGACGGATACCGCTAACGCCTGAATCGGTGGACAGTCAGCCCTCGACGCGCCAGCCATTGGCCGGAGGAGCTGAACATGCAATTCGATGAAGTCGACGCCGGGGATTTCCGCATCTACGCGGGTGCCATCGAGGGCCCGCACCGCTTTGGCTATATCGCCGCCGTGGTCGTCATGCGCCAGACCGGCCCCAAGGGCAGCGGTCTGCGCGAAGAGACCTATCGCGATGAGCGCCTGGCCGGCGGTTTCACCTGGGCCACGCCCAAGGAGGCGCTGCGCTTTGCGATCAACGCCGGGCGCGATGTGGTGATGTGCCGGGCCGGCATGAGCGCCTGAACGCCAATTCAGGCGCCACGCCCGGCGATCCTCAGATCGCCTCGGTCCGTTCGTTCAACCAGGCCAGCGCGTCGCCCTTGAGCAAGGGCGCCAACCGCTCACGCACGGTCACGTGATAGCTGTTGAGCCAGGCCAATTCGTCGGCGCGCATCAGGCTCTTGTCGATGCAGCGCGTGTCGATCGGGCACAAGGTCAGCGTCTCGAACTGCAGCATGTCGCCGAACTGGCCTTGCTCGGGCGTGTTCAGCGGCGTGTTCAGCACCAGGTTCTCGATCCGCACGCCCCACTGGCCGCCTCGGTAGAGGCCGGGCTCGTTCGAGGTGATCATGCCGGGCTCCATCGCCATGTGGGCTTCGGGCACGGCCTTGGAGATGCTTTGCGGGCCTTCATGAACGTTCATGAAGTAGCCGACGCCGTGGCCCGTGCCGTGGCCGTAGTCGAGGCCGGCCTGCCACAGCGGCAGGCGCGCCAGCGCGTCGAGCATCGGGCTCAGCGTGCCGCGCGGAAACACCGCCACGGACAGGCCGATCATGCCCTTGAGCACCAGCGTGTAGTCGCGCTTCTGCGCGTCGCTGACCTTGCCGATCGGCCAGACGCGCGTGATGTCGGTCGTGCCGCCGAGGTACTGGCCGCCGGAGTCGATCAGCAGCAGGCCATTGCCTTCGATCTGGGCGAAGGACTCGGGCGTGGCGCGGTAGTGCGGCATCGCGCCGTTGGCGTTGTAGCCGGCAATGACGGGGAATGACAGGCCGACAAAGCCCTCGCGCTTGGCGCGTTCAGCGCTCAGCCATTCGTCGACGGTCAGTTCACTGAGCTTCTCACCGCGGGCGAGTGCGGCCTCGAAACGGGCATAGAACTCGCACATGGCGGCGCCGTCCTGCGCCATCACCTCGCGCACGAACTGCGCTTCGACCATGGTCTTGCGGCTTTTGGCCAGCGTGCTCGGGTTGACCTGCTCGATCACCCGCACGCCCGCCGGAACGGCTTCGCGCAGGCCCAGCGTGACACGGCGCGGGTCGACCAGCAGCGTGGCAGTCGTCGGCAGCGCGGACAGGCCGGCGGGTGCGCTGGCATAGCCGGCGACTTGCACGCCATCGACGGCGAGGCGGGCTTGAAGATCGGCGTTGATCTTGCCTTCGGCCACGAACAAGGTCGCAGCCTTGGCATCGATCAGCACATGCGCCACGAAGACAGGGTTGTAGTCCACATCGGCGCCGCGCAGATTGAGCAGCCAGGCCACGTCGTCGACGGTCGAAATGAAATGGTGGCTGGCACCGATGCGGGACATCGCTGCGCGAACATGAGCAAGCTTCTCGGCGCGCGAAACCACGGCCTGCGGCGGCAGATGCTCGTAGACCTTGCCTTCCGGCAGGCCAGGGCGGCCGTCCCACGCCGACTGCACGACGTCGATATCGGTGCGCAACTGGATGCCTGCGCGCTGCATGGCGGCGCGCAGTGCTCCCGCGGCGGCCAGGCCCAGCACCTGGCCGTCCACGGCGAGCGTCTGGCCCGGTTGCAATTGCTCCGCAATCCAGTCCAGATGCGCGGGCGTCACGGCTGATTGGATCTTGACCAGATCGACGCTGCTGCCCGCCAGCTCCTTTTCGGCCTGCGACCAGTAGCGGCTGTCGGCAAAGATGGCGGCGCGGTCCAGCGTCACCACCAGCGTGCCCATCGAGCCGGTGAAGCCCGACAGCCACTGGCGGCCTTGCCAACGTTCGGGCAGGTACTCGGACAGATGCGGATCGGCCGAGGGCACCAGGGCGGCGTGGGCTCCGGCGGCGCGCAAGGCGTCGCGAACGCGCTCGATGCGCAGGCGTGTCATGGAGGTACGGGTGTCCATCAGAAACTCCGGGATCGCGAAAAGTGGCGATTTTAGGCGCGTGGCGGAGCCATCAACGACTTCCTTGATCACCCGGGGCGTCGCGATCGAAGGGACTTGCCTAAGGTGTGGGCGATTCGTGCTTCGAATGCAACGGTGCTGTGTGCAAAGCTGCACGGATCGACGGTCGGCCCCCGCGTGTGGGGTCCCGTGTGCATGCGGCAAGGCCTATTCCTTCAACCTCATCTGTGAAACATTGCTGTGAAACATTGGCTGCTTGAACGAGGCGATGAGATGCAGAACTGGAACCATGTCACCGGCACGATGGGCGCCGAAACCGGCGTGCCTGTGCAGGTGCTGCATGGAGGGGCGGCGGCCAATTCCATGGACAAGGCCCTGGCCGAAGAGGCCTTGCTCCACGAGCGGCTCCCCGCCCTGATGCTGTACCGCGCCGCGCGGCGCCAGAGTGCCGCGGCACTGAGCACACCGGTGGGCGTCGTGCTGGTTGCGCTGGCCCATTGGACGGGTTCGGGCGCGGCCATCGTGCCGTATTTTGTGGTGCTGTCGATTCTCTTCGTCATCTACAACCAGGTCGTGGCACGACGCATCGTGGCTCTGCGAAACGAGCCCTTGCAGGCGCTGGAGTATGAGTCGCGCTTTGTGCTCGGGCAGTTGGCGGCCGGTGCGGCCTGGGGTCTGAACGGCTGGATGGTGCCCGACATGAACCTCGTGGTCTGGACCGCCAGCGATGTGTTCGCCTGCCTCATCCTGGTTTACGTCTCCTGCGTCACGCTGATCACGCTGGCGCACAACCCGCGCGCACTCATCGCGGCGACCTGCGCGATGTGGCTGGTGTCCATTGCGCCGGTGCTCTTCCAGCACGAGGCCATGGGGGAGAGCCTGATCATCATTGCCGGCGTGCTGGGCCTGCTGGGCACGACGATGATTTTCGGTCGCATGTTGATGATCCAGACGCGCCGCGGTGTGCTGGCCGAGCTGCAGCGCGAGGACCTGACCGAGTGCCTGCGCGTGGCCAATCTCGGCCTGGAACAGGCGCTGCGCAGCGCCGTGGAGGCCGCGAGTCATGACCCGCTCACCGGCGCACTGAACCGGCGTGCCCTCTACACCCGGGCGCAGCAGATTGCCGCCGAACGGCGTCGCCACGACGGGCCCTGCGCCGTGCTGCTGCTGGACCTCGATCACTTCAAGCGCATCAACGATCGACATGGACACGCCGCCGGCGACGCGGTGCTGGCGGCGCTGGCTTCAACCTTGCGGGGCGCCCTGCGCGAGATCGACGTGATCGCGCGCTGGGGCGGCGAAGAGTTCCTGGTCCTGCTGCCCGATTGCGATATGGAATCCGCCTTGGTGCGGGCCGAGCAGGTGCGTGCGGAGGTCTCGTGCATGGATGTGAGCGTGCTGCCGCCGGCTTATCCGGTGCGTGTCTCAATCGGCGCGGCCGCCTGGCCGCAAGATCAGACGCTGGACCAGAGTATCGGCCGTGCGGATCAGGCGCTTTACGCAGCGAAGGATGCGGGCCGCGACCGGGTGGTGCAGGCGGCCTGAGCGACCCCTGAGAGCGAGGCTCAGAGCTCGGTGCGCAGCGTCCAGAGCTCGGGGAACAGCACCACATCGAGCATCTTGCGCAGATAGCTCACGCCGCCTGTGCCGCCGGTGCCGCGCTTGAAGCCAATCACGCGCTCGACCGTGGTCACATGCCGGAAGCGCCAGAGGCGGAACGCGTCTTCGAGGTCGACCAGTTCCTCGGCCATCTGGTACAGATCCCAATGCCTGGATGGCTCGCGGTAAACGCTCAGCCACGCCGCCTTGACGCCTTCATCGGCTGTATAGGGTTGGGTCCAATCGCGTTGCACGGCGCTGGCCGGAACAGCAATGCCACGCCGCGCCAACAGCTTGATCGCTTCGTCATAAAGGCTGGGCGCCTTGTAGGCTTCTTCGACCTGCGCCAGCAGATCCGGCCGGTGCGCGTGCGGCTTGAGCATGGCCGCGTTCTTGTTGCCGAGCAGGAATTCAATGCGCCGGTATTGCGCGCTCTGAAAGCCGCTGCTGTTGGCCAGGTAGGGGCGGATCGCCGTGTACTCGGGCGGCGTCATCGTGGCCAGCACATCCCAGGCGTGGACCAGCTGTTCCATGATGCGCGAGACGCGTGCCAACATCTTGAACGCCTCCGGCAGACGATCCGAGGCGACGTTGTGGATGGCCGCTTGCAACTCGTGCAGCATCAGTTTCATCCACAGCTCCGAGGTCTGATGCTGGACGATGAACAGCATCTCGTTATGCTCGGGCGAGAGCGGATGTTGGGCGCTCAGAATCGCATCGAGATGCAGGTAGTCGCCGTAGCTCATGTCCTTCGAGAAGTCGAGCCGCGCGCCTTCTTCCTTGACGATCTTCTCGGTGTTGCTCATGTCACGGCTCCCTTGGTCTGGAAGCGCGGCTGCTTCCACTCCGCGGTGGCCAGCACCTGACGCAGATGTTCGACGGCATCCCAGACCTCGGCAAAGCCGATGTAGAGCGGCGTGAAGCCGAAGCGCAGGATGTGCGGAATCGCTGCCAGTCGCGCGGGATCGCCGGCGCGGAAGTCGCCGATCACGCCGCGCGCGATCAGGGCTTGAATGACCGCGTAGCCGGCCTCGTGCCGCGGCGCCGCGAGACTCAAGCAGACCTGGCTGCCGCGCTGGTTTGCATCGCGTGGCGAGGCCAGCTGCACACCGAATTCGCCGCAACGCTCTTCCGCCAAGGCGATGAAGGCTTCCGTCAGCGCGACGGACTTCTGACGCAAGGCCGCCATGCCACCGAGCTTGTCGGCGGCCAGGAAGGTGTCGACGCCGCATTCCAAAGCCGCCATCGAGATCATCGCCGGCGTGCCGCAGACATAACGTTTGATACCGGCGGCGGGTTGGTAATCCGGCGTGAACTCAAACGGAGCCGCGTGGCCCAGCCAGCCCGACAGCGGCTGCCAGAACTTGTCGGCGTGGCGCGGGTTGACCCACACAAAGGCCGGCGCCCCGGGGCCGCCGTTCAGGTATTTGTAGCCGCAGCCGATGGCGAAGTCGGCGTTCGCCGCGTGCAGATCAACGGGGACGGCGCCGGCCGAATGGCACAGGTCCCAGACCGTGAGCGCGCCGGCCGCATGCGCCTGCGCGGTCAGCGCCTGCATGTCGTGCATATAGCCGGTTCGGTAGTTGACCTGCGTGATCATCAGCACGGCCAGTTCGTCGTTCATCAGCGCAGGCAGTTCGTCCACATGGTCGACGAGCGTGAGCGTGAAACCATGCTGGCGCGCCAGGCTTTCGGCGATGTAGAGATCGGTCGGGAAGTTGCTGCGCTCCGAGACGATCAGGCGACGCTTGGGTGATTGAGCTGCTGCCAGCGTGATCGCGCCCGACAGCACTTTGTAGAGGTTCAATGAGGTGGAATCCGCCACCACCACCTCACCCTTGCCGGCACCGATCAATCCAGCGATCTTGTCGCCGATGCGCGTGGGCAGGTCGATCCAGCCGGCGTCATTCCAGCTCTTGATCAGGCCCACGCCCCATTCGTCCTCGACCACCTGACGCGTTCTCTCGACGGCATTGAAAGGCATGGCGCCGAGCGAGTTGCCGTCCAGGTAGACCACCGCCGGCGGCAGCACGAATTGCTTCTTCAGCGAGTGCAGCGGATCGGCTGCGTCGAGCAGCTCAAAGTCGTGTCGTGTTTTCATCATCGTCATCTTCACAGTTCTCTCAAGACAGCGCGCACCGGAGAAGCGCAGGCGCCGGCCAGTTTCAGGGGCAGGGCGATCAGTTCATAGTCGCCTTCGGGGACGTCGTCGAGCACGAGGTTCTCGAGCACGCGCAGTTGCAGGCGCAGCAGGCGCTGATGGCTGTCGAGCGTCTTGCTGCTGGCGGGATCGACCGAGGGCGTGTCCAGGCCGATCAGCCGCACGCCGCGCGCGGCCAGCCATTCCACGGTCTCCGGCGCGTAGGCGGTGAAGTCAGGGTTCCAGACCTCGTCCGCCTTCTCGCAGCAGCGCACCAGCACACGCTCAGGCAGGTTCTGCGCCGCGTGCTCCAGGTGCTCGATACGGATCAGCGGCCCGCAGCCGATCGCGTGGATCACGCGGCAAGGGCCGAGATAACTCTGCAGATCGACGGCATCGATCGAGGCTTGCTCGTTGCCATAGTGGAGCGGTGCATCAGCGTGCGCTCCCACATGAGGCGACATGGTGATCGCGCTCAGATTGACCGGGCAATCGGGCGAAAGCTGCGCCGTCCAGCGAAGGGCGTAGGGCTCATCACCCGGAAAGATCGGCGCCTCAGGGCTCACCAGCGGCGAGATGTCCCACAGCCTTTTCATCGTGTTGATTCTCCAAATCGGCGCGGACCTTAGCAGCGGGCCGCAGGTCGTGGTGTCGGTTATTTCCAACTGCCTCGATTTCGTCAACAGTCTCTTGCGAAAATCGAGCTTGTCCTCATCTGGGCACCCGACGATCATTCACCCCATGCGCACCTTTGACAAGCTCATCGCCACGATTCCGCACCGCCGGAGCGATGCATGCGTGCGCCCGTCCAGGGTTCACGGCTCCGGTTGCATTCCGCGCGCTGCTTTCGTTTAGCGCCAGGTGATCCTGCCTGGCGCCGACCAGTCAAGGAATCACCATGAACTCGAACATCAAGACTTCTGTTTCTTCTCCCGCCGTCTCCGGCATCTCCGGCATCCCGCAGGGAGTGCGCAAACTGCGCAATATCGGCGTCATCGCCCACGTCGACGCGGGCAAGACGACGACCACCGAACGCATCCTGTTCTACAGCGGTGAAAGCCACCGCATGGGCGAAGTGCACGAAGGCACAACGCAGATGGACTTCGATCCGCAGGAACGTGCTCGCGGCATCACGATCAACAGTGCGGCCACGACCGTGCACTGGCGCCGCAACTCGGAAGACGTGCAGATCAATCTGATCGACACCCCCGGACACATCGATTTCAACATCGAGGTGCGCCGCTCCCTGCGCGTCCTGGACGGCGCCGTCGTCGTCTTCGACGGCGTGGCCGGTGTGGAGCCGCAGAGCGAGACCAACTGGCGCCTGGCCGACCAGTACAAGGTGCCGCGCGTGGCCTTCATCAACAAGCTCGACCGCGTGGGCGCTGATTTCCTGCGCGTCGTGGCCATGATGGAAGAACGCCTGGGCGCCAAGATCGTGCCGGTGCAATTGCCGATCGGCGCGGAAGGCGACTTCCGAGGCGTCGTGGATCTGCTCGGCCGACGCGCGCTGTTCTGGGATCGCGACGACGCGAGCCAGCCGTATCGCGTGGCACCCGTGCCGGACGAGATGGAAGGCCTGGTCACGACCTGGCGTGCCAAGCTGGTCGAAGCCGTGGCCGAACACGATGACGCTGTGCTAAGCGCTTACCTGAGCGGTGAAGAGATCAGCGCCGAGACGCTGCGCGCTGCGCTGCGCCGCGGCACGATCGCGTCCGCTTTCGTGCCGGCGCTGGCCGGCTCGGCCTTCAAGAACCGCGGCGTGGAACCGCTGCTCGATGCCGTGGTCGACTATCTGCCCGCGCCCGATGAAGTGCCGGGCACCGACAGCCCGCGCGGCGAAGGCGCATTTGCCGCCCTGGCCTTCAAGCTCACCGCTGACGATCACGGTGCGCTGGTTTTCGTGCGCGTGTATCGCGGCCGCCTGCGTCGTGGCGACACCGTGCTGAACACGGCCACGGGCAAGACCGAGCGGATCTCGCGTCTGTACGAGATGCATGCCGACAAGCGCGTGGAGCATGAGTCCATCGAGGCGGGCGACATCGTCGCCATCGTCGGGCTCAAGGACGTGCTGACCGGCCAGACGCTGACCGATCCGGCCGCGCCGCTGGTGCTCGAGACGATTGAAACGCCCGAGCCCGTGATCCACCTCGCGGTGGAGGCGAAGGCGCGCGCTGATCTGCCGCTGCTGTCGAAAGCGCTGCAAACCCTGCTGCGCGAAGACCCGAGCCTGCGCCTGAACCAGGACGCCGAATCGGGCCAGACCATTCTCTCGGGCATGGGCGAACTGCAGCTGGAAGTCAGCCTTGAGAAGCTGCGCCAACGCTCGGGCATTGCGCTCAGCGTCGGCCGTCCGCAAGTGGCTTATCGCAGCACGATCACGCGTGCGGCCGAGGTGCGTTACGTGCACAAGAAACAGAGCGGCGGCCCCGGCCAGTTCGCTGACGTCTCGCTGCGCTTCACGCCGCTGCCGCGAGGCGAGGGCGTGCGCTTCGAGAGCAACATCGTGGGCGGCGCGATCCCGCGCGAGTTCATCCCGGCTGTGGAGCAGGGCATTGTTCGCGCCGCGCAATCGGCTGGGCCTGAAGGCTACCCGGTGGTGGACTTCGAGGCTGTGCTGCTGGACGGCTCGTTCCATGAACGCGATTCGTCGACGATGGCTTTCGAGCTGGCCGCGGCGCACGCCTTCAAGGAAGCGCTGACGCAGGCTGCGGTGCAGGTGCTGGAGCCGGTGATGGCCGTCGAAGTGCTGACGCCGCCCGACTACCTCGGTGACGTGATCGGCGACCTGCATCGCCGCCACGGCAGCGTGCACGCGCAGGAACTGCGCGGCGCGACCTCGGTCGTGCAGGCTGAAGTGCCGCTGGCGCAGATGTTCGGCTACATCGGCTCGTTGCGGGCCTTGTCATCGGGCCGCGCGCAGTATTCGATGCGCTTCGACCATTACGCGCCGACCCTGACGCGCGAGCTCGCAGCAGCCTGAAGCTGCACCGAAGGCGCCTCCCAAAAGGAGGCGCCTTTCTCTTTCTCGAGTAAAAAACGACTGCTGGAAAAGCCGGAGTGTTCCTGCCCCTAACCGCCGACATCAGCGGGTTCGGAGGTGGTTAGGGGCAGGGACGCTCCGGCGGGCAACCACAGTCGTTGCGTGCGGAAAGATAGACGCCACATGCCAACGCTCAGACTTGGCCGCCAGCACGTCCCGGCCCTCGTCCACCTCTAACCCGCTGATGTCGGCCGCCGAGGTCCGGAACAGGCTGGCTGACGCACCGAGCTCTTGTTCGACGCGGCGCGTGTTCATATATGCTTGACACCTAAACTATTGCCTTCTAAAGTTCAGCGCAATTTTGGAGATTTCCGCAATGCGCATCACCTGCATCGGCGCCGGGCCTGCCGGCCTTTACTTCGCGCTGCTGATGAAGAAGCAGAACCCGGCCCATGAGGTGACGGTGCTGGAGCGCAATGCCGAGGGCAGCACTTTTGGCTGGGGCGTGGTCTTCAGTGACCAGACGCTGGCCGCGCTGCGCGAGGCGGATCCGCAGACCGCTGAGCAGATCCTCGACGCTTTCAACCATTGGGACGATATCGACGTCCACATCAACGGCCAGTCCGTCCGCTCGGGCGGTCATGGTTTTTGCGGCATCGGGCGGATGAAGCTGCTGAACATCCTGCAGGCGCGTTGCCGCGAGCTGGGTGTGAAGCTGCAGTTCGAGTCGGACGTGCAGGACGACGAAGGGATCGAGGCCGATCTGGTCATCGCTGCGGACGGGCTCAACAGCCGCGTGCGGACCAAATACGCGGCGACCTACCAGCCCGACATCGATCTGCGCCAATGCCGCTTCGTCTGGCTCGGCACGTCCAAGCTCTTTGATGCTTTTACCTTCGATTTCCAGAAGACGGAATTCGGCTGGTTCCAGGCGCATGCCTACCGTTTTGACGACAGCACTTCGACCTTCATCGTCGAGGCGCCTGAAGCCGTCTGGCAGGCGGCGGGCCTGGCGGAGATGAGCAAGGAAGAAGGCATTGCGTTTTGCGAGAAGCTCTTTGCCAAGGTGCTCGATGGCCACAAGCTCGTGTCGAACGCCAGCCACCTGCGCGGTTCGGCGCAATGGATTCGTTTCCCGCGCGTGGTGTGCAAGCAATGGGTGCATCGCCGGGCTGACGGCACGCCGGTCGTGCTGATGGGTGATGCGGCGCACACGGCCCATTTCTCGATCGGCTCGGGCACCAAGCTGGCGCTGGAAGATTCGATCGCGCTGGCGAACGACATTGCCGCGTGCCCCGGCGACTTGTCAGTCGCGCTGGAGCGTTATGTCGAGGCTCGCAGCATCGATGTGCTGCGCATCCAGAACGCCGCGCGCAATTCGACCGAGTGGTTCGAGAACGTGGAGCGCCACGCGCGCCTGGCGCCTGAGCAGTTCGCCTATTCGCTGCTGACGCGTTCGCAGCGCATCTCACATGAGAACTTGCGCCTGCGCGACGCGAGCTATGTCGAGGAGTTTGAGCAGTGGCTGGCCAGCCGCAGCGGCCTCGATCGCGCCGTGCCGCCGATGTTCACACCGTTCAAGTTGCGTTCGATCACGCTGAAGAATCGCGTGGTCGTCTCGCCGATGGCGCAGTACAGCTGCGTGGACGGTGTGCCGGGCGACTATCACCTGACGCATCTGGGCGCGCGCGCGATGGGCGGCGCGGGGATTGTGTTTGCTGAGATGACCTGCACAAGCGCGGACGCGCGCATCACGCCCGGCTGCCCCGGTTTGTGGAATGACAAGCAGGGCGCGGCGTGGAAGCGCATCGTCGATTTCGTTCACGCGAACAGCACGGCCAAGATCGCCATGCAGCTCGGTCATGCCGGTGCCAAGGGTTCGACGCGGCTTGGCTGGGAGGGCATCGATCTCCCTTTGGAGCGGGACAACTGGCCCCTGATCAGCGCCTCTGAGCAGCAGTATCTTGCAGGTGTCGGCCAACACAGCAAGGCCATGACGCGCGCCGACATGGATCGTGTCAAGGCCGATTTCAGCGCCGCCGCCGAGCGTGCTGCCGCGGCGGGCTTCGACTGGCTCGAGCTGCATTGCGCTCACGGTTATCTGCTCTCCAGCTTCATCTCGCCGCTGACCAATCAACGGCAAGATGAGTACGGAGGCTCGCTCGAGAACCGCCTTCGCTATCCGCTGGAGGTGTTCCGTGCCCTGCGCGAAGTCTGGCCAGAGCACTTGCCGATGTCCGTTCGAATCTCTGCAAATGACTGGGTGCCCGGCGGTACGACGCCCGAGAACGCCATTGGAATCGCTGCCGCCTTCAAGGCCGCAGGCGCCGATCTGATCGACGTTTCTTCAGGTCAGGTCAGCAAGGCCGAGAAGCCGCGCTATGGCCGCATGTGGCAGACGCCCTTTGCCGAGAGCATCCGCAATCGCGTCGGCATTGCCGCGATGGCCGTCGGCGCGATCAGCGAGGCCGACCATGTGAACAGCATCATCGCTGCCGGCCGCGCCGATCTGTGTGCCATCGCACGGCCGCACCTGGCCAACCCCGCCTGGACGCTGACCGAAGCCGCACGCATCGGCTTCACCGGCGTCGAGTGGCCGCGCCAATACCTGTCGGGCAAGCAGCAGCTGGAGCGTGAGTTCGAGCGCCGGCGCATGCAAGAGAACGTTCAGAACAGCGTTCAGAACAGCGTTGAGAAGGAGGTCGGAGCATGAGAGGACTCAGAGCGGCCGTCACCGGCGGTGGCAGCGGCATCGGCGCGGCGGTGGCCGAGGCCCTGGCACGTGAGGGCGTCAGCGTCGTGCTGATGGGCCGCAACGCGGCGCGCTTGCGCGAGCAGGCGGTGCGCATTGGCGGCGAGGTTCAGCGCCTTGATGTGAGCGACGAGGCCAGCGTGCAAGCGGCGTTCGAGGCCATTGGCCCGTTGGACATCCTGGTCAACAACGCAGGGCAAGTTGAAACCGCTCCCCTCAAGAACACCACGCTGGACGCCTGGAACCGCATGTTGCAGGTCAACCTGACCGGCACCTTCCTGTGCACGCGGGCCGTGATGGGCGGCATGAGCGAGCGCGGCTTCGGCCGCATCATCAACGTCGCCAGCACCGCTGGACTCAAAGGTTATGCCTATGTGGCGGCCTACTGCGCCGCCAAGCATGGCGTGCTGGGCCTGACCCGCGCGCTGGCGCTGGAACTGGCCAACAAGGGCGTGACCGTCAATGCGGTCTGCCCCGGCTACACCGAGACCGATATCGTCGAGCAAGCCGTGGCCAATATCGTCGCCAAGACGGGCCGCACGCCTGATGAGGCGCGCGCTCTGCTGGCGGCCAGCAACCCGCAGCGCCGGCTGATCCAGCCGAAGGAAATTGCGACGACCGTGATGTGGTTGGCCCGACGAGAAAGCAACAGCATCACCGGTCAATCCATTTCGATCAGTGGCGGAGAAGTAATGTGACAGCCGATCTTGAATCCCGCGTCGTGGATACCGACCACCAAGCGCTCAAGCTCTGGCTGCGGCTGCTGGCCTGCAGCACACGCGTGGAAGGCCATATCCGCAACCGCTTGCGCCAGGACTTCGGCACCACGCTGCCGCGCTTTGACCTGATGGCGCAGCTGGAGCGCTGCCCCGAGGGCCTGTCGATGCGCGAGCTCTCGCAGCGCTTGATGGTGACCGGCGGCAACGTGACCGGCATCACCGATCAGCTGGAGTCGGAAGGCCTGGTGCTGCGCGAGTCGCACCCGAGCGACCGGCGTTCCTACACGGTCAAGCTCACGCACGCCGGCAAACGCATCTTCCGCAAGATGGCGGCCACGCACGAGCAATGGGTGATCGAGCTGCTGGGCGGCTGGAGCGCCGCCGAAAAGGCGCAGGTCTACGGCCTGCTCGCCGGTCTCAAAGAACATCTGGGAGCCCTTTGATGGACAAGCATCTGGAGAGCGGCAACGCTCAATCGCTGGCCGGCTACGCGCCGCAACACTTTGCCTGGGAACAGCGCGGTGCCGTCGGCGTGATCACGCTGAACCGGCCCGAACGCAAGAACCCGCTAACCTTTGAATCGTACGCAGAGCTGCGCGACCTGTTCCGCCGCTTGAGCTATGTAAACGAGGTGCGCGCGATCGTGGTGCAGGGCGCCGGCGGCAACTTCTGTTCGGGCGGTGATGTGCACGAAATCATCGGCCCGCTCACGCAGATGAGCATGCCCGATCTGCTGGCGTTCACGCGCATGACCGGCGATCTGGTCAAGGCGATGCGGGCCTGCCCGCAGCCGGTGATCGCGGCGATCGACGGCGTCTGCGCGGGGGCTGGAGCCATCATCGCGATGGCTTCGGACATGCGCCTGGGCACAGCGCGCAGCAAGACCGCCTTCCTGTTCACCCGCGTGGGCCTGGCCGGCTGCGACATGGGCGCTTGCGCGATCCTGCCGCGCATCATCGGCCAGGGCCGTGCTTCCGAGTTGCTCTACACAGGGCGCAGCCTTGGCGGAGAGGAGGGCGCGCAGTGGGGTTTCCTGAATCGCCTGCTGGAACCCGAGGCCTTGCTTGAAGCCGCGGTCGCCCTGGCGAACGACATCGCCACCGGCCCCGCCTTCGGCCATGCCATGACCAAGAAGATGCTCCACCAGGAATGGGCGATGGGTGTGGATGAGGCGATTGAATCTGAAGCTCAAGCCCAAGCGATCTGCATGATGACGCAGGACTTCCACCGTGCGTATCACGCCTTCGTGGCCAAGCAGTGCCCGGTCTTCGAAGGAGATTGACCACCATGCACCTTGCTCATCTCGATTGGCCGTTCTTTGAAGACCGTCACCGCGAGTTGGCGGCGAAGCTCGACGCCTGGTGCGCCGAGCATCTGAACCACGCGCATGGCAGCGATGTCGATGCGCAATGCAAATCGCTGGTCCGCCAACTGGGCGAGGCCGGCTGGCTCACCCATGCGGTGGGCGACAAGATCGACACACGCGCCATCTGCCTGCTGCGAGAAACCCTGGCGCGCTACAACGGCCTGGCCGATTTTGCTTTCGCCATGCAGGGCCTGGGCTCGGGAGCGATCTCGCTGATGGGCGCCGCCGCTCAACGTGAGCGTTACTTGCCCGGCGTGGTCAAGGGTGAACTGCTGGCGGCGTTCGCTCTTTCCGAGCCGCAGGCCGGGTCGGATGTGGCCGCCATGCAATGCAGCGCCACCGCCGACGGTGACAGTTATGTCCTGAACGGCGAAAAAACCTGGATTTCCAACGGCGGCATCGCCAACTTCTACATCGTGTTCGCGCGGACGGGCGAAGCACCCGGTTCGCGCGGCATCAGCGCCTTCATCATCGACGCTGACACGCCGGGCTTCGAGATTGCCGAGCGCATCGAGGTGATCGCACCTCATCCGCTCGCACGTCTGAAGTTCACGAAATGTCGCATCCCGCGCAGCCAGATGATCGGCGCGCCGGGCGAAGGCTTCAAGGTGGCGATGCGCACGCTCGATGTGTTCCGCACCTCAGTCGCTGCGGCCGCCCTGGGATTTGCGCGTCGCGCCTTGCAGGAAGGTCTGTCGCACGCCAAATCGCGCCCGATGTTCGGGGCCACCTTGGCCGAACTGCCGCTGACGCAAGCCAAGTTGGCCGACATGGCCTGCACGGTCGATTCCTCGGCGCTGCTGGTTTACCGAGCGGCCTGGGCACGCGATCGGGGCCAGACCATCACGCGTGAAGCGGCGATGGCCAAGCTGATGGCGACCGAAGGCGCGCAACGCGTGATCGACGCTGCCGTGCAGCTTCATGGCGGGCGCGGTGTGCGCAGCGGCGAGATTGTCGAGTCGCTGTACCGCGAGATTCGCGCGCTTCGCATCTACGAAGGCGCGAGCGAGGTGCAGCAGCTGATCATCGGCAAGGACCTGCTGAAATGAGCGGAAGCAGCGCCCACGTCGACACCTTTGCGCGCGACCATCTGCCGCCGCGCGAGCAATGGCCCGAGCTGATCTTCGAGCTGCCCGAACTTCAATTCCCCGAGCGCATGAACTGCGCGCACGAGTTGCTGGACCGCTGGATCGAAGCGGGACAGGGCGATCGCCTGTGCCTGCAAGGTGCAGGTTTGAGATGGAGTTATGCCGATCTCCAGCGCGAGGCCAACCGGATCGCGTATGTGCTCGTGCAAGACCTCGGCGTCGTGCCTGGCAACCGCGTGCTGCTGCGCGGCGCCAACACGCCCAAGATGGCCGCTTGCTGGTTCGCGATCATGAAGGTCGGCGCGATCGCGGTGGCGACGATGCCGCTGCTGCGGGCCAAGGAGCTGGCGCAGGTCATCAACAAGGCCGAGGTCAGCCATGCGCTTTGCGACGCGCGCCTCGCCGATGAGCTGGCCGAGGCACAAGCGCAGTGCCCAACGCTGAAGAAAACCGCGCACTACATGAGCGAGGCGCCCGATGGCGTCGAGGCTTTGGCGGCCAGCAAGAGCGCGCAGTTCACGAATGTGGACACCGCCACCGACGACTGCTGCATCATCGCCTTCACCTCGGGCACGACCGGCCAGCCCAAGGGCTGCATGCACCATCACGGCGATGTGATGGCGATCTGCCGCTGCTGGCCGGCGCATGTCTTGCACCCCTGGCCTGACGATGTGTTCATCGGCTCGCCGCCCTTGGCTTTCACATTCGGCTTGGGCGGCCTGCTCCTGTTCCCGATGACGGTCGGCGCGTCCACGGTCCTGCTTGAAAAGGCCGCGCCCGAGCTGCTGCTGCCCGCGATTGCGCAGTACCGTGCCACGGTCTGCTTCACGGCTCCGACGTCGTACCGCGCGATGGCGGCGCAGGTTCAGGCCCATGAGCTGAGCAGCCTGCGCAAATGCGTGAGCGCGGGCGAGGCGCTGCCGGCCGCCACGCGCCAGCTGTGGAAGGCCGCCACCGGCATCGAGCTGATCGATGGCATCGGCGCCACCGAGATGCTGCACATTTTTATCTCGCACGACGAAGCCGGTGCGCGCCCGGGCGCGACGGGCAAGCCGATTCCCGGCTACCGAGCCTGCGTGGTCGACGATGAAGGGCAAGCCTTGCCAGCAGGCCGGATCGGCCGGCTGGCCGTCAAGGGCCCGACCGGTTGCCGCTATCTGGCGGATGCGCGCCAGCGCGACTATGTGCAGAACGGCTGGAACCTGACCGGCGATGCCTATTGCGTCGATGCAGACGGTTATTTCGTCTACCAGGCGCGCACCGACGACATGATCATCAGCGGTGGCTACAACATCGCGGGACCGGAGGTGGAGGGCGCGCTGCTGGCGCATCCCGCGGTAGCCGAATGCGCGGTGATCGGTCTGGCTGACGAGGAGCGCGGCCAGATCGTCAAAGCCTTCGTGGTGCTGCGCCCCGGCCATGAAGCCAGCGCTGAGACGGTCAAGACTTTGCAGGAGTTCGTGAAGGCGACCGTCGCGCCATACAAGTACCCGCGCGCCATCGAGTTCCGCACGAGCTTGCCGCGCACCGAGACGGGCAAGCTCCAACGTTTCAGGTTGCGTTCGCCATGAGCTGGTCCAAACACGAGCGCGTGCGTTTCGGCCACTGCGACCCGGCCGGCATCGTCTTCTATCCGCGCTACTTTGAGATGGTCAACGCGCTGATCGAAGATTGGTTCACGCAGGGGCTGGGCGTCAACTACGCGGAGCTGCTGGGCCCGCGCCGCATCGGCGTGCCCACCGTGTCGCTGAACAGCGAGTTCAAGCGAGTCAGCCGCATGGGCGACACCTTGACGCAGACAATTGCGGTAAAAAACCTGGGCCGCACCTCGGTGACGCTAGCGATCAAATTCAGCGGTGAGGATGGGCTGCGCGCAGCCTTCGAGCAGGTGCTGGTCTGCACCGATCTGAATACCCACAAACCGCAGCCATTTCCGGCCGATCTGCGCGCTGCGCTGGAGACATCATGACGACGAACAAACAAGTCCTTCAGCCTGAAGGGTGGGCGCCGGCCAAGGGCTATGCAAACGGCGTGGCGGTCAGCGGCAGGCAGATTTTTGTAGCCGGCCAGATCGGCTGGAACGCGCAGGGCCAGTTCGAGAGCGATGATCTGGTCGATCAGGTCCGCCAGGCCCTGCAAAACATCAAGGCCGTGCTGCACGAAGGCGGCGCGGAGCCGCGCCATATCGTGCGCATGACCTGGTATTTGCTGGACAAACGCGAATACGTGATGCGGGGCCGCGAAATCGGAATGGCCTACCGCGAGGTGTTGGGCCGAGAATTCGAGATTGCCATGTCAGCCGTACAGGTGGCGGGATTGATCGAAGATCGAGCCAAAGTAGAAATTGAAGTGACCGCCGTGGTCCCCTGAACAGCGTATTTATCCTGTTCATCCTGTTCATCCATGTTCAATGAATGCATTTTTTACATGGATGCACAGGATGCACAGGATGAATGCAAGACAAATCCTTGTGAGACATATCCATGACATCCAAAGCCGCATTCCATTGGGACGATCCTCTGTTGCTGGAAGACCAGCTGAGCGGTGACGAACGCGCCGTGCGCGATGCCGCACGCGCCTATTGCCAAGAGCAGCTCGCGCCGCGCGTGCTCCAGGCCTTCCGCAACGAGCAAACCGACACGGCCATCTTCCGCGAGATGGGCGCCCTGGGCCTGCTCGGCCCGATGATTCCTGAGGAATACGGCGGCGCTGGCCTCAACTACGTTTGCTACGGCTTGGTGGCCCGTGAAGTGGAGCGCGTGGATTCGGGCTATCGCTCGATGATGAGCGTGCAAAGCTCGCTGGTGATGGTGCCGATCAATGAATTCGGTAACGAGCAAACCAAGCGCAAGTATTTGCCCAAGCTGGCGACGGGCGAGTGGATCGGCTGCTTCGGCCTGACCGAACCCGATCACGGTTCCGACCCGGGCTCGATGATCACGCGTGCCAAGAAGGTCGACGGAGGCTACAGCCTGACCGGCGCCAAGATGTGGATCACCAACAGCCCGATCGCCGATGTGTTCGTGGTCTGGGCCAAGGACGATGGCGGTCAGATCCGTGGCTTCGTGCTGGAGAAGGGCTGGAAGGGCTTGTCCGCCCCGGCGATCCACGGCAAGGTCGGCCTGCGCGCCTCGATCACCGGCGAGATCGTGATGGACGGCGTCTTCTGCCCCGAAGAGAACGCCTTCCCCGACGTGCGCGGTCTCAAGGGCCCGTTCACCTGCCTCAACAGCGCGCGCTACGGCATCGCTTGGGGTGCGCTTGGCGCGGCCGAGGATTGCTGGCACACCGCGCGCCAATACACGATGGACCGCAAGCAGTTCGGCAAGCCGCTCGCGGCCAACCAGTTGGTGCAGAAAAAACTCGCCGACATGCAGACCGAGATCACGCTGGGCCTGCAAGGCTGCCTGCGCCTGGGTCGCATGAAGGATGAAGGCACGGCCGCCGTCGAGATCACCTCGATCATGAAGCGCAACAGCTGCGGCAAGTCACTCGACATCGCCCGCGTCGCCCGCGACATGCTTGGCGGCAATGGCATCAGCGATGAGTTCGGCATTGCGCGCCATCTGGTCAACCTTGAAGTGGTGAACACCTACGAGGGGACGCATGACATCCACGCCCTGATCCTCGGGCGTGCGCAGACGGGGATTGCGGCGTTCTGATTGCCTGATTTGAACTGGGCGCCGGGCCGCTCCCAAGGCCAGTTCAAGCCGATGTCATTGCTGGCCCATGCCGGCAATGATCGGCGTCCCCTCGGGGGACCGACTGGGTAATCCCAGGCGAGGGGCCAACATCAGCGGCTGTGGGAGGTCAGTCCGGCCAGCGGCGTGGCCATGCTCACACCTGGGGCGGCTCTCGCTGCGCCGCGCTTGGCGGCGACATCTTCGGCCGTCTCGTGACCCGGTTGCGCTGCCGGCTCATCAAGCGCCACCACCGCAATCTCCTGGCCGCGCATCGCCACGCCCACGGCGAGGATGTCGATCACCAGCAGGTGCAGGATGCGGCTGATCATCGGCAGGTGCGTGGTCACGTCTTCCACATGGTCCACGATCAGCGCGGCATCGGCCTTGCGGGCCAGCGGGCTCTGGCTGGCAGTGATGGCCACCACGCGGGCACCGCGTGAGCGGGCCGCTTCGGCCACTTCAAGCAGTTCGGGGATGCGGCCGCTGGAGCTGATCAGCACGGCCACATCGCCAGGCTTGAGCACCTTGGCGGCGAGCAGTTGCAGGCGCGGATCCGTCTGTGCGCCGCAGGAGACGCCGAAGCGCAGGAACTTGTACTGCGCGTCATTGGCGACCACGCTGTAATGGCCCAGCGCGAAGAACTCGATGCGGCCGGCCTTCAGGAGCATGTCGATGGCGCGCTCGGTCATGTCGCGGTTCAGCGCGCTGCGCAGGTCGAGGATTGCGGACGCCGTGTTGCCCAGCACCTTGGCGCTGAGCTCAACCGTCGAGTCGTCGAGCTTGACCTGCGTGTGCGTGACGGGCACCGTGCCCGTGAGGCCCGAGGCCAATCGCAGCTTGAAGTCCGACAGGCCCTCGCAACCGAGCGAGCGGCAGAAGCGGATCACCGTGGGCTGGCTGACCTGCGCGGCCTTGGCGATCTCTGCGATCGGCTCGTTGAGCACGTCGCGCGGGCGCGCCAGCACGTGCTCGGCCACGCGCAGTTCCGCGGGCGAAAGCTGTTCGCGTGCGCGGCGGATCTGGCCCAGGATCGAGGAGCCCGGATCGGGCTGCAGCGTGCGCAACTGCGATTCGAGAATGGTCGAGACGCCCATGAAGGTGGCGTGCTCGTTGGTGATCACGTAGGTCGGAATCGAGGCCACGTATTCATGGAAGCGGCCGCGATCCTCGAAACGCTTGCGGAAGTCCGAATGGGCGAGCAGGTCAACGAGCGTGGGCGCGATGCGTCCGCCGATGTAGATGCCACCAAAGGCGCCCAGCGTCACCGCCAGATTGGCCGCGGCCGTGCCGAGCACGCAGCAGAAGACCTCGAGCGTCTCGCTGCACAGGGGATCGTTGCCGGCCAGCGCGCGGCGCGAGATTTCGGTGGCACCCAGGGCCTCAGCGGGGTGGCCACCGCGCTCGGCCAGTGCCGCGTGGATCAACTCGATGCCAGGGCCGGAAAGAATCCGCTCGAACGAGACGTGATCGAAATGCTTGAGGCCGTACTTGAGGATCGCGATCTCGCGTTCATCGCGCGGCGCAAAACTGGTGTGGCCGCCTTCGGTGCCCAAGGCGATCCAGCCGTCGCCGGAAGGAATCAGGCCCGACACACCGAGACCTGAGCCCGCGCCCAGCACGCCCACCACGCTGGGCATGCGAGCCTTGCCGCCGCCGATCTGGCGTGCGTCGCCGGGGCCCAGGCGCGGCAGCACCATCGCCAGCGCCGTGAAGTCGTTGACCACCACGAGCGTATCGAGCCCCAGGCGTGCTCGCATCTCCTCGATGGAGAACTGCCAGTGGTAGTTGGTCATGCGCACCTGGTCGCCTTCAACCGGGTTGGCAATCGCGATGGCCATGTGACCGATCTGCTGGACGCCACCCGGCAGGCCCTCGATCGAGCCCAGGTAGCTCGTCACGGCGGCATGGAAATCGGCATGTTCCGCGCAGCGCAGCGAGGCGATGTGGCTGAACTGCCCAGGCCCGATCTCGAGTGCAAAGCGCGCAAAGGTACGGCCGATGTCGCCAATCAGGCGAGGGCTGTCGAACGGAGCTGGCATGAAGAAAGGGCCTGCGGTAACGGGTGGGTCAACAGCGCCTGACGCTGCTGAATGGCTGCTGGATGCGCCCGAATTATGGGGCAGTCCGCGAATGCCGCCGCTCAGGGCTTGTGCCGCATCGCGGTCGAAGTTCCATTTGTAGCAAGACTACAGATCAAGTCAAATGGAACTCTGGCGTACAAGGCTAGGATGCTGGTTACCTCGCAGTACCTAGGGTTGCATCTCTTGAATCTGGGCTGTAGTTTTGCTACCTTGCATGCCATCAGGCGCGAACCCAGATTCGTTCCATCATCCAGAGCCCGCGTCCGGAGTCGCATTCGGGCCGAATGCGGGCCTCCATAAGAAAGCAAAGATCATCTTGTCTCGTTACTACTTGCTGATGCTGCTCGGGCGCGGAGGACGGTCATGAGCGGCGCCTATCCCTGGTTGGTGGCTGATATCGGAGGCACCAATGCGCGATTCGGCTGGATTGCAGGCCCTGGTCAGGCGGTGGCGCATGTGCGGGTCCTGCCGGTCACCGCGCATCGGAGTCCGGCCGAGGCGGCGAAGGCCTATCTGGCTGATGTGGCTGATCTGGCTTCGCTGACCGGGGTCGAGCAAGCCGCGCCTCGTTCGGCGGCCTTTGCCGTGGCCACCGCCATCGACGGCGACCAGATCGAGCTGACCAACGCGCACTGGAGCTTCTCGCGCGCGCAGACGCAGGCCGACCTCGGCTTGGATCTGCTGCTGCTGCTCAATGATTTCGAGGCGCTGGCGCTGTCGCTGCCGCGCCTGACGAGCGAGCAACTGCGCTATTGGCAGCCGGCGCCTGGCGTGTCGCAGCCGCCGGTCCATGCGCTGGCCGTGATCGGTCCGGGGACGGGCTTGGGCGTGGCCGGTGTGGTGCCGAGTGGCGGCGGCTGGCTGGCTTTGCCGGGCGAGGGTGGTCACGCGACGTTGGCGGCCTTCGATGATTTCGAGGCGGCCTTGCTGGCCCATGTGCGGCGCGACTTCGAGCATGTCTCGGCCGAGCGGCTGTTGTCGGGGATCGGCCTGCCGGTGCTGCATGGCGCGGTGGCTCAGGTGCTGGGCGGCGCGCTGGCGCAGCCGCTGAGCACCGAGGCCATCGTCGAGCGGGCTGTCTCCGGGCAGGATGTGGTCTGCGAGCGCACGATCGACGCCTTCTGCGCGCTGCTTGGCGGCTTCGCCGGCAATGTGGCCCTGACGCTCGGTTCACGCGGCGGCGTCTATGTGGGCGGCGGCATCGTGCCACGCCTGGGCGAGCGCTTCTTTGCCTCGCAGTTCCGGGCCCGTTTCGAGGCCAAGGGGCGCTTCCGCTCCTACATGCAGGGCATCCCCACCGCCCTGATCACCGACACCCTGGCCGCCCTTGCCGGTGCCGCCCAGGCGATCGCGCAACACCAAGACTGATCAGGAGGCGCGCCAGCGCCTCCTCTTGGTGCGACTTCTGATTTTTGGCATGTAGTTCGACTACAGCGCAATTTCAGAAACATGTCCTAAAACCACGAATAACCGGGTGCAAACCCTTGGAAATGCGCTGTAACCAGGGGTTTTGAAGCGCTTGAGGTCGTACTTTTGCAACGTCTAGGGTTTACGTTCGGCCATTGAATATCTAGTTTTGGTACAAATGCATCCGGATCACACATCCTGATGCGTTCCTGCAGCCTTGAGGGCGAGGGGCGGGCGCTACAGGGGCAATCGTTCAAACGAGCTGAGGAGACAAGCAATGACGACTTCAATCACGAAGCGCAAGGCCCCGCTGGGCCTGCCGCGCGAACTCGCGAGCATCAAGCCGGTGGCCTTTGGCTGCGCCGTGCTGATGCTGGCCGCCGGTGCGCAGGCGCAGGACGCGCCGCAGGTCAACACGCTGGACACCGTGGTGGTGACCGGTATCCGCAAGGGGATCGAGGACGCGATCTCGGTCAAGAAGAATGCCGACGGCGTGGTGGAAGCCATCTCGGCCGAAGACATCGGCAAACTGCCGGACACGACCATTGCGGAATCGCTGGCGCGCCTGCCTGGCGTGACCACGCAGCGGACCAGCAAGGGCGAGGCTTCGACCATCTCGATCCGCGGACTGGGTCCTGATTTCAACGCGTACTTGTTGAATGGTCGCGAGCAGTCCAGCACCGGCGACAGCCGCGCGGTCGATCTGAGCGTCTACCCGGCCGAACTGATCGGCAGCGCAACGGTCTATAAGACCTCGGATGCAACGCTGGCTGCGGCTGGCCTGGCCGGCACGCTCGATACGCGCCTGGTGGATCCGCTGAACTTCTCCAAGCGCACGTTTGCGGCGAGCTACCAGAAGGTTCGCAACAGCATCAGCACGCCAGTCCCTGGCGAAGGTCATCGCAAGAGCATCACCTACATCGACCAATTCGCTGACCGCACGGTGGGTGTGGCATTGGGCTACGTGAAGGTGGACAACACCCAGGGCTCCATTGGCAATGACGGGTGGGGCGGTGCGAGCGCGACCAACGTCACGCTGGCTGACGGAAGTTCGGCTGGCACGGTGGCGATGGCGCCATCGATGGGTGCCGGCTTTGGCTACAAGACCGACCGCGTTGCCGACAAGCGCGACGGCCTGGCTGCGATCCTGAGCTACAAGCCCAACAAGAGCTTCAACAGCGAGCTCGACTACTACCGCGCGAAGATCAAGACGGTTGACAACAAGGCTCAAGTCCAGCTGGGCTTTGGCGCCGACTACTCGACGGGCACGGGTCTGATCAGCGCGCCGTTCACCAACGCTACGGTGAGCAACGGCGTCATGACCAAGGGAACGTTCGCTCTGGGTGCCAATCCCAATGGCCTGATCGACCGAACCGAAAGCGTCTTCGATGACGACAAGATCGAGTCGCTGGGCTGGCGCATGAATTTCCAGGCTGCACCGACCTGGAAGGTCAGCACTGACCTGAGCCACAACTCGGCCAAGCGCGTCGAACGTGACATCGAGGCCTACGGCGGCATTCCGGCCGCCGGCTCGCTGACCTTCGACACCACGCAAGGTGACATTCCTCAGTTCACGGTCACCAACCCGGCCAGCTACACCACGCCAAGCATCGTCACCATCCGTGACCAGACCGGCTGGAGCGGCACGAGCGCCCCTCAAGACGGCTACGACAAGGGTCCGACCATCGTTGACAAGGTGACGGCCGGACGAGTCGACTTCACGCATGATCTGGAAGAGGGCGGCATGTTCAGCAATGTGCAGTTCGGCATCAACTACACGAAGCGCACCAAGGACCGCACCGGCGTTGAAGGTCTGATCGTTCCGACGACCACCAATGCCGGTAACACGATCCCCTATCCGAGCAACGCCTATGTGATCAACAACGTCGGCGGCACGGGCTTCAACATGCTCACTTTCGACCCGACGGCCGATCTGTGGGCGGGCGCCTCGCTGCAACCCAAGTTCAACGACGACATCCTTTCCAAGACCTGGTCGGTGGCGGAAAAGGTGACGACCGCCTACGTCAAGGGCAACATCGACACCGCATGGGGTGGGATTCCCGTGCGCGGCAATGTGGGCCTGCAGATTGTTCGCTCGCAGCAAAGCTCGAGTGGCTTCCAAGCCAATATCGGCTCCGGTGTGACGCTGACCAACCCGTCGCTCGGTCAAACGGACAGTGGCATCTCCTACACGGACGTGTTGCCTTCCCTGAATCTGACTGGCGATTTCGGATCCGGCAAATTGCTGCGTTTCGGTCTGTCAAAGCAGATCGCGCGCAACAACATGACCGACATGCGCAATTCGCTGGCGGTTTCGTTTGACACCACGAACCACATCTTCACGGGTTCCGCCGGCAACTCAGTGCTGAAACCCATGAAGGCCACGGCCTTGGATCTGTCGTTCGAAAAGTACTTTGGCAACAAGGCGTACTTGAGCGCGGCGGCGTTCTTCAAGAAGCTGGACACCTACTCCGCGCAGCAGACCACGGCCAATTATGACTTCACCTCGCTTGCCCAACTGCTGCATGTTTCCCCGGAGACCGGCTACGGCTACAACGGCTACTTCACACGACCTGTGAACGGTTCGGGCGGCAACATCAAGGGCTTCGAACTGACTGCATCCGCGCCGTTCGATCTGCTCACCAAGTACCTGAGTGGCTTCGGCGCCTCGGCCAACTATTCGGTCACCAGCAGCAGCCTGCAGGTGCCCGATCTGCTGGGCTTGAACCCGAACGCGCCGGTGCCTCTGGGCACGATGTCCTTGCCTGGCCTGTCCAAGCGAAATGCCAAGGCCATCCTGTACTTCGAGAAGTGGGGTTTCAGCGCCTTCGTGGCTGACAACTACCGCTCGACCTATGTGGGCAGCGTGGCCAACTCGGCGATCGGCGGCTACCCGACGCTCACGACGATCAAGGGGTCGAGCTGGGTGTCCGCCCAGGTCGGCTACGAGATCCAGTCGGGCTATGCCAAGGGCCTGGCGATCCGCTTCGAGGGCAACAACCTCAATGATCCGACTTATGTGCAACTGAACAAGGATGGCTCGGTGAATGCGCAGAACAAGACCGGCCATCAGTACATCCTGATGCTGAATTACAAGTACCAGTAAGCACTGGTTCAAGTGGCGTAAGAATGGGGGCCCCTGTCGCCGGTGCACGCTGGCGCAGGGGCTCCCTGCATTCAAGCCATCAGACCGTAGAAACCGAGACAGAACGTGGAAGCTGAAAAACTCAACACCATCGTGATCGCGGGCGGTGGCACCTCGGGCTGGATGACGGCCGCGGGCTTGGCCAAGGTGCTGAAGGGCAAGTACCAGATCAAGCTCGTGGAGTCCGACGAGATCGGCACCATCGGCGTGGGCGAAGCCACCATTCCGATGATCAGCCTGTTCAACCGCCTGCTCGATCTGGACGAGGATGATTTCGTCAAGAAGACGCAAGCGACCTTCAAGCTCGGCATCGAATTCGTCAACTGGGGTCAGCTCGGTGACCGCTACATGCACGGTTTTGGCTTGATCGGCCAGGACAACTGGACGGTCGATTTCCATCAGTACTGGCTCAAGCAGTACCAGGCCGGCAAGGCCAAAGACATGAGCCACTACTCGATCAACACGGCCGCCTGCCGCGCCAACAAGTTCATGCGCGCGCGGCCCGATCTGCCCAACTCGCCGCTCGCGCACATTGCTCACGCTTACCACTTCGACGCACATCTGTATGCCCGCTTCCTGCGCGAGTACGGCGAAGCGCGCGGTGTCCAGCGCATTGAAGGGCGCATCAATGAGGTTGAAACACGTGAGGGTGATGGTCATGTCACGGCCGTGCACCTTCAGAACGGTCAGCGTGTAGAGGGCGAGCTGTTCATCGATTGCTCGGGCTTTCGCGGGCTGCTGATCGAGGGCGCACTCAAGACCGGCTTTGAGGACTGGTCTCACTGGTTGCCCTGCGACCGGGCTGCGGCCGTGCCCTGCACGTCGGCCCCCGAGTTGCTGCCTTACACACGAGCCACTGCGCGCAGCGCCGGCTGGCAATGGCGCATCCCGCTCCAGCACCGTATCGGCAATGGCCATGTCTACTGCAGCAAGTACATCAGCGACGACGAAGCGATCAGCACGCTGCTCGCCAATCTCGACGGTCAACCCTTGGCCGATCCGCGGCCGATCCGTTTCACCACGGGCAGGCGCAAGAAGGCCTGGAACAAGAACGTGGTGTCGATCGGCCTGGCCAGCGGCTTCGTCGAGCCGCTCGAATCGACAAGCATCCACCTGGTCCAGATGGGCATCGCCCACCTGCTGACCTATTTCCCAGGTACTGGTTTCAGCCCGCCCGACACGCAGGAGTACAACCGCCTGATGCAGCTCGAATTTGAGTGGGTGCGCGACTTCATCATCCTGCACTACAAGGCCACCGAGCGCACCGACACGCCGTTCTGGAACTACTGCCGCGGGATGGAAATCCCACAATCCCTGGCCGAGCGAATCGAGCTGTTCCGCACGCATGGCCGTGTCTACCGCGAAGGCAATGAGCTGTTCACCAAGTTCAGCTGGCTGCAGGTGCTGCACGGGCAGCGCATCCAGGCGCAGTCCTACCATCCGCTGACCGATCTGCTGCCCGAGGACGAGATTCAAAAGTACCTTGAGGAAGTCGAGGGCGTGATCAGCACCTGCGTGGAATACATGCCCAAGCATGCCGATTTCATCGCACAAAATTGCAAAGCCGATGCGATGCCGTCCATTTGATACAGGAGATCCAGACATGCATTCGAAGACTGCTTTCCTCTTGACCACGGCTTCGCTGGCCGCGCTGCTGGCCGGCTGTGCAGCTCCACCACCGGCAACGGAGGCGATGCTGACCTATGAATCGAACCCAGCCGGCGCCAAGATTTATCAGGGCAGCACGCTGCTCGGCGCCGCGCCCCTGACCCAGACCTACAAGAGCGATGGCAGGCCCACGATCAGGACGCCCGATGTCACGGCCGTCTGGGTCAGCGGTGCCAAGATCAGCTTCTGGACTGAACTCAAGCCCGGCGCCGATGAAGTGGCGACGCTGACGCGGCCCACCACAGCGCCGAATCTGCAAGCGGATTTGGCCGAGGCAGCCCGCGTCGTCGCGGAGAACAAGCAGGCCTACGATCGCATCAAGGATCAGCAACTGCGAGACCAGAAGCGCAACTCCGCTGGTTGCCAGGAAGCTCTCGCCAGAAACAATATGGCGGCTGCGAGCAGCGCTTGCTATTGACGGGTTCGGTGTTGCGGATATGAAGCGCCTGCTCATCACCGGCCTGAACGGCACGCTCGCCCCGCATCTCGCGGCGGCCGCGCGCGCAGCGGGCATCGAGGTCGTCGCCTGGGATCGCAGCCGGCTCGACCCCGATGATCCGGGCTCGGTCCAGGCCTTGCCCGCGAACCTCGATGCCATCGCCCACCTCGCGATGGGCAGCGCCGGATGGGCCGGGCGCCTGTCCGCACACGCCGCAGCGCGCGGCATCCCTTTCCTGTTCACCGGCACGGTGATGGTGTTCGAGAACGAGCCCAACGGCCCGCACCGGCCGATGGACGAGCGCACCGGCAAAAGCGACTACGGCCGCTACAAGATCGACTGCGAAGACCAGGTTCGCGCCGCCAATCCCGCGGCGTGCATCGCGCGCATCGGCTGGCAGATCGACGCCAAGCCTGGTGGCAACAACATGCTGTCCACGCTCGATCAATGGCAGGCCGAGAAGGGCTGTGTGGAAGCCAGCCGCTTGTGGGTCCCGGCCTGTTCACTGATGAGCGACACCTCGCAGGCGCTACTCAAGCTGCTGCAGGATCCCGTGGCCGGCACCGTCCATCTGGACAGTAACGCCCAGGATGCATGGAGCTTCGACCAGCTCGCCGAGCGCCTGCGCCGGCATTTCAAGCGCGATTGGAAGATCGTCGCGACCGAGGCTTATGTGCATGACCAGCGCCTGGTCGACGCGCATCAGCGCATGCCGGGCCTGTCTGAGCGACTCGGCTAGATGATGCCCTGCCACTCCGCGTGGAAGGCACTGCGCAGCGCCTCCTGCTGAGCCTTCGGCAGCGGCCCCTTGGCCAGCACCGCCAGATTGCGCCGCAGGTTCTCGATCTTCGAGGTGCCCACCAGCGCCGCGCTCACACCCGGCTGGAACGCCGCGAAGCGCAGCGCCAGTTCATTCCAGTCGAGACCTTGCGGGTCGATGCCCATCGCCTTCCAGCGGTCCCAGTAATGGCCCTCGGCGAAGTCGCCAGGCCGATCCGTGTAGCGCCAGACATTGCTGGCCAGCGGCCGCTTGGCCAGCACGCCCAGGCCGGCGGCAGCGGCCTGCGGCAGGCGCGCAGCGAGGTTGGCCTGGTCGCAGAGGCTGATCGAGGTTTGCAGCACCTGGAAGGCACCGGACGAAATCGCGAACTGCAGAGCTTCGTTCTCGCCCGAGTACGCGGCGAAGCGAACCTTGCCATCGGTCTGCGCCTTCTTCAGCGCGTCGATCACCTCGCCGCGTTGCAGGGTCTCCAACGGGCAGGAGTGGAAGTGCACGATGTCGAGCACGTCGGTGCGCATCAGCTTGAGTGCGCGCTCCACGCCGCCGAGGATGCAGTCGTAGGTCCAGTCGGGCACGCCGTCCACGCCATAGCCGACCTTCGTGGACAGCAGGAACTCGCTGCGCCGGTGCGCGAGATGGCGGCCGATGCGCGCTTCCGATTCCCCGTAGCTGCGCGCCGTGTCGATCACGTTGATGCCGAGATCCAGCACCTCGTTGAGCAGGCGGCCCGCCGCAGCTTCATCTTGCGCCGGATCGGCAATATGCATGGCGCCGAACGCCAGCGCTGAAATCGAAGCGCCGGTGCGCCCGAGCGGGCGTTGCTCCGGCGTCGTGGTGTTCACCACTCGCATGTGAAAAATCCGTTCAGGGAAAGTCGGCCCTTGGCCGGGTCGGTGCTCAGGCGCTCGGGGTGAAAAATGTCGCCCGAGTGGAAGAGGCCGCCGTTGTAGACGATCAGTCGGTTCCAGGCCGCAGGCACGCTGGCGATCTGCTCGAAGTAGCGGTTGGTGCCCACCATATAGCCGGGCTCGATGCCGTAGCGCTGGGTGAAGGTTGGCGCGTCCAGCCGCATGCTGTCGATGATCAGTTGCGCCATCTGCTCATCAGGCAGGCGCGGCTTGTAAAAGCTCGTGCCGCCGAGGCTCGCATCATGGAACAGGTACAGCACGCTGGCCGCCAGCATGATCGAGCGCGAATCGGAAATGCGATCGCGGTGGCAGATCCATTGGCAGGGTGCCAGTTGCGCAGGCGGCGTGGTGACCAGCGAAACACGGGCGGCCGCATCGACGATGCGATCCGCGCCGAGGCGGGCGCGCAAGTGCGTGTCGATGAAAGCGGAGAGCCCGGCCGTGACCGCGGCGGGCAGATCGGCGCACACGCCAGGGTAGGGAATCCCACGCAGCGGCGCGTAGGACTGGCCTTGCGCCCAGGCCAGCATGCGCTCGGGCGCCAGCAGCACATTGTCGATCACCCAGCAGGAATGCCCGGCGATCAGCGGGATCTGTTGAATCTTCGGCGAGGGATTGAACAGCGGCCCGTTGTCGATCATGGCTTGGCCCCGCGCGCCAGCCAGACGCTGCCGAAACCGGCCGGCACGCTGATGGAGAGCTGGCCGTCGTGGGCCTGCACAGTCGCGTCCTGCAAGGCGTTCTTGAATTGGGCTTGAGCCAGCGCGGCGGGCAAGCTGAGCTTCACCTCACGCACCGCATCGGCGTTGTTGACCGCGACCAGCGCCCAGTCCTCGCCGTCACGGCGCAGCAGCACGATCACATGCTCGTCGATGAACAAGGGCGCGTCGATCGAGCCGTGGCGCAGCACAGCGTGGTCCTTGCGCATCTGCACCAGGCGCTTGACCTCGGCGCGCAGCGCCATGTCGGGCTTGCCGCCTTCATCGGGCCATGGGTAGGTGGCACGGTTGTACGGATCATCGCCGCCGCCCACGCCCACTTCATCGCCGTAGTAGATCGCCGGCGCGCCGGGGAAGCTCATCTGGAACAGCATCGCGAGCAGCAGCCTTTGCTCGGCCTTCGCGCGCTTGGCCATGTCGCCGTCTTCCTTGTAGCCGAACACCCAGAGCGAGCGCGCCGCGTCATGCGTGGAGAGCAGGTTCATCAGCGCGTAGAAAGACTGCGCCGGATAGGACTCGCGCATCAGCTCGATGTTGTTGTAGAGCTGCTTCGCGTCGCCGCCGAGTGCGTAGTCGAGCACCGTGTTGCGGAAGATGTAGTTCATCGTCGAGTCGAAGCTGTCGCCGAGGAAGAACTTGCTCGAATCGAACCAGGTCTCGGCGATGGTCAGCGCATCGGGCTGATGTTCCTTGATCGCCGCGCGCCATTCGCGCCAGAAATCGTCGGGCACCCAGGGCGCCACATCCATGCGCCAGCCGGCCGCGCCGCGGTCAAGCCAATGCTTCATCACCGAGTCCTTGTCGCCATAGGCAAAGGCGCGGAACGAGGGGCTGGCCTTGTTGAGCTCGGGCAGGTCGCTCACGCCGATCCAGCCTTTGTACTGCTTGTTCGGGTCGGTCTGCGTGGTGTCGAAATGGAACCAGTCGGTCCACGGCGATTCGGGGTTGGGCTTGCCGCCCTCGAAAGCGCCGTTGCTCTTGTAGTTGCCGTAACGGTCGAAATAGACGGAGTCGGAACCGATGTGGTTCAGCGAGGCGTCGGGGATGATGCGGATGCCGCGCTTGGCCGCTTCGGCGCACAGGCGGACGAAGTCTTGCTCGGTGCCGAAATGCGGGTCGATCTTCTTGTAATCGGCCGTGTCGTACTTGTGATTGCTGGCGGCCTGCCAGATCGGCGTCATGTAGATCGCGTTGGCGCCGAGGTCCTTGATGTCGTCGAGTTTTTCGATGATGCCGGCCAGGTCGCCGCCGAAGAAGTCGTTGTTGTAGAGATCGTCGGAGCCGTCGCCGCTGCCCGGTTTGTAGGGCTTGTCGAGCCAGTGCTTGTGGAACTCGACCGTGTGATTCTGGTAGCGCGTCACGCCCGGTTGAGGATCGTTGGCCTTGTTGCCGTTGCGGTAGCGCTCCGGGAAGATGTAGTAATAGACCGCATCGCGTGCCCAGGCCGGCACCTCGAAGTTGCTGGCGTAGACGGTCTGGCGGTAGCGGCGGATCGCTTGTCTGGAATCGGGCAGGGCGGCCACGTCGCCGGGGCCCATCGAGCCTTTTTCGCGCGTCCAGTAGACCGGCTGCTGGTTGTTCTCGTAGACGTATTGCTGACCCTTGATCGTGGCCAGGAAGTAGTAACCGTAGATCGCCGGTGTGGCGGCTGTCCACTGCGTCGCCCAGCCTCGGGCGGTTCGCGTCATGGGGACTTGCGCCACGGCTTCGTAGTGAAGCTCTTCCTGGTTGCCGGTCAGGTGGCGGCGCTCGACGATCAACTGCATCGACTCGACGCCCTCGGCCGCCGCGATCTCGAAGTGCAACGGCGTTTTTTCCTTGACCGCGCCGAACGGTGACTTGTCCTGCGTGCTGCGCGAGTCGAAAGCCAGGCTCAAGGCGACGGGATCGTCGACTGGCAGCGCGCGCGGATCGGCGAAGCTCAGCGGGCCGATGTCGAGCTGAGGTTTCTTGCTCGCGTCGAACGACAGGCGCAGCGTCTGCTGTCCGTGGAACTCACGGTGCAGCGGCCCGGGCTGGCCGAAGTCGATGATCTGCGTGTTGGCCGCGTTCGCGATGCGGAACTCGTGCATGCCGTGCAGGTCGACGTTCAGGTAATAGGCGTCGCAGGAATACTGGAAGGCGTAGTGTTCCATCGTGCCCCAGGCCGTCATCGGGCCGCGCATGTAGAGCGCGGTCTCGCCGAAGGGCGCGGCTTGGCTGGGGCAGGATTCGATCGAAAGGCTGGCGGGCTCGGTCTTGTTCATGTGCAGTTTCAGTCGGTAGACACCGGGTTCAAAGCGGCGCTGGATGCCGTGGCCTTTGCGGGTTAGCGCATCGGCCGTACCGCCGAAATCGGCGTCGGCAGACCAGTCTTCATCGGCGATCTTGAACTGCTGATCGCCTTCGAGCCGGGTGACAAGTTCGTAATGATCGCAGGCCCAGCGCAGTTGTTGCGCGTCCTGGGCCTGCCAGTGGTTCATCGTGCCGCGCAGGAACAGCGCGCGCTGCGGCAAGGGCGCGACGTGGCAAGTGCTTGCCGAGGCTGCACCGTGCAGCGCGAGCAGCACAAGCGGGGCGGCGCAACTGCCGAGGCGTTTCACCCTTTGACGCCGCCCGCCGTCAGGCCCGAAACAATCCAGCGCTGCGCCAGCAGGAACACGGCCGTGATCGGCAGGCCGGAGAGCACGGCGGCGGCGGCGAAGTCGCCCCACAGGAAGCGCTGGTCATTGAGGTAGTACTTGGCGCCGACGGCCAGCGTCAGGTTGCCTTCCTCGCGCAGGAGGATCGAGGCGACCGGGTACTCGATGATCGTGCCGATGAAGGCCAGCACGAAGACCACCATCAGGATCGGCACGGCCATCGGCAGCAGCACGCGGCTGAAGGCTTGCCAATGCGAGGCGCCGTCGACCTTGGCGTTCTCCTCGATCTCGACCGGGATGGTCTCGAAATAGCCCTTGATCGTCCAGATGTGCGTGGCCACGCCGCCGAGATAGGCCAGCACGAGGCCGCCGTGCGTCTCGATGCCCAGCGCCGGCACGTAGTTGCCGATCGTCTCGAAGATCGCGTAGATCGCCACCAGCGCCAGCACCGCCGGGAACATCTGCAAGATCAGCATGCTGTTGAGGATGGCCTTCTGGAAGCGGAACTTGAGCCGCGCAAACGCATAGGCCGCCGTGGTCGAGATCCCGACGATCAGCGTGGCCGAGATCGTGGCTACCTTGATCGAGTTCCACAGCCAGGTCAGCACCGGGAAGGGCGGCTGCACGAGGCTGCCATCGGGCGCTTGGTACGGCAGACCCAGCGCCAGACGCCAGTGCTCCAGGCTGATGTGCTCGGGGATCAGGCTGCCCGTGGCGAAGTTGCCCGGCCGCAGCGAGATCGACACCACCGCCAGCAGCGGGAACAGCGTGACGATCAGGAACACGATCAGCATTGCATGCGCCGCGAAGATGCGCCAGCGCGCTTGCTTGCCTCTAACGATGGCCATGACCGGTCCTCAACTCAAAGGCAAATACAGGTTTGAACATGGATGTACAGGATGAATACAGGATAAGAAAAGCATGAGGATTTGTATTCATCCTGTGCATCCTGTTCATCCATGTAAAAAACGTTTTTGTATTCGCGTTCATGCCTGCGCCTTGCGCATCAGCCGCAGGTTCACCAAAGACATCGCCGCCACCAACAAGAAGATCAATGTCGAAATCGCGGCGGCCAAACCGAAGTCGGTGCCCGAATCACGGAACGCAATCCGGTACGTGTACGACACCAGAATGTCCGTCTGCCCCGCCGGGATCTTGGTGGAGAGGAAGTCCGGCCGCCCATCGGTCAACAAGGCGATCAGCACGAAGTTGTTGAAGTTGAAGGCGAAGGCGCTGACCAGCAGCGGCGCGAGCGGCTTGATGATCAGCGGGGCGGTGATCTTGAAGAAGTTGGTCAGCGGGCCGGCGCCGGCAATCGCCGAGGCTTCGTACAGATCGGCCGGGATCGCCTTCAACAGGCCCGAGCACAGGATCATGATGTACGGGTAGCCGAGCCACACGTTCACCAGCAGCAGCATGGTCTTGGCCAGCAGCGGGTCGGCGAACCAGGCGGGCTTGACGCCGAAGACGGCGTTCAGGATCGCGTTGATCTCACCGAAGTTCTGGTTGAACAAGCCCTTGAACACCAGGATCGAGATGAAGCCCGGCACCGCGTAAGGCAGGAAGACCAGCGTGCGGTAGACGGTGCGGCCCTTCAGGTCCTCCCAGTTCAGCATCACGGCGAGCAGCATGCCGAGGATGGTGGAGAAGACCACGGTGAAGGCCGCGAACACGACGGTCCAGACGAAGATCGACAGGAAGGGTGCGCGGAACTCGGCGTCGAACACCATGCGCAGGTAGTTGCGCGCGCCGACCACGACCTTGAAGCCCGGCTGCAGGCGCTCGCCCGCGGCGCTGGCGAAGAAGCCTTCCTTGCGGTCGGGCGCGAAGACCGCGCCATCGGCGGCGCGAAGCAGCGCGCCATCGGTGTTGGCGCTCCATTGATGCTTGACCGGGCCGAACTCATGCAGGCCCACGTAACGCAGAGGTTCGGCGGCGCCGGGCAGTTGCAACTGCAAGCCCATCAGCGCCTCGCGATGCTCGATCACCTCGCGCAGTTGCAGCGCGGCCTGCAGCGGTGCGTTGAGCCGCAAGGGCGCATCGCTGCCCTTGAGCATGTTGACAGTCAGCGGCCCGTGAACATTGCGCAAGGCCAGCGGCGGCGAGATCCATTGCACGTTCTCATCGCCATCACGCAAGGCCAAGCGGAACTCAGCGCCGTCGGCATGCAGCGTGAAACGCAGCAACTGCTCGGGCACCGGGTCGGTCTGGTCGAGCAGGTAGTCGCGCACGCGCTGCTCGGACAGCAGATGCGCGGAGGAGTAGTTGGTGAAGCCGATCTGCGCCGTGAAGATCAGCGGGAAGGCGATGAACACCATCATCCCGGCCACGCCCGGATACAGATAGCGGTAGGCAAACTGCTTGCTGATCACGTAGACGTAGAAGGCCGAGCCGAACAGCAGCAGCGCGCCCACGGCCCAGGCCGGCTGGCCCGCGCTGTAGATCATGAAGACGGTGTAGAGCGCGGCCAGGCCGGCGATCACGGTCAGCGGCCAGCGCAGCAGCGTAACGGCCCGTTCAAGCGGCGTGGCCGGCTCTTTGCCGTAGGCGGTCAGGGCCGCGGAGGAGGTGGCGTTCATTGCTTGAGAAGAATCCGGCCGGCGGCGCCGTCAAGGGCATCCTTCGGCGATTGCAGCCCGTTGGTGATGGCTTCCATCGCGGCGTCCATCGCGGTCCAGAAACGGCCGACCTCGGGGATGTTGGGGATCGGCTCGCCGGCGCGCGCATTGGCCATGCTGGCGCGGATCAGCGGGTTGACCGAGAGCTCGGCGTAGTAGGCCTTGTTGGCCGGCACGCCCATCGGCACATCGGCGTCGAGCACCTTGAGAGACTCGGGCAGCATCAGGTGGTTCTCGATGAATTCACGTGCCAGGTCTTTTTGCTTGCTCGGCGCGGCAATCATGCAGCCGAGCACGCCGACAAAAGGCTTGGACGGGTGGCCGGCGATCACGGCGGGAATAGGCGCCACGCCGAAGTCGATGCCGGCCTTGCGGGCGTTGTCCCAGGCCCAGGGCCCCGAGATCATCATGGCGACGTTGCCGCGCGCAAAGCCGGATTCCATCTCGGCGTAGCGCGCGCCCTTGGGCATGGTGCCGCCGGTGATCAGGCGTTCCAGCATCTGCGCGCCGGCCAGCGCGCCGGCATTGTTGACACCGATCTTGGTCGGGTCGAGGTCGCCTTGCGCATCGCGGGCGTAGATATAGCCGCCCGCGCCGGCCAGCATCGGCCAGGTGAAGAAGCTCTTGTTGAAATCCCACAGGATCGCGTGCTTGCCGACCTTCTGCAGTTGCTTGTCGAGCGCGATCACTTCATCAAACGTGGCCGGAGGGTTGGGCACCAGGGCCTTGTTGTAGATGAGGCCGGTGGTCTCGATCGCGAGCGGGTAACCCCAGATGCGGCCCCGGTAGGTGAAAGCTTTCCACGCCTGGTCTTCCACGCTGTCGCGCAACTTCTGGCTCGGCGCGAGCGGGCTCACCAGACCGGCCTTGACCCACTCGCCCACACGGTCGTGCGGCCAGCAGAAGATGTCGGGGCCCTTGCCGGCGCCGGCAGCCTGCTGGAACTTGTCGGGTGCATCGACGGGGTGCTCGACCACGACCTTGACGCCGCTGGCTTTCTCAAAGGCATTGCCGACCTTTTGCAGGCCCGTGTAGGCCTTGTCGGCGTTGATCCAGACCAGCAGCTTGTACGGTTCGGCCGCAAGGGCAGGGCTGGCGGTCAAGGCCGCCAGCAATGCGCAGACAACTCGCCTCATGCCGCCGCGGCCTGGCTCGGCAGACGTTTGAAGGCCACGCCTTGTTCGTCAAACAGGTAGCAGAAGGCCGCAGGCAGCGAGAGCGCTAACGGATCGCCTGAGCGCACCTTGGCGCGGCCGTCGAACTCGCAGGTCAGCGCGTCTTCCACACCGGGGTAGGCGCAGTAGGCATGCGTGGTGCCGCCCAGGGACTCGACGAAGGTGACCGTGGTCTGGATCAGGTTTTCGCCACGCTGCATCTCGAAATGCTCGGGGCGCACGCCGAGCGTGACCTTGTCGCCGGGCTTGCCGCGCGCGCCGTCGACACTGGCGCGGATCAGCGCGCCGTCGCTGAGGCGGACGATGGTCTCCGAACCGGTGCCGCGCACGAGTTCAGCCTCGATGAAGTTCATCTTCGGGCTGCCGATGAAGCCGGCCACGAAGAGGTTGTCCGGATGCTCGTACAGCTCCATCGGCGTGCCGACCTGCTCGATCTTGCCGGCCGAGAGCACGACGATGCGGTCGGCCAGCGTCATGGCCTCGACCTGGTCGTGCGTCACGTAGACCATCGTGGTCTTCAAGTCTTCATGCAGCTTGGCGAACTCGTAGCGCATGCGCACGCGCAGGGCGGCGTCAAGGTTGGAGAGCGGCTCGTCGAACAGGAAGACCTCGGGCTTGCGCACGATCGCGCGGCCGATCGCCACGCGCTGGCGCTGGCCGCCGGACAGATCCTTGGGCTTGCGGTCGAGCAGGTGCTCGATGTGCAGGATCTTGGCGGCGTTGCGCACCGCGCCTTCGATCTCGGCCTTGGGCACCTTGGCCAGCTTCAGCCCGAAAGCCATGTTGTCGTACAGATTCATATGCGGGTAGAGCGCATACGACTGGAACACCATCGCGATGCCGCGCTCGGCCGGCGGCACGTCGTTGACCACGCGGTCGCCGATGCGCAGTTCGCCCGAGGTGATTTCCTCAAGGCCGGCGATGGTTCTCAGCAGCGTGGATTTGCCGCAGCCCGAGGGGCCGACAAAGACCATGAACTCGCCATCGCGGATCTCGAGATCGATGCCGTGCAGGATCCGCACATCACCATAGGCCTTGGCTACATTGCTCAGTCGGACGTCTGCCACTTCAAGTCTCCATCGCGGCCCGGGGCGGCACCGCTTGTTTTGTTGTCATGCAATCGGGGCGCGAGCCGGCGGGTCGGCACCGAATTTGTAGACAATATACAGAACCGGAGACGGCTCAACAACAGGGAATCCCAGGTTGTAACTCGATTGATTCTAAGAAAATCAACGACTTGCACTAAAATCGGGAAACCCTCGATGTAGTCAAACTACAAAATTCAAGCCGAGTCGGGGATACTTCGGTCAACGCCGCGTTCGCGGCATTCTCTCCCGGGCCCCGGCCTGGTCATCTGCATGAGCATCCGCACCCTCTCGCGCCTCGCCGCAACCCTTGCCGGCGCCAGCCAGAAAGGCTCCGATATGGACACCTCCAGCGCCGCCTTCCAGACTGCTTTCGCCACCGAGCTGGCCCAATCCGGCGTGGGCAACACGCCGCAGGCCATTCTGCGCGCCGCCGCCACCGCTTGCCGCGCTGCGCTGGCCGAGCGCTGGGCCGAGACGCAGGCCGAAGACGCCGCCCGTGCCGCCGACGCGCCCGTGCGCCGCGTGCACTACCTCTCGATGGAATTCCTGATGGGCCGGGCGCTGACGAATGCGCTGGCGGCGCTCGGCCTGACCGAGACGCTTGATCAGGCTTTGAACGGCAAGGCGCTTTCCGATGTGCTCGAAGTCGAGCCCGACGCGGCGCTGGGCAATGGCGGCCTCGGCCGCCTCGCCGCCTGCTTCCTCGATTCCTTTGCCGAACTGGGCCTGCCTTCCTTCGGCTACGGCCTGCGCTACCGCTACGGCATGTTCGCGCAGGCGATCCAGCAGGGCCGCCAGGTCGAAGCGCCCGACGACTGGATGCGCCTGGGCGCGCCGTGGGAAGTGCCGCGCGCCGAGGTGCGTTACCGCGTCGGCTTTGGTGGCCGCGTGGTCGTCGAAGCCGGCCAGCACCGCTGGCTGCCTTCGGAAATGATCGAGGCGGAAGCCTTCGATTTCATCGTGCCCGCGCATCACAGCCGTCGCGTCGCGACGCTGCGCCAATGGAACGCGGTGGCCGCCTCGACGATCGATTTCCAAGCCTTCTGCCACGGCGACTACCAGGCCGCCGCCCGCGCGCAGGTGGCTGCCGACAGTCTCAACTGGGTGCTCTACCCGGACGACAGCACCGAAGCCGGCCGCGAGCTGCGCCTGCGCCAGGAAGCCTTCCTGGTCAGCGCTTCGCTGCAGGACGTGATCGCGCGCCATCTGGCGGAGGGCCGGCCGCTGCACGAGCTGGGCCGCAGCAACGCCATTCACCTGAACGACACGCATCCCGCGCTCGCTCCAGCCGAGTTGATGCGCCTGCTGCTCGACGAGCATGGCCTGGCCTGGGACGCCGCCTGGAAGATCACGCGCCAAGCCGTCTCGTACACCAACCACACGCTGATGCCCGAGGCGCTCGAAACCTGGCCGGTGCGCATGTTCGAGGCGATGCTGCCGCGCCATCTCGAAATCATCTACGAGATCAACCATCGCTTCCTCGCCGAGGTCGCCAAGCAATTCCCGGGCGAGGCTGAGCTGCTCAAGCGCGTCTCGCTGATCGACGAAAGCGGCGAGCGCCGCGTGCGCATGGCCGCGCTCAGCATCGTGGCCTCGCATCGTGTGAACGGCGTGGCGGCGCTGCATTCGGAACTGATGGTGCAGACCATCTTTGCCGATTACGCGCGCATCTATCCCGAGCGCTTCCACAACGTCACCAATGGCGTGACGCCGCGCCGCTGGCTGCAGCAGGCCAATCCGCAGCTGTCTAACGTCATTGACAAGCGCATTGGCACGGGCTGGCGCAAGGACCTGGCCGAGCTGAAGCATTTGCAGCCGTTGGCCGACGACGCCGACTTCTGCGCCGAGCTCAGCACCGTCAAGCGCGCCAACAAGGAGCGCCTGGCCACGCTGATCCGCAGCGAGCTTGGCATCAGCGTCAATCCAGCGAGCCTCTTCGATGTGCAGATCAAGCGCATCCATGAATACAAGCGCCAGCTGCTGAACCTGCTGCATGTGGTGGCGCGCTATCACGCGATCATCGACAGCCCGCAATCGAACTGGACGCCACGCACCGTGATCATCGCGGGCAAGGCCGCGTCGGCCTATGTGGCGGCCAAGAGCATCATCCAGCTGGCGCATGACATCGGCCGCGTGGTCAACAGCGATCCGCGCGTGGGCGACAAGCTCAAGCTCGTCTTCCTGCCCAATTACAGCGTCTCGCTGGCCGAGGTGATCATCCCGGCGGCCGACCTGTCGGAGCAGATCTCGACGGCGGGCACCGAGGCTTCAGGCACCGGCAACATGAAGTTCGCCCTCAATGGCGCGCTGACGATCGGCACCTGGGACGGCGCCAACATCGAGATGGCCCAAGCCTTTGGCGAAGAGAACATGTTCACCTTCGGCCTGCGCACTCAGGGCGTGGACCAGATGAAGTCGCTCGGCTATGACCCGCGCCTGTTCACCGAGGAGAACGCCCAGCTCAAGCGCGTGATCGATGCGATTGCGGGCGGTGCGTTTTCGGGCGGCGACGCCTCGCGTTATCGCGCACTGACCGACCGCCTGCTCTCCAGCGACGTCTACATGCTGATGGCCGACTTCGCCGACTACGTGGCCACGCAAGCCCGCGTCGATGCGCTCTACGCCAGGCCGGCCGCCTGGTCGCGCCAGACTGCGCTTAACATCGCCGGCATGGGCTGGTTCTCCTCGGACCGCACCATTGCCGAATATGTGGAGCGCGTCTGGTCGCGCAAGAGTCTGGAGTCCTGACGCCGATGCTCGATGCTGTGCAGGCTGCGGCGCTGGAAGGCGCGAGACACGCTGACCCGTTCAGCGTTCTGGGCCTGCACGCCGATGCGCAGGGCAAGCTGTGGATGCGTGCCATGTTGCCGGGCGCCGAGAACGTGCAGCTGCTGGCCCATGCGGCCAATGTGGCGGAGACGCGCGGCGTGTGCGAGCTGCGTCAGCGGGGTTCGGGCTTGTTCGAGGCTTCCATACCGCGCCGCAAGAACCGTTTTGACTACCGCCTGAGCGTGCGCTGGGCCGATGGCAGCGAAGGTGTCTATGCCGATGCTTTTGCCTACGGCCCGCAACTCTCCGATGACGACCTGAACCTGCTGGCCGGGGGCGATCATCCGCGCCCTTTTGAGGTGCTGGGCGCGCATGTCGTCGAGCAGGGCGATGTCAGCGGCGTGCGCTTTGCGGTCTGGGCGCCGAATGCCAAGCGCGCCAGCGTCGTCGGCAGTTTCAATGGCTGGGATGGGCGTCGGCATCCGATGCGTCTGCGCCATCACGCGGGCGTGTGGGAAATCTTCGTGCCGCATGCGGGGCTGGGTGATCTCTACAAGTTCGAGCTTGTCGGAGCCGATGGCACGCTGCTGCCGCTGAAGGCGGATCCCTTTGGTCGCGCTGCGCAATTGAGGCCGGAGACGGCCAGCATCGTGACGGCTTTGCCGGAGCGGCATTCGCTGCCGGCTGATCGCGCGGCGGCGAACGAGCGCCATGCGCCGATCAGCATTTATGAAGTGCACGCGGCGTCATGGCGTCGGCCCGGAGAAGCGTTTCCGACCTGGGACCAGCTTGCGCGCGAACTGCCTGCTTACTGCGTGGCGCTCGGCTTCACGCACTTGCAGCTGCTGCCGATCAGCGAGCATCCATTCGACGGCAGCTGGGGTTATCAAACGCTCGGCCTGTTCGCGCCGAGCGCGCGCTTCGGGCCGCCCGAAGGCTTCGGCCGCTTTGTCGCGGCCTGCCATGCGGCCGGCATCGGCCTGCTGCTCGATTGGGTGCCCGCGCATTTCCCGGTCGATGAATTCGGCATGGCGCGTTTCGACGGCACGGCGCTGTTTGAATATGCCGATCCGCGCGAAGGCTTTCATCGCGACTGGAACACGCTGATCTACAACTTCGGCCGCAACGAGGTGCGCCAGTTCCTCTCGGCCAGTGCGCTGTACTGGATCGAGCGCTGGGGTGTTGATGGCCTGCGCGTCGACGCCGTGGCCTCGATGCTCTACCGCGACTACTCGCGGGCGAGCGGGGAGTGGGTTCCCAATGTCCACGGCGGGCGCGAGAACCTCGAAGCCATCGCGCTGATCCGCCAGACGAATGAGTTGATCGGCCGCGAGACGCCCGGCGCGATCACGGTGGCCGAGGAGTCGACCTCGTTCCCCGGCGTTTCGGCGCCGACCTATTCCGGTGGCCTCGGCTTCCACTACAAGTGGAATATGGGCTGGATGAACGACACGCTGCGCTACATCCACGAAGACCCGATCCACCGCCGCTGGCACCACGACAAGATCAGCTTCGGTCTGGCCTATGCCTTCAGCGAGAACTTCGTGCTGCCGATCTCGCATGACGAAGTCGTGCATGGCAAGGGCTCGATGCTCGACAAAATGCCCGGCGACGAGTGGCAGAAGTTCGCCAACCTGCGCGCCTACTACGGCTTCATGTGGGGCCACCCAGGCAAGAAGCTGCTCTTCATGGGCCAGGAATTCGGCCAGCGCGGCGAATGGCGCCATGAGGGCGAGCTGCCCTGGGAAATGCTCGAAGACGCGCAGCATGCCGGCGTGCAGCGGCTCGTGCGTGATCTGAACGCGCTGTACTGCAGTGAGCCCGCCTTGCACCGCCTCGATAGCGAAAGCGCCGGCTTTGACTGGCTCGTCGGCGACGACGCGGAGCGCTCGGTCTTCGCCTGGATCCGGCACAGCGGTGCCGAGGATGGTGAGGGCAGGGCGATGATCGTTCTCTGCAACTTCACGCCGGTGCCACGCGAGGGCTACCGCATTCCCGTGCCGCCCGCATCAACGGCCTGGCGCGAGGTCCTGAACACCGATTCCGCCCATTACGGCGGCAGCAACAGCGGCAATCAGGATCGCGCGATCCCGGTGGCTGACGGTCATATCGAGCTGACACTGCCGCCGCTGGCAACTCTTTTTCTGCGCCATGCATCTTCCTGAACTCCTGAGCGAAGGCCGACACGAGCCGATGGGCGCGCTGGCGCGCGACGGCGGCGTCAACTTCGCGGTCTTTTCCGAGCACGCCACCGCGATCGAGCTGTGCGTGTTCGATGGCGCCGGCCAGCGTGAACTCAAGCGCTACGCGCTGCACGGCCCGATCGATGGCGTGTTCCACGGCTTCCTGCCGAGCGTGGCCCCGGGCCTCGTCTATGGCCTGCGCGCGCATGGGCCTTATGAGCCGACGCAGGGCCATCGCTTCAATCCGAACAAGCTGCTGCTCGACCCTTGTGCGAAGGAGATCGTCGGCCATTTCAGCTGGCGTGCCGAGCACCACGGCTACGAACTCGGCCACCCCGACGGACCGCGCTCCTTCGACACGCGCGACAACGGCGTGCATGCATTGAAATCACGCGTAAGCGAGCCACTCGTCAACTCGCCGCGCCTGAATGCGCCGCGCCATGCGAGTGGAGAGATCGTGCTGTATGAAGTGCACGTCAAGGGCTTCTCGATGCAGCACCCGACGATCCCGGCCGAGCTGCGCGGCACCTACGCCGGGCTGGCGCATCCGGCGGCGATCGAGCATTTCAAGCAGCTCGGCGTGACGACGCTTTCGCTGCTGCCCGTGCAGTACGCGATCCCCGAGCCGCATCTGGCCGACAAGGGCCTGCCCAACTACTGGGGCTACAACACGCTGGGCTTCTTCGCGCCCGATCCTCGCCTGGCGCAGGCGAAACATCGCGATGATCCGACCGCCGTGGTGGACGAGTTCCGCGCGATGGTGCGCGCGCTCCATGCGGCGGGGCTCGAAGTCGTGCTCGACGTCGTCTACAACCACACGCCCGAAGGCAATGAGTTCGGGCCGACGCTGTCTTTCCGCGGGCTCGACAACCGCAGCTGGTACCGCCTCGCGCACGATGACGCGAGCCGCAACGAGAACCTGACCGGCTGCGGCAACACACTGCATTGCGCTCATCCGCGCGTCACGCAGTTCGTGCTCGATTCGCTGCGCTACTGGGTCGGCGAGATGGGTGTCGACGGTTTCCGTTTCGATCTGGCGCCGGTGCTGGGCCGCACGCAGCAGGGCTTCGATCCCAACTCGGCCTTCTTCACGGCGTTGCGGCAGGACCCGCTGCTCGCCGGCGTGCACCTGATCGCCGAGCCTTGGGACGCGGCTTATGACGGCTACCAGGTCGGCCGTTTTCCGGGCCGCTTCCTTGAATGGAATGACAAGTTCCGCGATGCCGTGCGCGGCTACTGGCTCGACAAGGGCGTGAGCCGCGGTGAGCTGGCGCGGCGCTTCACGGCGAGCAGCGATCTGTTCCGGCATGGCCAGAGGCCGCCGACCGCCTCGGTCAATTTCGTCTCGGTCCATGACGGCTGGCTGCTGGCCGATGTGGTGTCCTACGAGCAGAAACACAACCACGCCAACGGCGAAGACAACCGCGATGGCCGCGACGGCGAGCTGAGCTGCAATTTCGGCGTTGAAGGCGCGACCGAAGACCCGCAGGTCATCGCCACGCGCCAACGCGTGCGCCACGCCATGCTGGCCTGCCTCGTGCTGGCGCAAGGCACGCCGATGCTGTGCGCAGGCGATGAGATCGGCCACAGCCAGCAGGGCAACAACAACGCTTACTGCCAGGACAACGCGATCACCTGGCTCGACTGGGCGCATGCCGATCAGGACACGCTCGATCTGCTGCGCGATCTGCTGGCGCTGCGCCGCGCGGAACCGCTGCTGCGCCTGGCGCGCTGGTTCGCGCCGCAGTCGAGCGAAACGGGCGACGCGTCGATCACCTGGTTCAACGCCGGCGGCCATGAGATGCAGCCGCATGACTGGCATGCGCACGGCAGCCTGGCCTTCAGCGGCCAGCTGCGCGCCGCCGGTGCCGAGCATCCGCAGCTGATGTTGATCTTCAATCCCGAGGCCAAGGTGCACGCCTTGGCGCTGGCCAACGGGCCTTGGCGCCTGGCCTTCGACAGCAGCCGCCGGCTTCAGCCCTCGGCGCAAGTCTTGGCCAACACCTTGCAAATCCCAGCGCGGACGCTGCTCGTCCTGCGCCACGCATAAACAAGAAATTCAGGAGACTCGAACACCATGAACCTCAACGAACGATGCTCGGGCGTGCTGGCTCACATCACCTCGCTGCCCGGCCCGCATGGCGCGGGCGACTTTGGCCCCGCCGCGTACCGCTTTGTCGATTGGCTGGTTGGTGCGGGCCAGACTCTTTGGCAACTGCTGCCCATCACGCCGATCGGCCCGGGCGACAGCCCCTATCAAGGCGTCTCGGCCTTTGCCGGCAACCAGTGGCTGGTGGCTTTCGAGCCGCTGGTGGAGAAGGGCTGGCTGAAGCTAGAATCCGTGCCCGAATTTGACGCTGAACTCGTGCGTTATGGCGAGGTGCTGCCCTGGCGCGAAGCGCAGCTGCGCAAGGCTGCGGCCGGCTTCGTGGCCAAGGCTTCGGCGGCTGATCGCAAGGCTTTTGCCGACTGGTGTGCGGCTGAGGCTTCGTGGCTCGACGACTACGCGCTGTTCATGGCGATCCGCTCGCCGTTGAATGGCCAGCCTTGGTGGCTGTGGGAAGCCGATCTGGCCCAGCGCGTGCCGGCGGCGCTGGCGGCGGTGCGCCAGAAACACGCCAACGAGATCGCCTTCTGGCAGTTCGTGCAATGGCAGTTCAGTGTGCAGTGCACGGCACTGAAGAGTTATGCCAACAGCCACGGCGTGCGCCTGATGGGCGATCTGCCGATCTTCGTCGCGCATGACAGTGCCGATTGCTGGTCGCGCCCCGATCTGTATTCGCTCGACGAGAACTTCAACACCACGGTTGTGGCCGGCTGCCCGCCTGACGCGATGTCGGCCGACGGCCAGCGCTGGGGCAATCCGCTGTATCGCTGGGACCGCATGGCGGCGGAGAACTACGCGTGGTGGACGGCGCGCGTGAAGCGTGCGCTGTCACAGGCCGATTGCTTCCGCATCGATCATTTCCGCGGCTTTGCCGGCTACTACGAGATCCCCGGCGAGCGCATGGATGCGCGCGTTGGCCGTTGGGTCACCGGCCCCGGCATGGCGCTGTTCGATGCGATTGAAAAGGCGCTGGGCAAGCTGCCCATCGTGGCCGAAGACCTGGGCTTCATCACCGACGACGTGATCGAGCTGCGCGATGGCTGCGGTTTCCCCGGCATGAAGATCCTGCAATTCGGTTTCGGAGGCGAGGGCGACCACGATTTCCTGCCGCACATGTGGCCGCGCGAATGTGTCTCCTACACCGGCACGCACGACAACGATACCGTGCGCGGCTGGTGGAACACGGCGAGCCCGCGCGAACGTGCTTTCGCCGGTTCGTACCTGGCTTGCGGCGAACACGACATCCACTGGGCCATGATCCGCGCCTGCGCCAACTCGGTCTCGAACCTGAGCGTCTATCCCTTGCAGGATGTGCTGGGCTTGGACAGCGCGCACCGCATGAATGTGCCGGGCGTGCTCGGGGGCAACTGGGGCTGGCGGTTCACCTGGGAGATGCTCGGCACGGAGCCGGCGAGGGTGCTGGGATTGATCACGGCGGCGAGTGGGCGTGGGCCGTTTGAACTGTTGCATCTGCCGGCGTGATGACTGAGCGCCTAGCGAACGGCCGCCGCCTTGTAGACGGCGTTCCGCTCGCGCTTGCCGACGGCGACCACGAGCACGACCAACTCGTGGTCTCTCACTTCATAGACCAAACGGTAGCCTACCGTGCGCAGCTTGATCTTGTAGCGATCCTTGTGGCCGCTCAGTTTGGCTGAAGGCACGCGCGGTGATTCGAGCCGTTCGGCCAGCTTGGACTTGAACTGCTCGCGCGTGTTGCTGTCCAGCTTGCGCCACTCCTTCAGCGCCTCTTCCAGGAAGGCGAGTTCATAGCTCATCCAGCGTCACCTTGATGACGGGTTGGCCGGCGCGCTCGTCGGCAATGGCGTTCAGCTCGAGGTCTTCGAGTCTTTCCATCAAGGCCTCGTAGGCGCGGGCGGGGATGCAGTAGAACGCCGGCGCATTCCGATTCAGGATCGCCACGGGGAAGCCTTCGCCTGCAGCGACCGTCCCCATCGGGTTCTTCTTGAGTTCAGACACGCTGGCGGTGATGTCCGCCAAGATCAGGTTTGACACGATGACTCCAAGACCTGTTAAGAGTGCTAATGTTAGCGCTCTTAACAGTATCTTTGAAGTTCGAGGGTTTGATCAGTGTCCTGTTGCCGGTTTCTTGCCGGGCAGGAACGCCGCCACCATCCCCAGCAGCGGCAGATAAGCAATCGCCCGATACACAAAGTCGATGCTCGTGTGGTCGGCCCACAAGCCCAGCAGCGCGGCGCCGAGGCCGCCCATGCCGAAGGCGAAGCCGAAGAACAGGCCCGAGACCATGCCGACCTTGCCGGGAATCAGCTCCTGCGCGTAGACCAGGATGGCCGAAAAGGCCGAGGACAGCACGAGGCCGATGATGACGGTGAGTGCGGTGGTCCAGAACAGGTCGGCGTGCGGCAGCATCAGCGCGAACGGCGCCACGCCGAGGATCGAGGCCCAGATCACCGGCTTGCGGCCGATGCGGTCGCCCACCGGGCCGCCGAGCACCGTGCCCGCCGCCGAGGCGAGCAGGAAATAGAACAGATGGATCTGCGCGGCCTGCACCGAGAGGCCGAACTTGTTGATCAGGTAGAAGGTGTAGAAGCTGCTCAGGCCGGCGATGTAGAAGTACTTCGAGAAGATCAGCACGAGCAGGATGCCCACGGCGCTAACGACTGTCTTGCGCGCATACGGCGAAGCCACGACGGCCTTGGCGCGCTTGGCGGCGGCCAGGTGATGCGTGGCATACCAGCGGCTGACCGAGGTCAGGATCACCGCGCCGATCAGGGCCGCGATGCCGAACCACGCGACGCTGCGCTGGCCATACGGCGCGATCACGGCCGCAGCGAGCAAAGGGCCGAGCGCGCTGCCCGTGTTGCCGCCGACCTGGAACACCGATTGCGCCAGGCCATGCTTGCCGCCCGAGGCCAGGCGCGCGATGCGCGAAGACTCGGGATGGAAGATCGCCGAGCCCAGGCCCACCAGCGCCGCGGCGACCAGCACGGTCGCGAAGTTGGGCGCCAGGGCCAGCACGATCAACCCGGTGAAGGTTGAGCACATCGCGGCCGGCAAGGCGTGGCGTTGCGGACGCAAATCCGTCGCCCAGCCGATCACCGGTTGCAGGATCGAAGCGGTCATCTGATAGGTCAGCGAGATCAGGCCGATCTGGCTGAAGCTCAAGGAGAACTCGCCCTTCAGGATCGGGTACATCGCCAGGATCAGCGACTGCATCATGTCGTTGATGAAGTGGGCGCTGCTGATGAAGCCGAGGATGCGGTACGAGGCGTTCGAGCTTTGCTGGGCCTTGGGCTGAGCCAGGGAGGCGGCGGTGGCGGACATGCGATGAGCTTTCAGACAACAGGAGGACAACAAGACAAGGTAAATCGGGGAATGGGCCGGATTCTAGGAATACGATGACTGCCTGTCTCACGCTATGCGGTAATCAATCTTCGCAAAAAGGACATTGTGAAATCCCATCCGATCAAGCCGTTGCCGCAGGTGCTTGTCGAGGTCGACGCCGAGCTCGCACCGGTGAGCTGTCGCGCCACTGATTACCCGGCCGGCTGGGATATCGCCGCACACGCCCACGCCAAGCATCAGCTTGTGTACGCGGTGACCGGCGTGACCGTGGTGCGCGCCGAGGCCGGCCAGTGGGTCGTGCCGCCCACGCGCGGCATCTGGATGCCGGCCGGCATGAAGCACGCGATCCACTGCATCGGCGCGGTGGAGATGCGCAGCATCTATGTGCGACCCGATGCGGCGCCGAAGCTGCCGACCGAGTCGTGCGCCGTGGCCGTCTCGCCCTTGTTGCGCGAGCTGATCAAGGGCGCGGTCGACGTGCAGCAGCCCTACGCGCCGAACTCACGCGACGGGCGCTTGATGCGCCTGCTGCTCGATGAACTGCGCACGCTGCCCGTGCTGCCTCTGCATCTGCCGATTCCTTCCGACCCACGCCTGCGCCTGATCTGCGAGAGCCTGCAGGAGCGGCTCGATGACAACTCCACGCTCGGCGATTGGGCCGCGCATCTGGATGTGGATGTGAAGACCATCCAGCGCCTCTTCGCCAGCCAGACCGGCATGACCTTCGGCCAATGGCGCCAGCAGGCGCGGCTGCTGCGCGCGCTGGAACTGCTGGCCCAGGGCGAGAAGGTGCTCGACATCGCGCTGAGCCTCGGCTACGACAGCCCGAGCGCCTTCGCCACGATGTTCAAGCGGCAGTTCGGGCAGACGCCGAGCCAGTTCTTCAGCTGATCCACGAGCCCGATCGCTTCAAGCCATCAGCAGCTTGTGCACCAGCTCCGGCGTGCTGCCGGCGCTGTATTTCTTCATCAGCCGTGCGCGATACACATCGACCGTGCGCGGGCTGATGCCCAAGTGCTTGCCGACCATCTTGCTGGTCAGCCCCTCGATCAGCAGGGCCGCGATTTCGCGTTCGCGGCCGGTCAGCTCGACACGGATCGCGCGGCGATGCGAGAGGTCTTCAAAACTCCAGATGCCCTCGGCATGCGGATCCTTGGGGTTCAGCGCGCGGCCCGAAACATGGCACCAGAACAGCTCGCCGGTGCCGAGGCGCTTCATCACGCGGTCGTCGGCGTAGAAGCCGCTGGTATCGAGGCTGGCCACGATGCGGGCACCGGTGCGCTCGAACTCAGCCGGAGTCGGGTAAAGCACCTCGAAGCTCTTGCCGATCAGTTGCTCGCGCTGCGCCTCGAAAAGATCGAGCAGATGACGGTTGCAATCCTGGATCAGCCGGTGGGCGGACAGCACCAGGCCGATCGGGGCCATCTCGAAGGCGGTTCGATAGTTCAGGAGCATGCGTCAGAACTCGTCATCGGTTTCGCGCATCCAGTCGGGGATGTCCAGCTTGCCGTGAAGCACACGCCAGACGTCAACGTGATCGGCGCGTTCGAGGTAGAAGACAAGATGCGGATACCGTGTCAATGGCCAACTGCGCAGGCCTGGCAGGTTCATTTCCAGGGCGTAGCGGGGCGACCCGCTGGCCGGCTGGCGGCTGATGTGGGTGAAGGCGTCTTCGAGTGCGTCAATGAAACCTAGCGCGGCGCTTGTGGCGTCTTCACCCAAGTAGTGGGCAATGATCTGATCCACATCCTGCGTCGCTCGGTCCCGCGGAATGACCGGCTTGACCTTCACTTGCGGGAGTCCGCCTTCGTGGTCTTGCTCACGCGTTTGCGCAAGCCTGCGAAATAGCGCGCGTCCGCCGGGGCAGACGGAGCGGAAGCGGCGCCGGCCTGTAGCAGAGCTCGCAATTGCTGACGATCCTGATCCTTGCGGATCAGCTCACGGACGTATTCGCTGCTGGTGCCGAAGGCCCGCTGGCTGACCTGCTCATCGACAAAGTCCTTGAGTGCATCGGGGAGAGAGATGTTCATGGTGCTCATGGCTTGAGTCTAGAGGCTTGGCAAAATTTGGCAAGAACCCGCGATGCTGTTCGGAGCGCTGCTTAAGCGAATTCACGTAATCGACTACTTAATGGGTTAGGTAGTAGGCTACACGCTTTCGATCCCGTCACGAAAGACTTCGATGAACAAGGTTTACCCCAGCGCCGCCGAGGCGCTCCAAGGCGTGGTGGCCGACGGGCAGTTGCTCGCGGTCGGCGGCTTTGGCCTGTGCGGCATCCCGGAGGCCCTGATCGCCGCGCTGCGCGACAGCGGCGTCAAGGGCCTGACCGTCATTTCCAACAATGCCGGCGTCGATGGTTTCGGCCTCGGCCAGCTGCTGGAAACGCGCCAAATCAAGCGCATGATTTCCAGCTATGTGGGCGAGAACAAGGAGTTCGAGCGGCAATACCTGGCCGGTGAACTCGAGCTCGAGTTCACGCCGCAAGGTACGCTGGCCGAGAAGCTGCGTGCGGGTGGTGCGGGCATCCCGGCCTTCTTCACGCGTACCGGCGTGGGCACGCTGGTGGCCGAGGGCAAGGAACTGCGCGAGTTCGACGGCCACACCTACGTGATGGAGCGCTCGCTCAATCCGCATGTGGCCTTGGTGAAGGCGCACACGGCCGACAAGAGCGGCAATCTGGTGTTCCGCCGCACGGCGCGCAACTTCAATCCGGCTTGCGCGATGGCCGGCAAGATCACGATTGTCGAAGTGGAGAACGTCGTCGAGACGGGCTCGCTGGACCCTGACGCCATCCATCTCCCGGGCATCTACGTGCACCGCATCGTGCACAACCCGAATCCGGAAAAGCGCATCGAGAAGCGCACGACACGTACCGCTTAAGGAGATTGTTATGGCCTGGACACAAGACCAAATGGCGGCACGCGCCGCGCAAGAGCTCGAAGACGGCTTCTACGTCAACCTCGGCATCGGCATTCCTACCCTGGTGGCCAACCACGTGCCGTCGACCAAGGAGGTCTGGCTGCAGAGCGAGAACGGCATGCTGGGCATCGGCCCGTTCCCGACCGAGGACGAGATCGACGCCGACCTGATCAACGCCGGCAAGCAGACGGTGACGACGATCGCCGGCTCCAGCATCTTCGGCAGCCACGACAGCTTCGCGATGATCCGCGGCGGCAAGATCAACTTGTCGATCCTCGGCGCCATGCAGGTCAGCGGCAAGGGCGATCTGGCCAACTGGATGATCCCCGGCAAGATGGTCAAGGGCATGGGCGGCGCCATGGATCTGGTGGCCGGCGTGCCGCGCGTGATCGTGCTGATGGAGCATGTGGCGCGCAAAAAGGATGGCACCGAAGACCTCAAGATCCTGCCGCAGTGCACGCTGCCGCTGACGGGCCTTGGCGTGGTCAACCGCGTGATCACCGATCTGGCGGTGATGGATGTGACGCCTGCGGGTTTGAAGCTGGTGGAGCTGGCTGAGGGCGTGACGCGTGAGTTCGTGCAGAGCAAGACGGGCGTGCCGCTGATCTGAGCTCGTGCATCGGCAGTACCGGAAATCCGGCATCCATACTGGATGAGATGCTCATCATCTGACCGGGGCACCGGGAAAAGATCGATGGCGGTCCTGCGGTGCTGCCTCAAGGTGGCCAGGGACCAACGCGAACTGCGTTGATCCCTGGGCGCCGTCGCCTTCGACGTCCAGCCCGCAATGCTTTGACTTCGGTAATTGATATCGAGCCTCGGACTTGGAATGCGAAGCGCTATTGCTGCTGCAATACAGTTGAATAGTCTTGAGGGCGCAACGGGTGTGGGTATATATATGGAGTGTAGCCGGGGCGCTTTGTCGTCTTTGGTTGAGCAAAGGACGGGCAGGTGTCTTTATATATATAGCCGTTGCTGTCCGTGCCCGGTGGCAATCCCCAGATATACAAATCCTTGGCCTGTTCACTGCCAACTCCAGCGCAATACATTCCAATGCCACGGAAGAATCCGGGTAGGATATTATTAAATACAACGCCGTCCCCGCTGGAAATGCTGATGGCGGGAGTCCAGCTCATGGTTGCGTTGTGGTTCGTATCATAAGTATTGCCATAAATCTCGTAACTGCGTGAGCCGTTCGGCGTGCCGACGCCTCTGCCCACATAGGCAACTGAAGAATTGGCCGTGGCGGATGTCCGTGTGATCGTGTTGTGACGGAACACATAGGCGGAGCCTCCTCGCGAATCAATGTTTGCCTGATTTCCTGAGAATTGGTTGTCTTCGACAAAAACGGCATACTTCGACCCTAGATCCAATTCCTGCCAGTTCCCACTTCCTTCGATAAGATTTGCGCTGTTGTTGTCGATGAACTGACTGCCGTAGATCACACCGTGCTGACCTTTGGCACGTTCGGTATCCGTGGCGCTGCGGCTTACGTCGCTGATTTGGATGCCGATATAGGTGAATTTTGTAAATTTGGTATTGAAAACCTGAAAGTCGACGCACCCCTTTGTCAGGGCGAGTCCACTACCCAAAACGCTTTCATTGCCCGTTCCTTCAAGCGTCATGTTTGAAAGCACTGCTTGCTTGCCGTTGCTGCAATCGTAGGAGATCAATGGCTTCGTACTGGAAATGGTGTGCTTGCTCGTTATGATGGTTTTATCAATGCCCGCACCCCGCAACTCAATTCCAGCCGGAACAGAAAGTTGGTTGTCGCCCCAATTGCACGTATTGGCGGGAAGTATGATGGTCTTGTCTGAATTTGCGCTAACTGCCGCATTGACGTCAATGAATTCGCAGGAATTCAAGGTGATGGGCTCACGGTCTGTTTTGGCGAGCTTGTGTGGGTAGCGATACGGAAGATAGGACACCTTTGGGTATTTGAAATAGTCAGTATTGAGTGCAATAACGGGTTTGCCGGCCGCGTTCAGTGGGCAGTTGTTGTATATGCCATCGATGGTAAGGGGGGTGTTTGGGTTTGTGGAGTTGTTCCAAATATATAACGAATTGATTTTGTCATGGTAGGGCTCCGCAGCCTGCGTGCAGACGTATCCATCGGCGTCTGCCTTCTCATTCTTGTCTTCGTAGTAGAGCTCTACAACGCGGTTTACCGTGTCTGGAACGGTGTTTGAAAAAACTAAGCCTTCGCCGCCGCGCAGTGTGATCGCGGAGCGCTGGGATGTATTGCCAACATCGGTGATGAAGTTGTTTTTGTATATTTCATAGGCGCGCGAACTGTGGGTCACTGTGGGGGTGAGTCCGTGGGCATCCACCATCCAGTAGTCCTGGGCATTTGCCAGTCCGGTCATTGTGTTGTAGCGGAAAATATAGACCGAGCCATCATTGGATGCAATGTTGTGGCGACTACCGTAGAAATAATTGTCCTCGACATATATCCCGTCCGGATTCACATCCGGGGAGTTTGGACCGGCCTTGACGGGCTCGCCAGAATGTACATCCGGCCAAGTCCCGCCGCCATAGACTATGACGCCATAGCCTCTGCCTTGGCCTGGATAGCCAGGGAGCGGGTTGTAGTTATTGAGGAACCTATTGTTGAAGATGGCCCCGCGTTGACGCGAAATGCTTGGTGCGTCAGCAATTTTAATGGCGGCAAACGTGAATTTCTCAAACGTTGAATTGTAGATTTTGAAATCCATGCAGCCATTGATCAAGCCCACTCCGTAATCTTCAAACCGACCATCGCCCAGCCCTGTCAGTTTCATATCTGATAGCTCGGGTTTTCTGTAGCCCTCGTTCAGGCAGTCAAACTTGATAAGAAACTTTCCCTCCGCGTAGGCCGTTCTTATGATCTGCGTCTTGTCGGCGCCGGCGCCTTGCAAGTGAATATTTGGCCAGACGAATAATTCGTTGAGGCCCCAGTCGCAGACGAGCGCGGGAAGCTTGATTGTTGTGTCGCTCAAAGCAGCGTCGTTAACTGCCGTCTGAACGGTGTCGAAATCACAGGTAGTGAGTGTTATGACAGTGCTTGGCGGCTTGGCTTGCGGAGTGGTGGCGGCTATGCCGCTAACGCTGGCCCCTGGCGCCGCGAGGGCAGAGCCGACGAACGAGATCCAGCAGAGCAGAAAAGGAATAGCGAATCTGCGGAAAATTGAATGATTCATGGCTTACCTCGTAGGATTGCGCGTCATCGTTAACGGTTGTCGCAATTTCCAGTGAATCATTTGTGACGCACCATCGCTATCCCTAGCCGCCTCGACTCTGATCTGGCGCCCTCATCGCCAGGGAGGCGCGCCATGCGATGTGAGGTCGATGGCTCGAACTCCCTGTCTTATGGAAGGTCGGTGACTCTGACCGTGACCGAGCGCTCGACGTAGTTGGGCTGCCGCGCTCGCGCATCGTCAGGGCACTGACCGCCCGAATTGCAAGCCACGGCGCCAATCGTGTAGATGCGGAGCGATAGGGGCTGATCGGGCCGCACCGGGTCGGCCCCTTCGCTATAAAGCTTCGAGTCACAACGCACCGTGACGCGAGTGCCAAAGTCCGCGGTGAGGTCGAGCGTCTGGCTCACGCCCGCACACTGTGTCCAGCTCCCTTTGAGCGCCCGATACAGACCCCATTGGGCGCCTGCCTTCGCGGCCTGCTCGGCGCGCGCGGCCATCAGTTCCTGATCGACCGTCTGGCGCGCCGCATTGCTCAAGCGCACCAAGGCCGCACCCAGCGCAGCCAGCACCACCAGCACGATCACGATGCTGATCATGCCGAAGCCGTTTTGCCGATTGACGCGCTTCATTGCTGGTTCAAGACCTGCACGCTGTTGACGATGCTGGCCGACTCGCCGTTGCGAGCAAGGTCGAACTGCATCGTCAGCAAGCCGTATTGCTGAGTGGCCATCGGCCCCGGGTCGTAGCTGAAGCTGCAGGCGCTGAGCCCGGTGACGATTCTTTGGCCACCTGTCGTGGCGGGGCAGCTCGTGGGATGGTTCGCGACGAAGGGGCGTCCGCTGATGCGCCAGAGTGAGTGGCCCGACGTATCGGCGGCGCACACATAGCTCACCACGCCCTGCGACGCAGAGACCAGTTGGAAGCGGCCGCTGCTCATGCCTTGCGGAAATTGAAATGCCGGGCTGAAGTTCAGTCGAACGGTTCCGAACGCGCTGTTCGGCACTGCAGCGGCGCTGGCGATCGCGGCGCGGCTGAGGCCGCTGTAAAGATCACCCGCCGTCTGATTGCCCATCACGAGCCAGGTCCCGGCCGAGGGCAGGGGCGAGAGATCCGTCAAGACGTCCAGCTGCATGGTGGGCTGGCTCGCGTCCAGTGGCGCGGAACCGGGAGCGGCCAGATCCGGTCCCATGCGCACACGGCCGCTCGCGCTGCTCGGCACGACGTCAAAGCATTGCGAGTTGGGCGTTCGAATCGAGTTGGGCACGGCCATTGCCACATCGCGGGCGATGCGCTGAAGCGCCACCGTGGCCGCACTGGCGAGTTCGCTGCGCGAACGGCCGATGGCGTAGGCATCGAGGGCAGGGCGCAAGACGACAGTCAGACCCACGGCCAGCACGGCGGTCGCCACGATCACGACGAGCAGCTCGACGAACGTGAAGCCGCGAGGTTTCTTCTTCATCATCATCATGATGCGTAGTCCGTTCGCCAACCGCGCAGGGTCAGCGAATCGCTTCCACGGCTGACCGTCACTTCGATGCGCAAGGCCGCAGCCACGCCCGCCAGCGTGCCGGGCTTGACGCTGATACGAACCGAGTAGCCGCTCAGCATCGGTGTGCCATCGAGAGCACAGACCGTGCCCGTGCTGGCATAACCGTCGTAGTCGCGCAGATCGTTGAATTGAGCTCGCGCGCAGCCGGGGCTGGCCGGCGGATCGGCTGACGCGAAGGGACGTGACTCGACCTCGTTCAACAGGCTCTGCGCGAGCGCCAGCATCTGCACCCGAACGACCGGATCGGCCGAACCGCTGACGCTCTGGTTCAGCGCCATCAGCACGCCCGCCAGCGCCGCGCCCAGCACGACGATGGCGACAATCAGCTCCACCAGCGTGAAGCCGCCTTGTGAGGGTCCTCTCTTATTCAACATGGCCGCTGCCCGCATAGACCGTGACCGCCGGCAGGCCAAGGATGTTGATGCTCAGGGCATCGGCGATGGTCGAGCCATCGCCCATCGTGACCGTGCCGTTCGGGAGGAAGACGAGGCTGATCGTGTCGGTTGCCGGCGCGCTTGTACTTCGCGCAAACAACAGAGTGGCGTCGTCGCAGCTCGCCAACAAACCCGTGCTGAGATTCACGCACACCTGACGCTGCGACGTCATGGCCGTGGCGTGTGCGCTGCGCAGGCCGCTGATCACGGCGTCGCGCCAGCCGCCATCGCGCAGCGTCAATGCGCTGCCCAGGCGCGGCAGGGCGAGCACCGCCAGCACGCTGAGCACGATCAACACCATGATCAGCTCGACGAGCGTGAAGCCTCTAGAACGGAATGCGGACATCGATCAGTTTTCCTGTGTCAGCGCCGATCACGCCAAACGTGGCGCGCGCCGCAGGGTCACGGTCCCAGGCGGCACCGCAGTTGCCGACGCTGCCATTCTGCGAACGCAGCCAGGGCAGTTGTGCGCCGGTGCTGGTGGGAATGGCGGGGATGGCGGCCGCCGAGCACAGCTGGGCATTGCCGGTCGAGCCGAGATTGAGGCCCACGTCGAGCGAGCCGGCGGCGACCGGCGAGGCGGGCGCAATCGTCAGCTTGCGCAGGCCGTTAGCCAGCGAGAACACCGCGCTGTTGTTCAAGGCCGTGCTGATGGTGCCCTTCAGCGTCAGCGGGTTGAACAGCACGATGGCCTTGCCAGGCACGACCGTGCAGCTGTCATCAGGATTGAGCACCCAGGCCGCGCCGGTCCAGTACTGCGCTTGCAGGGGCAGATCAAGCGGGCGCTTCTCGGAGCCGGAATTGCTGGAGAGTTGCAAGCGGCCGCTGCGCAACACCATGCCCGCCTCGCTGCCGTTGGCCGATGAAACACCGCTTGGATCGGTCACGCGAACGTACAGAGAGCCGGGCGCCGTGAGCTTGGCCACATAGGCATAACTCAAAGTATTGACGGTGGCGACGCCGTTCCTGAACGCGTTGGCCGGCACGCTGGACGGCGTGAATGCGCCGGCACCGATCGCTTGCGCGGCGCTGTACGCGCCAGCCTGTGCATACGCCGGCACGAGCGCGCCGCTGCCGTCGTAGTTGCTGGTGGTCGTGGCGTTGGCCAGGCCGTTGCGCGCCGTCACGGTGGCGGCGAAGGGCTGGCCGGCGTAGCTGAAGGCCGAGCAGGCCGGCGTGACGCTCACATCGAAATGGTGCGGAACGAAGGTCGCCGTGGCGGCGCTCGCGCCGCTGGCATCCATGCCGGTGCCCAGGTAGTTGCTGATCGTCGCGCTCAGCGTGCCTTGGCCCACCTCGGTCCACACGGCGTTGCTGCCGGCGGCGTTGAAACTCTGCTGGAAGAGGTACTGCGTCGTGTCGCCGCCATTGACCTGCACACCGATGGTGGCGTCGCTGCCGTCGGCATTGAAGCTCGTGCCCAGCAGCGTGCTGGCGCTCGTGTACTGGTACTTGAATTCGCCGTTCTCGTAGAGGATCACCTGGAAGCTGTAGCGCTTGGCGAACAGGGCGCCGAGGAAGCTGGGCTTGTAGACATTGGTCCAGCTGATCACGACGTAGCGGTTGGGCGCGGAGCCCTTTTGCTCCCAACTGACCGTGCCGGCGCCCAGGCCGAGCAACGCAGAGGCTTGCACCTGCATGTCGCTCCAGTAGACGAGCAGCATGCCGCCGGGCACGCCGCTTGGGCAGCCGGACCGGTTGCTCGTCGCCGCCATCGGCAGCGCGGTGTTGGCGTTGCTGCGCTGCGCGCCGACATCGGGCCCGAACTGGATCGTGCCGTTGATGAAGACGCGCACCGAGCCGTAGCTGCTGCCGTTGAATGGGAACTTGAAGCCGTTGCTGAAGCTGACCGTGGTCTTGTCTTCGTCGCCGGGGTTGTTGGTGCAATCGCCATCCCAATCCTGATCGCGGATGGCATTGCTCGAACTCTCCCAGCTGAAGATGTCGTCACGGTAGTTGTAGCTGCCCGCCTGCGCGGGCAGCGCCGACAGCAACAACACGAGCCACAGCAAGCAAGGCATGGCCGATCAGTTCCCCGCGGCGATGGCCGTGAACGGAGCCGAGGCGGCCGCGCTGGCCGTCGTCACCTGGCAGTTGAGGTTGGTGCCGTTGACCGTGCTCGTGCCCGTGCCGGAACCGGCGCCGACGGTGTAGCCATCGGGCACGTCGCCGCCTTGCATCAGCGGCTTAGTGTCGGTACAGGCGCTGACCTTGCTGCACTTGTTGGCGGTGACGACGTTGTCCTTGACCAGGCAGCCGCCATAGTTGATCGAGCTGGCGCTGGCCAGCGCGCCGGCCACGCCTTGCGCGGCCGAGAGCTTGGCGTCACCGCTGATGTCGAGGAACTTCGGCAGCGCCACGGCGGCCAGGATGCCGAGGATCACGATCACGATGATCAGTTCGATCATCGTGAAACCAGCTTGCTGGTTCGGCAAACCGGCTTGGGGGCCCGAAGGGCCTGCTTGGGGACTCGAAGGCCCCAAGTAGATAGATGAGCGAATCTTCATGGTTGAACTCCAGAACTTGCGAGGGAAGAAGAAGAGGAAAGGCACGTCGGCCTCGGGCTCGACGCGGAAGACGGCGCACACAGCGCCTGCAAGGCGATGCGCTGGGTGCGCGCCGCCGATGCCTGGTAGGAGGCGCTGGCTCGGCGCCCCTCTTGTTGAAGCGTGTAGACCTGCGTCAGCGCCAGCGTGATGCACACGGCGATGACGAGCAGGGCGACGGTGAATTCGAGTCTCTGATGCATGGCGCGATTTCTTCAATGCCGGATCGCCACGCGGCCGAGATCCCACACGGGCAGGAACACGCCGAGCGCGAGGATCAGGAGCAACACACCGAGGAAGATGATCAGGATCGGCTCGATCTGTTGGCCCAGCGTCTTGAGCTCGTACTGCACCTCGCCCGCATAGAGCTGGCCCACTTCGTCCAGCAGTTCGTCGAGCGCGCCGGTCTCGTCGCCGACCGCGATCATCTGCAGCACGACCGGCGTGAAGACATTGCTCGCGGCCGCGGCGCGCAGCATCGATTCGCCATGCTCGACCGACTCGCGCATCCGCTCGACCTTGGCCTGGATGTAGCTGTTCTCCACCGTGCCGCCCACCACGGTGAGCGCCTGTCCGGTGGGCACGCCCGAGCGCAGGGCCAGCGAGAGCGAGCGGGCCAACCGGGCCAGCGCGGCCTTCTGGATGATCTTGCCGGCCAGCGGCAGGCGCAGCTTGTTGCGGTCCCAGCAGAGGCGGCCGGTGGGTGTGGCTATCCATTGCCGCCACAGCACGACCGCCGCAGCGGCCAGAAGGGCCAGGAGCCAGCCGAAATGCAGCGTGAAATTCGACGCCGCCACGAGCACGCGCGTGGCCCAGGGCAGGGTGGCGCCGAAGCTTGAGAAGACCTGCGCGAACGCCGGAATCACGAACACATTGATCACGGCCACCGCGGCCGCCATCACCACCAGCACGAACAGCGGATAACGCACCGCCGCCTTGACCTGCTGCTTCATCAGATGCTCGAACTCCAGATGCTCGGTCAGGCGCAGCAGCACCTCATCGAGCCGGCCGGTCAGTTCGCCCACGCGCACCAGGGCCGAGTAGAAGTTGTCGAAGATCTTCGGGTGCAGGGCCAGCGAGCTGGCGAAATCGATGCCCGACTCCAGGTTCTGGCGCAGCGCCTGCAGCGTTTGCCGCATGCGTTCCTGAGGGCTCGATTCCTGCAAGGCGGCCAGCGCGCGCAGCATCGGCACGCCGGAGCGCAGCAAGGTGTGCAGCTGGCGGCTGAACAGCATCAGCTCCAGCACCGCCACGCGCGGCAAGCGCCATTGCTCGAAGCCTTCGAGCAGGCCCTTGACCGGCGTGGCCGGGGCCTCGCCGCTGTTCAGGATGGACAAAGGGATCAGCCCGCGAGAGCGCAAGAGGCTGGCTACGGCGGAGGCGCTGACGGCCTCCTGCACCCCTTCGTGCAGGCGGTCTCCGAAACGGGCGGTGTAGACGAACTGCGGCATAACGCTCAGGCTCCCGTGACACCCATCGCGTCGGCCACCGTGGCACGGCCTTCGAGCGCGGCCTTCAAGGCCTGGCGGCCCAGCGTGTGGTGGCCCATCTTGCGGCGGGAGATTTCGGTCAGGCGGTCGGGGTCTTCATAGCCGACCGCGCGCGCCATCTCGGAATCCATCTCGATGAACTCGAACAGGCCCACGCGGCCGGCATGGCCGGTGCCGTGGCAGCGCGGGCAACCGCGGCCGGTGCGCAAGGAAGCCGGATCGGGCGCGAGGTCCGGGCTGCCGCTCATCGCGCGCATCCAGGCCGTCTCGCGTTCAGTGGGCCGATGGGTTTCGGCGCAATGCGTGCAGACCAGGCGCAGGAGGCGTTGCGCCAGCACCAGTTGCAGGGAGCTGGCCACCATGTAGCGCGGCACGCCCATGTCCATCAGGCGCAGCGGCGTGGCGGCGGCGTCGTTCGTGTGCAAGGTGGAGAGCACGAGGTGGCCGGTCATGGCGGCGCGCATGCCGGTCTCGGCGGTCTGCTGGTCGCGCATCTCGCCCACCAGCACCACATCGGGATCCTGGCGCAGCGCCGCCCGCAGCACGCGGTCAAAACCCAGTTCGATCTTCTCCTGCACCTGCACCTGGTTGAGGCCCGGCATGCGGTATTCGACCGGGTCTTCCACCGTGATGATCTTGCAGCCCGTGCTGTTGAGCTCGTTCATCGCAGCGTACAGCGTGGTGGTCTTGCCGCTGCCCGTCGGGCCGGTGACCAGCACCATGCCCGCGGGCTTGGCAAGCGCGCGGCGCAGCGCGGCCTCTACCGGCGGCGGGAGCGCCAGCGCCGAGAGTTGCAGCAGGCGGCTGTCCTGGTTCAGCATCCGCATCACGACCGATTCGCCGTGTTGCGTCGGCATCGTCGAGAGGCGCATGTCCACGGTCACCTGGCGCAGCTTGACCGCGAAGCAGCCGTCCTGCGGCAGGCGTTTCTCGGAGATGTCGAGGCCGGCCATCAGCTTGAGCCGCAGCGCCACGGCGGCGGCAATGCGCGAATCGGCTTCCATCTGCACATGCAGCTCGCCGTCGATGCGGTAGCGGATGCGCAGGTGCTGCTCCATCGGCTCGATGTGGATGTCCGAAGCACCCAGGCGCAGCGCTTCTTCAAACATCGTGATCAGCAGCCGCGCCACCGGCGCATCCTGCGTGCCGGCGCCTTGCAGGCCGAGCAGATCGCCGAGTTCGGCCTCCACGCTGGTGATCTCGGAGCTCAGCACCTTGGCCAGGCCGGCGATGCGACCGCCCTGGTAGGCCACATCCAGCGCGGCCACGAGCGGCGTCTCGGCCGCCACGGCCAGCGCGAGCGGGCGCTTGATCAGGCGCTGCAATTCATCGTGCGTGCTCGGGTCGCTCGGGTCGGCCATCGCTACCAGCACGGTCGTGCCGGTGTCGTCCACGGCCAAGGCGCGCAGGCGCCGTGCCTGCATCTCGGGCAGCAGGCGCGCCACTTCGGGGTTCACGTGGCGGCGGCTCAGGTCGACATAGGGCACGCGCAGTTGCCGCGACAAGGCCACGGCGATCTGCTCTTCGGTGGCCCAGCCGCTCTCGGTGATCAGGCGGCCGAGCTTGCGGCCGCTTTCGCGCTGTTCCAGCAAGGCGCGCTCGAGCTGCTCGCCGGTGATCACGCCTTGCTCGACGAGCAGGTCGCCGATGCGCAGTTGGTCGAGTCGTGCGGTCATGGGGCTTGCTCCTGTGCGGCGCGGTGATCTGCTACGTGATCGGGCCACTGCGCGTCTTCAATGATGGTCGGCTTGAGCAGGATCACCAGCTCATGCTTGCGGCGGGTGGTGCTGGTCTGGCGGAACAGGCCGCCCACGACCGGCACGCTCTGCAGGCCCGGCACGCCGTCGCGGCTGTCGCTGCTGGAGACCTGCATCAGGCCGCCGATCGCGGCAATCTCGCCGTCCTTGATGCGCACGACCGAATCGGTCTCGTTGATCGTGCTGGTGGCCAGCGGCAACTGGAAGGCGCCCAGCGAGCCGAGGTTGATCTGCTTGGTCTGCTCCTGCACCACGCTGACCGACGGGTGCACGTGCAGGATCACGTTGCCGTCACCGTCGATCTGCGGCGTCACGTCGAGCGCGATGCCGCTGAAAAACGGCGTTAGCGTCAGCGAGGGCGAGGAGGTGGTGGTGTTGCCGGTGATCTGCTGGCTGGTGGAGACGCCGGTCACGAAGAGCGCATCGGTGCCCACCTTGAGCACGGCCTTCTGGTTGTTCAGCGTCGCGATGCGCGGGCTCGAGAGGACGTTTGCGTTGCCGTGCGACTGCAGGAAGTTGATCATCGAGGCGAAGTTCGCCGCCTGGAAGGCCAGGCCGTAGAAGCCTTTGCCGAGCGCCGACGTGGCCAAGGCGGTGCCGGCGTTCACGCTGTTGCCGGCGCCGTCGGTGATCGCGCCTGTCGTGCCGTGGGCGCCCAGCGTGGCACCGGGCGCCGCGTTGCCGACGGTCAGGCCGATGTTCTTGCCCAGGAAGTGATTGCTGAAGCCGGCCCAGTTGACGCCGGCCTGCGAGTCGTCATTGAGGTCGACCTCGATGATCTTGGCTTCGAGCATCACCTGGCGCTCGACGTTGATCTGCACCGCTTCGAGATAGGCCGCGGCCTGGCGCAATTCCGCCGGCGTGGCGCGCACCACGATCACGCCGGCCGCCGGGTTGAGCACGACGCTGCGACCGCCCTCGGCGCCGACCAGCGCGATCAGCGATTGACGCACCTCGCGCCAGAAGTCGGCGTCCGAGGTCGTGTGCACGCTGGCGTTGTCCTCGCCGTGCGGCTGCGCGGCCGTGATCGGCGCGGCGCCGGGCGTGCCTCCGGTGGTCGATGTGTTCGTGATCGAGCTGGAGCTCACGCGGATGTCGCTCGCGCCTTGCCGCCGCCCGCTCAGGTAGTTGATGCGGAACATGCGCGTCTGCACCGTGTTCGGCGCCACGAGGATGCGATTGCCGCTGACGCGGTAGTCGTAGCCGTAGAGTTCGCGCAGCGAATCGAGCGCCTCGAAGATCGTCGTGTTGCGCAGCGTCAGCGAGACATTGCCGGCCACTTCGGGCGAGAGCAGCATGTTGTAGGCCGAGCCGCTGGCGATCTGCGTGAAGACCTGCGTTGCCGGGGCGCTGCTGATCACGAGATCGAAGCGGGCCTGGCGCGGCGCCTCTTCGGCATGGGCACCGCAAAGCAGGGCGGCCAGCGCCAAGGCGGGAAGACATCGCTTGTTCATCACGGTTGCTCCTTGGACTCGGTGCGGCTCACGTCCGGGCTCAAGCGCAGCAGCAGTTCAGAGCCGTCGGGGTGGCGCAGCAGCACGCCTTGCTCGCCGATGGCCTTCACACGCGCGTCGCCGAGCCGGTCGCCGATGCGCAGCAGGTGGCCGTCGATCAGCGCGCTGCGGGCCAGGTTCTGGCCCAGTCGAACGCCCTGCAACTTGAGCGAGGCGGCGGGAGCGGCTGATGCCGGCGCCGACGCCGCGAGGGGTTCGGAGAGCAGCGCAGCGGGAGGCCGCGTGGGGTCGAGTTGCGGCACGCTTTCCGCCATCGCGCTCAGCGCGATGAAGGCCAGCAGCCCGACCGCGAAGGCCAGGTCTTTCAGAGTTTCAGCCATGACTTGTCCTGACTCAGGGTGTAGACATTGAGCGTGAGCCGCACGCGCGGGTAGTCGTCCGCGGCGAGGCTCATGTCGCCCCACAGCAGGTGCTGCGGCAGCGCTTCGAGCGCGCGGCAATAGGCCAGCAGATCGGCGTAACTGCCTTGCACCTGCAGCTCGACGCCGTGGCGGTAGAGCGTGCCGGGCAGGGCTTCCGAGATCGTGTTCTCAGGCAGCTTGTTCAGGCTGAGCAGCGTGAGCTCGCGGTGCTGCCGCAGCAGCGCGTCGAGCATGCCGACCATCTCGCGGGCCGGCATCAGCTGCCCGCCGCGCTGGGCCAGCAGCGCCTCGCTTTGATGCACGCGCTGGCGCCAGGCGTCCAGCTCGGCCGTCAGGCTTTGCGCCGCGGCGCGGGCCTGGGCTTGCGCCTCGGCGCGCTGTTGCTGCAGGGCGGCCTGCTCGGCCTGCACCTGTTGCGCCCCCAGCCGTGCCGCCGCCCAATGAGCGCAAGCCGGCTCGAGGCCATTGGCACAGGCGCACCAGAGCGTGAGAGCCAGCAGCCCGCCCAGCATCAGCTGACGCTCGCGCAGCGGGCGACGATCGAGCCGCTCCATCAGCCAGCCCAGCGTGTGTTGCAGATGCTGCAGCTGTTGCCAGTCCATCATGGCGCGCCCTTGGCCGATGCAGGCACCGAGCCCAGCGTGAAGCGGCTGCCCGCGCCATCGCTCAGGCGTGCGACGTGCAGTTGCTCGAAGGTCCGGCCTTGCAGTAGCGGCTCGTGCTCCAGTGCGCGCAGGTAGGCGGGCAGGCTGGCGGCATCGAGCATGCGGCCCTGCAGGCTCAGCTCCTGGCTTGGCACCTTGAGGCTCAGGCCGGTCAGCCAGAGCGCCGACGATTGGCTCGGCGTGCGGCGCGCCAGCGCTTCGAGCAGATCGGCGTGCCCCTGGACCTGGCCGGCGCCGCCCTGATCGAGCCGCTGGAGCAGGGCCTGCAGCGCTTCCTGGCGGGCCTTGAGCTCGTTCATCTCGCGCTGATCGGCCTGTTGCCGCGGCAGCGGGGCCTGAGGCACAGTGAACTCGCTGCGCTGCCTGGCGAGCGCCTGACGCACGGCCTCGGTATCCAGCGCCTCGTGCCGCGCGACCGCGTCCACCGTGGCGCCAAGCAGGAAGACGAAGGCATACAGCATCACCGCGAGCAGGGCCGCGTGCTGCAGCCGCAGGCGCGGCAGCGGCGGCGCAATGCTGTCGTCCAGCAGGTTGAGGTGTTGGAGGAGCGGCTTCATCTTCAGCTCCGCAGCGCGGCGCCGAGCGCGATCAGGTATTGCGATTGCAGGCGCTCGTCGCCGCTCAGTTCGGGCGTTAGCGAAAAGTCGAAGACCTGGTTCAGGTCCAGGGCTTGCACGGGGATCGGCAGCGAATCATGGGCCAAGGCCATGAACTCCCACGGCAGCGTGCCGGGCGCCACCAGCAGCCGGGTCAGGCGGATCTGGGAGAAGTTGCGCTCGAAGCCATCGAGCGTGCGCTGCAGTTCCAGGCCCATCTGCTCGGCCGCTTCGAGGCGCGTCGGCGCCTGGGTGTCGGCCAGTTGGGCCAGGCCGATGCCGAGATGGCGCGTCAGCAGCAACTGGCCTTCCGCCACGATCACAAGCAGGCTGTGCTGCTCATCGACATGCAGCAGTGCCAGCGGGCGCTCGTCGATCAGCGTGGCGATGTTGCGCAGCGCGGTTTCGCCGATGTCGACCGCATGCAGCCGCATGCCCGCGCGCTGCGCCTGGCGCACCAGCGGCTGCACGTTGGCGCGCGGTGCGGTTACCGCGAGGAGGGCGGCGGGGCCGTGTTGCGACGGTGGGGAAGGGACCTCCAACACGTCGAGCGCCGCGTCTTCCATCGGGTGCTCGACGCGGTCGGCCAGCATCCAGCGCGTGGCGGCACGCCATTCGGTGCGGGGCAGGGCAGGCGCATCGACGCGGAGCACGTCATAGCGGCCCGGCTCCAGCACGCTGACGAGGCGCCATTGCCACATCGAGCGCTGCTGCTTGAGCTTGCCCAGCGCCGCGACGGGATCGGCCCAGGCCTGGCGAGAGACCCACTGCGCGGCGGGCTTGGCGCCAGCGCGGCATTGCACGCAAGCCAGCTTGGCCGAGCCTTCGGAAGGCGCGATGCTGACCCAGGCAGGCGCTTGGCGACCGCTGGAACGACGAGGATGACGAGGGCGACGACGGAACAACAACATGACAGCACACCTTGGGTACGAGCGCGGACGGGTCCGCCTAGGCTTGCCGGGTGCTGGCCAATTTGCGTGGCTGTGTGCACCCTTGGGTGCGGATTACAGTCCTAAGCGCATGTTGTTGGTAAAAACAAATGAATGGTTTTTCTTGATCTGTTGTTAAAAACGAAAGAGCCGGCAGTAGTGCACGGATTTACCGAGTTACGTGCACGGCAAGTGTTGTGGAAGCGCGGCGGTCTGCAGCCCCTGCAGATCGCTCCGGGATGGGCCGCGCTCGCGACGGGCCTTGCATAAACGCGGTAGATTGCGCGATCTGCTTTTCTCAAAAGCGCGCAGGAAACAAGACATGCATAGATTGATGGCCCTGGCTGTTGCGGGCACCTTGCTGGCAGGCACGGCGGCGAACGCCGACACGCCTTTGACACAACCGGAAATCGCGTCCAACCGTCAGGACAAGCCGGGCTGGGCAACCCGGCATTTCGCGGTGGCCGCCGCCAATCCGCTGGCGGTCGAGGCCGGCTACAAGATCGTGAAGGCGGGGGGCTCGGCGGTCGATGCGGCCATCGCCGTGCAGATGGTGCTCACGCTGGTCGAGCCGCAATCAAGCGGCCTCGGCGGCGGCGCCTTCATGCTGACCTTCGACGGCCAGAAGACCGCCGCCTGGGACGGCCGCGAAACGGCGCCGGCGGCCGCACGAAGCGATCAATTCATGTGGCCGGATGGTCGGCCGATGACGGTCTCGCAGGCGATCGTGGGCGGCCTCTCGGTGGGCACGCCCGGCGTGCTGGCCATGCTGGCCGCTGCGCATCGCGAGCAGGGGCGCCTGCCGTGGGCGAAGCTGTTCGAGCCGGCGATCGCGCTGGCCGAGCAGGGTTTTGCGATCAGCCCGCGGCTGTACACGCTGCTGAAAGATGAGCGCGCCTTGCAAGGCGATGCGCAGGCTCGCGCGTATTTCTTTGATGCCCAGGGACAGCCCTGGCCTGTCGGCCACCGGCTCAGGAACCCCGCGTTGGCGGCCGTGCTGAAGCGCATTGCGGCCGGTGGCCCCGAGGCCTTCTATCGCGGCCCGATTGCGGCCGACATGGCGCGCCGTGTGAGCGGGAATGTGCGGCCGGGTCCCTTGCGCGAAGCGGATCTGGCCGGCTACGAGGCGAAGAAGGTGGACGCGCTGTGCGCTGACTGGCGCAGTTATCGGATCTGCGGCATGCCGCCGCCTTCCAGCGGCCAACTGACCATCATGCAGATCCTGAAGATGCTCGAGGATGTGCCCGGCGCGCTCGCGGCTCCGGCCAGCGGCAAGCCCGAGGTGGGCTTCCTGCACCGCTACGCCGAGGCCTCGCGGCTGGCCTATGCGGACCGCGCCCAGTACATCGGCGATCCGGCCTTCGTGACGGCGCCGGGCGGCAATTGGCAGAGCCTGCTCGATGACAGCTATCTCAAGAGCCGCGCGGCCTTGATTGGCGAACGCAGCATGCCGGATCCGGCGGCGGGCCAGCCGCGCAGTTCGCAGACGGCGTACGCGCCGCAGGCCTATCAGGCGGAATATGGCACGAGCCACATCAGCATCATCGACGCGCAAGGCCATGCGGTCGCGATCACGACCAGTGTCGAGTCCGGTTTCGGCTCGCGCATCATGAGCGATGGCGGCACGGGCCTGGTTGGCGGCTTCATCCTCAACAACCAGATGACTGATTTTTCGATGTCACCCAATGGCACCGATGGCCGGCCGGTGGCCAACCGGCTTGAACCCGGCAAGCGTCCGCGCTCGAGCATGAGCCCGACGCTGGTGTTCGATGCGAAGAGCGGCCGCCTGCTGATGAGCCTGGGTGCGCCGGGCGGGCAGGTGATCATCCACTACGTGGCCAAGACGCTGATCGGTACGCTGGCCTGGGGCATGGACGCGCAGCGTGCCGTCGATCTGCCGAATTACGGCAGCATCAACGGGCCGATCTTTCTGGAAGAGGGCGGCTTCACGCCGGCGGTGATCAAGGGGCTGGAAGCGCTCGGGCACGGCGTGCGCGAGGTCGATCTGCCCAGCGGCATTCAGGCGATCGAGCGCAGCAAGACGGGCTGGTATGGCGCTGCCGATCCGCGCCGTGAAGGCATCGTCAAGGGCGATTGATCAGCGATTGATCAAGGGGCTCAGCGGATGACGGAAGGCTTGGCGCGTTCCTTGTAGAAGGCGTCCAGGCGCGCGCCGTAGTGCTGACGCGATTCGGGCGTCATCCAGTGCTCGGTGATTTCTCTCAGCATGGCGGCACCGGCGGGCGTGCCCAGTGCGCGATCGATGCCGTGGATGGCGGCCAGGCCCCACAGAGTGCGCGGGCAGGCCACGCCGGCTGCCACCGGCGCGCTGGCGCCCGCGATCGGCTGGCTGAACAACTGAGAACCGGGGTTGCGCGCGCGCGCCTCGGCGATCGCGACGTCATAGCCGATCGAGTAATCGGCGCGGCCGATGTCGAGCATGGGCAGGATCTTGCTGCCGAAGTCGCTGGCGGCGTAGAGCGTCACCGATTTGTTTTCAGGGCGCCGGGCCAGCAGCTTGTCGATGTAGCTGCCGTAGCTGCGGCCCTCGATCAGCGCCCCCGTCAGATGCTCGTCGGCCAGCACGCGAGCCAGTTCGATCTCGCCGGCGGCGTTGCGCGGCAGGGCGGAGAGCTTCTCGCGGCGCACGATCAATTGCAGCGGCGGCCCCAGCAGGGTGTTGGTGAAGTAGGCGATCTTCTCGCGCTCTGGCGTGCGAACCGAGGAAGCGCTGCAGGCCTGCTCGCCATTGGCCAGCATCTGCCAGGTGCGTCGCGCATTGGCCAGCAACACCACCTGCTTGACGCCGGGCCAGTGCTCGCGCAGATAGGGCAGCAGCCAGTCGGCCGGGTTGACGCCGTCGCTCAAGCCGGTCGTGTGCCCCGGCGCTTCGCCCAGCAACCAGGTGATGCTCTCCACGCGGGACTCCTCGGCATGCGCCTGAACGGAGGCGAACATCAGGACAGTAAGGAGCAGGGGAGCTTTCACGCGATCCAGGTGTGGCTGCGGCAATGCGGGCAGGAGGCCGGCCGCTAGGATAGCGCGCATCCGACCGGCGTTGCATGACATCGCAACGCCGCAATCGGACTTTTATCTAGGGCGTGACGCTCAAGATCAGCGCACCCCGCGCCGGCGCGCTCAGGCTGCGGCCCAGCGGGAAGGACTGCCCCGTCAGCACGTCGGTGCCCACGCTCCTGGCGCCCAGCATTTCCTTGAAGCGTCGGGTGTCGAGCTCGCTGGCGCTGTGGTTCTTGTTCAACACCACCATCAATTTCTCGCCACTGGCGAGGTAGCGGAAGTAGACGTACACGCCGCCCAGCGGGTCGTAGTGCATGAGCTTGCCCTCGTGCACCACGCGGGCCGTCTTGCGCCAGTTGAAGAGGCGGCGCACGAAGTCCTGCATGGCGAGCTGATCCCGCGCGAGGCCCTGGCCCGTGAAAGCATTGACGCGGTCGCCCGCGACGCCGCCGGGCATGTCCGCGCGCACGGCGCCGTCGTCGCGCTGCACGGGGCTCTTCATCAGGATCTCGGTGCCGTACATGAACTGCGGCGTGCGCGCGGTCGTGGCCATGAAGACCAACGCGAGGCGAACGAGATCGGCGTCCTCATTCAGCGCGGAATAGATGCGGTTGGTGTCGTGGTTGCCGTCGAACAGCACCATGCGCGCGGGCTCCGGGTAGAGGCGGTCGCCGAGCATCGCTTCGTAGAGCCGACCCCAGCCGTGGCTGAAGCCCTGGCCTTCCGGCTCGACCAGCGCCGCGCGCAGCGCGCCGAACAAGGGAAAGTCCATCATCGAGGGCATGCTGGAGGCGTAACCATCGCTGTTGCGGGCGCCGTTGAGCCAATAGGACACCTGCAAGGGCAGGTCGCTCATCTCCTCGCCGACCATCGTGAAATGCGGGTACTCGTCGAGGATGGCGCGCGACCATTGCGCGAGGAAGCGCTTGTCGGAGTAGGGGTAGGTGTCCACGCGCAGGCCCGAGAGGCCGGCGTACTCGATCCACCACAGCGCGTTCTGCGTCAGGTAGCGGGCCATGTGCGGATTGCTGCCGTTGAGGTCCGGCATGCTGGGCACGAACCAGCCTTGCGTCAGGCGTTCCACGTCGCTGGGCGCCGCATAACCATCATCCTGGGCGGTGTGGCGGTGGTTGGTCTCGGTGTAGGGTTTGGCGGGGTTGATCCAGTCGGGCAGCGGCAGGTCCTTCATCCACCAGTGGCCGGAGCCGATGTGGTTGGGCACGATGTCCTGGATCACGCCCAGGCCTTTGGCGTGCGCGGCCGCCACGAAGTCGCGGTACTGCTCGTTGCTGCCGAAGCGCGGGTCGATGCGATACAGATCGGTGGGCGAGTAGCCGTGGTACGAATACTCGGGCTGGCGGTTCTCGATCAGCGGCGTGGGCCAGAGCTGGGTGAAGCCGAGGCCGGCGATGTAGTCGAGATGCGCCGTCATGCCGGCCAGATCACCGCCGTGGCGGCCGCCCGGGTTCTTGCGGTCGGCAGGATCGCCGAGGCCGGCCACGTTGTCGTTGCTCGCATCGCCGTTGGCGAAGCGATCGGGCACGACAAGGTAGATCGCATCGCGGCTGTTGAAACCTTGCCGTTCGGCTGAACCCGCTGTGCGCGCCTCCAGCGCATAAGCGATGCGCTCGCGCACCTGGCTGCCTTCGAGCAGCTCGATGTCAATGGCGCCGGGCTTGGTGTCGGGCGCGATGTCGAGGTCAATGAACAGGTAGTTGGCCGAGCCCGGCGCGCTGCCGGTGATCTGCACGCCGGGCGCGTTCACCAGGCGCGGGGTGAGGGCGGCCAGGCCCTTGCCGTGCAGCATCAGTTCCAGCCGATGCTCGTGCATGCCGACCCACCAGGACGGCGGCTCCACATGATCGACCTGGGCCTGCGCGGCCACGCTCAGAAAGGCCAGCCAAAGAGCGCTCATGGCATTCATGACTCTCATGGCGCGCCTCCGTCTGCGCTCAAGACCTGCACCGACAGCGGCGCGAGCTTGACGCGCTTGTGCGCAGTGCCGGCGCTCGGATAGAGCGAGCGCAGATTCGCCTGCCTGGGCAAGCCGTCAATCGAAACATCCACAGCCTTGTCTCCATAGTTGATCAGCACGATGCTGAGCTCCTGCCCGAGGCGGCGGCGGAAACTCAGCACCTGGCCCTTCGCCTTTGGCGCTTCATAGCTGCCCTGAGCGATCGAAGCGCGCGTGTTGCGCAGCTTCAGCATCGCCTTGTAGAAGTTCAGCATCGAGGCCGGCTTGTTGCGCTCGACATCGGGGTTATGTGTAGCGCCGTTCGGCGAAAGCGGCCGGAACGGCTGGCCCGCGCTGAAGCCCTGGCCTTGCGGGCCCCAGCTCATCGGCGAGCGGATCGGGCCATCGCCTTCGCTGTTCAGCACGCCGGCCTGGCCGATCTCCTCGCCGTAGTAGATGAAGGGCGTGCCGGGCATCAGCAGGTAGGTGGCGGCGGCGAGCTTCATGCGCGCCTCGTTGCCTTGCAGCTGGTCCCACACGCGCTGGCCGGCGAAGAGGTCGTGGTTGGTGAGCATTGTGGCCATGCTGAGCGGCGCCTTCACGAAATACTCGCTGATCTTTTGCACCGCTTCGGCCTGGCCGCGCGCGGCCTTGATCACTTCGTATTGCAGGCCGAAGGCAAAGGAGCTGCCGCAGACCTCGGGCTTGCCGTAAGCGATCGGGTCGGCCGTGGCTTCGCACACCACGTGGCGCTGCGGGTAGGACTTGATCAGCTCCTGCACCTGATGGGTGAGTGCGCGGCTTTCGGGCTGGTCGTTCCACTCTTTGGCGCCGTTCTCGATCAGGTGGGGCACGGCGTCGAGCCGGAAGCCGTCGAGGCCGCGGTTGAGCCAGAAGCGCAGGCTCGAGAAATGGTATTCAACCGTCACCGGGTTGCGCAGATTGAAGTCGGGCATCTGGCCGCCGAAGGTGCCGTAGTAGCTGCCGGTGGGGGTGGCCGTCCAGGGGTTGTGGCCCCAGATCTCCCAGCCCAGCGGCGCCTGGTCTTGCCAGACGTACCAGTCGCGATACGGCGAGTCGGGGCCCTTGAGCGCGCTCTGGAACAGTGGCGATTCCAGCGAGCCGTGGTTGAGCACGTAGTCGATGATCACACCGATGCCGCGCGCGTGGGCGGCCTTGATCAGCGCGTCGAAGTCTTCGAGCGTGCCGTAGGCGGGCTCGATGCTGCGGTAGTCGAGCGTGGCATAACCGTGATCATGATCGGAGCTGGCGGTGATCGGCATCAGCCAGAGGCCCTTGACGCCGAGCTCTTGCAGATAGTCCAGATGCTGGGTCAGGCCGCGCAGATCGCCGATGCCGTCGCCATTGCTGTCCTGGTAGGCGCGCACGAAGATTTCCATGAAGGCGCCGTGCTCCCAGCCGGCTTGGAGCGCGCTGGGCGAGGCTTGCGCCGGCACTGGCGTGAGATCGACGGGCGCGGCGGCGCAGGGCAGGGCTGCAAGTGCGGCAAGTGCTGCACAGAGGGTGAGAAGTCGAAGCATCATGGTGTGATCGGGTAGGCCCGCCGCGATTGTGCAGGCACGCTCACACCCTCGGGCTTTAAAAAATGTAGCCAAATTACGTCTCCGTCGATTTTGTTTTTCGTGAGCATAGAGGCTTGTCAGGGTAAAGTGAATTGGGAATTGGCGGATATTTGTAGTTTTGCTACTTACGAGAATTCAGGAGACAGCGATGGTGCGAAGACTTCTCGCGGGCTTGTGCCTGGGGCTGGTGAGCTGGCAAGTGGCCGCAGCTCCGGCCGCCCTCGGCGATTGCGATGGCCCGTTGGCGCAGACTTTGGCGCCCGATGCGCAGGCTCTGTCGGCGAGTGCCTATTGGCTGGACCGGGCCCATCTGCAATGGCCGGGCGTGCAGGCGGCGCAAGCGCATTTCGCGCTCGTTCATGCGCGGGCCGGCGGGCTCGGTCTTCACATGGGGCAAGCCGTTTCAGGTGCCGACGCGCGGCTTGATCTGCAAGTCGACACGACGCCCGCCGTTTTCGAGCGCTTCAAGTTCGTGGCGTCGGGAACGCGCTTGCGGGTGCGCGAGGGCGATGTGGTGCGCTTGCCTGAACTGCTGAAGGGTGAGCTGGTGCTGGTGGCGCTCGACGATCAGGAGCATCTGCTGGCCGTGACCCAAGCCCAGACGCCGGGCGCGCTTGACGATTGGTACGCGGCGGATACGCACGCCGAGCTGGGTTCTCGCCCGGCTCGCGAGAACACGCGCTTCGCGCTCTGGGCGCCGACCGCGCAAGCCGTCGCCTTGTGCCGTTATGCCTCGAGCCAGGGCGGGGCCATCGCCATCGAGCCGCTGAAGACGCAAGTCGGCAGTGGCGTGTGGAGTGCCTCGCTAACGGGCAATCTGAGTGGACAGTCGTACCGCTATCTGGTCGATGTCTTCGTGCCCGGCGTGGGGCTGGTGCGCAATCTTGTCACCGACCCCTATTCGATCAGCCTGAACACCGATTCGCAACGCAGCCTGGTGGCCGATCTCGACGCGCCTGCATTGAAACCGACCGGTTGGGGCAGCCAACGGCCCGCAGCCAAGGCGCAGACCGATATGGTGGTCTACGAGCTGCATGTGCGCGACTTCTCGGCCAACGATGCCACTGTGCCTGCGCCGCATCGCGGCAAGTACCTGGCCTTCACCGACGGTGCCTCGAACGGCATGAAGCACCTGAAGGCGCTGGCGCAGGCCGGTGTGACCGACATCCATTTGCTGCCGGTGTTTGATTTCGCCACGGTGCCCGAAGCGAACTGCAAGACAGCGACGATCCTGAAGGCCCCAGCCGACAGTCCTGATCAGCAAGCCGCCGCGATGGCGGTGGCAGACAAGGACTGCTTCAACTGGGGTTACGACCCGTGGCATTACGGCGCGCCCGAAGGCAGCTATGCCAGCGATGCAGACGACGGCGCCGTGCGCATCGTCGAGTTCCGCCGCATGGTGCAAGCCTTGCACGAAGCCGGCCTGCGCGTGGGCATGGACGTGGTCTACAACCACACGACGGCGGCGGGCCAGAAGCCCAAATCATTGCTCGACCGCATCGTGCCCGGCTACTACCAGCGCCTCGACGCTCAGGGCCAGGTCGAGCACTCGACCTGCTGCGACAACACCGCCACCGAGCACGCCATGATGGCCAAGCTGATGATCGACACGGCGGTGCGCTGGGTGCGCGACTACGGCATCGACTCGCTGCGTTTTGACCTGATGGCGCACCAGCCGCGCGCGGCAATGGAATCACTGCAAGCCGCCGTGGATCAGGCGCGCGGCGGCCATGTGAACCTGATCGGCGAAGGCTGGAACTTCGGCGAGATCGCCAACGGCGCGCGCTTCGTGCAGGCCTCGCAGCTGTCGCTCAATGGCAGCGGCATCGGCACCTTCAGCGACCGCGGGCGCGATGCCGCGCGCGGCGGCAGCGCGGGTGACAGCGGTGCTGCGCTGATACAGAACCAGGGCTGGCTCAATGGTCTGGTGTTTGCGCCCAACGAGCAGGCGCCGAAGCGAACGGAATCCGACCTGATGGCGGCGGCGGATCTGCTCCGCGTGGGCCTCGCCGGTTCGCTGCGCAGCTTCGAGATGCCGACCTGGCAGGGCAAGACGGAAAGGCTCGATCAGATCCGCTATGGCGATCAACCAGCGGCTTATGCGAGCGAGCCGAGCGAGGTGGTCAACTACGTGGAGAACCACGACAACCAGACGCTGTTCGACATCAACGTGCTGCGCCTGCCCGAGGCCACGTCGGCCGAAGACCGTGCCCGTGTGCAGGTCCTCGGCATGGCGCTGACCGCGTTCAGCCAAGGGGTTGCGTATTTCCACGCCGGCATCGATCTGCTGCGCTCCAAATCACTGGACCGCAACAGCTTCGACTCGGGCGATTGGTTCAACCGCATCGACTGGAGCGAGCAGGACAACGGTTTTGCTTCGGGCTTGCCGCCGAAGGGCGACAACGGGGCCGATTGGCCGCGACTGAAGCCGCTGCTCGCCGATCCCGCGATCAAGCCGAAGCCCGCGAACATCGCCTGGACCGCAGCCGCCTTCCGCGACCTGCTCCGCATCCGCGCGAGCACACCGCTGCTGCATCTGCCCAGCGCCGCCGAGATCAAGGCGCGCCTGCATTTCATCAACGCCGGAGCGCATCAGAATCCGCTTGTGCTGGCGGCGGTGATCGATGGCCAGGGCTACGCGGGCGCGAACTTCAAGCGGCTGGCCTACTTCATCAACACGGGCACCGAAACGCAGTACCTGCTGGTGCCTGAGGAGAAGGGTCAGCCCTACGCGCTGCACCCGGTCCTGGCGCGAAAGGAAGCGGCCGACAAGAGCGCCAAGCTCGCGCACTTCGAGCCGCTGACGGGACTCTTCAGCGTGCCACCGCGCTCGGCGGTGGTCTTCGTCGTCCCTTGAACGCCAGGGCCTCAGAGACTGGGCCAGCGCTGCGGATCGATGTCCAGCCGCGTGTACCAGTCTGAGGGCAGGGTACCGGCCCAGGTGAGGTTGTGATGCGGCGTGAGCCGCTTCTTGGCGAAGGTCATGCGCGCGTCGGCCAGCGAGAGCAGGGCGCGTGCGCTCCAGTTCTTGTCGGCGGGGCTTGTGGCGACGCCGAGGGTGACCGTTAGCGGCGATTGCGAAGGCACGCCGGCCAGGCCCTGCGCCACGGCCTCGCGCAGCTGATCGGCCTGTGCCTGCGCGGCTGCAATGTCGGCGCCGGGCAGCACGGCAAAGAATTCATCACCGCCCAGATGCACAAGCGCCGTGCCGGCCGGCAACGAGGTTTTGAGCAGGCCCACCAATTGCTGCAGCACAGCATTCGCGGCCGCATCGCCCGCGCTGTCCTGGTAGGGCTTGAAGTGATCGACATCCAGCGTCAAGACCGCCAGGCCTTGGGAGGCCGCGAGAGCTGCGGCAGCCGCGCTGTCGAGAGCCTGCAGACCGCTGTCGCGCGCCTGGGTGCCGGGAAGTGTTTCGGGCATGCTTGTCTCCTGCTGATATGTGGCTTGATGCTATGCAGCGCCGGGCCGGGCTCGGATGCTCCAATACCCTTGCGCGTAGCTTTCCACGAAGGGTGGGGTGACCATCGGCACAGAGGCTGCGATAAGCGTAGCATTTGCGGAGGGGCCGTTGAGTGAATGGAGGTGTCCCATGGCAAGACTCTTGAAACCCATGAAATTTGCTCTGCTCTCGATCTTGCTGGCCTTGGCCGGATGTGCGGTCCAGCCGCCTTTGCTGGTCGATCCGAAAACCCTGCTGCACGACGATCACTTCGGCCCGCCGAGTGAACCGATTGCCACGGCCGACCAGGTGTTTGCGGTCAGCCCCGCCATGCGGTCCTTCCTGTATGGGAACTCCGACTTTCTGCGCCTGAGTCGTGGCGAAGGGCCGCGCCAGGCCTTGCTGGATGCCTTGTACTCCCGCAGGCTGCTCAAGCTGGAATATGAGGCGAGCATGACGCGCAACGCCTCGGAAGCCTTCGACGCGCGCAGCGGCAACTGTCTCTCGCTCGTCATCATGACGGCGGCATTCGCACGTGAACTGGGCCTGCCTGTGCGCCTTCAAAGCGTGCTGCTTGATGAGTCCTGGAGCCGCAGCGGCGACCTGTTCTTTGTGGCGGGCCATGTCAACTTGAGTCTGGGCACCGGCAGCCTGATGAACAACGTGCGCACGTTCAGCCTTGAGCCCGACATGATGACGGTGGACTTCGTGCCAGCCGATGAGCTGAAGGGCCAGCGTTCGGTCGTCATCGACGAACCCACAGTCGTGGCGATGTACATGAACAACCGCGCGGCTGAGATGCTCAACGACGGACGTGTGCAAGACGCCTATTGGTGGGCCCGCTCCGCGATGCTGGCGCAGCCGCGCTACTTTGCGAGCTACAACACGCTCGCCGTGATCTATCGCCGCCACGGCGAGAGCGTCGCGGCAGAGACCGCTTTGCGAGAGGTTCTGGTGCGCGAGCCGGCCAACCAGCAGGCGCTTTCGAACCTGACGCTGGTGTTGCGCGATCAGGGCCGTTTCGCCGAAGCGGACACGACGCTGGCGCGACTGCGCGAGCTGCAGCCGTATCCGCCGTTCTTCTACTTTGACCGCGGCGTAGCGGCCATGAAGCGCGGCGAATATCAGGCCGCACGCGATGATTTCCAGAAAGAGATTGATCGCTCGGCCTACTACCACGAGTTCCATTTCTGGATCGCGCTGGCCGACTATGGCCTCGGTGACTTCAACGATGCGCGCAAGCACATGACCTTGGCGATGGAGAACAGCACGACGACCAAGGAGCACAACGTCTACGCTGCCAAGCTGAGCTGGCTGGAGGCTCACAAGCCAGCCAAGTCAAACCTGCAGAACACGCATTGGTAGCAGTGCCTCAGTGAGGCAGCGGCGGCAGTCCATGCCGCGCACGAGCACGCGCGCAGGCCTCGTCGCCGAGGCCGACCGGCGCGCGCAAGCCGAACTCGCGGCACGGTGCCGGGCGCCACTCATAGATGCCGCAGCTGGCCTTCTCGCCGATCGTGCCCACGAGGGCCGCGCAGCGCGGCTTGAGGTGATCGGTGCCGCGCATGCGGGCCAGCGTTGCGTTCAATTCGACGGTCAGGCCATCGGGCACGCAGCCGCCTTCTGATTGCAGCTCCTCGCGCGCAAAGTCCACACGAAAAGAGGCACAACAGGCGCCGCATGAAATGCAGGGATTAGACATGGCTACAGTCTACGCATGAACCTCAAGAAATTCACTTGGCTGGCCCTCGGCGTTTCAATGTCCGCGCTGGCTTTCAACGCTTGCGCACAAGTGACCGTCGAACAAGCCTGGGCCCGCGCCACGGTGCCGCAGCAAAAGGTCACCGGCGCCTATCTCCGCGTGAAATCGGCGCACGACAGCCGCCTGATTGAAGTGCGCTCCACCCTGGCCGGCGCCGTGCAGATGCACGAGATGGCCATGGTCGGGGACGTCATGAAGATGCGTGAGCTCGACGCCGTCAAGCTGCCCGCCGGGCAATGGGTGGAATTCAAGCCGGGCGGCTATCACCTGATGCTGATGGACCTGAAGAAGCCCATCGCTGCGGGTGACAAGATCCCGCTGACGCTCGTCGTCGAAGGCGCAGACAAGAAGCGCCAGACCGTGGAAGTGCAGGCCGAGGCGCGCGCTCTCGGACAGTAGTGCCGTTTCCGTTCAGACCTTCTTGACGCGCACCACGGTCACCGAGCATTCGGCCTGCGCCAGCACCTGCGAGGTGACGCTGCCCAGCGGATGCGGGGAAGACGAGGTGCCGCGTGCGCCCATGATGATGTGATCGGCACCGCTGCGGGCCGCGAAATCGAGCAGCGCGTCGGCGGCATCGGGCGCTTCGAGCACGTGGAAGGTCAGCCGGCTGTCTTCGAGCTGCAGCATCTGCGCCAGCGGCCGGGCCCAATGCCTGAGCGCAACGAGCTGCTTCACATGCTTGCTCTGGCCTTTGCTGTCGGTCAGCTCGTCCATACCGAGGCGCGCCGTCTTGAGCACATCCACGCAGGCCAGCCGAGCGCCGGGCGAGGTCAGCACGGCGCGGCGCGCGGCGTCGAGCATCTGCTCGAGCAGGGCCGGGCTCGCGTTCTCGAAATCGATCGCGACCATCGTGATCGGGCTGCGGGCCAGTTGTTCGGTGGCGGGCGCAGTGCGCGGCTCGGCGCCCAGCGAGTTGAACCATCGGCGCATCTGGCTCAGGCCGCCGCGCGTCTTCAGCTTGTTGGCGCGCGCGGTCAGTTGCACGCCCAACGGTTGGCGTAGATCGAGCGCCAGTTGCGCAGCACTCGGGTGACGACGCTCGGGATCGACTTCGAGGCAGCGCAGGATGATTTCCTGCATCCAGGGCGGAATGGCCGGGTTGTGCACGCGCGGCGGGATCGGCTCGGTGTAGAGCCGCTGGCGCAGGCCGCGCACCGAATCGGGCGCGCCGAAGGGGCGCTGGCCGGTGGACAGGTGATAGAGCATCACGCCGAGCGCGAACAGATCGCTGCGCGGATCGTTGCGCACGAACTGAACCTGCTCGGGCGACATGTAGGGCCCTGTGCCCATCGGCAGCGTGAACTCTTCTTCGAGCAGGTCGGGCAGATGCTCATGACGCGAGAGGCCGAAGTCGACCAGCACGGCCGTGCCATCGGGCCGGAACATGATGTTGCTGGGCTTCACGTCGAGATGGATCACATGCTGGCGGTGCAGCGCATGCAAGGCCAGCGCGACGCGCACGCCGATGTCGACCACATCATCGAGCGGCAGCGGGGCCTCGTCGAGGCGCGGGCGCAGTGAGAAGCCGGGAACGGCTTCCATGACGATGTAGGCCTGGCGCGTCCAGTCGCCGCGTGCCACGAAGCGCGGCACATGCGGGCCGCTCAGCGAAGGCATCAGCATCTGCTCGACCTCGAAGCCGACGATGGTGGCCGGGTCTTCGCCGCCCTTGATGCGCGGCACCTTCATGATCAGCGGGAAGTCCTCGCCTTCGAGCGGTTCTTCGCGCGTGACCGACCAGAGATTGGCCATGCCGCCCTGGTGCAGGCGCGCGATGAGCCGAAAGCCGTCCAGGACCAGACCCGGCGTGAGCGCCGTGTTCAGCGGCCCCAGCGTGCTGTCGGCGCTCATCAGTGACCTTCGCTCAGGCGTTCGGCCAGGCGGTCAGGCAGGCCGGCGGCGCGGATGCTCGCAGCCGCTGAGTCAACGTCATACGGCACGCGCTCGAAGCGCAGCACCGAACGTTCGGGGTCGAAGAGGGCGTAGCAGGCGGCCGGATTGCTGTCGCGCGGCTGGCCGCAGGCGCCGGGAATCACGAGCCATTGCCGATGTGTGAGCAAGGGGATCTCGACGCCGGGCTCCGGCACGAAATCGCCGGCCTTGCCCGTGCCCGACAGGTGGTAGAGCTTGGGCTCATGCATGTGCCCGCAGAACGTGTAGCGCGCGGTCGTGGCCTGCAGGCTGCGCATGGCTTCCATGCGGCCGACCACATAAGCCCATTCGGTCGGCGCGAAGGCGTTGGCGTGCACGTACAGGCACTCGCCGCGCTGCATGCTGGTGGGCAGCTCGGCCAGGAATTTCAGTTGCTCGGGTTGCAGGTGCTCGCGTGTCCATTCGAGGGCAATGCGGGCATTGCCGTGCATCGATTCCGGCGGGATCTGCACGGCGTAGAAATCGTGATTGCCTTGCACCGCGACGGCGCCTTGCCTCACGTAGCCCATCACCTTGTCCACCACCCAGCCCGGGTCGCCGCCGTAACCAACCAGATCGCCGAGGAAGGCGTAGTCGGTCGCGCCGCTGGCTTCGGCGTGTTGCAGCACGGCCTCCAGGGCCTGGCGGTTGGAGTGGATGTCAGTGATCAGGGCAATTTTCATTGGGGGCGGAAAAGCTGTTCAGGCCGCACAGGCCAAGCCCTGATTGTGCGGCCCTGGCGGGCCCCCATGATTTCTCAGCCAATGCGACCGAGCAGAAGGTACTCCATGAGTGCCTTTTGCACGTGCATTCGATTTTCCGCTTCATCCCACACCACGGACTGCGGCCCGTCGATCACATCGGCCGCCACTTCCTCGCCGCGATGCGCGGGCAGGCAGTGCATGAACAAGGCATCGGGCTTGGCCACGGCCATCATCTCGGCATCGACGCACCAGTCCGCAAAGGCGGTTCGTCGCGCTTCGTTCTCGGCCTCGTAGCCCATGCTGGTCCAGACGTCGGTCGTGACCAGGTCCGCATCACGGCAGGCGTCCATCGGGTCCTTGAAGACCTTGTAGCAGTCGGCATTGCGGATGCCGGCCACCACCGGGTCGACCTCGTAGCCGGTGGGCGTGCTCACATGGACCTTGAAGCCGAGGATCTCGGCCGCCTGCAGCCAGGTGTTGGCCATGTTGTTGCCGTCACCGACCCACGCCACCACACGGCCCTTGAGGCAATCGACATCGACGATGCCACGCTGGTTCATGCCGCGCGCTTCGATGAAGGTGAAGAGGTCCGCCAGGATCTGGCAGGGGTGGTACTCGTTGGTCAGGCCGTTGATGACCGGCACGCGCGAGTTGGCCGCGAAGGCTTCGATCTTGGCTTGCTCGAAGGTGCGGATCATCACGATGTCGACCATGCGGCTGATCACGCGGGCGCTGTCCTCGATGGGCTCGGCACGGCCCAATTGGCTGTCGCCGGTGGTCAGGTGCACCACCGAGCCGCCCATCTGGTACATGCCGGCCTCGAAGCTCACGCGCGTTCGAGTGCTGGCTTTCTCGAAGATCATCGCCAGCGTGCGGTCCTGCAGCGGCTGGTATTTCTCATAGTTCTTGAAGCGTCGCTTGATGCTGGCGGCGCGCTCGAACAGATGGGCGTATTCCTCGGCCCGGAAGTCCTTGAACTGCAGGTAGTGCCGCATCAGATTGCTGCCCGGCTTCATGGCTGCAGGAACTTCTTGATCAGTGGCACCAGGATGCCGGCGATCTGTGCAGCCTCGTCGCTTGAGAGAATCAATGCGGGGACCAGGCGGATCACGCGATCGGCCGTCACGCTGATGAGCAGGCCCGCTTCGGCCGCCAAACCCAGCAGGGCTCCCGACGGACGGTCGAGCTCGATGCCCAGCATCAGGCCCTGGCCGCGCACTTCGACCACGCCGGCCACACCGCTCAAACCGGTCGTCAGCGCGGCCTTGAGTTCGCCGCCCACCTTGGCCGCGTTGGCCAGCAGGCCTTCTTCTTCCATCAGGCGCAGTGTCTCGGAACCGGCGCGCATGGCCAGCGGATTGCCGCCGAAGGTCGTGCCGTGATTGCCCGGCTGCAAGACCTTGGCTGCACGCGGCCCGCAGACCACGGCACCGATCGGCACGCCCGAGCCGAGGCCCTTGGCCAGCGGCATCACATCCGGCACGATACCGGCCCATTGGTGCGCGAACCACTTGCCCGTGCGGCCGATGCCGCATTGCACTTCGTCGAGCATCAGCAGCACGTCGAACTGATCCGCCAGGCGGCGCAGGCCTTGCAGGAAATCGACCCGCGCCGGGTTGATGCCGCCTTCGCCCTGGATGGTCTCCAGGAAGATCGCGGTGATGTTGGGATGGCGTTCGAGCGCAACTTCCACGGCGGTCAGATCGTTCAGCTTGACGCGCACAAAGCCCTCGACCAGCGGGCCGAAGCCGGCCTGGATCTTCGGGTTGGCGGTGGCCGACAGCGTGGCGATCGAGCGGCCGTGGAAGGCGCCCTCGAACACCAGACACTCGGGTCGCTCATTGCCGCGATCATGGCCGAACTTGCGCGCGATCTTCAGCGCGGCCTCATTGGCTTCCAGGCCGCTGTTGCAGAAGAAGGCATTGGTCATGCCCGAGATTTCCACCAGCTTGGCGGCCAACGTTTCCTGCAGTGGCACGTGGTAGTAGTTGCTGGTGTGGATCAGCTTGGCGATCTGGTCCTGCAGCGCCGGCACGAGCTTCGGGTGCGCGTGCCCCAGGGTGTTGACCGCGATGCCGCCCAGACCGTCCAGGTATCGTCGGCCGTTCGTGTCCCAGACCCAGCAGCCTTGGCCATGCGACAAGGCAATGGGCAGGCGGCCGTAAGTTTGCATCACGTGCGGTTCAGACGGGAGGACAGGAGCGTTCATCGGGTCTTTCGGAGCTTGGGGTTGAGGAAAAAGCGGCGACCTCTTTCAAAGGTCGCTGCTTGATTCTAAGGGTCTCAATGCGGGTACACCCGAGGTAACCGTGCAGTTGTACGGTGTTGGTAACCCTGCACTGCTGCAATGCAGCACAGGCAAGGCACAATAGCGGTCGTGATGAGCCAGCCCCCGAAACCTCGCGAAGTCTTTATCCAAGGTCTTACCCTCGATGGCCGCACTTTCCGGCCGAGCGATTGGGCCGAGCGTCTGGCCGGCGCGATGTCCTGCTTCCGCCCCGCAGGCGGGCTGGGCGGCGCGGCAGCCTTCATCGGGTACTCGCCGTATTGCACGCCGCGCGTGATCAACGGCGTCAAGTGCGTGATCGTCAACGAAGAGCTCAAGGCGATCGAGCCGATGGCCTGGGACTTCGTCATGAACTTCGCGCGCGACAACAAGCTGCAGGTCGCCGAAGCCTGTTCCTTGCCAGAGTCTGACAACTGACGCCATCCCCTCGATTTGACGAGGCGAAAACGGCCGGATTTGGCTATCCTTGCCGCTGCCGTCGCCAGGCCTAATCGCTGATTCAAGCGGAGCCATGCGTTTCCTTTCGCGACGGTGCGCGGGGAGGCCGCCGAATGAGCGAGGGAAGTTCACCAATCTGGATTCTGCTGCGCGGCTTATCCCGCGAGAGCGGCCATTGGGGGCAATTTCCCGCCATCCTGCGCGAGGAACTCCAGGCCCAGCAGCCGGGCGCGCGGCTTTTGATGCTCGATCTGCCGGGCAATGGCCGTCATCATCATGAAACCAGCCCCACGCAGGTGGCCGCCATTGTCGAGTTCTGCCGCGCCGAGCTGGCCCGGCTCGGGGTTCGTCAGCCGGTCCATCTGTTGGCGATGTCGCTCGGTGCGATGGTGACCAGTGACTGGGCCACTCGTTATCCGCAGGAGGTCAGCGCGGCCGTGCTGATCAACACGAGTCTGAAGCCATTCAGAGCGGTCTACCGCCGGCCCCACCCCTTCAACTATCTGGCCCTGATGCTGTTGAGCCTGACACGTCTGGGCTTGCGCCGCCGCGAGGCGAGGGTGCTGAGCCTGACCACGCGCATGCTGCCGCAACCGGGTGTGGTGCTCGACGACTGGGTTGAGTTGCAGCGCAAGCATCCGACGGGGCTGCGCAACACGGTTCGGCAACTGTTGGCCGGAACGCGCTACCGCGCCAGCCGTGTGCGCCCGGGCGTGCCCTTGCTGCTGCTGTGCAGCCAGGCTGATGCGCTGGTCGATTGGCGTTGCTCGCAGGCGATCAGCCGCGCGTGGGGGGCGCCGCTGCGTCTGCACACGCAGGCGGGTCATGATCTGCCGCTCGATGACGGCCTCTGGGTGGCGCGTGCCGTGCGAGATTGGCTCGGCGCGCAACAGTTGCAGCCATTGCAGCAAGCGCAGACCGCTTGAATCACCCGTTATGCGCCTGATGCCGGCGCATTCGAGGCATCATCGCGCGCATCCATGAAGAACCGCAGATCCGTCAACGACTTTGCCCAACGCCTGGGCCCGGGTCTGATCACGGGCGCTGCGGACGATGATCCGAGCGGCATCGCCACGTACTCGCAAGCGGGCTCGCAGTTCCGCTTTGGTCTGGTGTGGATGCTCTTGCTGACCACGCCGCTGATGATCGGCATCCAGATGCTTTCGGCACGGATCGGCTGGGTCACGGGCGAGGGCCTGGCCAGCAATATCGGCAAGGTCTGCCCGCGCTGGCTGACGCTCACGCTGGTGGGCTTGCTGGTGGTGGCCAACACGATCAATATTGCCGCCGATATCGGCGCGATGGCCGAAGCGGTGCGCCTGTTGGAGGGGAGTCATCGCCTGATCTATGTGGTCGGCCTCGGGCTGCTGTGTGTGCTCGGTCAGGTGGGCTTTTCGTACGAAGGTACGGTGCGCATCCTCAAGTGGCTGACGCTGGCGCTGTTCTCGTACGTGGCGGTGGTGATGTCGGTGCAGGTGCCCTGGCGCCAGGTGTTCAGCGAATCGATGCGGCCGTGGGCCTTCTTCCCGCACGGCACGTCGATCAGCGACTACGCCAGCATGGTCGTGGCGGTGCTGGGCACGACCATCAGCCCGTATCTGTTCTTCTGGCAGGCCGCGCAGGAGGTGGAAGACAGCCATCGCCGACCGCGTTCGGCCGAGTTGCGCTCGCATCCTGAATATGCGGCCGAGCATCTGGGACGCATCAAGCTCGATACCTATGTGGGCATGCTGTTTTCCAACCTGATCGCGCTGTGCATCCTGGTGGCGACGGCCGTAACGCTCAATCTGCACGGCATCACCGATATCCAGACATCGGCCCAGGCGGCCGAGGCGCTGCGCCCGGTGGCGGGTGATCTGGCCTTCGCGGTATTCGCGCTGGGCATCATCGGCACGGGCTTGCTGGCGGTGCCGGTGCTGGCGGGTTCGGCGGCCTATGCGGTGTCGGAGTTGATGGGCTGGCCGGCGGGGCTCTCACACGGCTTTCGCAAGGCGCGCGGCTTTTACCTGATCATCATCGCGGCCACGGGCATCGGCACGGTCATGAGCGCGATGGATTTCGACCCGATCAAGGCGCTGGTGTGGAGCGCCATCGTCAACGGCGTGATCTCGGCGCCGATCATGGTGGTGATGATGTGGATCGGTCAGTCGGAGCGCATCATGGGCGCGCTGACGATGAGCCGGCGGCATCGCTTCTTCGGCTGGTCGGCCACCGTTGTGATGGCCGGCGCCGTCGTTTTCATGCTGGTAACAGCGTGAATTGAGTCGCTCGCCGGGCCGCCCCAAGGGCGACTCAAGTCGATGTCAATGCCGGCCCAGCCGGTATTGATCGACATCCCCTCGGGGGATCGACTGCGTATTTCGCAGGCGAGGGGTAAACATCCAGGCACAAAAAAGCCCGCCGAGGCGGGCTTCGTTGCTTTGCACCAGACTGGGATTCAGGCGGCCAGGGCCTTGATCTTGGCCGACAGGCGGCTCTTGTGGCGAGCGGCCTTGTTCTTGTGGAAGATGCCCTTGTCAGCGACCGAATCGATCACCGCCTGGGCAGCCTTGAAGAGGTCAGCAGCCTTGGCCTTGTCGCCAGCGACAACAGCCTTTTGCACGTTCTTGACGACCGTGCGGAATTTGGAACGCAGAGCCGTGTTGGCGGCGTTGAGCTTGACGTCCTGGCGGGCGCGCTTGCGGCCCGATGCCAAACGGACTGTCTTCTTCTTGGCTTTGGAACTAGTTGCCATAGTAATTCTTACCCAGTTGGTGCAAAGACCGCGAGTGTAGCACTTAAATATTCGCGCATCAATATCTGGCCAGGCGCGGAGCATAATGCGCCCGCCTTGTTTGCCCATATTCCATGAACCTGCTGCGCACCGCTTCCTTGATTTCCGTCCTGACCCTGGTGTCGCGCATTGCGGGTCTTGTCCGCGAGCAGATGGTGGCGGCGCTGTTCGGTGCGAGCAGCCTGACCGACGCCTACAACGTCGCCTTCCGCATTCCCAATCTGCTGCGGCGCCTGTTTGCCGAAGGCGCGTTCTCGCAAGCCTTCGTGCCCGTGCTGGCGGCCACGCGGGCGCAGGATGGCGATGAAGCCACGCACCGCCTCGTTGACGCGGTGGCGACGGTGCTGGTCTGGGCCCTGATCGCCACCTGCGTGGTCGGTGTGATCGGCGCGCCGGTGCTGGTCTGGATGCTGGGCGCGGGCCTGCCCGACGACGCGCGCCAGGCTTCCATCGTGATGACGCGCTGGATGTTCCCGTACATCGGCTGCATGTCGCTGGTCGCGTTGGCCGCCGGCATCCTCAACACCTGGCGCCGTTTCATGGTGCCGGCGATCACGCCGGTGCTGCTGAACGTGGCCGTTATTGCCGCAGGCTGGTGGTTGTCGCCGTGGCTGAGCGCGCACGGCTGGCTGCCGATCTATTCGCTGGCTTTGGGCGTTATGGTGGGCGGCGTGCTGCAACTGCTGGTGCAGATCCCAGCGCTCAAGAGCCTGGGCCTGATGCCCCGCATCGGCGGCCCGGTGCAAGGCCTGCGTCACGCGCGCAAGCATCCCGGCGTGCAGCGCGTGCTGTCGCAGATGGCGCCGGCGCTGGTCGGCGTCGGTGTGGCGCAACTCTCGTTGCTGATCAACACGCAGATCGCCTTGTGGGTCGGCGCGGGGGTGGCCTCGTGGCTCAATTACGCGGACCGCCTGATGGAGTTTCCGATCGCGCTGCTGGGCGTGGCCCTGGGCGCGGTGCTGACGCCGCAGCTCTCCGCTGCGCAGGCGCGCAAGGACACGGCCGGCTATTCGGCCATGCTCGACTGGGGCTTGCGCCTCGTCTTCCTGCTGGGCCTGCCGTGCGCGGTGGCCTTGTTCGTGTTTGCCGAGCCGATGGTGGCGGTGCTCTATCACCGCGGCCATTTCCGCGCAGAGGATGTGATCCACACGAGCGGCGCCGTGATGGGCTATGGCGTGGGCCTGATCGGCCTGGTGGCGATCAAGGTGCTGGCGCCGGGCTTTTATGCGCGGCAGGACACGCGCACGCCGGTAAGGATTGCCGTGCGGGTGCTGATCCTCACGCAGCTGATGAACCTGGCTTTTGTGCCTCTCTTGGGCGCGGCCGGCCTGTCGCTGTCGATCGGCCTGGGCGCCACGCTCAACTCCTTCATGCTGTTGATGGGCCTGAAGCGCCTGGGCAGCTATGCGCCGCAAGCGGGCTGGCTGGCCTTTGCTGCCCGCGTGGTGCTGGCCTCGGTTGTGATGGGCGGCTTGCAGTTCTACCTGAAGCAGCATTTCGACTGGATCTCGCTAGGCCAGCACGAACTGCATCGGGCCTTGCTGCTGGCGGTTTGCCTGGCCGGATCGGCGTCGCTTTATTTCGTGACGCTTGCAGCCAGCGGGCTCAAGTTACGACAACTTGTGAGAAGAGCCTAGCCCGCGGTTTTAAACTCGGGCCATGAGTTCGCTGCTCCGACTTGCCGCTCCCACGCCGCTGGAGTTTTTCACCAGCCTGGTGAATGACGACGCGCAGATCAACCTGCTGGAGGCCGCGGCCTCCATCGCGCAGGATGAATTTCCGCAGCTCGATGTGCAGGCCGTGCTCGATGAGGTGGACAGCCTGGCGCGGCGCCTCGTCGATCGCCTGCCCGCCGACGCCGGCAGCAGCCACAAGATCCGCGCACTCACCCGTTACTTCCATGACGAGCTCGGTTTCGCGGGCAACGTCAACAACTACTACGAGCGCGGCAACAGCTATGTGCACCATGTGCTGGCCACGCGGCGCGGCATTCCGATCACGCTGGCGGTGATCTATCTCGAGATTGCCAACCAGCTCGGTTTGCGGGCGCAAGGCGTGGCCTTTCCGGGCCATTTCCTGGTCAAGCTGCGGATCGGCGGCAACGAGGTGATCCTCGACCCGTTCACCGGGCAATCGCTGTCGCGCACGCGGCTCGACGAGATTCTTGAAGGCTACCGGCAGAACAGCGGTCTGCCTGAAGACACCGAGCTGCCTCTGGAGTTCTTCCTGCAGCCCGCCTCGTCGCGGCAGATCCTGGCGCGCATGCTGCGCAATCTGAAGGAGATCCACCGGCATGCGCAGGATTGGCCGCGTCTGCTGGCCGTGCAGCAGCGTCTGGTCTTGCTGCTGCCCCAGGATGCGGCCGAGCGGCGCGATCGGGGCTTGGTGCTGGAAGCGCTGGGCCACTGGCCGGCCGCTGCCGAGGACCTGATGCATTACCTGAGCGCACAGGGCGAGGCCGCGCCGGACCGCGCGGAGCTGAAATCCAAGCTCGACCGTTTGCGTGAGCGGGGCCGCCCGCCCATGCACTGACCGCATAATCGCGGCCCTGATGTCCTCCCTATGAAACTCAACTCGCATCAACGCTTGGCGCTGGCCTGGGCGGCCGTGGCCGTGCTGGTCGCTGCCTTGCTGTACCTGCTGGCCCCCGTGCTCGCCCCGTTCATCGTGGCGGCGGGCTTGGCCTATGCACTCGCGCCAGCGGTGGACAAGCTCGTGGCCTGGCGTGTACCGCGTGTGCTGGCGGTGGCGCTGATCGAAGTCGCGTCGATCGTCGTCGTTCTGGCGCTGTTGCTCCTGATCGTGCCCGTGATGGCCAAGGAGCTGCCGCAGTTGCGCGACCAGATCCCGGTGCTGGCGCAGGCGCTTGACCGCAATCTGTCGCCCTGGCTGCGTGAGCACGGCGTTGATGTCGCGCTCGATCCGGCCAGCATCAAGGCCTTCGTGCTGCGCTACGTGGACGCCAATGTCGAAGACTGGTTTGGCGCGGCGCTGAACTCCGCGCGCATCGGCGGCAGCATCGCGCTGACGATCATCGGCAACGCGGTGGTGATGCCGGTCGTGCTGTTCTATCTGCTGCTGGACTGGCATTCGCTGCGCAGCCGCATCTGGCACATGGTGCCGCTGCGCGCTCGCGCCGGCGTGGGCAGTTTTCTGCATGATTGCGACAAGATGCTCGGCCAGTACCTGCGCGGGCAGGCGCTGGTGATGGTGGTGCTGGCGATCTACTACAGCGTGGCCTTGGCGCTGTTCGGTTTCGATCTGGCGCTGCCGATTGGCGTGTTCACCGGCCTGGCGGTGTGCGTGCCTTACGTCGGCTTCGGTCTCGGCCTCGTGCTGGCGCTGCTGGCGGGCATGTTGCAGTTCGCGAATCTCTATGGGCTTCTGACGGTGGCGGGCGTGTACGGCCTGGGCCAGTTGCTGGAAGGTTTCTTCCTCACGCCGCGGCTGGTCGGCGAGCGTATCGGCCTGTCTCCGCTGACGGTGATCTTTGCCTTGCTGGTCTTCGGCCATCTGTTCGGCTTTGTCGGCGTGCTGGTGGCCTTGCCGGTCAGCGCCGTGCTGGTGGTGGCGCAAGCTCGCGTCCGCGCCGCCTACCTGAAGAGCCCGCTCTACCTTTCCTGAATGCATTTCCTCCGTTGAAGCAGATCCCCCTTGCCATCGGCCCCGCGCCGCTGTTGACCTTCGAGAACTTCCTGCCCGGCGCCAATGAAGTGGCGCTGGCGCATCTGCACGACCTGCGGCCCGGCTCGCCACCGGCGTTTCTTTGGGGGCCGCATGGCAGCGGCAAGACGCATGCGCTGCGCGCGCTCGCCCATGAGTGGCAGCGTGCCGGCGCGCAAGTGGGCTGGTATGACGCCGAGACGAGCCTGCCGTGGGAGTTGCCGGCCCAGCCGAGCCTGCTGATCTTTGATGACTGCCAGCGGTTCGATCCGCTCCAGCAGCACGCGGCCTTTGCGCTGTTTGTCGAAGCGGCGACGCATGGTCTGGCCGTGGTCGCCAGCGGCAGCGCGCCGCCGGTGGATCTGGACTTGCGCGAAGACCTGCGCACGCGCCTTGGCTGGGGCCCGACCTTCGCCTTGCAGCCGCTCTCCGAGGCCGAGACGCGCGCCGCGCTGCGCCGCGAAGCCGATCGCCGTGGCATCCTGCTCGCCGAAGAGGTCACGGACTACCTCTTGACCCGCTTCGCCCGCGACCTCAAGCACCTGATGGAGCTGCTGGTGCGGCTCGATGATTTCTCGATGGCCAACAAGCGCGCCATCACCATTCCCTTGCTCAAGCAGATGTTGGCCGACGAGCCCGAAGTATGAATCTGACTCTTTTTGATCTTGACGGCACCCTGATCGCCGGCGACTCCGACCACGCCTTCGGCGGTTTCATGGTGGACATCGGCTGGGCCGATGGCGAAGCCTGGCGCGCCCGCAATGACGGCTTCTACGCCGACTACCAGGCCGGCCATCTGGACCTGGACGCCTATATCGAATTCACCACCGGCGTCTGGCGCCAGCGCCCCGTGGAAGAAGCCCTGGCGATCCGCGAACGCTTCATGCGCGAGGTGATGGCCGGGCAGCTGACCGAGCCGGCGAGGGCGCTCGTCGAGAAGCACCGCGCGGCCGGCGACCTGATCGCCATCGTCACCGCCACCAATGAGTTCGTCACTACGCCTTTTGCCGAGGCTTTTGGCGTGGAACACCTGATCGCGGTCCAGCTGGCGCGCGATGCTAACGGCGTGTACACCGGCCATATCCACGGCACGCCGTCGTTCCAAAGCGGCAAGATCCAACGGGTTCACGACTGGTTGGCCGGCTTGGGGCGACAATGGTCCGATTTCGAGCGCGTCACGTTCTACAGCGACTCGATCAATGATTTGCCCTTGCTGGAGCTGGCCAGCCACCCGGTGGCGACCAACCCGGCGCCTTCGCTGGCGGCCATCGCCAATGAGCGCGGCTGGCCCATACTCAATCTGTTCGCATGATCAAGAAATTCATAGACAAGCTGCTCGGCAAACCCGCCAGCCCTCGCTCACCGCTGGGCAAGCGCGTTGAAATCAGCGCGGCCGAGCACGGCATCGACCCCAATCTGCTCGATGAGCGCGCGGTGCGCGTGGTGCAGACGCTGGCCGAAGGCGGCTACGAGGCCTACATCGTCGGCGGCGCGGTGCGCGACCTGCTGCTGGGCCTGCGCCCCAAGGATTTCGACGTGGCCACCAACGCCACGCCCGAGCAGGTCAAGAGCCTGTTCCGCCGCGCCTTCATCATCGGCCGGCGCTTTCGCATCGTCCATGTGGTCTACGGCCGCGGTCGCGAGCATGAGGTGATCGAGGTCTCGACCTTCCGCGCGCTCCTGGGCACCGAAGGCGCCGAGCAGGTCACGGGCAACGAGAAGACGTCCAAGGCCGAGCTGGCCGGCAAGTCGCATGTGGTGGACTCCGAAGGCCGCGTGCTGCGCGACAACGTCTGGGGCCCGCAGATCGAAGACGCGGCGCGCCGCGACTACACGGTCAACGCGATGTACTACGACCCGCAATCGCAGGTCGTGGTCGACTATCACGGCGGCCTGGCCGATTCGCGCAAGAAGGTGCTGCGCATCATCGGCGACCCGGAGACCCGCTATCGCGAAGACCCGGTCCGCATCATCCGCGCCGTGCGTTTTGCCGCCAAGCTCGGCTTCGAGCTTGAGCCCAAGACCAAGGCGCCGATCAAGGCTTGCGTGCCGCTGCTCGAGAACGTGCCGGCCTCGCGCCTGTTCGACGAAATGATCAAGCTGCTGCAGACCGGCCATTCGCTGGCGAGCCTCGTGCAGCTCAAGAAGCTGGGCCTGTCGCGCGGCGTGTTCCCGATCCTGGACGCCACGCTCAATGCGCAAGGCGAACTGTCTGACGATGCCTCGGGCAAGTTCGTTCGCATGGCTTTTGAAGACACCGACCGCCGCGTGGGCGAAGGCCGGGGCGTGAGCCCGAGCTTCATGCTCGCCTGCATGCTCTGGCGCGAGGTGCTCGACCGCTGGACCAAGCTGCGCGACGAAGGCGAGCCGACGGTGCCGGCGCTTTCGCTCGCAATCGATGCCGTGTTCGATGCCCGCATCGGCGATATCTCGGGCCGCGGCAAGCTGGCCACCGACATGCGCGAGATCTGGATGATGCAGCCGCGCTTCGAGCGCCGCACGGGCTCGGGCGTCTACACGCTGGTGGAGCAGCCGCGCTATCGCGCTGGCTACGACTTCCTGCGCCTGCGTGCTGATGCCGGCGAGGTTGACGGCGCGCTGGCCGACTGGTGGGACGATTTTGCGCAAGGCAATGAGGAGGAGCGCAATGTCCTGCTCGCCGACGCTCGCGAGACGGCCAAACGCGTGCCGAAGACGCATCAGGTGCCGCGCAAGCCAAGCGTTAGCCATGCGCCGCGTCCTCAGCAGGCTGCCGAGGGTGACGAAGCCGCACCGTCGGCCGCGGCCAAGAAGCGGCGTCGCCGTCGCAAGCCCAAGGCTGCCGGCGCCGGTTCGGCCCCGGCCGCGGACAACGCCAGCGAGTAAATGGCGCGCGCCTACATCGGCCTGGGCGCGAATCTCGGCGACATGGCGCTGACCTTGCGGGCCGCGCTGAAGGCGCTCGACGCGCTGCCGCGAACGCGTGTGGAAGCCGTCTCCAGCGCCTGGCGTAGCGCACCGGTCGATGCCGGCGGCCCCGACTATCTGAACGCCGTGGCGCGCCTCGAGACCGAGCTCGAACCCGAGCCCTTGCTCGACGCATTGCAAGCGATCGAGCTGACCCACGGCCGCGAACGCCCCTACGTCAACGCGCCGCGAACACTCGATCTGGACCTGCTGCTTTACGACGATCAGCATGTCCACACCGCACGCCTGACCGTGCCGCACCCGCGACTGCATGAGCGCTCCTTTGTGTTGCGCCCGCTGCTCGAAGTCGCACCGGAGCGGCAGGACCTGGCTGCGCATTTGCCGGCCGTCGCTGATCAGGCGCTCCAAAAACTCAGCCTGAACTTGCAGCCATGAACCTCCTGACCTCGCTCGCCGGCTGGCAGACCATCGCCTTGTTGCTGTGCTCGAACCTCTTCATGACGATGGCCTGGTACGGCCACCTGAAGAACCTGTCGACCAAGGCTTGGTGGGTGGCGGCGTTGGTCAGCTGGGGCATCGCGTTATTCGAATACCTGCTCCAGGTGCCGGCCAACCGAATCGGTTTTGGCGCGGGCTTCTCGCTGGCGCAGCTCAAGATCACGCAGGAGGTGATCACGCTGACGGTCTTCGTGCCCTTCGCGATGATCTACATGGGGCAGCCGTTCAAAACCGACTTCATCTGGGCCGGCTTGTGCCTGATGGGGGCCGTTTATTTCATATTCCGTTCGGCCTGACGCGGCGAGTCGGCCCGATTACACTCCCGCGTTCGCCATTTGTGACATGGCGATGACATTTTCATGAAGTCGGGCGCAAGCCCGCAGGGAGACGCCATGTTTTTCGGCAAATTGCTGCCTCGCGAAGGCAATTTTTTTGAGCTGTTCAACGAACACGCCGGCCAGATCGCCGAGGGCGCGCGCGTCTTCATGCTGATGATCCAGAACTACAACGACCCGGATCTGCGCGAGAAATACGCGGCCGAAGTCGACCGCGCCGAGCACCATGCCGACCGCGTGACCGCCGAGGTCAACCGCCTGCTGCACCGCACCTTCATCACGCCGATCGACCGCGAGCAGATCCACGGCCTGATCAACGCGATGGACGATATCGTCGACCTGCTGCAGGACTCGACCGAAACCATGCAGCTCTACGATGTGCGCAGCATTCCCGAGGATGTGCTGCGCCTGGGCGAGCTCTCGGCCAAGTGCTGCGAGCGCGTTCAGCACGCGGTGAGCCTGCTGCCGCAGATCAGCGAGCCCAAGACCGCCGAGGCCGCGATCAAGACCTGCGAAGAGATCGACAAGCTCGAAGGCGATGCCGACCGCGTGATGCGCAAGGCGATGTCCGCGCTGTTCCGCGAGCAGGCCGATGTGCGGGAACTGATCAAGCTGAAGGCCATCTACGAGCAGCTCGAATCCATCTCGGACCGCTGCGAGGACGTGGCGAATCTCATCGAAGGCATCGTGCTGGAAAACGCCTGATGCAAGCCGACTCCGCTTTCTGGGTGGTGGCGCTTCTGGTGCTGATGGCCTTGCTGTTCGACTTCATGAACGGCTTCCATGATGCGGCGAACTCGATCGCGACGGTGGTCTCCACCGGCGTGCTCAAGCCGCAGCAGGCGGTGCTGTTCGCCGCCTTCTTCAACGTCGTGGCGATCGGCGTGTTCGGCCTGAACGTGGCCGCCACGGTGGGCAAGGGCATCGTCGACCCGAGCATCGTCGATCAGCACGTGATCTTCGGGGCGCTGATGGGCGCGATCGCCTGGAACGTGATCACCTGGTGGTACGGCATTCCTTCGAGCTCATCGCATGCGCTGATCGGCGGCATTGCCGGTGCCGCAGTGGCCAAGGCGGGTGCCCACAAGCTCGTCGCGGCGGGCATCCTGAAGACCGTGCTCTTCATCTTCCTGTCGCCGATCCTGGGCTACCTGCTCGGTTCGATCCTGATGGTGGCGGTGGCGTGGATCTTCCGCCGCTCCTCGCCGCTCAAGGTCGACAACTGGTTTCGTCGTTTGCAACTGATCTCGGCAGGGCTCTACAGCCTGGGCCACGGTGGCAATGACGCGCAGAAGACCATCGGCCTGATCTGGCTGCTGCTGATCAGTTCGGGCTACTCCCAGGCGGGCGCCACTTCGCCGCCGATCTGGGTCATCGTCTGCTGCTATATCGCGATCGGTATGGGCACCATGTTCGGTGGCTGGCGCATCGTGCGCACGATGGGCCAGAAGATCACCAAGCTCAAGCCCGTGGGCGGCTTCTGCGCCGAAACCGGTGGCGCGGTGACGCTGTTCCTGGCCACCGCGCTGGGCGTACCGGTTTCGACCACGCACACGATCACCGGCGCCATCGTCGGCGTGGGCTCCACGCAGCGCGCGTCGAGCGTGCGCTGGGGTGTGGCGGGCAATATCGTCTGGGCATGGATCTTCACGATCCCGGCCGCGGCCTTCATTGCCGGCGTTTGCTACTTCGCCAGCCTGTGGCTCTTTTGATTCCGCGGCTCTGATTCGCGGAGTCAGCTTGTCGATTCGACCGGCTGGCTCTCGAAGTAGCGCTGCGCGCTGAACGAGATCGTGGCCATCAGGCAGATGCCGCCAAGCGCGACGGCTGCAATCACGCCGAGGATCGGACCCCAACGCGTTTCGCGGGGCGCCTGACCCGCGTTGTAGCGGGTATCCCAGCGCTCATCAGGTGTGAGGCCGTAGATCACGGCGTGCAGGGCGCCTTGCACGAGCATCACGCCGAGAAAGGGAATCAGCACCCAGGCCAAGCGATCGTCCTGGCCGAGGGTGTCCATGCGCTGCACGCCATAAAGGCCGATCAGCGTGGGCACGGCATGCAGCCAGCCGAGCTTGTCGCCCAGGCCGCGCAGGTAGAAACGATGCACGCCGAAAGCGCCCAGCAGCAAGGCGGCCCAGGTGGCCACGGTCTTCGATTTGTAGTTCATGCGGTTTGGTCCGGGCTGGTGGTGTCGCCGGTGCCGAGTTGGCGCTGCATCAGCACCACGTCCAGCCAGCGGCCGAATTTCCAGCCCGAGCTCTTGAGCACGCCGGTATCGCTGAAGCCCAAGGCGCGATGAACGCCGATCGAGCCCTTGTTCTCGGCATCGCCGATCACGGCCAGCATCTGCCGGCCACCGGCCGCTTCGCAACGCGCGATCAGTTCGGCCAGCAGCAGCTTGCCCAGACCTTGGCCTTGCGCGCCGGGCGCCAGGTAGATCGAATCTTCGAGGCAATAGCGATAGGCGAGGCGAGGGCGGAAATAATTGGCATAGGCGTAACCCGTTACTTCACCGCCAATTTCGGCCACCAGAAAGGGCAGGCCGCGCGAAAGCACTTCGGCGCGGCGCCGGGTCATCTCGGCCACATCGGGCACATCGGTCTCGAAAGTGCCGGTGCCGTGGAGCACGGCGTGGGCGTAAATCGCCTGGATGGCGGGCACGTCTGCCTCGGTACTTGGACGCAAAAGCGGCGCGGGACTGGAAATGTTCATCCGGTCGAGTTTATAATCTTTCGTTTTCGGTCTTGGTCGGCATTTCAGCGTTTACCTGAGTTCACTCTGGATTCACCTGAATGCCCGGCGTATCTACAAGACTGAACCTCGGCCGGCTGAGGCTAAACCTAAAAATTGAGCTCGAAGCCGGTCACATTGATTCTTTCGCCCTGAGTGTCTCCTGGTGCGGTGGAAAAGTTTTCAGACTGTTTAAAGGATTCATCATGGTCGTGATTCGACTTACCCGCGGCGGCTCCAAGAAGCGTCCGTTCTACAACATGGTCGTGGCCAACAGCCAGAACCGCCGTGACGGCCGCTTCATCGAACGCGTGGGTTTCTACAATCCCGTCGCTTCGGGCGCTGCTGAATCGCTGCGCGTGACGCTGGACCGCGTGGCCTACTGGACCGGCGTTGGCGCGCAAATGTCGCCCACCGTCGAGCGTCTGGTTGAGCAAGCCAAGAAGGCCGTTGCGGCCTGAATAGGCCCACCCCCGTAGGCGCTCTTCGCGCCACCCCCTCAAGGGGGCGAGACCAGTGGCCCGGCAAAGCCGGTTCCACGGTCTCTACTTGATAGGGGCGGCTGAATGTTTGAGATTGAGATGCCCGATAACAACGAAATTGCCGACCAGAATGTTTGGCCGGCCGATGCAGTAGAAGTCGGGCGCATTCTTGATGCCTGGGGCATCAAGGGCTGGGTCAAGATCCAGTCCTATTCGGCGGATGCCGGAGCCTTGTTTTCTGCCCGACGCTGGTTCCTGAAACCCGCCGAGCCGCTGAACAAGTCTGCCGCTCTGCCGAAAGTAGTGGCCAAGGTGCAAGCCGTGCCGCCGCTGCTCAAGATTCTTACGATTCGCGATCATGGCGACGGTCTCGTCGCCAACATCGAGGGTGTGTCGGACCGCAATGGTGCCGAGGCCCTGGGTGGTGCGCGGATTTTCATCTCGCGCTCGGCCTTCCCGAGCGCGGATCCCGACGAGTTCTACTGGGTCGATCTGATTGGCCTGAACGTGGTCAATCGCCAAGGCGAGACCCTGGGAACCGTGCTGGGGTTGCTGGATACCGGTCCGCACAGCGTGTTGCGCGTTGCGCCGCCTGGCTTGGCTGAGGTCAAGCCTGACCAGGAGCGGCTGATTCCGTTTGTCGGCGCCTTTGTCGACACGGTCAGCCTTGAAGATCGTCTGATCACGGTCGATTGGGGCCTTGACTACTGAGGCGCTAACCATGCGCTTCGACGTCATCACGCTTTTCCCCGAGCTTTTTGCGCCGCACCTGAGCGTTGGCGTCACGCGCCGCGCCTTTGAAGGCAAGCAGGTTGATGTGCGCCTGTGGCCGCTGCGCGATCACGCCGAGGGCAACTACCGCCGTGTTGACGATCGCCCGTTTGGTGGTGGCCCGGGCATGGTGATGCTGGTCGAGCCGCTTGAACGTGCGCTGGCGGCCGTCAAGGCCGATCGAGGCGAGGAACAACCGGCCATCATTCACTTCACGCCGACGGGCCGACGCATCGACCAGGCACAGGCGCAGGAAATGGCACAGGGCCCCGGCGCCGTGCTGCTTTGCGGTCGCTACGAAGGCATCGACCAACGCTTCCTTGATCGCCACGTCACGCTGGAATTGAGCCTCGGTGACTTCGTGCTCTCGGGCGGTGAACTGCCGGCGCTGGCCTTGCTGGACGCGATTGCGCGCCTGCAGCCGGGCGTGCTGGGTGATGCAGCCTCGCATGAGCAGGACAGCTTCTCCGATGGCCTGTTGGACTGCCCGCACTACAGCCGTCCCGAGGTCTTCGAGGATCAGGCGGTGCCGGCGCCGCTGCTCTCGGGCCATCACGCGCAGATTGCGCGCTGGCGGCGCGAGCAGTCGCTGCTCATCACGGCGCAACGCCGCCCGGAGCTGATCGTCGCCGCACGAGCGGCCGGGCGACTCAGCAAACAAGACGAGCAGTTCCTCAAGAATTTGCCGACGTATTGATATCGGGTTATACTCGCGGGCTTCGATCCTCTGGCGGGTCGTGCGGGCCATGTTCTCGCACCTAAAAAGATTCAGACGCTGCCATGATCACTTGGAGAACCTCATGGACTTGATCCAAACCCTTGAGCAAGAAGAAATTGCTCGCCTGAACAAGACCATCCCGTCGTTCGCCCCTGGCGACACCGTGATCGTCAGCGTCAACGTGGTTGAAGGCACCCGCAAGCGCGTGCAGGCTTATGAAGGCGTCGTGATTGCCAAGCGCAATCGTGGCCTGAACAGCAGCTTCATCTGCCGCAAGATCTCGAGCGGCGAAGGCGTGGAGCGTACGTTCCAGCTGTACAGCCCCCTGATCGCTTCGATCGAAGTCAAGCGCCGTGGTGATGTCCGCCGCGCCAAGCTGTACTACCTGCGTCAGCGTTCGGGCAAGTCGGCTCGTATCAAGGAGAAGCTGGCTTAATCAGCCATCTTCAAAACAAGGCCGCCTTCGGGCGGCTTTGTCGTTTCTAGCCCTATGCTCTTGTCTCCATGAGCGATCCTCGAATCCACGATCCACGCGCCGTGCCCATCGTTGGCACCGGAGCCGATCAGCCGCCTGTTCCTGTCAAGCAACTCAACGCCGCCGCATTGCGCCAGCGCTTTCTAACGCCGCCCGCCTGGCAGCCCGAGATGGAGGGCGATGGCGGCCGCTTCGCCGACCGCGAGCCCGCATCGGCGGCCGTGTTGATCCCGCTGGTCATGCGCGAGGAGGGCTTGCAGATCCTGCTGACCCGCCGCACCGCGCATCTGCGCTCGCACGCGGGTCAGATCAGCTTTCCGGGCGGCCGCGTCGAGCAGCATGACGTCGATGCAACCGCCACGGCCTTGCGCGAAACCTGTGAGGAAATCGGCCTGGGCGCGCCGTTCATCGAGGTGATCGGCCAATTGCCCGTCTACTGCACGGTGACCGCGTTCCAGGTCACGCCCGTCGTCGCGCTGGTGCAGCCTGGTTTTGAGCTCAAGCTCGATGCCTTCGAGGTCGACGAGGCCTTCGAGGTACCTGTGCAATTCCTGATGGATCCGGCCCACCATCAGCGCCACCGCTTCGAGGTCGGGAGCCATACCCGGCACTTCTATTCGATGCCCTGGAACGACTACTTCATCTGGGGCGCGACGGCCGCAATGTTGCGCAATCTCTACCGCTTTCTTTCAGCGTGATCCTGCGCCGCTATCATTCCTGTCCATGAACTTCCTCGCGGTCTTGCTTGCGCTCCTGTGCGAGCAAATGAAGCCCCTGCGGCACGGCAACAAGATCCACCAGACGGTGATTTCCTGGGTGCATTGGACCGGCCGCAATTTCGATGCGGGCCGCGAGCACCACGCTGGTGTTGTTTGGGCCATCACGGTGCTCGGTCCTTCGCTCGTGATGGGCCTGCTGTACATCGCCGTGCGTCACTTCAGCCTCGTGCTGGCCCTGGCCATGAACGTGGTCATTCTTTATCTGACGCTGGGCTTTCGCCAGTTCAGCCACTACTTCACCGACATCCGTGACGCGCTTGAGCGCGGGGATGATCTGGCCGCGCGCCGGCTGCTGTCTGAGTGGCGCCATCTGGACGCGAGCGAACTGCCGCGGACCGAGCTGCTGCGCCATGTGGTCGAGCATTCGCTGCTGGCCGCGCATCGCCATGTGTTCGGCGTGTTCTTCTGGTTCGTGCTGGTCTCGACGCTGGGGCTCGGTCCGGCCGGCGCGGTGTTCTATCGCATGGCCGAGTTCGCGAGCCGCTACTGGGCCTTCAAGAGCCGCACGCTCGATGCGCCAACCAACGAGCGCCTGATGACGATCTCGCGCCGCAACTTCGGCTATATCGATTTCGTGCCGGCCCGGCTCACCGCCACCGGCTTTGCCATCGTCGGCAATTTCGAGGAAGCCGTGAATGGCTGGCGCCGTGACGCCAGCCTTTGGCTGCATGCCAACGAAGGCATCATTCTTGCGTCAGCAGCGGGAGCGCTGGGACTGCAATTGGGCGGCGCTGCGCCACCGGGCATCACGCCCGACCGCAGCAAGACCTTCGAGAGCGGCGTTGATGCCGAGGCCACGGGAGCCGCGGGATCAACTCCCGGCGTGGTGACTCAACTCGGTCATCTGCAAAGCGTCGTGGGCCTGGTGTGGCGCTCCGTCGTGCTGTGGATGCTGTTGTTGGCTTTGTTGACGCTGGCCAATCTGCTGGGCTGAACGGCCGCGTAAAACCCGATCGACGTTCCCGGGCGCTTCATGCATCCTGGGCCGGAAATCTGCGCGGAGGGCACCCCAGTCCCATGACGAACATGCGTCTTGAGCTTGCAGGCATCAGCAAGCAATACCCGGCCGTGAAGGCCAACGACAACGTCTCTCTGCGCGTGGCGCCCGGCCAGATCCACGCAGTCCTCGGCGAGAACGGGGCCGGCAAGTCCACCCTGATGAAAATCATCTACGGCGCGGTCCAGCCTGATGAAGGCGAGATCCGCTGGAATGGTTTGCCTGTCGACATCAGCAACCCCGCGCAGGCGCGTGCGCTGGGCATCAGCATGGTCTACCAGCACTTCTCGTTGTTCGATACGCTGAGCGTCGCGCAGAACGTGTTGCTGGGTTTGGACCAGAAGCTCAGCCTGGCGCAGGTGCAGGCGCGCATCAACGAGGTGGCCAAGAGCTACGGCCTGGAGATCGATCCCTTGCGGCCGGTACACACGCTCTCGGTGGGCGAGCGTCAACGCGTCGAGATCATTCGCGGGCTCATGACCAACCCGCAACTGCTGATCCTCGATGAGCCGACCTCGGTGCTGACGCCGCAAGCTGTCGAGAAGCTGTTCGTGACCTTGCGCACTTTGGCGGAGCAAGGCTGCTCCATCCTCTACATCAGCCACAAGCTCGACGAGATCCGCGCGTTGTGCCACCACTGCACGGTGCTGCGCGGTGGCCGCGTGACGGGCGAGGTCGATCCGCGCCAGGTCGACAACGCCGAACTCTCGCGCCTCATGATCGGCAGCACGCCGCCGCGGCTGCATGCGGTGGCGCACAAGGGCGGAGAGATGGCGCTCGAAGTCAAGAATCTGAGCTTGCCCAAGGCCTCGCCTTTCGGCACCACGCTGGCCGGCATCAATCTGCAGTTGCGCGCCGGCGAGATGGTCGGCATTGCAGGCGTCTCGGGCAACGGGCAGCAGGAGTTCATGGCGGCGCTTTCGGGCGAAGACCCGCGCGCTGACAAAGGCTCGGTGCTGCTGTTCGGCAAGGACATCGCGCAATGCGGCGCGCGTGAGCGCCGAAAAGCCGGCCTGCATTTCGTGCCCGAAGAACGCCTGGGTCGCGGCGCGGTGCCCACGCTCTCGCTGGCGCAGAACACGCTCCTGACGCGCACGGAAGGCGTTCGCAAGCTGGGCTGGGTCACGCCGCTGCGCGTGAACCGGCTGGCTGACACCTTGATCGGCCGCTTCGGCGTGCGCTGCGGCGGCTCGGCCTCGGCGGCCAAGAGTCTGTCGGGCGGCAATCTCCAGAAGTTCATCGTCGGCCGCGAGATCGACGCGCACCCGCGCGTGCTGATCATTGCGCAGCCGACCTGGGGTGTTGATGTCGGCGCAGCCGCGCAGATCCGGGCCGAGCTCAGCAAGCTGCGCGACGAAGGCTGCGCGATCCTGGTCGTCAGCGAAGAGCTCGACGAGCTGTTCGAACTCTCGGACCGCATCCTCGTGATGGCGCAAGGCCGGCTCTCGCCGTCGCTCGCGATGGGCGAGGCCACCGTGGAAAAGATCGGCAGCTGGATGAGTGGCCTGTGGAGCACGGAAGGGGGGCATCGTGCGGCTTGAAATACGTCCCCAGCCCTCCAGGCTGATGTCAGTGGCTTCGCCGCTGATCGCCTTGGCCGCCACAGTGGCACTCGGCGTGATCCTCTTCATGCTCCTGGGCGCTGATCCCCTGCGCGGCCTGCAGATGTTCTTCTGGGAGCCGATCCGCAGCGCCTATGCGCTCAGCGAGCTTTGCCTCAAGGCCACGCCGCTGATCCTGATCGCGCTCGGCCTGGCCTTGTGCTATCGATCCAGCGTCTGGAATATCGGCGCCGAAGGCCAGTACATCCTCGGCGCACTCGCGGGCGGCTGGGTGGCCATGCAGGCCGACGCCAACAGTTCGCGGTTCATCGTGGTGCTGGTCCTGCTCGCGGGCGTGGCCGGCGGCATGGCCTGGGCTGCCATCGCGGCCCTGCTCAAGGATCGCTTCAATGCCAGCGAGATTCTGGTCACCCTGATGCTGGTCTATGTGGCTGATCTGCTGCTCAGCTATCTCGTCTACGGGCCCTGGAAGGATCCGAACGGCTACAACTTTCCGCAGACCATCACCTTCGCCGCCGCAGCGCGCATCCCGCATCTGTTTGCCGGCTGGCGCGTCAATATCGGCGTGCTGATCGCGCTGGGTTCGGTCGTGCTGTGCTGGTTGCTGATGTTCCGCACCTATGCCGGCTTTGCCTTGCAGGTGGGCGGGCTGGCGCCGGCGGCCGCGCGCTATGCGGGCTTCTCGGCGCGCCGCTCGCTCTGGGTGGCGCTCTTGATCTCCGGCGGCATGGCCGGTCTGGCTGGCGCTCTCGATGCGGCCGGGCCGATGGGCCAGCTCACGCCATATGTGCCGGCCGGCTATGGCTTCGCCGCCATCATCGTGGCCTTCGTCGGGCGGCTGCATCCGGTCGGTATCGTGTTCTCGGGCTTGGTCATGAGCATGTTCTACATCGGCGGCGAGCTCGCACAGTCGCGGCTGGGCCTGCCCAAATCGATCACCGGCGTCTTCCAGGGTCTGCTGCTGTTCATGCTGCTGGCGTCCGACACCCTGATCCACTATCGTCTGCGCTGGAGTGCCAGTCGCGGTCACAAACAAGCATAAGGCCCGAGACATGGATCTGAATGCATTGGCGCTGTTGATTGCGGCTGCCTTGAACGCCGGCACCGTGTTGGCGATTGCCGCCCTGGGCCTCCTGATCAATGAACGATCAGGCGTGGTGAACCTCGGTGCCGAGGGCATGATGCTGGTGGCCGCGATCGCGGGCTATGCCACGTGTGCCAACACCGGCAGCGACAGCCTCGCCTTTCTGGCAGGCATGGGCGCCGGTGCCGCGATGGCGATGGTTTTCGGGCTGCTGGTCATCTGGCTCAACACCAATCAATACGCGGCCGGCCTGGCGCTGAGCCTGTTCGGCGTGGGCTTCTCCGCCTTCATTGGCGTCTCGTACACGCAGCGGCAGCTCGGCCCGCGCCCGCACTTCGAGATCCCGGGCCTGTCCGATCTGCCCTTTGTCGGCGTGGCGCTGTTCCGGCAGCATCCCTTGGTGTACTTCGGGATGGCATTGACGATCGGCCTGGCCTGGTTCCTCTACCGCACGCGCCCCGGCTTGGTGCTTCGCGCTGTCGGTGAATCACCCGAATCGGCGCATGCACTCGGCTATCCGGTGCGTCGCATCCGGCTGGCCGCCGTCATGACGGGCGGTGCGCTGTGCGGGCTCGCGGGTGCCTACGTCTCGGTGGTCTACACGCCGCTGTGGGTCGAGGGCATGATCGCCGGCAAGGGCTGGATCGCGCTGGCCCTCACCACCTTCGCCACATGGCGCCCGGCACGCGTCTTGCTCGGTGCCTATCTGTTCGGCGGAGTCACCATGCTCCAGTTCTATCTGCAGGGGCAGGGTGTGCAGATCCCGAGCCAGTTCCTCAGCATGTTGCCCTACCTGGCAACGATCTTGGTTCTCGTGCTGATCTCCAGCAAGTCCGGCAACTTCATCAGAGTCAACATGCCGGCCTCCATAGGCAAGCCGTTCTTCCCCGGGGCCTGAGCCCTCAACTTCAATACCTGACCAGGAGACTCTATGCGTTCCGTTCACAAGCGCGATTTGCTCAAGTTCGCCGGCTACTCGGCCGTGGCGTTCGGTGCCATCCTCGCGGGTTGTAGCAAGACCGAAGAGGCAGGCCCGGCCGCGGCCAGTGCGCCCGCCAGTGCTGTGGCATCGGCTGAGCCCCTGAAGATTGCATTCGCCTACGTCGGCCCAGTCGGCGATGGTGGTTGGACCTTCGCGCACGACAACGCTCGCAAGGCCCTGGAGAAGGAGTTCGGCAACAAGATCGTGACCAGCTTCGTTGAGAAGGTGCCCGAGGGCCCCGACGCCGAGCGCGTCTTCCGCGACATGATCGGCCAAGGGAACAAGCTGATCTTCGGCACGACCTTCGGCTATATGGAGCCGATGGTCAAGGTTGCCGCTGACTCGCCCGACGTGAAGTTCGAGCATGCGACCGGCTACAAGCAGGGCGCCAATCTGAACACGTACGACTCACGCACCTACCAGGGCGCGTACATGGCTGGCGTGCTGGCCGGTGGCATGAGCAAGACCGGCACGATCGGTTTTGTCGGCTCGATCCCCATTCCCGAAGTGCTCCGCAACATCAACACCTTCACGCTGGGCGCGCAGAGCATCAACCCGAAGATCAAGGTCAAGGTCGTGTGGGTGAACGAATGGTTCAATCCGCCGAAGGAAACCGAGGCCGCGCAGTCGATGATCGACGCGGGTGCTGACGTGCTGCTCCAGAACACCGACTCCAGCGCCGTGCTGCAAGCGGCCGAGAAGAACGGCAAGTACGCCTTCGGCTGGGACTCCGACATGCACAACTACGCACCGAAGGCGCATCTGGCCTCCGCGATCATCAACTGGACGCCGTACTACCTGAAGACCGTGCATGACGTTCTCGACGGCAAATGGACGGGCAACCACCACAGCTGGTGGGGTGTGAAGGAAGGCGCGATCGACATCGTCTCGATCAGCGATGCGGTTCCCGCAGAGCTGAAAGACAAGCTCGCCAAGGTCAAGGCCAGCCTGGCCGACGGCAGCAACCCGATCTGGAAAGGCCCCGTCGTGGGCCAGGATGGCAAGGAAATTCTGAAGAAGGACGAAGTCGCTGATGACAAGTTCCTCTCCGGCATCAACTTCTACGTCAAAGGCGTGGAAGGCAAAGTTCCCAACGGCAAGTGAAGTAACCAAAAAAGGGATCTAGACCATGAAATCCAAAGTCAAGTTCATCGCTCTGGCGGCCGCTCTTGCGCTGCAAACCATGTCCGCACAGGCGGCTGAATGGAGCGATACCTCGCTCAGCTGGCGCTATGGCACCAAGTTCGGTGAGCCGTATGAGAGCAATGACATCCACAAGAACATCTTCAACCTGAGCCACGCCAGCGGCTACAAATACGGCACCAACTTCCTGAGCGTGGACATGCTGCTGTCCGACAGCAACGACCCCTCCAGCGCGGGCTCCACCGATGGCGCGCGCGAAACGTACATCGTCTACCGCCACACGCTGGACCTGGGCAAGATCTCGGGCAAGCCGATGGCTTTCGGGCCGGTGCGCGGCGTCGGCATCACCGGCGGCTTCGACTGGAACACCAAGGACGACGCGGGCTACAACTCCAAGAAGCAGATGCTGGTGCTGGGCCCCACACTGATGATGGATGTGCCGGGCTTCCTGAACATCAGCCTGTTGCTGCTGCGCGAGAGCAATGCTCCCTACAACAGCTTCAGCCATGTCTCCACGCCGCGTTACACCTACAAGACGCATCCGATGCTGACGGCGGCGTGGTCGATTCCCATCGGCAGCATGCCGCTGGCCTTTGAAGGCTTCGCCAACTTCATCGCCTCGAAGGGCACCGATGAATTCGGCGGCAAGACCAAGCCCGAAACCAATATCGACATGCAGCTGATGTGGGACGTCGGCGCGTCAACCGGCGGCTCCAAGGGCACTTTCAAGCTGGGTCTGGAGTACCAGTACTGGAAGAACAAGTTCGGCAACGATGCCGGAGGCCCGGCCGGTTCTGGCGCCTTCGCCAAGACGCCGATGATCCGCGCTGAATATCACTTCTAAGCGCGGCTGATCGCTCTGGGTTGGAAGGCGGCCTGCGTGCCCTCTGCGAGGGGACGCAGGCCGTTCTCATTCATTCATTCATTCAGGCGTCGCGCACGTCGGCCAGCACGGTCTGGCCGAAATCGGCTCTGCTCAGGTAACGCAATATCTTGGCGGCAGCTTCGTCCGGGCTGTCGAGCGCACCCTCGGCCTTGAAGGCGGCAAAGCGCGCTTGCTCCGGGAAGAGGGCAGGGTCGCCGCTGCGGAGCTGCAGCTGCATGTCGGTGTCGATGATGCCGGGCGCGAGCGAGACAACACTCACGCCGTCCAGGGCCATCGCACGCGAGAGGTTGTCCATGCCGGCCTTGATCGCGCAATACGGCCCCGAACCCGCCATCGCGCGACGGCCCAGGCCTGACGAGATGTTGAGGATGCGCTGCTCGGCGCTGCACGCCTTCGCACCTTTCAGAAACGCGTGCGAGAGCAGCAGCACCGCCTCCAGGCCGACGCGCACCGTGGCCGAGAGTTCGGCCAGCGTGTTCGATTCCACCGGCCCGGGCGTGCTGATCAGGGCGGCATTGTTGATCAGCGTGGCGCTCGTGAAGCGTCCTGCCGGCTGGGCTTTCAACCATTCGAGCAAGCGTTCCGCCACGCCCAGCGGCTGACCCAGATCGGCCTGCCATTGCTCCAGCGGCACCTGACGGTTCTGGGCCGCGATGGCGAGCGCCGCGCTTTGTTGCCGCGCGATGCCGATCAGCACATGCTCGGGGCCGAGCAATTGGCGTGCAATCGCCTCGCCCATGCCGCGTGAACTGCCCGTCACGATATAGAGATGTTGGCTCATGAGGTGCGTGTGGATTCGTTCAGAAGTCGGGTGAAGATTCAAGCCTCAGGCTGCGCCCGGGCAATTCGAGCCCGCATGCATGCATGCATCAGGCGCGGCGCAGGCCGTCCACCATAAAGCATATCGCCAACGATCGTGTGACCGATGCTCATCAGGTGCACGCGCAGCTGATGGGAGCGGCCGGTGATGGGTTCAAGTTGCAACCGTGTCTGATCGTCTTGCGCGCTCATCGCTCGGTAATGTGTGAGCGAAGGTTTGCCTTGCTGAGCATCGACCTTCTGGCGCGGCCGGTTCGGCCAATCGGCGATCAAGGGCAGATCGATGGCTTGCCAATCTGGCGCCTCCACGCGGCCCTCGACGATAGCGATATAGCGCTTCTTCACACGCCGTTCGGCGAAATCCGCGCTCAGCGCGCGCTGCGCCTCAGCGCCGCGCGCGAACAGCAGCAGGCCCGAAGTGGCCATGTCCAGCCTATGCACGATCAGCGCTTCCGGGAACTGGGCCTGCACGCGCGCGGCCGCGCAATCGGGCTCGCTGCGGCCGGGCACCGAAAGCATGCCCGCCGGTTTGTCGACGACGATGAGCTCCTCGTCGAGATGAACAATGTCCATCAGAACTGGTGAATCCAGCCTGACTGCAAGGCGGACTGCGGATTGGAGCCCGCCTCGCGCACCTGGGTCAGGGCCTGCAAGGTCGGCAGACCCAGCGCCTTCAAGGTGCAGGCGGCGACCGTGCCGGTGCGGCCGATGCCGTGTGCGCAGTGCAGGAGCACGGCGTCCCCATCGCGCAGCGACTGTGCAACCCGCGTGACCAGCTCGCTGAAGGCGCGCGCCTCGCTGCCGAGCCCGAAGTCCCGCATCGGCAGATGCGCCCATGCAAAGGGCAGCGTGCCGTCCTGGATGGCCTGGTGATAGGCGGGAGACAGCTGTGCCACTTCATCGAGCGGATTGAGACAAACCACCAGCTTGAGCTGCGTGGCATGTGCCTCGGCCAGAAAAGCCGACCAGGATTCCAGCCGGCCCGGCATCGATTGAAGCCAGAGCTTGCCGGGAACGGGAGCGGGAAGGGTGACGGGACGGAAAGGCATGTCGCTATTCTCAAGCCAAGTGGAGGGCTTCGGTATCGCCTGCGTTTTCGCATAGTTTGTAAACTTATGGTTTAAATATGGCATGATGAAGATCCGCTGCCCGTCCCCACAAGAATTCAATGACCCAACCGATCAAGCATCCCTACTGGGTGCTGGCAGCCGTCTGCGCGATGGCGACGATGGCCAGCATGGGCGTGTCCATGCCTTACCCCATCCTCGCGCCGATCTTTGTCGGCGGCCCGGTCGACGCTTTCACGCATTTCGGCGGCTTTGACCCGCGGCTGCTGATGGGGGCCGCGCTGGCGGTCAACCCGGCCGGCATCCTGATCGGCAGTCTCTTCATCGGCCCGCTTTCAGACCGCTATGGCCGGCGCAACCTGCTGGCCTTCACGCTGAGCTCCACCTTGCTCGGTTACCTGCTGACGGCCTTTGCACTGGTGCAGCGCAACTATCTGCTCTTCGTCGCCGCGCGCTTTCTGACGGGCCTGACCGAAGGCAACACCGCGGTCGCGCGAGCCTTGCTGGCCGACATGCATGAACAGATCGATCGCACGCGCGCCTTCGCCTGGCTCAATGCCTGCTTCTACATCGGATGGCTGCTCGGGCCTCTCGTGGGCGGGCTCACCCTGTCGCTCGGTGATGCCGTGCCTTTCCTGCTCTCCAGCCTCGCCGTGGTGCCCTGCCTGCTGGTGCTCTATTTCGCCTTGCCGGCGCAGCCGTCGCGCGGTGGGCCGCTGCATCTGCTCAAGGCCATGCGTGAACAGCAGGCGCTGGGCTTGCTGGCGCGTGACCATCGCCTCGTGCCCTTGTTCCTGCTCCAGCTGAGCTATACCTTGGGCATCAACGCGCTCTATGAATTTTCGCCGCTGTGGCTGCTGGAGGTGCTCGGTCTGGGCAGCGCAGGCATCGCCTGGGTCACAGCGGCGCAGTGCTCGGCCATGACGCTCGCCAGTCTCGCGGCGGGGCGCTTCAGCCGTGGCCCGCCCAAGCTGCCGCGCGCAGCGCACGCGGCCTTGCTGGCCGCAGTCTGCATTCTTCTGCTGGCCGCCGCGCCGGGTTGGCTCGGCGTGGTCTGCATCGTCGGTGCGGGCGCCGCGCAATCGCTGTACAACGCGGTGCTGCCGGCCTGGATGTCCGAACGTTTTGCAGAGCACGGCCAGGGCCGCGTGATGGGCCTGCTGACCACGACCTTCTGCATGGCCAACGTCCTGATCGCGCTGATCGGCAGCGCGCTGGCGATGCTCTCCGTGCGCTCGGTGATGGCCCTGGGCGGCTTGTGCTGCGTGATCTCTTCGGTGCTGCTGCTGCGGCACGCGCGAAAGACGGCGGGATGAACGGCACCGAGGATCGTCTGCTGCAAGCCTTGAAGAGCCGCGGCCCTCAGGCGGCAGCCACCCTGGCCGCTGCCTGTGCGATCACGCCGATGGGGGCGCACAAGCGCTTGCAGGATCTGCAGGTGCAGGGACTGGTGGAAGCCCATGACGAGACGGGCTCCGTTGGCCGACCGAAGCGCATCTGGCACTTGAGCAGCGCCGGACACGCGCGCTTTCCCGATCGGCACAGCGATCTGATCGCGCAAATGCTCGGCCTGATGGAGCCGCCAGCGCTGGAAGCGCTGATCGAGCGACGCGAGGCGCAGATGCTCAAGCAATACGCTGCGGCCGTGGCGAGCTGCAAGACCCTGGCGGCCCGAGTGCGCGCGCTGGCCGCGCAGCGTCATGCCGAGGGCTATATGGCGCGTGCCGAGAAGCACGGTCGCGACTGGCTGCTGATCGAGGATCACTGCCCGATCTGCATGGCGGCGGCGGCCTGTCAGAACTTCTGTCGCTCCGAGCTGGCCCTGTTCCAGCAAGTACTGGGCTCGAGCGTTGAAGTCAGCCGGGCTGAGCATTTGCTGGCCGGCGCGCGGCGCTGCGTCTATCGCGTCAGCCCGGGCAGCTGAGCTCCAGCGCCTGGGCTGTTTGATGGGTGGTCGCGTCGACCACAACGACCAGCAGCCTCAAGCCGGGATCAGGCGCCGGCAAGACAAGATCAAGCGCGTGGGCTGAATCCCAGGGGGCCTCGGTGCCATAACGCCGTACAACAGCGTCGTGGCGCAGCGTCACGCCGGCGTTCTCTCCGGCCCGTACGCTGGACCAGAGACCATCTTCGAGAACGGCCCACCAGAGCGAGAGGTGCGCTGGTGCGCCGGGCCGCGCCGTGGCTATCACCTTGATATCGTCGCCGCCGCGAACAAGGCTCAGATCCACCATCGAAGGCATGGGCTTGTCCGGCAGCCGCGGCCATTGCGGCCAGTCCTGTCCATTGACCTGCACCTGCGGCGTGTAGCTGTAGCGAGCGCCCGACCAGCGCTGCGACTGTGCCTGCCGCGCGCTGTAAGCTGCGCTGCCAAAGCGATCACGCCAGCCCTGGCGGTCCCAGTAGTCGACGTGGAAGGCCGCACGCAGCACGTTCTTGTTCGACTTCAGCTCGATCAGCCAATGGTCCGCAGGCGGGCAAGAGTTGCAACCCTCCGAGGTGTAGAGCTCCACCACGGTCGGCACGCTGGCGCCTGAGACCGCGCGACAGCTGGGTTGTGCGAGCGCGGTAACGCTCAAGGCAGCCAAGCTGAGGCCAAAGGTGAGGGCGAAGGCGATGGAAAGAGGAGGGCGCATCAGGCTGATTCTCCAGAGAGTGTTCCCAGTGGGTCGCGGCAAAGCTGTAAGACCTTACAGGCTTGACGTCCACCGGGGCTGATCGGACGATCCTGCACACACAAAAGACGCCGCGGGAGGGCTGCTCATGGGCTTGCTGAAGAATCGTTCGATCCCCGAGTCCACGATCATGCCGGTGCTCGGCTATGCCGATGTGCCGTCGGCAGCCAACTGGCTGTGCGAGGCGTTCGGGTTCACCGCGCGGCTGCGCGTTGGCAAGCATCGCGTGCAGCTGATGTACGGCGACGGGGCGATGGTGGTCGCATTCCAGTCGGGGCCGGTGGGGCATGGCGTTTCGGTGATGGTCCGCGTGACCGAGATCGATCGCCACTGCGAGCGTGCGCGCCGCTGCGGGGCCCTGATCGTGCAGGAGCCGCAGACGCATGCCTACGGCGAGCGCCAGTACACCGCAGAAGATCCCGGTGGGCGGCTCTGGACCTTCACGCAGACGATTGCTGATGTCGAGCCGGCGGTCTGGGGAGGCGAGTTGCTTTAATTGCGTTGAAGCTCGCAGTTACTGCCGATTTCAGGGCTATCGTTGCGACTGTGTCGCTGCCCCGTCCCCGCCTGTTTTCGATTGCCTGGCCCCTGTTCCTGGAGATGCTCCTGGGCATTGGCGTGGGCATTGTCGCCACCGGCATGGCCGGCCATCTCTCCACCGATGCCGGCGCGGCCTTTGCGATGGGCACGCAGCTGGCAGCGACGCTGTTCCTGCTGTTCCGCATCATCGGCGCGGGCGTGAGCGTGGTGATCACGCAGAGCCTCGGTGCCGGTCGGCGCGAGCAGGCCGATGCGGTGGCGCGTGCGGCGCTGGGTGCCAGCAGCTGGATCGGTGGATTCTCCGCGCTGATGGCTTTGCTGTTCGCCCACCAGTTGCTGCGTCTGCTGAACACGCCCGAGGATGTCCTGCCGCTGGCCGAGCCGTTGCTGCGGTGGCTGGCGCCGGCCATTCTGCTGGATGTGTGGAATGCGTCGATGGTGAGCGTTATGCGCGCTCACATGCGCTCGCGCGACACGTTGGCGGTGATCGTGGTCATGCAGGCCATCGTGCTGCTGCTGGCCGTGCCGCTGATGCCGATGCTGGGTCTGCCCGGCTATGCACTGGCCTTGTTCGTGAGCCGCTTGTTGGGCCTGGGTCTGCATCTGTGGCTGTGGCGCTGGCGGCTTGGGCTCAAGCCGAGCGGGTCCGACTGGTGGCGGCTGCCCAGGCAGCATCTGGCGCCGGTGCTGCACATCGGCGTGCCCGGTGCGGGCGAGAACATCGCCTATCGCCTGTGTTTCATGGTCAGCGTGGCGGCCGTCGGCTCGCTGGGCACGCAGGCCCTGGCCACGCACGCCTATACGCAGCAACTGATGTATGTGGTGCTGCTGTTCGGGCTCTCGATCGGCTTTGCGAGCGAGATCATGGTTGGCCACATGATTGGCGCGGGGCAGTTGCACGCGGCGCATCGCCTGGTCAGGCGCGCGCTGGGCATCGGCCTGGTCGCCAGCGTGTTGATCGCTTCGAGTTTCGCGCTGGCTTCACCTTGGTTGCTGCGTTTCTTCACGCAGGACGAGCAGATCATCAAGATGGGCGTGACGCTGATGTGGTGTACGGTGGTGCTGGAGCCCGGCCGCAGCTTCAACCTCATCGTGATCAATGCCTTGCGCGCGGCCGGCGATGCGCGCTTCCCGGTGATGGCAGGCGCCTTGTCGATGCTGTTCGTGCTGGCCGGCGGCTCCTGGCTGCTCGGCGTGCATTTCGGCCTGGGGCTGGTGGGCGTGTGGATCGCCTACGCCGCCGATGAGTGGATACGCGGCCTGATGATGTGGCAGCGCTGGCGCAGCCACGGCTGGGTGCGGCATGCGCGGGCGACGCACCGGCGCGTGCGCGCCAGAGCCTGACCCCGATTGAAACTGAAGCGCCCATGAAAAAAGCCACCCGAAGGTGGCTTCTTGCAATCGCTGCCGAGGCAGGATTTACTTCTTGAATTGCGCAAACTTGTTGCGGAACTTCTCGACGCGGCCGCCCAGGTTGTCGATGGACTTTTGCGTGCCGGTGTAGAACGGGTGCGATTCGCTGGTGGTTTCCAGCTTCACCAGAGGCATGGTCTTGCCTTCGATGTCGATCGTTTCCTTGGAACCCATCGTCGAGCGCGTGACGAATTGGAAACCGTTGGACTGGTCCACGAAGACGACTTCGCGGTAGTTGGGGTGAATGCCTGCCTTCATGAGGAGCCTCTTGTGGGTTCAGTGCCGGGAGCCACGTTTGCACCGCGCAAACGCACTTTCTGACGGAGGAAACCAGAGATTATAGCCGCAAAAACAAACAGCGCCCATAGGCGCTGTTTTACTTGAGGTAGGCGCCGTGGAACCGGCTTCGCCGGGCCACTGGTGACGCCCCCTGAGGGGTGGCGCGCAAGCGCCTACGGGGTGGTCAACCTCCCCGTCGCATCATGTCGAAGAAATCGTGGTTGTTCTTCGACGCCTTCATCTTGTCGAGGATGAACTCCATCGCCTCGATCTCGTCCATGTTGTAGAGGAGCTTGCGCAGGATCCAGCTCTTTTGGAGGATCTCAGGCTTGAGCAGCAACTCTTCGCGGCGGGTGCCGGACTTGTTGATCAGGATCGACGGGTAGACGCGCTTCTCGGCCATGCGGCGATCCAGATGGATTTCGCAGTTGCCGGTGCCCTTGAACTCTTCGTAGATGACTTCGTCCATCTTCGAGCCGGTGTCGATCAGGGCCGTGCCGATGATGGTCAGCGAGCCGCCTTCTTCAACGTTGCGGGCCGCGCCGAAGAAGCGCTTGGGGCGCTGCAGGGCGTTGGCGTCCACACCACCGGTCAGCACCTTGCCGGAGCTGGGCAGCACGTTGTTGTAGGCGCGGGCCAGACGCGTGATCGAGTCCAGCAGGATGATCACGTCCTTCTTCAGCTCGACCAGACGCTTGGCGCGTTCGATCACCATTTCGGCAACCTGAACGTGGCGGGCGGCCGGTTCGTCGAAGGTCGAGGAGATGACTTCGCCGCGCACCGTGCGCAGCATTTCGGTCACTTCTTCAGGACGCTCATCGACCAGCAGCACGATCAGATGGCAGTCGGGATGGTTGGCTACCAGCGCGTGCGCCAGGTGCTGCATCATCACGGTCTTGCCGGTCTTGGGCTGGGCCACCAGCAGGGCGCGCTGGCCTTTGCCGATCGGGGCGATCAGGTCAATGATGCGGCCGACGATGTTGTCTTCGCTCTTGATGTCGCGTTCGAGCTTGAACTGTTCCTTGGGGAACAGCGGCGTCAAGTTCTCGAACATGATCTTGTGCTTGCTCTCCTCGGGGGTGAGGCCGTTGACACGGTCCACCTTGACGAGCGCGAAGTAGCGTTCGCCGTCCTTCGGGACGCGCACTTCGCCTTCGATCATGTCGCCGGTGTGCAGGTTGAAGCGGCGGATCTGGCTCGGGCTCAGGTAGATGTCGTCGGTTGACGCCATGTAGCTGGCTTCGATCGAGCGCAGGAAGCCGAAGCCGTCGGGCAGCACTTCGAGGACGCCGTCCCCGAAGACCTGCTCGCCAGCCTTGGCGCGCTTTTTCATGATCGCGAACATCAGCTCCTGCTTGCGCATGCGAGCGACGTTTTCGATCTCCAGCTCCTCGCCCATCGTGATGAGGGCGGAAACGTGAAGCGCTTTCAGTTCGGAAAGATGCATGGGTGAACACCCGGTGAAAGGTCCGATATCCCTGCCCAGGACCATCGGCCAAATACGTCGGCAAGCCGCCAAGCGTTCATGCGGCTGTCGTCAGCCATCACAAACAACGTCGATTCAAAACGCGGGAGCTTGGGCGCCGAGTCCATGCGCGGTAACCCATCAATGGGCCGGCATGTTGGCAGTTTCGACTGGCGCGGTGCATGTGTACCGCGCCAGTCTGGGGATGATTATAGATTGGCGTCCAGGAAGGCCGTCAACTGGGCTTTGGAAAGTGCGCCCACCTTTGTGGCGGCAAGCTGACCGTCCTTGAAAAGCATCAAGGTCGGGATGCCGCGGATGCCGAACTTGGCCGGCACGGCGCGGTTGTCATCCACGTTCATCTTGGTGACTTGCAGACGCTCACCGTATTCCTTGGAGACATCCTCCAGGATGGGTGCAATCATCTTGCACGGGCCGCACCATTCGGCCCAGTAATCGACCAGGACGGGCTTGCCCGCCTGGATGACGTCGGCGTCAAAAGACGCGTCGGAGACATGTTTGATCAGTTCGCTGCTCATGGAATATTGTCCTTGCACGGAATGCCCGATGATTCTGACATAAAGACCCGGAACCCACAGTTTGGGCGGGAACTCCCAATTGCAATCCCTTCAAACCCATTTGTCTTCTTCATCTTCCTCATTGTCCATGCCTATGCCGCTGGATGCCGGCCATGACGCCGATGCCATCTGGCTGCGCGTGGCTGAAACCGCCAGCCAGTGGCTGGACGCCCAGGGCCTGGCCGCGCGCGACGCCGTGCTGCTGCTGCCCTTTGCCCAGGCGCTGGCGCCCGCGCGGCGCGCCTGGACGCGGTTGAATCGCTGGCAGCCGCGCATCGAAACCACGCACAGTCTGGCCGCCTCGCTGAGGCCGAATGTGCTGGCCGAGGCGGGGCAGATCACCTTCGATCCGGCGATCGATGCGCTGAGTGCCGACGCGCTCTTGCAGAGCCAGAGCTGGGCTCAGGCGCTCAAGAAAAGCGATGGGCGCGCCTATCGCCAGGGCGTCGCCCAGTTGGTCGAACTGGCCCATGCGCTGAGTCGTGCTGCCGGCCAGCGCGCGCCGGGCGAGCGCGATGCTTTCTGGCAAAACGCCCGGCAGGAACTGAACAACCCCAACAGTCCCGCGGGCATTGAGCGCGCGCTCTCGCTGGTGGCGCTTGAATGGGCCGTTATGGACGGGCGCACACCGCCCACCGATGCCTTGTTCGAACTGCAGCCGAGCGCATGGATCGTCCTACAAGCGGGCGGCCCTGATCGACTGGCTCAAAGCCTGCTCACGAGCACGACGCGGCCCAGTCTCCAACTGGTGGCCGATCTGGATCTCGACACCGCCCGGCCGCTGGCCCGGATCGAGGAAGCCCGCTGCCAGGACTTCGAGGACATGGCCCAAAGCAGCGCCGCGGCCGTGCTCCAGCATTTGGCCGCTGGCCGCACGCCCGTCGCCCTGATCGCGCAGGACCGCGTGCTGGTGCGCCGCGTGCGTTCGCTGCTGGAGCGCCAGGACCTGCCCATGCAGGACGAAACCGGCTGGACATTGGCCACGACGCCTGCCGCCGCGCAGTTGATGGCCTTGCTGCGCGCCGCCGCCCGCCGAGCCACGCTGGATGAAGTGCTCGCCTGGCTCAAGACCGCTCTGGCGCGCGATCTGCGCAGCCGGGGCGGTGAGGGCGCCCTGGCCCTGCTTGAGGCGCGTTGCCGCCAACGTGGTTGGCGTGAGCCGCAAGCCGTACGAGTGAGTGAGCTCGCGCCGTCGAGCGCTCGCCTGTGGGAGTCTGCCCAGGCCACGCTCGCCATTCTGCATAACGGCTCCGATCGACGCAGTCTCGACGATTGGCGAGCCGCATTGAGCGAGTGTCTGCAAACGAGTGGCGCCGAGCACGCGCTGCGCGAGCAGGAAGCGGGCGACAAGGTGCTCGACGCGCTCTGGCTTTCGCGCTCGCCCTGGCCTGACAGCGCTCATGCTCACGCCCTGCAAGCTTCGCATCTCAATGCGGCGGACTTCAACGCCTGGGTTGACGACAGCCTTGAAGCGCAGCAATACGTGCCGCCTTCGGGCGATTCTCCGCAGTTGATCATCACGCCGCTGGCGCGTGCCATGCTGCGGCCTTTCAAGGCCATCGTCCTGCCCGGCGCCGATGCGCAAGGTCTGGGCTTGGGCGGCAAGCTGCCCGCGCTGCTCAGCGATTCGCAAGCGCGTGCGATCGGCCTGCCCGACATGCAGCATCAGCGCGAAGCCACGGCCTACGCGTTTGCGCAGCTGCTGCGATCTCCGGCGCTCACGCTGGTCCGCCGTGTGGCGATCGGCGCGGAGCCCCTGGCTGCCAGCCCTCTGGTCGAACGCCTGATGCTGAGCCAGGGGCCGCTGAACAAGTGGGTTGACGAACGCCCGGAGCGCTCTATTGCGCTAACGCCAACGTCACGCGCAGCGGCACAGGCGGCCGGCTTGCTGCCTGCTCGTCTCAGCGCGAGCAGCCTGGAATCGCTGCGCACCTGCCCCTACCAGTTCTTCAGCCGCGTGCTGCTCGGCCTGCGGGAACAGGATGAGCTTGAATCGGAAGTGGAGAAGCGCGACTACGGCACCTGGCTGCACGATGTGCTCAAGGCTTTCCACGATCAACGGCAAGGGCCCGACGCGATGGCCGACGAGCCCTTGCTGCGCCAATGCGCCGATCAGGAAGTGGCGCGACACGGCCTGCCGCCGGAAGAATTCCTGCCCTTCATGGCCAGCTTCGAGCGCCTCGTGCCGCGCTATCTCGAATGGCTGGCCAAGACCGAGAGCGCCGGGCAGCGCTACCTGGACGGCGAGATCGAGCGCGAGATCGAGCCCTACGGTCATGCGCCGCTCGTGGGCCTGCGCCTTCAAGGACGGATCGACCGCATTGACACGGCGGGCCAGGAACGCGTGCTGATCGACTACAAGACGGGCAGCGCCGCCGGCCTCAAATCGAAGGTCTCCGAACCGCTGGAGGACACGCAGTTGGCGGTCTATGCCGCCCTGATGATGGGCGACGAAGGCTCGCCCTTGCTGGCCCGCTATCTGGCCCTGGATGACAACAAGGGTCTTGTCGAAGTGGAGCATGAAGACGTGATCAACAGCGCCGCGCAACTGATCGAAGGCACCGGCGAGGACTTGCGCGCCCTGCATGCCGGCGCGCCGCTGCCCGCGCTCGGCGATGGCAAGGCCTGCGACTACTGCGCGATGCGCGGCCTGTGCCGCCGCGACGATTGGAGCCAGGCATGAAACAGGCCCCCACGCGAACTTCGTTCGCTGCCCCCCGAGGGGGCGCGTCAGCACCTACGTGCGGCCGGGCGGAGCTGACATGAGCCGCGCCGCCTACACGATCAATGGTTCGCAGGTCGAGCCGCAAGCCTTCTACCGCGTCGCGTGCGACCCCGCACGCAGCGTGGTGGTCGAGGCCTGCGCCGGCGCGGGCAAGACCTGGATGCTGGTGTCGCGCATCCTGCGCGCCTTGCTGGCCGGTTCCGAGCCGCAGGAGATTGTTGCGATCACCTTCACGCGCAAGGCCGCCGGCGAGATGCGCCAGCGCCTGCAGGAGTGGCTGGCCGCCTTTGCCGCCGCCACGCCCGCGCAACGCGTCCAGGAACTGCGTTATCGCGGCATGAGCGAAGCCGAGGCGCAAGCCGCTGAAGGCCAGCTCGCCACGCTGCATGCGCGCCTGCTGCGCAGCGGTCGCATGGTCGAGATCCGTACCTTCCATGCGTGGTTCGCGCAGTTGCTGCGCGCCGCGCCGCTGGAGCTTTTGCAGGCGCAGAACATCGCGCCAGAATTACAGCTGCTCGAAGACGAGGCCGATCTGCTGCCCGAGCTGTGGCAGCGCTTCAATGCGGCTGTGCAAGCTGATGAGCAACTGCTCGCGGACTACCGCGCGCTGGTCTTCTCTCGCGGTCGCAATGTCTTGCAAGACTGGCTGCTGGCGGGCTTCTCAAAGCGCGTGGAGCTGCGCCTGGCCCAGGCTCATGGGGTGCTGCTGGACAGCATGCCTGACGCGTCGAGCATCATCCCGGGCTGCACGGATCCGATGCTGCCCTTTGAGGCGATGCGCGCCGATCTGCTGGACCTCTCTCGCCAGCTCGGCCAAGCCAAGGGCGTGAAAGCGCAGAAGGCGGCACAGGGCATCGAGCAAGGCATCGCTGATTTTTCAGCGGTCTACCAGGCGTTGTTCACCAAGACCGACACGCCTTTGAAAGGCCTGGGCGACAGCCCCGAGCAGAACGCAATCTGCGACCGGCTCGCGCTGATCCGCAAGGCGATCCAGCAGCAGGAAGCCTGGCTGGACCACCGCCGCATGGTCGGGCTGACGCTGGCGCTGACCGAGCAGTTCGACGCGCTCAAGCACGAACGCGGGCTCGTCGACATGAACGATCTGGAGCGTGGCGCGCTGGCACTGCTGGGCGACAGCGCGCTGGCCGGCTGGGTGCAGCAGCGCCTGGATGCGCAGGTCCGGCATTTGCTGATCGACGAGTTCCAGGACACCAGCCCGCTGCAGTGGCACGCGCTCAAGGGATGGCTCGACGGTTACGCCGGTGCCGGTGGCGGGCGCGGTTTTGCGGTCTTCATCGTGGGCGATCCCAAGCAGAGCATTTATCGCTTCCGTCGCGCCGAGCCGCGTGTGTTTGCGGCGGCGCGAGACTTCGTGGCCGAAGCTTTTGAAGGCGCGGTGCTGGCCTGCGATCACACGCGGCGCAACGCGCAGAGCGTGCTCGTCGCGGTGAACGACGTGTTTGCCGAGGTCGACGGCTTCCGCGTGCACACGAGCGAAAGCGCCGATGAAGGCCGAGTGCTGGCGATCGACGTGCCCTTCGTCGAGAAGGCTGATTCGGCCTCGCGTGAAGACTGGCGCCCCAGCCTGACCGAAGCCCGCGTGGAACCCGAGCTGGCCCGTCGCGCTGAAGAAGCGCGTTACGTGAGCGCAGCCATCGTGCAGATGCTGGCGGACGGAAGACGCCCCGGCGAGATCTTCGTGCTGGCGCGCAAGCGCGAGCCGCTGCGCGTGCTGGCCCAGGCGCTCAAGGCGGCCGGCGTGCCGCATGCGGCGCCCGAGGATCAGGCCCTGCTCGATGCTCCCGACGTGCGCGACCTGCTGGCCTTGCTCGACGTGCTGGCCTCCAGCGGCCATGACCTTTCATTGGCTCACGCACTGCGCAGCCCCTTGTTTGGCGTGGGCGAGGCCGATCTCCTTCGGCTGGCTCGCGAATCGGGCAGCGCTGATTGGCTGGGCGTCGATCGTCCGGAGTCGCGGCAGACCTGGTGGAACACGCTGCATGCGCTGGAAGACGGCGTTAGCGAAGAGCTCAAACGCGCCCGCGCGCTGCTGTTCCGCTGGGCCGCGCTGTGCCGTGAGAGCACGCCGCATGAATTGCTCGATGCCATCCTCCACGAAGGTGATCTGCTGGCGCGCCTGAGCGCTGCAGTGCCAAGCAGCGAGCGGCGCAGCCGCTTGCACGCCGTGCAGGCCTTGCTGGAACTGGCTCTTGACCTCGATGGCGGCCGCTACGCCAGCATCTACGGCTTTGTGCGCGCCCTGAAAAAGCGTGCGCTCAAGCTGCCGCTGCCGGCTGAGCCCGACGCGGTGCAACTGCTGACCGTGCACGGCGCCAAGGGGCTCGAGGCCCCCGTCGTGTTCCTGCTCGACGGCGATGCAGGGCCGGCCCGCGCCGAGACCAACTCGCTGCTGATCGATTGGCCGGTCGGCGAGACGGTGCCGCAACGCGTGGCCTTCCTCGCCTCGGAGGCGCGTGTGCCGCCGGCCTTGCAGACGCTGCTCGACGATGAGCGCGGGCAGCGTGAACGCGAAGAACTCAATGCCTTGTACGTGGCGATGACGCGGGCCCGTTCGCGGCTCGTGGTCAGCCGCACCGTGGGCGCTCGTGCGCCTTCCTCGCCGACCTGGTGGAGCCGCTTGCAGCCGCTGGCCGAGAAGCTGACGCCGCAGTTCGACGCACAGTCGGCGATCCCGGAAGCGACTGCGCCGCTGCGCGAACTCCCCGTCTGGACGCCTCCCGCGCATATCCCGCGCGAGCCCCAAGGCAAGGCTGACGACGAAGCTCAGGCCAAGCTCGGCGAATCGATCCACCGCGTGCTGGAATGGGCCAGCCAGCCGACACGCACGCGGCCGGCGCTGAATTCATTGATGGCTGCCGCCGCGCAGATGTATGGCCTCGATCAAAAAGCTCGCGAGCGCATGGAGCGCGCGGTGACGGCGATTCTGCAAAGCCCGCAATGCGCGCCGTTCTTCCTCGCGGAGCAACTGCGCTGGGCCGGCAACGAAGTGCCGCTGAGCCTTGACGGCGCAGACATGCGGCTCGACCGGCTCGTGTGCCTGCAAGAAACGGGCGAATGGTGGGTGCTCGACTACAAGCTCGGCAGCCAGCCCGAGGCTCGGCCCGAGTACCTGGAGCAACTGCGTCGCTACGTCGCGGCGGTGCAGGTTTTGCAGCCCGGCGAACCGGTCCGAGCAGCGCTGATTTCAGCGCAAGGAAGACTTGTGGACTGCACCGCTCTACTTTGAGCTAGAATACGAGCTTCGTCGGAGCGTAGCGCAGCCTGGTAGCGCATCTGCTTTGGGAGCAGAGGGTCGCGAGTTCGAATCCCGCCGCTCCGACCATTCTTATCAGAAAAGAAAAATAAGAACCCGTTGACCCGCCTTGGCTCTGGCCTTGTGCGGGTCAACCCATTTCTGGGCCCTGGATTTCCCGCTTCACACAGCTCCTACGACGGACCACCGACGCATGTCGGAATAGGCATCCACGTTGGCGCGCTCGCCAAAGAACTGCGAATTGCTCTTCAATGCCGTGCTCGCAAAGCTGGCCACCACGGAGGGGCGAGTGGCCCTCAGCAACTCCGACAGCAGCTCGCAAACCAGGGCGCTGCTGGCCGCGTCGAGCGTATGGGGGCGCGATGCGAGCATCTTGTGAGCATTGCTGATCAGCACATCAGAATGATCGATCGGTGACATGCCGAGGTTCAGCATGCGGATGCGCAGATGCTGCTGTGCCAAGGTGCCGCAGCGCGCGCTGGTGGTCACGCCGATCATGGCCACGGGCTTGTCGAGCCACGCGTTGTCGTCGGCAGGGTAGGCGGCGCAGTCGATGATGCCGTTCAGCACGGTTGAGAGTCCGTCCGGATATTCAGGGACCGCGAGCACCACCGCGTCGGCCTCACGGATCTGACGCTTCAATTCCAGAACGCTGGCGGCATTGAATCGGGCCTTCTGCAGGTACTGACCGTTGCTCGTCAAGGGCAGCAGGTGCGGGTCGAACACGTTCAGGTCCACGCCCTGAGGCATCAAGCCCTGCATGGCCTGCAGGCAGGCATCGCTGTAGGAGTGCGTACGCAGGCTGCCAGGAATGCCCAGCAGGGTCAATGATGAAGATGGCATGGTTCTTCCCTTTCCGATTCCCCGTGATCTGAGGGCAAGGCCGCAGCATCTGACTCCGCAGGACACGTGTCCGTTCGTTATCGAACACAAGACCGTCTATTGCGCATCTGTCGCATATCTAACGCGCATCTAACGCGTATCTAAGGCGTATCTAACGCGCCACTCAAGCGCAGCCAGCGCCGTCACGCCGGTGCGGCAGCGCACAGACGCAGGGTCTGCACGGCGCGAGCATGCAATTGCGTACCCGTGAAGCGGGTCAGATCATGAACTCAACTCACTGGAGCCATAACCATGAATACTTCATCCACCCGTATTGCCCGCATGCTGTCGACCGCCGCCCTGGTGTCGCTGTGCAGCATCGGCACCGTTGCCGCCCACGCCGCCACTTCCGAGGACCTGGACCGGTCTTCGCAACAAGCACTCGACGCGCTGTACAAGACCAACCCCTTGGCCGAGTCCATCTCGCACCGCGCGAAGGCCGTGCTCGTGTTCCCGAACATCGTGAAGGCCGGCCTGGTCTTCGGCGGCGCCTTCGGTGAAGGCGAACTGCGCAAAGGCGCGGTGGTGGACGGCTACTACAACTCGGTCACCGCATCCTGGGGCCTGCAGGCTGGCGCTCAGTCTTACGGTTATGTCGTGTTCCTGATGAACAACAAGGCGCTGAAGTACGTGCATGAAACGCATGGCTGGGAAATCGGCGTCGGCCCGTCTGTCGTCGTGGTGGACGCCGGCGCGGCCAAGAATCTCAGTTCGTCGACGCTGAAGGACGATGCCTATGCCTTCATCTTTGACCAGCAAGGCCTGATGGCCAGCCTGAGCATCGAAGGCACGAAGATCTCGCACATCAAGCGCTAAGCTCAACAGCCATCGGGGTCCGCCCGAAAAATCGGGCAAAATACGCCCGCTTTATCTCAAAGCCCGCTGCGTTCGTTCGCAGCGGGCTTTGTCATATTTCGGGCGACTTCGGACTGTGGACATTCCCGATTCCGGCATCGCCAACTCGTCTAGACAATTCAGCGCTATCAGCGTTCATAGGCCTTACCGGGCCGCAACAAGTCTCTGCAATGGCAATCCAACATCTGACCGAACAGCAGACACGCGACTGGACCCGCTCCCAAAAGGACGAATGGTGGTTCAAGAACGTGTTCCGCGGCGACATGGCGCAGCTCACGCTGCGCTCGGGCTTCACCGGCTTCCTGCTCGGCGCCGTGCTCTCGGCCACCGGCCTCTACATCGGCGCCAAGACCGGCATCTCCATCGGCGTCGGACTCACTTCGGTGATCCTCGCCTTTGCGATCTTCCGCATGCTGAATGCCGCCGGCCTGGCCAGCGACTTCACCGTGCTTGAGAACAACTGCACCCAGTCCATCGCCACGGCGGCGGGCTACGTGGTGTCTCCGCTGTTTTCCAGTCTGGCGGCCTTCATGCTGGTCAGTGGCACCATCGTGCCCTGGTGGCAGATGATGGTCTGGATGATCCTGATCGCCGCACTCGGCGTGCTCGTGGCCTTCCCGATGAAGCGCCGCTTCATCAACGAAGACCAACTGCCTTTCCCCGAAGGCGCAGCCTGCGGCGTGGTGCTCGATTCGCTCTACACCGGTGACGCCGGCGAGGGCATGTACAAAGCCCGCCTGCTGACCAAAGTGGCGCTGCTGTCCGCTGCGTATCAGGCCATGGTCAGCGACGGCTGGATGAAGCTGCTGCAATTCAAGATCCTGCGCATGGACCAATGGGCCGGCATGAAGGAGCCCTGGAATTTCCACGATCGCCTGGACCAGTACTACTACGACTGGGCGGCCAAGGCCGGCGGCTGGATTCCCAAGATCCTCGGCACCGATTTCCGCGCGCTGGGCCTGCGCCTGACGCTGGACACTGCCATGCTCGGCGTCGGCGGCCTGATGGGCATTGCCGTGGCCACCAGCTGCATGCTGGGTTCGTTCATCAATTTCGTGATCCTGGCGCCGCTGATGATCCAGGCCGGCGATATCGCGCCGCGCGTCACGGCAGCCGGCGCGCTGGTGCCGATCTCGCGTCCCGAGATCGTCAACCAATGGTCGATGTGGTGGGGTGTGGCGATGATGGTGGCCGGCTCGATGGTGAGCCTGGCGGCCAAGCCCGAACTGTTCACCTCGGCCTTCAAGTCGATCTTCGGCCGCAAGAAGGTGGCCGAGTCCGGCAGCGATCTGCTCAAGCACATCGAGGTGCCGCTGTGGATTTCGTACGTCGGCGTGCCGGTGCTGGGCGTGCTCTCGGCCTGGGTTGCGCATGAGTTCTTCAACGTGCCGATGCTGATGGCCTTGATCGCACTGCCGCTGATCTTCCTGCTGACCGTCATCTGCACCAACTCGATGGCGCTGACCTCCTGGACGCCGACCGGGGCGCTGTCCAAGATCACGCAGTTCAGCATGGGCGCGATCGACCACACGAACCCGGCCAGCAATCTGCTGCCCGCCGGCATGACCGCCGAAATCGCCAGCAACGCCGCCAATCTGCTCTCGGACATCAAGCCCGGCTACATGCTCGGCGGCAAGCCGCGCCACCAGGTCGTCGGCCATCTGCTCGGCGTGGTGTCGGGCGTGCTGGCCTGCGTGCCGCTGTTCTTCCTGCTGTTCGTGCCCAAGGATGCGAACGGCGTGCGTTCGGTCTCGACGATGGTGTCCGACCAATTCGCGATGCCCGCCGCCATCCAATGGAAGGGCGTGGCCGAGATCATTGCCAAGGGCTTGCATGCCCTGCCCACCTCGGCGCTGATTGCGATGGGCGTGGCCGTGCTGGCCGCGATCGCGATGGAAGTGACGCGCATCGCCAGCAAGGGCCGCTTCCCCTTGTCCGCCGTCTCGGTGGGCCTGGGCGTGGTGCTGCCGCCCGAATCGACCTTCGCGATGTGGGTCGGCGCGCTGTTCTTCTGGATCATGTCCAAGCGCTTCCGCGATGCCAAGAGCCAGGGCTATCGCCGCTGGGTCGAAGGCATGGAACCGATTTGCGCTGGATTGATCTCCGGTGCCGCGCTGATGGGGATTGGCAACGCCATTCTCAATGTGATCATCTGATCGGCTGGATAATGCCGATCTCAGGCTGACCGTAGCTCAACTGGATAGAGCAGCTGCCTTCTAAGCAGCAGGTCGGGGGTTCGAGTCCCTCCGGTCAGGCCAATCAGAACCACCGCCTTCATCAGAGGCTGGTGGTTTTTCTTTTTGGGGCATGTCCTTGAGCGAGCCCAGCGCTCGCGCATACGCCCAGGTGAACTCCGCCCCGAGCAGGAAGATCTGCGCCGAGTAGTACACCCACAGCAGCAGCACCGCCAGCGAGCCGGCCGCGCCGAACACGGTCGTGACGCCGCTCTTGCCGATATACAGGCCGATCAGCAGCTTGCCGATGTTGAACAGCATCGCAGTGATCATCGAGCCGACCCACACATCACGCCAGGCGATCTGCGCGCGCGGCATGATCTTGTAGATCAGCGCGAACATCAGCACGATCAGTGCATAGCTGATGCTGAAGTTGAGCGTGTTGGCCAGCAGTTCCCAACCCTCGGGCCACGGCGCCGCCATCTTCCCGAGCGCTGCGATGGCGGCACTCATGACGAGCGAGGTCATCAGCAGAAAGCCGATGGCCATGACCATGCCGAAAGACAGCAGCCGCGTGCGAACCAGGCGCAGCACGCCAGCGGTCTTGTCGCGGGCCGGCGCTCGCCAGATGCGGTCGAGGGCATCCTGCAGTTCGCCAAAGACGGTCGTCGCGCCGATCAGCAGCAGCACGCCGCCGACCACGGTGGCGGCGGAGCTCTTGGCCGGCTGGTGCGCGCTTTCCAGCATGGTCTGCACGGCGGTGGCGCCGGCATCACCGATCAGGGCGCGCAACTGGACCAGCACCTCGCTGCTGGCCGCGGCATGGCCGAACACCATGCCCGCCACGGAGATCGCAATCAGCAACAGCGGAGCCAGCGAGAACATCGTGTAGTACGCGATCGCGGCGCCCATGCTGGACGCGCGGTCATCAATCCAGCCGTCCACCGCCTGCCTGCACAGGCGCCAGAGGTCGGAGGGCGTCATTGCAATTCCCTTCGCCATGAGCGCATGGTCGTCGGGATGCCGCCCTTTGAAAGCCAGTCAAACCAGACGATCAATGCAGGACATGTCTGACATCGGGCGTGACGTCGAGCGTGGCGTCGACCGTGACGTCGAGAAAAGGCGTTAGCCACTGCATCTGCGGCTTGTCAGCGCCATCGCTGCCGGGCTCGAGCGACATGAAATAGTCGCCCCAGTTCGGGCCGCCGGCCCACCACAGCCAGCCGGCCCAGACGTCGGCATTGGCCTGCATGTGTTCGAGCGCGCTCTGTACGGCGAGCGCGCAGACGGGGTTGGCGCCGGCGCCGATCTCGCCCAGGATCGCGCGGCGCTTGTGCTCGCGCAGCCACTTCGTCAGGCTGGCCAAGCGCTCCGCGCCAATGCTGCCGCTCACGCATTCGGGCTTGGTGCCCGAGCCGTCGGCATCGAGGTATTGGTGCACCTCGAAGATCATGTGGTCGAGCGGATCACGCACGCGGTCCATCACTTCGGCATTGGGCGTGCCGTACCAGGCGTTCTGCTGCCAGTTCCACGCGCCCGTGTAGCCGTTGCCGGGCACGGTGATGAGGTTGCGCGCGCCGGTGCGGCGGATCGCGTTGATGGCGGCCTGCGCAGCATCCGCCCAGGTCTCGGTCTTGAGGCTGTGCGGCTCGTTCATGAGCCCGAATTGCACGCGCGGGTTGTCCTTGAATTGCAGGGCAAGGCGGCGCCAGAGATCGGCGAAGGCCTCGACGGGCACGGCCGGCGTGCCGATGCGCTGCTCGTGGAAAGCGGCGTAGTTGTGCGGGTCGATCAGGACGTTGAGGCCCTTGGCGGTCGTGCCATCGACGAATTCACGCAGGCGCGCGAGCTCGGTGGCGTCGAAATCACCCGTCAGCTTCGGTTGCAGGCGCTCCCACAGGAATGCAATGCGCATCAGGTTCATGCCCTTGCGCTGGTAGTAGGCCGTGCTCGCGACGCTCGGGTACTGGAAATCCTTGCCGTAGACGCCGGGCAGGTTCTTCTCGCCCCATTCGCCGCCGGAGAGGCTGATGCCGCGCCATTCGTTGAGAGGCGGAGCGGCATGGACGGCGTGGGCGATTGTGGCGATCAGCAGGGTTGCGAAGAGGCGTTTCATGGTGAGGGTGGTGCGATGTTGAGCGCGGCCAGCACGTCCTGGCAGGCGCCCAGGGTGTGATAGTCGGTCTTGCCGGCGGGGCTTTTCTCGTCGGTGAGCTTGCGGTTGTCGGGGCCGAGGATGCGGTACCAGGCGCCGTGCTCGTGGTCGACGAAGTGCGTCCAGGCATAACGCCAGATTTGCTCGTACTGTTGCCAGTAGGCGGCATCGCCTGAGCGCACGGCGAGCCACGCGGCAGCGGCCAGGCTTTCGGCTTGGACCCAGAAGTATTTGTCGCCATCGCAGACGCCGCCGCCTTCCTGGTCCGGCGCAAAGCCGTAGACGAGCCCGCCATGTTCGGCGTCCCAGCCGCGCTGCATCGCGGTGTCGAAGAAGTGCCGGGCTGTCGGATAGAGCCACTCGGGCGCCGCTGCGCCGAGGCGGCGCTCCAGCATCAGCAGCAGCTTGGTCCATTCGGTCAGGTGCCCGGTCTGGAAGCCCCAGGGGCGGAAGATGTTGGTCTTGTCGTGGCGGTTGTAGTCCCAGTCGGGCGTCCAGTCGGTCTTGTAGTGTTCCCAGATCAGGCCGCCAGCCAGTGCAGCCTGGCGCTGCGCGATCGAGGTGGCGAGTTGCAAGGCGCGGTCCAGATAGCGCGCCTCGCCCGTCGCCGCATGCGCCGCGAGCATCGCCTCGCAAGCATGCATATTGGCGTTCTGGCCGCGGTAGGGTCCGACGGTCCAATCGGACGTCGCCTCGTCGGCATAGAGCTCGAACTCGGCTTGCCAGAAGCGCCGCTCCATCAGCTCGAAGGTCGCGGCGATGCCTTCGTGAGCGCCCGGCACGCCCGCCTCGGCGGCGTGTGCATGAGCGAGCAGGACGAAGGCGAGGCCGTAACAGTGGTTGGCGCCGTCAAGCACGGTGGCGCGGCTCTCATGCCAATCCAGCAGCCAGGCATAGCCGCCTTGCGGCTGGACATGGACGTCTCGGACGAAGCTCAGCGCATGCGCCACATCGTCCACCGGCGCACCGAACCAGCGCCAGGCCAGCGCGTGGTTGAAGACGAAACGTGTGCTGCTGACCAGGTGGCGGCTGCGGCGGTCATAGACGGTGCCATCGTCCTTGAAGAACTGGAAGCAGCCACCGGTCTCGTCGCGAACGCGCGGGGCGTAGAAGGCCAGCGTGTGCCGCATATGAGCCAGCAGCGCGTCGGCTTGCCTCATGTCGGGCAGGGCGGGGATCATTTGTTCAGCACCTCGGTCTTGAGGAATTGGGTGAGCTCCTTGGCCATCAGCGCGTGGACATCGATGCGCGGATGTGCCCAGGAGAAGGCTTTGAACGTGTAAGTCCACACCTGAGTGTCGCCCTCTGAACGAAGTGTCTGCCGAGCTTGTTCCAGCGCCTTCGGAATGGCCGGTTCCTCCATCCATGCTGACATGCCGCCGATCATCAGCACCAGTTTGGCATGCGGATAGCGGGCGCGCAGCTCACGCACAAAGGCGAGATAGCGCGGCGCGAAATCCTTTGCCATCGGGCGGCCTTGCGAATGCGGGAAACCGAAATCGTTCTGGCCGAGGTTGACGAGCACGACATCGGGGGCGCGAGCGTCGGGCGGGGCAACGGGGGCGTCAAGACGTGGCGCGTAGCGGTTCCAGACCTGCGGCATCAGCAACTGGTCCCAGGTCGCCGTGATGCCGATGCCGCTGACCGCCGTGCCAATGTAATCGGCGCCGAGTGCTTCGGCGGTCAGCGCGCCATAGGCCCGCGTGCCGTCGTGGGTGGTGAGGTCTTCGTACTGGTCGGTGCCGATGTCGCCGTTGCAGGCGCCGGCGGTGATCGAATCGCCGTAGAACTCGAGCCGCAAGGGGCGCGGCGCGGGCGGGGCGAGCAACTGCCCGCCGGGCGCCAGGCGCAGACCGAGGAAGCGGCTTTCGGCCTGCGAAGCCTCGGTGCGCTTGCGCAGGCGCAGCTCATGTTCGCCGGGCGGCAGCGCCTCGCGCAGATGCCAATCGGCCGGGCCTTCGCCGGTCAGTTCGAGCGCGTGCTTGCGGCCATCGATCTCGACGGTGAAGACGTTGATGCGCCCATGCCAGGGAGCGAGCCGCAGCGTGAGGCCGGTGCCGGTGAAACGCGCGCGCAGCTCGGTACCGCTCCAGCTCAGGTCGCGGGCATTGCCTTCCATCAGCGTACGACCGATCCAGCGCAGCCGAGGATCGTCGGGCTTGATCAAGGGCGCCGTGCCTGCGATGGGCTCGCGCACGAAGTCGCTCGGATGCAGCGCGGGTGGGTAGATGCCGGCCGCCATCAGCGCCAGCAGGCTCGCGGGCCGACCGCTGCCGGCCCATTCATCGCGCTTCATCCGCACGTGCAGCAGATGCGCGCCAGGCTCCAGACCGCGCCCGACGACGCTGTAGTGCCAGCCCAGATAGCCATGCCGCTCCGGCACCTGCTCGCGCAGCGTGACCAACGGGCCGTCGTCGACCCAGGCTTCGAGATTGCGGTAGCGCTCGCTCTCGGCGTGGAACACGGCAACCTCGCTGCCCCAGACCAGGAAGGTGGCTTGCGCATCATCGGCCGTCGCGACCCAGCCGGGCGTCTGCCCACCGGGCAGGGCGGCCCATTCGGGATGCACCTCGCCGCCGCGCGTGAAGCCCTGCATCCACGAGGGCTTGAGCGTCTCGCCGCTCCACTGATGAGTGAACTCGTGCGCGCGGCCGTAGCGCGGCGGGGGCAGAGGAACGGGCGGCGCGGCCGTGCTCGTGCCCGTTCCCGTGCCCATGCTCGCGGCTTGCAGCGCCTCGATCAGCGCCTCGGCGATGCGCTCATGTCCATGCGCGTTCGGATGCACGGGCTCGCCGTACAGCGCGGACCATCGATCCTGGCCGGCGTCCACGCGGCGCTGCATCCAGCGGCCGAAGTCGACGGCGCTCAGCCCCAGATCAGCGGCCAGCTGCAGTTGCAGATCGGCGGCGTCGCGGGCCTCGTTGGCGCGCTGGGTCAGTGCCAGCACGAGCACGGCCGGCGGGTTCGGCGCGGCCAGCAGGCGCCGCAACACGGCCTCGTAGCTGCTGCCGCGTACGGCCGGGTCGAGCCATTGATCGTTGACGCCGAACTCGACGATCACCAGATCGGGCTTGGCATCGAGCACGTGGGCTTGCAGGCGCTGAATCGCGGCGGCGGAGTCGGTGCCGCTCACGCCGGCGTTGATCAACTGCACCTGGCCCGGCTTGCCGCGCTGATTGAGCCAGCGGCCGAGCAGCGCAGCCCAGCCGCGCTCGTGCGGCGGGTTCGCCGCGTAGCCCGTGGTGATCGAGCCGCCCAGGGTGACCACGGTCACGGGCTGGCCGGCGTCGAGACGCTGCATGACGGCCTGGAGCCGCGGATCGATGGCGGCGGCGTTGGTGGCGTTGGTGGCGGCCGCCTCACCCACCACCAGCCCCAAGGTCAAGGTCAGGGCGAGCCCTCGGGACAGGCGGCCGAGCTGGAAGATCAGTGGATTCATGTTTACTAAACGTCTAGGTTGACCGTCGCTTATGGCCGGCAATATTCGTCATGACCGCGGAATAAACATCGGTGCTATCCCGAAGTGAAGGATTCCGCGCAAAGAAACAAAATGCGCAACAGTTAATTGTTTAGCCGAGTTTAGTTTATCCATGAAACACAGGAAGTCCCGCCGTGAGCCGTGAGCGATTGATCGACCTGCATGAGGGCTGGCGCCTGGCCGAGGCGCCGGCCGATGCGGGCTGGGCGACGCTCCTGGCCTTGCCCGATGCGGCTTGGCTGCCAGCCACCGCGCCCGGCTCGGCGCACGGTGCCTTGTTGGCGGCCGGCCGCATGCCCGATCCTTTCCAGGGCCGACAGGAAGCGGAAGTCCAATGGGTCGGTGAACGGACCTGGGTCTGGCGGCTCGCCTTCCGCGTGGAGGACTTCGCCGAGCATGAAGACCTCGTCTTTGAAGGGCTCGACACCTTCTGCACCGTCTGGTTGAACGGCGAGAAGTTGCTCGCTTCCAACAATATGTTCGTGCCGGCGCGGGTGGATGTGCGGCAGCGCCTGCGGATTGGAACTAACGAGTTATGCCTGCGGTTCGACCCGGCGCTGGCACGGGCGCGCGAGTTGGAAGCCGTGCACGGCAAGCGGCCGCTGTGGAACGGCGACAGCGCCCGGCTCCATGCCCGTAAGGCGCAGTACCACTTCGGCTGGGACTGGGGTCCTGATCTGCAGGTCAGCGGGCCTTGGCGCGCGGTGCGCCGGCACAGCTGGACAAGCCGTATCGAGGAACTGCAGTGCCGCACGAGCATCGATGTCGAGCGGGGCCGGGCCAGCGTGCAGGTGAGCGCGGCCGGCGTGGGCGCTGCTGACGCCAGCTGGCGCTTCGAGCTTCTGGATCCGCAAGGGCGCACCGTGGCGCAGGCCGTGTCTGCGGACAAGCAGGCATCGGTTGTCTTGCTGATTCCGCAGGCGCAGCTTTGGTGGCCGCGAGGCCTCGGCGAACAGCCGCTCTACACGCTGATCACGCAACGCCTCGCGGGCGGCGAGGTGCTGGCACAAGACCAGCGTCGCATCGGCCTGCGCACGCTGCGCCTGCTGCATGAAGAGGTGGCGGGCGAGGCGGGCAGCAGCTTCCACTTCGAGGTCAACGGGCAGGAGTTCTTTGCGGGCGGAGCCAACTGGATCCCCGACGACAACCTGCTTGAGCGCATCACACCAGAGCGCTACCGGGAGCGCGTGGCGCAGGCCGCCGATGCGAACATGAACATGCTGCGCGTCTGGGGCGGCGGCATCTACGAGCACGAGGCGTTCTACGAGGCCTGCGATGAGCTGGGCCTGCTGGTCTGGCAGGACTTCATGTTCGCCTGCGGCCTCTACCCGGCCCATGCCGAGTTCATGAGCAGCGTGCGCGCCGAAGCCACGACAGCGATCAAGCGCCTGCGCCATCACGCCTGCATGGCGCTCTGGTGCGGCAACAACGAGGACTACATGCTGGCCGAGTCGGTCGGACTCTCCGGCCCTGGCATCGCGCCCGAGGCCTTTGAAGCGCGAGCGATCTACGAGCACTTGCTGCCCGAGATCTGCGCGGCCCTGGACCCGGATCGAGCCTACTGGCCCGGCAGCCCGTACACGCCGAGCGGCGAAGGCTCCAAGCTCTCGACGGACAAGATCGCCGGCGACCGCCACAGCTGGGAGGTCTGGCATCAGCAGATGCTGCCGTACCAGCGCTATGGCGAGGTTCAGGGGCGTTTTGTCAGCGAGTTCGGCATGCAGTCGCATCCGTCCTTGAAGCTGCTGGAATCGGTGTTGCCGCAGGCCGAGCGCTATCCCGAAAGCCGCACGGTCATGTGGCACAACAAGGCCGGTTCCGGCGTGCCGGATGGGCATCGGCGCCTGGCGGTCTACATGGCTGACAACCTGCGTGTCGGGCCAAGCCTGGCCGAGCATGTCTATGCCACGCAGTTCGTGCAGGCCGAGGCCATGCGCGTGGCGTTTCAGGATTTCCGGCGGCGCTGGCAGCAACCCGGAGCGCGGGCCGTGGGCGGCGCGCTGGTCTGGCAGCTCAACGACTGCTGGCCGGCCACGAGCTGGGCTTTGATCGACAGCGGCGGCGCCGCCAAACCGGCGTGGCACACGACGCGCCGCGCGCTCGCGCCGCTGGCTGTGGCGCTGCGTCTGGAGCCCGGCCTGGCGCGTTTGGCGCTGATGAACGGTGAGCGGGCAGGGCGCGAATTCGCGCTGAATTTGCGCGTCTTCGGTATCGACGGGCGCTTGTTGTTCGACACGCGCCTGCGCCAGAACGTGCCGACCTCCAGCTGCGTCGAGATCACGCAAGCCCTCGACGCTTTTGAAGAGCCCGTCGTGGCCGAGCTGCTCGCGCTGGATGCTCGTGACGGCCGCGAGCTGGCGCGCGATTGCGCCTGGACCGAGCCGTTCAAGTTCTATTTTCTTCACGGAGCCGAGCTGCAAATCCGCGTCGACGGCCCCGCCTTGCATGTGAGCTGCGACCGACCGGTGAAAGGCCTGTGCTTGCAAGCAGACGGCGTGTCATTCGCCGACAACTTCATCGATCTCGTACCCGGAGCGCCTCGGCGCATCGAGGTTCGAGGTCGCATGCTCACGACGCTTGAGGTTGTGGCCCTGGATCACCCGGGCCACATCGTCGGGCTTCGGCACTGAAGGGAGGCCGAGCGAAAACCCAAGTGCCTTCGCAAGGCTTTCAGTCCCAGGATTGCCCCAGGTTTCAGTTGGCAATGGCTTGTTGGCGTTACCGAAGTAGTACCAGAGAAGTACAGGCGGACAGCAGATTCGCAATACAGGACGCGAGGCTTGTTTTCAAGCCGAGTGTTACCCACCAAAGAGGAGCAAAAGGATGAGACATTTCAAAAGGACAACGCTGTCCTTGGCGGCGCTGCAGGCCTTGATGGTCTGGGCGGCACCAGCCATGGCGCAGAGCGCCGCACCCGCCGATACGGCGGCCGCAACAGCACCGAACCAGCAACTCGAGACGGTCATCGTTTCGGGGCGCCGCGCGGCTTTGGCGTCCGCGCAGAAGATCAAGCAGGACTCCGACGAGATCGTCGATTCGGTCGTGGCCGAGGAGATCGGCAAGCTGCCTGATCGTTCGATCACCGAGGTCTTGTCGCGCGTCGTCGGCGTCGCGATGGACCGCGTGTCGGCGTCCAGCGATCCGGTGCACTTCTCGGTCGAAGGTTCGGGCGTCAGCATCCGCGGCCTGACCTATGTGAGCTCGAACTTGAATGGCCGCGAGACCTTCAGCGCGAACCAGGGCCGCACCCTCGGTTTTGAAGATGTGCCGCCGGAACTGATGGCCGGTGTCGATGTCTACAAGAACCCCTCGGCCGAACAGATCGAAGGGGCCATCGGCGGCCTGGTGAACCTGCGCACGGCCATGCCGTTCGACTTCCCCGGCTTCAAGGCTTCGATCTCGGCGAGCGAGACGCACAACCAGCTGGGTGGCAAGAACAAGCCCAGCATCTCGGGCCTGATCACGAACAGCTGGGACACCGAGGCGGGCAAGTTCGGCCTGCTGGTGGACCTGGCTCACTCCTTGAGCTCCACGCGCACGGACGGCATCGTGGTCGACCCGTACTACAAGGCCACGCCGGATGCCACGACCTGGTATCCGCGTGACATGGCCTGGCGCCAGCAGTTCTACAACCGCACGCGCGACGGAGCCTATGTGGCGGCGCAGTGGAAGAAGAACGACGTCGAGTCCTCGCTGAGTTTCTTCCGTTCCAAGTACACCTTCGACTGGAACGAGATCAGCGTAAGTGCCCAGGTCGATCCCTACCTCGTGCAGGTGAGCAATGGCGTCTACAACCCCCAGGGCGTGTTCACCAAGGGCGTGCTGACTGGCGTGGGCAGCAACGGCCTGCCCATCGGCATCGAGGTCGAAGACCAGACGCGCTATGCCAAGCGGACCTCGCAGACCGATGAGCTGGCATGGAAGCTCACCGGCAAGGTCAACAACCAATGGACGCTGAGCTCTGACTTCCAATACATCCGGTCGAAAACCCATGACCTCGACAACACGGTTGGCACGGGCGTTGGCCTGCCCAAGGAGACGATCGACCTGACCGGCACCCTGCCGCGCCTGACTTTCGACCAGAGCGACATCGCCACCCTGGCCGACCAGTCCAAGTACTACTGGGCCATGATGATGGATCACGAGGACGAGGGCAAGGGCACGCAGAAGGCCTGGAAGGGTGACGCGCGCTATGTCTTCCAGGACAACCCGGTCCTCAGCGACCTGCGCTTCGGCTTGCGCATTGCCAAGCGCGACGCTGAGACCAAGACCGGCAACCCCAGCTACAACTGGGCGACGATCACGCACGCTTGGCAGGAGGGCTGGAACATCGCTCCCGGCGACCGGGCCTTCGTCAACCTGGCCAACATCCCCACCTACAAGAACAACTTCTCCGGCTTCATGGGCGGACAGGTCGGCTTGCCGGGCATGTACTTCCCTTCGCCTTCAGTGGCGTTTGGCTGGCCCAACACCTTCGACCAACTGCATCAGCAGTACATCAACACCTGCATGCGCTTCGTGCCGTCCTGGGGTGGCACAGGCTGCGACAGCAACTCCGGAAGCACGCAGGGTGGCGGGGCTTGGAAGGTCACCTCGCTCGACGATCCGGCCGGTTGGAACACGCAGGCAGAAACCACGACAGCGGGCTTTGCACAGCTGCGCTTCTCGTTCGAGGAAATGGGCGCGCCGCTCGATGGCAATGTGGGCTTGCGCGTGGTGCACACCAGCAACCGCGCCGATGGCTACGTCACGCTGGCCGTCACGGGAGTGGTGCCGCCTGGCGCGGTCGGGCTGACCGCGCCGCCGATGACACCTTTTTCCAAGAAGGAGACCTTCGAGCACAGCTTCACGGACGTGTTGCCGAGCCTGAACCTGCGCTACAAGGCGGCGCCCGATCTGCAGTTCCGTCTCGCGCTTTCGAAGGCCATGGCACGCCCCGATTTCAGCCAGATGCAGGCCGTCCTGCCGATGACGGAGGCGATCACGGTCGACCCGAGCACCACGCCGGCGACCATCACGAAAGTGAGTTTCACGGGCACGGCGGCAGGCAATCCGATGCTCAAGCCTGTCAAGTCGGACCAGGAGGATCTGACGGCCGAGTGGTACTTCTCGAAGACCGGGTCACTGACCTTTGCGACCTTCAACAAGAACCTGAAGGACATCATCGTCAACCAGGCCTACACGCAGACGCTGAAGGACAACAACGGCCAGCCGGTCGACTTCACGTTGAATGGCCCGGTGAATGGCGCCAAGGGCTACGCACGCGGTTTCGAGCTGGCCTACCAGCAGTACTTCGACCACCTGCCGGACTGGTTGCAAGGCCTGGGCCTTCAGGCGAACTACACCTACGTGGACAGCAAGGTGAAGCGCTACAACGCGGTGTACTCGCCGTATTGCACGGCCGGCGCCGGACAGGACAACGTCAACCTGTACGTCAACGGCTGCGATACGGATGGCCGCTCCTTCGGGGACATGCCGCTCGACAACATGTCGCGCAACACCTTCAACATCGCGCTGCTCTACGACAGGGGACCGGTCTCAGCGCGCCTGGCCTACAACTGGCGCGGCAGGTATTTGTACGGCGTGGCTCTGAACTCGGACAACACCGGTCCGAACCAGACCAATGCGCTGGACACAAATCCGAGCAGCCCGACCTACGGACGCCATGACGCCAACATCCCGCTGGGCCTGCCCCTGTGGGCCGGCAGTTATGGGCAGCTTGACGCGGGTCTGCATTACAAGATCACCGGCGACTGGTCGGTTGGCCTGGAGGCGCAGAACCTGACGAACCAGGTCTACAAGCAGTACATGCAGCAGCACATCGGCATGATGGGCCACGACTACTTCACGTCAGGGCGCCGCTACACGGTGAACATGCAGTACAACTTCTGACCCACGGCGGTGGATGAGGGGCGCACAAGCTGGCCTCTCCAAGAGAAATGGGCACCGCTTGCGGTGCCCATTTGCTTGCCCCTTCGCTTGCTTGCTCGCCGCGCTACATCGGCGCCGCAGGGCAATATCGATTCACGAAATCGCGGTGGTCCGGCATGGCCTTCACGCAGGCTGCGATCGTGTCCGACACGCCGGCCAGATACCGCGCCGTGTCGTCAGGGCTTTGCAGTTCCGCCAGGGCCAGCCAGCCTTTGGGCCGCAAGTTCTGGCCTTCCATCACCTCGAGCCAGCTCGGCTCGCGGAACAGATCGCCTTCCACATAGGTCAGGCGGCCGCTCGAGGCATAAAGAGCCAGGCGCCAGCGCAGGCTCTCCGGAATCGACATGTTCGCGCAGGCCTGCCAGAAGGCGCTGTCGTCGCGCTGGTTGACGTGGTAATGCAGCACGATGAAGTCGCGCACCATCTCGTAGCGAACACGGTTCAGGCGGTTGTACTCGGCCACCTCCAGCGGATCAAAGCCCCGATGCGGGAAGAATTCGATCAGCTTGGCCACGCCCATCTGGACCAGGTGCAGCGCGGTCGACTCCAGCGGTTCGACAAAACCGGCCGACATGCCGATGGCCACGACGTTGCGGTTCCAGGCTTGCTTGCGCATGCCCGTGCGGAACTTGATCAGGCGCGGCTCGGCCAGCGCGGGGCTGTCCAGATGGCGCAGCAGCACGGCCGCGGCCTCGTCGTCGCTCAGGTGCCGGCTTGAATAGACATGGCCGTTGCCGACACGATGCTGAAGCGGGATGCGCCATTGCCAGCCGGCTTGATGCGCGGTGGCGCGCGTGTAGGGCAGCAGCGGCTCGGTGCTCTCGCTTGGCACGGCCCAGGCGCGATCGCAGGGCAGCCAATGGCTCCAGTCCTCGAAGCCGGTGTTCAGGGTCTTCTCGATCAGCAGGCTGGCAAAGCCGGAACAGTCGAGGAAGAGATCGCCTTCGACGAGCTCTCCGCTCTCCATCTGCACCGCACGCACATGGCCGTGCGTCGGGCCAGGCTCTTCGTTGAGCAGCACGCTGACGACCTTGCCTTCGGTGCGCCGCACGCCGCGCATCTCGCTGATCTTGCGCAGGTACTTGGCATAGAGCGACGCATCGAAATGGTAGGCATAGCCGAGCGCGGCCAGCGGCGAGCCCTTCATCTCCGGCGGCAGCATGAACTTGTTGGCCCTGGCCGCCATGTTCGAGATGGCGTAGGCATCGAGCGGCAAGGCGCGGCCCAAGGCGCGCATGCGCAACCAGTATTGCGAGAAATCCACGGGCCACAACGACTCGCGGCCGATGCCACCGAAACCGTGCAGATAGCGCTCGCCCTGGCGGCCCCAGTTGACGAACTCGATGCCGAGCTTGAAGGTGCCATAGGTGGCTTTCAGGAATTCGGCTTCGTCGATCTTGGCCAGGCCGTTGAACATGCGGATCGGCGGGATCGTGGCCTCGCCGACGCCGATGATGCCGATCTCCTCGGACTCGATGAGCCGGATCTCGTACGGCGCCTTGAGCACCGCGCTCAAGGCCGCCGCCGACATCCAGCCCGCTGCGCCGCCGCCGACGATCACCACCTTCTGCAGCGGCCTTGAGCCCATGTTCTGCATCGCTTGTTCCTTGCGTTCTTCTGCGTTCCTTTGCGGCGAGTCTAGAGACGCGACTCCACCTGCGGCATGCGCACTATCCCGCAGCAGCTGCGCGGCGGCGCAGGAAGTCAGCGTAGGCGAGGGCGCTCTGTTTCAGCGTGCGCGCTTGCGTCTCGAAGTCCACATGCACGAGGCCGAAGCGGCGCTCGTAGCCGAAGGCCCATTCAAAGTTGTCCATCAGCGACCAGATGAAGTAACCCGCTACGTCGACGCCATTGACCATCGCGCGCGAGCAGGCTTCGAAGTGGCGCTTCAGATAGGCCTGGCGTTGCAGGTCGTCGACCTGCGCAGCGTCGATCCTGTCATCGCTCGACATGCCGTTCTCCGTGATGTAGATCGGCGGCAGGTTCGCGTAGTCGCGCTTCAGCGCTTCGAGCAGGTCCTGCAAGCCTTGCGGGTAGACCTCCCAATCCATCGTCGTGCGCTCGACGCCTGGGTCGCGCACCCAGTCGAACTTGTCGGCTTCGGGCGAGCGCAGCAGGGCGCGGCTGTAGTAGTTGATGCCGAGGTAGTCGATCGGCTGCGCGATCTTTTCCATGTCGCCGGGCAGCACCAGCGGCTCGGCGCCTTTCCAGAGGCGCCAGAGGTCGGCCGGATACTCGCCGCGCAGCAGCGGATCGAGCACCCAGCGGTTCTGGAAGGTCTCGAAGAGGCTGGCGGCATCGCGATCGGCCGCGCTGTCGGTCGCCGCATAGCCCGGCGCGAGATTGGCGACGATGCCGACTGCGGCGTTCGGATCATTGGCCCGCAGCGCCGGCAACGCCAGGCCGTGGCCGAGCAGCAGATGGTGCATGGCCTGCGTGCCCCAACGCGTGACGCGATGGCCCGGCGCATGGTGCGCATCGGCATAACCGAGATAGGCGGCGCACCAGGGTTCGTTGTGCGTGGCCCAGGCCGTGACACCGCCCGCCAGTTCGCGGCTCATCAGGTCGGCGTAGTCCGCGAAACGGTAGGCCGTCTCACGGTTGAGCCAGCCGCCGCGATCTTCCAGGTGTTGCGGCAAATCCCAGTGGTAGAGCGTCGCGAAGGCGCGCATGCCGCGTGCGGCGAGGCCGTCGAGCAGGCGCTTGTAGAAGTCGATGCCGCGCGAGTTCGGCCGGCCCGCTTCGTCCATCACGCGAGGCCAGGCGATCGAGAAGCGGTAGGCATCGACACCCAGGTTGGCGAGCAGGTCGAGGTCGGCTTCCCAGCGGTGATAGTGGTCGCAGGCGACGTCGCCGTTCTCGCCGCGCAGGACCTTGCCCGGCGTGGCGCAGAAACGGTCCCAGATCGATTCGAGCCGGCCGTCCTCATGCGCCGCCCCTTCGATCTGGTACGACGAGGTGCCCGCACCGAAGATGAAATCTTGATGCCACATCGGCGAGCCCGCGGGCGGCGAGACAAGATCGGCCAAGGGCGTGGCGACATGGGGATCGAGAGGCATGTTCATGGTGTCGTCTGTCAGGGAGGGCGATCAGGGAGTGGTGCGTGGCAGGGAATGCAGCGCATTGCGCCAGGGCGTGATGGCGTTCGCGTCTGTCGGCAGCGGCCCGCGCAGGCCGCAGATGAAGGAGGCGTATCGGTTGGCGAGGCTCAGCGTGCCGTGCAGATCACGCGCCAAAGCAAGGCCGGCCAGCAGCATGGCGGTGAAGGCGTCGCCGGCGCCGACGCTGTCAACCAATCGCGGCTGCGGCTCGCCGGCGCCTTCGAGCGCGGGGCCATCGCCGTACACGCGCCAACCTTGCGGTCCAAGTGTGAGCACGACGCGTTGCAGCGCGAAGCGCGCCATCAAGGCGGTGACGGTGGCGGCTTCGCTGTCCGTGGGCAGCTCGAACCAGATGGCCAGTTGCGTCAGCTCTTCGTCGTTGATCTTGAGCCAGTCGGCCAGCATCAGCGACTCGGCCGCGAGTTGCTGCATGCCGGGGCTGTCGCGCAGGTTGAGGTCGAGCAGGCGCGGGCCGGGGAAGCTTTTCATCAGGGCGCGCACCGCGGCTCGCGAAGGGGCGGAGCGCTGGGCCAGCGTGCCGAAATAGGCGAACTGCGCCGGCCGGGCGTGGAGCGCATCGAGCGCGGCCGCGGCATCGATGTGATCCCAGGCGGCATCGACGTGGATCTCGAAGCGGTGTCCGCCGCCCGCGTCTTCGATCACGCTGACACGTCCCGTCGCGCGAACAGGATCGCGCTGCAGGTCGATGCAATCGAGGCCGTAGCGTCGCGCGCTTTCCAGCACGCGGCCGGAATGGGCGTCGTCAACCGCCACACGGCTGATGAAGAGCGTCGGCGTGCCCAGGGCAGCGAGCGAACGCGCGACATTGAAGGGGGCACCGCCGGCGACCGCTCCGTCATGGAACTCATCAACCAGGGCTTCACCAATGACGGCGACTGAGGCGTGATGCATGGTGTGATGCAGAACTGTGGGCCGGTATTCGCCCCGATTTGTCCGTTGTTTGATCGCATTCTAGGCAACATATGTTGTTTAGTGAACAATATGATGGGATCCGCCGCTGAAACTTGGCAATCCGACGAGCGCTCATGGCGGGCGGATCCGCATGGGGTGACAAAATCCGCCGCATGCGCAGTGCTAAACAACAAGGGGAGCCCAGGCAATGGCAAAGAAGCGGAGCGTGACGATTCGAGAGTTGGCGGAGGCCGCAGGCGTCTCGATCGGCACCGTGTCGCGGGCCCTGAAGGGGCAGGCGGGGCTCTCGGAACAGACGCGCGCCCAGGTGCTCGCCGTCGCTCAGCAACTGGGCTACGACACCGCCAAGCTGCGCACGACCAAGCCGCGGCGCATGCTGTTTCTGTACCGCCGCAACCTCGGTTCGCTGCTGACGAACGATTTTTATTCGGTCGTGCTTCACGGCGCCGAGGTGGCTTGTCGCGAAGCCGGCGTGCCGCTGGCGCTGATGTCGGTAGCGGCCAGCGACGACATCGCCGCGCAGGTGCGCCGCCATGAATCCGATGCGCTGCTGGGTGCCGGCTACTTCGACCCCGAGCTGATGGAGGCGATCCTCAAGTGCGAGCTGCCGCTGGTGCTGGTCGACCATTTCTACCCGGGCGTGCGCAGCATCAACGACGACAACTTGAGCGGTGCCTGGCTGGCCACGAGGCATCTGCTGGAAGGCGGCGCCGAGCGTGTGGCGGCGATCTTCGGGCCGCTTGAGCACCACTCGGTCGCGCTGCGGGCCAAGGGCTTCCGGCGAGCGCTCTTCGAGGCGGGGCGCCTGTTCGATCCTGACTACGAACAGACGCTCGATCCGACGATGGATTACCGCGAGGCCGGGCGCAAGGCGATGCGCCAACTGCTGGCCTTGCCGCAGCGGCCCGATGCCGTGTTCGCCTACAACGATTCGACCGCGCTGCATGCCATCGAGGTCTGCCGCGAAGAGGGTCTGCGTGTGCCCGAGGACATCCGCTTCATCGGCTATGACGACATCGCGCTGTCTGCGCACAGCAAGCCGCCGCTGTCCACGGTGAAGGTGGACAACGAGGCGCTGGGCAATATCGCGGCGCGCATCCTGATCGAAGGCGAGGCGGCGCAGGCCGAAGAGTTGCTGCCGGTGGAACTGGTGATCCGTGAGAGCTCGCGCGTGGAGAGTGCGCCCGCCGCACGCAAGGTGCGCAAGATGCGATGAATGACTAGGTGTTTGCACCGCCTTTTGTTTGGGTGGGATGCAAACGAAAATTCGGCTGTTTACTAAAAATACAGCCGCAGCCGTCAGGCGGCAAGGAGACCCTCTTGCTCGCCCCTCTCTCGAAGGATCCGTCGAAGGATCCTGCCAAGAATCCATCCCCGGCGGCTGCGCTTTCGCGCGATCGCGTCCCGCTGCCGCAGAAGATCGGCTTCGGCCTGGGTTCCTTTCACGACATGTGGGGCCATTGGCTCTACCAATCGCTGGCCTTTCACGTCTACAACGTGTTCCTGGGCATGGCGCCGGGGCTGATCTCGACCGTGCTCGGTCTGAAGATCTTCGTGGATGCGGTGTCGGATGCCGTCTTCGGCTGGCTCTCCGACAACACCCGTACGCGCTGGGGCCGGCGCCGGCCCTTCATCCTCGTCGGCGGCGTGCTGGCGGGCATCGGCCTGCCGCTGATGTTCGCGGTGGGCAAGGGCTGGAGCGATTCGCAGTACTTCGTCTTCATGCTCGTCTCGGCGTGCCTCTATGTGCCGGTGATGAGCTGCTTCTCGATGCCCTGGAACAGCCTGGCCGCCGAGATGACGCCCGACTATCACGAGCGCACCCGCGTGATGTCCGTGAAGAACGCGATCCAGAAGATTCCCGAGCTCGGGCTTTTCGTGGCCGCGCAGTTCACCACGCTGGCGATCTTCAACGACTCGAACGGCAAGCCCGACATCCTGTTCGGCGCGCAGGTCTACACGGCCATCCTGGGTGGCATCATGATCGTGGTGTCGGTGCTCATGTTCATGCTGACCCGCGAGCGCTATTACGAGAGCGTGGCCAGTCGCAGCTTCCAGCGCGTGCCCTTCAAGGACACGCTCTACCGCACGCTGCGCAACCGGCCGTTCCGCCTGATGCTCGGCACCATGCTGGCCTACAACCTGGCCACGGCGATGGTGAGCCTGCTCGGCTACTACACGACGGTCTATTACGTCTGCCGCGGCAATCTCGTCGAGGCTACGAAGTGGAACTCGCTGATGGGCGTGGCTGGCATGGCCTTCGGTCTGGCCGGCATTCCGTTTGCGGCCTGGCTGGCGCGCGCTTACGGCAAGCGCAACGCGCTGATGGTGATCCTCACGCTCGGCATCGGCGCCTTCATCGGCGACTGGTTCTTCTACAACCCCGAGCTGCCCGCGCTGCAGCCTTTGGCGAGCGGTTGCCTGGCGTTTGCTTCAGCAGGTTTCTGGACGCTCTACGGCTCGGCGATGGCCGATGTGCTGGACCATGACGAGCTCGACACCGGCCAGCGCCGCGAGGGCTCGTTCGCGGCTTGTGCGTCGTGGACGTCGAAGGTCGGCCTCGCCCTGGGCAACAGCGCCTCAGGCTGGATTCTTCAGTTCACGGGCTTTGACTCGAAGCTCCAGGTCCAGGGCGAACAGTCCATCTTCCTGATCCGCGTGCTGCTGTCCGGCGTGCCGATCTGCGGTCTGCTGATCGCCATGATCATCGTGTCGCGCTACTTCCTGACGGAGCAGCGGGTGCATGAGATTCGGGTGGCGCTGGAGGCGCGGCGCGGCGCGGTCTGAAGGGGAGGCTCAGCGCAGCGCGGTCAGCGCCAACAGTTCCGCCAGATGCTCATCCACCGACTCCAGCCCGTTCTGGCGGGCTGTGCGGTAGTTCTGCCAGGCGGCGTCCCACGCGCGGCGGTGGCGCCAGCTCATCTTTTCGCGCAGGGCGGCGATGTCGGATTCGGAGAGCTCATCGGCCTGTTCTCCCAAGCGGCGCAGGCGCTGCAGGCTCACGTGCACGCGCAGGGCGGGCTCGCAGATCTGGCGACGACGCAGGCGCGCGGCGTGCAGGCGGTGAGCCAGCAGCAGAGCCAAGGTGGCGCAGCCCAGAAAGGCAATGAGGTTCGGAACAGTCAACACAAGAGTGGGGCGGACCGGCAGAACCGGGCACGCAGTCATCCAGATGGACGCCACAGTAGCAGCGCTTGCGTCGAATCCAAACGTTACTGACGCCGAGTTCGTGCATTAGTACCCGGGACATTCGAAAGTGCTACGCTCACCCGCGCCAAATTCCCCAGGCTCTGTCGGCACAAGGAGACGCACATGCCTCAGTTGAATGTGAACGGTCAGACGCATGACTACACCGCCGAGGCCGAGACGCCGCTGCTGTGGGTGATCCGCGAACAGCTGGGCCTGACCGGCACGAAGTACGGATGCGGCATCGCGCAATGCGGTGCGTGCACGGTGCATATCGATGGCGTGGCGACACGCTCTTGCGTCTACCCGGCGGCGGCCGTCGATGCCAAGGCCAAGGTCATGACGATCGAGGGCCTGTCTACAGACTGCTCGCACCCCGTGCAAAAGGCCTGGGACGCGCTCGACGTGCCGCAATGCGGCTTCTGCCAAAGCGGCATGATCATGGCCGCGGTGGCGCTGCTCAAGGCCAAGCCCAAACCCACGGATGCGGACATCGACAGCGCGATGACCAACATCTGCCGCTGTGGCACCTACAACCGTGTGCGAGCAGCGATCCATCTGGCGGCGGGCCAGACCCAGCGGCAGGCGATCCCGATCCGGATCCAGACCGAAGGAGGTGTGGCATGAGCGCCGCGCTGCTTTCCACCCGGCGCGGCTTCTTGCAGGCCAGCGCGGCGGCGACCGGCGGGCTGATGATCGGCATGCATTTGCCGGCGTTTGCTGCGGATGGGGCGGCTGGCGAAGCTGCCGGCGAAATGCCGGAGCTGAACGCCTGGGTTCACATCGCGACCGACGACACGGTGACGATCCGCATCGCACGCTCCGAGATGGGGCAGGGCACGCTGACGGGCCTGGCGCAACTGGTGGCCGAAGAGCTCGAATGCGACTGGGCCCGCGTGCAGACCGAATACCCGACGCCGGGCCAGAGCCTGGCGCGCAAGCGCGTGTGGGGCAGCTTCTCGACCGGCGGCAGCCGGGGCATCCGCGATTCCAACGACTATGTGCGCAAGGGCGGCGCGGCGGCTCGCATGATGCTGGTGCAGGCGGCGGCCGACGGCTGGAAGGTTTCGCCGGCCGATTGCACGGTCAGCAAGGGCGTGGTCATGCACAAGGCCTCGGGACGCACCGCGAGCTACGGCAGCCTCGCTAACGCCGCCGCCAAGCTGACAGCGCCGACCGACATCCAGCTCAAGGATCCGAAGGACTGGACGCTGGCCGGCAAGCCGCTCAAGCGGCTGGACACACGCCACAAGCTCGACGGCTCGCAGGTCTACGGCATGGACATGAAGCTGCCCGGCATGCTCAATGCGGCGATCCGCGACTGCCCGGTGTTCGGCGGCAAGGTCAAGCACTTCGATGCAACGACGATTGCGAGCAAGCCCGGCGTGAAGAAGGTGCTGCAGGTTGGCGAATCCGCCGTGGCCGTCGTCGCGGACACCTGGTGGCACGCCAAGACGGCGCTCGACGGGTTGAACATCGAGTGGGACGAAGGCCCGAACGCGAAGCTGTCGAGCGCCGACATCGCAGCCATGCTCAAGGAAGGGCTTGAGGCCAAGGAGGTCATCGCCTTCAACCAGCACGGCGATGCGCCGGCCGCGCTGGCCTCGGCGGCTCACAGGGTCGAGGCGGTCTACGCCTATCCTTTCCAGAATCACGCGACCATGGAAGTGATGAACGCGACGGCGCAATGGACGCCCGAGCGTTGCATGGTCTGGACGCCGACGCAGAACAGCGAAGGCGCCTTGGCCGCGACGATCGAGGCTGCGGGCCTGCCGGCGGAGAAGTGCGATGTCACCAAGCTGCTGCTCGGCGGTGGCTTCGGCCGGCGTGGCGCCACGCATGACTGGGTCACCCAGGCGGTGCTGATCGCCAAGCAGTTGCCGGGCACGCCGGTCAAGCTGATCTGGAGCCGCGAAGAGGACATGCAGCACGGCCGCTACCACCCGGTCACGCAGTGCAAGTTGCAGGCGGCGATCGATGCGAAGGGCAAGGTCACGGCGCTGCGCATGCGCGTGGCGGGGCAGTCGATCATCGCGGGCTTGTTTCCGCAGGCGCTCAAGAACGGGCTCGACGCGGCGATGTTCCAGGGCCTCAACGAGGGCGGCGCGGAAGGCGCTTTCGGCTACGGCTTCGACAACCTGCTGATCGAGCAGGCGATGCGCAACACGCCGGTGCCACCGGGCTTCTGGCGCGGCGTGAACCTGAACCAGAACGCGATCTATCTCGAATGTTTCATCGACGAAGTGGCGCATGCCCTGAAGCGGGATCCGCTGGCGCTGCGGCGCGAACTGCTCGCCGGTTCGCCCAAGCAGTTGGCGGTGCTCAATGCGGTGGCCGAGAAGGCCGGCTGGGGCAAGCCGGCGCCGGCCGGGCGCCATCGTGGCCTGGCGGCGATCATGGGTTTTGGCAGTTATGTGGCGGCTTGTGCCGAGGTGTCGGTCAACAAGCAGGGCGAGCTCAAGGTGCATCGCATCGTCGCCGCGACCGATCCGGGCCATGCGGTCAATCCGCAGCAGATCCAGGCGCAGGTCGAGGGCTCGTTTGCCTACGGCTTGTCGGCCGCGCTGTTCGGCCAGTGCACGATCAAGGATGGCCGCGTGGAGCAGAGCAATTTCAGCGACTATCCGGTCATGCACATGGAGCACATGCCGGCCGTGGAGGCGATCGTGATGCCTTCGGGTGGCTTCTGGGGCGGCGTGGGCGAGCCGACGATCTCGGTGGCGGCGCCGGCGGTGCTGAACGCGATCTTCGCGGCCACGGGCAAGCGCGTTCGTGAGCTGCCTTTGCGGCTGCACAGCCTGAAGGCATAAGGCATAAGCACCCCGTGAAAGCAGCGGCCGGCCTTCTTTTCTTGGCCCTGGCTTGCAGTGCCGGGGCCTGGGCCGGCGATGTGGAGCGGGGCAGGGCGCTCCTGCTTGATCGGCAGAAGAGCTTGTGCTTGTTGTGCCATGCGGCGCCGGTCGGAGACGCGCGGCTGCAAGGCGATCTGGCAACGAATCTGGCTGGCGCCGGTTCGCGGTGGGGCGCTGCGCAATTGCGCGAGCGTCTGGTGGAGGGCCAACCCGGCAGCTTGATGCCGGTCTTTGGCCGCCGCGACGGGCTCGCCAACGTGGGCGCGGAATGGCGCGACAAACCCATCCTCACGCCCGAGCAGATCGAGGATCTGGTCGCGTATCTGCAGACCCTGAGATGAAACCAAGTTTCCGGAACGCAGAGGGCGCAGAGCAAGCGCAGAGATCGCAAAGCTTGGGGCCACCCCCTTTTCAGCAGGCTCTGCGTCCCTTTGCGTCCTCTGCGTTCCGGAAACTTTGTATTCGTTTCATCGACTCCGAGTGGCGCTCGCGCCATGGATAACTGAAATGAAGCGCCGCGTCCTGCTCGGGAGCCTGTTGCTGGCGGTCGTGCCGGCGCACGCCAACCGCGCGGCGCTGCAGGCGGCGATCCTGGCCTACACGGGCGGCAAGACGCCGCGGGCCGAGAACGTTCATCTGGAGATCGCAGCGCTCGTGGAGAACGGCAACACGGTGCCGGTCAAGGTGCATGTGGACAGCGCGATGAGCGCTGAGGAGCATGTCGTCGGTATCGCGCTGTTCAACGAGCTCAACCCGCAGCGCGATGTGGTGCGCTTCAGCCTGACACCGGCGAACGGCAAGGCCGAAGTCGGAACGCGCATCCGGCTGGCTTCGAGCCAGCAACTGGTGGCCGTCGCGCTGATGAGCGACGGCAGTTGCTGCTCGCAGGCCGTGGACGTGGTGGTCACGCTGGCCGCATGCGTCGAGTGAGAGCGTTATGGCGCGCACCTTGATCACCTTCCCCAGCAGCGCCAAGGCGGGCGAGCTGATCGAGCTGCGCTGCCTGATCGCGCATCCGATGGAGACCGGCTACCGGGTCGATGAAGCGGGTCACGCGGTGCTGCGCAACATCATTCGTCATTTCACGGTGCGGCTGGACGGCGCGGTGGTTTTCGAGGCCGAATGCTTCCCTGCCGTCGCGGCCAATCCTTTGATCAGCTTCTGGCTCCGCGCTGAACGCAGTGGCACCTTGCGTTTTGAATGGACCGGCGACCAGGGCTTTGCGCAGATCGAGGAACGCGCATTGACGGTGATATGAGGTTGGCTGCGCTGCTCTTGATGGCGAGCGCCTGCCTCGGCGCGGCCGATTCGCGCCGCTCGGGTTTCGACACCATGAGCCCCGCGCTGCAGGCCATGCAGCGCGACGATGCCGGCAATCCCGCCATGCTGTGGGTGGAGGGCGGCCGCGAGTTGTGGGGCCAGCGCTGCAGTTCCTGTCACGGCGATGCCAAGCGTTCCATGAGCGGCGTGGCGGCGCGCTATCCAGCCTTTGATGCCAAGCTGAACCTTCCGGTGACCTTGATGCAGCGTATTCAAGCCCACAACCCGGCGCTCAAGACCGAGAGCGAGGAGTTGCTGAGCCTGGCGGCCTACATAACGCTTCAATCGCGCGGTATGCCGATCGCGTCGTCGGCCGATGTGCGATTGAAACCGTTTGAAGCCAAAGGCAAAGCCCTGTTCGGGCGCCGCATGGGCCAGCTCAACCTCTCATGCGCCCAGTGCCATGACAGCCAAGCCGGCAAGCTGCTCGGAGGCAGCCTCATCCCGCAGGCGCACCCGACGGGCTATCCGCTGTACCGGCTCGAATGGCAGGCCTTGGGTTCGCTGCCGCGCCGCCTGCGCAACTGCGCGACGGGCGTGCGCGCACAGACCTGGGATTGGGACAGCGAGGAACTGGTGGACCTGGAGCTCTACCTGATGCGCCGCGCGCAGGGCATGAGCATGGATGCGCCCGCCTTGAGGCCCTGATGTGGCCCTGATGTGGCCTTGGGCGCCCCCGTCAACCCTGTGTCGACTGCGTGCTGCCGAACAACATCTCGCGGGCCTTGTCGTCGGTCAGCGGGCGGCGCGCATCGGCCAGGACTTGAACGCCGCGCTGCACGGCGGGGCGGGCTGCGATCTCGTCGAACCAGCCTTTGAGCTGCGGGTAGTCGCTCAAGGACACGCCCTGGTTCTTCCAGGAGCGCAGCCAGGGGAAGATGGCGATGTCGGCGATCGTGTACTCGGCGCCCGCGATATACGTGGCGTGGGCCAGGCGTTTGTCGATGACCGTGTAGATGCGTTTCGCCTCGTTGGTGTAGCGTTCCACGGCGTAGGGGATCTTCTCTGGCGCGTAAAGGCGGAAGTGGTGGGTCTGGCCCAACATCGGCCCGACGCTGCCCATCTGGAACATCAGCCATTCCAATGTTGTGAATTTGTCCCGCACCTTGTCGGGCAGGAGGCGCCCGACCTTGCTTGCCAGGTAGAGCAGGATGGCGCCAGACTCGAACAAGGAGATCGGTGAACCGTCCGGCCCGTCCGGGTCGACGATGGCCGGGATCTTGTTGTTGGGGCTGATGGACAGAAAGTGAGGGTCGAATTGCGCACCGGAGCCGATGTCCACGGGGATCACCCGATAGGGAAGTCCGCATTCTTCCAACATGATGTGAACCTTGTGGCCGTTCGGGGTTGGCCATGAATACACTTCAATCATTTCAAAGCTCCTCGCATCCGCGATGGACCATTCTCCCGACTCATGGTTTTTAAGCAAGTAAAGCACTGGTTTATTGCTCGCGCCAATGCCGCGCGGTGGCGAGCCATCCATGATTGGGCCGATACGCGCAAGGGCATCTTCAAGCTCGCACGCGACGGCTCCGGCTTTGCCATTGAGCAGCCCAAGGCCCTGCCAGGCCCGATGCGCATCGAGTGGGGCCCTTCGCAGCGGGCCTATATTCCCGGCCATGAGCTGCGCATGCGTTGCGAGCTCAAGCTGCACAGCGATCTGCAGATGATGGTGCTGTGCCGCGAGCTGATGGACGAGCTCGAGAAATCGGTCTTCGAAGCCTATACCGACACGCTCAAGACGCGCGTCGACACCGACACGCCCGAGGAAATGCGCTGGCTGGTGATGTTCCCCAAGTACGGCGGCTTCCAGTCCAAGCTCGTGCGGCAGCGTTTTGGCGCGCTGGGCGTCAACAAGGATCTGACCGGTTCCTGGATCGAGGGCGAGTTCTCCGAATACCTCGCGCAGGCAAGCCAGGATCTGCTGCCGACAGGCCACCCGATCGTGATCATGAGCATGCGCGGCAACATCTACCTGCGCACCTCCATGCCCGAAGCCGACCTCGACAAGATCCAGGCGCTGGTGCGGGTGCTGGAGTCGGCCTGCCGCGAGGCGCAGCGCGTCAATGCGCGCGTGGCCGAAGGCGGCAGCCCGTGGCCGACCACCACCTCGGTGGCCTGGCAGAGCTCGCGGCCCGACGAAGAGCAGGCGCCTTCGTCGTCTTCCTGAGTTTTCTAAGCCCGCTGCGCGAAAGCCCAGCCGAGCTCCGCCATTGGCCGCGCGCCGGCTGCCGTCTCGCGCGCTCGCTCGCTGGAGGCCGTGCCGTCCTCTACGCGCTTGGCAATGCCTTGCAGGATCGCGGCGATGCGGAACAGGTTGTAGGCGAGGTAGAAATTCCAGTCGGCCTGAATGGCCTCGACATTGCTGCGGCCTGTGAGCTCGCAATAACGGCGCAGATGCTCGGCTTCAGTCGGAATGCCGAGTGTCACCAGATCCGCACCGCCCAGGCCGCGCGCCGCACCCGAGTTGCGGATGTGCCAGGACATGCAGTGGTAGCTGAAGTCGGCCAGTGGATGGCCCAGCGTGGACAGCTCCCAGTCGAGCACCGCGATCACGCGCGGCTCGGTGGGATGGAAGACGAGGTTGTCCAGGCGGTAGTCGCCGTGCACGATCGAGACTTCGCTCGGATCGAGCGCCGAGCGCGGCATATGAGCCGGCAGCCATTCGACCAGCCGGTCCATCGCCTCGATGGGCTGCGTGATCGAGGCCTGGTATTGCTTGCTCCAGCGGCCGATCTGGCGCTCGAAGTAGTTGCCGGGCTTGCCATAACTGCTCAAACCAGCGGCGTCGACGTCGACCTTGTGCAGGGCGGCGATCACGCGGCTCATCTCGCGGTAGATTGCGTCGCGCTCGCCGTTGCCCATGCCAGGCAGGGTCTGATCCCAGAGCACACGGCCCGGCATGAACTCCATGACGTAGAAGGCGCGGCCGATCACGGCTTCGTCTTCGCACAGACCCAGCATGCGCGGCACCGGCACGTCCGTGCCGGCCAGCGCGCGCATGACCGTGAACTCGCGCTCGATCGCATGCGCCGAGGGCAGCAGCCTGGCCACCGGGCCCGGCTTGCAGCGCATCACGTATTGCGCGTGAGGCGTGATCAGCTTGTAGGTCGGATTGGATTGCCCGCCCTTGAACTGCTCGATCGTGAGCGCGCCGGCGTAACCCTCAACATGAGCTGACATCCAGGCCGAGAGCGCTTCAAGGTTGATGTCGCCGCTGGCGGCGCGCGTGCCGGTGAATTGATCGTCCAGGGCGGGGGGCATTGCGGGGCTCATTTCGGGACTCATTTCTCTGCGGATTCCATCAGAAGGTCCCGATCCAGCACCACCAGCTTGGTGGGCTCCACGCGCACCGCGCCCTTGCGTTCCAGCGTCTTGAGCTCCTGGTTCACGCGCTGGCGCGAAGCGCCGAGCAACTGGGCGAGGTCTTCCTGCGCCAGTTGCAGGCCGATGCGGATCTCATTGCCCTCGGGCACGCCGTAGGCCCGCGCCAGCACGAGGATCTGCTTGGCCAGGCGCGAGGCGAGGGGGCGGGTGTTGAGGTCTTCGATGGTGTCGAACATCAGGCGCAAGCGGCGGCAGTTCAGGCGCAGCAGCGCTTCGTAGAGCTCGCTGTGGCGCGAAAGCAGCTCCTTGAAGTCGGGCTTGCGCACGACCAGCAAGGTGGTTTCGCCGTGGGCCTGTGCGTCGTGGGTGCGGGGCAGGCCGTCAAACAGGGCGATATCGCCGAACCAGACGCCCGGCTCGATATAGGTCAGCGCGATCTGCTTGCCGGCCAGCGAGACCGAGCTCACCCGCACCGCGCCCTTGGCCACGCCACACCACTCCGAGGCCTGCTCGCCGCGGTGGCTCAGCAGCGTGCCGTCGGCCACGCGGCGAACGACGGCGCGCTCCAGGATATCGGCGCGCAAGCCTTCGGAGAGTTTGGCAAACCAGGAACCCGCATCAATGCGGCTGCGTTCAGCGGCCGTGAGCGTCTTGTCTTGCATTCTGAGTTCGGGTATGCATGAGGAAGAAGCCCATTGTCCACGAGTCCTGACAGCTGGCTTGCAGGCAAGTAGCTCGCTAGTTCAGCTGACATGGATGCAACAGCCCCCCGGATTGGCGCCCACATTGGCGCTTACCCGGCCGGCTATCGCGAAGTGGCGTGCTAGAGTGAGTAACAGAATATTTACATCGCCCGCCGGCATGGATCGAGACTCACGCGATTTGACCCACAGCCCGAGTTCTCTTCGCCACAACACCACGCTGTTGAGCGGTGTCGTCGGCATGCTGATCGCACTGCCGGCGCCGGTGCATGCGCTCGGCATCAGCGCGCCGCAGACGCGTTCGGCGCTGGGGCAGCCGCTCGAACTGCTGTTCCCGGTGAACCTGGGGCCCAACGAATCTCTGGCCGTCGAATGCGTGCATGCCGATGTGCTCGCCGGTGATGCCCACATCCCGCCATCTCTGGTGACGCTGAGGCTCGAAGGCGCCAACGAGGCAAGCGTGCATGCGGTGCGTCTGGTGAGCCTCACGCAGGTCAACGAGCCGATCGTCACGGTGACGCTGTCGCTGGGTTGTCCGGCGAAGGTGACGCGGCAGTACGTGGCGCTGGTCGATCCGCCCAGCGCCGTGGTGGCAACCACGCTGCCGCCTTTGCCTGAAGTACTCCCGGGGCAGGACGTTCGCTCACAAAGCTATTCGCCGGCCTTGCGGGCCGCGCTCGATGCTTCAGACAGCAAGCCCGAAATGCTGCTGGCCGAGCCGCCGGCTTCCGCGCTGACGGCGCCCACCGTGGCGGCGCAGGCCGCTTCCGCGCCGACCGCCAAACCCAAGGCTGCAGCACCGATCCGACTGGCAGCAGCAGTAGCGGCAGGAGCAGCAGCAGCCGAAGGCGGCGCCTCGGCGCCGGCTGCAGCCGTGCCGCGCAAGTCGCGCAAGCGTTCGACCCCGCCGCACGCGCCGCGTGCGGCGCAGATCGCGGACGCGGGTTCGGCGAAGCCGGCCGCGCACAAGGAAGTCTCGCGCCTGCACATGGATGCGGCAGAGCCGGCCGAGGTCAGCTCAAGCCAGATTGCCGTGGCGGCTTCGGCGCCGGCCTCCGCCGCGCCGGATGCGGCCAGTGCGCCGCTCGATCCCACGGCGATCCGTCTGGCGGCGATGGAAGACAGGCTCAACGAGTTGCAACGCCAGAACCAGGAGCAGCAGAGCAAGCTGCTGCAGGTCCAGGCCAAGTTGGACGCCGCTCAGGCTGAGCGTTATCAGAATCCGTTCGTCTGGGTGCTTGGCCTGCTGGTGCTGGGTTTCGGAGGTCTGAGCGCCTATCTGTGGCGCAGCCGCCAGGCCGCGCGTGAGAGCTGGTGGAACGCTGAAAGGCCGGTCCCGAGCCCAATCAGCCCGACCAGGCCGGTCGCGCCCGCGCCGGCCAAGGCGGCCACGGGCGCCACCGATTTCATGAGCCCGGACAGCGCGATGCCGGCCTCGGCCACCAGCGACGAGCTGACCGCGCCGCTGCCGCTGCTGGCCGAATCCGTTTCGAGGCTGCAGGGCCTGCCGCCGCCGCCTCAGGTGACGGTCGAATACAACGTTCACCAGGAAACCGTGCCGGCGCCGATCACCGATCCGGGCGCGCCCGTGACGGTCGAGGAACTGCTCGACATGCAGCAGCAGGTCGAGTTCTTCCTGGTGCTGGGCCAGGCCGATGCGGCCATCGAGCTCTTGCGTGGCCGTGTCGATACCGGCAGCTCGAGCGCCTTGCCGTACTTGAAGCTGATGGAAATCTATCAGTCGCAAGGTGACGTGACTTCTTTTGCCGACCTGGGAAAGCGCTTCTCTGAACGCTTCAATGCCGTGCCGCCGGCCTGGGGCGGCGACATGAACGAAGGCAAGATGCTGGAGGCGTACGGCGAAGTTCTGGCCGGCGTTCAAAAGATCTGGGGCGATGCCGCCGTGAGCATGGCCCTGCTGCAGAACCTGCTGACGTTCGGCCCCGAGGGGGACGAGCTGCAAGGCTTTGACCTGCCGGCCTATCGCGATCTGCTGCTGCTTTACAGCCTGGCGCGCGATCTGTCAGAGCACGACGTCAGTGGCGAGGAGATCGATCTCTTCCTGCCGCTCGACGGCGGGCCCCGGAATGCCGCGACCGGCATGATGGCGACGATGAGCTGGAGCCGCAACACCGCACCGGCGCAGCTTGATGTCGACGTGGACATCTCGCTTGACGAGCCTGCACCTCATGACGAGGCCACGCCGACGGACTTCCAGCCGCCGGACAAGATCTGAAATCTGAAGTCTGAAATCTGAAGCCTGGGAAAAAAAGCTCTGACGACTCAGAGCTTCTTGAGGTGCGCCAGCGCCTGCTTCAGCGTGGTGTCTTTCTTGGCGAAGCAGAAGCGCACGATTGTCTGCGGCGTGCCCTTGGCGTAGAAGGCCGAAAGAGGGATCGCCGCCACACCGGCCTCGGTGGTCAGCCATTCGCAGAACTCGTGATCGGGCATGTCGCTGATCGCGCTGTAATCGACGCTCTGGAAATAACTGCCCTCGCAAGGCAACAAACGCAGCTTGGTGGCCGCCAGCCCATGACGGAACAGATCGCGCTTCTTTTGGTAGAAGGCGGGCAGTTCCATCGCGGGCCGGATGTCGCCCATGTAGATGGCCAGGCCGTGCTGCATCGGCGTGTTGACCGAAAACACATTGAACTGGTGCACCTTGCGGAACTCGCTCATCAGCTTGGCAGGCGCGGCGACGTAGCCGACCTTCCAGCCGGTGACGTGATAGGTTTTGCCGAAGCTCGAAACGACAAAACTGCGCTCGGCCAGGTCGTTATGCCGGGCCACGCTCTGATGCGTGGCGCCGTCAAAGACCATGTGCTCGTAGACCTCGTCGCTGATCACGAGCACGTCGGTCCCGTCGAGCAGCGCGGCCAGCTTGCGCATCTCGGCCGCCGTCCAGATCGTGCCCGTGGGGTTGTGCGGCGTGTTGAGGATGAGGGCGCGCGTCTTGGGCGTCAGCGCTTTTTCAATGGCCGCGAAATCGGGGCGGAAGGCGCCCGGCGTCAGGGGCACGCGCACGACCTTGCCGCCGGCCAGTTCGACGTTGGGCGCATAGCTGTCGTAGCAGGGCTCCAGCACGATCACTTCATCGCCCGCATGCACGACGGCGAGCAAGGCGGTGAAGATCGCTTGCGTGGCGCCGGCGGTGATGGTGATCTCGGTGTCGACGTCGTAGCGATGGCCGTAAAGCATCGCGATCTTGTTGGAGACCGCCGTGCGCAAGGTTGCCGCGCCGGCCATCGGTGCGTATTGGTTGTGCCCGGCACGCATGGCTTGGCCGACCGCATCGCGCAGCGAAGGGTCACAGGCGAAATCAGGGAAGCCCTGGCCGAGATTGACTGCGCCGTGCTTTTCGGCGAGCGCCGACATCGTCGTGAAGATCGTGGTGCCCACTTGCGGCAGCCGGCTTTGCAAGGTTTTTTTCATAGACCAAAGTCGGTGGCGTCGCCGCTCATGGCGCGCTCAAGCAGCTTGCGGTTGAGGCGGTCAGAGAGCAGCTCGGCGAAGCTGTACACATAGTTTCGCAGGTAGGCTCCGCGCTTGAAGGCGATACGTGTGACGTTTTGCCCGAACAGATGGCCCAGTGGCCGCGAAGCCAGCTCGGCGCCAGGTGAATCTTCACGCATGGCCATTTCGGCCACGATGCCCAGGCCCATGCCGAGCTTCACATAGGTCTTGATCACGTCGGAGTCGATCGCTTCGAGCACGATATTGGGCTGCAGCTGGCGCGCGGCAAAAGCCTTGTCGATGCGCGTGCGGCCCGTGAAGCTCGGGTGGTAGGTGACGATGGGTTCGGCCGCCAATTGCTCCAGGCTGATGCGCTCGACCTGTGCCAACGGGTGCGCGGCCGGCACCACCAGCACGTGTTGCCATTCGTAGCAGGGCAGGGAGACGAGGTCGTCGAACTGCGCGAGCGATTCGGTCGCCAGGCCCACGTCGGCGCTGTCGTCGAGCAGCATGCGCGCGACCTGCTCGGGTGTGCCCTGGTGCAGGCTCACGCGCACTTGAGGCAGCAGTTTGCGCAGTTGCGCCACGGGCCCCGGCAGCACGTAGCGTGCTTGCGTGTGGGTGGTGGCGATGGAGAGCGTGCCGGTGTCCTGCTTCGAGTATTCCTCGCCGATGCGCTTCAGATTGGCGACCTCGCGCATGATGATCTCGATGGCCGCCAGCACCTGTTGGCCGGGCTCGGTGATGCGGCGCAGGCGTTTGCCGTGGCGGCTGAAGATGTCGATGCCGAGCTCTTCCTCGAGTTCGAGAATCGCCTTGGACACACCCGGCTGCGAGGTGAACAGCGCCTTGGCGGTCTCGGTCAGATTGAGGTTGCGGCGCGCCGCTTCCTGCACAAAGCGGAACTGGTGCAGATTCATGCCTGGGATCCCAGATATTGCAAGGCGGCCTCGGCCATCGCTTCGGTGACGAGGGGATGGTCGCCGATGGTACTGTGCAGCCGCCAGCTGATCTGCGGCCCGTGCTGCGCTTGCAGCCGTTCGATCAGCGCGGGGACGTCCTTGCGCACATGGCCGCCGGCGCCGAGGAACAGCGGGACGATGTGGACCGTCGTGCATCCCGCAGCGGCCAGGCTCTGTGCGGCTGCTTCCATGTTTGGCGACATGAATTCGAGATAGGCCAGGGCCATTGGCATGCCGGGCGTGCGCGCCGCGATCCCTTGAGCAACGGCCTCGAAGGGACGCGACCACGCCGGGTCGCGGGCGCCGTGGGCGAAGAGGAGCAGGCCGTCCATCAGTGCTCGCCCGGCCGCCCACAGGGCACTGAGCGCCCCCTCGGGGGGCAGTGATCGAAGAGCGCGTGGGGGCGGTTCATTTCAACGGTAACGGACGAGCCAGCCGAAGGCGGCGAGCGAGAGGGCCATGTAGAACAGGCTTGGTGTGGCCGCGACGGCCCACGGCGTCCAGCCCTTGAGCAGGCCCACATGGCCGGCCACGTTGTTGAGCAGCACGAAACTGCTGCCCAGCATGATGCCGCCGAAGACCTTGATGCTGATGCCACCGGCTCGTGCATGCAAATAGGCGAAAGGCAGCGCCAGCGCCACCATCACGAAGCAGGCGAAGGGGTAGATGGCCTTGCGCCAGAACTGGATGCTGTAGGCCTGCGCCGATTGCTCTTGCGAGGACAGATGCTGTGTGTAGTGATAGAGCTCGAGCGTGGACATGGACCACGGCGGCAACACGGCGGCGGCCACCACATTGGCATGCAGGCCGCTCAGCCAGTCGAGCGTGGGCAGGTGCTCTTCATTGACCAGCGGTTGCTTGGGCATGGTTTCACCACCGAGCGGCAACCAATCGGTCTTCTGCACGTCGGAGAGTTTCCAGAGGCCGCGTGTATCAACGGTCGCTTCCTTCGCCTGGATGCGCGAACGCAGCACGCCATGCGTGTCGAACTCGAAGATCAGCACATCTTGCAAATGGCCCGATGTGGTGGCGCGGCCGACGTTGACCGAGACGCTGAGCTCCTCGCCGTCAACCATGCGATGGTCCTTGAGCCAGGCGCCCTTGCGAGCGGAAGCCTTGTCGCCGATGAAATGGGCACGCACCGGGTCGCTGTGCCGGTTGAACCAGGGCGACACGAAATCGCCGACCGTGAAAGTCAGCACCGCGAACACGGCCGCGAGGCTGGCCAGCAGGGTCAGCGCGCGCCAGGGGCCAAGACCGCCGGTGCGCAGAATCGTGAACTCGCTCGACTGTGCCAGGCGCGCCAGCGAGAAGATGCTGCCGATCAGCACGGCGCTGGGGAACAGGTCGTAGAAATGATCGGGCACTTCCATCAAGGCCATCAGCGCTGCCGGGCCGGCACCGGCGCCAGCGCGGCCCATGCGGTCGATCTCGTCCACGAAATCGAAGAAATAGAACAGCGACAGGAAGGCCAGCGTCACGAAGAAGACGGAGCTGATGATGTCGCGATAGAGCAGGCGGCGGACAGTCCTCATGATGCCACCGCCGCCGCCACCACCGTCTTGCGCGTCATGCCGAAGCTGATACCGTGATCGCGCCACCACAGCAAGCCCAGTGCCAGCATCAGCGCGCCACCGTGGATCAGGATCAGCGCCTGGCCGAGGCCCATGCGGCCGTTGCCGACCCACGATTGGCTCAGCGAGATCATGTTGAAGTACACAACAAAGCTCAGCAAGGCGAACAGCAGGTTCCAGTTGCTGGGCCGGCGCGGATTGCTGTGCGCAAGCCCCAGACCGAGCAGCACCATGTTGACGGCGCTGAGGATCATGCCCAGGCGCCAGGCCATCTCACCGAGATTGTGGGGCTCAGGTTTTTGCAGCAGTTCCAGCGTGGTGAGCGCCTTCGGCGGCAGCGTGCCGGCCGAGCGCAGCACCTGGCTGTCGGCCATCACTTCATAGCGGTCGAAGCGCGAAAGCGTCTTGGCGCCGTTCTCGGCATTCTCTTCATTGCGCTGGCCGTGCTCCAGGACGAGGAAACGGTCGTCGCCGCGGGCCTCGATATGGCCTTTCGCCGAGGTGGTCACGGCCTCGGTCTTGTTGGTTCGCGAGAGAATGAAGACGTTGCGACCAGTGCTGCCATCGGCGCTGTCGCGCTCGATGAAGAAGACGCGGCTGCCGTCACGCGAGCTCTGGAACTGGCCCGGCGCCACGCGCGAAAGATCGCCCCGCTTTTCATAGCGTTCCTTCAGTTGCGCGCTGTTCTGGTTGCTCCAGGGCCAGACCACCAGCTGCAACACCAGCACCGCCAGCAACACAGGCCAGGACATGCGCATCACCGGCTTGACGAAGCGAGACAGCGGCACGCCGCTGGCCAGCCAGATGTTCATCTCGGACTCGCGGTACATGCGGCCCAGCGTGGCCACGATGGCAATGAAGAGCGAGAGCGCCAGCATCGTGGGCAGGTAGGCCAGCGAGGCATAACCCATCAGCAACAGGACATCCTGCGGCGCCACATTGCCCCCGGCGGCCTGGCGCAGGGTGCTGATCAGCATCGACGTCAGCACGATGGTGAGGATGACCACGAGGGTCACGCCGAAGCTGCGGGCTAACTCTTTTCTTACGGTGGAATCGAATAACATCCGGGCACTTTATCTATTCCCTCGCATTATGGACTTCCGTACTCAAGCCGCGTCGCATGACGCACTCGCCGGCACCACTGCCGATGCGCTTCTGTTGGTCGTAGGCGGCACTGCGCTGCCGAAAGGCTTTGACACGAAGCTTGCGGCCTTGCTGCAAGACGCGGTCAAGCTCGGCGACTTCGACTTCAAGGCGGGCAAGAGCCTGACGCTGCAACGCGCGCAGGGCGTGAAGGCGCCGCGCGTGGTGCTGGCCGCCACGGGCGGCACGAGCGTCAAGGCGGCGCGAGCCGGTTTGGCTAACGCGCTGGCTCAGCTGAAGGGCCGCGGCGCTGCTCATGCAGCCGTTGCCTTCGTCGGCTTCGGTCCGATGGATGAGGCACTGGCCGAGCACTTCGTGCTGGGTGTCAGCGATTCGGCTTATGTCTACCGCCACACCAAGCCCAGCGCTCCGGCGGCTGCCAAGCTCGGCAAGGTCACGCTGCTGACCGACAAGGCGGATGCGCTGGCCGCCAAGGCCGCAAAGGCCGGTATTGCGCGCGGTGAAGCCATTGGTGCCGGCATTGAATTGGCGCGCGAGTGCGCCAATCGCCCGGGCAATCACGCCACGCCGACCTTCCTCGGCGAGCAGGTCAAGCAGCTGGGCCGTGAGTACGGCTTCAAGGTCGAAGTGCTGGACAAGAGGGCCGTCGAAAAGCTCGGCATGGGCTCCTTCCTGTCGGTGGCGCAGGGCTCGGATGAGCCGCTGCGTTTCATCGTCGCGCGCTATGAAGGCGCGGCCAAGACCGTGGCGCCGGTGGTGCTGGTGGGCAAGGGCATCACCTTCGATTCGGGCGGCATCTCGCTGAAGCCCGGCGCACAGATGGACGAGATGAAGTTCGACATGGGCGGCGCGGCCAGCGTGATCGGCACGCTGCGCGCGGTCGGCGAACTCAAGCCCAAGCTGAACCTCGTCGTGCTGATCCCCTCGTGCGAGAACATGCCCAGCGGCCATGCGGTCAAGCCGGGTGATGTGGTGACCTCGATGTCGGGTCAGACGATCGAGAACCTCAACACCGACGCTGAAGGCCGCCTGATTCTTTGCGACGCACTGACCTACGCCGAGCGCTTCAAGCCAGCGGTGGTGGTGGATGTGGCAACGCTGACCGGTGCCTGCGTGATCGCCCTCGGCGGCGTGCGCAGCGGCATGTATGCGACGGACGATGCTCTGGCCGGCGATCTGCTCTCGGCGGGTGAGCGCGCTCTCGATCCGTGCTGGCGCATGCCGCTCGACGAAGAATACGAAGAAGGCCTCAAGAGCAACTTTGCCGATGTGGCGAACGTGGCGGGCCGCGAAGGTGGTTCGGTCACCGCGGCCAAGTTCCTGCAACGTTTTGCCAGCAAGTACCGTTGGGGTCACCTGGACATCGCCGGCACGGCCTGGAAGGGCGGCGGCGCGAAGGGCGCGACCGGTCGTCCGGTCGGTCTGCTGACGCACTTCGTGCTGGCGCAAGTCGCGAACAAGCGCTGATGCGTCGCGCAGCGCCGGGCCGCTCCCAAGCACGCGGCACCCCCTTGGGGGATCGACTGACGTACTCGTCGGGCGAGGGGCGCAAGTGAGTGAGGTCAGCTTCCACACCGGGGTTCCGGAGCGGCTGTCCTACCTGTGCCGACTGCTGCGCAAGGCGCAGCAGTCGGGCGCGCGCATTGGCGTGGTCGGTCCTGCGAACCTGCTGGACCGATTGGATCGCGAGCTCTGGACCTTTGGCGCGCTTGAGTTTGTTCCTCACGTTCGGTTGCGGCCGGGCCGGGAACTGCCAGCGCGCATGGCCAACACGCCGATCCAGTTGACCGAAGCCGCTACCGAGCTGCCGCACCGGGAGGTGCTGTTGAATATCGGTGCTGATCTGCCTGAAGGTTTTGATGCGTTCCAGCGTGTGCTGGAGGTCGTGTCCAAGGACCCCGAGCAGGTGCAGGCCGGCCGGCAGCGCTACAAGCGTTACGAGCAGTTGGGCCACGCCATGACGCATCACGTCGTCAAGGATTGAAGGCCACCGAAGGCTGCGCAGTTCGAGGCTTTCCCGATGGAGCGCCCCCCCGATTTCGGGTATGGTCAGTCGAGTCTGGGTTCTTTGTGGAACCCCCTAATTCATTCTTGGAGGTCATGCATGCAAGTCAAGTTGAAGATGGTCGTTGCCGCCGCTGCGGTGTTGTTCGGCGGTGCCGCGATGGCCCAGGATCTGATCGTGAAGATCGGTCATGTGGCCCCCACCAGCGGCAACCAGGCGCACCTGGGCAAGGACAACGAGCTCGGCGCCAAGATGGCCATCGAGGAACTGAACGCCAAGGGCGTCAAGATCGGCGGCAAGACTGCGAAGTTCGTGCTGCTGGCCGAGGACGACGCGGCGGACCCGAAGCAAGCCACGGCGGTTGCCTCGAAATTGGTGGACCAAAAGGTCAATGGCGTGATCGGCCACCTGAATTCCGGCGCTTCGATTCCCGCTTCGGAAATCTATTTCAAAGCCGGTATCCCGCAGATTTCTCCGTCGTCGACTGACACGGCGTACACGCATCACGGCTACAAGACCGCGTTCCGGGTTGTGTCCAACGACCTGCAGATCGGCACGGTGCTGGGCCGCTATGCCGTGAATGAACTCAAGGGCAAGAATATTGCGGTTATTGACGACCGCACGGCTTACGGTCAGGGCGTGGCCGAGCAATTCGAGAAGGCGGCCAAGGCTGCCAACGGCAAGATCGTGGGCCATGAGGCCACCAACGACAAGGCCACCGACTTCTCCGCCATCCTGACCAAGCTGAAGGGCAAGAAGCCCGACGTGATCTTCTTCGGCGGCATGGACGCGGTTGGCGGCCCCATGCTGCGCCAGATGAAGGCGCTGGGTCTGAACGCCAAGTTCATGGGGGGCGACGGCATCTGCACGGTCGCACTGCCAGGGCTTTCTTCCAGTTCCCTGAGCGACGGGCAGGTGGTCTGCGCCGAAGCCGGTGGCGTGGAGGGCACGGCCAAGCTGGGCATGGAGAAGTTCAAGGCGGACTTCAAGAAGAAGTACGGCGTCGACGTCCAGATCTACGCACCGTATGTTTACGACGCTGTGAATGTGATGGTTGCCGCAATGGTCAAAGCGGGTTCCGCCGAGCCCGCCAAATACCTTCCGGTCTTGGCGAAAACAGATGGTTATAAAGGGGTAACCGGAACGATTGGCTTCGATGAATTTGGGGATATCAAGAACGGCGCACTGACGCTCTATACCTACCGCAATGGTCAGAAAGAGCAAATTGCCGTTGTGCATTGAGCTCGCCTGCGCAGGTCATATTCACCCGAAATTCGCTTGAGTTTTTCCTAACGCCGATCTTCGTCGGCTTGTGATCCCTGATCGAAGGCCGCCCTCCCATGCAGCGTTGCAGGGAGGGCGACTTCTTTTTGGGGGTTGTTGTAAATCGGCTGTGACATATTCACGGCCGCGGCAATGCCCGTCTCGCCGATGTGGAAAAGGCACGCAGTCCTTCACTTGGTGGAGTCCGTATCTGGGGCCCTGAGTTCTACTGCCGTCGCGGAGATGGCGTCCACCGCGATTCAAGTTCAGGCGCCCCTGCAAACGGGGGGCTTTCAAGACGAGTCGTGACAGGCATCATCGCTCGCATTCAAAACCTCTAAGTAGGAACCCATATATCTGGGCTCCAAAGAGGACATGGTTCACGGGGTCGAGCAGTTGGAGTTCGGGCGCTACGCGCCACCCCTAAGAGCCAGAGAGCTGCAGCACCACGTCGTGCATCGGGGAAGAAACATGATTCGGATCTTCAATCACTACCTACATCGGCAAACGCTGTACCAGGTCTTCTTCGACCTTGGTCTGATCCTGTTTGCTGTTGTCGCTGTTGTCTTGAGCCAGGGCGAGCCCGTCGAGCACGTCATCCCGTTTGCTGCGTCGCATGGCCTCTCGCTGGCGGGCTGCATGTTCGTCATCAACTCAGCTACTGGCTTCTACCAACACGTCCACAACCGCTCGGTGACCGAGTCCTGCGCTCGTGCGCTGCTCGGCATGATGTTCGGCCTGCCGCTGGCCTATGTGATCTTCAGCTTCCTGCCCACGGATGCAGCGCATCGCCAATTGCTGACGCAAGTTGCGATGGCCGCCGTGGCTGCCGTGATGGTGCATCGTGTCTACGCTGCCCATGCCGGCGTGCAGGCGCGGATGCGTTCACGCATCCTGATCTTCGGTTCCGGAGCCGCCGCCAAGACCGTGGGCGCGACGCTGCGTGCCGCCGATCCGCACGCCCAGATCGTCGGCTACTTCGCCGGCCCGAACGAAGACCACCCCGAGGTCCCGCGCGACCAACTGATCCACCCGCGTGGCACGCTGACCGAAACCGCACGCGCGCTCAACGTCGACGAAATCGTCATCGCGCTGACCGAGCGCCGTGGTGGCAGCATGCCCCTTCGGCAACTGCTCGATTGCAAGCTCTACGGCGTACGCGTCGTCGACATCGCGACCTACTTCGAAAAGACACTCGCGCAGATCAAGATCAGTCACGTCAATGCGGGCTGGCTGATCTTTGGTGACGGCTTCAACCAAGGCACATTCCGGTCCATCGTCAAGCGCGTCAGCGATGTGGCCTTCGCGCTGCTGATTCTCTCGGTGACTTGGCCGGTGATGCTGGTGACGGCGCTGATGATCAAGCTGGAGTCCCCGGGCAAGGTGTTGTACACGCAGGAGCGTGTGGGCCAGAACGGCGTGCCTTTCAATGTGGTCAAGTTCCGCAGCATGTGCTCCGACGCCGAGAAGGATGGCAAGCCGCGCTGGGCGACGCAGAACGACAGCCGCGTCACCCGCATCGGCCGCTTCATCCGCAAGGTCCGCATTGACGAACTGCCGCAGCTGTTCAACGTGCTGCGCGGCGACATGAGTCTGGTCGGCCCGCGTCCCGAACGTCAGTACTTTGTGGATGAGCTGATCAGCCAGATTCCCTATTACGCTGTTCGCCACAGCGTGAAGCCCGGCGTGACCGGTTGGGCGCAGGTCCGCTACGAATACGGCTCGACGATCGAGGATTCGGTCGAGAAGCTCCAGTACGACCTGTACTACGTCAAGAACCACACCCTGTTCCTCGATCTGTTGATCATGCTGGAAACGGTGGCGGTGGTGCTGACGGGCAAGGGCGCTCGCTGAGTCGCTGAGCCCACCATCACTTCCGCAGTGCCGCCGGTCCGTCCGGCGGTCACCCGGCAAGCGCCGAACCTTCTAGGCCACATGGACTGTCAGCATTTGCGACGATGTCGTCATGCTGGCAGTCGTGCTTGAATACCGCATGTTCACTGGCGTCCCGGACCTCCGGCTTTTTGGCGATCTCCTGGCTGCCCTGGCTTATGGATGGCTGGCTGCGCATTTTGGGCTGAGTCTCATCAAGGGCCGGGTGCAGGCGCAACCGAGCTCGTTTGCCTATCTTGCGGCGCTGGTTTGCACGGCCTTGTGGGCGGTCCTGGCCTGGCTGGGCGCGAGCGGCCTTGGTTCCGACAGCGTCGAGGCGCTTTGGGAGCCGCTCGCCAGCCATCTGCGTTACGCGCTGCTGTTCACCTTCTTGCTGGGCTTGTTGCGCCCGAGTCTGAACGCACCGAACAAGGCCGACTTCCGCGCCTTTGCCGTCCTGTCGGTCGCTTCGGTTGGCATCGCGGTCTTCATGGTGATTGGCAGCTTTGCCGACGCGAGCCGGTTTGATCTTTACAGCCGACCGGCAGCCATGGCCGCGCTCTTTGAGGCGGTGACGGGCCTGTTGCTGGTGGAGCAATTGCTGCGCAACCTGCCACCCGACAGCCGCTGGAATGCCAAGCCGGTCTGCCTGGGTCTGGGCGTCGTGTTTGTCTTTGACATCTTCCTGTTCTCGCAAGTGGCATTGCTGCGCAACTTTGACGGCGACGCCATGAGCATCCGCGCTGCGGTGCACAGCATCGCCGTGCCCTTGCTTTTTCTGGCGGCGCGCCGCCAGGCGGATTGGCTGGGCAAGCTGCACGTCTCGCGCGCAGCGGTGTTCCAGTCCGCCACGCTTTTCCTGGTGGGAGCCTATCTGCTGCTCGTATCAGGCGTGGGCTACTACGTGCGTTACAGCGGGGGGGATTGGGGCAGGGCGCTGCAACTGGTCTTGATGTCTCTGGCCTTGCTGGGCCTGGCGGTGCTGGTGCTCTCGGGCTCGATGCGCGCGCGGCTGCGGGTCTACATCAGCAAGAACTTCTTCAGCTATCGCTACGACTACCGCGAGGAATGGCTGCGATTCACAGGAGTGCTTTCCTCGGGCGGCGCGGTGCCGAACGAGGTCGGCGAGACGGTGATCCGGGCGATGGCGAATTTGCTGGAATGCCCTTCGGGAGCCCTCTGGCTCAAGCGTGATCTGGAGCTGGCCCAGTCGGCTCGCTGGAATCTGCCGGCGGCGAACGCGCGCGAAGGCAGCACCTCCACGTTCAGCGAGTTCCTGCAGCGTACGGGCTGGGTGATTGATCTCGATGCCGTGCGTAAGGGCGCGCCCGAGCTGGATCCCGCCGGCGTGCCCGCATGGTTGACCCAGGAGCAGCGCTATTGGCTGATCGTGCCGCTGCTGGCCGAGAAGGAGTTGATCGGCTTCGTGTTGCTGGGCCGGCCCCGCGTGGTCATGGAAATCAACTGGGAGGTGCGCGATCTGCTCAAGACCGCGGCCTCGCAGGCGTCGAGCTACCTGGCGCAGATGCGTGCTGCCGAGGCTCTGCTGGAGGCGCGCAAGTTCGACGCGTTCAACAAGATGTCGGCCTTTGTGGTCCACGATCTCAAGAACATCATCACGCAGCTCTCGCTGATGATGAAGAACGCCCAGCGCTTGCGCGACAACCCGGAGTTCCAGCAGGACATGCTGGACACGGTCGAAAATTCGCTCGAGAAGATGCGCCAGCTGATGCTGCAATTGCGGGAAGGCGAAAAGCCCCACCACGGCGCGAGCAGCGGCGTGGATCTGGCAGCGATCGCCCAGCGGCTGGCCAAGGCCGCGGCCGGCAAAGGTCGAACGCTGGAGCTGGAGCTGCAAGCCGGCGTGAGCACGCGCGGCCATGACGAGCGCGTGGAGCGCGTGATCGGTCATGTCGTGCAGAACGCTTTCGACGCCACGTCGGCCGATCGGCGGGTTTCGCTGCGTTTGGACAAAGCCGGCAGCCAGGCGCGTGTGCAAGTCACGGACGAAGGTTGTGGCATGTCAGAAGAATTCATACAGAATCAACTCTTCAAACCGTTCCAGACCACCAAGACCAACGGCATGGGCATCGGCGTCTACGAGAGTTATCAATATCTGCACGAGCTGGGAGGCAAGATCACCGTGGAAAGCAAGCTCAACGAGGGCACGATCGTCACCATTCTGCTGCCGCTGTTTCATGCGATGCAGGCCGCGGAACTCACGACGGCGGGGGGGCGATGAGTGCTGAAAAACTGCCGCCGCTGCTGATCGTCGAGGACGATCTTGCGCTGCAGAAACAGCTCAAATGGTCGCTGGATCGTTTCGAGTCGGTGTTGGCCGATGATGTGGCCAGCGCCGTCCTCCAGTTCCGCCGCCACGGCCCGGCGGTCGTGACGATGGATCTCGGCCTGCCCCCTGATCAGGACTCGGTCTCTGAAGGTTTCAAGTGCCTTGAGAAGCTGATGGAGCTCGACCCGGCGGTCAAGGTCATCGTGTTGACGGGGCAGAACGACCAATCCAATGCCCTGCGCGCCATTCGCATGGGCGCCTACGACTTCCTGGCCAAGCCGGTCGACCCCGATGTGCTGGCTTTGTCGGTCGAGCGCGCCTATCGGCTGTATGAATTGCAGCGCGAGAATCGCCGCTTGCAGACGCTGCAGCAGACCGACGCCCTGGGCGGTGTGGTCAGCCGCGACCCCGGCATGCAGCGCATTTGCCGCACGATTGAGAAAGTGGCCGGCACGGACGCCACCGTGCTCCTGTTGGGCGAGAGCGGCACCGGCAAGGAGTTGCTGGCGCAAGGCCTGCACGATGCTTCCAAGCGCAAAGGCCGCTTCGTGGCGATCAATTGCGCCGCGATCCCTGAAAACCTGCTGGAGACCGAACTCTTCGGCCACGAGAAGGGCGCCTTCACGGGCGCCAGCAAGACGACGGTCGGCAAGATCGAGACGGCCAACGGCGGCACGCTGATGCTTGATGAGATCGGTGACCTGCCGATGTCGCTGCAGGCCAAGCTCCTGCGCTTCCTGCAGGAGCGCGTGATCGAGCGGGTCGGCGGGCGCCAGGAGATTCCGATCGATGTGCGCATCGTCGGTGCAACGCACCAGGACTTGAAGAAGCACATTGCCGATGGGCGCTTCCGCGAGGACTTGTATTACCGCCTGGCCGAGATCGTGGTGGATATTCCACCGCTGCGCGAGCGCATGGGTGATGCGGTGCTGCTGGCTCATGCCTTCCTGCGCCGCTACGCAACCGAGCAACGCCGTCCGTCACTGGGCTTGTCTGAAGATGCGATTCGCGCGATTGAAGCGCATGCGTGGCCGGGCAATGTCCGCGAGATGCAGAATCTGGTCAAACGCGCGTCGATCATGGCGGACGGTGATCGGGTGACGGCGGAAGATCTGGGCTTGCGCGCCGCGACATCAAGCGCTGAAGAAGATGCGAGTTCGCTGGACCTGCGGACGGTGCGCGAACGCGCCGAACGTCAGGCCGTGGTGGCCGCGCTGGCGCGCACGGACGGCAGCATCGTGAGGGCCGCTGAGCTGCTCGGTGTGAGCCGTCCTACTTTGTACGATCTGATGAATCGATTGCAAATCAAATGAATCTGGGAGCCTTCGTGAACAAGAATCGAAACCGCCTGTTGACGCTCGTCGTGTGCTCGACGGCCCTGCTGGCAGGCTGCTTTGGAGACTCGCCCGAGCAATATCTTCAGGCCGCGCACAAGGCGCTGGACGAAGGCAAGCGTGGTGAAGCGGTCATCCAGTTGAAGAATGCGTTGCAGAAGAATCCTCAACTGGCCGAGGCTCGCTTCTTGTTGGCGCAAGCGCTCTACGACAGTGGAGATGTCTCTGGCGCGGAGATTGAACTGGGCAAGGCTTCCGACGGCGGCTATTCGCCGGACAAGGTCAAAGCCCTGCGCGCGAAGCTGATGCTCGCGCACGGCCAGGGAGCCAAGGTCGTGAGCGAGTTCGCTCAAACCCAGTTGTCGTCCCCACCGGAAATGGCCGATCTGCAGGCCAGCATTGCGACTGCCTATGGTCAGATGGGCAAAGCTTCCGAGGCCTTGCAGGCGGTAGAAGCGTCGCTCAAGCTGGACCCGGCCAACGTTCGCGCTCAGATGATCAAGGTGCGTTTGCTTGCTGCCACGGCGCGACCCGATGAGGCTCTCGCGGCGATGAACGATCTGGTCTCCAAGAACGAAAAGAACGCGGAAGTCTGGCGTGCGAAGGGGGAGCTGCTGGTTGGGATGCAAAAGATCGATGAGGCCCTTGAGGCCTACCGCCAAGCTACTTCGATCAACAAGAAGAGCGTTGACGCGCACGCGGGTGTCTTTGCCTTGTTGATCCAGAAAAAGGACATCGCCGGTGCTGAAGTCGAGCTCAAGGCCTTGCGCGAAGTGGCGCCCAAGCACCCGTTGACCATCTTGGATACGGCGGTTCTGGCCTTGGAGCAGAACGATCTGAAGACAGCTCGCGAAGCGGTTCAGCGCGTGCTGAAAGCTGCACCTGAAGACGCTCGGGTTCTGACGCTGGCCGGGCAGATTGAGCTTCGCCGTGGCGAGTTGCTGGAAGCTGAGGCTGATTTCAACAAGGTGCTGACGGCGAACCCCGACAACGCAGCGGCCCGGATCTTTCTCGCCCGCACGCAATTGCGACAAGGCGATACCTCCAAGGCCTTGGCAGGGCTGCAGCCTTTGCTGATCGATGATGGCAAACACCTGAACGCCTTGGAGCTGGCTGCAGAAATCTGCATGCAGGCCGGCGATACGAAGCAGGCTGAAACCTACTTCACCATGATCGCCAAAGCCAACCCCAAGGATGTGCGCAGCCGGGCTGCACTGGCAATGGCCGCCGCTCGCGCTGGCAAATTCGACCAAGGTGTCGCTGAGTTGCGCGCGCTGTCGGCTTCTGACCCGGGCTCGACGGCCGACTTCGGCCTGATCAACCTGCACATGGCGCGCAAGGACTACACGCAAGCCCTCGCGGATATTGCCGCGTTACAGCGCAAGTCGCCGGAAAGCGCATTGCCGATGTATCTGCGCGGCCGCGTGGAACTGGCTCGCGGCGAGCAAGCTGGCGCTCGCGAAGCCTTCGGGACTGCGCTGAAGACGGATGCGGCCTATTACCCTGCCGTGGCCGCACTGACGGCCATGGATATTGCCGCCAAGGACTACAAGGGCGCTGAGGCGCGCCTCCGGGCGGAACTGTCCAGGCAACCCAAGAATTTGCCGGCGAACATGGGCTTGATCGCTCTGCGCGATCAAATGGGAGCCAGCAAGGCCGAACTGGCCGACATGCTGGCAAAGGTGGTCGACGTGTTGCCCAATGAGCCGTCTCCACGCTTGGCGTTGATCGAATTGCAGTTGCAGCGCAAGGAAACCAGACAAGCGCTCACCGTGGCACAGAACGCCGCAGCGGCATTGCCAAACAATGCGGATGTCCAGGCGGCTTTGGGCCGCGCGCAGATGGCGTCTGGAGACTTCGATCAGGCGGCGGCCGCGTTCAACAAGCAGATCTCGCTCAGTCCGAATTCGCCGCAGTCGTACATGGCCCTGGCGGAGATGTATGCCGGGCAAAAGGATCGCGCCTCGGCAGTCAAGACGCTCAACCGCGCTTTGAATGTCAAAGCGGATTTCCTGCCCGCGCAAATTGCGCTGGCGTCCATGGCGATCAGCCAGAGCGATTTTCCCGAAGCGCGCCGGATTGCCCAAGTCATTGACAAGCAGCGGCCGGGGCAGTCGGTCGGAGCCGGGTTGTTGGGCGATGTCGAGGCGGCGCAGAAGCACTGGGATGCTGCCGCAGGCTTTTATCGCACGGCTCTTGCCAAGGCGCCTACGACCGAACTTGCGCTCAAGACACACGAGGTGCTTTCACGATCGAGCAAGCCCGCCTCGGCACAAGCCTTCGCATCGGACTGGCTGACGGCTCATCCTGGCGATTTGCAATTCCAGGCGTATCTGGGAGGCTACACGCTGCTGCAACAAGACTACGCGCATGCCGAGCAGATCTATCAGGCCTTGCTGCAGCGCCAGCCGGAGAACGCTGTAGCGCTGAACAACATGGCATGGCTTCTGTCGCGCAACAACAAGGCGGGAGCACTCGACATGGCTTTGAAGGCCAACAAGCTGGCTCCTAACCAGCCTGCGTTCATGGATACGCTGGCAGAAATCCATGCCAAGTCAGGACAACTCGACAAAGCGATCGAGGTCGAAAAGCGCGCGGTCGAATTGGCACCGGACACCCCGGCCTATCGACTGACTTTGTCCCGCTATTACATTGGCGGCGGCCAGAAGGACGCTGCGCGACAAGAGTTGACACGATTGGCCGGATTGAGCGACAAACTACCCCAACAGCAAGAAGCCAAGAAGTTGCTCGCCACTCTGTGACGAGGTAGATCCAGGGAGGGCAGACATGCCTGAAATTCGACGATCGAGCCTGCGCAAAAAACTGCATCAGGCGCTCAGACGCGGCTTTGGGTTTCTTCCTCCGACCCTGCGTTTTGCGATCTACCGCTTGATGGTGGACTGCGATCCGGCGCCGCCGGATCGCCTTGAACTCAAGATCGCGGACACCCAAGAGGAACTGGAGGAATGCTTCCGGATCCTGCATGACGCCTATGTGGCCAGCGGCTTCATGAAGCCGGACCCGTCGGGCATGCGCATCACGCCGTATCACGCGCTGCCGACAACGACGACGCTGTGTGCCAAATATGACGACCGCGTGGTGGGCACCATGTCCATGATTCGAGAGGGCGTGTTCGGCTTTCCGTTGCAGGCCGTGTTCGAACTCGAGCATGTGCGCGCCAAGGGCGGTCAAGTGGCCGAGATCTCGGCCCTCGCGGTGCACCCGGACTTCCGCAAGACCGGCGGCGCGATCCTGTTCCCGCTGATGAAGTTCATGCACCAGTACTGCACGGAGTACTTCGACACGCGGCACCTGGTGATCGCTGTGAACCCCGACAAGATCGAGCTCTACGAGGCCTTGCTGTATTTCGAGCGCTTGCAGGAAAAGGTCGTGGACAACTACGACTTTGCCAACGGAGCTCCTGCCGTGGGCGCGTCGCTTGACCTCAAGTACGCCGGCGAATTGTTCCGCAGCGGGTATCGTGGCCGGCCTGCGCGCAAGAACCTGCACAAATACTTCTTCCAGTTGGTGCTGCCCAATATCAAGCTGCCACAGCGCCGCTATTTCACGACCAACGATCCGGTCATGACGCCTGAGCTGCTGGACCATTTCTTCAACACGCGAAGCCAGGTGTTTGACGGGCTTGACGATCGACGCAAGTCACTGCTCTGGTCGATCTACAACGCGGTCGAGTACCGGTCGGTGCTGCCGATGATGAACAGCGCCGCACCGGTCGACAACCATCCCTTGCGTCAGCATCAGCGCTACTCCATTCGGTGCCCCGGCGAAGTGGTGATCGAAATGAGCGACGGCCAGCGTTCGTTTCTGCTCAACGTCATTGAGCTGTCCTTCTCGGGCTTCCAGGCCGAATGCAAGCTCGATCTGCCCACGGGCAGCAGCGGCGTGGCCAACATCGAGTTGGGCAAGGGCGAGGAGTCCCACGTCACCATCCGCGTGATGCGCCGAAAGGATACCGAGTTCGGATCCTTCTACGGTTTCAAGCTTGAAGAGCCGGACGGCGTCTGGCGCCGCTGCGTTGCGGCCCTGGAGTCGGGGCAGACTTCCGGAGACTTGCTGCAATGATGAATGCACAGCGGCGAAACCACTTGGCGCTGGCGGTGCGTGTCAGCGTCGCTGCGTGCCTGCTGGCCATTTCGGCCCATGACAGTGCCGTAGCGCAGACGCTGCCGGACCTCGTCGCACGGGCCAAGCCGTCCGTGCTTCTGGTGGGCACCAACGCTGAGGTCGACAACCCGCGGTTCACCTTCCGCGGCACTGGTTTCGTCGTGGGAGACGGCAATCGTGCCATCACGAACGTGCACGTACTGCCCGAGCCCGATGCATTGGCCGGAGCAGGGGGGCTGCGTGAGCTCGTCGTGCAGGCGCGCAATGGCGACGGGAGCTGGAGCATCCGTGCCGCGCAGGTGATCGCGATGGATCGTCCGCATGACCTCGCGCTCCTGAAGTTTGAGGGCCCGGCCGTGCCGCCTCTGGAACTGGCGGCCAAGGGGCGCGCGCGCGAAGGTGCCGAAATCGCGATCATGGGCTTTCCCCTGGGCGGCGCGTTGGGGTTCTCGACCGTGACGCATCACGGCATTCTTGCCGCGATCACGGGCATCGCACTCCCGCCACCCAATGCTCGGGCCCTGAACGAGCATGCCATCCGGCAACTGCGGGATGGCTCGTTCGACATCTACCAGCTCGACGCGACAGCCTATCCCGGCAACAGCGGCGGGCCCATGTTCGATGTGCAAACCGGCGAGGTGCTGGGCATCATCAACATGGTGCTGGTCAAAGGGAGCAAGGAAACAGCCTTGAGCCAGCCCTCGGGCATCAGTTACGCCATTCCAGCTTATTTCGCCGCGGAACTGTTGAGGAATCCTTGACCGGCCGGGGCGCTACAAGCGGCCACGCCTGAAGCCTGGCCTTGGAAATTCTCCGCGCGAGCCAACGCAAAAGGAAAACACCCTGGCAACCGAGAGGTCGTCAGGGTGCTCAGGCTGAAATCAAGGCAATCAATCCGGCAATGGCTGGAATCGAGAGAAAGATCTTCTCGTCCCAGTAAGGATTGAAATGGGTGGTCAATGCATTGCGGCGCCTGCGCAAATGAAAAAGGAGCCGCACTTGGCGGCTCCTTGCTTTGCTTTCCTACTGCCGTTTTAGGGCAGTTGAGCTCAAGCCTTGCGGCGACGCGAGAAACCCAGGGCCAGCAGTGCCAGACCCGACAGAGCCAGCGCCGAAGGCTCAGGCACATTGAACACCGTGTTGGCAGTGCCGCTCGAGTTGATCGTGCCGGGGCCGCTGGTCGGGTTGATACCCTGGAACTGGCCGGACGTCAGCGCGATGCTGTAGAACGGGATCGGCGAGGTGAAGAAACCCTTGCCATCAGCCGTCAGTGCGAACTCGGCAGTTTGACCGAACGAACCGCAATTGTTGTTCGTGCAGCTCTGACCCAGCGAAACGCCCGTGCCGGTGATGTTCGAGCCCGAACCCAGCAGAACGTCGTCGCCATCGCCAGCCATGGCGTAAGCCAGTGCGCCGTTGACCGGATTCATGATGTTGCCGTAGTCGTCGTTGACGCCCTGGTCCAGCATCAGCGACAGATTGCCAGCGGTCAGCAGGAAGGTCGTCGTGCCGTCGCCGGCCGTGCTGTAGTTGCCGCTACCGGTCAGATAGGCATTCAGACCATACTTGGCACCCAGTCCGCTGACAGCGGGGATGATGCTGCTGTTGGTCGGGGTGGCATCCATGCTGAACGTGGAGCCGATGAACAGCAGGCTCACGTTGAAATGGCCGGCGCCATCAAACGAAATCGTTTCGAAGTATTGGCCACCCAGATCGTTCGCAAAGAACGGATTGAGACCGTTGCCAGGCGTGACTTGGAAGACGGGATACGTCGGTGCGGCGCTGGCCGGCATTGCTGCGGCGAAAGCCAGGGCAGCAACAGAAAGTAGCATCTTGAACTTCATGGTTCGCTCCTCGGGTTGATCTATCGGGACAGGTCTAGTCGAGCAGAATAAGCAAACGGTGTGCCATGAACAAAAACTCCTTAAAAAACAGTGGCTTATGGGAATCCAGAGGCAGCACTTGATCGCAGGTGTAAAGACTTCCGACGCTTTGATCCAGGGCGGACTCACGGATAGGCGGCTTGCTTCCACCTTGAGTGAGGCGCCGACGAGTCGCGCAGCCAGCCCAGGCAATGTGCATCAGGCCGTCATCTGTCCCGGCCGTACCTTCAGGCACAATCGGCCAACTCAATCGTTATGAATCGCTGCTATGGCTTCAGATGTCAAATTTGATTACGCCCGGGCATTTTCGCGGAATATCGGCTGGGTGACTCGCGATGAGCAGGAAAAGCTGCGTTCGGCACGAGTGGCGATCGCAGGCGGCGGCGGCGTCGGGGGTGCCCATTCACTGACGCTTGCCCGCTTGGGAATCGGAGCCTTCCATATCGCCGATTTCGACGATTTCGACGTCCACAATTTCAATCGTCAGGTCGGTGCTTTCATGTCGACGGTCGGCCGACCCAAAGCGACGGTGCTCTCGGAAATGATGGCGGACATCAACCCCGAAGCCGAGATCAAGGTGTTCGACCAAGGTGTCACGCCGGCCAATCTGGACGAGTTTTTGCGTGGTGTGGATGTTTATGTTGACAGCATCGATTTCTTCGCACTGCCGGCCCGACGCATGGTGTTTCAGGCTTGTTATGAACGGGGAATTCCGGCTCTGACCGCGGCCCCTCTGGGGATGGGTGTGGCGTTGATGTATTTCAAGCCCGGTGGTACGAGTTTTGAGGATTACTTCAAAGTCGAGGGGCGGACCGAGCAGGAGCAATATGCGCGGTTTATTGCGGGTTTGTCGCCTGCCATGTTGCAGCGTGACTATCTCGTCGAACCGTCGGGTGTGAATTTTCACGAGAAGCGCGGCCCATCAACCATGATGGCCTGCGACTTATGCGCGGGCGTCATGGGCACTTCGGTTCTCAAGGTCCTGCTCAAGCGCGGCACGCTGCGCGCGGCCCCTTGGGCGATGCAATTTGATGCCTATCACCAGCGGCTTCGCTATACCTGGCGCCCCTTTGGCAATGCCCACCCACTGCAGCAGTTGATGCTGATGTTCATCCGTCCGGTCTTGCGGGGAAGTGCCAAAGCGCGCGGCGTCAAGTCTTGACGGCTCCCAAGCTACCTGCGGTTTTTGCCCCTCAGATGGATGGCTATTTGGAGATTGTGTGACCTATTGTGTGGTTACGATGGCGATTGTCGGAAAAGCCGGTGTCGGGCCCTTCAGGGTGCTATGGCATCATGACTCATTGTGCAGATCGGGCTCCAGAAGTTCGTCCATGAGCAGGGGCTGCCTCGGCTTCAAATGATCATTGTTTTTGATGATAAACACCGCACAGTCGCTGCACCGAGCGCCCGTGTTTGAAGGTGTTTATCCTGGCATGGGAGGGTATTCTTGATGAATCAACTGAATCAGATCGTGCGGCGTGGTTCTGCGCTGGTGGTGGCATTTGTGGCAGCCTCGTTGCTGGCTGCTTGCGCAAGCTCGAAACTTCCGCCGGCCCCTCTGCAGGCCAACAGCCCCGATTACAACTACGTGGTCGGTGCCGGAGATACCCTCAACATCATCGTGTGGCGCAACCCCGATCTTTCAATGACGGTGCCGGTCCGCCCGGACGGCAAGGTCTCAACCCCGCTGATCGACGATCTGGTCGCGCAAGGCAAGAACTCGATCGAAATTGCCCGGGATATCGAAAAGCAGTTGGCCAAGTACGTGCGCGATCCGGTGGTGACGGTCATCGTGACGAACTTTGTCGGCCCCTACAGCGAACAAATTCGCGTCGTCGGTGAGGCTGCCAAACCGCAGTTCCTGCCCTACAAGCAGAAGATGACGCTTCTTGACGTGATGATCGCCGTGGGCGGTCTGACCGATTTTGCCGCTGGCAATGATGCAACCGTACTGCGCACGGCGGAGGGTTCGGGCAAGCAATATTCGGTGCGCCTGAAGGACCTGCTCAAGCGCGGGGATGTTTCCGCCAATATCGAAATGCGCCCCGGCGATATTTTGATCATTCCGCAAAGCTTCTTCTGAGCCTGCGGCGGCTTTTGAGTCAGTGGCTCCTTTGCAAGACCACCGACCTTGACCTGAGAATTCTCGACAGATGGACCACCTGATTGCCCAAGCCTTGGCGGTTGCCAAGCGCTGCTGGAAGTACCGTTGGACCGGCGTGATCGTCGCGTGGCTGGCCGGCTTGATTGGCGCGGTGGTGGTTTTTGCCATCCCCGACCGCTATGAGGCCAGCGCGCGTATCTACGTGGATACGCAGTCCATCCTGAAACCGCTGATGTCCGGGCTGGCAGTGCAGCCCAATGTCGAGCAGCAGGTGACGATGCTGAGCCGCACGCTGATCAGCCGGCCGAACGTCGAAAAGCTGATCCGCATGGCCGACCTGGACCTCAAGAACCAGTCGAAGGCAGACCAGGAGTCGATGATTGACACGGTCACTCGCAACCTGTCGATCCAGAGCACGGCGCGCGACAACCTCTACACCTTGGCCTATCGCGACACCCAGCCTGAGGTGGCCAAGCGCGTTGTGCAGTCCCTGGTGTCGGTTTTCGTGGAGTCCAGTCTCGGCGCTCAGCGCAAGGACACGGCCACGGCAACGACCTTCATCAACGAGCAGATCAAGGCCTACGAAGGCAAGCTCGAAGAGGCCGAGAACCGCTTGAAGGAATTCCGCCTTCGCAATATCAATCTGGCAGGCGACGGCAAGGACAGTGCCGCACGCATTGGTGAGCTGAGTGATCAACTGGAGCGAGCCCGTCTCGAATATCGCGAGGCCACCAACGCTCGCGATGCAGCCAAGGCACAGATGGAGGCCGCACATTCCACGACTGGCCCCGCGGCGGGGTCGACCAATGTCCTGCAAAGCGTTCTTCAGGAATCGGCTCTTGAGGTGGCGACCCCCGAGATCGATGCGCGTCTGCAGACCCAGAATGCCAATCTGGATGCGCTGCTGCAGAAATACACCGAGCAGCACCCCGACGTGGTCACCACGCGCAAGCTGATCAAGGATCTGCAAGAGCAAAAGCGCAAAGAGGTGGCTGAGCTCCGCAAGCGCAATCTGGCCATGCCCACGGTGGCGGGCGGTACCAACCCGGCCATGCAGGAACTGGCTCGTTTGCTGGCCGGCGCCGAGGTTCAGACGGCCAGCCTGCGTGCCCGCGTCGATGAGTACCAGTCGCGCTACAACCAGGCGCTGGTCGCCATGAAGACGGCGCCGCAGCTGGAGGCCGAGGCATCGCAACTGAATCGCGATTACGCGATCAACAAGAAGAACTATGAAGACCTCGTGGCACGCCGCGAGTCTGCGTCGATATCCGGTGATCTGGATGGCGCCGCCGGCATCGCCGACTTCCGCCTGATCGATCCGCCGCGCGCTTCGTCGAACCCGGTGGCCCCGAATCGGCTGCTGTTCCTGGCAGGCGTGATGGTGGCGTCCCTGTTGTTCGGACTGTTCGCAGCGTTTGCGGCGAGCCAGCTGAGGCCTGTGTTCCACGATGCCGGCGAGTTGCGCGCGCGTCTGGAACTGCCCATTCTCGGCGTGGTCTCACGCCTCGTGACCGACGTCGACCGGCGTCGCAATCGCGTCGATCTGTATCGCTTTGGCGCGGCCTCGGGCAGCCTGGTGGTGCTCTTTGTGCTGGGCCTGACGGTCATGGCGTTTCTGCAGAACCAGCAGGTGAATTGAGATGAGCAGCCTGATCGAGCAAGCGGCACGACGACTTGAGCAACTGCGTCAGGCAGGTGTGGAGTTGCCGGGTGACAACGTCTCCGTGTATTCGCCCGCGACTGCGGCCGCGGTGCCTCAGCCTCCGGACGCAGCGGCAAAGGTCCAGGCTCCCCCGGAGGAGCCGAAGGTCATCTCGAAGCGTGTCGAGCTGGATCTGGCCGCGCTCTATGCGCAGGGCTTCCTGACACCGGATGCTCCGCGTTCCCATATCTCTGACCAGTACCGTGTGATCAAGCGTCCGCTGATCAAGAACGCGATGGGCAAGGGCGCTGCCGTTCTCAACCACGCCAACCTGATCATGATCACCAGCGCGTTGGCAGGCGAGGGCAAGAGCTTCACTTCCTTGAACCTGGCGCTGAGCATTGCCTCGGAGATGGACAACACGGTGATGCTGGTCGATGCCGACGTGGCGCGTCCTTCCGTGCTGCGCATGCTGGGCTTGCCCGCCGGTCCCGGTCTGCTGGACGTGCTGCAGGGTTCGGTGGACATGAGCGAAGTCCTTCTTCGCACGAACGTGGACAAGCTGACGCTGTTGCCCAGCGGCACGCCGCAGGCCCGGGCCACTGAATTGCTGGCCAGCGATGCCATGAGCCAGACGCTTGATGACATGGCCAGGCGCTATCCGGACCGGATCATCATTTTTGATTCGCCCCCGCTGCTGCTGACGACCGAATCGCGCGTGCTGGCTTCACACATGGGTCAGATCGTTGTGGTCGTGCATGCCGAGAAGACGCAGCAGAGTGCCGTGCAGCAGGCGTTGGCCACCATCGAGAGCTGTCCGCTCAAGATGCTCTTGCTGAATCAGGCTGCTTCGGCTTCGTCCGGTGGCTATGGCTATGGATATGGCTACGGGTATGGCTACGGATATGCCGATGAAGCAGCCAAGGCCTGAAACAAAGCAAACACCCTCGAGAATCGGTCGGCATGTTGTCGGCCTGCTTGCGGTGCTGGCCGCGAACGCGGCCTGTGCACAGGATGCGGGTAGCGGCGAAACTCCGCACGGCTTGTTCGTCAAGCCTCGTGTCAGCGTGTCCGAGACCTACACGGACAACAACTTGCTCACGAGCAACAACCGCGACGCGGCCCTGATCACCACGGTAAGCCCCGGTGTCTCGATCAGCGCGCGCGGTGGCAGCATCAGCGGCACGCTGGACTATTCGCTCAGCGGCATCGCCTATCTCAAGAGCGATCAACCGGATCGCTTGCAGAACAACCTGAATGCTCAGGGACGCATCGATTTCGTGCCGCAGGTCTTCTTCGTGAATGCCTACGCCAATATTTCGCAGCAGTCCAATTCGCCGCTGGGCGCGCAATCGGTGGACTCGAATCTCGCCAACCCGAACCGGGTCGAGACGCAGACGCTCACCATCGCGCCGACTTTGCAGGGGCATTTCGGTGGCCTGGCGACATACCAACTGCAGGGTTCGGCAACGGGCACCAATCAGATGGATACGGCGGTCGGCGACAGTCACCAACTCAGCGGTTCCTTTCGCATGGATGGCTTGAACGCAGGCCAGTTGCGTTGGTGGAGCCTGCTCTCGACGACCCAGTCGCATTTCAAGACCAACGCTGCCAACAACAACGATGACCAGGCCATGCTGGGCCTGCGCTACCAGCCCGATGTCGACTTCTTCATGACCGCCAGCGCGGGCAAGGAGCGCAGCAACTACCTGACCGGCAAGAACGAGGACGCTGCGCTCTATGGCGCCTCGTTCTCGTGGACGCCGACCGTTCGCACGACCTTGAACCTGGACTGGCAACATCACAACTATGGCGATTCGCATTCGTTCAAGTTCGAGCACCGGATGTCGCGCTCGGTCTGGAGCGTCAGTGATAACCAGTCGGTCACGCAGGCATCCCAGCTCAACCAGGCGGATCTGGGCAGCAACTATGACCTGCTGTTCGTCCAGTTCGCGTCGATCGAGCCCGATCCGGTCAAGCGTGATGCGCTGGTGCGCGCTTATCTGCAGACCTACGGGCTGAATCCCGGTTCCCAGAACGTCGTCGGCTTCCTCAGCAACGTGCCGGTGCTGAGCCATAGCAGCCAGGCCTCCTTCGCGCTGGAGGGAGCCCGCACGACGGCAACGGCGACGCTCACCCGAACGACATCGCGACAACTGGGTGAGAACAGCCAGACGGCGGGGCCCTTGTTGAATTTTTCGCTGATCAACCAGCAAGGCTTCTCGGTCAACGTGGCCCACAAGCTGACGCCGCTGAGCAGCCTGAGCGCTGCCTATACCCAAACCCGCGGCTCGGGCGCCGGCGGCATTGCGTTTGCCGACTCGTCCAACACCCTGCACAGCCTCACGGCCAACTGGACGAGCCGGCTCGGACGCCGCGGCACGCTCACGCTGATGGTCCGGCATGCGCAGGAAGTGGGCGCCAATCCCTATCGCGAGAGCGCCATGTCGGCGACTTTCGTACAGACCTTCTAGGCCAGAAAGCGTCATTCAGCATGTATGAAGCGTTCTACGGCCTGTCCAGCAAGCCGTTCCAACTGAGTCCCGATCCGAACTTCTATTTCGGAAGCAAGCAGCATCGCCGCGCCAAGGCCTATCTGGACTACGGCGTGTTGCGCAATGACGGTTTCATTGTCATCACCGGCGAGATCGGCGCGGGCAAGACGACGCTGCTGCGCGGTCTGCTTGACAGCCTCAATCGCAGCAATGTCGTGATCGGCAATCTGGTCACCACGCAGCTCGATGCCGACGACACCTTGCGCATGGTCGGCTCCGCCTTTGGCGTACGCGTCAAGGACTTGCAGAAGTCCGAGCTGCTCATGACGCTGGAGGCCTTCTTCGTCAGCCAGACGGCGCAGGGGCGGCGCTGCCTGCTGATCGTCGACGAGGCGCAGAATCTCACTGCGCGCGCGGTCGAAGAACTGCGCATGCTGTCGAACTTCCAGTTCAACAACCAGTCGCTGCTGCAGACCTTCCTGGTCGGCCAGCCCGAGTTTCGCGGCATCTTGCAGCGGCCGGAAATGGAACAGTTCCGCCAGCGCGTGGCGGCGACCTGCCATATCGGCCCGCTTGATGAGGACGAAACGCGCGCTTACATGGAGCATCGGCTCAAATGCGCCGGCTCCACGGGCAAGCCCACTTTTGATCCGGAAGCATTTGTCAGCGTTCACAAGGCCAGCGGCGGCATTCCGCGGCGCATCAACACCCTGTGCGATCGGCTGCTGCTGCTTGGCTTCATGTCCGAGCGCACGCACCTGACGCTGGCCGATGTGCAGGAAGTGCTGAACGATATCGCCCAGGAGTCGAGCGTGCCCAAGGGGCCGATCACCGAGGTCGACATCGACACCGGCACGGGCGCGTTGGTGGAGCTCAACCGTCTGGATGTCGCCAAGCTCAGCTTGAACGGTCACGCAGCCGATTCGTTGAACAGTGAAATCAGCGCATTGAGCGAACGCCAATACGCCGATCGCCTGGCTCGCCTGGAGGGCAGCCTGCAGCGTCTGGAGAACATCAATATGCGCACGCTGGACCTGCTGCAAAAGCTCGTCACGGCGGCCAAATCGGCCAAGGCCGATTGAGGGCAGGGCCACCGATCATGTTGATGCCGACGACCCCACTGCGCAATGCGATGACCATCGACGTGGAAGACTACTTCCAGGTCTCCGCCTTCGCGCCCTATATCAACCGCGCCGACTGGGATGCCCGCGAATGCCGCGTCGAGCGCAACGTCGATGCCATCCTCGCGCTGCTGGCGCAAAGCGGCACGCGAGCGACCTTCTTCACCCTGGGCTGGGTGGCTGAGCGCTATCCCCAGATCGTGCGCGCCATCGTCGCGCAAGGCCATGAACTGGCCAGCCACGGCTACGGACATCAACGCGCCAGTGATCTGACGCGTGAGGCTTTCACCGAAGATGTGGGCAGCGCCAAGAAGCTGCTGGAGGACATCGGCGGCGTGGCCGTGACCGGCTATCGGGCGCCGAGCTTTTCGATCGGCACGGCCAATCTGTGGGCGTTCGATGTGCTTCAGGAAGCGGGCTACCGCTACAGCTCCAGCGTCTACCCGATTGCGCATGACCACTACGGCATGCCCGACTCGCCGCGCTTTGCCTATCCGGTGCGCGATGGGTTGCTCGAAGTGCCCGTCACGACGCTGCGCCTCTTCAACCGCAATCTGCCTTCGAGCGGCGGCGGCTATTTCCGGCTGCTGCCCTATGCCTTGTCGCGCTGGATGATCCAGCAGGTCAACGCCCGCGACCAGCAATCGGCGGTGTTCTATTTCCACCCCTGGGAGATCGACCCCGGTCAGCCGCGCATTCCCGGCATCGACGGCAAGACGCGCTTCCGCCACTACGTGAACATTTCGCGCACCCATGACCGCATCAAGGCCTTGCTGGGCGATTTTGCCTGGGGCCGGATGGACGAGATCTTCCTCGGCCGCGGCACCTCGAAGCAAGAAGCCGCTGCCTGATGAAGCCTGCTGTCGCCATCAAGCGCCTCTCGGCGCATGACCTTGCTGTTGCCCAAAGCTGGGATGCTTTCGTCCTGGCCTGCCCGAGCGCCACCTTCTTTCACCGTGCGGCCTGGCTGCAACTGATCGAGCAGCAGTTCGGTCACAAAGGCTATTTCCTCTACGCTGAGCGAGAAGGCCGGATCGCCGGCGTGCTGCCGCTGGCGCAGGTCAAGAGTCGTCTCTTCGGCCATGCGCTGGTGGGCCTCCCGTTCGGCGTCTACGGCGGTGTGGCTGCCATCGATGAAGAAGCGGCGCTGGCCCTGGAGCACGAGGCGCAGAACATCGCGCGTTCGATTGGCGCGGAGCATCTCGAGTTGCGCAACGTCACCGCGCGCCATCCTGAGTGGCCGAGCCAGGACCTGTACGTCACCTTCCGCAAGGAGATCCTGCCCGAGGAAGAGGCCAATATGCTGGCCATCCCGCGCAAGCAGCGGGCGATGGTGCGCAAGGGCATCAAGAACGGCCTGACCTCGCATCTCGACGGCAACGTGAACCGCTTCTTTGCGCTCTATGCCGACAACGTCCATCGCCACGGCACGCCCGCCATGCCCAAGCGCTATTTCGCGGCCCTGCTCAAGGCCTTTGGTCCTGACGCCGAGGTGCTGACGGTCTGCGCGCCCGATGGCCGCGCCTTGTCCAGCGTGCTGACGTTTTACTTCCGCGATGAATGCCTCCCGTACTACGCCGGCGATGACGAATCCGCGCGCGAACTGGCGGCCAACGATTTCAAGTACTGGGAGCTGATGCGCCGCGCCTGCGCACGCGGGCTCAAGGTCTTCGACTACGGTCGCAGCAAGCAGGGCACGGGCTCCTATTCGTTCAAGAAGAACTGGGGCTTCGAGCCTACGCCGCTGCATTACGAATACTGCCTCTACAAGCGCGATGCAGTCCCGCAGAACAACCCGAACAACCCGAAGTACCAGCTCCTGATCAAAACCTGGCGCCGCCTGCCGATCGGCGTGGCGAACTGGTTGGGACCCTTCATCGTCCGCAATCTGGGTTGAGGGCGAGGACCTGTGGCCAACATTCTCTACCTCGTCCACCGCCTGCCTTACCCGCCCAACAAAGGCGACAAGGTGCGCTCGTTTCATCTGCTCAAGCATCTGGCAGCGCGGCACAGCGTCTATCTGGCGACCTTTGTCGACGATGAGGACGATTGGCAGCATGTCGAGCATCTGAAGACACTGTGCGCCGAGGTCCATGCGGTTGGTCTGCATCCGCGGCGCGCCAAACTCGCCAGCCTGCGCGGCCTCCTGAGCGGCGAAGCGCTGAGCCTGCCGTACTACCGGTCACGATCGATGCAGTCCTGGGTGCGGGGGGTGCACCAACGTGTGCCGCTCGATGCTTCGGTGGTGTTTTCGAGCACGATGGCTCAGTACGCGCTGCCGCTCCAACGCGTGCCGATGTTGGTGGATTTCGTCGACGTTGACTCGGCCAAATGGACGGATTACGCGAAGGCGCATGCCTGGCCGATGTCTTGGCTGTATGAGCGCGAGGGCCGGAAATTGCTGGCCTTCGAGCAGGCCGCGGCCGAACGAGCGCGCTGTTCGTTCTTCGTCACCGAGAACGAGGTGGCGCTGTTTCGCCGCCTCTCTCCGCAGTTGAGTGCACCCGTCGAAGCGCTTTGCAATGGCGTGAACTCCGAGTTTTTCGCCCCGGACGCTGCGCGTGCTTCACCGTTTCCGCCGGGGCAGACGCCGCTGGTCTTCACCGGTGCCATGGACTACTGGCCCAATGTCGATGCAGTGACTTGGTTTGCCGCCGGGGTGCTGCCGCTGCTACGCGCGGAGTTTCCGGATCTGCATTTCCATATCGTCGGGCGCAGTCCGACGCCGGCTGTGCAGCGCTTGGCCGGGGAGGGCATCAGCGTGACCGGTACGGTTCCCGATGTTCGTCCCTATCTGCAGCACGCCGCAGCCGTCGTGGCGCCGCTGCGCCTGGCACGCGGCATCCAGAACAAGATCCTGGAGGCGATGGCGATGGCGCGGCCGGTGGTGGCAGCGCGCAGCTGCGTGCAGGGGCTGTCCGACGACACGCAAGAGAGCAGTCGCGCGGTGCTGCCGGCCGATGATGTGGCCGACTATGTACAACTGATCGCCGGCCTGCTGCGAGACAGCGAGCGCGCGGCGTGCATCGGCTCGGCCGGGCGCGCGCGGGTGCTCGAAAGTTTCAGCTGGGATGCCCATCTGGCCGGTATCGACCGGCATCTGGACGCCTTGACGGAGGAAACGAAATGACCCGATTGCCCCCGGCTTGGCGCAAGAGCCTGCCCGGACTTGTGCTTGCGCTGCTCGCCGTCTTGATCCTGTACTGGCGCACCGGCCTGGCCATGGTCGAAATCTGGGAGCGCTCGGAGACGTTTGCCCATGCCTTCGTCGTTCTCCCCATCGCACTCTGGCTCGTCTGGCGCCAGCGTGCCTTGTTGGCCCTGCACACACCGCAGCCGGCGCCGATCTTCCTGCTACCCCTGATCGCGGCGGCGCTGGTCTGGCTGCTGGGCGATCTGGTGGCGGTCAATTCGGTCACGCAGATGGCCTTCGTCGCCATGCTGGTCCTGTGCGTGCCGCTGATGCTGGGAAGGTCGGTCACCTGGACCATCGCCTTTCCGCTGGCCTTCCTGTTCTTCTGCGTGCCTTTCGGTGAATTCATGATGCCGCAGATGATGGAGTGGACGGCCGACTTCACGGTGCTGGCCGTGCGCGCCAGCGGCGTGCCGGTTTACCGCGAGGGCTTGCACTTCATCATCCCGAGCGGTTCCTGGTCGGTGGTGGAGGCCTGCAGCGGCATCCGCTATCTGATCGCCTCGGTGATGGTCGGAACGCTCTTCGCCTATCTCAACTACCGCTCACTCAAGCGCCGGTTGATCTTCATTGCCATCTCCTTCGCGCTGCCCTTGGTGGCCAACTGGCTGCGCGCCTACATGATCGTGATGCTCGGTCATTTGTCCGGCAACGCCATCGCGACCGGCGTCGATCACATCATCTATGGCTGGTTATTCTTCGGTCTCGTCATGCTGGTGCTGTTCACTGTCGGCATGCGCTGGTCGGAACCCGATGCCCCGCTGCCGGCCGCCGACAGCGTGCCTCAACCGGCATCCAAGGGTGGCCGTGTCTGGACGACCGCCGTCGCGCTGGCGGTATTGGTGACGCCGATCCTGGCCCAGCGCGGCTTGGCACCGCAGCTTGGGCAAGCCGAGTTGCCCGTGCTGACGAGTCCGCCCGATCTGACGGCTTCGGGATGGCAGCCGGCGCCCGGAACGCTTGAAAGCTTCAAGCCGCATTTCGAGCATCCCCGCGGCGAGATGCGGGCCGACTACATGACCAAGGGCGGCGCGCCGGTGGGGCTCTACGTGGCCTACTACCGCCATCAGAACTACGAGAGCAAGCTGATCAGCTCCACCAATGTCCTGGCGCCGGCTGATCACTCCGCCTGGCTGTCCATCGATCGTGGTCAAACCGAGGTGGCGAATACCGCGTGGCGATTCGCCGAGCTGCGCACCGCAGATCTGACCCACGCGAGTTCGGCCCGGCGCCTGCTGGCGTTGCAGGTGTACTGGATCAACGGGCATTGGACCGTCAGTGACACGCTGGCCAAGCTGTATACGGCGCAAGCGCAGTTGACCGGGCGCGGCGACGACTCGGCCGTACTGGTGCTCTACGTCGATGCCGCCAATGGGGATGAAGCGTTGTTGCGGCGCTTCGCCCAAGAGAATTTTGCCCGCATCGGCACCTGGTTGAGTGCAGTGCGGGATGCTGACCGACATGCCGGTCAGCGAGAATGAACCTGACAAATAGAGGAGAGTCGAGATGACAACGGTCGCAGTGATTGGGTTGGGTTATGTGGGCCTGCCGCTGGTGGTGGAATTTGGCAAGCATGTGCGCACGATCGGCTTTGATATCGCCGAGGCCAAGGTGGCGGCCTGCCAGCGCGGCACCGACCCTTCGCGCGAGCTGACAGACGAGCAGGTGCAGGCCGCCAAGCTCGCGGTCTACACCTCGGATGCGGCCATGCTGCGTGAAGCCGACTACATCATCGTGGCCGTGCCCACGCCGGTCGATGATGCGCATGCGCCTGATTTTCGCCCGCTGATCGGCTCCAGCACGAGCGTCGGTCGCAATCTCAAGAAGGGCGTCATCGTCGTCTACGAGAGCACCGTCTATCCCGGCGCCACCGAGGAGGTCTGCATTCCGGTGCTTGAGCGCGAATCGGGATTCAAGTGGAAGCAGGATTTCTTTGTCGGCTACAGCCCCGAGCGCATCAACCCGGGCGACAAGGAACACACGCTGACCAAGATCCTCAAGATCGTCTCGGGCGACACCCCGCAAACGCTTGAGAAGGTCGCCAAGCTCTACGAAATGATCATCGTGCCCGGCGTGCACCGCGCCTCCAGCATCAAGGCTGCCGAGGCTGCCAAGGTGATCGAGAACACCCAGCGCGACCTCAACATCGCGCTGATGAACGAGCTGGCCATCATCTTCGACAAGATCGGCATCGACACCAACGAGGTGCTGGAAGCCGCCGGCACGAAGTGGAACTTTCTCAAGTTCAAGCCGGGCCTGGTGGGCGGCCACTGCATCGGCGTCGATCCCTACTACCTGACGCACAAGGCCGACATGCTGGGCTATCACCCGCAGGTCATTCTGGCCGGCCGCCGCATCAATGACGGCATGGCCAAGTTCGTGGCCGAGCAGACCATCAAGCACATGATCGCGGCGGGCTCCTACATCAAGGGCGCACGCGTCAACGTGCTGGGCCTGACCTTCAAGGAAAACTGCGGCGATCTGCGCAACTCGAAGGTCATCGACATCATCCACGAGCTGCAGAGCTACGGCGTCGACGTCTTCGTCTGCGATCCGCAGGCCGAGGTCGATGAAGCGATGCATGAATACGGCGTGCGCCTGCTGCCTTTCGATGAACTGCCGCGTGCGGACGCCATCGTCGCCGCCGTGTCGCATCGTGAGTTCATGGCGATGCCTCTCGAGGACCTCGGCAAGAAGCTGATCAAGGGCGGCGCCTTCATCGACGTGAAGGCCGCCTTCGATGCACAGGCCGTCCTGGCGGCCGGCTACAAGCTCTGGCGACTCTGAGCGATGGACCCGCGCCCGCTCGTGCTCCATGTGATGTACCGCTTCGACACGGGCGGCCTGGAGAACGGCGTCGCCAATCTGATCAACCACATGCCCGGCGATGCCTATCGTCACGCCATCGTCGCGCTGACCGAAGTGACCGATTTTCGCAAGCGCATCCAGCGTGACGATGTGCAATTCATCGCGCTCAACAAAGGCCCCGGGCAAGGCTTCTGGCTCTATCCGCGCCTGTACCGCCTGTTCCGGCAGTTGAAGCCTGCCATCGTCCACAGCCGCAACCTCGGTGCGCTGGAGGTGCAGTTGCCGGCCTGGCTGGCCGGCGTGCGAGCGCGTGTCCACGGCGAGCACGGCTGGGATGTGAACGATCTGGGCGGCAGCAATCGGCGGTATCAGCGGGTGCGCCGTTTCTACCGCCCGTTCGTGAATCGCTATATCGCGCTCTCACGCGAGGCCGCGGCCTATCTCCAAAAGGCGGTCCATGTGCCCGTCGAGAGCATCACCCAGGCCTACAACGGCGTGGACACGGCGCGTTTTTGTCAGTCGAACTCAGCTGTTATCCCGGGCTGCCCCTTCGATCCAGACCGACACTGGATCGTCGGCACCGTCGGCCGCATGGCCGAGGTCAAGGACCAGACCCTGCTGGCGCAAGCCTTCATCCGGGCCTGCCAACGTGCGCCCGAGTTGCGCGAACGGCTGCGCCTGGTGATGATCGGCGACGGCCCGTTGCGCGCCAAGGCGCAGGCCCTGCTGGATCAAGCGGGTTTGAGCGAGCTGGCCTGGCTGCCTGGCGAGCGCAGCGACATTCCGGCCGTCATGCACGGCCTGCATCTTTTCGCCTTGCCTTCGCTGGCCGAGGGCATTTCCAATACCATTCTCGAAGCGATGGCGAGCGGCTTGCCGGTTCTGGCGACCGAGGTCGGCGGCAATGCGGATCTGATCCAGGCCGGCGTGACAGGCCTCCTGGTGCCCGCCGCGAAGCCGGAGCCGATGGCCGATGCGCTGCTGGCACTCGCCGGCGATCCCGCGCGGGCGCAAGCGATGGGGCGTGCGGGGCGCGAGCGGGTCGAGCAGCAGTTCAGCATGGCTGCGATGGTGAGGACCTATCAAACGGTATACGACAGCCTGCTGGCCGGCCCTCGAGCCGCTACAGTGGGCTCGATGACAGGCAAGGGGGCCTAGCATGTGTGGCATCACCGGCATCTTTGACACGCGGGGGCAGCGCGATATTGACGGCGCTGTGCTCCAGCGCATGAATGACTCGCAGCAGCATCGCGGCCCGGACGAGGGCTCGCTGCACCTCGAGCCCGGCCTCGGCCTCGGCCACCGGCGCCTGTCGATCATCGACATCGCCACCGGCCAGCAACCGCTGTTCAATCACGACAAGACCGTAGCCATCGTCTTCAACGGCGAGATCTACAACTACCAGATCCTGATGGCCGAGCTGCAAGGCCTGGGCTACCGCTTCCACACGAAGAGCGATACCGAGGTCATTGTTCATGCCTGGGAAGCCTGGGGCGTGAATTGCGTCAAGCGCCTGCGCGGCATGTTCGCCTTCGCGATCTGGGACCGCAACAAGCAGCAGTTTTTCATGGCGCGAGACCGCATGGGCGTGAAGCCGATGTACTACGCGCTGCTCGACGACGGGCAACTGCTGTTCGGCTCCGAGCTCAAGTCGCTGATGGCGCACCCGGGGCTCAAGCGCGAGGTCGAGCCGCTGGCGGTGGAAGAGTATTTCGCGCTCGGCTATGTGGCCGAGCCGCGCACGATCTTCAAGCAGGCCAAGAAGCTGCCGCAAGCCAGCACCTTGCTGATCCGCCGCGGCGAGCCCGTCGGCGAGCCGCGCGAGTATTGGGACGTGCGCTTCACGCTTGACGCCAAGATCAGCGATCAGGAGGCTTGCGAACAGCTGACCGCCAAGCTGCAGGAGTCGGTTCGCCTGCGCATGATTGCCGAGGTGCCGCTCGGGGCCTTCCTGTCCGGCGGTGTGGACTCTAGCGCCGTCGTGGCGATGATGGCCGGTCAGAGCCGCGCGCCGGTCAACACCTGCTCGATCGCCTTCGAGGATCCGGCCTACAACGAGGCGATGTTCGCGCAGCAGGTGGCCGACCGCTACCAGACCAACCACCGCGTCGAGACCGTGCAGAGCGATGACTTCGACCTGATCGACACGCTGGCCCGCCTCTACGACGAACCCTATGCCGACAGCTCGGCGATCCCGACCTACCGCGTCTGCCAGCTCGCACGCAAGCATGTGACCGTGGCACTTTCCGGCGATGGCGGCGACGAAACCTTTGGCGGCTACCGGCGCTACAAGCTGCATCTGATGGAAGAAAAGATGCGCTCGGCCTTGCCCTTAGGCGTGCGCCGCCCGATCTTCGGCGCGCTGGGCAATCTCTATCCCAAGGCCGACTGGGCCCCGCGCGTGTTCCGCGCCAAGACGACCTTCCAGGCGCTGGCCCGCAACTCGGTCGAGGCCTACTTCCACAGCATGAGCCTGATCCGCGATCCGGACCGCAGCCGGCTCTACAGCGCCAGTTTCAAGCGCGAGCTGGGGGGCTACAGCGCGGGCGAAGTCTTCGCGCGTCATGCCGAACGCGCGGGCACGGACGATCCGCTGGCCTTGGTCCAGTACATCGACATGCACACCTATCTGGTCGGCGACATCAACACCAAGGTCGATCGCGCCAGCATGGCCCATTCGCTCGAGGTGCGCGAGCCGCTGATGGATCACGAGATCGTCGAGTGGCTGGCCACGCTGCCGTCCAGCATCAAGATGCGCGGCGGCGAGAGCAAGTTCCTTCTCAAGAAGGCGATGGAGCCGCATCTGCCCTCGGACATCATGTATCGGCCCAAGATGGGCTTCGCGGTGCCGCTGGTGCGCTGGTTCCGCGGCCCCTTGCGCGAACGTGTGCGCCATGCGCTGCTGAGCGGCCCGCTGGCCGATTCGGGGCACTTCGATCTGAACGCGGTCCGCCAGTTGCTGGAGCAACATGAAAGTGGAGCGCGCGACCACAGCACCCCACTGTGGTCGCTGCTGATGTACGACGCCTTCCAGCGCAATGTGATGGGCCTGGCCCCCATGCGCTCGGCGGCTTGAAGCAATTTGTGAAAGGTCTCTTGTGAAAATCTCCGTCTTCGGCTTGGGTTATGTGGGCGCGGTCTCCTGCGCCTGTCTGCCCGAACTGGGCCATGAAGTGATCGGTGTCGATACCAATCCCCTCAAGGTGCAGATGATCAATGCCGGCCAGTCGCCGGTGGTGGAAGAGGGCATCAACGAGCTGATCGAGGCGGCCGTGAAGGCGGGACGCCTGCAGGCCACCGATGACGTCGAGCATGCGGTGCTCAACTCCGACATCTCGCTGATCTCGGTGGCCACGCCGTCCAAGGCCAACTACGAGCCTGATCTCAGCGCGGTCGATGCCGTTGTCGAATCGATCGGCCGCATCATTGCCAAGAAGAGCACGGCGCACACCCTGGTGCTGCGCTCCACGGTGGCGCCGGGCACGACCGAAGACCGCATCCAGCCCATTCTTGAACGCGCGGCCGGGCGCCGTGTTGGCGATCGGCTCTCGCTTGTGTTCAACCCCGAGTTCCTGCGCGAAGGCTCGTCGGTCAAGGATTTCCATCAGCCCCCGCAGACCGTCGTGGGCAGCGTCGATGAAGCGGGTTACGCCGTGATGGAGGCGATGTATGCCGGCCTGCCAGGCGCCTTCGTCAAGACCAATTGCCGCGTGGCGGAGTCGGTCAAATACCTTTGCAATGTCTTCCACGCGATGAAGATCGTCTTCGCCAACGAGGCCGGCTCGGTGCTCAAGGCCTGTGGCCTCGACGGGCGCGAGGTGATGAAGATCTTCTGCCAGGACACCCAGCTCAACATCTCGCCGGCCTATCTGCGTCCGGGCTTCGCCTTCGGGGGCTCCTGCCTGCCGAAGGAGGTCAAGGGCTTTCTGACCCTGGCGCGCGACCGTGACATTGCCGTGCCGGCCATTCAAGGCCTGCTCGAAAGCAATGATGCGCACATCAAGAGTGCCTACCGCCTGATCGCCCGCGATGGCCGGCGCCGCGTGGCGCTGTTCGGCCTGGCCTTCAAGCCCGGCACGGACGACATGCGCGACTCCCCTCTGGTGATGCTGGCTGAGCAACTGCTCGGCAAGGGCTTCGAGCTGCAGATCTTCGATCGCTTCGTCAAGCTGAGTCGCCTGCTCGGCAAGAACAAGGAATTCGTCGAGCGCGAGATCCCCCATCTGGATCGCCTGCTGCGCGAAACGCCCGAGGCGGCGCTGGCCGACGCGGAAGTCGTCGTCGTCGGCCATGCCGACCCCGAAGCGCGCCGGGCCATCGTGGCCGCTGCGGCGGGCAAGCGCATCATCGATCTCTCGGGCTATGCCGAGTTGCGCGAAGCCGGTGCGGAGTACGAGGGCATCTGCTGGTGAAGTCCGCCGAGTCGGCTGTAAGCACCGCCCGGCGCCGACGCCTCGCCTTCGTCTCGCCGCAGTTCCTGTTCCCGCTCGATGCCGGCGGCAAGATCCGCACGACCAACATCCTGCGCGGCCTGAAGGGCGGCGCCTTTGAAATCGTGCTGCTGAGTGTGGCCACGCCGGAGCAGACGGACCGCTGGCGCGACGAGATCGACGGGGTCTGCGACGAGTTCATCGCTTGGCCCGCGGCTGCACCGCGGCCGCGCTGGCGCCGTCTGCCCGATCTGTTCGGCGCCTTGCCCGTCAATGTTGCTGCGGACCGCAGCCCGGCGGGCCGCGCCGCAGTGCAGGCGCTGGCAGAGCGCAGCGATATCGACCTGATGGTGTTCGATTTCGTGCATTCGGCTGTGCTGATGCCCGCACACCTGGCGAAGAAGAGTCTGTGCTTCACGCACAACGTCGAGGCCGAGATTTTCGCGCGCCACGCCAAGACGGCCTCCAATGCCGTGCTGCGCCGCATCTGGGCCGGGCAGGCGCGCAAGATGCAGGATTTCGAGCGTCAGGCGCTGCGACGCTTCGACACGGTGATTGCGGTCTCCGAGCGCGACGCTCGCCAGTTCGCCGAGCAGCATGGCCTCAGTTCGGCTCGTGCCATTCCGACCGGCGTTGACCTCGACTTCTTCTCCTGGGCCTTGCCGGCGAAGCCGTCAGCGGAGCTGCCACCGACGGTGGTGTTCACGGGATCGATGGATTGGGCCGCCAATATCGATGGCGTGCGCTTCTTCCTCAACGAAGTCTGGCCGCTGGTGACGACGCGCATGCCCGAGGCTCGCTTCAAGGTGATCGGCAAGTCGCCGCCACCCGCGCTGGTGCAGCTCGGCGCGGCGGGGCGCAATGTCAGTTTCACCGGCTTTGTCGATGACGTGAGGCCCCATGCTCATGGGGCACAGGCCTTCGTCATTCCCTTGCAGGTGGGTGGCGGAACGCGCATCAAGGCCTTCGAGGCGATGGCGATGGGCTGTCCCGTGGTTTCGACCAGCATCGGCATCGAAGGCCTGGCCGCCGAGCCGGACGAACACTATCTGCGTCGCGACGAGCCGGCGGCGATGGCCGAGGCCATCCTCGCGCTGCTGCGTGACGGCGCGCTTCGCGACGGGCTCTCGCAGCGCGCACGCGCCTTGGTCGAGGGGCGTTTTGGGCATCGCATGGTGGCGGAGGTGTTCCAGCGCATCTGTCTGGAGACGCTCGAAAACTCCGGCGTGAACGGCACGAGAGGTGTGAGCGCGTGAGCCGACCCCTCCGCCTGTTGACCTTCACCACGCTGTTCCCGAGCAGCGTGCGGCCCGGTCACGGCATCTTCGTCGAGACGCGCCTGCGGGAGCTGATGAAGAGCGGGCAGGTCGAGTCACGCGTGGTGGCCCCGGTGCCGTGGTTTCCTTCCAGGAATCCGCGCTTTGGCAGCTACGCCCGCATCGCCGCCACACCGGCGCGCGAGGCGCGAAACGGGCTTGATGTCCTGCATCCGCGCTATCTGCTGGCCCCCAAGATCGGCATGATCATGGCGCCGTTGACCCTGGCGCTCGGTGCGCGCGCCGCGATCCGGCGCCTGATCGAAGAGGGTTTCGATTTCGACGTGATCGACGCGCACTACTTCTATCCCGATGGCGTCGCTGCGGCGCTGCTGGGTTGGCATTTCAAGAAACCCTTCACCATCACGGCACGAGGCAGCGATTTGAACCTGATCCCGCGTTTTCGACTGCCGCGCCGCATGATGCAATGGGCCGCCTCGAAAGCGGCCGCCTTGATCGGCGTCTGCGCCGCGCTGGTGGACGTCTTGCGCGGTTGGCGCCTGAGCGAGGCAAAGCTGCACGTCATGCGCAACGGGGTGGATCTGGAACGCTTCCAGCCCTTGCCGCGCGAAGACATGCGCCGGCAACTGGGCCTGGGCGCGGCGCCGGTTCTTCTTTCGGTGGGGAATCTCGTCGAGCTCAAGGGGCACAAGCTGTTGGTCCAGGCCTTGGCGCGGCTCTTGCCCGAGTATCCCGATGCGCAATTGGTGATCATTGGCGAGGGCCCCGAACGTGCGGGCCTTGAGCAACTGGCGCGCGATCTGGGTGTGCAAGACCGCTTGCGTCTGACGGGCGCCTTGCCCAATACCGAATTGAGCCGCTGGTACAGCGCCGCGGACCTGTCGGTGCTGGCATCCAGCCGTGAAGGCTGGGCCAATGTGCTGCTCGAATCGATGGCCTGCGGCACGCCGGTGGTGGCCACCGATGTCGGAGGCTCCGCCGAAGTCATGGGTGACTCAATTGCGGGCGTTCTGGTGAGGCAGCGCGATCCGGAATCGCTGGCTCAGGCGATGTTGCAGCTGCTGCTCAAGGCGCCAGATCGCTCGCAGGTCCGCGCCTACGCTGAACAGTTCAGCTGGCAGGCCACGACGAACGCGCAGTTGTCCTTGTTTGCCGCCATCACTTCCAAGGGGGAGGCTCATGCGTGACCTCATGCTGGGCGGCATCATCCTGTATCTGATGCTGCAGGCCTTGCGCCATCCCTGGATCGGCGTGCTCGGCTGGTGCTGGATCAGCACCATGAACCCGCACACCTACAGCTGGCGCCTGAGCACGATGCCGGTGGCCGCCGCGATGGCCGGTGCCACCTTGCTGGGCATTCTGTTCACCAAGGACAAGCGCAGCTTCTTCATCGCCCGCGAATCGGGCGTGCTGATGCTGTTCATGCTGTGGATGTGCATCACGCTGCCGTTCTCGATCTCGATCGACGACAGCTTCGATCTGTGGTCCCGGGTCATGAAGATCGACTTCATGGTGCTGGTGGCTCTGGTGCTCGTGTACACGCGGCGGCAAATCATGGCGATGGCCTGGGTCGTGACGGGTTCGCTGGCGGTCTTCGGTGTCAAGGGCGGCCTGTTCACCATCGCCACCGGCGGCAGCTACCGCGTCTGGGGGCCGGAGAACACCTACATCGAAGGCAATAACGAAATTGCTCTGGCCCTGGTGATCGTGATTCCGCTGCTCCGCTTTCTGCAGATGACTCTGGAGAACAAATGGGCCAAGCGCGGCATGACGGCGGCGATGTTGCTGTGCGCGGCCGCCGCGGTGGGCAGCCAGTCGCGCGGAGCCTTGCTGGCCCTGGGGGCGATGTTCGCGATGTTCTGGTGGCGAGGCAAGAACAAGGTTGCGGTGGGCGTCGGCCTGCTGGTGCTCGGCGTGGCCATCTTTGTCTTCATGCCCGAGAGCTGGACGTCCCGCATGTCCACGATCAAGACCTACGACCAGGATGCCAGCGCGCTGGGCCGCATCAATGCCTGGTGGATGGCCTTTCACCTGGCCAAGGACCATTTCTTCGGCGGTGGTTTCATGATCTACACGGCCAAGATCTTCGCGCAGTACGCGCCTGATCCTACCGACGTGCACGCCGCACACAGCATCTACTTCATGGTGCTGGGCGAGCAGGGCTTCATCGGCTTGTTCCTGTTCCTGTTGCTCTGGTTCTTCACCTGGCGCTCGGCCGGCCGGCTCATCAGGGAAGGGCGACGGCAGGTGCAGACCAAATGGCTCAGTGATCTGGGTGCGATGAGTCAGGCCAGCCTGATGGGTTATTTCGTCGGCGGCGCATTCTTGAGCTTGTCTTACTACGACCTGCCCTACAACCTGATGGCCTTGGTTGTGCTGGGCTGCCGCTACCTGGACCGCAAGGGCTGGACGGAGGAGGAGCAGCAACAGCAGGCTTCTGAAAGCGCCAAGGCCGCCGAGGCCGAGAAGCGGCGCAGGATCGGGGGCCTGCAAGCATGATGCGTTCAGCTTTTCGATTGTTGTCGCCGTTCGGAAGTCGCGCGAAGCTGAGCACGCTCATCTTCCATCGCGTGCTCGCCGAGCCGGATCCTTTGTTCCAGGACGAGATGTACGCACGCCGGTTTGACGAAATCTGCGGGTGGTTGAAAGCTTGGTTCAACGTGCTGCCGCTCGATGCCGCTGTGCACCACCTGCGCTACGGCACCTTGCCGGAGCGCGCTTGCTGCATCACCTTCGACGATGGCTACGCCGACAACCTGGCCATTGCCACGCCCATTCTGCAAAAGCATGGGCTGACGGCCACCTTCTTCATTGCCACCGGGTTTCTCGACGGTGGCCGCATGTGGAATGACACCGTCATTGAGGCGATACGCCATTGCCGGGCCGAGCATCTGGTGCTCGACGGCTTCGGCGAGTTTGCGTTGACGACCGTGCAGCAGCGTCGTGAAGCCATTGATGCGCTCATCGGCAAGATCAAGTACATGCCGCTCGAGCCCCGTCGCCAGGTGACAGAGGAGATCGCGCGAGCCGCAGGCGTCGAGCCTGCACGCAATCTCATGCTTGGCGCGGACGGCGTACGCGGCCTGCGTGAAGCGGGCATGCAGGTTGGCGCGCACACGGTGACGCACCCCATTCTTGCGCGCTTGCCGCGCGATCAGGCGGCCGAGGAAATGCGTGAAAGCCAACGCTTTCTGCAGGAGCTGCTGCGCGAACGCGTGGGCCTGTTCGCCTACCCCAACGGCAAGCCGGGCTCTGACTATCTGCCTGAGCATGTGATGCTCGCGCGTGAGCTGGGTTTTGACGCTGCGGTTTCAACCGCCTGGGGCGCTGCGGGTGAGCGGACCGACAGCTTTCAGATCCCGCGCTTCACGCCCTGGGATGCGTCGCGCAATGCGTTCGGCCTGCGACTGGCGCGCAACCTCTGGTCGGCGCGCTGAACGTGCCGAACGCGTTGAAGGCGCGAAGGAGCGGCGGCGCAAAGGCGCGAAAGAATCGTCCGGTTTACTGGAGCTTCCAGCTCGGCGCATGCTTGCGCAGCCATTGCTCCAGCATGGTCAGGATCCAGATCATCTCGCCGTAATAGCCGGGGTGCTCGTGCAAGCGTTCGTTGAGCAGGCTGCGGGCGAATTCCTCGCGCACCAGGCCGCGTTCGGCCAAGGCGCTCACTGAGTCGGCTGCGAGGCGCATCAACGCCGGGTCGCGCGTGAGCCAGACACCGAAGGGCAAGCCGAAGCCTTGCTTCTTCTTGGTGATGATCTCGTCGGGCAGGAAGCCGCGCAGCGCTTCCTTGAAGAACCAGCGCAGCTTCAGGCCCTTGACCTTGTACTGCACGGGCAGGCGCAGCGAGAAATCGAGCAGCCGATCATCCAGCATCGGGAACCCGACATTCACGCCCGCCAGCGCGGTGGTGCCGCAGACCTTGGGCAGATCGCACTCAGCCAAGGTGTAGCGCCAGTCGATAGCCAGCATGCGGTCGACCAAGGGGGCACCTTTTGATTGCGCCCAGACCTCGCGTTGCTGCTGGTGCGGCGCATCGGCATCCACACTTTGCAGGAAGCGTTCGCTGAGCACGGTGGACAGGCCCAGGTGTTCCAGCAGGTTGTAGGTCTGCATCCGGTCGGGCATGGGCACGCGGGCCTGGCGCACATAGCTGGCGGCCTTGCGCAGCACCGGGACGTGCCCGGTCCAGGCCTGCTCTGAGACGGGTTCCAGCACGCTGCGCCGCAGGGACTCGGGCACGTTCTCGTAGAAGCCGAAGACCTTCTGCTTGGCATAGCGGGTATTGCCGCCAAAGAGCTCATCACCGCCGTCGCCTGCCAGGATCTTGCTGACGCCGTCTTCGCGCGCCATCTTGGCGCAGTAGAAGGCGGGCAGGGCCGAGGAGTTGCCGAAAGGCTGGTCGTAGTAGGTGGCGACCATCGGGATCGCGTTGACCAGGTCGGCAGGCGTCACGTAGTACTCGTGATGCTCGGTCTTGAAGTGCTTGGCCGCGATGCGCGCAAAGGCCATCTCGTCGTAGCCCTCGGCATCGAAGCCGATGGAGTAGGTGGCGGCGCCGTGACCGGTGGCGCGGCCGATCATGCCGGCGACAGTCGAGCTGTCAGTACCGCCGCTGAGGAAACAGCCGGCCTTGCCGCCGTCCAGTTGGTCCGCCACGGCGGTCTGCAGAATGCTCTGAAACTCGTCGCGCAGGGAGTCGAAAGGCGCCGCTCGCGCGACGCTGAAATCGGCAATCCAGTACGGCGCGACGGTGAGCTCGCCATGCTCGAACAAGGCATAGTGACCGGCCGGCAGCCGAAACACATTCTTGAAAATCGTCCGCGGTGACGGGATGACGTGGAAGTAGAGGTAGTCGAAGATGGCTTGCGGGTCGAGCTCGGCGCCGCTTGCCAGTTCGTCGGCTCTTTGCGCGAAGCGCAACTGCCCGTCGACCACGCGGTAGCACATGGACTGCACCGCGAAGCGGTCGACCGCAAGAAAGGTGGCGCCGCCAGCCAGCGTCAAGCCGACGGCAAAGTTGCCTTGCAGCTTCGAGGCTGCCGTTGCTGGATCGGCGGCCAATGCGCGACGCCAAGCGGCCTCAAGGCCCTCTGCCTCGGCGATCGCCTTCAGCTGCGGGTCGGTGAAGATGGCGTCACCAATGAGGAGCGTTGTGGCCTGGGTATCCATGAAGGGCAATTGAGATTAGAGCTTTGCCGCGATCGGGCGATGCCGGCGCAATATACACGAGGGCCGCGGCGGCGCGAGCGTGTGTCGACGCTTGCGCGCCGGGCTCAGGAGCCTGCAGCAGCGGCCTCCAGCCAGCGTGTCAATTCCTGAGTGCGGCCTTGGCGCGAGGACTGGGCAACGGCCTCTGCGCTCGGTGCGGTGGCGCTGCCTTCACGCAGCTTGTCCAGGAAGACGGGCAGGGCCTGTGCGATCTCGCTCACGGAGTCGAGCGGCACGATGTCCGCCACGCCCGCCTTGCGCAAAGCCCAGGCCGTGTCGCCGACCGGATCGGTCAGCCCCAGGATCGGTCGGCCGGCACGCAAGTATTCGTAGGTCTTGGCGGGGATTTGCGCGTTGCAGTTGCTCGCCTGCATCACGAGCAGGCCATCCACCGACATCATCTCGGCCAGGGCCTCGCGATAGGCGATGGGTGGACAGATTTCGATGAAATCCTGAACGCCATGCTCCGTCGCCAACTGCTTCAAGAGCGGCTCGTGGACAGCGGCGCGAAAGCGGATCTTCAGTGCCGCAGGGCTCAACCGGCCCTCTGCGCTGAGGCGGCTCAAGGCCTTGAAGAAATCTGTGGGGTCACGCTCCGAGGGGTAGACGATGCCGCTGTGCAGCAGCACGAAGGGCCCGGCCTTCGATGCGGCAGCTTTGCGAGGCAGCGCCTGCGCGGCCTGCACAAAGCTTTCTTCATCAAAGCCGTTCTCGAGCACCAAGGTCTTGCTGGCCGCCTGCGGATAGCGCTGTTGATAGTCCTGCGCGGCGCCCGGCGTGGTGAACATGCAGTAGCGCGCTTGGCTTGCGGCCTGGGCCTCGATGTCCAGGAAGCTGGCACGCGTGCGTGGGTCCGGTGGGTAATCGGGTTGCGCCATCGGGTCCCGGAAGTCGGCAATCCAGGGCAGGCCCGAGCGACGCTGCAACTCGGCGCCGATCACATGAGCGGTGGCGATCGGGTAGGTGGACCAGATCACATCGGGCTTGAACTCGCGGATCATCTGCATGCCCTGCCGCACGCCGTCGAAGCGCCAGCTGATCCAGCGGTCGGGTCGTGCCATCGCGCCGAGATAGCGCCCCTTGAGGGTCAGGTGTCGAGCCGTGTCCAGCGCGAAGGCACGCCGCAGTTCAATGCCGGCCGGCAGATCGGCCAGCAGGTCGTCGCTGGTCTTCTCGTAGGCGCGCGGATGCACTGTGAGGAGCAGCGGTTGCCAGCCCAAACCGGGCAGATTCTGGGCAAAGCGCAGAGTACGCTGGATGCCACTGCTGCCCGCCAGAGGCGGTAGGTGATAGGCAACCATCAGGACTCGTTTCAAACCAGCTCCATTCGCACAAGATGCAAGTGGCCCGCATGATAGCGGCGCCGCGTCTCGATCGGCCGTTGTGCGTGCACATCGTTCGAGCAGGCGAGGCGCGCGGTTTGCGCAGGCTGTTGTGCGGCTCGTCGTTCTTCTTGCGCGCAGGCGAGAGGCCCGTCGCTCGGCATTGTCACCATTTCAGGGGAGGAAGTCGCCTTCGTGGCCCCCGGCATGCGCAACGCCATGTTCCAAGACCGCGGCTTCTCCAGCCTGAGAAGGAGGAGCCAGGCGGCGAAGCGCGTCGATCAGCCGCTGGGCCTGCAAATCAATCGAATAGGCAGCGAGTGCGGTTGCCCGCGCCTGCTCACCGATCTCGCGACGAAGCACCGGATCGCGCAGCTTGTCCAGGCTGCGCAGCCAATCGTCTTTCGTGCCGGCGAGAAAACCATTCCGACCCTGCTGCACCACCGACTGATAGGCGGGGAGAGGGCTCGCGACCACCGGGAGGCCCACCGCCATCTTCAGCGTCAGGCGGTTCTCTGATTTCAGATATCGGCGATCGTGGGGCTTGTGGTCCGCTTGTATTTCGATGGGAATGATGCCGATGTCGGCACCCTGCAGAGCGTCGTACACGCCGACAGGATCCCAGGCTTGACGTTTGATCCGGCGGCTGCACAAGAAGCGCAGAAACTGCCAACGCTCGCGCCATCCTCGCTGCCGCCGGAAGCCATCGTAGGCCTCTCGCAGTCGCGCGCCCCTGTCGTGGCCGGGCGCGTAACGGCCCACAATGCGGATTTCCAGCCACGGTGGCAACTGCTTGAGCACGGGCAGTTGGTCCAGCCTCATCGACGTGACCAGCACGGCGCGGAGCGGGCGCCAGCGCGATCCGCGATGGCTACCCCAATCTGTCTTGCCGACCTCAGGACGCTCAACCCCGTCATGGATCGTCTCGATCCTGTGCTGCAATTCAGCCGGGTACTGGCTCTTGAGGAAATCGGTGACCGTGAACGTGGTGTCGCAGGCTTTTGCCATCTCGGCATCGACAATGTCGCAAACGCTGTAGACCGTCTTGACACCGCGCTCGCGCAATTCCCTGACGCAGGCCAGCACGCTGGCGCCGTGCACTTTCTGAAAGAAGGCGATCTGGAAGCCTCGGTTGCTGATGCTCTGTGCCAGCCCGGAAAGATCCGGGGTTTCATGGCCCTGCCGCGGCTCGAAGACGACCTCCGGCTCAAAACCGGCAGCCCGCAGGTAAGGAAACATATTGAGCGCCGCGATGCGCGTGCTCGGCATCGGATCCTCTGAACACGAGAGCAGAACGAAGGCGATCTTGGTCGGCAAGGTCATGGGTCTATTGCGTTGCACCAAGTCTATTTTTGCATCTCCCGGCGACATGTCGCAGTAATTCGCAAGCCTCGTTTGGTGCTACAGGATGCCTGTGCATCCCGGCGAGCAGCGGGTTCGGTCTGACGACGAGACCCGCTGCCGCGGCACTTCTCAGTTGCTCCATGCCTGCAGTTCGACGATGCGGCTGAAGGCGGACAGCGAGTTGCTCACGAGGATCCGAATCCGATCCGTGCTGACCGCAGGGAAGCTCACGCTGCGCCAGACCAGGTTGTTCCCTGTGATATTGCCGTTAGGCACCGTGACCCAATTGGCACCGTCCCAGTACTGAACCTGGAAGTCGGTGATGCCATATTGGGTGAAGGTGGTGGTGGACGTTGGCGCTGGGGCCGTGGCGAAGTTGTCGGCCAGGGTGTAGACGTCGATGCGACTGATCGATTGCACGCCGCTGAAGGTGGTCTGGGCCCAGTCGGGGTAGGAGGCGCTGGTGGCATCGTTCCAGCCGCCACCATTGCCCCAGGCCGTTCCCTGCAGCACGCCATCGTTGATGGCCGTGACTGGATAGGCGATGCTGGAGTAGGTTGACGAAGCGCTGGCCACGCCGCCGTTGGAGCGCAATGCGACGTTGACCGAGGTGCCGCTGGCGGCATTGACCGTGACGCTGACGGCGGTCGAGGTCGTGGTCGCGCCTTGGTTGTCGGTGGCGCGGGCGGTGATGCTGTAGCTGCCTGCGGCCACGCCCGCCCAGTTCATGGTGTACGGGGCCGTGCTGGACTCACCGATCTTGGTGCCGCCGTTGAAGAACTCGACCTTGGCGATGCTGCCGTCCGGGTCGCTGGCGTTGGCGCTGACCACGATGGTGGCGGGCGACAGGTAGGTGCTGCCGTTGCTGGGCGAGCTCAGGCTCACCGTGGGCGCCTGGTTGGCCGGCGCATTGACGGTGATCGAGACGGCCGTGGAGGTGGCGGTGGCGCCTTGGTTGTCGGTAGCGCGGGCGGTGATGCTGTAGCTGCCCGCTGCCACATTGGTCCAACTCAAGCTGTAGGGCGCTGAACTGGACTCACCAATCTTGGTGCCGCCGTTGAAGAACTCCACCTTGGCAATGCTGCCATCGGGATCGCTGGCGTTGGCGCTGACCACGATGGTGGCGGGCGACAGGTAGGTGCTGCCGTTGCTGGGCGAGCTCAGGCCCACCGTGGGCGACTGATTCGCAGCCGCGCTGACCGAGATCGAGGCGGCCGAGGAAGTCGCGGTGGCGCCCAGGTTGTCGGTGGCGCGGGCCGTGATGCTGTAGCTGCCGACGGGAACGTTGGCCCAACTGAGGGTGTAGGG
>DASYBU010000012.1:0-8360 GCA_036500605.1 Burkholderiaceae bacterium
TGTGATGTCTCAATAGGTTGTTCACCCGGATGGGTCTGGGAAACTGGAGTTACCACGCTTCAGGATCACAGAGGAATTCCACCGGATGAACAGCCATAAGAATGCCAGATTGACATTGGAAGGTCGCAAGTTGCTTGTCGAACGCATTGCTGGAATGGGGCTGATGCCTGCCGCCGAGGCGGCAGGCATCAGCCCGCGCACGGCCCGCAAGTGGCTCAAGCGCTTCGAGCACAGTGGCGTGCAGGGCTTGCACGATCGCAGCTCTCGTCCAATGAGGACACGCACGAACCTGGACGCTGCACTGCAAGAGCGCATCGAGCAGCTGCGCCGCTCGCGCATGCCCATGCGCGGCATCGCCACCATCGTCGGGCGCAGCGTGTCCACGGTCAGCCGCCTGCTCGCACGCCTGGGACTGTCCAGCCTGAAGGCACTGGATCCGGTTGCGCCCGTCGTTCGCTACGAGCGAGAAGCGCCCGGCGAGCTGCTGCACATCGACACCAAGAAGCTCGGGCGCATCGTGCAGCCCAGCCACCGTGTCACAGGCGATCGCCGCGATGCCACGCGTGGCGCCGGCTGGGAGTTCGCCCACGTGGCCATCGACGACCACTCGCGCGCAAGCTTCGTGCAGATGCACGATGACGAACGCAAGGGCTCGGCCGTGGCCTTCCTGCAGGCTGCCGTGGCCCACTACGCAGCCCTGGGCGTGACGATCAAGCGCTTGATCACTGACAACGGCTCGGCCTATCGCTCACGGCTGTTCGCCAAGACTTGCCAAGCCTTGGGCATCAAACATTCCTTCACCAAGCCCTATCGCCCACAGACCAACGGCAAGGCCGAGCGATTCATCCAGACATGCTTGCGCGAGTGGGCTTATGGCCGCGTATGGCTCAACAGCAAGGAGCGCACCGCCTGGCTACCCGCGTTCCTAAGCTACTACAACGCCAGGAGGCCGCACTCGGCCTTGGGCTACAGGCCTCCGGCTTCCCGACTCGGCGGGAAGAACCTATTGCAACTCAACAATCGCATCGATTCATCGGCTCAGCCTGCTCGAACGCTTCGCCACGGTGGTGTTGATGGAGGCCGGCAGGATCGTCGATGCCGGGCCGCGCGATGCCGTGATGGCGCGCCAGCCGCTGCTGCAGAAGCTGGCCGCGCCGGGCGCTGCCACGCCCGCATGATAAAAAGGCACAGGTCACGAATCCGAGGGAACCCTTTGCACCGATACGGTTCAATCAAAGCCATGCACGTTCAGACCCCTTTTCTCCGCATCGGCGTCGCTGCCGTCGCCGCCGCCGCGCTGATGGCCTGCACGACCCCGCCGGGTCCGCTTCCGCCTGCGCCGCCCGGCGGCGCCTTCGCGCCGCTGCCGCCGCTGGTCCAGCCCCCGCCCACGCCCCCGGCGCCGCCACCGAAGCCGCAGGCCACCTTCATCCGGCCTGCCAGCGGCCGCACGATCGCCGGCTTCGACGCCGAACGCAACAAGGGCATCGACATCGCCGGCAACATGGGCGACCCCGTGGTCGCTGCAGCCGACGGCCGCGTGGTCTACGTCGGCGGCGAACTGCATGGCTACGGCAACATGGTCATCGTGAAGCACAACGAAACTTTTCTTACCGCCTACGCACATGCGCAGCGGATCCTCGTGAAGGAGAAGGACGTGGTGCGCCAGGGGCAGGTGATTGCCGAGATGGGCAACAGCGACGCCGACCGCGTGAAGCTGCATTTCGAGATCCGGCGCCAAGGGGTGGCGGTGGATCCGGAACCCTATCTGAACGGGCAGCTGCGCTAGCCGGCCGCAAGGCCGCGCTTCAGCGCCCGCCGGTGCCGCTCCCGAGCAGGGACAGGGTGCCGGCATCGGGCCGCCCTTCGAAGTATTTCTCCAGGCAGGCGCGAAAGACTTCCGCCGCCGGATCCGCGCGCGAGAACAGCGTCATCGAGGACCGGAACTTCAGGTCGTCGGGCGCGCCGAAGATCTCGTTCACGCTGCGCCCTTGCACCGCCAGCACCAGCTCGCTGCATTCGCGCAGCCTCTGACCGAGCAGCGGGTGCGCGAGGTAGGCACGCGCGTGTGCCAGCGAAGCGATGGCGTAATGCTGCGCGGTCTCGCTGCGGCCCTGGCCGGCGAGCTGCGGAAAGACGAACCACATCCAGTGGCTGCGCTTGCGGCCGGCGCGCAGTTCGTCGACAACCCGGCCGATCACCGGCGCCTGGGCGTCGACGAAGCGTTGCAGCTTGAATTCTTCCATGTGCGAGATACGCTGTTGTAGGCGGCGTCCGTCATTCTCATGCGCAGTACGCCGCCCCCCATGGGGCTGGTGCCCGCGTGAAATATTTGCGCACAAAAAGGAGACACCCATGACATGCGAGGCGATTCACTGCTTCGATACGGCGACGGTCCGGTTCGCCATCTATCCCGACGGCTTCGACGGCCCTCGAATCCTCGCCGAGATCGAAGAAGATGCGCTGCGCGACCTGTTCGGCGCGCGCGGCGGCGGCAACACCCTGGTCGAGGCCTGCAAGCTGCACTTCAGCCTGATCGAGGCCCGCGCCATCGAGCGCTATCGCGCCGTGCCGTCGAGGCCGGTCATGCTTGCCATCGCCGACTTCGCTGCACCGGGGGCGCTCGCCGAAGCGGCCTGCGCGTGAAAGGCTGACCCTCGCCGATCGCCATCCACGCGTGCGCTCGGGCCCGCACCCGATGCGACCGGGCGAGCCCGAATCACTCCACGCCTTCGGCCTTCTGATCGGGCTTCTTGCGCGACGGGAATTCGCGTTCGTCGTCATCGAACTCTTCGGTGTCCGTGGCTTCCTTGCGCATGTCGGGGTCGGGCACCAGCGCCGGCCGCGCCTCGAAGGGTCGGGGTGTGAGCATGGTCAGGTCTCCTTGCGCTTGCCGCCATGGGCACCGGGCATCCGGACCGGCACGAACCCGGCGGCAAGCTCCATCCAGTTGGCATGAAGAAGTTCGATCTCGTCGCGCTTCTGCTTCATCGCCTCGGCGTCCAAGGGGCCTCCGCCCATGACGGCCGTCATCATGTCGCTGTGCTGATCGGACGCCCGCTTCCAGGCGTCATAGGCTTCGACGAACTTGTCGCGGGTGGGCATGGCGCAGGTCTCCTTGGTGCAGAAGCTAACTCCTGCCGTCGGGGCCTGCATGTAGGAGAGGGCCGCGCAGAACCCAGGATATCGCCGGCCGCGGCGCCTTTGCCTCCCCGCCTCAGAAAACGCCGGTCAACGCCACGCGGCTCACCAGGCCCGAACTGCTGGCCCCCAACCCGACGGTCACGCTGTAGCGGCCATCCTGCGTCGTGTGCCGGATGGAACCGCCGAGCGCGCTTTCGCTGCGGTAGTTGCCCAGGCCGACGGCATAGCTGGTCTTGCCCGGAACCAGCGGCGCGGCCTCCATCGCCGCGACGCCGGCAATGCCCGCGTAGGCACGGCGCGCGTTCTGGTCCATCTCGCTGCGCAGCAGGTTGGCCGCCGCGTCGGTGTAGGCGCGACCGATCGGACCGCCGTCCGCCGCGACGCTGTCCGTGTAGGCATTGGCCGTGGCCACGCCGTCCTTCACCAGGCCCTGCACCTGACCCACGTTGGTGGCATCGGTGGACGCGCTGCCTGCTGCGATGCCCGTGACCTGCCGGTTGCCCAGGGCCACTTCGCCGGCGGAGCTTTGCGCCGCCGCCATGCCGGGTGCCACGTAGTTCGCCTGCGCACCACGGACCGTGATGCTGCCGGCGCCGATTGCCACGCTGTTGGCATGCTGCACGACCGCGTTGTTGCCGATGGCGACGCCCGAATCCGCTTGCGCCTGCGCGTTGCTGCCCACGGCCATCGAGTTGTCGGCGCTGGCGCGCGCGCCGGTGCCGATCGACAGCGTCTGCGCCGCCTTCACATACGTGCCCGCGTCGTTGCCGATGGCGATGTTGCCGTCGCCGCTCACGTGCTGCCCGGCGTTGTTGCCTTGCGCGAGGTTGGCGTTGCCGGTCACGCCCTGGCCCGCCGCGGCGCCGAACGCCACGTTGCGGCTGCCCTGTACGGCGCTGCCCGCGGCCTGGCCCATCGACAGGTTGTTGTTGCCCGAGACCTGCGCCCCGGCCATCTGGCCCGAGGCCTGGTTGCCCGAACCGGTGACGCCCGCGCCCGCGCTGTCGCCGGTGGCCAGGTTGTTGCTGCCCTTGACATTGCTGCCCGCGCCGCTGCCGTAGGACTGGTTGCCGTTGCCCGTCACGTTCTGGCCGGCGTTGGTGCCGTAGGCCTCGTTGTCCGAGCCGGTGACGTGCTGGCCGGCGTTGGAGCCGCTGGCATCGTTGCGGTTGCCCACGACGTTCTGGCCGGCCGCGTAGCCGTTCGAGTTGTTGTAGTCGCCGGTGACGTTCTCGCCCGCGCTGCGGCCCATGGTCTGGTTCCAGCCGCCGACCACGTTGGTGCCGGCGTAGTAGCCGATGGCCTGATTGGCGTTCTTGCCCGACACGTTGGTGCCCGCGCCTTCGCCGATCGCCAGGTTCCAGTTGGTGCTGACGTTGTTGCCTGCACCGTTGCCCATGCTCACGTTGGTGCTCCCGGACACGTTGCTGCCGGCGTTGTTGCCGATGCCCACGTTGGTGCTGCCGGTGACGTTGTTGCCGGCGCCGTTGCCCAGGCTGGTGTCGTTGCTGCCCGACACGTTCATGCCGGCGTTGGTGCCCACGGCGTTGTTGTCGGAGCCGGTCACGGTGCTGCCCGCATGGAAGCCCATGGCGTTGTTGTGATCGCCGGTGACGTTGTCGCCGGCGCTGCGGCCGATGGCCTGGTTCCAGCCGCCCTTCACGTTGTCGCCCGACTGGAAGCCGATGGCCTGGTTGGCGTTGCCGCCGCTGACGCCGATGCCGGCGCCGTCGCCGATGGCCAGGTTCCAGTTGGTGCTGACGTCGTTGCCGGTGCCGGTGCCAAGCGCCTGGTTGTTGCTGCCCGTGACACTGGTGCTGCCGGTGCCCGTGCCGATGCCTAGGTTCGACTTGGCCGGGTCCCAGGTGGTGGTCTGGGCGTGGCCGATGCCGGCCCCGGTACCGAGCGCGACGGCCAGCCCTAGCAGGGCTGCGCCGCGCGTCGCTGCGCGCTTGCGTTTCATGGTTCTCCTCGATGTCGTTGTCGTCGTGCTTGTGTGCGCGCGGATCAGAGATGCTGTGCCATCGCCGGATCGCTCACGCCGGGCTTGCCGGTCTCCACGCGGCCCGAGAAGCGGCGCTCGAAGCCGTTCGAGCTCACGGTGAAGTCGTACCAGTGGCTGCTGTCCTGCAGGCTCCAGTGCAGCATTCCGGTGGCGCCGGCCGCCACGTCCAGCGTCCACGGGCCGTCGGTGCGGTAGGCGTTGGCCGTGACCGTGACGGTGCCGGTGGCCGTGCCGGTGTTGTGCACCTTCATGTAGACGTCGCCGGCAGCCGGGTCGTAGCAGGCCTGCAGCTCGGGCTTGAAGGCGGCCGCATCGGTGGCCAGCGCGTCGCCCGAGAACGTGCGCACATAGCCGTTGCTGCTGTAGACCCACAGCTCGTACTTGCCGCTGTCGGTGGCGCCGGTGTCCCAGAAGTCGGTCAGCATCTTGCCGGCCTCGACGGTGTAGCGGCGCGGGATGCGGTCCAGGTGCAGCTTGTCGTAGACGTGGAACACCGCGCCCTGCTCGCCGGTGTTGCTGAAGATCAGCGACAGGAGGCCGCGTGGCTCGACACGCGCGCTGGTGTGCAGTTCGTAGGGCAGCGCGCGCGAGAAGCGCGTGCCGGTTTCCTGGAACAGCGGCTGCGGCGTGACGGGCGCCTTGGTCACGGCGGCCGTGTTGGCCAGCGCCCGCTGCGCCGCGTTGATCGCGGGATAGTTGCTCATGTCGGGCAGCACGGGGACCACGGGATCGTTCGGGCTGACGAAGTCGAAGCAGGAGGTGAGGTCGCCGCAGACCGCGCGATGCCACGGGCTGATGGCGTCCACCGTGATGCCGAAGCGCTTCTCCAGGAAGCGGCCCATCGAGGTGTGGTCGAACACCTGCGAATCGACCCAGCCGCCCTTGCTCCACGGCGACACCACGTACATCGGTACGCGCGAGCTCAGGCCCCATGGGCGGATCTTGCCGCTGACGGTGTCGGCTGCGTTCAGGTAGCTGCCCACGGAGGCGTCGAAATACTCGCCGTCCAGCGGCAGCGTGGACTTGCCCATCAGGTTGCCGGCGGCGTCGTAAGAGGGCACCGCCGGCATCGCCAGATGGTCGAAGAAGCCGTCGTTCTCGTCGAAGGTCACGAAAAGGGCCGTCTTGCTCCAGACGGCGGGATTGGACGTCAGCGCACCCAGCACGTCCGAGATGAAGTCGGCGGCGCCGGCAACGCCCTGGGCGCTGCCGGGATGCTCGGCGAGGTCCTGCGTGGGCAGCACCCACGAGACCTGCGGCAGCGTGTCGTTCATCACGTCCTGCTGGAGCTGGGCGAGGAAATTGACGGCGCCGTCGGCCGCCGCGGGGCCGCCCGTCAGGCCGTGCTCATAGATCGGCGAACCCGGCTGCGCGGTGCGGAAGCTCTCGAAGGCCAGGCAGCCGTTCATGGCGCCCGTCCAGTTGTTGTTCATGTTCTGGTAGATGTGCCAGCTGATGCCGGCCTTTTGCAGGACGTCCGGCAAGGTGTCCCACTTGAACGAGTTGTTGACGTACTTGTAGTTGTAGGCCCCGCCCATGGCCGGGTCGATCTGGCCGGTCCCGTCCGCCTGCTGCGCCCTGCCCGCGACCCAGTTGGAGGGGCTGGGCCAGCAGCGCGAGTTGACCGGTTCGGAATCGGTGTCCGTGCTGTTGATGCCCTGCTTGCGAAGTTCCGGGTTGAAGTTCGAGCTCGACCAGAATATGACGCGGTTCGGGTCGGTGCCGGTGAGGATGGAGCTGTGGTAGCCGTCGCAGATCGTGAAGGCCTCGGCCAGCGCGAACTGGAACGGGATGTCTTCGCGCTGGTAATGGCCCATCGTCACCTGGCCCTTGAACTGGATCCAGCGATCCATCTTGCCCTGGCTCCAGGCCCCCTGCATGTCGGGGAAGCTGTGCGGCGCGCCCGATCCGATCAGCGCATTGGCGATCGTGGAATCGCGGCGGAAGGGCTGGATGTCCGGGCCGCCGACGGTGGAGTTGGGCTGGAAGTAAACCGACTTGCCGTTGGCCAGCGGAATCGGGAAGCGGTCGCCGAAGCCGCGCACGCCGCGCAGGGTGCCGAAGTAGTGGTCGAAGCTGCGGTTCTCCTGCATCAGGATCACGATGTGCTTGATGTCCTGGATGGTGCCGGTGTCGACGGCGGCCTCGATGGCGAGCGCCTTGCGGATCGCGGGCGGAAGCATCGTCAGGGCCGAGACGGCGCCGATGGCGCGGGCCGACTTGCGGAAGAAATCGCGGCGGCTGTTGTGGGGGGTGTTCATGGGTGTTCCTTCAACGCTGGGATAGAGGGGTCGGGCCGCACGCTCAGGGCGCGCACTTCAGGGCGGGGGTTGCCGGGGGCGCTGTGTCGGCCGGCGGCGGGGTGTTGGTGGGAGGCGTGTTGCCCGGAGGCAGTATCGGAAGGCCACCGCCGCCGCCGCCGCCACCGCAGGCGACGATGCTCAGGCACAGGAGAAGGCCCGCTGCTGCGCGGCTGTACCGGGAAGAATGTGTGGTCATGGAAATGTCCTTTCGAAATCGAGGGCGAGGGAAAGTCGAGGCAAGCGAACTCCCCGCGGGCCGACGGGGGCCCGAAAGACGGGAAGAAACGGGAACGGGAAAAGGGGGCTAGTGCTCAGGCATAGCGGCTGCGCAGTCGGGCTGCGATCCGGTCGAGCAGAAGCACGGTGAGGAAGATCGCGATCAGGATCGTTCCGACGTGCGCGTAGTTGTACATGTCGTAGCGGCCCTTGAGCTCCTGGCCGATACCGCCCGCGCCCACCAGGCCGACCACGGTCGCCATGCGCACGTTGCGATCGAGGATGTACAGCGTGTAGGCGATGAATTGCGGCAGCACCTGCGGCAGCACCGCGAAGCGCATCACCTTGAGCTTGCTGGCGCCGATGGCGCGCAGCGCCTCCTGCGGCTTGTCGTCCGCGGTCTCGATGTCCTCGGCGTAGAACTTGCCGAGGAAGCCCGCGGAATGCAGGGCCAGGGCGAGCACGCCGGCGATCGGGCCGAAACCGTAGGCCAGCACCAGGAACAGCGCGCTCACCAGTTCAGGCACCGCACGAAGCCAGCCCACCACGCCACGCGCCAGCGAATAGACCAGGCGGTTGGGCGCATAGTTCTTCGCGCTGCACCAGGCCAGCGGCGCGCTCAGCAGGATGGCCAGCAAGGTGGCCCACAGCGCGATCTCGAAGGTCTCCAGCATCTTGATGCAGACCTGCCA
>DASYBU010000013.1:0-163213 GCA_036500605.1 Burkholderiaceae bacterium
GAACAGGACCGTGAAACGACTCAGCGCCGATGATAGTGCGGATTCCCGTGTGAAAGTAGGTCATCGTCAGGCTATTTACCCCGCCTAACCCCCACCTCCCAAAGAGGTGGGGGTTTTGCTTTTGGGGAAATCGAAACGAATCGAATCGAATCAAGGAATCGAATCAAATAATCGAATCAAAAGCTGATTGCTCACCCCAAAGCTGAGCGCAGAAAAAAAGCCACCTCGGGGTGGCTTTTTCATTGGTGCGCCCAGCATGGGCGCACTCTTGCGGGTGCAAGTCCCGCCGTAAGTTGATCACAGCGAACGAAGTGAAGCGCAACTGCGTGAGGGCGACCGAGTGTGGGGAGGAAGCGTGGAGCGAAGCTGCGAGCCGAGGAACACGAACCGGATAGAAGGCGGTGCCGACCAGGGCGAGCGGGCCATGAACCGCGAAGCTCTCGTGATCAAGGGATCAGGCGACGTAAATCCGGCGGTTGTGCAGCGAAGGAGTGCGTTCTTACCTGGGGAGATCTCGCCCTGCGGATGAAAGTCCGACGGCCATGCCGGAGCGAGAAGTCAGCAGCGGTCGTCGTAGTCACAGTAGCGAGGCCGACGAGGCCGCAAGCGAACAGGCGAAGGACCAAACGAGAGTGAGTGAGCGAGGACGCGGGGATGTCAAAGGCCAGGCGTCAGATGCCGGAGCAATCCGGGCGGGTGAGCGTAGCGCACGGTGAAGCCGTGGGCGATCTCATCAGCGACGAAGCCAGCGACCCGCCCCGTGAGCACCCGAGCACAGGGTCGGCAAAGATGAAGGCAAGCCCTGGCGGCCTGCTGGAAGCGGCGCTGACGAGAGAGAACCTGCAAGCGGCGTGGAAGCGGGTGAAGGCCAACAAGGGCGCAGCCGGGGTTGATGGGCTCGAATGTGAGCAGCACGAAGGCCGGGCAGCGGGTGATGGCCTGGCTCAGGAAGTTGTACGCCGGGATCCAGCTTCAGATTAATGAAGCCAAGAGCGCGGTGGGCAGCGCCTTCGGGCGCAAGTTCCTGGGCTACGAACTGTGGGGAGCCAAGGGCCGCGAGGTCAAATGCGCGGTGGCCTACAAGGCGCTGGGCGACTTCAAGGTCCGGATTCGGCAGCTCACACGCCGCTCGGGCGGACGCAGCATGGAGCAAGTGGTGGAAAAGCTGCGGCCCTACATGCTGGGCTGGAAGGCCTACTTCGGATTGGCGCAAACGCCCAGGGTCTGGCGCGAGTTGGACGAGTGGTTGCGACACCGATTGAGAGCGATCCAGCTCAAGCACTGCAAACGGCCGCACACGATCTACCGCGAGCTCAAGGCCCTGGGGGCGACGGAAGTCGTTGCAAAACGAGTGGCGGCCAACAGCCGCTGCAGGTGGCGCAACAGCGACCGGCTGCTCAAGACGGTACTGACCATCGCTCACTTCGATCGGCTTGGAGTGCCACGACTCCCATGACCTCAAACTCTCGAACCGCCCGGTGCGGACCCGCATGCCGGGTGGTGTGGCAGGGGTGCAGTCAGAATGACTGCCCCCTATGCCGATGTGCGCCGTTTCAGCCCCGCAACTCGCGCCGCAGGATCTTGCCGACATTGCTCTTGGGAAGATCGGTCCGGAATTCGATCGTCCTGGGGCGCTTGTAAGCCGTCATTTGCTCCTTGCAGTAGCTCATCAAGGCCGCTTCAGTCAGGTTTGGATCACGCTTGACCACGTACAGCTTCACCGCCTCACCGGATTTCTCGTCGGGCACCCCAATCGCAGCGCATTCGAGTACGCCAGGATGCGTATTTGCCACCTGCTCTACCTCGGTTGGGTAGACGTTGAAGCCCGACACCAAGATCATGTCCTTCTTGCGGTCGACGATATAGAAGAAGCCCTGTTCGTCCATGATGCCGATATCGCCTGACTTGAAGAAGCCATCGGGCGTCATGACTTTTGCGGTTTCATCGGGGCGATTCCAGTAACCGGCCATGACTTGCGGGCCTCGAATACAGATTTCGCCGCGCTCGCCCTGGGGCAGGTCTTTGCCATCATCGTCGCGGATGGCCACATCGGTCGACGGCATCGGCAGGCCGATGCTGCCGTTGTACTGCTTCAAGTCGAGCGGATTGATCGTCGCGACGGGCGAGGTCTCCGACAAACCGTAGCCTTCGACCACAGGACAGCCGGTGATATGCAGCCACTTCTCCGCCGTCGCCTTCTGCACGGCCATGCCGCCGCCATTGCTGATCACGAGTTCGCTGAAATCAAGCTTCGCAAATTCGGGATCGTTCGCCAGTGCATTGAAGAGCGTGTTGACCGCCGGGAACAGATTGATCGGGTAGCTCTTGAGCGTCTTGATGAAACCCGGAATGTCGCGCGGGTTGGGAATGAGCAGGCACATCATGCCCAGCCGCGCACCGACCATGTAGCAGGCCGTCAGCGCGAAGATGTGATACAGCGGCAGGGCGCAGACGATGGTCAGCGGCTTGTCTCCGAGTTGCGCGGTCCGGCTGGTGAACCAGGCTTCGGATTGAAGGATGTTTGCAACCACGTTGCGATGCAAGAGCGTCGCGCCTTTCGAGATACCTGTGGTCCCGCCGGTGTACTGAAGAAAGGCGACATCTTCGGGGCCAATCTTGACCGGCTGCAATTGCAGCTTCGCGCCTTCGACTATTGCCGCATTGAAGCGAATGACCTTGAGCCTCGGGCCGCTTGCCAGGTGAAAGGCTGGCACCATCTTCTTGACCTTGCGCACGACGTAGTTGACCAAGGCTCCCTTGACGCCGAGCAGGTCCCCCATCGCGGCCACAACGACGTGACGAACTTCGGTGCGCTCAATGACCTGCTCCAAGGTATGCGCAAAGTTCTCCAGCACGATGATCGCCTGCGCGCCCGAGTCCTTGAGCTGGTGCTCCAACTCGCGCGCCGTGTAGAGCGGGTTCACGTTCACAACCGTGTAGCCCGCGCGCAGAATGCCGCCGATCGACGACATGTACTGCAGCACATTGGGCATCATGATCGCGATGCGCGCGCCGCGAGGCAACTCTTGCGCTTGAAGCCAAGCGCCCAGCTTGCGCGACATGACATCGATCTCGCCATAGGTCTGGCGCTTGCCCATGCAGACCGCTGCATCGCGTCGCCCATATTTCCTGAAGGACTCCTCGAGCAATTCGACCAGCGATCCATACACGCTGCAATCCACTTCGGCCGGCACGCCGGCTGGATACGATTTGAGCCACGGCCGGCTGCGTGCCGGCGTCTGAAGGCCCTCTTGTGGGGTGGCAGTCTGCATCTGGTCTCCTGTCGTTTTGTAGACGGGCGTACTGCCGGCCCGGTGGATTCATGCTGACTAGGATGTTCCCTGTCCGAGATGCCGAGTGGCCTCGGGGCTTGCCCTAGTCAGCGCAATAAAGCGAGCGTGTTGAAGCGCACTGAGTGCTGATGCGCGCCGCTCTAAACTGCGACGATGATTGCTCGACTCCTGCGCTGGCGACTGCTGCTTCGTGTGGCCCTGGCATGTGCTGCTCTGTATTTTTTACCGACGCCGGCGAGTTTGATCACGGCCGGACTGATCTTCTGGGGCCACGGCTTGGTGATGCTGTTGAGCTTCGCCAGCCTCCTGTGGATCAACCGGAGCGCTCCGGTGTCGCTGCTGCGCGCGCTCTGGTACGAGTTCTGGCTCTATGAATGGGTTTTCGGCTGGTCGCAGCCATTTGCCGAGCAACGTTTGCCTGACTTGCTGCCCGCACAGCATGGCGGCCGCGGAGTTCTGCTGCTGCATGGTTTCGGCTGCAACCGTGGCATCTGGAACGGCTGGCTGCGACGTTTGCGCGGGCAGAGCGTCGCTTGCGTCGCGCTGAGTCTCAAGCCGATTCACGGTTCGATCGAAGACTATGTGCCATCGATTGAGGAGGCCATCCAGCGCTTGCGTGAAGCCACGGGCCAGGCGCCTCTCATCGTCGCTCACAGCATGGGCGGTCTGGCCGCGCGCGCCTGGTGGCGAACTTACGGAGAGCCTGAACGCATCTGCGGCATCGTGACCCTGGGCTCGCCGCACTCGGGCACGATCGCGGCGTACCTCGGCAGCACCACGAACGTGCAGCAGATGCGTCCGAGCAGCGCATGGCTTCGTGCCCTCGCTGAGAGTGAGATCACGAAGCCGCTTCCACCGGCCCTCTGCTATCTCAGTGCCTGCGATCAGATCGTCTGCCCGACGCCCACCGCTCGGCTGCCCGGCGCTCGCGCTGTCGACCTGCCGGGCACCGGCCACCTGAGCATGATCTTTCATCCCCAGGTCTGGGCCGACGTCAAGCAACTGCTCTGATTGATCAGCTCTCGGTGCTCAGCACGCCGCGGCGAATCTGATCGAGCTCGATAGACTCGAATAGCGCCTGGAAATTGCCTTCGCCGAAGCCTTCGTTGCCCTTGCGTTGGATGAGCTCGAAAAAGATCGGACCGATCACATCCTTCGTGAAGATCTGCAGCAGCAATTCGTTGGGCGCATCCAGATGCGCAGCCCCGTCGATCAGGATGCGCAGGCGGCGCAACTCGGCCAGGTTCTCGCCGTGGCTCGGCAGGCGCTTGTCGACCAGGTCGAAGTAGGTCTCGATCGTGTCCTGGAACTCCACGCCGCCGTTCTTCATGTCTTCGACGGTCTTGTAGATGTTCTCGGTCGAGAGCGCCACGTGCTGGATGCCCTCGCCGTGATACAGCGCGAGGTACTCGGCGATCTGGCTCTTGTCGTCGCTACTCTCGTTGATCGGGATGCGGATCTTGCCGCAGGGGCTGGTCATGGCCTTGCTCTTCAGGCCCGTGAGCTTGCCTTCGATATCGAAGTAACGCACTTCGCGGAAGTTGAACAGGCGCTCGTAGAAATCCGACCATTCCTTCATGCGCCCGCGGAAGACGTTATGCGTCAGATGGTCGATGAAATCGAGGCCGTGTCCGATCGGGTTGGCGTCGACGGGATTGCCTTGCGCGTCGAGCAGCGGCACGAAGTCGACGTCATAGATGCTGATGTTGCCGATCTCGCCTTGCGCGGCGCCGTTCTTGCCGTGCCAGCGGTCGACGAAATAGATCAACGAATCGCCGATGCCCTTGATCGCCGGAATGTTCAGCTCCATCGGGCCGGCCTTGTTGTCAAAGCCCCAGGCGCCGAGCTCCAGCGCGCGCTGGTAGGCGAAGGCGGCATCCTTGACGCGGAAGGCGATAGCGCAGATCGACGGCCCGTGCATGCGTGCAAAGCGCTGCGCGAACGAGTCGGTCTCGGCGTTGATGATGAAGTTGACGCCGCCCTGGCGGTACAGCGTCACGTTCTTGTGGCGGTGCCGCGCGACGGCGGCAAAGCCCATGGTTTCAAACAAGTGGCCGAGCGCGGCCGGATCGGGAGCGGCGAACTCGATGAACTCGAATCCATCGGTGCCCATCGGGTTGTCCCAAGGAATGAAGGCGGCCATGCTGTCTCCTGCTTGAATGCGTTATGCGATGGCGAAATTCTGCGCCGCGGCCTTCGCAGGAATCCTGCGATCTCAAGCGCCGATGAACGCGCAGGCGCAGGAAACCTGCAAAAATAAAGGAATGGAAAACGTAATCCAGCTCGATGCCGTCGATCGGCGCATCCTCAAGGCGCTCCAGCTTGACGGCCGCATCACCTATGACGCGCTGGCCGCCGAGGTTCAGCTCTCCCCCTCGGCCGTGCTGCGCCGCGTTCGCCGGCTTGAAGAGAGCGGCGCCATCTCAGCCTATGTGGCCCTGGTCTCACCCGAGCGCATCGGCCTCGGCCTGACGGCGTATATCAACGTCAGATTGGAGAAGCAGACCGAGAGCCACAAGCGCAATCCGATGGACTTGTTCCGCGCGGCGGTGCAGGCCTGGCCCGAGGTCGTGGAATGCGCGGCGCTGACGGGCGAGATGGACTATCTGCTGCGCGTCGTTGTGCAGGACATGGCGCACTACGCGCGCTTCATCAGCGAGACACTGCTCAAGCATCCGAGCGTGCAGGATTGCAAGACCAGCTTCGTGCTCGACCGGGTGAAGAACACGACGGCCGTGCCGGTGTAGGACTCTGCACGTCAAGACGAACGCTGGGCTATCCTCGTGCTCCCTTCCCGGTTCCAACCGGCACGACCCTCAGTCACAAGGAGCAAAGCAATGAGCCAAGACCACGAGCCCAACCCCCAGCTTTCCGATACGGCTGAACTGAGCCGGCGCGACTTTGTAGCGCTCTCGGTCGCTGCGGGCATGACGGGAACCGCGATGCCGGCGCTGGCCGCCAGCGTCGTGGAGAAAGACGTCACGATCAAGACCGCCGATGGCGTGTGCGATGCCGCCTACTTCCATCCAGCCACCGGCGCTCATGCTGCCGTGATCATCTGGACCGATGCCTTCGGTCTGCGTCCTTCGATGCGCGACATGGGGCGACGTCTGGCCGGCGAAGGCTACACCGTGCTGGTGCCGAATCCCTTCTACCGCGTCGCCAAGTCTCCTGTGTACGAGACGGCCGCTAACTTCGATTTCAAGGACACAGCGCAGTTCGACAAGCTGCGCCCTTTGATGGGCTCGATTGGTGCCAGCGGCGCGGCCGAAAGAGACGCCGCGGCCTTTGTCGCCTTTCTCGACGCGCAGCCGGAAGTCGACAAGCACCGCAAGATCGGCACGCAGGGCTACTGCATGGGCGGTGCGCTCGTGATGCGCACTGCGGCGGCTGTGCCTGAGCGCATCGGTGCTGGCGCGTCCTTCCACGGCGGCGGTCTGGTCAGCGACAAGCCCGAAGCGCCGTATCTGCTCGCGCCACGCATCAAGGCCCGCATGCTTGTTGCGATCGCCGGCAGCGATGACGCCAAGCAGCCCGAGGCCAAGGACAAGCTGCGCAAGGCTTTTGATGACGCGAAGGTCGTCGCCACGGTCGAGGTGTTCGCCGACAAGCACGGCTGGTGCGTGCCCGACATGCCCAAGGACGGCGGCGAGCCGATCTACAACAAGGCCGATGCGGAGCGTGCGTGGGGCGAGCTGATCACGCTCTACAAAGGCGCGCTGGCCTGACCATCTGGCCCGAACATCAGCCGGGCGGCCCTGCCGCCCGCTCGTCTATCAGCGCAGATGTTCCGTCATCCAGCCGACCCAGCGCTTGTACACATCGGTCGTCCGCACGATATCGCCGGGGAAGTGCGTGTCGACCGGATACGCATAGAAGTCGACCTTGACGCCCGCGTCGCGCAGCGCGTGGTACCACTCGTAGCTGTTGATCAGCGGGACGTTGGGGTCGCCGATGTCGCCGAGGATCAGCGTCGGTGCCTTGACCTTGCGCGCGCTGGCGATCGGCGACTGCTCGCGCCAGATGTCATGGCCTTCGGCCGACCACGGCGAGTTGCCGAAGAAATAGGTGTCGCCCTGCTGGTAGTACGAGACGGTGTAGTCCATCACCCAGTCAGTCAGCGCTGCGCCCGTGACGGCGGCCTTCCAGGCCGTCGGGTAGTGCCCGGTCAGCCACGCGGTCATGTAGCCGCCGTAAGACCAGCCGCTGACGCCGATGCGGCTCTCATCCACGATGCCCATCTTCTTGACGGCGGCCAGGCCGGCCATCACGTCCTTGCCTGGACCTTCGCCGGTGTCGCGGTAGATGGCATGCTGGTAGGCATCGCCGAGATTGGTGCTGCCGCGGTAGTTGGGCTCGAAGACCAGGAAGCCGTTGGCCGCCAGCAATTGCGGCAAGGGCGAGAAGCCCAACACCGAGCCCGCTTCGGGGCCGCCGTGGATCACCAGCACCAAGGGGTACTTCTTGCCCTTCTCGAAGCCTGGCGGATAGGTCAGTACGCCGTCCTCGTGGAAGCCGTTGGGACCTTGCCATTCGACCGCCTCGCTCGCACCGAGTGCGAGGTTTTCGGTGAAGGCATTCAAATGCGTAAGCTGGCGCGGCTTGCCGCTTGCACTATCGAGAACATAGAGCTCGCCTGGCGCCTGCTTCATGCGCCCGACAAAGGCGATCACGCCGTGCGCTGAAACGCTCAGGTCCGGCGTCGGCAGCACTTCACCAAGATCGAGCTTGCGAGCGGCGCCATGTACGGGCTGCTCCCACAAGACCGCCTTCGCGCCGTCCGCACCGGCGAGCAGCAAGGTTTTCGCGTCCAACCAAGCGTAGTTCTGAATGTCATGTGCGAGTGCCGCCGTGGCATCGTGTGTCTGACCGGCCACCTGCACGTAGATGGCTGTGCCATTGTTCTGATCTCCGCCACGCGCGCGTTGATAGGCCAGAGCCGAGCCATCGGGCGAATACTTGGCGCCCGCTGCACCTGGTCCGTTCACGATCTCGGCAGATGCACCGCCATCCAGCGCGACCGACACAATCGTCGAGCGGAAGGACGTGCCCCAATACGGGCCAGGGAAGCGCGTGAAGGCGATGCTGTGGCCGTCGGCGCTCCAGGCCGGCGTGGCGGGTGAGTCCTGCTGATCGGTCTGCAGACTGAACTCGCCCTGGCTCAGCCGCTTGGCCTTACCGCCAGTGCTGGCGACGACCCACAGATGCGAGGGCGTCAGCGCCACGCGGGTCAGGAAATGGTTGTCCGTGACGTGGATGGCATCGTCATGCGCCTTGATGGCCTTGGCATTGGGCGCTTCATCGGGCGTCGTGTAGGCGATCTGCGTGCCATCAGGGCTCCACGAGAAACCATCGACGCCGCGTTCCGCGCGGGTGATGCGCACTGCATCGCCACCGTTCATCGGCATCACAAAGATCTGCGCTTGCTTCTCGTCGTCATCGTCCTTGTCAGACTTGTCGCCTTCGGCGGGCAAGGTGTCTTCGGCCAGGAAGGCCAGCCGCGTGCCATCGGGCGACCAGGTCGGTGCCGCGAGGCCCTTGCGCTGCCAGGTCAGCACGCGGCGAGCACCGGTGGCCACGTCGACGAGGTCGATTTCCTGCTTGGGCTTGTTGGTCTTCCAATCGGGCGTCGAGACCAGCACCGCGATCTGCTTGCCGTCAGGCGAGATCCGGACTTCGCCGAGGCGCACGATCTTCTGCAGATCGCTGAGTTGGAAGTTGGGCGCCGCCGATGCAGGCGTGGCGAGCAAGAGGGTCGTCAGCGCGCTTAGCGCCGCGGCGAATGTGAACTTCGGGTGCATGGCGCATTCTTGTTGAATTGCGAAGTTCGGGAGGATAGCCGCTGCGCAGCTCCTCGTTCGACCGGCCGTGGATCGCTCAGTCGTATTCGTGCAGCAGCTTCAGCGTGTGCGCCTGGCTCAGCTGCAGCAGCTCGCCGATTTCGCTCAGATCGTCGGGCACGGCGGGGTTCTCCCAGCCATCCGCCGTGTGGCGCGCCAGTCGCACGGCCAGCTTCACACATTGCACCTGCGGATTGTTGCCGCGCTTGTCATTGGTGATCTGCTTGAGCAACTGCGGCAGATGCCAGACCTGCATCAGCTCCTGCTCAAGATCACCGAGCTCGATGTTCAGCACCTCGCGCTGCACGACGGAGCTGCGCAATGTGGGATCGGCCAACTGGCGCTGGCGGATCTGCAGGGCGAGATCGGGCGCATGCACCCACAGCAGCATCTCGGCAAAGTCGTGGAGCAGCGCGGCGCTGTGGAGCACGGCGGCGTCCGGGTCGGTCCGGTGCGCGGCAAAGGCCAGCGCAAACTGGGATGCCCGGTTAGCGCGCGTCATCACGCGTTCCAGGCCGGCCAGCGCCTCGGGCCGATCGGCCAGTAGCGTGTTGATCGTGGGTTGAGAACCGAAGTGCGTGAAGAAAGGCGTGATGCCCATCAGCACCAGCGCGGCAATCACGGTCTCGGCATCGGTCAGCAGACGCTGCGAGCGATGTTCGGCGGCATAGGCCAGCACCTTCAGCGTCATCAGCGGATCGGTCGAGATCATCTCGCCCAGGCCGTTGGCGTCGACATCGTCTTCGTTCAAGCGCAGCAGTTCGAGCGTGCTTGCCGTCTCGCCCAACACCGGGATCTCGGCCTTCCGGAAAAAGTTCGTCCAGCTGGCCAGATTGGGCAGTGGGCGGGTGAGCACGGAAGTGGACATGAGGTGAAGCGTTGTCGGATGCTGTGGATTCATCCTATATCGGCACGCTTCGCCGTGCACTGAGGAAGTGCCCCGCCGCCCCACTCAAGAACGGGAGTGGAACGGCAGGGGTGCGCAGAACGTCACAGTTAGCACCCGGCCGTTACAGGCGGGTCACGCCGTGCAACTGGCCGACCAGTTGCCCGTCCACATAGAGCGCACCTTCAGGCGCTCCGGCTTCGGCGTAGAACTCCAGCTCGGGCACTTGGGCTCGCTTGCTGCGCAAGCGCGTCAGCGCGCAGGCCAGTCGGGTCAGGCCGGCGCTTGCGCGCATCAGCCCCCGTGCGAGACGCAAGCGCCAGGCTTCACAGACCAGGGCCTCGTCGCGGGGCCCGCTCAATTCGATGATTCGCATGATCTTTCTCCAGCGCCGGCAGCCATGCCGCTGCAGGCGCGCTCTGTTCAGGGACTGTCGAGTTGCCGCAAGTGCTCGCGCAGTTCGCGCGAGGCCTGTTGGCGTGCCTTGCCATCCAGATGGCGGCCGGCCAGGCGCATGTGCGCGGCGCCGACCAGCGGATTGCGCGGCTTGGTCTGTTTGAGCGTCAGAGGACGCGGGGCGATGAATCGGGACATGTAGAACTCCTTGGCCATGCGGCGGCGCCACCGTGTTACGCACAGCGTGATTGACGAATTGAGTAGCCGGATGCCTGAGCAGGCGGCTGGCGCGCCGCGGCTCAGGGATTAAAAGGGTTGAGGACCTTGTTTCGTCGCGACGAAAAGCATCTCGACTTGCGCAAATGATAAACGTTTGATTATCTTGCGCAAGTGATTTTTACCTAACGCTGAGATTCAGCGCTTCTTCGGTTTCAGCGGCGCAACACCTTGCTGGAGCTTGTGCCAGTCGTCCAGCTCGCTGGCGACCGGGCTTGGAGCCGCCTTCACAGGCGGCGTTGTTCTTGCGGCGGCGGTCTTGCCAGCGGCTGCGGCAGGCGCTGCGGGTTCCGGCGTCAGCACCTCGCCCAGGATGTCGAGCAGCCGCGCGCGGGCGCGCTGCGGGTGGCGGCGGTAGAAGGTCAGCACCAGGCCCATGATGAAGCGCTCGTCGTCGTCTTGCGGCAGGGCGGGTGTGCTCGCTGCCGCGGGAGCGGGCATGGGCGCGTCGACGCCGTGTTCATGGTCCATCCAGCCTTGCGGCTTATGGAAGAGCTGCTCGAACTGCCGCGCCAGGCGCTCGCCGATCTGGCGGCTGCGGCTCTTGATCTGGCTCCAGTAGCTGGGTTGGATCTGCAAACGCTCGGCGAAACGCCGCTCCAGCCCGCGCAAGGTGGCGGCGTCGGGGTGCTTGACGGCGGCGGCAACGAATTCATCGAACAGGCGCAAAGCGTTGTCCAGGCGGACCTGCGCCGTGTCTCGGATGGGAACTGACATGGACCGTATGATAAAGGACCGTTCATCCCGGGAGCCTTCGATGCCTTCAGTGCTTGCCCGTCTTGCTTGTCTGTGCCTCGTGCTGATCAGTGGCGCCGGCCACGCCGCCGAGCGCAGTCTTGATAAAGAAGTGATCATCAAAGCCACGCTCGACCAGGCCTGGGCGAGCTGGACCACCCGTGAGGGCATCACCAGCTTCTTCGCGCCCGATGCCGAGATCGACCCGCGCGTCGGCGGCGCCTTCCACATCTACATCGACCCGCTGGCCGATCCCGGCATGAAGGGCGCGGACGGCATGGAATTCATGGCCCTGCAGCCCAAGAAGATGCTGAGCTTCGACTGGAATGCGCCGCCGAGCCTGCCCGAAGTGCGCAAGCAGCGCACTTTGGTGATCATTCGCTTCGAGGCGGTTGACGCCACGCACACGCGGGTGACGCTCCACCACACCGGTTGGGGCGACGGCGGTCAGTGGGACCAGACCTACGCCTATTTCGACAAGGCCTGGACCCGCGTGCTGGGCAATCTGCAGAACAGCTATGAAAAAGGCCCGATCGACTGGACCGACTGGATGGCCAGCCTGCGGAAGATGCATGCGGCCCCGGCCGCGGCGTCGCGGTAAAAGCTACTCCTCGTCCTTGACCTTGTAGGCCGACATCAGCGCCGCCTGCGTGTTGGGCGGCACCGGCTCGTAGTGCGAGAGCGCCACCGTGTAGCGGCCCTGGCCGCTGGTCATGGCATTGAGGCGCGTCTGGTAGTTCGACAGCTCGGCCAGTGGCGCGAGCCCCTGCACCACGATCACCCCAGGCACGGCCGAGCGCGTGCCGTTGATCTGGCCCCGGCGCGCGGCCAGATCGCCGGTGATGTCGCCCATGCTGGCGGCCGGCACCGAGATCTCGATGTGTACGATCGGCTCCAGCACCAGCGGGCGCGCTTCACGCACGGCCACCATCAGCGCCTTCTTGCCGGCGGTGACGAAGGCGACTTCCTTGCTGTCGACCGAATGGTGCTTGCCATCGAACACGGTGACCTTCAGGTCGACCAGCGGGAAGCCGGTGATAACACCCTGTTCAAGCGCACTGCGCACGCCTTTTTCAACCGCCGGCATGAACTGCCCCGGGATCACGCCGCCCTTGACCGCATCCACGAACTGAAAGCCCGCGCCGCGCTCCAGCGGCTCGATGCGCAGCCACACCTCGCCGAACTGGCCGGCGCCGCCGCTTTGCTTCTTGTGGCGGAAATGGCCTTCGCTGGGCACCGCAATCGTCTCGCGGTAGGCGATGCGCGGCGGCTGCGTGTTGATCTCGAACTTGTAGTTCTCGCGCATGCGCTCCAGCAGCATGCGCAGGTGCAGCTCGCCGAGGCCGTAGACCAGCGTCTCGTTCGTCTGCGTCGCGTGCTCAACCTTGAGACACGGGTCTTCATCGACGAGGCGCGAGAGGATGTCCCACAGGCGCTGCTCGTCGCCATGCCGTGCGGGGCTCAGCGCCAGGCCGTGCACGGGCGTGGGGAAATCGAGCGGCTTGAGGTGGATGTGCTCATCCTCGGGCGCGTCGTGCAGCACGGCGTCGTATTGCAATTCCTCGACCTTCGCGATGGCGCACAGATCGCCGGGCACCGCGCGTTCGACCTCCACATGCTTGCCACCCTGCAGCATGAAGAGATGGCCGACACGGAAAGCCTTGCGCGCATGGCCCACGTAGAGCTGGCTGTTGCGCGTGATCGTGCCCTGGTGGACGCGGAGCACGCCCATCTTGCCGAGATAAGGATCGGCCACGACCTTGAACACATGGGCCAGCACATGGGCGGCCGGATCGGGGCGGGCCTGGACCGGCGTCTCGCTGCCGTCGCGCCGGCCTTCATCGCTCAAGAACTGCGGCGGGTTGCCTTCGGCCGGATTGGGCAGCAGGCGCTCGATCACGTCGAGCAATTCGGCTACGCCGGCGCCCGTCCTGGCGGAGCAGAAGCAGACGGGGATCAGGTGACCCTCGCGCAGCGCCTGCTCCAGCGGTGCGTGGAGCTCGCTCGGGTCGACGTCGCCCTCGGTCAGGTAACGGTCGACAAAGGCGGCATCCACCTCCACGACCTGTTCGACCAGCGCACGGTGTGCTTCGGCCACGGAGGAGAAATCACAAGCCGGCCCGTCGGCCTGGTAGAAGCAATCGACCACCTTCGCGCCACCGCTAACGGGCAGGTTGAGCGGCAGGCACTCGCGCCCGAACACCTCACGCAGCTGTGCCAGCAAGCCCGGCAGATCGAGTTCCGCCAGGTCGATCTTGTTGATCACGATGGCGCGGCAGAGCCCGCGCGCGGCCGCGGCTTCCATCATGCGCGAGGCCATCATCTCGATGCCGTTCTGCGCGTTGATCACGACGAGCGCCGTGTCTGCCGCCTCCAGCGCGGGCAGCGATTGCCCCACGAAATCAGGCGCCCCGGGCGTGTCGATCGCGTGAATGCGGATGCCGCCGTGGTTCAGATGAACGAGCGAGGCTTGCAGCGAATGCTGGGCCCGGCGCTCCTGCGGGTCGTAGTCACTGACCGTGCTGCCGCGCTCGACGCTGCCGGCCTGCGCCAGCGTACCGGCTTGCACCAGCAAGGCCTCCAGCAAGGTGGTTTTGCCCGCGCTGGCCGGGCCGACCAGCGCAACCGTTCGGATGCCCGCAATATCGGAATGAATGGTGTCACTCATGGCCGGTCTCCTGCTGTCGTTTTACGGCCAGCGTAGGCCAATGCCGGCAAGCTCGCAAGAGGGCAGAATCCAGCCCACATTTGGAGGCATGACATGAAGCAGATGATTGGTTTGGCGGCGGCCTTGTTGCTGGCGTCTGGTGCCCACGCGGCGACCGACCCGCTGGATCCGCGCATCGAGCAGGTGATGAAGGACATCTCGCCCCAGCGCGTCGAGCAGCACATCCGCAAGCTGGCCGCCTTCGGTACGCGCCACACGCTGTCTGACACCACATCGGACACGCGCGGCATCGGCGCTGCGCGGCGCTGGATCGCGGCCGAGTTGCAGGCCTGCTCGAAGGCCGCGGGCGGGCGCCTTCAAGTCGAGATGCGTTCCTTCATCGAGCCCGCGGGAACGCGCATGCCGCAAGCCGCCGAACTGGTCGACGTGGTGGCCACGCTGCCCGGCACCTCGGAGGCTTCGAAGAGCCGGCTGCTGGTGGTCAGCGGCCATTACGACTCGCGCAATACCGATGTGATGGATGCCAAGGGCGTCGCGCCCGGCGCCAATGACGATGCCTCGGGCGTGGCCGCCATGATGGAAATGGCCTGCGCGATGGCCAGGCATCAGTTTGATGCGACGCTGGTCTTCATGGCCGTTCCCGGCGAGGAGCAGGGCCTGTTCGGCGCTGCTCAGTTTGCCCGGGAGGCGCGACGCCAAGGGCTTGACGTTGAGGCCATGATCACCAACGACATCATCGGCAGCAGCCACGGCGACAAGGGGCAGTACCAGCCGAAGCTGGTCCGCCTTTTTGCCGATGGCCTGGACCCGCTGATGCGCGACTACGGCACACCGCGCAGGGACCCACGCGCCAGCGAAGCCGAGAACATCAACGTGGCGGCGGCCTATCAGCAACTGCGTACGCTGGCCTTGGCTGGCGGCGTCCACGACCTGCCCACCGACCAGCTCGGCCGCCACATCAAGGCCGCCGGCGAGCGCTACGTGCCCGGCTTCACCGTCGATCTGATCAACCGGCGCGACCGGTATCTGCGCGGCGGCGACCACATCCCTTTCCTTGAGCGTGGTTACGCCGCGGTGCGCATGACGGAGCCGGTCGAGAACTTCGACCATCAGCACCAGAACCTGCACACGGTCGATGGCCGTGTCTACGGCGATTTGCCCGAGTTCGTCGATTTCGCCTATGTCGCCGACGTGGCCCGCATCAACGCGGCGGCCCTGGGCACGCTGGCCATCGCGCCTGCTGCACCGCGCAATGTGCGCCTGGAGGCGAGCGAGCTCACCAACGACAGCACCTTGAGCTGGGAGGCGAGCACCGATCCGCTGGTGACCGGCTACCGCGTGGTCTGGCGTGCCACCGGTTCGCCGGTCTGGCAAGCGAGCCAGGACGCTGGCCTCGTGACCGAGCTGCGCCTGCCGGTGTCGAAGGACAATGTGGTCTTTGGCGTGCAGGCGATCTCCAAATCCGGCCAGAGCAGCCTGGCCAGCTACCCGCTGCCGCTGCGTCGCTGAACTCGCCATGATGCAAATACGACTCGCCACCTCCGACGACGCGCTCAGCCTGGGCGCGTTGGGAACCCAGGTATTCCTGGACACCTACGCCGTGCTCGGCATTCGCCCGAGCCTTGCCGAAGAGGTGCGCCGCAGCTTCTCCATGAGCGCCATGCAGACGGCGCTGGCACAACCGGGCGTCGTGATCTGCGTGGCCGAGTTCAATGCCCATCTGGTGGGCTTTGCGCAGATCAGCTTGAACACCAGCCAGGCCCTGGTCCAGGCGGCGCAGCCCGCGGAGCTGGGACGGCTCTACGTGCAGCGGCCCTTCCTCGGCCAACGCGTCGGTGGGCAACTGCTGCATGAAGCCGAGGAACTGGCGGCCCAGCATGGCGCCGATGCCCTCTGGTGCTCGGTCTGGACGCACAACGTCCGCGCCTTGCGCTTTTACGAGCGCCAGGGCTATGCGGATCTCGGCGGCAGCGTCTTCGTGATGGACCGCGAGCGGCACGACAACCGCGTGGTCTGCAAGACGCTTTGAGCGCCTAAGCTGCCATTCAAGCTGACAGCCTCTTGTAGTACATCGCGCAGCTGTGCAACTGGCCCTCGGCGCTGGCTGCGTAGTCGGGGATTTCTCCGGCGCGTTGCCAGCCCAGGTGCACATAGACCGCCTCGGCCTGCGAGCCCGATGGGGCGTCGAGCACCAGCAGGGTGCGGCCCTGCTCGGCGGCGGCGCATTCCACGCGTTGCATCAACCGGCTGGCGATGCCGCGGCCACGCGCCTGGCTGTGCACCATCAGGCGCTGCACCTCGCCGCGATGGCGGGCCTCGCAGCCCAGGCTCAGCTGCACGGCGCCCTGGAGCGGGCCGTCCGTGCTGTTCCCATCGGTCTCGCAGGCGACCCACAGGCTCTGCTGCGAGCCCAGTCGCGCGTACACGCCGTGCCAGTAGTCCATTGCCGCATAGCGGGACATCGGAGCCAGGAAACCGAGCGAGGCACCCTGGTGCACGCCGTCGATCAACAGATCGCACAGGGCCGGCAGCCATTGCAGATCCTGGGCGCTCAGCTTGCGTACCGCGATCTGGCGCGGCGTCGATGCGAAACGCGCCAAATGAATCTGGCCGGTGCTGCGGCGGCCGATCAGGTGGGCGGACGGGGTCAGCTCAATCGTTGCGTTAGCTTGGAACATCTTGGCTCGGGGTGGTCTTGCTGGTATTCCCGTACGCAAGCCCCGTGCCAGTTCAGCTTTCCAGGCCCGGTTCAGAGACCAACTGCCCGCGCCCCGCATGCTTGGCTTCGTAGAGCGCCGTCTCGGCGCGGCGCATCAGATCGCCGATATTGCGATCACCATGGCGCAGCGGCGCCCAGCCTGCGCTGAAGTCCATCGGGAAGCCGAGCTCGGCCGCAGCGCGATGGCTCAGCGCCTCGCGCATGCGCTTGTCAAAAGCCTGCGGGCCTTGCGCGTCGCTGCGCGCCATCAGCATCCCGAACTCCTCGCCGCCCACGCGGCCGGCCAGGTCGCCGAGGCGCATCTGCGCGTTCAGGCAGCTGGCAAACAGGGCCAGCGCACGGTCGCCGATCTCACGGCCATGCTCGTCGTTGATCTGGCTGAGGAAATCGATGTCCAGCACCATCAGCGACAAAGGCTCCTGATAGCGCCGTGCCATCGAGATCATCGCCACCGCGCGCTGCACAAAGCTCTCGCGGTCCTGCAGGCCCGTCAGCGCATCGACTTGCGTCAGCCGCGCCAGATCGACCTCGATCTCACCGCGCCAGGCCAGCACCAGGGCCAGCAGCGCCAGGGTCTGCGCGAGCATGCACATCAGGCCGAGCCAGGTGTTGAAGATCGAGGGCTCGAAAGGCGTGTCGAGCTCGCGACCGAAGAAACCCAGCGCGCCGCGCACGATGAACAGTACGGCCAGCGGCAGCACGGCCATCACGAGCAGCGTGCGCCAGCGGCGGCTTTCCGTGCTCGGCGGCGGTGCGCTGCGGCTGCCTCTTTGCGGCAAGCCCGCGCTCGCCGCAATCATCAGCAGTTGCATCGCCAGCCAGGCATGGGCCCAGGCCACGCGGAAGGCCGCCTGATCGAATTGCAGCACGTAGACCAGGGGCATCAGCAGCACGGCCATTGCCATCACGACGCGGCCGGGCCGCGGCGTCAACCACAAGCCCACGGCCCACCACAAGGCCGCCAGCGAGGCCGAGAAGGCCAGCATCGAGAGCCCCAGCAAAGCCCGCTCGGAGCCCTGCGAGGATGCCGCGAGCATCAGCCAGCCCAGTGCCTGCAAGGCCGCGAAGCCCTGCGTCCAACGCGAAGCCCGGCTGGCGTGGCGCCCTTGCAGCCCGATCAGCAGGAGCGCCATGATCAGGGCCTGGACCAGCAGCAGATTGAACAGCGTGACGAGATCGAAGTGCATTGACAGTGGGCGCTAACGCCGGAGTCGTGCGGTGGCCGGATTCTGCTGCAAGACGGACCGCCCCGGGTTCATTTGAGTGGGATCGGTGTTGCGTGATCGACGGCAACCGCGGTCACGCTGTTTTTCGGCGAGCCGTCGATCACGCGGTCCGAATAAGTCAGGTAGACCAGCGTGTTGCGCTTGACGTCGACCATGCGCACGATGCGCAGCTTCTTGAAGACCAGCGAGATGCGCTCGCTGAACACCTCTTCCTGCTTCTTGAGCGGCGCCTTGATCGAGATCGGCCCGACCTGGCGGCACGCGATCGACGCTTCGGCCTTGTCCTCGGCCAGGCCCAGGGCGCCGGACACGCCGCCGGTCTTGGCGCGCGAGACAAAGCAGGCCACGCCATCGACCTTCGGGTCGTCATAGGCATCGACCACGATCTTGTGGTCAGGGCCGATCAGCTTGAAGGCGGTATCCACCTCGCCGATCGGTTCAGCGCGGGCCAGCCACGGCACGGCGCACAGCAAGACGATGAACGTGAACTTCTGCATGGGGATCTCCAAGATCGGGTCCGCGCAGTGTAGGAGCGCCACGAAACCGTCAAATATGTCCAGCGCTGTAGGCGCGCGCCGGCAACACAGGCACTTTCACGCCTACGAGTTGCGCTCATACACTGGCCGCTTCACTTTTGCCGAGTGGACCGCCGCCCCGGCCGACGCCCATGAGCCTCGACATCCCCACGCTGGTCCTGACCCTGACGGTCGGGTTCCTGCTGCTGGCCCTGCAACTGTGGGTGGCCCAGCGCGGAGCGCTGCGTCAACCCGAGCTGCAGCTCTGGTCGCAGGGCTGCTGGCTGGTGCTGGCGGGGCTACTGATGGTGCCGCTGCGCGCGATCATTCCCGTGTGGGCCTCGGCCGTGCTGGGCAATTCGCTCTTTGTACTGGGCAATACGTTTTTCGTCGCTGCGATCTGGCGCCATCTGCGCGACCAGCCGCTGCCTCGCTGGCAATGGGGCAGTTGTGCTTTGGGCGTCCTGCTTTCGATCGCTATCGTGGGCCAGGATCTGCCGGTTCGCACGGTCGTGATGTCGTTCGCGATGGTCTTTATCCTGGTGCCCGGCCTGCGGCTGATGGTGGCGCGCGGGTGGTCGCAAGGCGGTGCGATTCGTGCTGCCACAGTCACGCTCTACGGCTTTGCGCTGATGCTGCTGCTGCGCGCGATTGACGCCGTGTTGTGGCCCGAGGATTACAGCAATGTGTTGCACGGCGGCCTGGTCCAGCAGCTGACTTTCCTGCTCGGCTTCATGTGCCTGATGAGCACGGGCTTTGGCTTCGTGCTGGCCTGTTTCGAGCGGGTCGCCAAGCGCATGGAAGAGATGGCCACGCTCGATGGCCTGACCGGCTGCGTCAACCGCAGCACCACCGACACCTTGCTGGCTCATAGCCTTGAGCGAGGCCGCCGCGAAGGTTCGCCGGTCGCGTTTGCCTTGCTGGATCTCGATCACTTCAAGCAGATCAACGATCAGCACGGCCACGTCGCGGGCGACAACGCGCTGCGCGCCTTTGCCGCCGAAGTGCGTTCGCGGCTGCGCAGCTCCGACGTGCTGGGCCGCATGGGCGGCGAGGAGTTCGGCCTCGTGCTGCCCGCCACCGATGCGCCCGGTGCGGCGCGTCTGCTGGAGCAGGTTCGAGCGGCCGTGGAGGCGCTCGAGATCAGTTGCCCCAACGGCGAGCGCTTCCACATGACGGTCTCGGCCGGCGTGGTCGTGGCCGCATCGGACAGCGGCCTGACCGACAACCGCCTCTACATGTTGGCCGACCGCGCGCTCTACCGCGCCAAGGATCTGGGCCGCAACCGCGTGCAGATGGGCGGCATCGAGCCGACGCCGGTGCCGGTCGCGAAGCTGGTCGCCGTGGCCGGCGCCGGTGAATCGTCAGGCATGCGTTGATGGGCTCTGCCCGTCCAGCCGTTCGCCGGGCCGCTCCCAAGGACGGCTGGAGCCGATGTCATTGCCGGTCGATCCGGCAATGATCGGTGTCCCCTCGGGGGCCCGACCGCGTACTCGCGGGCGAGGGGCCAGCAATCAGCAGCCTTCGTATTTCCAGTGGCGGGCCTTGCCTTCCGCTAACCATTCGATGGACTGAGCCAAGCGTTTCTCGCGTGTCTCAGCGCGCTTGGCCTCGATGATCCACTCCACGTAATCGCGCTGCTTGCTCGGCGAAAAGCCCTCGAAGGTCAGCTTGGCCTTGGCGTTAGCCGACAGCGCCGTGAGCAGGTCCGCCGGTGCGTCCAGTTGCGGGCGTGGCTCGTGCTTCATCGTGCGCTTGGCACCGGCGCGCAGCAGATCGGCCGCCGCCGCAATCTGCTTCTTCAGCTCGGTCTTGGTCGGCAGGTCCTTGAGGCTTTCGATGCGACCGAACTGGCCCATGGCCTCCATGTTCTGGTCGGTCTCCAGGCCTTCGCGCTGCCACAGGTGCAGCGCGCAATGCGCCTTGAAGGCCGACATGCCGGCGAGGATCTTGCCGTCGAGCATGAAGTGCGGGCGGCTCCACTTGATCGTCTCCTCGGCCTCCGGACAGGCCGCGTGGATCACCGCCCGCAGGTGCGTCAGCACTGGTTGCGCGAAGGCGGGGGCTTTCTCGATGTAGGCGTCGATGCGGGGATCGGTGCGAGGATCGGTGCCCGTCACCATCTACAGCCCCGGCTGCAGGTCGAGGTTCAGGTGCTTGGCCAGATGCGCGGCGCCGCCACCGTTGTGCGCATCGGTATAGCCGAGCTGCTGCAGCAGGCTCAACGCCTGTTCGGAGCGCGCGCCGCTGGCGCAATACAGGATGATGGGCGTGGCTCGCACCGGGATCTTGTGCAGGATGTCATGCTCGATATGCGTGACCGGTACATTGATTGCGCCGGGCAGGTGTCCGGCCATGTACTCGTTGTTGGAGCGCACGTCGATCAGCGTGGCCGTGGCGGGCAGCGGCGCGGTGCCGTGCTCACCCTGTGTGGCCATGCCGGTTTGCGGCAGCAGATGGGACATCTCGGACATAGAGCCTCCTCGAACCTGGATGCCCATGTTCTACCTCAGTCCGCCACCTCCGTGAAGAGACCCTAAGAAAAGATAAGTTTCAGAAACAGGACCACGCCGCAGCTGCGGAACTCACATGCTGCGCCTGTATTGCCCACCGACCTCGAACAACGCGCTCGTGATCTGACCGAGCGAGCAGCAGCGCACCGCCTCCATCAGCACGTCGAAGACATTGCTGTTGGCGATCACTGCCTGCTGCAGCCTGGCCAGCATGGCCGGCGCCTGATCGGCATTGCGGGCGTGGAAGTCGGCCAGGCGCGTGAGCTGGTTCTGTTTCTCTTCATCGGTCGAGCGCGCCAGTTCGATGTGCTCGGGCGCGGCGTCGCCTTCCGGGTTGCGGAAGGTGTTGACGCCGATGATCGGATAGTCGCCGCTGTGCTTGAGCATCTCGTAATGCATGCTCTCTTCCTGGATCTTGCTGCGCTGGTAGCCGGTTTCCATGGCGCCGAGCACGCCGCCGCGCTCGGCGATCTTCTCGAACTCGGCCAGCACGGCTTCTTCGAGCAGCTCGGTCAGCTCCTCGATCACGAAGGCGCCCTGGTTGGGGTTCTCGTTCTTCGAGAGGCCCCACTCACGGTTGATGATCAGCTGGATCGCCATCGCGCGGCGCACGCTTTCGCTCGTCGGCGTGGTGATCGCCTCGTCGTAGGCATTGGTGTGCAGGCTGTTGCAGTTGTCGTAGAGCGCGATCAGCGCCTGCAGCGTGGTGCGGATGTCGTTGAAGGCGATCTCCTGCGCGTGCAGGCTGCGGCCCGAGGTTTGCACGTGGTATTTCAGCTTCTGGCTGCGCTCGTTCGCGCCGTACTTGTCGCGCATGGCCACGGCCCAGATGCGGCGGGCCACGCGGCCCAGCACCGTGTATTCCGGGTCCATGCCGTTGCTGAAGAAGAAGCTCAGGTTCGGCGCGAAATCATCGATGTGCATGCCGCGCGCCAGATAGGCTTCCACAAAGGTGAAGCCGTTCGAGAGCGTGAAGGCCAGCTGCGAGATCGGGTTGGCGCCGGCCTCGGCGATGTGATAACCGCTGATCGAGACGGAGTAGAAATTGCGCACGTTGTGGTGCACGAAGTACTCGGCGATATCGCCCATCACCTTGAGGCTGAACTCGGTCGAGAAGATGCAGGTGTTCTGGCCCTGGTCTTCCTTCAGGATGTCGGCCTGCACCGTGCCGCGCACATTGGCCAGCACCCAGTCCTTGATCTTGGCGGCTTCGTCCTGCGTGGGCTCGCGGCCGTTGTCGGCCCTGAACTTGGCCAGGTTCTGGTCGATGGCGGTGTTCATGAACATCGCCAGGATGCTCGGCGCTGGGCCGTTGATCGTCATTGACACCGAGGTCGTTGGGCTGCACAGATCGAAGCCGTCGTACAACACCTTCATGTCGTCGAGCGTGGCAATGCTGACGCCCGAGTTGCCGACCTTGCCGTAGATGTCGGGCCGGATCGCCGGGTCGTTGCCGTACAGCGTGACCGAATCAAACGCCGTGGACAGGCGCTTGGCCGGCATGCCCTCGCTGACCAGCTTGAAGCGGCGGTTGGTGCGGAAGGCATCGCCTTCGCCGGCGAACATGCGCGTCGGGTCTTCGCCCTCGCGCTTGAAGGCGAACACGCCGGCCGTGTAGGGGAAGCTGCCGGGCACGTTGTCGAGCATCAGCCACTTGAGCAACTCGCCGTGGCATTCATAGCCCGGCAGCACGACCTTGCGCACCTTGGTGCCCGAGAGGCTTTGGGTGACGAGGCTCGTGCGGATCTCCTTGTCGCGGATCTTCACCACGTACTCGTCGCCCGCGTAGGCCTTCTGCATGTCGGGCCATTGCGCGAGCAACTGGCGCGCGTCCTTGTCCTGCTTCGCTTCGCGCTGCGTGGCCAGATCGAGCAGGGCCGTGCGTGCGCCGGTCTTGTCCGGGTTGGCCTCGACCAGCATGCGGCGGCTTTCGTGCAGTTGCTGGATCTCGCGGGCCAAAGCGGCCTGGGCGCGGGCGCGCTTCTTGTAGCTGCGCACGGTGTCGGAGATTTCGGCCAGATAGCGCGTGCGCGCGGCCGGCACGATCGGCGTCTGGTGCGTGCTGTGGCGCGTGTTGACGGCGGGCAACTGCGCGGCCGTGAGCGGCAAGCCCAGCTCGGCCAGGCGCGGCTTCAGCGCCTGATACAGCGCGGTCACGCCGTCGTCGTTGAAGCGGCTCGCCATCGTGCCGAACACCGGCATCTTGTCCGGCATGACCGTGAAGGCTTCGCGGTTGCGCTGCACCTGCTTGGCCACGTCGCGCAGAGCGTCGAGCGAGCCCTTGCGGTCGAACTTGTTGATCGCCACGAACTCGGCGAAGTCGAGCATGTCGATCTTCTCGAGCTGGCTGGCCGCGCCGAACTCGGGCGTCATCACGTACATCGGCAGGTTCACATGCGGCACGATGGCCGCATCGCCCTGGCCGATGCCCGAGGTCTCGACGATCACCAGGTCGAAGCCCGCGATCTTCGCGGCGGCGATCACGTCGGGCAGCGCCTTGGAGATCTCGGAGCCGAAGTCGCGCGTGGCCAGTGAGCGCATGTAGACGCGCGAGCCATTGCTCCAGGGTGAGATCGCGTTCATGCGGATGCGGTCGCCGAGCAAGGCGCCACCGCTCTTGCGGCGTGACGGGTCGATCGAGATCAGCGCCACGCGCAGAGCATCGCCCTGATCCAGGCGCAGGCGGCGGATCAGCTCATCGGTCAGGCTCGACTTGCCGGCGCCGCCCGTGCCCGTGATGCCGAGCACCGGCACCTTCAGCGATGCGGCTTGTGCATGCAATTCAGCCGTTAGCGAGGCGGGCGCCGCGCCGGCTTCCAGTGCCGTGATCAGCTGTGCCAGCGAGCGCCAGGCTTCTTCCGTGTGACCTTGAATGCTGCTGAGCGCAGCCGGCGAATGGACCGAAAAATCCTGATCGCAGCGCATCACCATCTCGCCGATCATCCCGGCCAGGCCCATGCGCTGCCCGTCTTCGGGGCTGAAGATGCGCACGCCGGTATCGGAGAGATCGCGGATCTCGCTCGGCACGATCACGCCGCCGCCGCCGCCAAACACCTGGATGCGCTCGCCGCCGCGCGCCTTCAGCAGCTCGACCATGTACTTGAAATATTCGACATGGCCGCCCTGGTACGAGCTGATCGCGATGCCCTGTGCATCCTCTTGCAGCGCCGCCGTCACCACCTCGTCGACCGAACGGTTGTGCCCCAGGTGGACCACCTCGGCGCCCATGCCCTGCAGGATGCGCCGCATGATGTTGATCGCGGCGTCATGCCCGTCGAACAGGCTGGCGGCGGTCACGAAGCGCACCTTGTTCTTGGGGCGGTACTCGGCAAGCGCCTTGTGCTCAGCGGAGAGATCGGTCATGGCTTTGTCTCTGCGAATTCTTGGGAGGTGCCGATTTTAGACACCAATTGACGTTTACGTAAACGTCAATTGAAAACGCGGCCTTTTGTGGCCTTTTGCCGATGCCGCGGTTCACCCCAGGATCAGTTGCAGGCTCTGCTGGTACTCGGTGGTCAGCTGATCCAGGTGGTTGAGCAGCACCTCGCTGCTGCGCGCCAGTCCGGCCGCGGCCTCCGAGCCTTGTGTGACCCGCAGGCTGCGCAGGAGCCGCAGCCATTCCTCGTGCACGCGCGCCAGCAGCTCGCGGATCGCGGCGCTGGAGAGCGGCGCTGATTCGAGCTCGGTCAAGCCCGCCGAGAAGGCGTCGAGATTGGCCGTGATGTCGGTCGGCTCGAAAGCCGGCAGCATGTCGGCGAGCAAGGCCGACTTGGCCAGCCGCTGCGAGAGCATGCGCTGGCGCCCGCACAGGTTCACCACGCCGAGCGGTTTGCCGGCGCCGGCTTGTTCGATCGCCTGGGTCAAGGCCTCCGAGCGCTCCAGCAGCGTCTGCGCGCAGACGTCGGCCTCGGCCAGCACCTCGGCCGTTGGCTTGCCGATCAGCAGCGGCTTGAGCGCGTCCCAGGCCTGGTTGACGGGCTGCAAGTCCATCGTCGGCAGCAACTGCGCGAGTCGGGTCAGATTGCCGTCGACACGCGCCGCTGACTCATCCTGCAAGACCTTGGCACGCTTCGGCTCGATCGCCGCGGCGCGCTGCGCAATCAGCTTGACGATGCGCTGCGAGAGCATGCGCTGCTGGCCGGCCAGGTTCATGCCCTCCGCCAGCTGAGCCGCCTGCACGACCGAGCGCGAGAGCTCGCCCAGGCGCAGGCGCGCGTGCATGGCCGTGTCGCGCAGGAGGCGGTGGGCGGAGTCTTCTTCCAGATGGCAGGCGTGCATCAGCAGGCCCTTGGCGCGCTCGGTCCAATGGCGGTCGTCGAGCTGGGCTTGCAAGGTTTGTTGACGCTCGAACTGCCAGAGCGCCCAGGGCAGGGCGTTGTGCAACTCTTCCGCCCGCTCCAGCCAGACCTGCACGCCGACGTCGAAGCCCAAACGCTGCTGTGCCGCGCTGACGCCAGCGGCAATGACCACCACCGGCAGCGGCGCCGGCAGCGTCTTCAAAGCGTGGAGCCAGTCCTCGATATCCGCCGCCGGTGGGTGCCACAGCACCAGCACTTCGGGCCGCTGTTTCAGTGCGTCCTGCACCAAGCTGAGACGTGTTGTGCGTGCCAAGGCGGTGCAGCGCAGCGCCGGCAGGAGCGCTTCGGGCTCCGCCAGGAACAGCACGCGCTGCGGTGATTCAAGGGCCTGGGACATGGGGTTTTGAGAGGGAAATCAGAACGGCTTCATGCCCTGATCGAGCAAGAACCAGGCCGTGTGTTCGCACGGCTGGCACGCCGCTTGCAAGAGTCAAAGCGTAGCGCAACGAAGCGCTGCGAGTCTTCGTTGCAATCAGTCTGAATGGCCATGCCAAGCCCGGTGCTTGTCGTGGCCATTTCCATTTGGGGGTCGAAAGTGATGATCGATTTCAAGCAATTCCGCCGCGTCGGCCATGCGCCCACGCTGTTCGCAGCCTTCCTCTACTTCGCCTTCTCCTGTTGCGTGTGGGTGTGCAACGGCGCGTTGGCGCCGTTCATCAGCGAGGCCTATGGCCTCACGCCCGCGCAGAAGGGCTTGATGCTGTCGATCCCGATCATTGCCGGCGCGCTGATGCGCTTCCCGCTGGGCGTGCTGGCCCAATACATCGGCCGCAAGAACGCCACCTATGTGGAGATGGGCCTGATCGCTGCCGGCATGCTGTACGGTTACTTCAGCGTACACAGCTACAGCGACATGCTCGCAATGGGCGTGCTGCTGGGCATCGCGGGCGCAAGCTTCGGCGTGGCGCTTTCGCTCGGTGCGGGCTGGTATCCGCCGCAGCACAAAGGCCTGGCGATGGGCCTGGTGGGCGCGGGCAATGTCGGTACGGCAGTAGCCGTGCTGGTGGCGCCGCCGCTGGCGCAGGCCTTTGGCTGGCAGACGGTGTATCTGATCGCTGCGCTGGCCATGGTAGTGCCCATGGCGGTGATGGCCATCTACGCCAAGGAGCCGCCGGACGTGAATGCCAAGGCCACGTTGCGCGAGCATCTGGCCTGCCTGTTTGAAAAGGATGGCTGGGCGTTCAGCCTGATCTACGCGGTGAGCTTCGGCGGCTTCATCGGCCTGACCACCTTCCTGCCGACCTACTACTACGACCAGTTTGGCGTGAGCAAGGTGCAGGCAGGGCAGTTGACCATGCTGGCTGCTTTCATCGGCGCCGCCGTGCGTGTCGTGGGCGGCGGTTTGTCCGACCGCTTCGGTGGCGTCAACACGCTGACCGTGGTGCTGGCTGCCGTGGCTGTGACGCTGGCGGGTGCCGGCCTGGCCAGCGGCTCTCTCCTGATGACCACGCTGCTGCTGATCCTGTGCTTTGCCGCGCTGGGTGCGGGCAACGGCGCGCTGTTCCAACTGGTGCCCCTGCGCTGGCCCGCCACCACGGCCGTGGCCGGTTCGATGATCGGCGAGCTCGGTGCTCTTGGTGGTGGCTTCGTGCCGAACCTGATGGGCCAGAGCAAGCAGCACAGCGGCACCTATCTGTGGGGCTTTGTCGCCTTTGCCCTGTTCTCGCTGCTGATGCTCTACGTGCTGCGCGTGATGCAGGCGCGTTGGACGAGCAGCTGGGCCGGCCGTGGCGGCCGTGCGCATGTGGCGCCGCGTGCCCTGGTGGAGCAGGCAGCATGAAGAAGACCAGGCTCGTGATGGTGGGCAACGGCATGGCGGGCGTGCGCACGCTCGAAGAGCTGTTGAAGATCGCTCCCGAGCTTTATGACATCACGGTATTCGGCGCGGAGCCGCACCCGAACTACAACCGCATCCTGCTCTCGCCGGTGCTGGCGGGCGAGCAGACCCTGGACGAGATCATCCTCAATCCGTTCGATTGGTATGTCGAGAACGGCATCACGCTGCACCTGGGCAAGAAGGTTTCGCAGATCGACCGGGTGCGCCGTGTCGTGGTGGCCGAGGACGGCACTGAAGCCGCCTACGACCGGCTGCTGATCGCGACCGGCTCCAACCCTTTCATCCTGCCGGTCCCGGGCAAGGAGCTCGAAGGCGTGATCGCCTACCGCGACATTGCCGACACGCAGGCCATGATCGACGCCGCCACCAAGTACCGGCACGCAGTCGTGATCGGCGGCGGACTGCTGGGCCTGGAAGCGGCCAACGGCCTGATGCTGCGCGGCATGCAGGTCAGTGTCGTGCATCTGGCGGAGTGGCTGATGGAGCGCCAACTGGATGACCAGGCCGGCGGCATGCTGCGCCAGTCGCTGCAAGCGCGTGGTCTCAAGTTCCTGCTTGGCGCTCAGACCGAGGCACTGATCGGCGGCAGTGACGGACGCGTGATGGCCGTGCGCTTCAAGGATGGCCAGGAAATCCCGGCCGACCTGGTCGTGATGGCCGCCGGCATCCGTCCGAACACGGCGTTAGCGGAAAGCACCGGCCTGCTCTGCAACCGCGGCATCGTCGTCAACGACACGATGCAGAGCGTGACCGACCCGCGCATCTACTCGGTCGGCGAATGCGCCGCGCATCGCGGCATCGCGTACGGCCTGGTGGCGCCGCTGTTCGAGCAGGGCAAGGTCTGCGCCACGCATCTGGCCCAGTTCGGCATCGGCCGCTACCAGGGCTCGCAGACCAGCACCAAACTCAAGGTCACCGGCATCGACCTGTTCAGCGCCGGCGACTTCATGGGGGGCGAGGAGACAGAAGAAATCGTGATGAGCGACCCTTTCGCCGGGGTCTACAAGAAGCTCGTGATCAAGGGCGACAAGCTGGTCGGCGCCTGCCTCTACGGCGATACCGTGGACGGCAGCTGGTACTTCAAGCTTTTGCGCGAAGGCCGCAAGATCGCAGACATCCGCGACAAGCTGATGTTCGGCGAAAGCAATATCGGTGATGCGGGCCATCAAGGTGCGAGCAAGGCGGTGGCCTTGCTCGACACCGACGAGGTCTGCGGCTGCAACGGCGTGACCAAGGGCGCGATCTGCAAGGCGATCAAGGAGAAAGGACTGTTCACACTCGACGAGGTGCGCAAGCACACCAAGGCCAGCGGCGGCTGCGGTTCGTGCACGGGTCTCGTTGAGCAACTGATCATGTTCACGGCCGGCGGCGACTACTCGGCCACGCCCAAGAAGAAGGCGATCTGCGGCTGCACTGAGATGAGCCACCAGGACGTGCGCGATGCGATCGTCAAAGAGCATTTGACCAGCCTCGACGCCACCTGGAACGCGCTCGGCTGGAAGACGCCCAACGGCTGCGCCACCTGCCGCCCGGCGCTCAACTATTACCTGCTCTCGACCTGGCCCAAGGAGGCGCAGGACGATCCGCAGGCGCGCTTCATCAACGAGCGCAGCCACGCCAACATCCAGAAGGACGGCACCTACAGCGTGATCCCGCGCATGTGGGGCGGCGAGACCAATTCGAGCGAGCTGCGCCGCATTGCCGATGCGGTGGACAAGTACAACATCCGCACGGTCAAGGTCACCGGCGGCCAGCGCATCGACCTGCTCGGTGTGAAGAAGGAAGACCTCGTCAATGTCTGGAAGGACATCGGCATGCCCAGCGGCCACGCGTATGCCAAGGCACTGCGCACCGTGAAGACCTGCGTGGGCAGCGAATGGTGCCGCTTCGGCACGCAGGACAGCACGCAGATGGGCAAGGACCTGGAGCACGCGCTGTGGCGCATGTACGCGCCGCACAAGGTCAAGATCGCGGTCAGCGGCTGCCCGCGCAACTGTGCGGAATCGGGCATCAAGGACGTCGGCGTGATCGGCGTGGACAGCGGCTGGGAGATCTATGTGGCCGGCAACGGCGGCATCAAGACCGAGGTCGCGCAGTTCCTCTGCAAGGTCAAGACCGCGGCCGAAGTGCTGGAGGTCAGCGGTGCCTTCCTGCAGCTCTATCGCAAGGAAGGCTGGTACCTGGAGCGCACCGTGCACTGGGTCAACCGTGTGGGCCTGGACACGATCAAGCAGCGCGTGATCGAGGACGCCGTGCATCGCGAGGCGCTGTGGGCCGAGCTGCAGTACGCGCTGGAAGGCGAGCCCGATCCCTGGTTCCAGCATCAAGAGGCGAAGGTCGACCTGCGCCAGTTCGAGGTGGTGAAAGCATGAGCAGCAGCACCTGGAAATCCATCTGCCTGGTCAGCGACATTCCTCGGCTGGGCTCGCATCGCGTGCAGCGTGAGCAAGGCGCGCAGGTGGCCTTGTTCCGCACGGCCGACGATCAGGTCTTTGCGCTGCTCGACCGGTGCCCGCACAAGGCCGGCCCGCTGAGCCAGGGCATCGTCTTCGGCAACAGCGTGGCCTGCCCGCTGCACAACTGGACGATCGAGCTGCACAGCGGTTGTGCGCGCGCACCGGATGAAGGCCAAACGGCCAAGTTCAGCGTCAGGATCGAGAGTGGCCAGGTGTTCCTCGATCAGCAGGAACTCGAGACCTTGGCGCTCGACGTCGCAACAGCGGCCTGCGCACACGCCCGCTGAGAAAAAAGAGTCATGGTCGACACCCGCTCCACCTGTCCCTACTGCGGCGTCGGCTGCGGCGTGATCATCGAAAACGATGGTCGCCGCATCACCGGTGTGCGCGGGGACCCGGAGCATCCGGCCAACTTCGGCAAGCTCTGTACCAAGGGCTCCACGCTGCATCTGACCGCGACGCCCATCGTGATGCAGACGCGCCGCCTCTTGCAGCCGCAGTGGCAGGGCGAAACGCTCGCGTGGGACGAGATGAGCGAGCGGCTGGCGCAGAAGCTGGCCGACATCCACGCCCAGCATGGCCCGGAAAGCATCGGCTTCTACATCTCGGGCCAACTGCTGACCGAGGACTATCACGCCTTCAACAAGCTGGCCCGCGCGGTCGTGGGCACCAACCACATCGACAGCAACTCGCGCCTGTGCATGAGCTCGGCCGTGGTGGGCTACAAGCAGTCGCTCGGCGCCGACGCGCCGCCATGCAGCTACGAGGACATCGACGCGGCCGACTGCGTGCTGATCGCCGGCGCCAACCCGGCCTGGGCGCATCCGGTCCTGTTCCGCCGCCTCGAAGCCGCACGCGCCAACAAGCCGGCGCAGAAGCTGATCGTGATCGACCCGCGCCGCACCGAGACGGCCGAGCTGGCCGACCTGCACCTGGCCCTGCGCCCCGGCACCGATGTGGCGTTGCTGCACGGCCTGCTGCACCTGATGATCTGGGAAGGCTGGCTCGACGCCAACTTCATCCTTCGGCGCACCGACGGCTTCGACAAGCTCAAGACCCTGGTGCGCGACATGACGCCGTCCAAGGCCGCGCGCATCTGCGGCGTGCCCGAGGCCGATCTGCGCCGCGCCGCGCAATGGTTCGCCACGGCGGGCGCCAGCCTCTCGCTCTACTGCATGGGCCTGAACCAGAGCAGCAGCGGCACGGCCAAGAACACCGCGCTGATCAACCTGCATCTGGCCACCGGCCAGATCGGCAAGCCGGGCGCCGGGCCTTTCTCGCTGACGGGCCAGCCCAACGCGATGGGCGGCCGCGAGACCGGCGGCATGGCCACGCTGCTGCCCGGCCATCGCGATCCAAAGGAGGCGACGCACCGCGCCGAGATCGCGCGGCTCTGGGGCGTCAACGCGCTGCCCGCATTTCCCGGCAAGACCGCGATCGAGCTGTTCCAGGCCGCGGCCGACGGCGAGATCAAGGCGCTGTGGATTGCCTGCACCAACCCCGCGCAATCGCTGCCCGACCAGGCCCTGGTGCGCCGCGCGCTGGAGCGCTGCGAGCTGGTCATCCTGCAAGAATCCTTTGCCGGCACGGCGACGGCGGCTTACGCGCATGCCCTGCTGCCCGCCGCCACCTGGGGCGAGAAGGAAGGCACGGTCACCAACAGCGAGCGCCGCATCAGTCGCGTGCGCCGTGCGGTCAAGCCGCCGGGCGAGGCGCGTGCGGACTGGCGCATCGCGCGCGATGTCGGCCGCCGGCTCGAAGCGCGGCTGCATCCGCAACGGCCCAGCGTCTTCGGCGCTGAGACGGCCGAGCAACTCTGGCTCGAACACCGCGCCGCCACGCGCGGCCGCGATCTCGACATCACCGGCCTCAGCTATGCCTTGCTTGACGCCCAAGGACCGCAGCAATGGCCCTATCCCGAGGGCGCGACGCAGGGCACCGCGCGGCTCTACACGCAACATCGCTTTGCCACCGCCAACGGTCGTGCGCACTTCCTGGCCCACGCCTACAAGCCGCCGCTCGACACGCCCAACAGCCGCGAGCCCTTCACCCTGACCACGGGCCGCCTGCGCGATCAATGGCATGGCATGAGCCGCAGCGGCGTGGTGCCGCGCCTGTTCGGCCATGACGGCACGCCGTCGGTGGCGCTGCACCCGCAGGACATGGCGCGGCGCGGCCTGCGCGAGGGCGAGCTGGTGCGTGTCTCCAATGCGCGCGGCGTGCAGGTCCTGCCCTTGCGCGCCGACGCGACGCTGCGCCTCTCGCAAGCGCACGCCCCGATGCACTGGGGCAGCGAGTTCGTGGCGGGCCTGGGTTCCAACGCGGTCACGCAGCCTGGCTTCTGTCCCGACGCGCGCCAGCCCGAACTGAAGTTCGCCAGCGTGCAGATCGAGCGTGCCGAATTGCCCTGGTGCATTCATGCCGCAGCCTGGGTGCCGATCGGCGAGAGCGCTGCTTTGCAACTGCGGCTGCGCGAACTGATGCCGAGCTTCAGCTACGCGCATTGCGTGCCCGTGCCGGGCGCTGCATCAGGGTATGAAGGCTGGAGTTTTGAAGCCGCTGCGGCGGAGCCGATGGCCGATGTGGTCCAGCATCTGAGCAAGGCCCTGAGCTTGCATGGCGCTGGCCTGCTCCGTTATGCCGACGCACAGCGCGGCCGCAGCCGCTTGTTGGCGCTGGAAGGCGAGGGCGAGCAGGCCACGCTGCGCACGGTGCTGCTGGTGGGTGAAGCGAGCGTGGCCACCTGGCTGCTGCCGCTGTGGCGCGATCGCACGCCGGTCAAGCCCTTCAGCCGCCGCCTGCTCTCGCCCGAGGCGGTCAGCGTTGCGCCGGCGCGCAGCCCGCAGATCTGCAACTGCTTCGATGTCTCGCAGGAGCGCATCGAGGCGCAACTCAAGCACTGCGAAGGCACATCCGAACAGAGATTGCACGCGCTGCAAGGCGCGTTGAAGTGCGGTACGCAATGCGGCTCCTGCCTGCCCGCGCTGCGCCGATTGGTTCAACAAAGTGAAGAGGTGAGCGCATGAAGACCGACAACAACAGCAAGCCCGTCAGTCTCGTCGGCGCCGGCCCCGGTGACCCGGAACTGTTGACGGTGCGCGCCATGCGCCGCATCGAGGCGGCCGATGTGATTCTTTGCGACGACCTGGTGGACCCGCGCGTGCTCGCCTTGGCCCGCTGGAACGCGCGCGTGCTGCACGTCGGCAAGCGCGGCGGCTGCCCCTCGACCGAGCAGCATTTCATCCACGAGCTGATGATCCGCGAAGCGCGTCGTGGCGCACGCGTGGTGCGGCTCAAGGGCGGAGACCCCTTTGTGTTCGGGCGCGGCGGCGAAGAAGCCGATGCGCTGCGCGCGGCCGGTGTCGAGGTCGAAGTGGTCAGCGGCCTGACCGCCGGTCTCTGCGGCCCTGCCGCCATCGGCCTGCCGGTGACGGACCGCCGTGCCGCTGCCGGCGTGGCCCTGGTGACCGGCCACAGCGCCGACGGTGCCCATGCGCCCGATTGGCAGGCGCTGGCCCGCAGCGGCCTGACCCTGGTCGTCTACATGGGCGTGGCGCGCTGCGAAGCTATCGTCAGCGCACTGGTCGCCGGTGGCTTGAGCGAAGACACGCCGGCTGCCGTCGTCTCGGCCGCGCACACGCCGCAGCAGAGGCATGCGGTATGCACCTTGGGCACCTTGGCGCTAACGCTGCAGACCGATGGCATCGCAAGCCCGGCCGTGCTGGTGATCGGCCAGGTCGCGGCGCAGGCTCTGGCTCAGTGCAACCTGAACCGGCCCACCACGTCCGAGAGCTTGTGCGCCTGATCCTTGAGGCTCTCAGCCGCTGCGGCGCTTTGCTCCACGAGCGCGGCGTTCTGCTGCGTCATCTGGTCGAGCTGGCCCACCGCGCCGTTGACCTGCCCGATGCCCTGGCTCTGTTCATCGGTGCTGGCGCGGATCTCGGCCATGATGTCGGTGACGCGCTGCACGCTGGCCACGATCTCGGTCATGGTGCTGCCGGCATCCTGCACGAGGCGCGCGCCTGATTCCACGCGGTCGACGCTGGCGCTGATCAGCACCTTGATCTCGCGCGCGGCATCGGCCGAGCGCTTGGCCAGGCTGCGCACTTCGCTGGCGACGACGGCAAAGCCGCGGCCCTGTTCGCCCGCACGAGCCGCCTCGACGGCGGCATTGAGCGCCAGGATATTGGTCTGGAACGCGATGCTGTCGATCACGCCGATGATGTCGGCGATCTTCTTGGAGCTGGCATTGATCTCGTCCATCGTCGTGACCACCTGCCCGACGACCTTGCCGCCGCGCTCGGCCACCTGCGCCGCGCTGCCGGCCAATTGATTGGCCGTGGCCGCATGGTCGGCGCTCTGCTGGACGGTGCCGGTCAGTTCGCTCATCGAATGCGCGGTCTGCTGCAGGTTGGAGGCGGTCTGCTCGGTGCGCTGGCTGAGGTCGAGGTTGCCGGTGGCGATCTCGCTGCTGGCGGTATGGATGGACTGGGAAGACTCCAGCACTGTCTGCATCGATTCGCGCAGTTGATGCGCCATGCGATCGAGTGCGCGCAGCAGCTCGCCGGCTTCGTCGTTGCGATCACTTTCAGCGCTCACGCTCAGGTCGCCGCCGGCCACGGCATTGGCCAGCTCGGCGGCGCGGCCCAGTTCGGCCACCAGCTTGCGCTGCATGCGCCAGGCCACGGTCACGGCGACAGCGGCGGCGACCAATCCGGCGAGGCCGAGCAGGAGGTTGATACGACTGGAGCGCGCTTGCGAAGCATCGGCCGCATCGCTGGCGATCAGGTCCATGCGCGCCACCATCGCGCCGACGGTCTGGTTCAGGCTGTTGAAGGCGGTGTCGGCGTTCTGCATGGCGGCGATGCCGGTGTTGGGATCGACCGAGGCCAGATCAAGCGCTGAGTCGACCGCCTTCAGGTAGCTGCCGATCTGCGCGTGCGCCTCGCCGACCTTGCCGCGCAACTGCGCGTCACCGTCCTTGCCGCCGACCGCGCCGGCCAGCGCACGCTGCAGGCCATCGAGCTGCGAGCCCCAGTCGGCGCGCAGGCTCTTGATCTTGGCTTCGTCGAGCGAAGCCATCAAGGCCATCGTGCGGTAGACGCCGGCATGCACCAGGCCCAGCTGATGCTGGCTGGCGCTCAGCGTCTTGTACTGGTCCATCTGGGCCTGGTAGTCGCCCTGACTGCTGGCGGCCTCGCGGCGCAGCAGCCCGCCGTTGATTTCGCCCGCCCCCCAGGCCACCGCCGCGGTCAGCAGCGGTGCCATCAACAGCTTCGTTCCCAATTTCATACCAACACCTCTCTCGCTGTGTTGGACGGAACTTACTTGTAGATGCCGCCGCAGACCACCGTGTCGTCCAGCTTCTCGCAGTACATGCGCTTGGGTTCGATCTTCTTGGTCTCGGGGTTGGTGAACTTGTAGTCCTGCCAGAAGCTGGCCTTGGTCTGCGCCATGTCCACGCGTTCCCTGACGAAGGCCTTGCCGTCCACGTCCTTCAGGTCGATCAGGTTCTTGCCGACCATCTTGGGGTTGGCGCCGTGTGCGCGCACCACGCCATCCAGGCCGTAGACGGTCAGGTAGAGGTCGCGGTCATGGAAGGCGCTGGCCTTGTCGGTGATCTCGGCGTAGCCCTTTTCCTTGCCGTTGGCCTTGATGAAGCTGACGCCCTTCTTGACCATCGCCGTGGCCTGATCGGCGGTGGCGCCGCCTTCCGCCGCCCAGGAGGCAGCGGGAGCCACGGCGATCAATGCCGCGAAAGCGGAGAGAGCGAATACACGATGCGAAAATTTCATGGTGAGAGTCTCCTGTCTTGTTGGAAGGGCCGTACGCCAGACTGGTCAGTACGAACGTCGCGTTAGCGTTATAGCGCGCCAGCGCGCGCATGGCGAGCGCTGTGCAGCGGACGAATCCGCCGCAATCATGAACTTGTGCGCCCCGTGCGGGCATACCCGCCCGCGCAGTGCACATATTTGCAACAGGCGCTCAGAAGGTTTCCCAATCGTCACCCTCGCTGACCGTGGACATTGCGGTGCTGGTGGCTGGTGCGGGCCGGGGCGCCGCGGGCTTGTAGGCCGCTTTCACGGGTGCTGCGGGCCGGGCTGGCGCGGGCTTGTAGGCCGCTTTCACGGGATTCACTGGCACCGGCTTGCGCGTCACCGCCATCGGTGCCGGTGCGGTCATGGCGCCGCCCTGCAGACGGAATTTGCCGACCAACTCGGCCAGCTTGCTCGCCTGTTCGCGCAGCGACTCGGCTGCCGCAGCGCTTTGCTCCACCAGGGCCGCGTTCTGCTGCGTCATCTGGTCGAGTTGCCCCACCGAGGTGTTGACGGTGCCGATGCCCTCGCTCTGCTCGACCGTGCTGGCCCGGATCTCGCCAATGATGTCGGTCACGCGGCCCACGCTCGCGACGATCTCGGTCATCGTGCTGCCGGCGTCCTGCACCAGGCGCGCGCCGGCTTCGACGCGCTCCACGCTGTTGCCGATCAGGATCTTGATCTCCTTGGCCGCTTCGGCGCTGCGTTGCGCGAGGCTGCGCACCTCGCCGGCCACCACGGCGAAGCCGCGGCCCTGCTCACCCGCGCGAGCGGCTTCCACGGCCGCGTTCAGCGCGAGGATGTTGGTCTGGAAGGCGATGCCGTCGATGGTGCCGATGATGTCGCTGATCTTCTTGGAGCTGGCGTTGATCTCGTTCATCGTGCTGACCACCTGCGCCACCACGTCCCCGCCGCGCTGCGCCACCTGCGCCGCGCTGGTGGCGAGCTGGTTGGCAGTGGCAGCGCTGTCAGCGCTGGTGCGAACGGTGCCGGTGATGTGGTTCATCGAGCTGGCGGTCTGTTGCAGATTGCTGGCCGTCTGCTCGGTGCGATTGGAGAGATCCTGGTTGCCGGTGGCGATCTCTGCGCTCGCCACCTGGATGCTGTCGGCGCTGGTGCGCACCTGGCCCACCACCTGCGAGAGCGAGGTCTGCATCTGCGCCAGCGCACGCTGCACCACGCCGATCTCATCGCTGCGTGCGGTGTCGATGCGGCCGCTCAGGTCGCCGTCGCCGATGCGCTCGGCCAGATCCGCCAGCTCGGCCAGCGGGGGGCTGATCGAGCGCACCAGGCGCCAGGTCGATGCGGCCAGCGCCGCCGTCACCAGACCCATCGCGAAGGCCGTCATCCACAAGGTGCGCATGCGTTCCTCAAGGCCCTGCTGGCGCAGCTTGTCGGTCAGGGTCTTTTCAAGATCGACAAAGGCCTGCTGGGCGTCCAGATAGGCGGCGATGGCGGGCTGCATGCGGCTCTTCAAGGCCGCCATCGCACCGTCCTGGTCGCCGGCCTTGCGCAGCTTGATGACGTCGCCTCGCACCGCGATATAGGCCTTGCGCGTGTCGCCGATGCGGCCCATCGCGGCCTTCTCGTCATCCATCGTCGCCAGGTCTTCGAGCTGCTTTTGCAGCTTGCTGATGCCGGCGGTGGTGGCGTCGATGTCGGGCTTGAGCGCGTCGCCCACGGCCTCGGTCGGGCTCAGGATGCTGGCGAGCGCGCGGCTCGCGTTGGCCTCGGTCATGCCGCGCCAGCGCAGGGCCAGCTCGAACTTGGTCTGCTGGTTCTCCTGCTCGATCTTGGACTGCGCCTGCAGGCTGCGGGTGCGAACCACCGAGCCCGTGATCATCACCAGCACGACCAGCGTCAGGCCAATGATCGGGAGCCACATCTTGGTGGCGATGGAAAGGTTCTTCATGGTGCGAGTCCCTCAACTGCTGTCGGGCCGACACCGCCTGTTTCTGTACAGCTCAGGCTTGCGACGCGTGCCGGTCCCGGTTGTTCTCCTCCTGACAACCCCGGCCTCGACCAGGGTTGTTTTGAGTATCAACCCAATTCCCTTTCACTTGCCCTTCTGTGCACGGCGCGCCCGACCTGTTAGGCTGAGACTGTTGACATCAAGCCACTTGGTTGGGTATGAGCTTTCTTGCCATCGACATCGGCAACACGCGTCTGAAATGGGCGCTCTACGCGGCACCGCAGCCGGGCGCGGCGGTGCTGGACCACGGCGCGGTGTTTCTTGAAAACATCGACGGCCTGCGCGAAGGCGACTGGGCCCGCCTGCCCGCACCGAGCCTCGTGCTGGGTTGCAATGTGGCCGGCGATGGCGTGCGCGGCCGTGTGGGCGAACAACTCGAGCTGTGGGATGTGGAGCCGAGCTGGGTCGTCTCAGGCGCGCAGGCCGGCGGCATCACGAACGGCTACGACCACCCCGCGCGTTTGGGCAGCGACCGCTTCGTCGCGCAGATCGGCGCGCGCGGCCATGTGCTGCAACGCGGCGCTCCGCGGGCCTGTCTCGTGGTGATGGTCGGCACGGCGGTGACCGTGGACGCCATCGATGCGGACGGTCATTTCCTGGGCGGCCTGATCCTGCCCGGCCACGGCATCATGCTGCGCGCCCTCGAAGGCGGCACCTCGGGCCTGCGCGTGCCGACGGGCGAGGTCCGCGAGTTCCCGACCAACACCTCCGACGCGCTGACCAGCGGCGGCAACTTCGCCATTACCGGCGCCATCGAGCGCATGCACCGCCATCTGAAGCAGCGCGCAGGCCACGAGCCGCTCACGCTGATGACCGGCGGCGCCGGCTGGAAGGTCTCGCCCTCGCTCGACATCGAGCACGAGCTGATCGAGAGCCTGATCTTTGACGGCATCCTCGCGCTGCAGGCGCAGCGCTTGAGCTTCTGGCGCGAGAAGAAGGCGGGCTGAGCCCGGCGCTTCAGAGGGATGCGTCGCGGAAGGCGCGCAAGACGGTGTTGATGCGGGTTTGATAGCCCGGCCCTTGCGCCTTGAACCATTCAAGCACGTCTTGGTCGACGCGCAATGAGACGGACGCCTTGGACGGCAAGGGCTGAAGCCCGCGCCGCACCATGCCGCGCACGATGTGCTTGAGCTCCGCTTCCGGGTGCTCCTCGGTGGGCTTGGCGCTCGCGGAACGCAGGCGGCTCCAGTCAGTATTGGATTTCACTGAAGTAGATTTGGCTTTCGCGTTGCGTGGCTTTGCGGAAGGAGATGATGCGGATTTCATGATCGTTCTCCGTGGCGATTGAAGCGTCCACTACCAACCGTAGCGCCATCAAGTTAGCCGCGTCAAGACGCCCGTCTCAAGCTCAGAGAATGAAGCGCGACAAGTCCTCGTTCTTGGCCAGCTCACCGAGCTTGGTATCGACCTCGGCCGCGTTGATCACGAGGCTTTGCCCGCTGCGGTTCGGGGCGTCGAAGCTGATCTGATCGAGCAGGCGTTCCATCACGGTGGCGAGGCGCCGCGCGCCGATGTTCTCGGTGCGTTCGTTGACCTCGAAGGCGATCTCGGCCAGGCGGCGGATGCCGCCGTCTTCAAAGCTCAGCGTCACGCCTTCGGTGGCGAGCAGGGCTTCGTATTGCTTCGTCAGGCTCGCGTGCGTGCTCTTCAGAATCGCCTCGAAATCCTCGACCGACAGCGATTGCAGTTCCACGCGGATCGGGAAGCGGCCTTGCAGTTCGGGGATCAGGTCGCTGGGCTTGCTCAGGTGGAAAGCGCCCGAGGCGATGAACAACATGTGGTCGGTCTTGACCATGCCGTACTTGGTGTTGACGGTCGTGCCTTCGACCAGCGGCAGCAGGTCGCGCTGGACGCCCTGGCGCGAGACATCGGCGCCGCCGTGCTCGGAGCGCGAGGCGACCTTGTCGATCTCGTCGATGAAGACGATGCCCATCTCCTGCGCGGTGTGCAGCGCGGCGGCCTTGATTTCTTCTTCGTTGAGCAGCTTGCCGGCTTCTTCCTCGATCAGCAGCCTCATCGCCTCGGCGATCTTGAGCTTGCGGGTCTTGCGCTTGTCGGCGCCCATCTGGCCGAACATGCTCTTGATCTGCTCGGCCATGTCTTCCATGCCGGGCTGGCCCATCGGGCCGAGGATTTCCATTGTCGGGCGCGCTTCGAGCAGTTCGACCTCGATGTCCTTGTCGTCCATCGTGCCTTCGCGCAGGCGCTTGCGCATGGCCTGGCGCGTGCTGTTCTCAGCGTCGCTGCCGGGCACCAGGATGTCGAGGACGCGCTCCTCCGCGGCGTCCTCGGCGCGCGTGCGCTGGCGGCGCATCTGCGTCTCGCGTTCCTGCTTGATGGCCACGTCGACCAGATCGCGCACGATCGAGTCCACATCCTTGCCGACATAGCCGACCTCGGTGAACTTGGTCGCCTCGACCTTGATGAACGGCGCGCCCGAGAGCCGCGCCAGGCGGCGCGCGATCTCGGTCTTGCCCACGCCGGTGGGGCCGATCATCAGGATGTTCTTGGGCGTGATCTCGGCGCGCAGTTTTTCATCGACGCGCTGACGGCGCCAGCGGTTGCGCATCGCGATCGCCACGGCGCGCTTGGCACCTTGCTGGCCGACGATGTGGCGGTCAAGTTCGGAGACGATCTCCTGGGGGGTCATGCTGCTCATATCAATAAATTCAGTTTTGAACATGGATGAACAGGATGCACGGGATAACAGCCAATTCCGTATTCATCCTGTGCATCCTGTTCATCCATGTAGAAAATGGCATTCAGCGATCTATCGATGTGAAGCTGCTCAGTCCAGCGTCTCGATGGTGTGATTGCCGTTCGTATAGATGCAGATCTCGCCGGCGATCACCAGCGACTGCTTGACGATGTCCTTGGCGCTCAGCTCCGTGTGGTTCAGTAGCGCCTTCGCGGCAGCTTGTGCATACGCGCCGCCGGAGCCGATGGCGACGATGCCTTGTTCGGGTTCCAGCACATCGCCGTTGCCGGTGATGATCAGCGAGGCCGTGCGATCCGCCACGGCGAGCATCGCTTCAAGGCGGCGCAGCACGCGGTCGGTACGCCAATCGCGGGTCAGCTCGACCGCGGCGCGGACCAGATGGCCCTGGTGCTTTTCGAGCTTGGCTTCGAAGCGCTCGAACAGGGTGAAGGCATCGGCCGTGGCGCCGGCAAAACCGGCCAGCACCTGATCGCGGTAGAGCTTGCGAACCTTGCGCGCGCTGGCTTTGACGACGATGGTGCCCAGGGTCACCTGGCCATCGCCGCCGATCGCGACTTGCACGCCCTGCGGGGTTTCACGGCGCACGGACACGATGGTCGTGCCGTGGAACTGGGGAGTTTGTGGATCCATAGGACCTCCACGTTGGGGCGGGTCCTGGATCTGCAAGGCCGAGCAGGGTTGCTCAGGTTTGCTTCACACGGATCCGCGCTTGCTCGTTGATGCCCATCGCGCCGAAGAACATGGCGACGAGGCGGTGCGTTTCGGTGAAGGTGACGCTGCGGTTCTCGCTGCGGCGCGCCAGCACCCAGTTGAGCAGATCGCCGGCGGCCATGAAGTCGAGGCGGATCAGCTTGGGGCAGGCCACGAAGATCTGCGCCGCGGCACCGAGCTCGCCGGTCATCAGCTGCAAGGTTTCGGAGATGTCGCCGCTCAACTGGCCGCTGAGCTCGAGCTGCACGCTGTTGCTCAGATGGGCGTTCTCGGTCATTGTCGATTCGAGGAAGCTCGAGGTCGACTCGCTGGGCTGCATCGTGGAACTGGTCGGCCCGCTGGTCGACAGCGTCAGACCGCTGACGCGCACACGGCAGACGGCGCGCTCCCACGACGGTGGCGACACCTCGTAGGTCACGCAGTAATCGATCGCTGCCTCGTCGAACTGGTCGGGCCGGTTGACGATGCGCAGCGCTTCGAGACGCAGCATCCAGATGGCCGGATCCACGTCGCGCTGGGCGACGGGCGCCATGTCCTTGAGCAGTTGCAGGAACTGGTCGCCGGCGAGCCAGCGCAGGTCAACCTGCTGGCCGGCCCAGGTGCGGAACAGCATGCACAGGGCGTTGCCGGCCTCGATGTCGATCTGCTTGAGCGGCGCCCAGTCGAGCACCCAGGGCAGGGGCAGGTTCTGGCAGCGCGATTCGAGCTTGCGCACATGCTCGACGTCGAGGAACTCGGGTGCCGTCCAGGCCACGCCGCCGGCACGGCCCATCGGGGCGCGCTGGCTCTTGGCGGCCTCGGCCACCAGCTTGGGCATCGAGAACCACTGCGGTGCCGAGAGGCCGAACTGCTCGACATAGTCGGGCGCCAGCGCCTCGAACTTGGCCTGCGCGCCGGTGGCACGGTAGAGGTCGAACAGGGTCAGCCAGGTCTGCGCGTGTTCGTGACGCGGGCCGCCCTTGCCGGTCAGGTTCGAGAGCACGCGCTCGGTCACGTCGAAATCGGCGTTGGCAAAGGCGATCACCGCCTCGTCGAGGTCGGGGTCGTGCTCGAACTCGGGCACCACGGGCGGTGGCGGGGCCGCGACCACGGGCCTGGCCGGCGGCTTGGCCGCCACCTCGAAGCTCAAAGGTTCGGCCAGCGGCGACATGTCCAGCGGCGGCAGATCGCGGATCGCGGGCAGCACGCTCGGCTTGGCATCGGACAGCGGCGACATGCCCGCGCCCATCGTCACGGCAGCCGGCGGCGGCGCGGCCTCCATGCGTTCGATCTCTTCGCGGGTGGCGTACTCGCTGACTCGCGAGTTCGGCAGCATGCTGGAAGGTGCGCCGGCGTCCGCAGCACCCGCGGCCGGCAGCGTGGCGCTGAAATGCACGGGCCGGGTGGTGTCGAAATAAGCGGGCGCCGCGGCCGAGTGATGATGCTGGGTTGCCGCGTACGACTCGCCCACCATCTGCTGCTCGATCTCGTTGATCTTGTCCTTGACCCGCGGATCGATCTTCGAGTTGATCTCGCTGTTGACGCCGCTGCTGCGCTCCATCTCATCGAGGCGCGAGGATGAAGCACCCAGTGCCGCCAGTTGCTCGGGCGACAGGCCCTCGCGGCGGATGCGGCGCAGCATGTCGAGTTCGCGTTTGCGGACGAAGTCATTGCGGCGCTTGCGCTCCACCATCGCGCGCAGCTCGGCCTTGGCGAGATCGCCCTCCGGGTCGTCCTGGCGCGAGTTGATCTCGGACCAGTCAGTCGTTGGATTGGCGACAAAGCGCGCCACCTTGCGGAAGAAGCTCTCGCCTTCTTTGCCGTCCTTGGGGTCGCTCATTCGCGCAGGGCCTTGATTGCTGGGTGGGCTGGGCAGGGTTGGATGGAGATGAGGAAACTCGCCCTCAATCCCCGAACATCTTCTGCTTGAGCTCGCGGCGTTGCTGGGCTTCCAGCGACAGCGTGGCGGTCGGGCGGGCGATCAGGCGGCCGAGGCCGATGGGCTCGCCGGTTTCATCGCAGTAGCCGTACTCGCCGCTGTCCAGACGGGCCAGCGATTGCATGATCTTCTTGAGCAGCTTGCGTTCGCGGTCGCGGGTCCGCAGTTCCAGCGCGTGCTCTTCCTCGATCGTCGCTCGGTCGGCCGGATCGGGAACGATCGAGGTGTCTTCGCGCAGATGCTCGGTGGTCTCGCCGGCGTTGGACAGGACGCTGTCTTTCAGCTCGGTGAGCTTGGCGCGGAAGAACTCGATCTGCTTCGCGTTCATGTATTCGCCGTCTGGCATGGCCAGGACTTCGGCGTCGGTCAATTCATTGCCGGACTTGGTCTTCCAGGCGTTGACGAGTTTGGGGTCGGCTTTGGCCACGGTACGGGGACTTTCCAATTCGGTGCTGCTGTTCATCTGTCGGGTCGGTGGCTTGGGCGGTGCAAAGCGGTCGGCGAAGCGGTTGGTAGCGGGAGGCGGCGCGCTTTCGAGCGTGGCGACCTCGCCGGTTGCTTCAGCCTTGGTTTTCGCGGACGCTTTTCCAGTCGCAGGTTTGCCTGCCTTGGGCTGTGCCGTAGCGGTCTTGGGGGCCGGGGTCTTGCTCACGATTCTCTCCTCGCCAGGTCTTGGATCCTGCGCTTGCGTCGGTTCTCAGGCGCGGCGGATTGTAGCCATGCCTGGATTTCAGTTCGACTCACGAGTATGAGCCTAAGCCAGGCAGCCTTCCAGCCCTTGCAACAGGATGTCCTTGGGTAAATCGATGCCGATGAAAACCATGCGACTTTGTTTGTGTTCCGCAGGCATCCACTTCGGGCCCAGATCCGAGCCCATCAGCTGGTGTACGCCCTGGAAAATCACCTTCTTGTCGGTGCCCTTCATGAACAGGATTCCCTTGTAACGCAACATCTTGGGTCCGTAAACCTGAACGATGGCGCCGAGGAAATCCTCGAGCTTGGCCGGGTTGAAAGGCTTGTCCGAGCGGAAAACAAAGGATTTCACGTCGTCGTCATGGTGGTGATGGTGCGGGTGGTCGCAGTGCTCGCCGTGTTCGTGGTCGTGACCGTGGTGATCGTGATCATGGTCGTGCTCGTGATCATGTCCGTGGTCATGATCGTCAGCTTTCAGAAAATCGGGGTCGATTTCCAGCTTGGCGTTCAGGTTGAAGCCGCGCAGGTCGAAGACCTTGGCCAGGGACACCTCGCCGAAATGCGCGGTCTGCACCGGCGCCCGGGGGTTCATGTGCTTGATGCGGTGCGTCAAAGCCTCGACGGTGGCCGGCTCGACCAGGTCGGTCTTGCTGATGAAGATCTGGTCGGCAAAGCCGATCTGACGCCGCGCTTCCTGGCGGGTGTTGAGCTGCTCGTCGGCGTGCTTGGCGTCCACCAGGGTCAGGATCGAGTCCAGCAGATAGCTTTCGGCGATCTCGTCATCCATGAAGAAGGTCTGCGCCACCGGGCCCGGGTCGGCCAGGCCGGTGGTTTCGATCACGATGCGCTCGAAATCGAGCTCGCCCTTGCGGCGCTTCTCGGCCAGGTCGGTCAGCGTGCTGCGCAGGTCTTCGCGGATGGTGCAGCAGACGCAGCCGTTGTTCATCTGGATGATCTGCTCTTTCGTCTCGGTCACGAGGATCGAGGTGTCGATGTCCTCCTCGCCGAACTCGTTCTCGATCACGGCGATCTTCTGGCCGTGGGCTTCGGTCAGCACGCGCTTGAGCAGGGTGGTTTTGCCGGAACCCAGGAAGCCGGTGAGGATGGTGGCGGGGATAAGACCGGTAGACATAGAGGACACCTGAGCAAAAGAGATCGCCCCAAGGTCGGGGCAAGGGGCCGCCCCTTCAAGAGCAACCGTCATGTCAATCAGTTATTCTGCACCCTTCACAACTTCCGGCACCGCTCCCAGTGTCCGAACCTCAGCCCAGTCGATCCTCACCCCGAGGATCCAACAAGCCTGCCGCCGCGCACCGCGGCCTCCTGGACCGCATGCTGGAGTTTCTTCACCCCGGCCCGGACTCCAAGAGCGAGCTGATGGAAACGCTGGCCGATGCCGAGCAGCGCGAACTGATCGAACCCGAATCGCGCCAGATGCTCGAAGGCGTCTTGCGCATGGCCGAGCTCTCGGCCGGCGACGTGATGGTCGCTGCCCGGCGCATGGACCTGCTCGACATCGAGGCGCCCTACGACGAGCTGCTGCATGTGGTGATCCGTTCGGGCCACTCGCGCTTCCCGGTCTTCGAGGGGCAGACCGACAACATCATCGGCATCCTGCTCGCCAAGGACCTGCTCAAGCTGCAACGCGCCCCGGAGCTGAACCTGCGCACACTGCTGCGCCCGCCGGTCTTCGTGCCTGAAAGCAAGGGCCTGAACGAGCTGCTGCGCGACTTCCGCGCCAACCGCAACCACCTGGCCATCGTGATCGACGAGTTCGGCAACACGGCCGGCCTGATCACGATCGAGGACGTGCTCGAGGAAATCGTCGGCGAGATCGAGGACGAATTCGACGAGAAGAACGGCGAGGCCGGCATCTACACGCTGGCCGACGGCAGCCAGCGCGTGGCCGGCGATGCGCCGATCTCGGCGGTCAATGACTCCTTCCAGCTCGACCTGCCCGAGCAGGATTTCGACACCATCGGCGGCCTGGTCGCGCATGAGCATGGCCACGTGCCGCGCCGTGGCGAAGTGGTGCTGCTGGGCGGCCTGCGCTTTGCGGTGATGCTCACGCGCGGCGGTGCGGTGCGCTGGTTCAAGGTGACGCGCGAGAGCGCTGCTGCCGACTGATGCGGGCCCGGCTCGCTTCTGTGGCCGCTTTGGGGGCCGGTGTCCTCCATACCGCGGCTTTCGCGCCCACGGGCTTCTGGTGGCTCCAGCTGATCGCCCTGGCGGTGCTGGCGGGACTCGTGTTCGAAGCCAAGCCGCGACGCGCGGCCTGGCTCGGCCTGCTCTTCGGCCTGGGCTGGCTCGCTTCGGGGCTGTGGTGGCTTTACATCAGTCTCCATGATTTCGGCCATATCCCGGCGCCGCTGGCGGTGGCGGCGGTGCTGCTGCTCTCGCTTTTCCTGAGCCTGCACTACGCGGCGGCGATGGCGCTAACGTCCTACCTCGGCGCCATGAACGAAGCCTGGCGCGTGCCGGTGTTTGCGGCGGCCTGGCTCCTGGCCGAGCTGTCGCGCGCCACGCTGTTCACCGGCTTCCCCTGGATTGCCAGTGGCTACGCGCACACGGTCGGCCCGCTCGCGGGCTGGGCGCCCTGGGTGGGCGTGTATGGCATCTCCGGCGTCGCGGCGCTCATCGCGGCACTGCTGGCAACGCGCGCCTGGCGCCCGATCGCGGCCGCGGCAGCCCTGGTGCTGGTGGGCCTCGTGCTGCCGCAGGATTTCACGGTCAGCACCGGCAAGCTCAAGGTCTCTCTGCTGCAACCCAATGTGGCGCAGGACGAGAAATTCAACGCCGACCTGATGGACGCGAATCTGGAGCTGCTGACGCGCCAGATCGAGTCGGCGCAGGGCCAACTGGTCGTCACACCCGAGACCGTCGTGCCGCTGCCCTGGGATGTGATCCCGCAGGCGGCGGTCGATCGCATGCAGCACGCGGCGGGTACGCATCCGCTGCTCGTCGGCGGCTTTCTTGGCGATGAACAATCGGGTTATGTGAACTCGATGATCACGATGGGCCTGCCGCAGCCCTATGCCTACGGCAAGCGGCACCTGCTGCCTTTCGGCGAGTTCGTGCCTGCGGGCCTGCACTGGTTTGTTGACATGATGGGCATCCCGATGGTCGACCAGGCCACGGGCCAGACGCAGATGCCGTTCGTGGTCGGCGGCCAGAAGCTGCGCACGCTGATCTGCTACGAAGATCTGTTCGGCGAAGACTTCGTGCAGAGCGCCACCGGGTCGCTCGAAGCCAATGTGTTCATCAACGTCAGCAACCTGGCGTGGTTCGGCACCGTGATGATCCTGGACCAGCATCTGCAGTTCTCACAGATGCGCGCGCTGGAGTTCCAGCGGCCCTTCATCCGCGCCACCAACACCGGCGCCACGGCCGTGCTCGACTTCCACGGCCGCGTCACCGCGCGGCTGCCGGCGGCCACGCGCGGCGTGCTCGAAGGCGAGGTCGAAGGCCGCAGCGGCAGCACGCCGTATGCGCGCTGGCTGGCGGCTTGCGGGCTCTGGCCGCTGTTGCTTGTAGCGCTCGGCGTGCTGATCGCTGCAGGCCTTCGTAGGCGTGCCTCGTAGAATCGCCCCCAGCTTTACAACAACAAACAATGCCGCTCCCATGTTGAGCTTCCAGCAAATCATCCTGACCCTGCAAGACTATTGGTCGAAGCAGGGCTGCGCGCTCCTCCAGCCTTACGACATGGAAGTCGGTGCAGGCACCAGCCATACCGCCACGTTTTTGCGCGCTCTCGGCCCCGAGCCCTGGAAGGCTGCGTACGTGCAGCCAAGCCGCCGCCCCAAAGACGGCCGCTACGGCGAGAACCCGAACCGCCTGCAGCATTACTACCAATACCAGGTCGTGCTGAAGCCCGCGCCGGCGAACATTCTTGAGCTCTACCTCGGCTCGCTTGAAGCGCTCGGTTTCGACCTGAAGAAGAACGACGTCCGCTTTGTCGAAGACGATTGGGAGAACCCGACGCTCGGCTGCTGGGGCCTCGGTTGGGAGGTCTGGCTCAACGGCATGGAAGTGACGCAGTTCACCTACTTCCAGCAGGTCGGCGGCATCGACTGCAAGCCGATCACCGGCGAGATCACCTACGGCCTGGAGCGCCTGGCCATGTATCTGCAAGGCAAGGAATCGGTGTACGACCTCGAGTACACGCCGGGTCTCAGCTACGGCGATGTGTTCCACCAGAACGAGGTCGAGCAGTCGACCTACAACTTCGAGCACAGCGATGTCGACTTCCTGCTTGGCGCCTTTGCCGCGCATGAAAAGCAGAGCAAGCACCTGATGGAGCAATCGCTGGCGCTGCCCGCTTATGAGCAACTGCTCAAGGCCGGCCACAGCTTCAACCTGCTCGATGCACGCGGCGCGATCAGCGTGACCGAACGTGCCGCCTACATCGGCCGCATCCGCAATCTGGCCCGCGCCGTGGCGCAGGCCTATCTGGACAGCCGTGCGCGCCTGGGTTTCCCGATGGCGCCGAAGGCCTGGGCTGATGAAGTCGTCGCCCAGATCGAAAAGAAGAAGGCTGCCTGAGCCATGTCGAAGAACCTGCTTGTTGAACTGTTTGTCGAAGAGCTGCCGCCGAAGGCGCTGAAAAAGCTCGGCGAATCTTTTGCGTCCGTGCTCGTTGACAGCCTGAAGGCACAAGGCTTGGCCGGGGCCGATTCGGTGGCCACGAGCTTTGCCTCGCCGCGCCGCCTCGGCGTGCATCTGACGGAGGTCGCGCCGAAGGCCGCTGATCGCGCCGTGCAGCAGAAGCTGATGCCCGTCACCGTGGCGCTGAACGCCGAAGGCCAGGCCACGCCGGCCTTGCTCAAGAAGCTCGCCGCTGTCGGCGCCGGCCCCGAGGTCGTGCCGCAGCTCAAGCGCCTGCCTGATGGCAAGGCCGAAGCGCTGTTCTGGGATTCCATCGTGCCGGGTGCGACGCTGGCCGAGGGCCTGCAAAAGGCGCTCGACGAGACGCTGGCCAAGCTGCCGATCCCGAAGGTCATGACCTACCAGTTGGCTGACGGCTGGAGCGATGTGAAGTTCGTGCGCCCCGCGCATGGCCTCGTCGCGCTGCATGGCTCCGACGTGGTGCCGGTGCGTGCGCTGGGCCTGACATCGGGCCGCGAGACGCGCGGCCATCGCTTTGAAGCGGCGCTCGATCGGATCACGATCGCGGGCGCCGATGGCTACGTCACACAGCTGCGCGAGCAGGGCGCGGTGATTGCCGGTTTTGCCGAGCGTCGCGCCGAGATCGTCTCGCAGCTCAATGCAGCAGCGGGCGGCTTGAAGCCGATCGACGACGAGGCGCTGCTCGATGAAGTGACGGCCCTGGTCGAGCGTCCGAACGTGCTGGCCTGCCAGTTCGAGCCCGAGTTCCTCGCCGTGCCGCAGGAATGCCTGATCCTGACGATGAAGGCGAACCAGAAGTACTTCCCGCTGCTCGATGCCTCACCGGGAAATGAGGGCAAGCTGACGAACAAATTCCTCGTCGTCTCGAACATTCGGCCCGCTGATGCGAGCGCCGTGATCCAGGGCAATGAGCGCGTGGTGCGTCCGCGTCTGGCCGATGCGAAATTCTTCTTCGACCAGGACCGCAAGAAGCCGCTGGCCGCGCGTGTGGCCGGCCTGGCGAAGGTGGTCTATCACGGCAAGCTCGGCACGCAAGGTGAGCGCGTTGAGCGCGTGCGCGCGATTGCGAAGGCGATTGCCGCGCAGCTCGGCGTGGATGCCGCAGCCGTCGATCAAGCCGCGCAACTGGCCAAGGCCGACTTGCTGACCGACATGGTCGGCGAGTTCCCCGAGCTGCAAGGCATCATGGGCGGCTATTACGCGCGCCATGACGGCTTGAGCGAAGCGGTGGCCGAGGCCATCGAAGATCACTACAAGCCGCGCTTTGCCGGTGACGAGCTGCCGCGCAATGATGTGGGCCTCGCGGTCGCACTGGCCGACAAGCTCGAAACGCTGGTGGGCCTGTTCGGCATCGGCCAGTTGCCGACCGGCGACAAGGATCCGTTCGCGCTGCGTCGCCATGCCCTGGGCGTGGTGCGCATGCTGTCCGAGCGGGCGGTAACGCTGAATCTCGATGCACTCCTGAAGGCCGCAGTGCCGGCCTTTGGTGCGCTGATCACCGATCCGAGCGCTGCGCTGGCCGACTTCATCTTCGATCGTCTCGCCGGCTCGTTGCGCGAGCAGGGTTACAGCGCGCAAGAGGTTGATGCGGTGCTGGCGCTGCGCCCGCAACGTCTGGCCGATGTGACGGCGCGCCTGCAAGCGGTGCGTGCTTTTGCAGCGCTGCCTGAAGCGGCTTCGCTGGCGGCGGCCAACAAGCGCATCGGCAACATTCTCAAGAAGAGCGATGAGCCGGTGCAGGCGCGCACAGATGAAGCGCTATTCGTGGAGCCTGCCGAGCGGCAACTTCACTTGGTCTTGAGTGGGACGACCGTGCAAGCGCAGGATGCTTTTGCCCTGGGCAACTACACCGAGTCTTTGCGCCACCTCGCTGCGCTCAAGGCGCCCGTTGACGCCTTCTTCGACAGCGTGATGGTCAACGCCGAAGACGCGGCCTTGCGCGCCAACCGTCTGGGCCTGCTCAAGACACTGCATGAAGCCATGAACCGCGTGGCCGATCTTTCGCGACTGGCCACCTGAGGATCACGATGCCCCAACGCGCCGATCACAACCACAGCATGAAGCTGGTCATCCTGGGCCGCGACGGGACCATCAACCGCTACCGCGATGACCACGTGAAGGCGCCCGAGGAGTTGCAGCCGCTGCCCGGCGCGCTGGAGGCCATCGCGCGGCTCAACCATGCGGGCTGGCACACGGTGATGGCCACCAACCAGGCCGGCATCGGCCGCGGGCTGGTCGACATGGCCTCGCTCAACGCGGTCCACATGCGCTTGAACCAGCTGTTAGCGGAAAAAGGCGGCCGGCTCGATGCCGCCTTCTTCTGTCCGCACACGCCCGAGGAAGGTTGCGCCTGCCGCAAGCCGCTGCCGGGCCTGATCCACAAGATTGCCGAGCGCTTCGGCATTGATGATCTTTCGATCGTGCATATGGTGGGCGCTTCGCTGCGCGATCTGCAAACCGCGCGGGCGGCCGGTTGCGTGCCTCATCTGGTGCGCAGCGATCGCCTGGCCGGCTTGAGCATCGAAGAACAAGCTGCCATGGTGGCCGAGGTGCCCGGCGCGCAAGTCCATGCCTCGCTGGCTGACTTTGCCGAGCACCTGATCCAGAACGAACGCCGCGCCCGGGCTGATGCCCGCGGCGAAATCTTTGTCCCCGATACCGATGCTGGAGAGCTGACTTGATCCTGTTGTCTGCGCTGCGTTCCGCGCTGTTTGTGCTTTGGATGGCCGTCACCGTGGTGCCCGTCGCCATTGCGGCCCTGGTGCTGTCCATCTTCACGGGCGGCAGTCCGGTCTACTGGACCTGCGTGTTCTTTCTGCGCCAGTCGATCTGGGCGGCGCGTGTGATCTGCGGCGTCAGTTGGCGCGTGCAGGGCATGGAGAACCTGCCCACCTCGGCCGAAAAGACCTCGGCGGTGATCCTGCTGTCCAAGCACCAGAGCACCTGGGAAACTTTTGCGTACCCGATGCTGATGAGCCATCCGCTGGCCTATGTGTTCAAGCGCGAGCTGCTCTACATCCCGTTTTTCGGTTGGGCGATGGCGCGAATGGACATGATCCACATCGACCGCAGCAAGCGCAGCCAGGCCTGGTCCAAGGTGGCCGCGCAAGGCAAGCGCCTCGCGGCCAAAGGCGTGTGGGTGATCATGTTCCCGGAAGGCACGCGCATCGCGCGCGGCGAGAAGGGCGAGTACAAGACCGGCGGCACGCGCCTCGCGATCGAGACGGGCACGCCTGTCGTGCCGATCGCCACGACCTCGGCCCGCTGCTGGCCGCGCAAGAGTTTCTTGCTGAAGCCCGGCGTGATCGATGTCTCCGTCGGCAAGCCGATCTCTCCCGCCGGGCGCGAGCCGGCCGAGATGATGCGCGAAGTCGAGCAGTGGATTGAAACAGAGATGCGCAGGATCGATCCGGAAGCGTATAAAGCATGACCATGCTGAAGCGCTTGGCCAACCTCTTGCAGGATCGACAGCTCTCGCTGTTTGATACCGAGCCTGAGGTCGCGCCGCCGCAGATCGCGCCGCCGTCCGCGCCCTTCGCGCCGACCGCGCCGCCGGTCAATCCGCGCGCGCGCCGCGAGATTCAGCTCGGTGTGCATCGCGTGGCCTATGAGCTCAAGCGCGCACGCCGCCGCTCGATCGGCTTTGTGGTCGGCGGCGATGGCCTCACCGTCAGTGCGCCGCGCTGGGTCACGGTGATCGACATCGAAAAAGCGCTGGTCGAAAAAGGCGACTGGATTCTGCGCAAGCTCGTCGAGCAGCGTGAACGCGCGCAGCGGCTCGAATCAGCGCGCATCCGCTGGGTCGATGGCGCGAGCGTTCCGTATCTGGGCGACAAGCTAACGCTGAAACTCGACGGCACCAAGACCGGCATCAACCTCGATGCGGAAGGCCGCGTGCTGACCGTGGGCCTGGCGCCGCAGGCCACCGAGGAGCAGGTGCGCGAAACCGTGCAAGCCTGGCTGCAACGTCGTGCTCGCGCTTACTTCGAGCCGCGCTGCGCGCACTTTGCCGGCCGGCTCGGCGTGAGCATGAAGCAGTTGCGCCTGACCTCGGCGCAGACGCGCTGGGGCAGCGCCAGCGCCGATGGCACGATCCGCCTGAACTGGCGCCTGGTGCACTATTCGTCGTCGATCATCGACTACGTGGTGGCGCATGAGCTCGCGCACTTGCGCGAGATGAACCACAGCCCGGCCTTCTGGTCGGTCGTGCGTTCGGTGCTGCCTGATTTCGAGGAAGCGCGTGGGCGCCTGAAGGACGAGAGCCTAGTTGCTCAGTAAGGGCGAGAGCCAGCCGGCCAGCATGTCGGCCGTCTCGTTGCAGACCGCCTGCGCATTGGCCTCGGGCTCGTCGGCCAGCAGTTCGATCACCGCGTAGCCGGCCTCGACCGCGATGCGGACCTTGAGGCCGGCGGCAGCGCGGTCTAGATCGGGATTCAGTTGCTGGAGCCAATCGAGCAGGCCACCGACGACCTGGAGGTTCGACTTCAGCCGCACGTCCATCAGGAAGGGCGAGGAGCGCAGCGAGCGCATGATCCAGCCGCCGCCCGGCTGCGCCTGCGTGACGCGGTGCTGCTCGAGCAGCATGGCCGCGAGGCTCTGCCGAAAGCTGGCGCGCGTCGGGCCGCCGGCCAGCCATTCGGCCAGCGCGGCGTTCTGCGTCTCCATCAGCCGCTCGCCGAGCGCCTTGAGCACCGCGTACTTGTTCGGGAAGTAGCGGTACAGCGCCGGCGGCGTGAGGCCCGCGCGTTCGCAGATCGCGTTGGTGCTGAGTTTCTCGAAGCCGGCTTCTTCCAGCAGTTGCGCGGTGACCGAAAGGATCAGGTCAACCGTGCGCGCGCCGCGCTGCTGCTGCGGCAGGGCGCGCAGGATGGTCTCGGGGGCTTCAACCAGCGGGGTCTTCTTCATGGGCTTCCGTGTGTGCTGCAAATCAACAGCGTCACGATAGCGCCATCTGCCGACGCCGAGGCCGGCCTTGCTGACCTGTTTGTCATTTCTTTGTCAGCGCCGACCAGACCTGGCTGGCGGCGCCGGCGTTCTTCTCAACGCTTCGGTTCGCAACCCGGTTTGCAAACCACTTCGGTGCGGCCCAACACGCGTTTGGACTGCAGACTGCTCGGGGGGCGGTGCTTGCCGCATTTGAAACAGGAGCGGGTGTGACCGCTGCCCAGGAACGGCGAACCGCTCAGTTTGGATTCGTAGCGCAGACCGTCGTTGCTGACGGCGGTATGGGTGTCTTTGCTCATCCGTGGCCCGATGATGGTGAAGGATCCGTACTGCTCCTTGGATCTTAGTCACCGCGCATGACGCTTCGCTACATGGCTTGCCCCAGGGTGTTGTTTGAAATGCCCGGGATGAACCCTAGGAGTTCGGGCGCGGACTGTCCCACTGTGCGGCTGACCGGGCGGCAGGACGGGCGGCTAGCGAACCACCAGCGGGAAATCCATGCCCGTCGAGCTGACCACGGGGAACTGCTCCTCGGTGCCGTAATGCTTCGAGAGCTCGGGCAACACCTCTTCTACGTAGACCATCAGCTTGCGCGCGGTCACGTCCACACCTTCGGCCGCGGCCTTGCCGGAAAGGCCCTCGAGCAGCGCATACGTGAACACGCCGTGACCGAGTTGCCGCAGCTCGGTGGCCGATTGCTCCTTGCTGGTCGCGGCGATCAGGTGCGTGCCGCTGGCGCGCGAAAGCTGGGCCAGCACGCGGCGTTCTTCGAGACCGCGAAAGCCCGCGATCGCTGCGCCCGATTTGCACGCGTCGATCAGCACCACGACCTTGCGCGCCGGCATGGCCTTGAGCGCGGCCGCGAGCTCGTGCGAGGAGATGCCCTCGCTCTTCAAGCGCTCATCGCGTTCGGGCTGGGTCAGGTCGTTGGGAATGAAGTACCACTCGTCGCCGAGCGTCTCGCCGTGGCCGGCCAGATAGACCACGACCACATCGCCGGTGTGCGTGAGGCGCAGCGCGCTCAGGCTGCGCAGCACGCCGGCGCGCGTGGCCTGGCCGTCATAGAGTTCATCCACCGTGATGCTGGTGAACAGCTTGGAGCCGACGCTGCGGAACATGTCGGCCACGCCGCGCGCATCGGGCACCGAGAAGCTCAGGTTGAGCGCCGAGTTGCGGTAGCTGTTGACGCCCACGCTCAGCACATGCAGCTGCGGCTTGGCCGGCGGCGGCGGGGCTTGCACGGTTACCACGGCGGCGGCCGATTCGGTGCGATCGCGCCCGAAGGCCACCGCCTTCAGTTGATTGGAACCGCCCTCCAGGGCGACCTTGAAGCTCATCAGCGCTGTGCCGGGCTTGGCGGGCGCCGCGCTGTCGATCACCTTGCCATTGTTGAGCAACTGCACCTCGTCGATGCCGCCGCCGCGATCCTGCACGCTCACGTCGACGCGCAGCGGCGCATCGGCCACCGGACTGCCGTTGGCGGGGCCGGTGATGCGCACGACGGGCGGCAGCGCGATGCCCTGACGCAGATCGGCCACGGGGCGGTGCTGCGCTTGATCGGTGATCGCGGTGAGCACGCCGAGCGGATCGAAATAGCGTTCGGAGAAACGTGCGAGCGGCAGGAATTCGGCCGCCTGGTCGGGGCCGCGATTCAGATGCCAGCCGACGCGCTGCTCGCCCCCTGCGCCGGCCGCGAAACGGCCGTCGGGCGTCCACGCGGCCCAGCATTTGTGATCGGCATGCGGATACAGCGCGAGTGTCTCGGCGCCGTCGTTGCGGCGGAACCAGCGCAGCGTGCCATCGCCAAAGCCGGCGACGACCCAGCGCTTGTCGGCGCTCAACTGCACGGCAAAGCAGGGCGCCGGGGTTTCCGCGCGCCACAAGAGTCGCCCATCGGCCGCGTAGAAGCGCAGCAGGAAGTTGGTGCCGAGCGCGAAGGCCGAGCCGCTCGGATCGGCGCCGAGTGCCAGCGAGACCTCGCCCGGTTCAAGCGCGAGCACCTGGCCCTTGAGGCGCGGGCTGCTGTTGTCCTGCCAATCGCGCACATCGATCGCAAGTGCCGGCTCCGATGCCGAGGGCGCCCGCGGCACGCGCCAGGTCGGTCCATCGAGATCGAAGCGCGCCGCATCGGCGCCGCCGAAGCCCAGGCCAAAGCTCAACTCATGTGCATTGGCGCTCAAGCGCAGCGGCGCGATCATGCCGAGCTTGGCGCGGTAGTCGGCACGTTGCGCACGCACACTGGCGCCGCCGAGCACGCCCCAGCTCGCATCGCCGGCGGCCCAGGCAATGCGCGAGCCGCCGAGCGAGAGAAGGGCAGTGATCGAATCGCTCGCGGTAGGCTGATCCTGAAAGGCGCCGTCGCGTGTCCAGCGTCGCACCGCATGCTGGCCCGGCGCGGTGCGCCAGGTGCCGCCGGCATACAGCGCGCGGCCATCGGCGGACCAGGCGACGTTCTGCAGCAGGCCCTTGTTGTCGATGCCGCGCATGTCGGGCTGCCAGTCCGGCGCGAAGCTGCTCGTCGACAGCACGCGCACGAGCGGCTTGTCCGCAAAGCCGATGGCGACTGATTTGCCGTCGGGCGCGTACGCGATGCCATGCGGCTTGCTGCCGGCGCCGATGTCGATCTTGCGTTGCAGCCACAAGCTGGCGCCGCGCACGGCGTACAGGCGCAGGGCGCCGTCGTACGCGCTTGTCAGCAGTTGGGTGCCGTCGGGGCTGAAGGCGGCGCCATAGGCATCGCCTCCATAGGCCGGGTCACCGCCGGCCGCCGTGAAATGACGCCAGCCATCCTGGGTGGCGTAGAGGCGAACGCCGAAGCCGCCCCACAGGAGCACCGCCAGCCGCGTGCCGTCGGGCGAGAAGGTCAGCTGGTTGACGACGTTAGGCAGGCCGCTGATGTGCGCGCGCATCTGGCCGCCGGCGGCATCGAACAGGTAGATGTCGTTGTCGGCGGACCAACCGGCGACGGCGGCCACGGCGGCATCGGGCGTCAGCGCGGCGGCGTAGAGCTTGCCTTCATTGCCGGGCCCGATCGGCGGGCGCAGCACGGTCAGCAGGCGTTGATCGGAGACGCGCCAGACGCGCGCTGTCTTGTCCTCCGAAGCCGTCAGCAGCGTCTCGCCCCTGCGGTCGGCCGCCAGCGCGCGAATCGCGGCGATGTGCGTGCCGCTCTCGATCCGCAGATAAGGCTGTACTTCATCCGCCTGGGCCGGGAGCGTGATGAATCCCAGGCTGAGGACGAAGCACAGCCAGGCGCGCATCTAGGTCCCGCAGGCGAGCAGCTTGAGCTCGACGCGGCGATCGAGCTGGTCGGAAGCGTCGTCGCGGCCCGTGCCGACGAGATTGGCGCGCGAGCCATAGCCCGCGGCGATCAGCCGCTTGGTCAGCGTCGGGGCTTCGTCGAGCAGGCGTTGCCGCACGTACTCGGCGCGCAGCGAAGACAGGCGATCGTTGACCGCTTCCGGCCCGCCGTGGCTGGCATGGCCGCCCACTTCAGCGCAGAGCTTCTGGTCATTGAGCTTCTTGGCAATCGTGCGCAGCCACATGCCGTACGGCGTGCTGACGGTGTCCGCCGGCAGCACCGAAGCGCCATTCGCAAACGTGAACTGCATCGCCAGCATGCCTTGCGCGATGCCGTAGTCGACCAACTGGCCGAAGCTCTTGGCCGCCGCGTCCCGCATGCCCAGCTTGATGTGCGTGAGATAGAGGCCGGTGAGCACGCGCAACTGCTGCCCGCCGCTGCTGGCCTGCGCCTTGGTGAAGAGCACCAGCGCCTCGCGATAGCGCCGCGCGTTGTAGGCGCGGATGCCTTCGTCGATCAGCGAGGACGCCACCAGCGCCTCGACATAGCTGGGCTGGATGGCGTCGCCGGGCTTTGAGGCCTGGCAGGTCTTGACATAGCCCTCGGCCGCCGGATCGCGCGACCAGCCCGGGGCATCGGCGAAGAAAGGCAAAGGCGCGGCGTCGACGTTGTCCATGCGCGAGCGCATCACGGCCTTGCTGACCAACTTGCCCGACTTGAGATCGACCATCACGAGGCAGAAGCGATAGGACTCGCGATCGCCCTCGCTCTTGCCCTGCTGGTTGATCGGCGTGAAGGTGCCGACCACGAGCAAGGGCGACTGCGCGAGGTTGACCGCGTTGAAGGGCTTGACGTCGAACTTCGGATAGCTCGACTTGGCGAGCGCGACGATGCGGCTTTCCATCGCCGCGGTGGCCTTGGTCTGCTGGCGCGTGACGCCGTCGATCAGTGGATCGATCAGCACCATGCGGCGTGCGCTCTTGTTGTCCTGATCGCCGAGGTTGGCTTTCTCAAACAGCAGGTTGGCGGCATTCACCACGGCCTCGGCATGCGGCAGCAGCGGCGGCAAGGGCGGTGGCGGGGGAGGCGGCGGGGGCAGAGGAGCCGGTGCGGGCGCGGCAGGCTCGGCCGCAGGAGCGGGTGCCGGCTGAGGCTGGTTGGGGTCGGTCGGCGGCGGTACGGCGCAGGACGCGAGGCCCAACAGGGTGAGCAGCAAGGCTGCTGCCTTCATCCGAGTGTCGCGGCGCGTGAGCGTAGACGCGTGGTGTCGCATTCAAAGCCTCCAGGTCATCCCCAATCCAAAGTGGCCTTATAGACCGGCGGCGCCTGTCGAGCAATGGGGAAATGGACCCAACAGGGGCATCGCAAGGCCGCCAAACGCTAGTGATTGTCACAGCCAAAGCGGTCGGAAATCCGGCAGACAATCGCGCCTCCTGCGGCGCTTGCCGCAGGCTCTCTCAAGATCACGATGGCCAAATTATTTTTCCGCTACGCCGCCATGAACGCCGGCAAATCGACCGCCCTGCTGCAGGTGGCCTACAACTACGAAGAGCGTGGCCATCGGGTGCGGCTCTACACGGCCAGTGTGGACAACCGTTACGGGCACGGCATGATCACCTCGCGCCTGGGGCCCCAGCGCGCGGTCGAGACCTTCAATTCAGAAACTGATTTCCTGGCGCTGCAGGCGGCCGATCCAGGCGTGGCCTGCGTGCTGGTCGACGAGGCACAGTTCCTTACATCCGCGCAGGTCTGGGCCCTGCACGAAATTGCGCATCTGCAACATGTGCCGGCCATCTGCTACGGCTTGCGGACGGATTTCCGCGGCGAGCTCTTCCCAGGCTCGGCCACGCTGCTGGCCCTGGCCGACGAGATGGACGAGATGAAGACCATCTGCGACTGCGGCCGCAAGGCGACGATGAACATGCGTGTTGATGCCAACAACCACAAGGTGGTCGAGGGCGCGCAGGTCGAAATCGGCGGCAACGCCCGCTACCGGGCAGTTTGCGGCCGCTGCTTTCGACAATCCGTCTGATTACTTCTGAAGTTGCGCGTCCAGCTCTTTGCAGCTGGGCGAGCAAACCGGCTGGGACTTGCCCAGCAGCTTCTTCGACTTCAGCATCGCGCGAGGGCGGTGCTTGCCACAAAGAAAGCACGACATGGTTGCCGCGCCGAATGAAGAGGTCGCTGCAAAGGGCGAACCCGGTGCTTTCGAGCGATAGCGCAAACCATCTGCTTCGATGGTCGTTTTGGTGCTGTCCTTGGCCACGCTGGTCTGATCCTGAGTTTGGTGTGAATGCATGCCGATGCCCGCAGCTTGAATTTCCCCGATTCAAGCCGGGACAGTCCTCGGCGAACCCCCATTTTCCCTCATTTGGCAACAAGCCCTCTTAGGGAAGCTCTGTAGCCCGTCGAGAAATTCGATTGCTGCCTCAATTTCCCGTGAACTTGGGCGCGCGTTTTTCCTGCCAGGCGGCGAGCCCTTCGGCCAGATCCGACGAGGCATTGGCCCGCGCCAGATCGGCCTTCAGCGCGGTCTCGTCAAGCTCGAAACGGGCGATTGCGTTGAGGTGTTTCTTCATGCCGAGCAGGGCCTGCGGGGCCATGCCGAGCAGCTGTTGAAGCAGCGCTTCGACAGCGGCCTCAAGCGCCGCGGAGTCGGGCAGCAGCTGGTCGAGAAAACCGCTCTGATGCATGGTCTGGGCATCAAGCGTTTCGCCGGCCAGCAGCACGCGTTTTGCCCATGACAGACCGAGGCGCGTCACATAGCGCTGCATGCCGCCGCGATAGAAATGCAGGCCCAGTTTTGCGGCCGGCACGAACATCTCGCAGGCCCCTGTGCCGAGCCGGAAATCGCAGGCCAGCGCGAGGTCCGTCGCGCCGCCATAGACACCGCCTTGCAGGGCCGCCACGGTGACCGGTCGGGCGGCCTCCCAGTCGTCGCTGAGTTGCTCGAACAAGGCGCCCGCATCGACACCCGGCGCGGCATGGATGTTGAAGCCACTGCAGAAATGCCGACCCTGCGCGGCGAGCAGCAGCACGCGGACGGAATTGGTCTTATTTACCTCGTCGAGCTGCGCGCGAAGCGTTTGCAGGTCGGCCAGTTCCAGGCGATTGGCGAGGCGAGGGCGGCGCAGCGTGATGCGGGCGAGCGCACCCTCGATTTGAAGGAGAGGGGAGAGTCCGGGCATGGGGCCGATTGTCCCTGCCGCCCCTGGGAAAACGGCGAAAAGCGCCGGAGAGCGCGATTCGGGGTAAACCCCGACTCCAACACAGGTATGCGCTTATATGTGGAGTTATGTTGCTGGCAGGACTACTCTTTTCTTTCCTGTTTGCGTCTTGTGTGTGTTTGGAGGAATGGACATGAAGACCTTTTTGCTGGCTCTCACCCTGGGCTCTCTGGCAACGGTAGCCGCTGCGGCGGATTCCAAGTACTACAGCCCCGAGATCACTGCGCTGCATACCGAGTGCGCGGCCAAGTACTACGCCAATGAATACAAGGACAAGGCCGACTACGCCAAGGAGAAAGATGCGTACGCCAAGAACGAGTACAGCGGCGCCAAGTCCGAGTGCTCGGAGCAGCAGTACGCCGCATATCTTGAGGGCGTCGATCCGGCGCGCGTGATGGCAGCCTATCCGAGTGCTGCCGGCCGTCCGGCGGGCTACAAGGGCGACTACAAGGCCGATTACAAGGCTGATGCAGCCAAGCCCTACAAGCCCGATGGCGATCCGGACGCCAAGTACGACAAGGCCCAGTACGACAAGACCGAGAAGAAGTAGTCGCTCGTCTTTTGCTCAGAGGCGCTTCATCAGCGCCATGGCGGCCGCCGGTGCGCGCTCCTTGGCGCCGCTGATGAAGAACATGAACACGTCGCGCGGCGCGCATGCGGCCGCGGGCTCGCCCACGAGCGGCAGGCCCGAGGGCTCACCGCCCGTGTGCCATGCCTGCGCGCATGAGGCCAGCGCGTCGAGCGTGTCCGCGCTCACGCCTTCGGTGAGCTCGCTCTGCGTGCGCATGATCCGTGTGTAGACAAAGTCACCGGTCAGATCGGCAATCGGCGGGTAATCGTCGCTTTCGGTGAAGACCGTGGCCGCGCTATAACGCCGCGCCAGCGCCAGATAGTCCGCGCTGCGGAAGCTCTCATGCCGCACATCGAGTGCATGGCGCAGCGGCAGGCCGCTCACGCTCGTGGGCAACAGCTTCAGGAAGGCCTCGAAGTCGGCCGCGTCAAAGCGCTTGGTCGGTGCGAACTGCCAGACGATGGGCCCCAGCTTGGGCCCGAGTTCGGCAATGCCGCCTTCCACAAAGCGCTGCACCGATTCGCCGGCCTCGCCCAGCACGCGCCGGTTGGTGGCAAAGCGCGAAGCCTTGACGCTGAACACGAAACCCTCGGGCGTTGCATCTCGCCACTTCGCGAAGGTCGTGGGCTTCTGCGAGCTGTAGTAGGTGCTGTTGATCTCGATGGCGCTCAGCTGCCGGCTGGCCCATTCGAGCTCACGGGCTGCGGGTAAGTCCGGGGGGTAAAAGGTCTGCCGCCAGGGCTCGAAATTCCAGCCGCCGATACCAATATGGATGCCTGGGTTTGCGTTCATCGGCCCATGCTAACCAAGCGGGCGCAAGCCGGGAAGCCTGAAGCGGCGCCCGCTTACAATCCGCTGTTCCGCTCCTTGGGCCGCTCTGGCTCGGGCGTATCCCATTTCGAGGATTTTCAAGTGTTCATCTCCACTGCTTACGCCCAGACCGCCACCGGCGCCGCGGGTTCCGAATCGAGCCTGCTGGGCCTGCTGCCCCTGGTCGCCGTGTTTGTCGTCATGTACTTCATCATGATCCGCCCGCAGATGAAGCGCCAGAAGGAAGCCAAGGCGATGGTCGAAGCGCTGGCCAAGGGCGACGAAGTCGTCACCACCGGCGGCGTGATCGGCAAGATCACCAAGGTCGGCGAAAGCATCCTGGCGATCGAAGTGGCCAACGGCGTCGAGCTGCAATTGCAACGTTCCGCCGTGGTGCAGGTGCTGCCCAAGGGCACCGTCAGCGCCACGAAGTAATTCCGGCATCTCATTTGCCGTCCGGGCTGCGCTGAGGCAGCCCGTTAGGGAGTTCCCATGAATCGTTATCCGCTGTGGAAGTACGTGGTCCTCGTGATCGCCTTCCTGATCGGGACCATCTACTCGCTGCCCAACCTGTTCCCGGATGCGCCGGCCGTGCAGGTTTCGAGCAGCAAGATCACCGTCAAGATCGACGACGCCCTTGTCGGCCGCATCGACGGCATCCTGCAGAAAGCGCAGATCAAGCCTGACTTCGTGCAGCTCGATGGCAATTCGATCCGCGCGCGCTTTGCGGATACCGACACGCAGATCAAGGCCAAGGACGCGATCAGTGCCGCACTGAACCCCGACGGTAACGATTCGGCCAGCTACATCGTCGCGCTGAACCTGCTGTCGAGTTCGCCGCAGTGGCTCTCCAAGCTCCATGCCTTCCCGATGTACCTGGGCCTGGACCTGCGCGGTGGCGTGTACTTCCTGATGCAGGTCGACATGAAGGCCGCGTTGACCAAGCGCGCTGACGCGATGGTCGGCGACGTGCGCACGCTCTTGCGCGACAAGAACATCCGCCACAGCGGCATCAGCCGTGATGGCGACCTGGTGCAGGTCTCGTTCCGCGACGGCGACACGCGCAAGGCCGCGACCGATGTGCTGAACAACGCGCTGACCGACGTGATCTGGACGGAGACCGGCTCCGGTGACGCGCTCGGCCTCAGCGGCGCGCTCAAGCCGCAAGCGCAGAAGACGGTGCAGGACGCCGCGCTCAAGCAGAACATCACCACGCTGCACAACCGCGTCAACGAGCTCGGCACCAGCGAGCCGGTGATCCAGCAGCAAGGCGCTGATCGCATCGTCGTGCAGCTGCCCGGCGTGCAAGATACCGCCCGCGCCAAGGACATCATCGGCCGCACCGCCACGCTCGAAGTGCGCATGGTCGATGACAGCGCCGAAGCGCAGGCCGCTCTGACCGGCGCCGGCCCCGTGCCCTTCGGCGACGAGCGCTACATCGACCGCGGCTTCGGCCCGATCATCGTCAAGCGCGCCGTGGTCTTCTCGGGCGACAACCTGATCGACGCGCAACCGGGCTTCGACCAGAACCACCAGCCTTCGGTCGACCTGACGCTGGACGCCAAGGGCGGCCGCATCATGAAGGACGTCTCGCGCGACAACATCGGCAAGCGCATGGCGATCCTGCTGATCGAGAAGGGCAAGGGCGAGGTCGTGACCGCGCCGCGCATCAACTCCGAACTCAGCAACAAGTTCCAGATCACCGGCGCGATGAGCCCGCAGGAATCGACCGACACCGCGCTGCTGCTGCGCGCCGGTTCGCTGGCCGCGCCGATGGACATCATCGAAGAGCGCACCATCGGCCCGAGCCTCGGCGCCGAGAACATCGCCAAGGGCATCCACTCGGTGATCGGCGGCTTTGTCGCTGTGGCCGCGTTCATGTGCCTCTACTACATGCTGTTCGGCGTGTTCTCCGCGCTGGCGCTGCTGTTCAACCTGCTGCTCGTCGTGGCGGTGCTGTCGATGATCCAGGCCACGCTGTCGCTGCCGGGCATGGCCGCCATCGCGCTGGTGCTCGGCATGGCGATTGACGCCAACGTGCTGATCAACGAGCGCATCCGCGAGGAACTGCGGGGCGGTGCCGCGCCGCAAATGGCCATCAACATGGGCTATGAGCGCGCCTTCGCCACCATCCTGGACTCGAACGTCACGACGCTGATCGCCGGCGTGGCCTTGCTGACCTTCGGCTCCGGCCCGGTCAAGGGCTTCGCGGTCGTGCACTGCCTGGGCATCCTGACGTCGATGTTCTCGTCCGTGGTGTTCTCGCGTGCGCTGGCCAACCTCTGGTATGGCCGTCAGAAGAAGCTCAAGAGCCTGTCCATCGGCCAGATCTGGAAGCCGGCCGCTGACGTCGGCTCATCGAACACCGAAGCGAAGGTTTAACGAGAAGCATCATGGAACTCTTCCGCATCAAACGGGATCTCCCGTTCATGAAGAACGCGTTGGTGCTCAACGCGATCTCCTTCGTCACCTTTGCCGCTGCCGTGTTCTTCCTGGTCACGCGCGGTCTGCATTTCTCGATCGAGTTCACCGGCGGCAGCATCCTCGAGATGAAGTACGCCCAGACGGCCGACATCGAGAAGACCCGCACAACGATCGAGAAAATGGGCTTCGGCGACGTGCAGGTGCAGAACTTCGGCAGCTCGCGCGACGTGATGATCCGTCTGCCGAGCCTGCCGCCCAAAGCGGGCGTCAAGCCAACCGAGCTGGCCAGTCAGGTCTTTGCCGAGCTGTGCAAGGCCGAGAACGGTGCCGTGAGCGTGCGCCAAAGCGTGACGCCGCAGGGCGAAGCCGTCAGCAAGCCGGCTTGTCTGGTCGGCACGGACGCCAACGCCACCGAGCCGGTGGCGCTGACCCGCTCCGAACTCGTCGGCCCGGCCGTCGGCGCCGAGCTGGCGCAGGACGCCGCCAAGGCGCTGGGCGTGACAGTCATCGGCATCATGCTCTACCTGGCCTTCCGCTTCGAGTGGAAGTTCGCGGTCGCCGGCATCATCGCCAACCTGCATGACGTCGTCATCATCCTGGGTTTCTTCGCCTTCTTCCAGTGGGAGTTCTCTCTCACGGTGCTGGCGGCGGTGCTGGCGGTGCTGGGCTACTCCGTCAATGAATCGGTGGTGATTTTTGACCGGGTGCGAGAAGCTTTCCGCAAGTTCCGCAAGCTGAACACGCATGAGGTGATCGACCACGCGATCACCAGCACGATCAGCCGGACCATCATCACGCACGGTTGCACCCAGCTGGTGGTGCTGTCGATGCTGGTGTTTGGCGGCCCCACGCTGCACTACTTTGCGCTTGCCCTGACCATCGGGATCTGCTTCGGCATCTACTCCTCGGTCTTTGTGGCAGCCGCCATTGCGATGTGGCTGGGCGTCAAGCGTGAAGACTTGGTCAAAGCGGCGTTGTCCAAGGACGACCCCAACGATCCGAACGCAGGCGCGGTGGTGTAGAGTCAAAACCACTCCAGCACCCCTTACAAGCCAGTCCGCCCTCAATGTCAGACGCCGCCCGTAACAAAGCCCTGGCCATTCAGGCGCGGCGCGTCTACCTCGAGTCGCTGGTGCGCGGCATGGTGCCGCTGGTCAGCACCCTGAACAACGCGACGGCCCAGCTCCTGCTGGCGCCGGCTGAATATCCCGTCATGGTGGCGCGCCGCGATGCGGTGCAGACCTGGAACCGCCGCGGCCAGGCCTGGCAATCGGGCTTCATCTCGAGCCTGCGCCACGCCGCCGTGCGCGGCATTCCCGAGCCGGTCAAGATCGAGGCCGGCGGCTCGGGCCGCATGGCCCTGGTTGACGACGACACCATCGAGCGTCAGATCACCAGCTCCCGGCTGAGCCTGGCCATGATGGACAAGGCCACCTGGGAATTCACCGACCTGCGCACCCGCATGCAGATGCTGGAAGGTCACGACGATCTGGACGCGCACGACCTGATGCGCGCCCAGGTGATCGCCGAGCTGGTGCTGGAAGCCTGGATACGCAGCGGCCTTGACGTGCATGTCTGGCACATGCTGCAGACCGAACTGCACGAGGAATTTTCGGCCCTGATCGGCGAGGCGTACCACGAGGTCAACCGCTGGCTGGTGGCCCAGAAGGTCTTGCCCGAGGTCGACCTGCGCCCTTTTATCCGGCGTGCGCCCGGAGCCATCTCGGCCATTCCGAGCATCGGCCCTGCGCATCAGGGCCCGGCCAGCGGCGGCGCGCCTTCGCAGGGCGGCCCCAGCGGCGCTGGTGGCTATGGCGCGCCAGGCATGCGGTTGTCAACGGGCGCGCCGGTGCTCCCCGCCGATGGGCCCGTGCGCAGCCTGGCCAGCGCCCAGGCCGATGAGGTGATGGCGCAACTGCAGCGCGTGCTGAGCCGTCACATTCCGGGCTATGTCCCCAACCTTCCTCCGGGCGCCGCGAGTGCCCACGGCCCGAACAGCGTTCGTGGCCCCGCGACCCACGGCGGTGCGCCGCCGGCTGTGTCGCCCACGGCCTATGAGCCCACGGCCTATCAAGGCCTCGCCACCGCGCCGCCTCAGCAGCCGATGACGGTGCTGGGTTCGGCCGGCGGCTCCGAAATGCTGACGCTGCCGGCCTCGCCGCGCCTGAATGCCGCGATCCGCCATGCGCAGGATGTCTTGCAGCGTCGGCCCGACAGCAAGGTCGATGTCGTCATCAATGTGCATGAGGCGCCGCAGGCGCTCGAGGAACTGCGCGCCCGCAACCAGGCCTTCAAGCAGGTCCTCAAGCAGGCTGCCGACACGCCGGCCGAGCGCGCCACGATCGAGATCGTGGCCATGATGTTCCAGAGCCTGCTGACCGAAGACCGGCTGCCTGCCACGGTGCGTGTGTGGTTTGCCCGGCTGCAGATGCCGGTGCTGCGCGTGGCCGTGACCGAACCCGATTTCTTCGCCGCCGCCGATCACCCCGCGCGCCAGCTGATCGACCGCATGGGCGCCTGTGTGATGGGCTTCACTGCCTCCACCAGCGCCGACGGCTCGGTCAACGTGGCCCTGGAGCGCGAGATCAAGCGCGTCGTGCAGGTGATCGAGGCCTATCCCGACACGGGCCGGCGCGTCTTTGCCACTGTGCTGACCGAGTTCGAGAAGTTCCTCGCTCACTATTTCGAGAAAGAGAACCAGGCCTCGATGAAAGGCGTCTCGCTCGCTCAGCAAATTGAAGAGCGCGAGACGATGGCCATCCAGTACACGATCGAGTTGCGCAAGATGCTCAACGAGGTGCCGGTGCAGGATGGCGTGCGCGAGTTCCTGTTCCAGATCTGGGCCGATGTGCTGGCGGTCACCGCGATGCGCAGCGGCGCCCAGTCTGAAGACACCAAGGGCATGAAGCGAGCGGCCGCCGATCTGATCTGGTCGGCCAGCGCCAAGGTCACGCGCGATGAACGCGCCGAAGTGATCCGCCGCCTGCCGCCCTTGCTCAAGACGCTGCGTGACGGCATGGGCCATGCCGGCCTGTCCACCGAGAAGCAGGATCAGCACATCCGCGAACTCAACAACGCGCTGGCTGCGGCCTTCACCGCCAAGACCGCCACCATCCCGCGTGAACGTCTTGACGAGCTGATGGAGCAGCTCGAAACGCTCGAGGCGCTGCTGCCCGAGCACGGCGGCGAGATGCAGATCAACGACAGCATCATGCGCGACCTGTCGGGCCATGAATCCGAAGGCATGGAAGTGGTCGCCGAAGGCGGCGCCGCGCCGACGCCCGCGATGCTCGCCTGGGCGCGCGAACTGCCCGTCGGTGGCTGGTACAAGCTTGATTACCGCGGCCGCATCGAGGTCGTGCAGCTGTCATGGCGCGGCCTGCGCCGCAATCTGGCGCTGTTCGTCACGCCGCAGGGTCGTGGCGTGCTGTTCCAGATCAGCCGCATGGCCTCGTTCCTGCAGGCCGGGCTCTTGCAGCCGGCGCAGGATGAAGCGCTCACGGTCAAGGCCACGCGGACCGCGCTGGCCAAGCTTGAAGTCGATCCGAGCCGATTGCTCAGTTAGCCCCTCGCCTGCGAGGTACGCGGTCGGCCCCCCGAGGGGGCGCCGACACATGCCGGGGATGCCCGGCATGCACATCGGCTCAAGCCGTCCTTGGGAGCGAACCGGCGGCCGCCTTGAATTGAATACGAATACTTTCAGTGGATCAGGCGATCCTCAGGATCGACGAACAGCTCGTCGAGGATCAGCGCATCGGGTTCTTCGCCGAGGCTCCAGAAGACCATCAGCACGATGATCTTGAGGTCTTCCAGATCCATCGGTGCGCCGGGGATGGCCATCGCGCGGTCGATGACCATTTCGCGCATCGGCGGCGGCAGCACGCCGGCAGATTCGAGGAAGCTGATGAAGCCGACTGAAGCCTCACCGAGGTGGTCCATTTCAGTGGGCGAGTAGACGCGCAAGCTCAGCTCGCCTTGTTCGCCATGGTGCGACTCGGCGGCTTCGGCCAAACCGTCCAACCACGACAGGGCCTCCTGGATCTCCTCGTTCTCGAACCCGACCGCAGACAGTTTGCGGGTCAGTTGAGCGTGGTCCGGGCAGGCGTCCGGGCGCCAGTAGGTTTCGTAGAGATAGACCAACACGTCGAACATGAGCCGATGATAACCGAGCGATCCCTTGTGCCATCGCTGCGAAATCCCATCGAAAACACGGGCTTGTTCAGCCTGTCACGCGGCGCTGAAATAGCTGTCCGGCCAGGCGTGCCACATGGCCGGCCAGCTCCAGCTCGAGCAAATGAGCGCTCACTTCGGCGACAGTGCCCGCACCACGGTTGAGCAGCTCATCGAGCGTGACGGGGTCGTAGCCCATCAGGCCGAGGATGCGACGTTCGGCGGGGCTGAAGGCATTGCCTTCATGGCGCTCGGCGCGCGCCGCTGACTCCGCGGGCATCTCTTCGAGCACATCGGCCGGCGTTTCCACGAGCTTGGCGCCCTGCCGGATCAGCGCGTGGCAGCCCCGGCTTTGGTCCGAATGGATCGAGCCGGGGATCGCGAAGACATCGCGGCCGGCTTCGCTGGCCAGCCGTGCGGTGATCAAGGAGCCCGATTTGAGCGCCGCCTCCACCACCAGGCAGCCGCGCGACAAGCCCGCAATCAGCCGGTTGCGACGCGGGAAGTTGGGCGACATCGGCGGCGTGCCCAGGGCGTACTCGCTGATCATCAAGCCTTCGGCGGCGATCCGGCGGCCCAGCTCCGCATGGCGGCGCGGGTAGATCTGGTCGAGCCCGGTGCCCACGACCGCGATCGTCGAGCCGCCCAGGAGGGCGCCGCTATGGGCGGCCCCGTCGACGCCGAGGGCCAGACCCGACACGATGGTCTGGCCGGCCGCGGCGAGTTCATGAGCGAAGCGCTCGGCGTTGTCGCGTCCTTGTGCCGTGGGCCGGCGGCTGCCGACGATGGCCAGCATCGGCGTGCCCAGCAGCTCGCGACGGCCCCACAAATACAGCAGCAGCGGTGGGTCGGCGGTCTGGAGCAGGGCGTCCGGATAGTCGGCATCGCCCAGCGCGAGCAGGTCGTGGCTGGCATCGGCCTGCAACCATGCCGCCGTGCGATCGAGGAGTTCAGCCAGATGGGTTGTTGGGGACGCGGAGAGCCGTTCAACAGCGCCCGCCAGCGAACCGGCCTGCGCCAGCAACTGGCGCGCCGAGGCCAGGCCGACGCCCGGTGTTTCCAGCAGGCGCAACCACGCGGCGAGTTCGTCGATGTCCATGGGCGCCTGACTGCTGCGCTTGTAGGGCGAGGTGCGAGGTGCGAGTGCTCAGGGCGGCGTGAAGCGGTCGCCGGCGGTGATGGCGTCCTCGGACTTCACGATCAGCGCATAGGACACGCGCTTGTAAGTCTGGAACACGAACAGCAGACCCGAGCGCCTGTTCGGCAGCTTGATGTCTTCGCTCTTCTTGCCCGTCGTGTCGGTGGTGCGGCGGCCGTCTTTCCAGAGCGCCAGCACATCGCCACGTTCCATGCCGTCCTGGCTGCCGCGGTTGAGCGCCACGACCTGGTTGGTGGCGCCGTTCAGCGCTTCGCCATAGATCGAGACGATCTGGCCGCGGATGTCCTTGCTCGGCGCATGCGGGATGTAGGTCGCGAAATCCTGCGAGGGCACGGGCGCGAGCCGGTCGCCGGCGCCGGTCTCCAGGCGCACCGCACGGATCTTCACGGTGGCAGGGACGATCTCGTCATGGCCCTTGGCGTCCTTCTGCGTGGTCGCGGGAGCGATGACTTCGGCCTGGCCCACGTAGACCGCTTCATAGCCCAGGATCTCGCCGGTCGACGGATCCTTCAGCGGGGTCGCCTGACGGAAGATGCGGAAGTCGGTGGCGCCACCGAAGTCGCCTCGCGCATAAGCGGTTTCGCCCTGAGTCATCAGCACGCGGGCCTCGGGCGTGGCGACGATGCGCGGCGCCTTGTCCAGCTCGTCGGTGTCAAAGACCACGGCCTCGGTCAGGAAGGGTTCGATCAGGTGCAGCGGAATCGCATTGATCGCGTCCTGGCCCAGGCCCGAAGAACGCACGCGCGGCGAGAGCTTGACCACGCCGGACGCCGAGCCGCCGGTGCGGTCCTGGCCAAACTGCAGCCGGGCGCGGCCGTCCATCTTCACCAGCATCAGCACCTGGCCCGGGTAGATCAGGTTGGGGTTGGCGATCTCGGCCTTGTTCATGCCCCAGAGCTCGGGCCAGCGCCACGGGCTCTTGAGGAAGAGCTTGGAGATGTCCCAGAGCGTGTCGCCGCGCTTGACGGTGTAGGTGTCGGGAGCGTTGTCAGCCAGTTCGGACAGTGGCACGCCCAGTTGCGCGGTGCGCTCCGCCGTGGAACGCTGCTCGGGCGTGACGGGGTACGTGGCGGCGAGGCTGTTGACCGCGCTGAGGCCGGCCAGCAAGCTGACGGCCGCGATGATCACGCTGCGGGGCGATTGGACTGAACAAAAGGGCATCGAGCACTCTCTCCCGCACGGTGGCGTGGCCTGTTGATTTTGGTGTCTCCAGCGGTGGGATAGCCGCGCTTGCTCCCGATCCCTCAAGATCGGCGAAAATCCCCCTGGAATTGCAGCGGATTCTGCCCCCATTCCCAGGGTGTCGCAATGAACGACTCCGTGCACTTTCCGCTCTTGCAAGCACTTACAAACGTACGTTGTGTCAGATCCACAACGCCAGCCCCGCAGAGATTTATGTCGACCCTGAACATTTTGAAGTACCCCGACCCCAAGCTGCATACCGTCGCCAAGCCGGTGGTGGAGGTCGATGAGCGCATCCGCCAGTTGGTCGATGACATGCTGGAAACGATGTACGCGGCCGATGGCGTGGGCCTCGCGGCGACGCAGGTCGACGTGCATGAACGCGTGGTCGTGATCGACACCTCGGCCGACCGTGATGCGCCGCGCATCCTGATCAACCCCGAGCTGATCGCCATGAGCGAGGAAATGGCCGAGGGCGAGGAGGGCTGTCTCTCGGTCCCCACCATCTACGACAAGGTGCAGCGCCACGCCCGTGTGACGGTGCGCGCGCTGGGTCGTGATGGCCAGCCTTATGAATTCGAGGCTGAAGGCCTGCTGTCCGTTTGCGTCCAGCACGAGATGGACCACCTGATGGGCAAGGTCTTCGTCGAGTACCTGAGCCTGCTCAAGCGCGACCGCATCAAGACCAAGATGGTCAAGAAGGCGCGTGACGAGCAGATGAGCAAGACGCGCTGATGCGGGTCGTCTTTGCCGGCACGCCCGAGTTCGCGGCGAGCGCGCTCGAAGCGCTGCTCCAGGCCGGCTTCGAGGTGCCGCTGGTCCTGACCCAACCCGACCGCCCGGCGGGCCGCGGCATGAAGCTGCAGGCCTCGGCGGTCAAGCAGGTGGCGCTGGGCCACGCCATCCCGGTCGCTCAGCCCCAAGGTTTGAAGCTCGACGGCAAATATGCGGTCGATGCCGCCGCCGCGCGTGAGGCGCTGCTGGCGGCCAAGGCCGACGTCATGGTGGTCGCGGCCTATGGCCTGATCCTGCCTCAATGGGTGCTCGACCTGCCGCCCAGGGGCTGCCTGAATATTCATGCTTCGCTGCTGCCGCGTTGGCGTGGCGCGGCGCCCATTCATCGCGCCATTGAAGCCGGTGATGCGCAGACCGGCGTCACGATCATGCAGATGGATGCGGGCCTGGACACGGGCGACATGCTGCTGGTCGAGTCCCTCTCGATCGATGCGGCCGACACCACGGCCAGCCTGCACGACAAGCTGGCCGCGCAGGGCGCCCGGCTGATCGTTCAGGCGCTCCAGAGCCCGGAGCTCACGCGCGTGCCGCAGCCGGCTGAGGGCGTCACCTACGCCCACAAGATCGAGAAGGCCGAGAGCCGCATCGACTGGCGCCAGGACGCCGCGCAGATCGAACGCCGCCTGCGCGCTTTTGACCCTTTCCCCGGTGGCGCGGCCGAGCTGGCGGGTGAGACGATCAAGGTCTGGCGGGCGCAAGTCTGCGAAGGCGAGGGCGATCCAGGCCGCGTTCTGGCGGTCTCCGAGGCGGGCATCGTTGTTGCCTGTGGCCACCAGGCCCTGTGCTTGACCGAATTGCAGCGCGCCGGCGGCAAGCGCATGGCGGCCGCGGCCTTCTTGCAATCGCGCCCGACGGCCCCAGGTGAGGGCTTCGCCCTCCCGGCGTCTTCGGAGTCGTAAGCACCATGTTCAATCTCTTCAAGACCGCGGTCCTGATGGCCGCCATCACAGCCCTCTTCATGGCCATCGGCGCCATGATCGGCGGACGCACCGGCATGATGGTGGCCCTGCTGGTGGCGCTCGGCATGAATTTCTTCAGCTACTGGTTTTCGGACACGATGGTCCTGAAGATGTACCGCGCACGCGAAGTCGACGCGAACAGCTCGCCCCAGTTCTACGGCATGGTGCAGGAGCTGGCGCAACGCGCGCAGCTGCCGATGCCGCGTGTCTACCTGATTGACGAAGACGCGCCCAATGCCTTTGCCACGGGGCGCAATCCCGAGCACGCGGCCGTGGCTGCCACGACCGGCATCCTGCGCTCCTTGAGCGAGCGAGAGCTGCGCGGCGTGATGGCTCACGAGCTGGCGCACGTCAAGCATCGTGACATCCTGATCTCGACGGTCAGCGCCACGATGGCGGGCGCGATCTCGATGCTGGCCAACTTCGCCATGTTCTTCGGCGGCCGTGATGATGAAGGCCGGCGCACCAATCCGATCGTCGGCATCGTGGTGGCGCTGCTGGCGCCGATCGCCGCCGGTCTGATCCAGATGGCCATCAGCCGCGCCCGCGAGTTCGAGGCCGATCGCGGCGGTGCCGAGATCTCCGGCGATCCGCAGGCCCTGGCCTCGGCCCTGACCAAGATCCATCGGCTGGCGCAAGGCATTCCGCTTGAAACCACCGAGCAGCACCCTGAGACTGCGCAGATGATGATCATGAATCCGCTCCGCGGCGGCGGTCTCGCCAGCCTGTTCAGTACCCACCCTTCGACCGAAGAGCGTGTTGCACGCCTGCTGGCAATGGCTAAAGCTTGAGCCCAACAAGCCGATACCGAACCATGAAGCGCCTTGTCCTGATCCTCCCCTTTCTTTTGCCGCTGGCGGCTTGCGATCAGCTGGGCCTCGACACGCCCGCCAAGATCGCGGCTAACAAGGAGGCGGAGGGCAAGGCCATCGGCTCGGCCTGCCGCAACGCGATGCGCGCCATCGAGGACTGCTACACGCTCAACCCCAAGGCGCAGAAGGCGGCGGTCTTTGCCGGCTGGATGGAGATGGACCAGTACATGCGCGACAACAAGCTGACCGGCACGACGCCCGTCCTGCCGCGCCCCGGCTCCACCACCGTGGCGCCGAACAGCGAATCGGCCGACGACGACAGCAGCGCCAAGAGCGATCCGATGGTCGACAGCAAGGCGGCCAGCAAGACCGACATGAAGGCCGACACCAAGGCTGATGCGAAGGCGGACGCCAAGCCCGACATGAAGAGCGATAGCAAGGCCGACAAAGCCGACAAGCCCGGCAAAGCCAAATCGCGCTGAGCCGCCGCCCGTACCGCCAATTCCGCAGCCTGTCGCAGCCGGCTTTGCCGGGCAGGCGGACCTCGCAGATGATCCGCTCCGTCAACAACATCACGGAGCCTCACCATGCAAATCCGCCGCACCTTCCTCGCCCTGGCCGTTGTCGGTCTGTTCGCTTCTTCTGCCCAGGCTGACTGGGGTTGGAACTGGGGCGGCGGCGAACGCGTCAAGGGCTCGGGCGAAATCGCCAGCGAAACCCGTGACCCCGGCGCCTTCGACGGCATCGCCATGACGGGCGGCTTCAAGGTGCTGGTGCGCCAGGCCGGCAGCAACAAGGTCGAGCTCAAGGCCGACAAGAACATCCTGCCCTATATCGAGACCAAGGTCGTCGAAGGCAGCAAGGGCCGCACGCTCGAGATCGGCGTCAAGCGCGGCTACAGCATCAACACCAACAACACGCCGCAGCTGGTGCTGGACATGCCGCAGATGCGCATGGTGTCGATCTCCGGATCGGGCGACGTGAAGGTCGAACCGATGAAGACCGGCCCGGTCAGCGTCAGCATCTCGGGTTCCGGCGATCTGAAGTTCGATCAGCTGCAAAGCGAACGCCTGGGCATCTCGGTGTCGGGCAGTGGTGATGTGTCGGGCTCCGGCAAGACCGGCGAGCTGAAGATCTCGGTGGCCGGTTCCGGCGACGTGAAGCTGCGCGCGATGGAGGCTGAAGAAGCCAAGGTCGATATCGCCGGCAGCGGCGATGCCGAGGTCAACGCCAGCAAGCGCCTGCACGTCTCGGTGGCCGGCTCGGGTGATGTCGCCTACGTCGGTTCACCGGAAATCTCGACCTCGATCGCCGGCAATGGCAAGGTCAGGAAGATCCAGTAACCGCGATCTTCAGCGCACCCAACGCGGGCGCCGGGTAGGGGATTCGTCTTATCCTGTGCATCCTGTCCATCCATGTTCAATTGAATTCATTTCAAACATGGATGAACAGGATGCACAGGATGAATACAAGAGCCGTATCGGCCCTTGTTAAAGTCGCGGCAATTCCCTCAACCCGCGCACCCCATGAACGTCATCCGCTTCACCGATCTGATCGCCGCCGGCAAAGTCGCCGGCCAACGCGTCTTCATCCGCGCCGACCTCAACGTGCCGCAGGACGATGCCGGCAACATCACCGAGGACACGCGCATCCGCGCCTCGGTGCCGGCCATCGAAATGGCGCTCAAGGCCGGTGCCGCCGTGATGGTCACCTCGCATCTGGGCCGCCCGACCGAGGGCGAGTTCAAGCCCGAGGATTCGCTGGCGCCCGTGGCCAAGCGCATGGGCGAACTGCTCGGCCGTGACGTGCCGGTCATCGCCAACTGGGTGGATGGCGTCAGCGTCGCGCCGGGCCAGTTGGTGATGCTCGAGAACTGCCGCGTCAACAAGGGCGAAAAGAAGAACAACGAAGAGCTGGCCCGCAAGATGGCGGCGCTCTGCGACATCTACGTGAACGATGCCTTCGGCACCGCGCACCGCGCCGAAGGCACGACCTACGGCATCGCCCAGTTCGCCAAGGTCGCCTGCGCCGGCCCGCTGCTGGCGGCAGAGATCGACGCCATCACCAAGGCCCTGGCCGCGCCGAAGCGCCCGCTCGTGGCGATCGTGGCCGGCTCCAAGGTCTCGACCAAGCTGACCATCCTGAAGTCGCTCTCGGCCAATGTGGACGGCCTGATCGTCGGCGGCGGCATTGCCAACACCTTCATGCTGGCGGCCGGTCTCAAGATCGGCAAGTCGCTGGCCGAGGCTGACCTGCTCGATGAAGCGCGCGCCGTGATCGAAGCGATGAAGGCGCGTGGCGCCGAAGTGCCGATCCCCGTCGACGTGGTCTGCGCCAAGGCTTTCGCCGCCAATGCAGCGGCCACGGTCAAGGCCGCCAACGAGGTGGACGACGACGACCTGATCCTCGACATCGGCCCCAAGACGGCGGCCATCCTGGCGGACAAGCTCAAGTCGGCCGGCACCATCGTCTGGAATGGCCCGGTGGGCGTGTTCGAGTTCGAGGCCTTCTCGCATGGCACGGAAGCGATTGCACGCGCGATCGCCGCGTCCAGCGCGTTCTCGATCGCCGGCGGTGGCGACACCCTGGCCGCGATTGCCAAGTACGGCATCGAGAAGCAGGTCGGCTACATCTCGACCGGCGGCGGCGCTTTCCTGGAAGTGTTGGAAGGCAAGACGCTGCCGGCACTCGAGATCCTCACCAAGCGCGCCCAGGGTTGAGACTGCCGGGCCTGGATCAGAAGTCCATGAAGTTCAGCGGCTTCTGATCCTGCGCGCGCACCTGCTGGAAGCGCGCGCTCAGGCGGGCCTGCAAGGCGATCGGAATCGGCGCGAAGCCCGTCCCGCGCGTCAATTCATCGCCGTGCATCAGGCACCAGTAGATGAAACGCAGCGTCGCGCTGGCGGACTCGCCGCTGGCCGGCGCGGCGTCGACCAGGATGAAGCTGGTCATCGTGATCGGCCAGCTGCTCTGCCCGGGACGGTCGGTCAGCGAGGCCAGGTCATTGCCGCTGCGGGCCAGGTCGCTCTCCAGCATCGCTGCGCGGAAGGCGGTCTCCGAGGCCTCGACCCAGTTGCCAGCCGCATTGCGCAGCTTGACGGCGGAAAGATGGTCCTGCTGCGCACGGTCGAAGCTGACATAGGCAATCGCTCCGGGCGTCGCCTTCAGCATGCGGGCCATGCCGTCATTGCCTGCCACGCGCTCGACCTCGCCGGGCCAGTTGGGCAACTGGCCCGTGCCCACCTTGGTCGCAAAGTTCTGTGAGGCCGTGCTCAGATAGCGGCTCAGGCCGTCCGTGGTGCCTGATTTCTCAGCCTGCACGATGCGCCGGATCGGCAGCGCCGGCAAGGCCAGCGCCGGATTGAGCTCGACGATGCGCGGATCGCGCCATTGCTTGACCTCGCCGGCCATGATGTCGGCCAGCAGTTCGCCCGTCAGCTGCACGCGCTTGTCGCCGAGACCCGGCAGGTTGACCACCGGCACGATGCCGCCCACCAGCATCGGGATCTGGACCAGCCGATGTTCGGCCAGTTCCTTGGGCGAGAGCGGCGTGTCGCTCGCGCCGAACTGCACGGTCCGCGCGGAGATCTGCTTGACGCCATCGCCCGAGCCCGTGGCCTTGTAGCTGACGACGTTGCCGTTGAGTCTTTCGTAGGACGCGGCCCAGCGCAGATAGACCTGCGAAGGGAAGCTTGCGCCGGCGCCTCTGACCTCGGCCGCGGCGGCCAGCGCGTTCAGCGCCAGTGCACCCATGAGCGCCGCGCGTGCCAGTCTTGCACCCAGTGCCAGCACCGTTTGCCCGGTTGATCCGCGTCGGGTTGTGATCTCAGCCATGGCGCTCTTTCCTGTGACAAACAGATGAGCGGCGATTGTGTGGAGCGCCTTTTCGCGCTTGGCCGACCAGGATCAAATCATGGTGAGATGACTCTCAGGCAGTTCAGAAACTCATGTATTCCGGCAACTTCTGGTCCTGCGCATGGCTGCTTTTCTCTTTGAAATCAAATCGGTCGTGATGGCCGAGGTAGCCCTTGTACACCCCGCTCGGCAGGTTGACCCCGCGGGATGAACGGCACGTTTCGCGCGCACAAACGGCGCAGCAGGAGTAGGCTTGGTCCCCTCACAAAAAGCCGTACCGAGGAGACAGCCAGCATGGAAAAACATGACACCGAGCATCTGAGCCCGGCCGAGGCCGCCCTGCGCGACGCAGCGCGCGACTATCACCGCAGCCCCGCGCACGGCAAGATCTCGATCACGCCGCTCAAGCCGCTGTCCAACCAGCGCGATCTGTCGCTGGCCTATTCACCGGGTGTGGCCTATCCCTGCCTCGACATCGAGCGCGATCCCGCGCTCGCCTTTGAATACACCTCGCGCGGCAACCTGGTCGGTGTGATCACCAATGGCACGGCGGTGCTGGGCCTCGGTGACATCGGTCCGCTCGCGGCCAAGCCGGTGATGGAAGGCAAGGGCTGTCTGTTCAAGAAGTTCGCCGGCATCGATGTGTTCGACATCGAACTCGCCGAGCGCGATCCCGACAAGCTGGTGGAGATCATCGCGGCGCTGGAGCCCACGCTGGGTGGCATCAACCTCGAAGACATCAAGGCGCCCGAGTGCTTCTACATCGAGAAGAAGCTGCGCGAGCGCATGAACATCCCCGTCTTCCACGACGACCAGCATGGCACGGCCATCATCAGCGCAGCGGCGCTGCTCAACGGCTTGGAGCTGGTGGGCAAGGACATCGCGAAGATCAAGCTGGCGGTGTCTGGCGCGGGTGCCGCGGCCATCGCCTGCCTCGACGTGATGATCGGCCTGGGCGTGAGGCGAGAAAACATCTTCGTGGTCGATTCCAAGGGCGTGATCCGCGAAGGCCGTGGTGACAAGCTCGACGAGAGCAAGCAGCGCTATTGCCAGATCACCGAAGCGCGCACGCTGGCCGATGTGGTCAGCGGCGCCGATGTCTTCCTGGGTTGTTCGGCGGCCGGCGTGCTGACACCCGAGATGGTCAAGGCCATGACGGCGAAGCCGATCATCCTCGCGCTGGCCAATCCCGAGCCTGAAATTCGGCCCGAACTGGCCAAGGCCGCGCGGCCCGACTGCATCATCGCCACCGGCCGTTCGGACTATCCGAACCAGGTCAACAACGTGCTGTGCTTTCCCTACATCTTCCGCGGCGCGCTCGATTGCGGCGCCACCAAGATCACCGAGGCGATGAAGCTGGCCTGCGTGCGCGAGATCGCCAATCTGGCCAAGGCCGAAACCAGCGACGAGGTGGCCGCGGCCTACGCGGGCCAGGAACTCGCCTTCGGCCCTGACTACCTGATCCCCAAGCCCTTTGATGCGCGTCTGATCCTGCGCATCGCGCCAGCCGTGGCCAAGGCCGCCGCCGAGTCCGGCGTGGCCACGCGGCCGATTGCCGATCTCGAGGCTTATCGCCAGTCGCTCGAACGCTTCGTCTATCAGACCGGCATGTTCATGCGCCCCGTGTTCGCCGCCGCCAAGGCTGCGCCCAAGCGCGTGATCTATGCGGAGGGCGAGGACGAGCGCGTGCTGCGTGCCGTGCAGGTCGTGCTCGATGAAGGCCTGGCGCGACCCACGCTGATCGGCCGGCCCGAGGTGATCGCGATGCGCATCGAGCGCGCCGGCCTGCGCCTGAAAGTGGGTGGGGCGGTGGGCGAGGGCGTGGACATCATCGACCCCGGCAATGACGCCCGTTTCAGGCGTTACTGGGAGACCTATCACGGCGTCATGGGCCGCAACGGCATCACGCCCGAGATGGCCAAGTCGATGGTGCGGCGCTCGGCCACCACGATCGGCGCGCTGGCGCTGCGCATGGGAGACGCGGATGCGCTGATCTGCGGCATGGTCGGCCGCTTCGAGGGCCATATGGAGCATGTGGTCGACCTCGTCGGCCTGCGGCCCGAGGCGCGGCATTTCGCGACGATGAACGCGGTGATGATGGAAAGCCACACGCTGTTCCTGACCGACACCTACGTCAACGAGGATCCCGACGCCGAGACGCTGGCCGAGATCGCGGCGTTGGCGGCCGAGGAACTGCGCCGCTTCGGCGTGCCGCCCAAGGTGGCCTTTGTCTCGCACTCGATGTTCGGCTCCAGCAAGCGCGCTTCGGCCGTGAAGATGCGCCGCGCGCATGAGATTTTCGCGGCCGCGCATCCCGACATCGAAAGCGACGGCGAGATGCATGGTGACGCGGCGCTCTCGGAAAGCGTGCGCGCCGCCTTCCTGCCCGACAGCCGCTTGAAGGGCGCGGCCAATCTGCTGGTGCTGCCTACGCTCGACGCGGCCAACATCCTCTTCAATGTGCTCAAGATCAGCTCGGGCAGTGGCAAGACCGTGGGCCCGATCCTGCTGGGCACGCAGATGCCCGTGCACATCCTCACGCCTTCGGCCACGGTGCGGCGCATCGTCAACATGACGGCGCTGGCGGTGGCGGATGCCGGGCAGCGCGCCTGAAATGAAACACAACATCCGGAGCGCAGAGCTCGGAGCCACCACTTCTCTGCGGGCTTTGCGTCCTCTACGTTCCGGAAACCCTGTATTCGCTTTACTGAAATGAACCTAGCTCAACAGGCAGGATTGATTGCGCTACCAGTAACTCGCTGAAACTGCGGTATGGCGGGTTTTGCGGCCCATAATCTTTCAACTTTTTCCCACACAGCGAGACAAGCGCATGAACCGTTCCACCAAGATCGTCGCCACCCTGGGCCCCGCCTCCTCATCGCCCGAGGTGCTTGAGAAGATGATCCGCGCGGGGGTTGACGTGGTGCGATTGAACTTCTCGCACGGCACGGCGCAAGACCACATCGACCGCGCCACGCTGGTGCGCAACATGGCCAAGAAGGCCGGTCGCGAAGTCGCCATCATGGCCGACTTGCAGGGCCCGAAGATCCGCGTCGGCAAGTTCGAGAACGGCAAGATCGAGCTGATCAACGGCACGCCCTTCGTGCTGGACGCCGAACGCACCGAACTCGGCAATGAAGAAATCGTGGGCCTGGACTACAAGGAACTGCCCCGCGATGTGAAGCCCGGCGACACGCTGCTGCTCAATGACGGCCTGCTGGAGCTGATCGTCGAGTCCGTGCGCGGCGCGCAGGTCCACACGATCGTGAAGATGGGCGGCATCCTGTCCAACAACAAGGGCATCAACAAGCAAGGCGGCGGCCTGACCGCCCCGGCCCTGACCGCCAAGGACATGGAAGACATCAAGACCGCGATGAGCTTCCAGTGCGAATACCTGGCCGTGAGCTTCCCCAAGAACGCGACCGACATGGAAATGGCACGCCAACTGGCCAATGTGGCCGGCGAACCCTGGCGCCACAAGCCGGCGCTGATCGCCAAGATCGAGCGCAGCGAAGCGATCCCGGCGCTGGAAGAAATCCTCAAGGCCAGCGACGGCATCATGGTCGCCCGCGGCGACCTGGCGATTGAAGTCGGCAACGCGGTCGTCCCGGCGCTGCAGAAGAAGATGATCAAGATGGCGCGCGAGATGGACAAGGTCACCATCACCGCCACGCAGATGATGGAGTCGATGATCGTGAACCCGGTGCCCACGCGCGCCGAAGTGTCCGACGTCGCCAACGCCGTGCTCGACGGCACCGATGCCGTGATGCTGAGCGCCGAAACCGCTGCCGGCAAGTACCCGATCGAGACCATCGAGCAGATGGCCGCCATCGCCCTGGCCGCCGAGAGCGCCGAAGACGTCAATCTCGACATGGACTTCACCGGCCGCACCTTCGGCCGCATCGACCAGTCGATCGCGATGGGCGCGCTGTTCACGGCCTATCACCTGGGCTGCAAGGCCATCGTCGCGTTGACGGAGTCGGGCTCTACCGCGCTGTGGATGAGCCGCCACCGCATCAACGTGCCGATCTTCGCGCTGACCAGCAAGGAAGTCAGCCTGCACAAGATGTGCCTGTACCGCAATGTGCGTCCGCTGCTGCTGCCGAGCTTCGATGACCGCGACGCCGCGCTGGCTGCGGCCGAAGCGCTGCTCGTCAAGCAAGGCGTGCTGCGCCCGGGCGACACCTACGCGATCACCTGCGGCGAGCCGATGGGCTATCCCGGCGGCACGAACATGCTGAAGGTCTGCCGCGTCGGCTGATCGATCGGTTTTTGAGCGGGGCAAGGCTTGCCCCTGCTCAAGTGCAAGCGGCGTCCCGAGTCGGGCGCCGTTTTTTTTGGGGCCTAGAATTCAGGGAGTTACGGAGCGGTTACATCGCTAGGATGGGGCCGCCTGCTCAAGCTAACAACTTCCCTGGAGACTCCCCATGGCACTCGTTTCGATGCGGCAACTGTTGGACCACGCGGCTGAACACGCTTACGGCATTCCGGCTTTCAACGTCAACAACCTGGAACAGGTGCAGGCCGTGATGTCGGCCGCCGACGAGGTCGGCGCCCCGGTCATCCTGCAAGCCTCCGCCGGTGCGCGCAAATACGCGGGCGAGAGCTTCATCAAGCACCTGATCCAGGCTGCCGTCGAGGCCTACCCGCACATCCCGCTGGTCATGCACCAGGATCACGGCCAGAGCCCCGATGTCTGCCGCGGCGCCATCAACCTGGGCTTCTCCTCGGTGATGATGGACGGCTCGCTCGAAGCCGACGGCAAGTCGATCGCCAGCTACGACTACAACGTCGACGTGACCCGCAAGGTCGTTGACATGGCCCATGCGCTGGGCGTCACCGTCGAAGGCGAGCTGGGCTGCCTTGGCTCGCTCGAGACCATGCAGGGCGACAAGGAAGACGGCCACGGTACCGATGCGGTCATGACGCACGACCAGTTGCTGACTGACCCGGAACAAGCCGCTGATTTCGTCCAGCGCACCCAGCTCGACGCCCTGGCCATCGCCATCGGCACCAGCCACGGCGCCTACAAGTTCAGCCGCAAGCCCACGGGCGACATTTTGGCCATCGGCCGCGTCAAGGAAATCCACGCACGCATCCCGAATACGCACCTGGTCATGCACGGCTCCAGCAGCGTGCCGCAGGATCTGCTCGCGCAGATCAACCAGTACGGCGGCAAGATGAAGGAAACCTACGGCGTGCCCGTCGAGGAGATCCAGGAAGCCATCAAGTTCGGCGTCCGCAAGATCAATATCGACACCGACATCCGCCTGGCCATGACGGCCGCCGTGCGCAAGTTCCTGTTCGAGAACCCCGACAAGTTCGATGCGCGTGAATGGCTGAAGCCTTCGCGCGAAGCGGCCAAGATCGTCTGCAAGCAGCGCTATGTCGAGTTCGGCTGCGAAGGGCAGGCCGCCAAGATCAAGGCGCGCACGCTGGTCGACACGGCCGCCGCGTATGCGCGTGGCGAGCTGGCGCAGCACGTCAAGTAAGCGAAAGAAGCTGCGCTTGGCGCATTGCTTCACCTACGGCTCGCTGATGTGGGCCGACATCATGGAAACGGTCTGCGGCTGCGCGCATGTGCAGCTGGCAGCTCAGCTCGCCGATCACGCGCGCCATCCACTGCGCGGCCAGGACTATCCGGGCATGCAGCCGAGCGTGGGCTCCAGCGTCGAGGGTCGGCTCTATCTCGACGTGGGTGAGGCGGCGCTCGCGCGGCTTGATGCCTTCGAGGGCGAGCAGTACGAGCGAACTGCGGTGACCGTTCGCTTGACGGATGGCCGCGAGCTGCCAGCCTGGACCTACCTCTTCAAGACCGAGTTTTCAGACCAGCTTGAAGCGGGCGAGTGGAACGTTCAGCGCTTCGAGCGCGAAGGCAAGGCGCGCTTCATGGCGGAGTACGCGGGCTTCGGCACGTAAAATCGCCGCTCTTTTGCTGATCGCTCCTCTCCCATGACCGCCGCTCTGCTTGAATCCTCGCTCACTTCGCTCCCCCTGATCGCACGCGGCAAGGTGCGTGAGAACTATGCGGTCGGCAACGACCGCATCCTCATGATCGCCAGCGACCGCCTCTCGGCCTTCGACGTCATCATGGGCGAGCCGATCCCGGGCAAGGGTGCGCTGCTCACGCAGATGGCGCTGTTCTGGTTCGACAAGCTTGCCGGCATCGTGCCCAACCATTTGACCGGTGACGATCCGCTTTCGGTCGTCAGCAGCGAGGCCGAGAAGGCGCAGGTGCGCGACCGCGCCATGCTGGTCAAGCGCCTGAACCCCTTGCCGATCGAAGCCGTCGTGCGCGGTTATCTGGCCGGCAGCGGCTGGGCCGAGTACCAGCAGAACAGCCAGGTCTGCGGCGTCACGTTGCCGCCGGGCCTGCAGAACGCCAGCAAGCTGCCCGCACCGATCTTCACGCCCGCCACCAAGGCCGAGATGGGCGACCACGACGAAAACATCAGCTTCGAGCGCGCCGCCGAGATCATCGGCCTCGATCTGGCCACGCGGGTACGCGACATCTCGATCGCGCTCTACCAGCGCGCTGCCGATTTCGCGCTCACCAAGGGCATCATCATTGCCGACACGAAGTTCGAATTTGGCCTCGATGCCGACGGCACCCTGACGCTGATGGACGAAGTGCTGACGCCCGACTCCTCGCGCTACTGGCCCGTCGAGAGCTACGCCGTGGGCAGCAACCCGCCGAGCTACGACAAGCAGTTCGTGCGCGACTGGCTCGAGCAGGCCACGGTCAACGGCAAGCCCTGGGGCAAGGTGGCGCCGGCGCCGGCGTTGCCGGATTCCGTGATCGCCAACACCGCCGCCAAGTACCAGGAAGCGCTTGAGCGCTTGACGAAATGAGCTTGAAGTCGCGCCTGTGGCGGCGTTTGGACGATGCGATCGCCGCCGCCTCGACGCCCTTGCAGGCCGCGACGCTGCGTGCCCAGCGTGCCGCGCTGATGGCCCGTCACGGCCGCGAACCGCAGGCACGCGAGGAACTCACTGCCCTGCATCTGCTGGCTTTCCAGAGCCCGAACCCCAAGCTCAGCGCCTGGCTGCATCTCGCCGAGGGGCTAACCAGTTACTTCAGCGACCTCGGTGCCGGCGCCGATGAAAAGCTGCTGCGCGCCGAAGCCGCCGCCAAGTCGCTCCAGCTGACCGAGCTGGAAGCCCTGTGTGCTGCGTGGCTCGCTTATCTGGCTTTCGTCCGCCACGACATCGACGCGCTGGTGGCCCATGCCGCAGTAGCCCAGCGCCTCGCGCAACTCGAAGACCACGGCGCCCGCGGCCGGCTCGCGATCACGCTGGCGATCGCGCACGACTTTGCCGGCAGCCCGACCGCGCCGGCCTGGTATGCCGAGGCACGCCGCCACGCTTCGGCCGATGGCGACGATGCCAGCCAGTCAGCGCTGATCTACAACATGACGGCGATGCGCGTGGCGCAACTGCGCCAGGAGCGCCTGGGCAGCCCCGCGCGGCCGGTACCCGAGCAACTGCTGGGCGCTGATTCGGTCGCGCATTACGACGCGGCCGTCGATGTGGCCCTGCTGCCCAACCTCACGCCGCTGCTGCGCGCGCAATTGCTGGTGCTGCAAGGCGACTACGCCCATGCGCAGGCCCTGTATGCCGAACATTTGCCGCTGGCGCGCGCTCGCGGCCTGGCGCGTCTGGGCAGCAGCCTGCTGGCCGAGGTGGCCTGGTGCCGCGTCAATCTGGGTGAGGCCGAGCTGGGCTTGCAGCAGGCGCAGGACGCTGAGCTGGAGCTCGATCTGGCGACCGATTGCGATGATCGCGCGGTCACGCTGAGCCGGCTGGCACAGGTTTACGGCGCCCTGGGGCGCGACGAGCAGGCGCAGGCGTTCGCGGAACGCGCCGCCGCCGAATGGCTGGAGGTGAGGGCGCAGCAGGCGGCCTGGGCTCAGGCGCTCAAGGCGCCCGGCCTCGCCAAGCCCTAGTCAGAGCCCAGATCAGAAGAGCGCCATGCTGAGCTTGCGGCGGTACTGGTCGATCAGCGGATCGCTGGCCGGCACGGCCATCTTGCTCGACAGTTCCAGCGCGCCCTTGGCTTCAGCGGCCTGCGGCTTCGGCGCCGGCTTGGTCAGGATCTCGAGGATCGCCACGTAGGTCTTGCGCGCGGCTTCGCCGTTCCAGGCCTTGTCGCGCATGATGATTTCGAGCAGCTCGTCCATCGCTTCGGGGAACTGCTGCTTGGCAAACAGGCCCTGGGCCAGCGCGAAGCGGGCGTCGAAGTCGCGCTTGTTGGCGGCGATGGCGGCTTGCAAGGCGCCAGCGTCGAAACCCGCCGCGGCCTTCTCGACCGCTGCGATCCACGCGCCCAGCGCCGCAAAGCGCGCATGCGGCGTGATCGTGCTGGCGGCCAGCGCGGCCACGGGTGCGAAGGCGGCCTTGGCATCCTGCAGCAGGCCCATTTCCAGCAGCGCCTTCACGTAGTCAAAGCGCGCGGCCTCGTCCTCGGGTGCGGCCTCGACCTTGCTCGCCAGCTTGCCCAGCACAGCTTCCAGGTCGGTGTCGTCGACGGGTTCTTCTTCTTCGACAGCCTCAGCTTCGGCCATCTCGCCGGCCGGCACATGCTTGTCCAGGAATTCGCGGATCTGCGCCTCGGGGATCGCGCCCACGAAGCCGTCGACCGGCTGGCCGCCGACGAACATCACGCAGAAGGGGATCGAGCGCACGCCGAACATCTGGCTCAGCTGCGTGGCGATCTCGGGCACCTCGTCGCTGTTCAGCTTGGCCAGCGTGAAGCGGCCGGCGTAGGTGGTCTCGAGTTTTTCGAGCATGGGCCCAAGCTGGCGGCAGGGGCCGCACCAGGGCGCCCAGATGTCCAGCAGCACGGGTTTCTGCTGCGAGCCCAGGATCAGCTCGGCTTCAAAATTCTGGAGGGTGATGTCGATCATGGGCAGCAGTTTCAAGGGTGAACGGGGGACTTGGGGGAGCCAGCCTACAATTCAAGGCTTTCTTTCTCCTTGACGGATTCAAGCCGTGGGATTCAAGCCGTGCAAGCAGCGCAAAACTCGTCCCCCACTGTCGGCGTCGTGATGGGTTCCAGCAGTGACTGGGACACCATGAAGCACGCGGCAGACATTCTCGCCGAGTTCGGTATCGCCTTCGAGGCGCAAGTGGTTTCCGCCCACCGCATGCCCGACGAGATGTTCGCCTACGCTGAAGCCGCTGCGGGCCGGGGCCTGGCCGCGATCATCGCCGGCGCGGGCGGCGCGGCCCATCTGCCCGGCATGCTGGCCGCCAAGACCACCGTGCCGGTGCTCGGCGTGCCGGTGGCGAGCCGCCATCTGCAAGGCGTGGATTCGCTGCATTCCATCGTGCAGATGCCCAAGGGCATCCCGGTCGCCACGTTTGCGATCGGCACGGCCGGCGCCGCCAATGCGGCGCTGTTCGCCGTCGCGATGCTGGCCACGCAAGACGCCGGCCTGCGCACCAAGCTCGAAGCCTTCCGCACGAAGCAGACCGAAGCGGCCCGTGCCATGAGCAAGGACCTGGTCTGATGCCTGTGCTGTTGCCCGGCGAAGCGACGCTCGGCGTGATGGGCGGCGGCCAGCTCGGCCGCATGTTCGTCCATGCCGCTCAGGCGCTCGGTTATCGCACAGCCGTGCTCGATCCCGATCCGCAAAGCCCGGCCGGGCTGGTCTCGCACTTGCATTGGCAGGCTGACTATCTGGACGAGGCCGCACTGGAGGCGATGGGCCGGCAATGCGCGGCCGTCACCACCGAATTCGAGAACGTGCCCGCGCAAGCGCTGGAACTGCTGGCGCGCCATGCGCAGGTGACGCAAGTGGCGCCGGCCGGTGCCTCGGTCGCGATCTGCCAGGATCGCGCCGCCGAGAAGGCGCATTTCGAGGCCAGTGGCGTGCCCTGCGCGCCCTATGCCGTGATCGCTTCCGAAGCTGATCTGGCGGGCATCAGCGACGACCTGCTGCCCGGCATCCTCAAGACCGCCCGCATGGGCTACGACGGCAAGGGCCAGGCCCGCGTCAAGACGCGCGATGAACTGGCCGCCGCCTGGCGCAAGATGGGCCAGGTGCGCTGCGTGCTCGAACGCATGCTGCCGCTGCGCCTGGAGCTGTCGGTGATCAGCGCGCGCAATGCGCGGGGTGAGCTCGTGCAGTTCCCGGTCCAGCAGAACCTGCATCGCGACGGCATCCTGGCCGTGACCGAAGTGCCCGCGCCCTCGGCCAGCCTGGCCTTGCAAGCGGAAGCCGCTGCGGCCGCGGCGCGCATCACCGCAGCCATGCAGTACGTGGGCGTGCTGTGCGTCGAGTTCTTCGTGCTCGATGACGGCCGCCTCGTCGTCAACGAGATGGCGCCGCGCCCGCACAACTCGGGCCACTACACGCTCGATGCCTGCGATGTCTCGCAGTTCGATCTGCAGGTGCGCGCCATGACCGGCCTGCCCTTGACTCAGCCGCGCCTGCATTCGCCGACCGTGATGCTGAATCTGCTCGGCGATTTGTGGTTCGACGCATCCGGCCAGCAACGCACACCGGACTGGGCCGCCGTACTCGCGCTGCCCGGCGCGCATCTGCACCTCTACGGCAAGCAGGAGGCACGCGCGGGCCGCAAGATGGGCCATCTCAACATCACGGCGCGCACAGCCGATGAAGTGCAGACCACCGCGCGCCGCGCCTGCGCGCTGCTCGGTTTGCCTGCGGATTGGTGACCTGATGCTCAAGGACGGCCGCGATCCCCATGTCATTGCCGACGCCGCACGTGTGCTGGCGGCGGGCGAGCTCGTGGGCCTCCCGACCGAAACCGTCTATGGCCTCGGTGCCCGCGCCGATGACGATGCCGCCGTGGCCAGGATCTTCGCCGCCAAGGGCCGGCCGGCCGACCATCCGCTGATCGTCCATGTCTGCAACAGCCAGCAGGCCGCACGCTTCGCCGCCGAGCTGCCGCCGCTGGCGCGCCAGCTGATGGACGCCTTCTGGCCCGGCCCGCTGACCGTGATCGTGCCGCGTGCGCCGCACATGGCCGCCGCTGCGGCGGGTGGCCAGAACAGCATCGGCCTGCGTTGCCCCTCGCATCCGGTCGCTCGTGCCTTGCTGGCGGCGGCGGAAGCCGTCGGCGTGGCCGGCGTGGCGGCGCCCAGCGCCAACCGTTTCGGCCGCGTCAGCCCGACGCATGCGGCCCACGTGGTCGAGGAATTCGGCCCCGGCCTGCTCGTGCTCGATGGTGGCGACTGCGAGGTCGGCATCGAATCGACGATCGTCGATTGCAGCCGCGGCCACCCGGTGCTCTTGCGGCCCGGCGTGCTGAGCCGCGAGCAGATCGAGGCCGTGCTGGGCGAGCCGCTGCTGGCGCGCGACGCCGCCGCGCCCCGCGCCTCGGGCACGCTCGAAGCGCATTACGCGCCCCGCGCCACCGTCCGCTTGCTGGGCCCGCAGGCTCTGGCCGAAGCGCTGGCGAAACAATCACTTGCCGGGCTGGCGGTATATTCGCGCAGCCCGATGATCCAGATGCCGGGGCTGATCCAGCGTGCCATGCCGCAGGATGCGGCAGCCGTGGCCCATGAGTTGTTTGCTGTCCTGCGCGAGCTGGACGCGGATGGTGTCCGGGAGATCTGGGTTGAAAACCCGCCTCCAGGCAGCGCCTGGGACGGGGTGCGCGACCGCCTGACCCGGGCGGCAGCGGCGTTCGGTTGAGGATGAAGAAGATCCGCGGGTGTCGGGCTGAGAGAGTTTCCTATGTACGGAGTGTTCATGAAGAGTTTCAAGCAGGGCGTGAGCCGCGCAGCACGCGCGGCCTTTGCCGCGTCCGCGCTGATCGCGGTGCTGGGTCTGGCTGCCTGTGGCGGCGGCAACGGCACGCAGATCCAACCGTTCCATCCGACGCGCATCGTCACCTTCGGTGATGAATCCAGCTACATCAATGCACTGGGGCAGAAGTACACGATCAACGGCATTGATCCCACCAGTGGCCTGGCCGACTGCGCCGTCAATCCGATCTGGGTCCAGATCCTGGCCAGCGCCTATGGCATGTCGTACCCGCAATGCGACCCCAACCACTCCGCGGCGCCGCAGGGCCTGATGCTGGCTGTCCCTGGCGCCAAGGTGGCGGATCTGCAGTCCACCATGGACAAATACTTTTCGGGCAACTACTTCTCCGACAAGGACCTGGTGACCGTGCTGATCGGCACCAACGACATCCTCGAGCTCTACAGCCAGTTCCCCGCACAGAACCAGGATTCCCTGGTGGCGCAGGCCAAGGTGCGTGGCCAGGCCGCGGCCGACATCGTCAACCGCATCGCCGACGCCGGCGGCCGTGTGATCGTCTCGACGCTGCCCGACCTGGGCCTGACCCCCTTCGCCAACGCCGAGACCACGGCGCACGGCGACGTCAACCGCGCTGACCTGCTGACCGCGCTGACCTCGGCCTTCAACATTGCCCTGCGCGTGGAACTGCACAACGACGGTCGCAATATCGGCCTGACGCTGCTCGACGAAACCGTGCAGAGCATCGTCAAGTTCCCGAGCGCCTACAGCTTCGCCGACATCGCGGATGCAGCCTGCCTGCCCAATGTGGCCATCCAGAACTGCAGCACCAAGACCCTGTTCCCCAACGCGAGCGGCGACACCTGGCTGTGGGCCAACAATGTCTTGCTGAGCAGCGGAGGGCAGGCGCGCCTCGGTTCCCTGGCCGTCACGCGGGCTCAGAACAACCCGTTCTAGCATGTCCGTCCTGCTGGCCCTCGACAGTTCGACTGACAAACTCGCGGTCGCGCTGTCCGGCCCGGCGGGTCTGGCCTTGTACGAGGGCGCGGGCGGCGCGCAGGCGTCTGAACGCCTGCTGCCCGAAATCCAGCGCCTCTTGTCCGAGCAGGGCCTCGTCCTCCAGGATCTTGACGCGATTGCCTTCGGCCGCGGCCCCGGCGCCTTCACGGGCCTGCGCACCGCCTGTGCGGTGACCCAGGGCCTGGCGATGGGCGCGGGCAAGCCGGTGCTCGCCCTGGACAGCCTCATGCTGGTGGCTGAAGACGCCCGCCAGCAATCGCCCGAATGGACAGGTCCGCTTTGGGTGGCGATGGACGCGCGCATGGACGAGATCTATGCGGCGGCGTATGAATTCCGCGATGGTCAATGGCAGACCTTGCAGGCGCCTGCGCTCTATGCGCCCGCCGCGCTGGTTCAGCGTTGGGGAACGCCCGGAGCGGTGGCCGGCTCGGCGCTCAATGTCTTTGCCGCCCACCTGGGAGCACCCGCGAAGAGCTGGCCGCAGGAAGCCTCACGTGCCCGCGCACTGGCCGCGCTGGCCCAACAGGCCTGGGCTCTTGGCGAGCTCCTCGATGCCGCTGAGGCACAGCCGATTTATGTTCGAGACAAGGTCGCCTTCACGACCGCCGAACGCATGGCTGCAGGAGCCAAGGCATGAGCGCACTCCCGCAATCGAACCCGCGCCTGCTGGCCATGAGCCTCGCCGATCTCGACGACGTCGTGGCCATCGAAGCACAGGTCTACGAGGCGCCCTGGTCACGCGGCAATTTTGTCGATTCGCTGGCCGCGGGCTACGAAGCCCATGTGCTGCGCGGCCCGGATGGCTCGCTGTGGGCTTACTTTCTGGCCATGCCCGGCGTGGATGAAATGCACCTGCTCAATCTGACCGTCTCACCCGATCAACAGGGACGCGGCCTGGCGCGCGTGATGCTCGACGCCTTGTGTGATGTCGGCCGTCGCCATGCTGCGTCGCAGCTGTGGCTTGAAGTGCGTGTCAGCAATGCGCGGGCGCGGCAGCTCTACGGCCGCTACGGCTTCGCCGAGATCAGCACGCGACGCGGTTATTACCCGACGGCAAGCGGTCAGCGCGAAGATGCCGTTGTGATGAGTCTGAATCTGACATGAGCTGGGACGAACGCCAACGAGCAATGCTGGAGGCGATGGGGCTGCGCGTGTGGACGCACGCCGAGCCTGTCGCGGCACCGGCTGTTGCTGCACCCGCTCCGGGGGGCGCCGCCAAAGTTGCGCCTGCGCCCGCGCCCGGGCAAGCGCCAATTCCGGCCGCTGCACGCCCCGCCGCGCCATCACCGGTGCCCATCGCCGTCGACACCTCCGAACGCGCCCAGGCCATCGCACGGATGGACTGGGCCGAGCTGCGCCACAGCGTCGCCGAATGCCGCGCCTGCGGCCTCTGCGAAGGCCGCAAGAACACGGTCTTTGGCGTCGGCAACGAGCAGGCCGACTGGATGATCATCGGCGAGGCGCCCGGCGAGCAGGAAGACCTGCGCGGCGAGCCTTTCGTGGGCGATGCCGGCAAGCTGCTCGACAACATGCTGCGCGCCATCGGCCTCTCGCGCACCGAAGGCCAACCGGCCGAGCAGGTCTTCATCGCCAACACGCTCAAGTGCCGCCCGCCGCGCAACCGCAATCCCGAGCCCGCCGAGCTGGCGCAATGCGAGCCCTATCTGATGCGCCAGATCGAGCTGGTCCAGCCCAAGATCATCCTGGCGATGGGCCGCTTTGCCGTGCAGTCGCTGCTGCGCTCCAGCGAGGCCATCGGCCGCCTGCGCGGTCGCGTTCACGAGGTGCAAGGCGTGCCGGTGATCGTGACGTACCACCCCGCCTATCTGCTGCGCAACCTGCCCGACAAGGCGCTGGCCTGGGACGATCTGTGCCTGGCCCAAGAAGTTCATGACGCCGCTGGAAATCAAGGTTAGCGGGGCGATTGAGGCCGCTGGTGGCTGGTTGCCCTTCGATCGCTTCATGGCGCTCGCGCTGTACGCGCCGGGCCTGGGTTATTACAGCGGCGCGCGTCAGAAATTCGGCCTGATGCCGCAGAGCGGTTCCGACTTCGTCACCGCACCTGAACTGTCTCCGCTGTTCGGCGAAGCGCTGGCCGCGCAGGTCGCGCAAGCGCTCGAGGCCACCGGCACCGACGAGGTCTGGGAATTCGGCGCCGGCACCGGCGCGCTGGCCTCGCAACTGCTCGCGCATCTGGGCGAGCGCGTGCGGCGCTACCGCATCGTCGATCTCTCGGGCACCTTGCGTCAGCGCCAGGCCGAGAAGCTCGCGCCCTGGCATGCCAAGGTCGAATGGCTCGACCAGCTGCCTGCCCAGTTCAGCGGCGTCGTCGTCGGCAACGAGGTGCTCGATGCGATGCCCGTGCAGCTCCTGCATTTCGACGGCCGGCAATGGTTCGAGCGCGGTGTCGCGGTCGAAGGCGAGCGCTTCGTCTACGCCGACCGCGAGACCGATCTGCGCCCGCCGATGGAGGCCGTGCCCGGAACCACGACCGAAACGCACCTGCAGGCCGAAGGCTTTGTTCGCACGCTCGCCGCGGGTCTGGAACGCGGCGCGGTCTTTCTGATCGACTACGGCTTCCCCGAGGCTGAGTACTACCTCCCTCAGCGCCACGGAGGCACGCTGATGTGCCACCACCTGCACCGCGCCGACCCCGATCCGCTGAGCCTGATCGGCGAGAAGGACATCACCGCGCACGTCAATTTCACCGGCATCGCGCTGGCCGGGCAGGACGCGGGCCTGACCGTGCTGGGCTACACCAGCCAGGCCAACTTCCTGATCAACTGCGGCCTGGTCGACCAACTCGCGCACGCCAACCTGGCCGAGCGCTCGATGGCGCTCAAGCTGATCAACGAACACGAGATGGGCGAGCTTTTCAAGGTGATCGGCTTCGCCACGGGCGAGGGCTTCGATGCGCTGGGGTTTCAGCGCGGGGACCGCTCACACACGCTTTAGCGTTCTGCGCGTTCAGTGCGCGTTCAGTACGGCCAGCCGCGCGTGGCGTACCGCCGCGCCGATCGCCGGCCCCTTGAGCCCCTTGGCGATCGCCGCCGCGCTGACGGCGGCCAGATCCACCGCCTGCGTGGCCCGCAGATCGGCGGTGAGCTTCTCGCGTTGCGGATAAGGCCGATCCTCAAGACCCAGCCGCCCGCGCGCATCGCATTCGCAGGCCAGCAGCATCTGCTCGAAGCGCTCGGGCTTGCGCCAGGCATCGCAGCGCTCCAGCAGGCGCAGACGCGCCTCAGCAGTGAAGCTCTCGGACTGGTGCACGTGCGTGTGCTCGCGCGCCGTGAGCATCGCCAGCTCGCGGCAATCGCTCGGTACGCGCCAGCGCTCGCTCAAGCTGTCGGCCAGTTTCTCGCTGCGGCTCTCATGGGCGATGTGGCGCGGCAGCTCCTCCGCACGCGTCGTGCCCTTGCCCAGATCGTGACAAAGACAGGCATAACGGACTACTAACGGCGCCTTCAAGCTGACACATTGCGCGAGCACCATCATCAAATGGATGCCGGTGTCGATTTCAGGATGATGGGCCGCGGGTTGCGGCACGCCGAAGAGGCGCTCGATCTCGGGCGCCAGGACGGCGAGCGCGCCGCATTCGCGCAGCACCTCGAACATCCGGGCGGGGTGGGCTTCCATCAGCCCGCGTGCGATCTCCTGCCAGACACGTTCGGCCACGAGCGCGTTGACCTCGCCGGCGGCAACCATGTCCCGCATCAGCGCGAGCGTTTCCGGCGCCACCGTGAAGCCTTCAAAGCGCGCCGCGAAGCGTGCCAGCCGCAGGATGCGCACCGGGTCTTCGGCAAACGCGGCCGAGACATGACGCAAGACCTTGTCGGTCAGATCGCGCTGGCCGTTGTAGGGGTCGGTGATGGCGCCGCTTTCATCCTGCGCCATGGCGTTGATCGTGAGGTCGCGCCGGGCCAGGTCTTCTTCGAGCGTCACCTCGGGCGAGGCTTGAAAAGCAAAGCCGTGGTAGCCGGGTGCGGTCTTGCGCTCCGTCCTCGCCAAGGCGTATTCCTCATGCGTCCGGGGATGCAGGAAGACCGGGAAGTCGCGGCCCACGGGGGTAAATCCCAGGTCGAGCATTTGCTGGGGCGCGGCACCAATCACGACCCAGTCCACATCGCTGACGGGGCGTTCCAGCAGGGCGTCACGGACCGCGCCACCGACTTTGAAGAATTTCATGGGCCGCAGTCTAGGGGCAACCCTTCCCTTGCACACGGGGGAACCCCGAATCAATCCCTTGGATACATGCTGCTACATTGCTTCCAACAACATCGTTGCCCCCAGAAGGGGCGACTCTCGTCACGAGGTTGATATGAACTTGAAGTCTTCTCTTGTTTGCGCAGCGCTGATCTTTGCTGCGGCGTCCGCATCCGCAACGGCCAACGTCAAGGATTGGGGCGCCCACGACCCCGTGGAGTTCGATTTCGGCAGAGCTTCCGGCGCGGGGGCCTTGATCGACGACATCTACGATTTCTCGCTGGCGTCCAACACGGGCGTGCTGGCGGTGGCGGTCACCAATGACGGTGGCTTCTTCAATCTGAGCAACGGCATGGTGTCGCTGTTCGAGGTCGGCAACGCCACACCGATCGGCTCCTTCAGCTTCGACTCCACGGCCGTCAGCTATGACTTCGGCACGCTGAGCGCCGGCAACTACTTCTACGAGGTGACCGCCCAGGTGGCTCCCGGCGCGGTGGCCGGCACGTACCAGATCAACTCGCAGCTGGCCTCGGCCGTTCCCGAACCCGAGAGCTATGCGCTGCTGCTCGCCGGTCTCGGCGCGGTCGGTTTCGTGGCACGTCGCCGCCGCCACTGAACGCGGGACTTCGAGCCAAGGAAAAGGCGCCCCGCGGGGCGCTTTTTTATTTCAGTCGCGCGACTTGCGATACGGCTCATCCTCGGGCACGAAGTCCTTTTCCTGCAGGGCTCCGGCCACCCACTCGGCCACGGCCGGATGGGCCTGGACACGCTCGGCATAAGCGGCCGCTGCACTTGAGAGCGGCAGGCCCATGCGGCTCAAGCGCATGACGACCGGCGCATAGAAAGCATCGGCCGCGCAGAACTCGCCGAACAGGAAAGGCCCGCCGTTCGTGGCCAGCGCCTCACTCCACAGCTCATCAATGCGCGCCACATCCTTGCGCAGGCCGTCCTGCTCGGCCCACAGCCGCTGGCCGACCTCGGGCAGATGCGCCTCGATGTTCATCGGGCAGAGGCTGCGCAACTGGCCGAAGCCCGAGTGCATCTCGGCGCACAGGCTGCGCGCGCGCGCGCGCGCCTTAGCTTCGCGCGGCCAGACGCCCTTGTCGGGATGGCAGTCGGCCAGGTACTCGATGATCGCCAGGCTGTCCCAGACCGAGAAGCCGTCGTCATCGACCCAGGTCGGCACGCGACCGGCCGGCGTCACGCCCTTGAGCTTGTCGAGAAAGACCGAGCCGGGCCCGAAGTCGAAGCGCACCATCACCTCCTCGAAGGCGATGCCGCAAGCCTTGGCCAGCACCCAGGGGCGCATGGACCAGGAGGAGTAGTTCTTGTTGCCAATATAGAGCTTCGTCACGGAGTCGTTTCCTTGGTCGTCGTGCTGGTCGGGGTGGCCGGCGGCGGCGGTTCCGCGCTGGCGGGCGGGCCGGTGTCGGGGCCGATCGTCTGGCCCAGATGATCGCGCAGGCTCAGGTTGCGGCCGCCGAGCAGCTGCGTGTAGACCAACGTGTTGATCAGCACCTTCTTCACATAGTCGCGTGTCTCCCAGAAGGGCACGGTTTCGGCCCAGACGGCAGCGTCGATGGTGGCGCCTTCGCGCCAGCGCAGCGGCCGCGAAGGGCCCGCGTTGTAGGCCGCGGCGGCCAGCGGCAACGAGCCGTTGAAGCGGTCGAGCACCAGCTTCAGATAGCCGGCGCCGATGCGCAGATTCACCTCGGTCTCATACAGCGTCTCGGGCTTGAAGGGGATGCTCTGCTTCTTGGCCACCCACTTGGCCGTGGCCGGCATCACCTGCATCAGGCCGGCCGCGCCGACGTGCGAGCGCGAGTCGAACACGAAGCGCGATTCCTGGCGGATCAGGCCGTAGGCATAAGCCGGGTCCACGCCGGCCGCCTGCGTGGCCGCGACCAGCTCGTGGCGATAGGGCAGCGGGAAGCGCTGGATCAGGTCGATCTCATTGACCGTGCGATCACTCGCGCTGATGCAGCGGTCCCACACCTGACGATCACAAGCCTCCTGGGCATAGGCCCGCAGCTCGCGATCCGAGGCGCCGCGCATGCTGAAATTCCATTCACGCAGGCCCTCGCTGCGCAAGCCGTAGGACAGCAGCAGCAAGGCGCGCTGCACGCCGACATTCATCTGCGCGACTTGCCGTTCCGAAGAATTCAAAGGCAGCGGCGCGGCGGGCAGGACCTGCGGCTGGTGCAGATCTTCGGCCGCGAGACGGCCGTAGAAACTCAGCGCTGCAGCCGGCGCGTTGGCCAGCGTCTGCAGGATCGGCGTGCCTTGCGCCGCAGGCAGGGCGCGGGCGCGCCAGTACTGCCATTGCGGTTCCTGCTGCGTGGCGGGGCTCATCAGCTCGATCGCCTGCAGCATCTGCGGCCACTGGCCGGTGCGCAGCGCAGCGCGGGCCATCCAGGCGAGCGTGTCGTCGCTCCATTCCGGGGCGGTCGGCAGCTTGTGCAGCTTGCGAGCACGCTCGAAATACTCGTTAGCCTCCGGCTGCAGGCGCGAGGCCGCCTGCCGTGCCGCCTGCACCCACACCCACGCCGCCAGATCGGCGGGCAGGCGCTTTTCCCAGCGCTGCTTGAGCAGGTCGACGGCCTGATCCGGGTCCACGCCGGCCACGCGCATCAGCGCCAGCGCGCTGAGCTCATCGTCCTGCCGGTTGCCGGTCCTGGCCTTGCGGGCGATGTACTTGCCGGCCTTGTCCTGGATCTCGATCACGGCCTGCTGCACCGGCTTGCCGAGCAGGCCCGCGGCGGCTTTCACGGTGGCTGATTTCTGCAGCTCGGTTGCCAGACGCATCTTGAGCCAGACGTCGGCCGGCTTGATCAGCCCGGCATCGAACAGCGTGGAGGCCAACAGCTGGCAGCCTTCGTCGGCCTCGCGCTGGGCCAGCCAGGCGGTGCGGGCCTCGCGCAGCACCGACTTGCCCGCCAGATGATCGGCCAGCAGCGAGTAGCAAAGCACCTCGCGGTCGTCGCGCATCTTGAAGGCCGCATAGTCGCTCTGGAAGTTCTTCCAGTCGCGGCGATGGCCCAGTTCGAGCAGCCAGTCGTTGCGCAGCCGGTCTTCCACATAGCTGCCGGGCCAGCGCGCGTAGAAGGCATCCAGATCGGCCTGCGTGGCCTGCGGCAGGCGCAGGTTGAGCTGCCAGTAGTCGAACCACGGCGCCAGCGGCTGACGCTGATCCTGCGCGTTAGCGTTCAGGACCGCGAGGCGCACCTGGTCCTTCTTCAGGAAAGCCGCGCGGCCCGCCACGGCCTGCGCGGCCTCATCGTCCTGCGCCAAGGCGCTCAGCGGAGCGACGACCAGCAGGCCGCAAAGTGCAAGGCGCCGGAGCGCTTCATATACTGCCAAAACAAACCCTCGATGGATGGATGGTGCTGCGTGACTGAACTCTTGAACGAACGTGCAGGGCTGCGCACGCAACTGCTGACCCGCCGCAACGACTGGCTCGCCACGCCCGCCGCCCATGCCGCCAGTGCTGCCTTGGGGGCGCGCCTGCGCGAAGTGCTCGAGCAGCTCGAACCGCAATGCCTCGGCCTTTATTCGCCGCTTGCCGGGGAATTTAACGCAGCCGAGGCCCTCGCACGTGAGTCCGGTGTGCAATGGGCCTTGCCGCATGCGTACAAATCGCCCCGGCGCATGGAATATCGTGCTTGGAAAGAGGGCTTGGAACTGGCGCCCGATGAATGCGGCATCGCCTGTGCGACGGGTGCTGCCGTCGTGCCCGACGTGGTGCTCGTGCCCTGCGTGGGCTTCACGCGTGAGGGCTATCGGCTGGGCTATGGTGGCGGTTACTTTGATCGCTGGCTGGCCGCGCATCCCGGTGTGACCAGCGTGGGCATCGCTTGGTCTCTTGGCGAGATCGCCTTCGCCGTCGAGCCCCACGATCAAGCGCTGACCCTGCTCCTGACAGAGGGTGAAATCATCGCGCCGTAGTCTTGGGCTTGGCCGTGGCCGTGGCCTTTGGCTTGGCGGCGGCCTTCTTCTTCACCGGCTTGTTGCGCGCTCGCAGAGCCGCCTCCATCGCGAGCCGCGCCCAGGGCAGCATCAGCGCGCTCGATTCCATCGCCTCTTCAGGCGGCCGGAAGTAGCTGATGCTGACCGACTCGCCATCCTTCTTGGCATAGCGGAAGGGCTCGCAGCCGGCCGCCTCAAAACGTGGCCGGGTCACGTCGTCAGCCTTCAGGTAAAGCTGATCGCCGAACATCAGGGCGACGAAGACATCGTCAGCGTAGAGGCCCGCGCCGCCAAACATGCGTCGCGATCGCACCGGGCCGAGCGGCGCGAGTAACTCCATGCAGTGACGGGTCAATTCATTCATGCCGGCATTGTCTGCTGGCCGGCAGCCGCCCGCGAGGCCACAATGCGAGCCAGCTTGTGAGCAGGAGTCTTGAGTGGATTTTCTGAACGACCGCCCCGCGCTTCGACAACGCCTGATCCAGGAGCGCCTGGACCTGCCCGGCCGGCTGGAACTGGCCGAGCAGCTTCAAAGCGTGCTGCGCGTCTGGCTGGTGACGCGCCAGGAGAAGACCATCGGCGCCTACTGGCCGATCAAGGGCGAGTTCGACCCGCTGCCCGCGCTCTACCGCTGGGCCGAGGCCAACCCCGAGCGCCGCATCGGCCTGCCGGTCGTCGACAAGGCTCACAACTCGCTGCAATTCCACGTCTGGTACCCGGGCTGCCCGATGGAGGAGGACGCCTTCGGCATCCCCAAGCCCAAGGACACGGAAGTCTTCATGCCGCAGATGCTGCTGGTGCCCTGCCTGGGCTATGGGCCCTTCGGCCTGCGGCTCGGTTACGGCGGCGGCTTCATGGTGCGCACGGTGCAGGAGCTGACGCCGCGCCCGGTGATGGTTGGCGTCGGCTATGCGCATGGCTTCCAGCCTTTGCTCAAGGCTTTGCCGGATGATGTGCCGGTCGATGCCATGCTGACCGAGGAAGGCGTCGTGTGGGACTCAGACGCATGACAATCACGCCATGAGTTCCTACGCCCAACACCTCAGCGCCCTGCAAGCACAGACCGAAGCGGCGCTCGCCCGCTGCGGCTACGACGCCCTGATCATCGCCTCCGGCATCGAGAAATTCGCCTTCCTCGACGACCGGCCCTATCTGTTCCAGACCAATCCGCATTTCAAGCATTGGCTGCCGCTGACCGCGCATCCCAACAGCTGGCTTGTGGTGCGCCCGGGCCGCAAGCCGCTGGTCGTCTACTACCAGCCCGACGACTATTGGCATGTGCCGCCCGAGGCGCCGAGCGGTGAATGGACGAAACACGTCGAGCTGGTGACCATCACCGAGCCCGAGCAAGCGGTGCAGCACCTGCGCCTGCCGGGCCGCGTGGCGATCGTCGGCGAGGCCGACGCGGCATTGGAAGGCATCGTGCCCAACAACCCCGCCGATCTGCTGAACGTCCTCCACTACCAGCGTGCGTACAAGACCGAGTACGCGCTCGAACAGATGCGTGCCGCCTCACGCCGGGCCGTGCCCGCGCACCGGGCCGCGCGCGAAGCCTTCCAGGCCGGCGCCTCGGAGCTCGACATCCACCGCGCCTACCTGGCCGCCAGCGGCCATACCGACCGCGATCTGCCCTACAGCAATATCGTCGCGCTCAATGAACATGGCGCCGTGCTGCACTACCAATATCAGGACGCCGCGCCGCCCGAAGCGCACCGCAGCCTGCTGATCGATGCGGGCGCTCAAGTCAACGGTTATGCCTCCGACATCACGCGCACATGGTGTGGTGTGGACACTGATTTCGACGCCTTGCTGGCCGCCATGGAAGCGGCCCAACTGGCCCTCGTCGACGAAGTGCGCCACGCGGTCGACTACCGCGAGATCCACCTCAGCACGCACCGCCGCATCGCTCAGATCCTGAGCGAGCAAGGCATCGTCAGGATGAGTCCCGAGGCGATCGTGGCCGAAGGCGTGAGCAGCACCTTCTTCCCTCATGGCATCGGCCATCTGCTCGGTCTGCAGGTGCACGACATCGGCGGCTTCATGGCCGACGATCACGGCAATGTCGCGCCCAAGCCCGAAGGCCACCGCTACCTGCGCCTGACCCGCAAGCTCGACGCCGGCATGGTCGTCACGATCGAGCCGGGCCTGTACTTCATCCCCACGCTGCTCGACAAGCTGCGCGCCACCGCGCACGGCTCGGCCGTCGATTGGAGCAAGGTCGCGCACCTGGCGCGTTTCGGCGGCGTGCGCATCGAGGACGACGTGGTCTGCCGCGCGCAGGGCGCGCCGGAGAACCTCACGCGTGATGCGTTTGCGGCGCTGAACTGACGGGCTCGATAGCGGGCGACTTCAGAACGTGAACGTCGCCCCAAACCAGAAACGGTTCTTCTCCAGCGTGCCGTCCTGATCCTTGCCGGTGGCGGTGGGATTCGGATTGCTGCCCAGCCGATGCGACCAGACCGCGCGCAGCACGCCGCCGCCCGGCACGCCGGCGCTCAGGCCCAGGCCGGCGCCCTTGAGCGAGTAGCTGTTGAGTGCGGGTGCGCCGACATAACTGTCTACGTTGTTCTGCACATGGCCCCAGTCGTAGAAGGCCGTGGCCACGGCGTCCCAGGGCAGGCGGGCGCGCAGCTCGAGGTTGAAGAGCTGGCCTTCGGCGCCGCTGCCTTCGTTGCTCGGATAGGCGCGCACGCCGTAGACGCCGCCCAGGTAGAACTTGGCCGAAGAGTCGAGGTTCTTGTTGGCCCATTGGCCGGAGAAGCTGGCGTAGAGGCTGAAGTTGTCGTTGATCAGGCTGCCGAGCGATTGCTGGCGGCCGAGGCTGTAGCGCAGGATCTGGGCATGGCCGTCGGTGCGCGGGCCGATAGCATCGGCGGCCTGGTTCGGTGAGCCGCCCAGGTCGAGCGTGTTGGCGATCCAGGCGAGGCTCCAGGTGTTCGCGCCGCCGCCGCCGAGCTGATCGAAGAAATTGCCGTTGATGCCGAGCGTCAGCGATTCGGCCGAATAGCGGGGCTGGACCGTGCCGCTGGCTCGGTTGAGAAAGGTTTTCTCGTCGAGGTTCACGCTCAGGTAGACATTGCGCTGGCGCGAGCGCAGCAGCGGGTAGCTCGACTCCAGACCCACCGATTGCGAATGGCCGCTGGCTTCCAGCGCGGCAAACTCCGGCGCAATCAGGCGGTATTTCAGCGCTGAGGTGTTGACGCCGAAACGCAGGCCCTGGAAGCCGAGCGGCAGCGTGAAAGCGGCGCGGACGAACTCGCTGCCGCGCGTGGCGATCGCCATGCCGGTCAGCAGATCACCCTGGTTGAGCGGGCTGTTGACGAACAGGTTCAGCGCCGTGCGCACATTGCCCGTCGAGCGGCTGCCGGCGTTGTCCACGGTCACGTCGCCCATCGCCATCGGCTCATCCGCCACTCTGAGCAGTACATCGGTCTCACGCTCGCCTTCGCCCTGGGTCAGGAAGCCCGCCACGTTCACGCCGGGCAGGTCGTCGGCCAGCATGAGGCCGCGGTCCACGGCTTCGCGATTCAACGGTTGGCCGCGTTGTTGCCCACCTTGCACGAGGCCGCTCAGCAAGGCCTGAGGTACGCGCGAACTCTCCTTGGCGCTGCGCACGCGCCCGAGCAGCGCCTCAACCACGTCGAGTTGCACAACGCCTTGCTCAACCGCCTGGCGCGGCAGCACGGTGCTGACGATCCAGCCGGCGTGGCGGTAGGCCTCGGTCACGGCCGCCGCGGCGGTTTGCAGGCCAGCCAGATCGAGCGTCTTGCCGACGAAGGGCGCCAGCACGGCCTGCACCTGCGCGTCGCTCAGCAGCGTGTTGCCCTTGATGCGGAAGGCGGTGACGGTCACGGTGACGCCGCCGGGCTTGGCCTGCGTGACGTCGAGCTCAACGGCCGCAGGCGGTGTCTTGGGCGGCGACGGTGGCAGCCGGCTGCGGTCGATCTCGCGGTTCAGCGAACCGGCGTCCGGGATGCTCTGCGCCCATGTCCTTGTGCACAGGCCAGCAGCGAACAGGGCCATGACCAGGGTCGGCAGGGTACTGCGGCACGAACAGCGCATCCTGAAGGCTCCTCCGTCATCTTCTTCTTGCGACTTAAGGCTGGGCGGCAGTTCTGTAACTGCGCCAGTTCGACTCTGCCAGAAAGCCGCGCGTTCGTGGAGCTTTTGCCCGTAACGCCGTGTTGCGTTCTTGCCTTGTTGCGCATCAGGGCTGGATGCCGTAACGCTCCATCAACACTGACCACTCCTTGCTCTGACGAACCTTCAGCAGAACCTCCTGCAGATCTGAGCGATTGGCGGGAATCATCGCTTGCAACATGAAGCTCTGCACAGGCCGCGGCGAGACATGGAAGCGCCCGCGCAGCCCGACAAACTCCGGGTCGAAATTGAGCAGGTAGTTCAGGCTGCTGCGCTGCAGCAAGGTCACATCGGCATGGTTCAGTGCCAGGCGTTGCAGCAGGCTGCGCTCGTAGTTGCCATCGTCGCGCGTGATCTTGCCGCTGCCCATCAGCGCCTCGATGTCGGCGGGCAGGTGATGGCCGCGCACGGCCGCAAAGCGCAGGCCGATCAGGTCGCTCGGCCCGCGGTAGTCGACCGGATGCTGCGCGCGCGAGATGATCAGGTCTTCGTCCCTGAACAGGTCGACCCACAGGAAGTGCTGCTCGGGTTCATCGCCCCAGCCCCATTGCGGCGTCACCCACAGCAGGATCCAATTGCTGTCGCAACTGCTGGACTTGCCGTCGACCGGACAAGCATGACGCGTCCACGGCGCCAGCTCGGTATCGAGCCGTGGGCGCGGCAGGGGCGTGGCGGTGAAGCGGCGCGGGGTCTCGGTCTCCTGCCGGTTGAGCAGGGCGGCGAGATCGAAGCTCAGGCCGGCGCGCTGGCTCTCGTCGGCCGCCAGCATGAAGGGCGGCTCGCGGTGATAGAAGAAGAGCTGGACGGTCTGGCTCCATGCAGCCGGTGCACCGCTGCACAGCAGCAGCACGAGCCAGAGCGCACGCCAGAGGTTTGTCATGCCGCTGATTCTGCCCGCCAGGGCAAGGGCCGACGCAGCAGATTCCAGCGACTCGGAAGCTCAGCGGCTCAGGACTTCCTCGGTCGTCTTCAGCTGCGCGCGCACGCCAAAACTCGACAGCTGCGACAACGTTTCGTTGTGATGCGCAATGATCTGCTCGGCCGTCAGCACGCTGTTGTCCAGCGTGGAATGCGCATCCGACACCAGCGTGATCGGATAGCCCAGCGCCAGCCCGCGGCGCACCGTGCTGTTCACGCAGAAGTCGCTCTGCATGCCGCAGACGATCAGCTCGGTGATGCCGAGTGATTGCAACTTCGCCTGCAACTCGGTCTTGTGGAACGAGTCGCTCGCGCCCTTGCGGATGAAGACATCCTGCGGCGTGGCGACGAGGCTCTCGGCCAGTTGCCAACCGGCCGAGTTGTACACGAGCGAGCCTTCGTCTTCCTCATGCTGGATCACCACGACCGGCACGCCCTGAGCGCGCGCCTGCTCCGAGATGCGGTTGACGTTGCCAATCACGCGCTCGGCCTCGAAGACGGCGTACTTGCCGGTGCAGAGGCCGGCTTGGATGTCGATGATCAGGAGTGCCTGGCTCATCGCGAAAGCCCCAGCCGCTTGCAAATTTCCAGCGTCAGCGCCGACTGGTTCAGCGTGTAGAAGTGCAGCGCAGGCACGCCGTCCTTGATCAGGCGCTCGCACAGCCGCGTGATCACGTCGAGGCCGAAGGCGCGGATCGAGGCGGTGTCGTCCATATAGCCTTCCATCTTCAGCGCCACCCAGCGCGGGACCTCGATGCCGTCGCGCTGCGCGAACTGGGCGATGCGCGAGAAATTGTGGAAGGGCATGATGCCGGGCACGATCGGCTGCGTGACGCCGAGCTTGCGCGCCTCGTCCACGAAGTGGAAAAAGGCGTCGGGGTTGAAGAAGAACTGCGAGATCGCACCGCTGGCGCCCGCCGCCATCTTGTCGGCGAAGTGCTGCAGGTCGCGCGCGGCATAACGCTGCTGCGGGTGGTACTCGGGATAGGCGGCGACTTCGATGTCCCAATCCGGCCCCTGGGTCTCGCGGATGAAGGCCACCAGCTCGGCCGCATAACGGAATTCGCCAGCGGTGGCGGTGCCGCTTGGAAGATCGCCGCGCAGGGCCACGACGCGGCGGATGTTCTGCGCGCGGTAGGTGGCCAGGATCTCGGCGATGCCTTCGCGCGTGGAGCCCACGCAGGACAGGTGCGGCGCGGCTTCGAAACCGCTCGCGGCGATGTCGCTGACGGCGGCCAGCGTCTTGTCGCGCGTGGAGCCGCCGGCGCCGTAGGTGACGCTGAAGTACTGCGGCTTCAGCGCGCCCAGGTCCTGCACCACGGTCTTGAGTTTTTCAACGCCGACGGGCGTGTTGGGCGGAAAGAATTCAAAGCTGACGGGGGTGCTCATGATTGGGCCCACAGGAAAAATTCGGTATTGCCATCGCCGCCGGCGATGGTGCTTTCAAAATAGCCGCGCACTTGCCAACCGAGGGCTTCTGCAGCGGCGCGAGCCTGGGTTTCAAGCTGCGCGTATTGCGAGGCGTCCTTCACCAGACCGCGTCGGTCCAGGGCCTTGGGGCCGAGCTCGAACTGCGGCTTGATCAGCAGCAGCAACTGGCCCTGCGGCTGAAGCCACTGCGCGAGGTGCGGCAAGGCGCCGACCATCGAGATGAAGCTGAGGTCGCCGACGATCAGCGCGAACTTCTCATCGGGCGTGAACTCACGCAAGTGCACACCTTCAAGCGCCTGCACACGCGGATCGGTCTGCAAGCTGGCGTGCAACTGGCCATGACCGACATCGATGCCGACCACGCGCGCCGCGCCCTTCTTGAGCAGGCAGTCGGTGAAGCCACCGGTGCTCTGGCCGACATCGAGCACGCTCAAGCCCGAGACATCGAGGCCGCTCTTCTGCAGCGCGCCTTCGAGCTTGAGCCCGCCGCGCGAAACATAGCGCAGCTCGGCGTCATCGGTGATGCGCAGCTGCGCTTGATCGGCCAGTTCCTCGCCGGCCTTGCGGACGACCGCCCACACATCGCCGCGCGCCCATTCCACCGCACCGCCTGCAATCAGGCGTTGCGCCGCGGAGCGCGTGGGCGCGAGGCCCTGGCTGACGAGCAACTGGTCGGCACGCATCGATCAGTAGCGGTACGTGTCCGGCTTGTACGGGCCGGTCTTGCTCACGCCGATGTACGCGGCCTGCTCGTCCGTCAGTTCAGACAGTTGCGCATTGAGCGTCTTCAATTGCAGGCGTGCGACCTTCTCGTCCAGATGCTTGGGCAGCACATAGACCTGGCCGACGTCATAACGCTCCTTGTGAGCGAACAGCTCGATCTGCGCGATGGTCTGGTTGGCGAACGAAGACGACATCACATAGCTCGGATGGCCCGTGCCGCAGCCCAGGTTCACCAGACGACCCTTGGCCAGCAGGATGATGCGTTTTCCGTTCGGGAAAATGACGTGATCGACTTGCGGCTTGATCTCTTCCCACTCGTACTTCTCAAGCGCGGCAACTTCGATCTCGTTGTCGAAGTGGCCGATATTGCAGACGATCGCGTTGTGCTTCATCGCGACCATGTGCTCGTGGCGGATCACGTTCTTGTTGCCGGTGGTGGTGACGAAGATGTCGGCCTTGTCCTGCGCAAATTCCATCGTCACGACGCGGTAGCCTTCCATCGCGGCCTGCAGAGCGCAGATTGGGTCGATCTCGGTGACCCACACTTGGGCGGAGAGCGCACGCATCGCCTGCGCCGAGCCCTTGCCCACATCGCCATAGCCGGCGATCACGGCGATCTTGCCGGCGATCATCACGTCGGTGGCGCGCTTGATGCCGTCCACCAGCGATTCACGGCAGCCGTAGAGGTTGTCGAACTTGCTCTTGGTGACGGAATCGTTGACGTTGATGGCGCGGAACAGCAGCGTGCCCTTGTCCGACATTTCCTTCAGGCGGTGCACGCCCGTGGTGGTCTCTTCGGTCACGCCGATGATCTCGGCGCTCTTGCGGGTGTACCAGGTCGGATCCACGGCCACCTTGGCCTTGATGGCCGCGAACAGGATGCGCTCTTCCTCGCTGCCGGGATTGGCCAGCACGCTCAGGTCCTTCTCGGCCTTCTGGCCCAGGTGCATCAGCAGCGTGGCATCGCCGCCGTCGTCGAGGATCATGTTCGGGCCTTCGCCCGGTTGGCCCTTGTCGGCGAATTCAAAGATGCGGTGGGTGTAGTCCCAGTAGTCTTCCAGCGTCTCGCCCTTGTAGGCGAACACGGGCGTGCCGACCTTGGCCAGCGCCGCGGCGGCGTGATCCTGCGTGGAGAAGATATTGCACGAGGCCCAGCGCACTTCGGCGCCCAGCGCTTGCAGGGTCTCGACCAGCACGCCGGTCTGGATCGTCATGTGGAGCGAGCCGGTGATGCGCGCGCCCTTCAGCGGCTGCGTCTTCGCGTATTCCTCGCGGATCGCCATCAGGGCGGGCATTTCGCTCTCGGCGATGCGAAGTTCCTTGCGGCCCCAATCGGCCAGGCTCAGGTCTTTGACGAGGTAAGGTGCGGCAGCAGCGGTCATTGCAGATCTCCAGATGTTTGGGATCGCAATGCCAGCGGGGCGGAGTCGATAACGGTCACCCACGACGGACATTGCGGGTGAGCGCGGTTGCAGTGGCCTGAACGGATTCAGGACTTATCCGAGCCTGGCCCCCTGGGGTGTGGAGGTTGCAACGCTCCTCGGACTGCGGGATTCTATCTACTAAAACTTAAGTCATGCCAGGAACCCGGTGCGCACAATTTGGCATCGAAAGGAATCCTCATGCTTCACCTTCTGCGTCGTGCCGGCCTATCGCTTGCGCTCACCAGCATCATGGGCAGCGCACTGGCCGCCACCCCCACCGAGTCGGACAAGGCTAACGCCTTCTTCGAGCGCACCTTCAACGAGGCCGTCGCTCGCAGCCCCATGACCGAGGCCAACCTGGGCATCAAGAAGGACCAGGACAAGTGGGACGACTTTTCCGAGCAACGCGAGGCCGCCGATCTGGCACTGACCGTGCAACGCCTGGCCGATCTGAAGCGCACGATCAACTTCCAGGCGCTCGACGGCCAGGCCCAGCTCAGCTACCGGCTCTATGTCTCGCGCGCCGAGCACGAGATCGAGGGCTGGCGCTGGCGCCACCACGGCTACACCTTCTCGCAGATGGACGGCATGCACACCGATGCGCCGGCCTTCCTGATCAATATGCACCCGGTCGAGACCGCGGCCGATGCGCGTGCCTACATCGCGCGCCTGCGCGGCATGCCGCACATGTTCGAGCAGCTCGAAGACAGCGCCAAGACCAGCCAGGCGATGGGCATCCTGCCGCCCAAGTTTGTCTTTCCGCTGATGATCGAGGCCTCGCGCCAGATCGTCACGGGTGAGCCCTTCACCCAGGGTGGAAGCGAGGGCAAGAGCGCGCTGTGGAACGACTTCCAGACCAAGGTCGAGGCGCTCAAGAAGGTCGACGCCGCCACCAAGGCCAAGCTGCTGAAGGACGGCCGCGCGGCCTTGCTGGATTCGGTCAAGCCGGCCTACGACCAACTGATTGCGATGTTCGAGGCGCAGGGCAAGGTGGCCACCGAGGACGACGGCGTGTGGAAGCTGCCCGAGGGCCGTGACTACTACGACTTCGTGCTGCGCACCAACACCACCACGCACATGACGGCCGAGCAGATCCATGAACTGGGCCTGAGCGAGGTGGCGCGCATTCACGCCGCGATGGATGTGATCAAGCAGCAGATCGGCTTCAAGGGCGATCTGCCGGCCTTTCTGGCCTTCATGCGCGACGACCCGCAGTTCGTCTACCCGACCACGCCCGAAGGCAAGGCCGCATACATCGCGCGCGCCACGCAGATGATCGAGGACATGAAGAAGCGCCTGCCCGAATTCTTCGGCACGCTGCCGCGCGCGGCCCTGGTGGTCAAACCGGTGGAGCCCTTCCGCGAAGTGGGCTCGGCGGCCGCGTTCTACCAGGAGCCTTCGGCCGACGGCAAGCGCCCGGGCACCTACTACGTCAACACGCTGGACATGCACGGCATTCCCATCTGGGAGATGGAAACGCTGGCCCACCACGAGGCCATCCCCGGCCACCACATGCAGATCGCGATTGCGCAGGAACTGACGGGCATCCCGAAGTTCCGCATGTTTGGCGGCTACACGGCCTATGTCGAAGGCTGGGCGCTTTACGCCGAGTATTTCCCGAAGGAATACGGCTTCTACAGCGACCCATACCAGGACTTCGGCCGCCTGTCTGATGAGCTGCTGCGCGCGGTGCGCCTGGTGGTCGACTCCGGCATCCACGCCAAGCACTGGACGCGCCAGCAGGTGATGGATTATTTCCATGCCAACACGGCGGGTTCCGATCGCGACAACTTCACCGAGACCAACCGCTACATCGTCTGGCCCGGTCAGGCCACGGCCTACAAGGTCGGCATGATGAAGATCGTCGAGTTGCGCGAGCGCGCGAAGAAGGCGCTGGGCCCGAAGTTCGACATCCGGGCGTATCACGATCTGGTGCTGAAGAACGGCGCCTTGCCGCTGGATCTGCTGGAAGAGAACGTGAACGACTGGATTGCGAAGACGCGCTGAGCCCGACTAGGGCCCGACTACAGCCCGAGGAACACGCGCACGCGTTCAAGCTCTTCTTCAAGCGCCAGCTTGAACGCCGCGCCCTTGGGCTTCTTGCCATCGATGAAGCCGGTCTCGCAATGCAGCCGGCCCTTGTTTTCCACGCGCAGATTGGCCCAGCCCCGGATCTCCTCGTTCCAGAGCAGCGGCAGCGCGTAATGCCCCATCTGCCGCTTGGCCGCCGGCGTGTAGGCCTCGAAGCGATAAGCCCAGCCCCAGAACTGCTCGAAGCGGCGGCGGTCCCAGACGATCGGGTCGAACGGCGCAAGAAGCCGCAAATGATCATCGACGGCGTGACGCTTGCTCAGCGGGTTTTCATCGGCCGGCCAATACCAGGTCACGCCGTCAATCAGCGCATGCGCATGGCGCTCCTTGGCGCGCTTGAACGCGGCTCGCGTTTCCACATGCAGATGCGGCACGCCCAGGCGCAGCAGCGAGGTCAGGTAGCCGAGGCTGGCGGCCGGCAGCGGCGCGTACAGGCGCACCACCATATCCAGCAGCGCATCGGCCCGCGCGGCGCGTGCGGCCGCGCTCTGGTCCTGCTCGGGATGTGTGATGGCTTCGTAGACGCGCGTGCCGCTGTCGCGCCGCTTGACGCGCAGATGGCCGCGGTAATGCAGGCCATCGAGCAGCTGCGTGCTGACGTTGAGCTCGCCGCCCCAATAGCCGGGCATGCGGCCGTGGTGGGCAAATTCTTCGAGCAGGTGCTTGGGGTGCGTCGGCCCGCGCTCGCGCACCACGTCCAGCAGCGCCTCGGCCTGCTCGCGTGTCTTCGCGTCCCACACCCGTTTGGCGGTGCGTGGGTGCAGGAGCGGCAGGTGCTCGCGCGGCAGGAATCCGTAGTTGACGAGGCAGTCTTCCTCGACCTGCAGCCGTGCGTAGCGCGCTTCGAGCTCGCCGGCGCGGTAGTCCTTGACCCGGTGGCGCAGGATCAGGTCCTGCGCGCGCGCCGGTGCGCGCATCGGGTCGGCCTGCACAAAGCCGAGCTTCTTGATGGCGCCGGGCAGCGTCGTGGGCTTGAACAGGCTGCGCGAAATCGCGTAGCGGCGGAGGTCTTCAAGGGTCGGGAGCTTCATGGCGCTGGCCACTCTACCCCGCCAGCAGCGCTACGCCGTGACTTTCATCTCGTAGCTGAAGAAGCGATTCCGTCCCTGCATCTTGGCGGTGTAGAGCGCATCGTCCGCGCGCAGCAGCAGGGCCTCGGCGGTCGTGCTGTCGTCGGCCATGCAGGTGGTGATGCCGCCGGACAAGGTCACGTACGGTGCGACCTCGGAAGCGGGATGCGTCACAGCGGCCAGTTGCACCATGCGCATCACCGCGCGCGCAAAGGTCTGGGCGCCGGAGCGGGGCGTGTCGGGCAGGATCAGCGCGAACTCCTCGCCGCCGTAGCGGGCCGCGCAGTCGAGCGGGCGCTGGCAGGTGTTGGCCAGCAGCCGGGACATCCGCCGCAGGCAGGCGTCGCCTTCCAGGTGGCCGAGGCTGTCGTTGTAGCGCTTGAAGAAATCGATGTCGCAGAGCATGACCGTCAGCGGCTGGCGTTCGCGGCGCGAGTGGGCGAGAGCGGTCTGCAATTGCAGGTCGAGGCCGCGCCGGTTGAGCAGGCCGGTGAGCGGATCGAGCTGCGAGAGTTCGGTCAGCTGTGAATTGGCCGTGCGCAACTCGTCGGACAGCTCGACCAGGCGCTTGCGCATGTTCATGATGCGCTGCATGGCGCGCAGCTTGGCGTGCATCAGCAGGGGCGAGATCGGCTTGCTCAGGTAGTCGTCCGCGCCGGCCTCGATGCCGCGCCAGACGCATTCGTCGCCGCCCGAATCGGTCATGAAGATGATCGGCGTCCAGCCGCCGGGCTCGGCCTCGCGCAGGGTGCGGGCGGTCCAGTAGCCGTCATGGCCCGGCATGTCGATGTCCAGCAGGACCAGGTCGGGCTTGTGGCGCTGGAACAGCTCCAGCGCCCATTCCGCGCTGTCGGCCTCGAGCACGCAGTGGCCGTTGCGATCGAGCTCGCTGGCGATCGTCAGGCGCGTGGCGTTGTGATCGTCGACCACCAGGATCGTCAACGGTCCGCGGGTGGGGAGCGAGGGGTTGGCCTGGGTTTCGGTCAGGCTCAAGGGGGACTGCATATCGGGTGACACCCACAACGGTTACTGCGTTGTGCAGTATCGGGATTTGGTGCTGCCCAAAAGGCATCGCCCCGCCGATGGGGCGGGGCGATCTGTGATGCAGTTGCCCTCGTTCGTAGACGGGGCGAGTCTTCTAGACCTATCGCAATCTGCTCTTACAGGCCAGCCGCTGCACGCAGCACTTGGGCCTTGTGGCTTCGGCCGGCCCGTTGGGCCTTAACTTCGCTGAGGCGAAGTTAGCCTGCACCGCAAGGCTGCCGATCCGCTGGCGCGGATGCTGTCCTTACAGGCCAGCCGCTGCACGCAGCGCGGCAGCCTTGTCAGTTCTTTCCCACGTGAACTCCGGCTCCTCGCGGCCGAAGTGCCCGTAAGCCGCCGTCTTCGAATAGATCGGGCGCAGCAGGTCGAGCATCTGGATGATGCCCTTCGGGCGCAGGTCGAAATGTTCGTTCACCAGCGCCGCGAGCTTGTCGTCGCTGATCACGCCGGTGCCCTCGGTGTAGACCGTCACGTTCATCGGCTTGGCCACGCCGATCGCGTAGGCGACCTGGATCTGGCATTGGCGCGCCAGGCCGGCGGCGACGATGTTCTTGGCCACATAACGGGCAGCGTAAGCGGCAGAACGGTCGACCTTGCTCGGGTCCTTGCCGCTGAAGGCGCCGCCGCCGTGCGGGCAGGCGCCGCCGTAGGTGTCGACGATGATCTTGCGGCCGGTCAGGCCGCAATCGCCTTGCGGGCCGCCGATGACGAAGCGCCCCGTGGGGTTGATCAAATACTTGGTGTCGGTGGTCAGCCATTCCTTGGGCAGCACGGGCTTGATCAGCTCTTCGCGGATGGCTTCATAGAACTCATCCGTCATGCGGTCACCGAGGCTCATCTCGGGCGCGTGCTGGGTCGAGAGCACCACGGTGTCGATCGAATGCGGCTTGCCGTCCACATAGCGCATCGTGACCTGGCTCTTGGCGTCGGGCCGCAGGAAGGGCAGGCGGCCGTCCTTGCGCAACTGGGCCTGGCGCTCAACGAGGCGGTGCGCGTAATAGATCGGCGCGGGCATCAGCTCGGGCGTTTCGTCGCAGGCGTAGCCGAACATCAGGCCCTGGTCGCCAGCGCCGATGTTGAGGTGGTCGTCGCTCGCGTGATCGACGCCCTGGGCGATGTCATTGCTCTGCTTGTCGTAGCAGACCATCACGGCGCAGCCCTTGTAGTCGATGCCGTAATCGCTGTTGTCGTAGCCGATGCGCTTGATCGTGTCGCGCGCTACCTGGATGTAGTCCACATGGGCGTTGGTCGTGATCTCGCCCGCCAGAACCACGAGGCCCGTGTTGCACAGCGTTTCAGCGGCCACGCGGGAGCGCGGGTCTTGCGTGAAGATTGCGTCGAGAATCGCGTCCGAGATCTGGTCGGCGACCTTGTCGGGGTGGCCTTCAGAAACCGATTCCGACGTGAAGAGAAAGTCATTCGCCACTTTTACACTCCTGATTTGCTGGTTGATCGGCGTTGCCGTGCAATCCTTGGGAGTCGCGGCGAACGCTTTAGCAGAATTTATGAATCGCCCCGCAAGTTGTTCAGTAACTCGGCGATAGACCCATTATAAGAACCATGCTGCCCTTGTTCCGTTTCTTCGCCCGTTGGCCTTTGCGGCTTTTGCACGTGCTGGGCGCGCTCATCGGCTGGATGACGTATGCGGCCTCGCCCACGTACCGCCGCCGCTTCCAGGCCAATGTGGCGGCTTCCGGCGTGCCCTGGCGCCAAGCGCGCGGTGCCATCGGCGAGGCCGGGCGCATGGTGGCCGAGCTGCCCTGGCTGTGGATGCGGCCGAGGGATGAACCGCTGAGCGGCCGCGTGCGCCTGGACGGCGCCGAACTGGTCGAAGCCGCCCTCGACAAGGGCAAGGGCCTGCTTCTCCTGACGCCGCATCTCGGGTCCTTCGAGATCTGCGCCCAGGCCCTGGCTGAACATTTCGGCTCGCGCGTGCCCATCACCGTGCTGTTCCGCCCCGCGCGCAAGGAGATCCTGCGCAGCCTCGTCGATGGTTCGCGCGAGCGTCCGGGGCTGCTGACCGCCCCGGCCACGCTGGCCGGCGTGCGCCAGATGATCCGCGCGCTGCGCAAGGGCGAGATGGTCGGGCTGCTGCCGGACCAGGTGCCGCCCGAGGGGCTGGGCGTCTGGGCACCGTTCTTCGGCCAGCCTGCCTACACCATGACGCTGGCCGGCCGGCTCGTGCAGCAGACCGGCTGTGAATTGCTGCTCATCTGGGGCGAGAGACTGCCGCGCGGCCAGGGTTTCGTGGTGCGGCTGCTGAAAGCCCCTGTCATTGGCCCAGAGGACACGCCAGAATCCGCGGCCACCTCCGTCAACCTCGCCATGGAACAGATGATCCGCAACGCGCCGAGCCAGTACCTCTGGGCCTACCACCGCTACAAGAATCCGCGCGGGCTCGACATCGGCGTGGCGCCCCCGAAGGCGCAATGAAGAACATGGCTTCCGTGCGTTTGCAACACGGTGGCGCGCGGGCCTTGCTCGCGCTGCTGTGGCTGCTGCATTGGCTGCCGCTGCCGCTGCTGGCGGCGCTCGGCCGGGGCCTGGGCGCGCTGCTCTACGCCACGGCCCGCTCGCGCCGCCGGGTGGCGTTGCGCAATCTGGAGCTCTGCTTTCCCGAGAAAACCCAGGCCCAGCGCGAAAGCATCGCCCGCGAGCATTTCGGCTGGCTGGGCCGCAGCCTGCTCGAGCGCGGCGTGCTCAGCTATGCATCGCGTAACCGATTACGTCGGCTGACGCGGTTCAAGGGCGATGTCCGGCTGGCCGAGCATTCCGAAAAGCCCGTGATGTGGCTGACCCCGCATTTCGTCGGCCTCGAATGGGTCGGCCCGTTGCTGATGACCGAGCAGCAGCAATCGGGCATCAGCATCTACCAGCGCCAGAGCAACCCGGTGTTCGACGCGGCGCTCAAGACCATGCGCCAGCGCTTCGGCACGACCGAACTGGTCAGCCGCCACGACGGCGTGCGCCAGGTGCTGCGCCGCGTGCGCCAGGGCTGGCTGTTCATGAACCTGCCCGACATGGATTTCGGCCGCAAGGATTCCGAGTTCATCCCCTTCTTCGGCGTGCCGGCCTGCACCCTGCTGGCCCCGGCACGCCTGGCGGCTTCGCTCAAGATGGCGGTGCAGCCGATCGTCGTGACCATGTTGCCGGGTGGCCAGGGCTACGAGATCGAGGCCTTCGAGCCGCTGCCCAACTACCCGAGCGACGATGCCGTGGCCGACGCCCTGCAGTTCCACCACTGGCTGGAAGCGCGCATCCGCGCCAACCCGGCGCAGTACCTGTGGGTGCACAAGCGCTTCAAAACGCGCCCGGAAGGCGAGCAGCCCCTCTACGGCCGGGGATAATCGACGGATGCGACAGCGCTTCACCAAGATGCACGGGGCCGGCAATGATTTCGTCGTCATTGACGCCACCGAGACCCCTTTCGAGCTCACGCCCGCCCAGATGCGCGTGCTGGGTGACCGCCGCTTCGGCGTGGGCTGCGACCAGATCCTGGTGATCGAGAAGAGCGGCAACGCGGAAGTCGACTTCCGCTACCGCATCTTCAACGGTGCGAGCGGCGAAGAAGTCGAGCACTGCGGCAATGGCGCGCGTTGCTTTGTCCGCTACGTCAACGACAAGGGCCTGAGCGGCAAGCGCAGCATCCGCGTCGAGACCTTGAATGCGCTGCTGGAGCTGCACCTGCGCGACGACGGCCGCGTGACGGTCGACATGGGCGCGCCGATCTTCGAGCATTCGCGCCTGCCTTTCGAGCCGCAGGGTTTGAGTGCGAAGCCTGTCAACGGCATCGACACCTGGCCGCTGCAAGGCGCAGATTTCGTCGTGCTCTCGATGGGCAATCCGCATGCGGTCACCTTGGTGGCCGATGTCGACAAGGCACTCGTCGCCACGCTCGGCCCGGCCATCGAGAACGACGCGCATTTCCCGCGCCGCGTCAACGTCGGCTTCCTGCAGATCGTCTCGCGCCGCGAGGTGCGCCTGCGCGTCTTCGAGCGCGATGCCGGCGAGACCCTGGCCTGCGGCACCGGCGCTTGCGCGGCCGTCGTGGCCGGCATCCGCCTTGGCCTGCTGGATCCAGCCGTCGAGGTCCACACGCGCGGCGGTGATCTGAGAATCGAATGGGCCGGTGACAGTGCTTCCGTGCTGATGACCGGCCCCGCACAAACTGTTTTTGAGGGAGAGATCGAGCTGTGACTACCGAAGGAATCACCGAGCAGGACATCGCCGACTATCTGGTCAACACACCCGGATTCTTCGAGCGCCATGCCACCTTGCTGGCCACCATCCAGCTGAGCCACCCGCATGGAGCGCGCGCCGTGTCCTTGCAGGAGCGCCAGGCCGAGATGCTGCGCGACAAGATCAAGGGTCTCGAGCAGCGCATCATGGAGATGATCCGCAACGGCCAGGAAAACGTCGGCATCGCCGACCGCCTGCACCGCTGGACGCTCGAGCTGATGCGCACGACCGACAGCGCCGCGCTGCCCGAGATCCTGTGTGCCGAGCTGCGCCACCAGTTCCTGATCCCGCTGGCCGGCGTGCGCCTGTGGGGCGTGGCCGACGCGCATGCGCCAGCCACCTTCGCGCAGGCCGTCAGCGAAGACGTGATGAGCTTCGCCGGCTCCTTGAGCCAGCCCTATTGCGGCATCAACTCGGGCTTCGAGGCCGCGCGCTGGCTCGACGCGCCGGAAGGCGGCGCCGCCACTTCGCTGGCCTTGATCCCGCTCTCGCGCAGGTTCAACGGCGAGATGCAGACCTTCGGCCTGCTGGTGTTGGGCTCGCCCGACCCGACCCGCTACACCGCCGAGATGGGCACCGAGTTCCTGACCCGCATCGGCGATATCGCCGGCGCCGCCTTGGCACGTCTGCTGCCAGATGCGCAAGCCGCCTGATCAGCAGCCCACCCCGGCGCTCGCCGCAGACATGGCCGGCTACCTGGCCCATGTGCGCGTCCAGCGCCGCCTGGCCGAGCGCACGCTCGCCATCTACGAAGACGGGCTGCGGCGCCTGGCCGCACTTGCCGAGCGCGACGGTGTCGATCTGCTCAAGCTGCAAGTGCCGCAGGCGCGCCGCTGGGCTGCGCAGCTGCATGCGGCCGAAGCACTCGGCCCGCGCTCGATCGCGCTGATGCTCTCGGTCTGGCGCGGCTACTACCGCTGGCTCGGCCGCGACCGCAAGATCGAGCTCAACCCGTTTGACGGCCTGCGCGCACCCAAGGCCGGCAAGCCGCTGCCCAAGGCGCTGGCCGTCGATGATGCCGTGCAACTGGCCAGTTATGCCAACGGCACCGAGGAGCCCTGGAAAGAGCTGCAGGACCGCTGCATCGTCGAGCTGCTCTACGGCTGCGGCCTGCGCGCGGCCGAGCTGCTCGATCTCGACGTGCAAGCCAGCGGCACCGCGCGCGGCTGGCTCGACCTGACCGACGCCGAGGCCCATGTGATGGGCAAGGGCAGCAAGCGCCGCAGCGTGCCGCTTGGGGGCCCGGCCATCGAAGCGCTGCGGGCCTGGATCGGCGCGCGGCCCCAGGTGGCGCGCGACGGTGAGCCGGCGCTGCTGGTCGGCGCGCGCGGCGGGCGGCTCTCCGGCCCGCAGTTGCGCGCCCGGCTCAAGGCCCGCGCCGTGGCGGCCGGCATGCCGAGCCATGTCCATCCGCACATGCTGCGACACTCGTTCGCCTCGCACCTGCTGCAATCCAGCGGCGACCTGCGCGCCGTGCAGGAGCTGCTGGGCCACGCCCACATCACGACCACCCAGGTCTACACCCAACTCGACTACCAGCATCTGGCCAAGGTCTACGACGCTGCGCATCCCCGAGCCAAGAAATAAACAATGAAACTGATTTGCGCTGCTGTCGCCACGCTGTGTTCCCTGTCCGCCCACGCGGACGCGCCCGACCAGCCCTTCAAATCGCTGGCGCGCCTGGATGAGTCGCGTCCGGCGGCGGTCGAGGCCAGCATCACCTCGCTGCGCATGCCGACGGGCCAGCGGGTCTCGATGCTGGGCATGAACTACCTGCTCGCGCTCAACGACGATTGGGGTTTCGGACCCAGTGCCTACGGCGCGGCCAAGGGCGATTTCGGCGGGCTCATCACCTTTGGCGCAACGGCGCAGCGCCGCTGGCGCCTGAGTGCCAGCACGCATCTGGCGGCCAGCCTCTACGTCGGCGCGGGCGGCGGCCTGAGCTCAAAGCAGGTCAATTTCGGCGGCGGCCTGATGCTGCGGCCTGAGATCTCCATCCGCACCGAAGTGAACGACTGGTATGTCGGCACTTCGCTCTCGTACATCAGCTTCCCGAGCGGCAATGTGCATGGCGGCGGCATCAGCCTGGTGCTGGGCCGTGCGGTCAATTTCGCGAGCTTCTCGCCGCGCGATGCCGGTCGCCAGGCCAGCATCAGCAGCCGCACCGGCCTGGGCTTTGACGAGATCAGCCTGTTCGGCGGCGCCTACTCGCCGCGCGCCAGTTCGCTGGACCGCAGCGGCCAGCCGATGAGCGGCCGCATGTACACCGCTGGCGCTGAACTGCGCCGTTACTTCGTGCCCGGCAGTTGGTGGGGCGTGGAGGCCGCAGGCGCCGCGCACGGCGGTGCCGACGGCTATATGGAAGGCATGGGCGTCGCAGGCCAGGACTGGTCCGTCGGCGGCTCTGCCTTGCGTGTGGGCGCCGAGTTAGGCCTGGGCTTGGGCGGCGGCGGCAATGTCGACACCGGCAACGGCTGGCTCTGGCGCGCCGGCCCGACGGTTCGCTGGCAGTCGCCCTGGGGCGCTTCGCTGCATCTCGATGCGGGCCTTGTGGATTCGCTCTCGGGCCGCTTCTCGGCGCGCTATGTGCGGGCCGGGCTGACGCTGCCGCTGGACCTGGGCGCCGGCATGGGCGGTGACGTTGGCGTCGTGCGCGAGCAAAGCCTCGGCATCGGCGTGATGCACCTGCCGCATGTGCGCTTCAAGGACGGCAGCACCGATGCGATCACACCGCTCGTGCTGCTGATGACGCACGAATTCAGCCCGCACCTCTACGGCGTGGCGCAGGCCGGCAGCGCAGCCTGGGGCCATGCGGGCGCTTATTCGATCGGCTTGTTCGGCCTCGGCGCACAGACCGCGCCCGCTTTTGGCAGCCTGCGCTTTGGCGTTGAAGGCCTGGTCGGCGCGGCCGGCGGTGGCGGCGTCGACGTGAGCGGCGGCGGCGTCGCGCAAGGGGAGGTCTGGGCGCAATGGACCGGCGACCGGCTGCGCCTGCGCGCCGGTGTCGGCCAATGGCGCACGCTGCGTGCCGATGCCGGCGAGCGCCAGTCCTCCTCGCTGTTTGAAATCAATCTCGGCTATGCCTTCGGAGTGCTCGCGCGATGAAGAAGGTGATCGTTCGTCCCGGCAAAGACCGTTCGCTGCACAAGCGCCACCCCTGGGTGTTCGAGGGCTCGATCGCGCGCGGCGGCGCCGATTCGGGCGAGACCGTGCGCGTGGAATCGGCCGAAGGCACCTTCCTCGGCTGGGGCGCTTTCAGCCCCAAGAGCGCGATCCGCGTGCGCATCTGGAGCTTTGACGAAGCCGAGCGCATCGACGCTGCCTTCTTCGAGCGCCGCATCGCTCGTGCCATCGCGATGCGCGCACGCCTGCCGATCGCCTCCGATGCGAGCCGGCTGGTCCACGGCGAGGCCGACGGCCTGCCGGGCCTGATCGTCGATCGCTACGGCGACACGCTCGTCGCCCAGTTCGGCAGCGCTGGCGCCGAGCGCTGGAAGAAGCCGATCACCGAAGCGCTGCTCAAGCAGACGCAACTCACGCGCTTGTACGAACGCAGCGATGCCAGCTCGCGCGGCCTCGAAGGCCTGGAAGAGATCACCGGCTGGCTGGCCGGCGAGGGCGCCACCGAAATCATCATCCGCGAGCATGACTGGCGCCTGAGCCTCGACGTGGCCGAGGGTCACAAGACCGGCTACTACCTCGACCAGCGCGACAACCGCAAGCGCTTCGCCGAGGTGGTGCGCCACTACGGCTGCAAGACGGTGCTCAACTGCTTCAGCTACACGGGCGGCTTCTCCGTAGCCGCGTTGGCGGGCGGCGCCGAAGAAGTCATCAGCGTTGATTCTTCCGCGCCCGCCTTGGCCCGCGCTAACGCTCATGTTCAGCTGAACGGTTTTGATGCCGCGCGCCACACGGCCCTTGATGCCGATGTGAACGCGACGCTGCGCGACATGCTCAGGCAAGGCCGTCAGTTCGACGCCATCGTGCTCGACCCGCCCAAGTTCGCGCCCACCGTGGCCAGCGCCGAACGCGCCGCACGCGCCTACAAGGACATCAACCGCCTCGGCCTCATGCTCTTGAAGCCGGGCGGCCTTTTGTTCACCTTCTCCTGCTCCGGCGGCATCGCCCCCGACCTCTTCCACAAGATCGTGGCCGGCGCGGGCATTGATGCGCAGGTTGATGGCGCCATCATCGAGCGCGTCGGCGCGGCGCCGGATCACCCGCAGACGGTGTTCTTCCCCGAGGGTGAATACCTCAAGGGGCTGTTGATCCTGAAGAGTTGACGTCGGGGTCGCTTGACCTCAGAAATGTCAATCTTTGACATTTCCTGCTAGAGTTTTGACTCTCGTTCTGCAGGGTCAAAGTCATGGGAATGAACGTCAATCTGACGCCTCAATTGGAGGAAATGGTCCGGTCCAAGGTGGATTCGGGCCTCTATACCTCGGCGAGTGAAGTCGTGCGCGAGGCACTTCGTCTGATGAATGAGCAGGATCGCATCAAGCAGGCCAAGCTCGACGAACTTCGAGGTGAGATACGCAAGGGTCTCAACAGCGGGCCGAGCGAGGTATGGAACGCCGCCGCCGTGAAGAAGAAGGCGCGGGCAAGCCGCGCAGCGAAGCCGGTGCCCGCATAGATGGCGCATGTGAGCCGCCGGCCTCAAGCCGAAGCAGACATTCTCGAGATCTGGGACTACATCGCTGAAGACAGTTTTGACGAGGCCGATCGCTGGCTCGATCGACTGGACGAGAAGCTGGTGCTCTGGGCCACGCAGCCCACGATGGGGCGAGCCAGGGATGAATTGAGCCCCGGCCTGCGCAGCTTTGCGTTCGGCCGCTACGTCGTTTTCTTCGAGGCCTTGGCGAACGGCATCGACATTGTTCGTGTCCTGCATGCCTCACGCGATGTGGATGACTTCTTCACGCCCTGAAGCCGTTCATTCGCTGCGCAATGCCAATCCTGGCAGCGCCAGGCGCGGCGCAAACTTGCCGCGCTTGAGTGAAAAAAAGCTCTTCACATTGCGCACATTGGCTTGCTGCGTGAAGAGGCGTTGCACCAGCGCCTGATAGGCCGGCATGTCGGGCGCATGCAGCACCAGGATGAAGTCCGGCCCCGGGGAGACGCGCCAGCATTGCTGCACGGCAGGCTCCGGCAGCACATGCTGCTCGAAGGCATCGAGATGCTCGGCGCCCTGACGATCCAGCATCACTTCGACGATCGCCGTCAGCCCCGCGCCGAGCTTGTCGGGCGAGAGCAGGGCCACACGCCGCTCGATCAGACCGTTATCCGTGAGCCGCTTCACACGGCGCAGGCAGGTGGCCGGCGAGACATGCGCGCGTGCCGCCAGATCCTGGTTGCTCAGGGCGGCGTCCTGTTGAAGCAGGTCAAGCAGGAGCACATCCGTGGCGTCAATGGCGATTGAATCAGCCGTCATGATCACGAAAATGAAAGATTATTCCAATAACATCAATGAGTGAAATTTTACTTCGTTATATCGAAGTAACTGAAACCATATTTCTCTGCGGAATCCATAGCATCGCGCCCATCGCAAACAGTTTTGGGGATTGCACATGTGCGGCATCGTCGGCGGCGTCAGCCAACGCAATATCGTTCCGGTCCTGACCGAGGGCCTCAAGCGGCTTGAATACCGCGGCTACGACTCCTGCGGCGTGGCCGTGCATCAGGACGGCGCGCTGAAGCGTGCCCGCAGCACCTCGCGCGTGGCCGAACTGCTGGGCCTCGCCGCCGAAGACGGCATTGCCTCGGGCACCGGCATCGCCCACACGCGCTGGGCCACGCATGGCGCGCCGGCCGTGCACAACGCGCATCCGCATTTCTCGCATGGCCCGGAATCGGCGAGCGGCGACATGGGCGGCCCCGGCCGCGTCGCCCTCGTACACAACGGCATCATCGAGAACCACGCTGAACTGCGCGCCGAACTCGTGTCGCGCGGCTACCAGTTCAGCAGCCAGACCGACACCGAGGTGATCGCCCACCTGATCGACCATCTCTATCACGGTGATCTGCTCGAGGCCGTGCAGCAAGCGCTGCCCCGCCTCAAGGGCGCCTACGCCGTGGCCGTGTTCTGCCGCGATGAGCCGCAACGCGTGATCGCCGCGCGTGAAGGCTCCCCGCTGGTGCTGGGCGTCGGCGATGCCGCGCAGGGCGAACACTTCGTGGCTTCGGACGCGATGGCCCTGGCCGGCGTCACCGACCAGATCGTCTACCTGGAAGAAGGCGACGTCGTCGACCTGCAACTGGGCCGCTACTGGATCTCTCACCTGTCAGCCGATTCGAGCCGTTATGTGTCGGTCGAGCGCCCGGTGCGCACCGTGCATGCGCACAGCGGCGCGGTCGAGCTCGGCCCTTATCGCCACTACATGCAGAAGGAAATCTTCGAGCAGCCCGTGGCCATTGCCAACACGCTCGATGCGATCGCCAACATCAGCCCCGAGCTGTTTGGCGACGGCGCCTATCGCGTCTTCAAGGACGTGGACAAGGTGCTGATCCTGGCCTGCGGCACCAGCTTCTATTCGGGCAGCACGGCCAAGTACTGGCTCGAGTCGATCGCCGGCATCCCGACCAGCGTCGAGATCGCCAGCGAGTACCGCTACCGCGACAGCGTGCCCGATCCGCGCACGCTCGTCGTCACGATCAGCCAGAGCGGCGAGACGGCCGACACGCTGGCGGCGCTCAAGCATGCGCGCTCGCTCGGCATGCTGCACACGCTGACCATCTGCAATGTGTCGACCAGCGCGATGGTTCGCGAATGCGCGCTCGCCTTCATCACGCGCGCTGGCGCCGAGATCGGCGTGGCTTCCACCAAGGCCTTCACGACGCAGCTCGTCGGCCTCTTCCTGCTCACGCTGGCGCTCGCGCAAACGCGCGGCCGCTTGAGCGAGGCGCAGGAAACCGAATACCTCGCCGAGCTGCGCCATCTGCCCCTCGCCGTGCAAGCCGTGCTCGCGCTGGAGCCGCAGATCATGGCCTGGAGCGAAGAATTCGCCCGCAAGGAAAACGCGCTCTTCCTCGGCCGCGGCCTGCATTACCCGATCGCGCTCGAAGGTGCGCTGAAGCTCAAGGAGATCAGCTACATCCACGCCGAGGCTTATCCGGCCGGTGAGCTCAAGCACGGCCCGCTCGCGCTCGTCACGGCCGAGATGCCTGTCGTCACCATCGCGCCCAACGACGCCCTGCTTGAAAAGCTCAAGAGCAATATGCAGGAAGTGCGCGCCCGCGGCGGCCAGCTCTATGTATTTGCCGACGGCGACACCAAGATCGAAAGCGAACCCGGCCTGCACGTGATCCGCATGCCCGAGCACTACGGCGCGCTGAGCCCGATCCTGCATGTGGTGCCGCTGCAGTTGCTGGCGTATCACACGGCTTGTGCGCGGGGGACGGATGTAGATAAGCCGCGCAATTTGGCGAAGAGCGTGACGGTGGAGTGAGTTGGGCCAAATGCTTGACGGGCATAGCTTGACAATTGTTTTGGAGAATTTCATCCCCGTAGATCGCAAATCAACATTTCCCCCATAATTTTGGAGAATCTCTGAAAGGAAGTGTTGTCGCGGCAGATTTGAGCGGTGCGTCATGCGATTACGCAGGTCCACCCACGTGTCCCATTCGGATGCCGCGGCGAGCGCCCCTAGTTCGGCCACGACAGCCGTAGACGATGGAAATGAGGTAAGCCAGATCCGTACCTGCTTGGGAGAGCACCCGCGGCAGGAGATCCGGGACATGCTCTTCGAGCAGGGCATTCGGATCTTTACGACCAAGCACGGCGATGTGATCGCCGTGTCAGTGCTGCCTCATACCGGCAAATATAGAGTGCTGAACCTCAAAGCGAACTCGACGCAGATCTCCTCCATCTCCGAGTACGAGACGAAGAAGCGCAAGATGTTGTCGATGAATGGCGCCACCCTGCGAAACATCTATAAGCCTGGATTCAAGGGGCTCAAGTAGCGGGCGCTCGCGCACCTATGTAAGTCTTTCGGCCCGCACCGGCATCTCGAAGCCCCATTTGCCCACGCTAATCCTTCAGCGGATGCGCGCATAAATGCGCGTGCTGCCCAACTCGCCGTCGGCATCGCGCCCATCGTGTCGCAGCACAGCTTCCAGCTCAAGGCCGGCACGTTCGCAAAGCCGGCAACTGGGCACGTTGAGCTCGTGGGTCTGCGCCTGCACGCGGCGCAAGCCCAAGGTCTCGAAGGCGAAGCCAGCAACGGCCCGCACCGCCTCCAGCATCAAGCCTTTGCCCTGATGGCTGCGGCGGCACCAATAGCCCAACTCACCTTTGGGGATGCTCCAGTCCACGCTGTGCAAGCCCACATTGCCTACGTGCTCGCCGCTGGACTTGAGCAGCACGACGAAGGGAAAGGCCTCGCCTTCCAGGAAGGCACGCTCGCCCGCCTTGCAGCGCGTTTCGGTTGCCTCCAGGCTGGGCTCCGCCTCGGCCCAGGGCGATGAGCCGGGAAAGCGGCGTAGATCGTCCAGCGTCTCAAGTACAGAGGCATGGATTGTGGCCGCGTCCGTTGCCCGTTGGTAGCGCAGGCGAAGGCGGCTTGTTTCCAACTCCGACGGGATGTGGTTGGGCTTGAAGGAGGGCATTATTTGTTGTCGTCTTGCTTCTTTAGCGCAGACGCGACCTCAAAGAATGCCGGCCTCAGCTCGTCCCATGTCTGCTGATCGAAGTGCACGCGCTTGCGCAAGATCGATGGTTGAAATCGACGTGCGAGCGCCCCCTTGCACGCGAAGACGATGCTGTTGCTGCAATTGCCATCGCCCACAACCAGCACTTCGTCTTGGAAACTGCGCTTGATCCTGGCGATGAACGATTCATAGCTGTCGTGCCACGCATGAAGATTGACAACCAAGATGCCATTGGGCTGCAAAGCGTCGTAGCAATCGTCATAAAAGCGCTGTGAGCACAGTGCGCGCGGTTGCCCTTTGCTGTCGAAACCGTCAACCATCAGCACATCGACTTGATATGGCGCGAACCGTAAGAAGGCGGCACCGTCAGCGCGTCGAACCTTGAAGCGATCATCGTCTGGTGGAATCCCGAACTCATCGCGCAAAGCGATGACATGAGGATTGATTTCCACGACCTTGATCCGTGTGTTCGGCAAATGGCGATGGCAGAACTTGGCCAGCGAGCCTCCGCCCAGTCCGATCATGATCATGCTGTCGGGCTCGCTGTTGAACAGCAGCACCGCCATCATGGTGCGTGTGTATTCCAGGTCAAGTGCATCGGGCCGCGTAGTCTGCATGCGGCTCTGGATCTCCGAGATCGAGAAATGAAGTGCCTTGGTATGCGATGTCTTGTAGACAAACGGTTTGACGTGCTCGTGGTGTTCAGTGTTCTCGGGCATGGCGAATCAGAGGTTGGCGTGAATAGATTGCATCGCGCGCAGTCCTCGTCGCGCACTGATGCTGTCGGATAGAAATCTTCATGGTCTTCAACGGAAACGCAATGGCCGGGGCTGGCTGTGATGTTGACGCATCTGCTCGCTTGACCTCAGGCCTGAGCCAAGATGCCAAGACATTCAAGTTGTACGTCGGTGTTGAGATTCGTGACGCCAACGCGGTGCGTCGGCACAATCGGTTGTGACACCTGCAGCCGTGGCACAACCACCATTTCTTGAGCCCAGGCGCCTCGTCTGCTCAGGCAACGGCTATGAGCTTTCAACGCCTCGACCACGGCGTTTCTCGGCGCCAATTCAGGTAGGAGAGACACGTACACGTGCCGGCTGTTTCCCAAGTGGATCAACGCGACGGTGTGCGTATCCATTGACTGAGCATGGGTGACAGGCGCAATTCGGGCGTTCTGCCACATAGGTGAATCTGCAAGCGCTGCCCGCAGTGTCTGAATCAGTTGGTCTTGCATGCAGCCGGCCTCGCTGAAGGAGTCGAAGACAGCGCACATTGACGTCGCGAAATGTCCAGTGCAGAGCGACTCGTGTCGACTCCCATGATGTAGATGCCTAAGGTAGTCATGTTCGCCGAACGTCGATGATGAGCGGTGGCAATGCCATCACCACCAGCAGGCAGGCGATGGGAATCGTGGCTGAGAACCCGAAGCCCTTGAACGCCAACGCTCCAGCGACACCGCCGACGAAGAGCAAGCTCAGCGTCACCATATGTATGCGAAGTTTGTCGCGATTGGCCCTCACAAGATGAACCTTGTTGGCCTCGTGAGTGCGATTCCAGTAGATCAGGCGCCCAAGCTCGATGCCGAGGTCTGTGACGACGCCAGTCATGTGGGTCGTACGGATTTCGGCGAGGGATATCTTCGTGACGATGGCGTTCTGAAGACCCATGATGAAACACAGCAGCAGCACGGCCGTGGGTACCAGCAGATGCGAGAACGATTTCAGATTGGCGCCGACCAGTCCGAAGGCCAGCAGCATCCCTGCCTCCAAGAGCAGGGCCAGCGCGTATTTGCCGTGCATTCGACGGCGCCTCGCCCAATTGATTGTTACGGTGGTGCAGACGGCGCCGAATACGAACGATGCCAGTGAGGCCAGTCCGGCGATGGCGAGCGCAAAGCCCCCGGTAGCAAGGTTGTCAGCCATGGCCGAAACGATGCCGGTCATGTGTGAGGTGTAGCGCTGAACGGCGAGGAAGCCACCGGCGTTAACAGCCCCCGCCACGAACGCAAGAATGCCGCCCAAATACCGATTGGCCGTTTGAGTGCGTCGCCGCCCCGTCAAGCTGTGAAGGTACCGAATGGCCATGGAGGAGGGCGGATGAGTCAATCTGCCCCGCCAAGCCCAGATGGAAAAAGAACCGTACCGGTGCACGCATAGCGACCGGCTGGCGAGGACTTGACAGCGGCATGCAACATTTGGCCATGTACCTTCAAAGCTCTAATTTAATTTGCTTATGATTTGTTTGCAATTATAATTTGATGTGCATACGAGGTGACCGCATGGAACAGAAGACAGCGAGACTGACCGTATTGATTGATCCGGCCAAGAAGAAGGCCTTTGAAGCACTCTGTGCCAAACAAGATGTGACACCGTCACAAGTCGTTAGGCGGTTGATCCGAGAGTATTTGGCTGCCCACGGCGCCAACTTTGTGCCGAGCGGGACTGACTGAGCCCAGCTTCCCTAGACATGTTCGGTGCCAGGTTCTATACGGGCTCGTATCGAAGAGGAGGCAAGCGGCTGATCAGTCTTGCTGCACTTCCTAGCCCGGCCACAGGACGCATCCCGGGTGCTGGCTCCGCGACGGCTTAGAGGATTGACCCATGACACCAGCTTCGGCAGAAGCCAGGGCACAGTACAGCGCGATGGTGCTCGGAGCGACGGGCAATATAGGCCGGCGCATCGTTCGATTGCTGATTCGTAGCCCTATGTGCAAGAGGGTGGTGGTGGTAACGCGTCGCGCAACGGACGCATTCGAGCATCCCAAGGTGAGCGTGGTCCTTGTCGACATGGATCAACTCGAACAGCAGGTCGCTCAGTACGCCCAGCGAGTCGATGTCGCTCTTGTCGCCTTCGGTGTCGGCAAGGGCAGCGCGAAGATGGCAGAAGAAGAGGTGCGCAGGATCGAGGTGCTGTACCCGCAGGCGTTCTGCCGCGCCGCCAAGGCTGGCGGCGCTCGCGTCTGTGCTCTCATGACGGCAGCAGGTGCAGATCCCGAGTCCCGCCTGAAATACGCCAGGATCATCGGCGAGAAGGAGCGGGCGGTGGAGGCGCTCAAGTTCGACTTCCTCGGTGTCTACCGCCCGGGCGTAATTCTGGGCAACTCCAACACGCCGGGATTCCTGGGCCGTGTAATGCCGTTGGTCCATTGGGCACTGCCGACCAAGTACCACTCCGTCCACAAGAACGATCTGGCGCGCGCCATGGTTGCCCAGTCCGCACAGGCGTTCCAGGCGATTGCGCGAGGCAAGGGGCGTCGTGTGGAAGTGAAGATTCTTGAGTTCAAGGAGATGGAGCCCTTCTTTGTTGAGGGCGATAGCGACGAGCTTTGATCAGGCACTGTTTGCGGTGACCTGGACTCACGGCAGGAGCATGACGCTTGGACACGACCGCTGCTCAGCCCTGGCGGGTAGAAAACAGGTCGACGACGCTCTGCGGCGCAGCGTCGCCGAAGAAGCGTTGATGGTTGCTGGCCGTCTGTGCGGCAATGCCCGCGCTACGGGGAAAGAGTTCGCGCTCATAGACGTACTGCCGCGAGAGACGCCGAGCGGTCAAAATTCGGGGTGTCGTTCAATAGCCCGTTGCCGGCTGTGGCTCCATTACGCCGGTCAGCGAGTTGCTCCTATATGCCGGTCAGTGACAGCCTGTAGAGGTGGAACATTTGCCGCGTCTCGAACCCCTGATTGGCGTAGAGGCTGATGGCGGTTGAGTTGTCGTCGCGAACATGCAGGAAAGGTACGTTGCCGCGACCGCGTATTTCACGGCGAAGGATATTCATGAGGCGGCCTGCTATTCCTTTGCCGCGATGCCTCGCAGTCACGCAGACCGCGCTGATCTCGGTGTACCCGTCGCACTGCATCCGCTCACCAGCCATTGCAACGAGGTGGCCATCGTGGCGGATGCCGATGTAGTTCCCGGTTTCGTGTGTTCGCGTGCCGAAGGGGCCAGGTTTGGTCTCGACGGCCAGCTCCATCATCGCGTGCACGTCGGCAGCACCCAGCCGAAGCACGGCATCTTCCACGACGCCGCGCACCTCGCCGATATCCACCATCTGGCGCACAGCGAACAGATTCTCCACATGAACCCCTTCCATCTGCGGTAACGGCTCGACGGTTTGCAGCAGCACATGCCCGCCTTGCGGGATGAGCAGTCGAAGATGCTGAAAAGCCTCCAGCGTCGGGTGCGAAAGACCTGCGAACGGAGAGACATCTGGATGGTATCGAACGGCGAGTCCGCCCGCCTGTCCAAGATGCGCCTGCTTCGTAGTCAGTGCAGACCACGCCGGGTTGTCGAGCTGGCTTTGGGATAGATGTCTTGTCGTGGTCATGTCAGGCTACCTTGAAGGCAGGCATGTTCACCAACTCGGGACAGCCACCCATCATTCGGGGAAACGTCTCTCGGTTCACTTCGAAAGGGACCCCCGGTGCGATCTGGCTCGCCTGATCCAAGCGATCAACCACTTCTTGCGGTAGCGTGAACTCAAGCGCCAGCAGATTGTTGTCGAGTTGCTCCACTGTGCGCGGCCCGATGATCGGGATGATGGAGGTCGTGGACTCTCGCGCTTTGGCGCAGAGCCAGGCCAGCGCGATTTCAGCGGGCGACTTTCCGAGCTGGATACCCACGTCAATGACCGCGTCCACAACGGCCGCATCGCGCTCGGTTTTTTCAGTGCGGATCACGCGGCCCATGCCCTGCAGCCGGCCTTCTTCTCCTTTGCGATATTTGCCGGTGAGCAGGCCGCCGCCGAGCGGTGACCACACGACCGCGGCCAAGCCGAGGGCTTCGGCCATGGGCATCAACTCGCGGTCGGCGCTGCGTGCGACCAGGCTGTATTCGAACTGCACACCAACCAGCGGCGACCAGCCGCGCAACTCAGCCATCAAATCGGCCCGCGCCACACGCCAAGCAGGGAAGTTCGAGAAGCCGGCGTACAGAATCTTTCCGGCACGCGCGAGGTCGTCGAGGCCACGCAGGATCTCTTCCGTCGGCGTGACGTTGTCCGAGTGATGGACCCACAGCAGGTCGATGTAATCCGTGTTGAGCCGCTTCAGGCTTTGCTCGACGGAGTAAACGAGGTTCTTGCGGCTGTTGCCGGTTTTTTCCAGCGTCGGAGCCTTCGCCGCCCCACCGCTGTATTTCGTCGCCACGACGATGTCGTCGCGCATTGAAGTGATGAACTCACCCAGCGTCGATTCCGACTCGCCGAATTGATAGCCGTCGGCCGTGTCGAAGAAGTTGCCGCCGGCCTCCAGATAGCGGTCGAACACGCGGCGTGCATCCGCGGGTTCCGACCCGTAACCCCAGCCCGTGCCGAAGAGCGCGGCGCCCAGTGCAAATTCAGAAACTCGGAGGCCGGAGGTCCGGCCGAGAAGACGATAACGCATGGCTATTCCATTTCCTTGCACGAGATGTTGACGATGAACGAGCCAACCCGCTGGTTGACTTCCAAGCGCCTTGACAATCTGATTGAACGCGAGGGTCCTAACAATCGAAGCTGAGGCATGCCTGGGTCACTCTCCCGGCGGCACCAGCGCCTCCGACGCGCCGTGCGCCGCATGGATGTCACGTGCGGGCATCAACATGCGTGTGAGCACAAGCGCACCGACGGCCACGCCGGCTGCGGACCAGGCGGCAGCGGCAAAACCGTTGCCGAAGGCATGCCGCAGTGCCGTGGCGGCGGCTTCGGCCGCGCCCCCGGGGAGAACCTGCAATTCATGCAGCGCGCCCGACACGTCGCCCCCCGTGAAGCGCTTGACCACATCCCCGGCCAGCGTCTGACCCAGCGACCACTGCTCTGCGGCGCGCTTGAAATTCGCACTGGTCACCGCAACCAGCACCGCGCCCAGGCCGGCTACGCCCGACAGAAGGCCACAGAATCGAGTGGTGCCGGCGAGACCCGAAGCCATGCCCGCACGTTGTGGCGGGATGGCGCCCTGCATGGCCTTGGCCGTCTCGCCATTCAGCAGGCCGGCGCCGGTGCCCGCGAGCGCCATGGCGCAAGCAAAAGCGAAGTAGCTCGAACCGCCAGTGGCCAGCAAGGCCATCGCCGCATTCGCCGCGCCGCTCAGCCCCATGCCCAGGCACAACAGCGTGCGGGACTGCCAGCCGGCGGTGAAGTGCGCGGCGATTCGCGGCACCAGGAACATCGGCAGCGCGAACGGCAACATGGAGATGCCAGCACTGGCCGGCGACAGGCTGAAGGCGTTTTGCAAATACAACGGTAGATAGAACAGCATGACCTGCGCTCCCGCTGCGTATCCCACCATCGCGAACGAACTGCCGACAAAGGCCGGCGAACGGAACAGGGTGAAGTCCACCATGGGCCGCGTCTGAAGGCGCTCAATCACCACGAAGGCGACGAGAAGCGCTGCGCCACCAAGCAGTCGCCCCAGCACTGCGGGTGCGGACCAGCCCAATGCATTGCCGTCGATCGCGGCCCAGGTCAGCAAGAACAGCGCGCCGCTGAAACTGGCGACACCGCCGTAGTCCAGGCTCACCGCCTCGGCATCGCGCGATTCGGCCACCACCTTCAGCGTGCCGGCGATCAGCACAGCGCCTATCGGCAGGTTGATGAGGAATACCCAGTGCCAACCGATCGTGCTGGAGATGATGCCGCCGACGATGGGGCCGCACGTGATGGCGATACCCAGGCAGGCGCCCCAGAATGCATAGGCGCGCGCACGTGCGGGTCCCTGGAAGCTGTGGTTGATGACGGCCAGCGCGGCCGTCAGCAGCAGGCTGGCACCGACCCCTTGAACGGCACGGGCCAAGTTCAACACCCACGGTGACGTGGCCATGCCGCAGAACAGTGAGGCGCCTGCGAACAGCATCTGTCCCAACACCATGATGCGGCGGCGTCCATATCGGTCACACAAAGATCCCGCCGCCATCAGCAAGGCCGCGAAGGGCAGCATGTACGCCGTGATGACCCACTGCATGTCCGCGAACTCGGCATTCAGGTCGTGTGCGATCGTCGGAAGCGCGACGGCCACGACGTTGGTGTCCAGCATCACCAGTGAGCACACCAACGACGCCACCAGCAGGATGGCGCGCTGGCGGCGTTGATCCGGCGCTGCTGCGGTGCCGGTCGCCGCCCCTGGATCGGCAGACGGAAGTGGCGGACGTGGTGTCATGGCATTAATGGGCATATGCCCTTATGTGGTTAAAAAAAGGCGACGAGTGGATGTTCGACGGCGATCAAGCCGCGAGTGAGCCCAACCGCTCGTCTGCGGCAATACCCAGCAAAGTGGCACGCAGCAACGCCGCATCTTGCTCGCCAAGCACCTTGCAGAAACGATCCTGCGCCTTGAGCCACAGGGGCCGCGCGCTTGCCAGAACAGCTTGACCTTGCGCGGTCAGAACCACGCGGCGCTGACGACGGTCGTCCTCGCCTTGTTGCATTTCAAGTAATCCATCACGCTCCAGCGGTCGAAGCGTATGACCAAGGGCAGAGCGATCCATCACCAGTGCGTCGGCCAGGGTCTGCAGACTGGGCGCCTCGCGAGAGCGACGCCCAAGTTCAACAAGAATTGAATATTGGGTGGAACGCAGCCCAATGGGAGCCAATGCCTCGTCATAGAGCTGTGTGACACGACGCGAAGCCTTGCGCAGCGCCGTGCCGCAACACAAGCTAGGGATGGTGGCTGAGGTCATTGCCGATTATGGGCACATGCCCAGATAACCACGTGAGAAGTGTTGGCTTTTACAGATGGCACGGCTGCATCGCGATACATATGAGAACCCATTCATTGGCACGGGCCTACGCCGGCAAAAGTCCAGCCGCCCGGTAGCTGAGGATCAGCGAATCGTAGAGCTTGATGTCGGAACGTCCCCGCGCCATCAATTGCGCTCCCGCGACTGCCGCGAAGATGGCATGCGCCCGCTTCTTCGCTTCCTTGGGGCTTGCGATTTCAGCCTCTACAAGCGTCTTGGCGAGCCACGCGACATTGACGTCATTGAATGCCTGGACCTCCGTCTTCACTGAATCCGGCAGATCGTCGTACTCGGCAGTCATGAAGCTACAGAGGCAAATGCGGTTGTCCGCCTCCAATGCCTTGCGAAACTCCCCGGGATACTTGCGCAGGCGGTCCGCTGGATCGGGAGTCCTCGATGACAGCGCCTCGAACGCTACGGCAGCGTCTTCCCAGTAGCGCTTGGCGACGGCGGTCGCGAGTTCGGCTTTGCTCGGGAAGTGGTGGTAGAGGCTTGCCGCCTTGATCCCGACTTCTTCCGCCAAAGCACGGAGGTTCAGTCCGCCATAGCCGTGCGCCTGTGCAATCTTTGTCGCGACAGCCAGGATCTTGTCCCTGGACCCTGTGCTCGTCTGTTTGTCCACGATTTTCACCTTGAATGAATCACGCCGGAAAGTACGAGGGCCGTGGGCGCTTCACCACAGCATCCAGTCAACTGATGTTCGACAGTTGTTGACCGCCCGACCTCGCTATCATTCTAGCATCTAACAACTGTTAGTTAGACGCCGGAATGTGGCCGCAGCAGCATAGAACGGAATGTCATTTGATGAAGAGGACTTCCAGCAGCGAGTCTTTCGAAGCGCGCAAGCGTTCTGGATTGTTCGGATAGATTCGTTCGAGCACGACCAGTCCCCGGGTCATCGTCAGCACCAGGTGCGCCGCCTTCAACGGTGAGAGCGCCATCCTGGTGGTTTCCTCTGGCTTGGCCAGGCGCTCGAAGATCACCGCCTCGAGCCTGTCCAGCAGATCGGCTACAGCCTCCCGAATCGGTTCCTCGACGATTTCCCCTGCAAATGCCGTCTTCGTGCTCAAGCAACCGCGCGTCGGTTCACCCTCCCGCAGCCATTCGATGATGAAGTTGAAAAAGCTCTCCAGTGAAGCGCGGTGTGTACGCCGCTCCAAGGACTCGCGCGCCTTCATCAGATAGCGCTCCGCATAAACCTGGTAGGCCCGCAGGAACAGGGCATCCTTGCTCCCATACGCGTTGTACAAGGACCCTCGCTGCACACCCGTTGCCTCGGCCAGATCGTTCATCGATGTGTTCGCATAGCCCTTGCGCCAGAACACGGCAATAGACCTCTCGAAAGTCTCCTGCTCGTCGAATTGACGTACCCCCGACATGTCGCTCCTATATGGCAGTGAAGGCGCACATTCCATCGTTCTTTGACATCCTTGTCAAGGTTAACTACGATCGCATCTTTGACTATCTCGTCAAAGATGCGATGGAAATGTTCTGTCGTCGAAAAGGAATGAATGCCCACCAGCCCCCTCATCGCCCAGAGAACCCCATCGGTTGCCATCTGGCGGATCCTCCTTGCGGGGATGTCTGCTAGCTTGGTCGGAATCGGCCTGGCGCGCTTTGCATACACGCCGCTCATTCCGCCGTTAATCGAGGCGCATTGGTTCGCGGCATCGAGCGTTGTCAACCTGGGCGCCGCCAATCTCGCAGGCTACTTGTTGGGAGCCCTTTTCTGTCGGTCAGTCGCGGCCCGGGTTGGCAACGTGCCTGCCTTACGCGCTTCGATGCTTGCGGTGACAGCGGCCTTTCTCGCCTGTGCCTTTCCTCTGTCGGAGGGATGGTTCTTCTCGTGGCGCCTGCTTTCGGGGGTGGCCGGCGGCGCAATCATGGTGCTGGTGGCCTCGACGCTGCTCCCTCACGTACCGGCAGCCCGCCGCGGCCTGGCGAGCGGTGCAATCTTTCTTGGACTCGGCATGGGCATTGCGGGCTCGGGGACCTTGGTGCCGCTCCTGCTCGAACTGGGTCTGCGAGAAACTTGGATCGGCCTTGCCGCCATATCCGCACTCGTCACCGGCGTCAGCTGGTTCGCCTGGCCGCAGGCAGGCCCGGAAGCTCACGGCGCAGCGACTGCACAGACCCAGCAACGAGGTACGTCTTCCGCGGGCATGGGGCGGTTCTATGTCCAATACGGTCTGATGGCGGTGGGCTTGGTACCCGCCATGGTGTTCCTTGTCGATTTCGTGGCACGCGGACTTCATGCAGGAAATCGCGTCGGAGCGCTCTTCTGGCTACTGTACGGACTTGGCGCAATGCTGGGACCGCCTTCGTATGGGCAACTAGGTGACAACCTGGGTGCGCGCGGCGCATTGAAGATCGCGCTCGGGCTGCAGTTCCTCGCGATCGGGGGTCTCTATGTGCTGCATTCGCTCATCGTCCTCGCGTTCATGGCGGTCTTGATCGGCTCATTCCCACCCGGCATCGTGCCTTTGGCGATCGCTCGTGTTCGAGAGTTGGACCCTCACAGCCCTGCGCGCCAGCACGCTGCTTGGAGCCGGGCAACTACCGTCTTCGCCGCCTCTCAGGCGCTCGCCGGATACGCCTTCTCGGCGCTGTTCAACGCAAGCGGAGGCGACCACCGCTTGCTGTTCCTGATCTCGGCAGGCAGCATCGCAATGAGCTTCGCGCTGAATTTCAAACAAGTCGCTGTGCAAGTCGATGATCATGACGCGAGCATGCCCAAGGCCTGACTCCGGATCTCTGGGAAGGGCGGGATTGCCGGTCGGCTGACTTTCTGTCCACGGGGATTTCAGTTCGCCCGCAACACCTATCGAAGCGCGGCGGACAGCAGCACAGCAGGTTGCGCCGGTGCACAACCCTTCATCAGCCGCCTCGCGCGCATCGCGATGCAGGCGGGCCGCGCAGCCCCCCAAGTTGACCCAGCTTAAAAAAGCTGTTGACTCTGCCTCGTCACAAGACTATTCTTCGCCCTAACGAACGTTAGTTAGTTAACATCAAACTTCGTTAGCCGTATCCCAAACACTTTGAGAGCCTCTGTATGAACACTGAACTGATCTACCAAGACGCAACCAAGCTTGCTGAACTCATTCGCACCAAGGAAGTCTCGCCCGTCGAGGTCGTGCAAGCGCACCTTGACCGAATCAATGCCGTAGACCACAAGATCAATGCGATCGTCACGGTCGCCGACGATGCGTTGAAGTCTGCCAAGGCGGCGGAAGCCGCCGTCATGAGGGGGGAAGACCTTGGCCCCTTGCATGGGGTTCCCTTCACGGTGAAGGACTCCATCGATACCGCCGGGCTGCAAACCCAGCGCGCCTCTCCCATCTTCAAGGGACGCACGCCCGACATCGACGCCACCACCGTGGCTCGCATGAAGAAGGCCGGCGGCATCGTGCTCGCGAAGACCAATCAGCCCGAGTTCTCCTACTGGATCGAAAGCGACAACCTGCTGTCCGGGCGCACCCTCAACCCTTGGAACTTGGATCGCTCGCCGGGTGGATCGAGTGGCGGCGAGTCCGCAGCCATCGCCGCCAACATGTCTCCGCTCGGCATCGGGACCGACATCGCTATTTCGGTGCGCGGTCCGGCTGCACTGACTGGCATCATGGGGTTCAAGCCGACCCACGGCCGCATTCCCATGACCGGCATCTGGCCGCGCGTACCCCGCCGCTTCTGGCATGCCGGCCCGATGGCGCGCACTGTCCGCGACCTCGCGCTTGCCTACTCGATCATGGCCGGACCGGACGGTACAGATGGCTACTCCGTGAGCCCGCTCAGCATGGACACGGGCGTCGGTGTGAAGCCAAACCGGCAACTTCGCGTGGGTTGGCTCGTCGAGCCTGGTTTCGGCGCAGTGGAACCCGCCGTTGCGAAGGTTGTTCAGGCCGCAGCTGAGGCGCTGAGAGGCCAAGGCGTTGTAGTCGAGCCGGGGCGGATTCCGGTGCTCGAGCAGATCAACGCGCTGGAACTACTCTGGAAGCTCCAGGCGATGGAGAGCAAGCCCGCGTTCCGGAAGGCAACGGCGGGACATGAGGACAAGATCTTCAAGCACGCGCAGGGTGTACTGGACACGCCGGATACGTCGATTGAAGACTTCGTCGATGCCGAGCAAAAGATTGAATTCATGCGGGACGGTTTCGCCAGCTACTTCCGAAGCTACGACGCGCTGATCTGCCCGGTCATTCCGGTTTCTTCGCACGGACACGACGCCGCAGAGTTTGTGATCAGCGGTCAGACCGTCTCTTCCCTGCATGTCATGGATGCGACCGCGCCGCTCAGCGTGACCGGGCTCCCGGGGCTGACCTTGCGGTTCGGCACGAGCAGTGACGGCATGCCCATTGGCGTGCAGCTGGTCGTGCCCTGGCTGGCGGAATCCACAGCACTCTATCTGGCTGCATTGCTGGAAGAGGTGAGCGCGGTTCGAAATCTGCATCCCGACCTGTCCAGCATCGCGCGCTCCTGACCACTCCTTACGTCGCCGCCGACGCTGCGATCACCAAGCCGGCCGCTACCGAAGCAGCCGGTGCCGGCATGGCCGGCGGTGATTCCACGGCCACGGTCGGCGACGTACTCCTTGTTGTTCAACGGAACAGCAAACCTACATTCGAAAGAGTCTTGAATATGTCGAAGTTGATAGATGTGCAACGTCGCCGATTGTTGACCAGCACCTCCATGGTTGCTGGTCTCACCGCACTGGACCTGTCCGGGATTTCGCAGGCCGGGGCAGCGCAGCAGGCCGCTCCTTCACCGCCCACAGGTTCATTGACCCCGTTCCCGCCCATTCGCCAGATCGAAGCCGGCACGCTGAACATTGGCTATGTCGATGTCGGTCCGTCCGACGGACCTGTGGCCATCCTGCTGCACGGCTGGCCACACGACATCCATAGCTTCGCAGACGTTGCGCCCATTCTGGCTTCGTCAGGCTACCGCGTGATCATTCCGTACCTCAGGGGCTACGGCTCCACGCGCATCCTCTCCGCTGAAACTCCGCGCAACGGTCAACAGTCCGTGTTTGCCGCGGACGTCATCGCCCTCATGGATGCGCTGAAGATCGACCAGGCCGTGCTCGCCGGCTTCGACTGGGGCGGTCGCGCGGCGAACATCGTTGCCGCCCTGTGGCCGGAACGGTGCCGCGCCCTGGTTTCGGCCAGCGGCTACCTGATTGGCAGCCAGGCGGCCAACCGCAAGGCTGCAACGCCGCAGGCCGAACTGCAAGCCTGGTTCCAGTACTACTTTGCCACCGAGCGCGGAGCAGCCGGCTACGCGGAGCGCCGCAACGAGTTCAACAAGCTGATCTGGCAGAACGCGTCTCCGCAGTTCAAGTTCGACAACGTGACCTACTTGCGCACGGCGCAAGCATTCGACAACCCGGACCACGTCGCCATCGTCATCCACAACTACCGCTGGCGACTTTCGCTCGTTCAGGGCGAATCGCGCTATGACGATCTGGAGAAGCGGCTTGCGCTGGCACCGACGATCTCCGTGCCGACCATCACCCTGGAAGGCGATGCGAACGGCGCGCCGCATCAGCCACCGGCAGCCTACGCGAAGCAGTTCACCGGCAAGTACCAACACCGCGAAGTAACCGGTGGCATCGGCCACAACCTGCCCCAAGAAGCACCGAAGGCGTTTGCCGATGCGGTGCTGCATGTGTTGTAGAGGTGAACAATGCCGGCGGCAGGATCAACGCGTGGCACCTTGCGTTGTCCATGTATGACCACGGGAAAGGCGATATCCAGGCGGATCGCATGCCCTTCACCAGCACTGAAGGGCTAGGGGATCGACTGGTATCCTTAAAAGTTCAGCGCGACCACCCGAGTGGGCTGCCTCCAGCGGGATCCGGACGGTAGGACTTTGGGTCAAGAGCAAATCGCCACGCGTCTGACGCCATGATGGCGTTGCGCAGTTCTTCCTCAGTAGCGGCGATCGGTCGGCCGGTCTCATCGAAGAACTTGCAGTCCATAGAATCGACGATCGTCACGATGGATGAGATGAACGTATCGGCTTCCTCGCGAGCGTCAATTCGAGCGGACAACTCACATCCGTCGCCATCAGTTCGAATGAAGTCCACTCGGCTTCCATACTTGTCGCCATAGAACAGCCAGCCTTCGAGCATCTCGTGGGGTGCGCCAAAAAGCGCGGTGAGGGCTATCTCGGCAAAGCGAGTTCTAGCGGGCGAGAGCGCTTTTTCTGTGAAGCTGCTTGCAATCGTCACATCGAATTGCCAAACGGCCATATTTGCCTCCAGCCTGTGAGGAACGAAATCTACTCTGATTCGCACCTGCTGCGCTAGCCGGAGGATGGCCGGATGGCGTGGGCAGTTTGCCGTCTGCACGCAAATTCGTTTGCAAGCTGCAGGCATGACTGCAGAAGCATGAATGCTTCGCCAATCGATGATTTTCTTGGCGCGTTCCAGGGTGCGCGGCCGCGCTCGTGACACACAACCTGGAACCGCATGAACGCGGCCGGTGTCGAGTGGCCATCGGTGAAGAATCTCGTAGGAGGTGCCGTAAAGCGTTATGCCTTGCCCCGGCCTTCCCCTATGTTTCGGCGCTCCCGCCCAGGAACTTCGACGACATGCTCGCGCTACGCCCTCCGGATGTCTGGGCTGCTGTCGCGGCGACGTCGATTCATGGCGCGCTTACCACTGCGACCCGCGGGTCTCCTCGACTCAATTGCCTATCGCCATTGGCCATTGCTTTGAGGGTGCCGCATACTCCCGCGCAATCAGTTCTCTCCACGCATCGTGGAGACCGTACGAGGCTACAACCGCAAGCGCTTTTCTTGCTGACCTCGGCGCTGGTCTGACGGACGGCGCCGTGGCGCTGCCGCTGGCGACAGCCTTCGCCATCGCCAGCGCAGTGAAGGCCCGAGCAAGGCATCTTCACGGCGATCATTGCGGGCTGCTGATCTCCTTGCTCCAGCGCGCTTATGGCGCCTTGCTCACCAGACGGCCGCCATATCCGGAGCGGACGTCAATCGAGACTGCCCGTCTATACGCTTGCGGCGCCTCGTCCAGGCCAAGCCGGCAAGCGCCGTGCACGCGAGGACCAGCGCGTCCGGCTCTGGGGTGTCGTTTTGCGGCGCGTCAGCCGTGAACATGGCCATCCGCCAGTCGTAGCTGTTGTAGTCCGCCACATCGATCGCCTTGAGAGCCAGGCTGTCCCCGTAACGGGCCCAAAACTCCCCCGTGCCGTCCTGGTAAGCGATGTCGATGGATTTGAACCAGTCGTCCGGTTGTCCGTAGGGCGGCGTGACAGGCGAGCCATCGCTGCCAATGAAACTGTCTGCGTAGGGAACGAACACCGCGCCGCAGCAGGTTCCGCTGTTACCGAGGAGCGTCGCAGTCTGGGCATTCATGAGGTTGATCAGCGCAAGGCCGGCCTCCAGTGCGCCCGCCGCATTGCCGAGGAAGGTCGGAGGCGTCGAGGCAAAGAGCGAGTTGTAGCTCCCGGTGACGAAAGAGACGTCGTAATTGACGCCGCTCACGACGAGGTCCTGGACTCCGATGGCAATGCCGCCAGAGTAGGTCACCGTTGGCGCGGCAGTTGCCAACACGCCGGTCAACAGGCCGATGGCCAGAACGAGGGGTTTCAGTGAACGGTGGAAGGACATCATTGGGCTGCTCCTTGCTGAATTGAAGTGATGGCGGATCATGTGGACTTCCGTCACACCATCGATGCGAATCTGAAAATCAACAGTGAAGCGGTGTCAGCCATAGATGCGCAATCGCCGTCGCTTTCGTACACGGTCACTGAAAATTTTCTGACCCGGGAATACCCGCCTCCAACAGCCAAGCGCGACTGCGGCATGGGAACACCGCCCGGGCTGCCCATCCGATGGATGATTTGTTGTCGGGCGAGTCGTGACAAGCTAGCGCGTATTGCCGTGCGTCCTCTTGAAGGAGGAAACGGCGGCCATTGCGCTCGCCAAGTCAGGCTGTACAACAGCTGACTCATCTTGCCGCTCTGTCATGGCGGCACTCAGAATGGCGAGTGGTTGCCTGTGAAGGCCGCAGATGACCAGACGCACGCCGCGACGAGTCAGGTCCCGAAGTAGCGCGTCGATTGCGCTGAGGCCCGAGGAATCGATCGAGACGAGATGGTGTGCCTCCAGGATCACGAAGCGCACGCCTTCGGGCAGATCGTCTGACAAGCCCTCGACTTTCGCTGCGGCGCCAAAGAAGAGCGTTCCATAGAGTCGATAGACGCGCACGTCGTCCGGTGTGGCAAGCGATTCATCTCGCTCGACGCCAAACAGTTTGCTCATGCGATAGACGAAGAACGCGCAGGCCAGGACAAGGCCGACCTCCACGGCAACGGTCAGATCGAGCACGACGGTGAGGAGGAAGGTGGACAGAAATTTCGTTCCATGCTCGACGCCGTGCCTGCCCAGGCGGACGAACTCGCGCCAGTCCAGCATGTTCCAAGCCACGAAGAGCAAGATGCCTGAGAGCACCGCAAGCGGGATGTGCGCGGCCAGTGGCGCAGCCGCAAGGACGACGGCCAGTAGCGTCACTGCATGCACGATGCCGGCGACCGGGCTGGTCGCGCCCGCGCGAATGTTGGTGACCGTTCGGGCGATCGTGCCTGTCGCGGGAATGCCGCCAAACAGCGGCGTGACGACATTGGCGATGCCTTGTGCCATGAGCTCCTGATTCGGATCGTGGCGCTTGACCTGGCCGATGCCGTCCGCAACTCGGGCGCACAGCAGTGACTCGATGGCGCACAGCATTGCGATCGTCAGTGTCGGCACGAACAGCTGTTGCACGGCACTCCAACTGAACGTGGGGCGGACCAAGTTCGGAATCGATTGCGGGATACCGCCGAAACGGCTTCATGCGCCGACTCCTTGACCATGGGCCTGATCGTCAAGGATCCGCGCCAGAGCCAGCAGGGCGTCTCGCGCCAGTTCAGGCTCGGCGCCTGCTTGTTGCTCGCGCAGTTCCCGCAGAGCCTCGCCCACGAAGCCGTCGGCGTGCAGTGCTTGAATATCTTCCTCAGTTGGTTCGAGCCTCAGCGCCATAGCGTCCCAGAGGACCGCGCGCGCGTTGGCGCGGGCCGCTCCGAGCGAGGTAGAAAGCTTGCGGTGGCCCGCCAAGTTGCACGTCCCCGACAAGCGCACGTGAAGGACATCACTGTTGCCTACCGCAGCTAGTAGTCGAACAATCTCGTCGACGTCTGAATCGACGGCAATTTGCTGCTCGATCTGACGCCAGTCGAACTTGCCGGTAGGGACGGCGGTGACAACAGGCTCAAGTCCCGCTGCCTCAATGGTGACGAACAGCGCTTGGCCCGACTCATTGGCCTTGAAGCGGTCCGATTCTGGTGTGCCGGCGTACCAAGTCTTGGCGTCCACCCGTTTGGTGCCGTGCCAGTCCCCCAGCGCCAGGTAAGTTAGCCCTGCGCCTTGTGCCCGACCCGCGGCGATCGGATTTGCCGAGTCCACGTTCTCGGGAAGAATCCCTTGCACGCTACCGTGAGCCAGGCCGATTCGCGGCAGGTCGTCCGTTGGAGCGTCCGTCTCGAACCACTCGGTGAGGTCGACGTAGGTGTGCCGCTGGGTCAGGGGGGCCGGTAATAAGGTGAACTTGCCTGCCACCACAACAGGCTTGGGCTCCAGACATACGTGGACGTTGTCTGGGATTGCAGCAAGACGCCGTGCCCGACTCCATACTGACTCGGACAGCGCAGCGTCGTGGTTGCCCGGCATGAGGACCCAGGTCCCAGTGAAGCCTTGCATCGCATTGAAGAGCCGGCGGATCGTCTTATCGGCCACCGTTTGGGCGTCGAACACGTCGCCCGCGACCAAGATGGCATCGACACCGCGGTCTGACGCGATAGCGGCCAATCGCTCCACCGCGGCAAAGCGGGCCTCGAAGAGCGCGGCCGCGTCGTCGGGCTCAAACTGCGCAAACACCCTGCCGATCTGCCAGTCGGCCGTATGCAAAATTGAGATCAAGTTCGCTCCCCCTGATCGTTATGTATTGCAGGAGTCCTCCTGCGGCGGCAACTTATCGCGCTGCTCAGGGCTAGTTTAACGTTTTGAAACATGCTTCAGCCCTGGGCCGCTTAGCAGGAATTAGCGCTCACAGACCGCTACCATCCGGACTGCAGCCGCCCGATGACGAAGCGATCCCCTCAGAGAGAGTCCGCGTGCGACAGCGCGAGGTCCGCTGCGCGAAGCCACTCCTCCGGTCCGAACCCGTCGACGATCCCAGGCAGATGTCGTGGCGCAGCGTTTACCAGCCAGTCCAGCGAATGAAAGTACTCCTCGGCGGTCACCCATGGCCTAAAGTGCGCCGGCGCTTTTCCAAATAGTTCGCCGACGACATGTTCAACGAGCGGCTGCACTAGCCCGTAGGCCAGGAGCCAGCCGGCTTGCAGTAGTAGCACCCGCTTTATCCCTCTGGCAAGCTGGTACGCGGCATGTTCCGCTCCCGTGTCGTTGGCGCGGCGTAGCAGCATCAGCAGACATGCCAAATCATCCAACGTGCCGCGCCGCTTCATGGCCCGTGCTCGACCATCGGCCAGCCACCTGGGGGCTCTGCGGAGTTCGGCGACAAGTTCATCCCGAATGTGCGCTGGCAGCGCGCGGCTGACCTCCATCAGGCTGCGCTCGAACGTCCAATCCGTGCGCAGCGCCGGCCAGAGCGGAAGACTAAACATGGCAGCGCTGCCCGGGCAGCGAAGCTCAGCCACATCGATCATTGCGCGCCGCGGTGTTCGGCGGCCAACTAAGCGCTCCGCCCATTGCCGATGACAGCGCTTGAACTGCTCGGCCGACGATTTGGCTTCGGGCTCGTAGAAACGAACCATGTCCGAAATGGACGACGCACTGGCCTTGACGGCCAACGCGCGAAACCACGCAATGGTGGCGAAAGCGTCGACGATGTGCCGACGCGAAAGTTCGCCGCTAGGCCAAGCGAAAGTCTCGTGATCAATAGAAAGCCAGCTTGTATCAAGCACTTGCAGCTCCAGCACCGCCAAATGCGCGTTGCCCTGTTCCAGGCCGTCAGCGCAGGCGCGCGATGCCATGTTGCAGATTTACGTGAGCAGACCCTGAACCTACCATCGTCGCTAATTTGAACGGTATTAAGACGGCGATCAAGCACTGCTCGCCATTGGCTGAAACCAGCAGGTTTGGAAAGAAATTTGATCAATTCAACGTTCATGGAGCCAGACCGAGATGCGATCGAGGCGATTCGTCGCCAGTTCTATAGCCATGGCAAAACCGTCACCGACTGGGCGCGGGAACATGGCTTCGATGTGCATCTCGTCTACAGCGTCCTGAACGGGCGTAGTCGCGCCCGGCGTGGCGAAAGCCATCGCATCGCTGTTGCACTTGGCCTGAAGCACGTTGAAGACAGTGCCCTCTTTGACCCCAACCTGCCGCTAGGCGAAGTTGACCAGCGGCCTAGCGGCGCCGACGTGCCGAAGGAGGCGCCGATGAAGAACTGACGCACCAAAAACGCGAAAGCCGCAGGCTGTAGGAGGCCGGCGGCTTTCTTTGACGTATCGAGGGGAGCCCTCGCTTTTTCCAGGTGTTGAAGCAATGTACCCGCGCACTCAGCGCGGGTCAAGGGTGCCCCTCGCTCATTCGAGAACATGCGCGGCCGCCGCCGTGCGGAAAGGCACCCATGACACAGAGGCGGATGACACTTGCCCGTCTGGCGCAGATCTACGAACGCCAGGATCCACCGGCTTGGGGATCCATGTACCAACCCAGCATCAAGGCCACGCGGGAAGAGGCTCCGGCTATTTCCTGCGCCGCGGAGATGTGGTCCGAGAAACTGCAGCGCTACGTCCATGCGCTGTCCAGTCCTGAGCAGAAAGCTGTGCTGCTCGCCTTGTTCTGCCCGCAGCTCTTTGAGCTCCAGGAGCAACGCATGCTGCCACTCGGACGTCGACCGCATCCACTGGCAGGGCATCCGAGGGCGGTAGGCCTGGATTTTCCGGAGATGCGTGGAACGATTCAGGTGGCCGAGAGCTTGGATCTTTTGCGCGCCCACAGTTGGCTACGGCAACGAGATACGGAGACCGACGGCGAGCAGCTGGTGCCCATTCCCTTTACTGGAGACATGCTCCTCTTCTTGGCCGACGACCTCGGTCCCTATTGCGTCAACTGGACAGTCAAGGACACGGAAGAGGACTTCTCCCGCTCTGTGCATCTGCGCCGCAGAGTCCGAAATCCATCTGGTGATGCTCAGGATGCCCGTGCCCGGCATGCCATTGAAGAGCAGCTCTATTTTGATGCTGGCATCAGAACTGTCAGGGTCATCGAATCGACCATTCCGGATCGTTTGGAATGCAATCTGCGGAATCTCTTGCTTCATCAGCGCCGTCGCGGTTCGGGCGCTGAGCATGTCGAGCGCGAACTTGAGGACAGGATTCGGGCCAGCTTGCGTACCGGCGAGGCGCCACAGGCGGTCGTGCTGGCCGTAGTTCATCGCCACGGCTGGCAATACCAAGACGTCCGCCAGTCGCTCTACCAGATCCTGTGGGAACGGCGCGTGCGTGTCGAAATGATCGACGCATCGATCTTGATGGATCAGTCCTTGGTGCCCGAGCGCAACGATCCGATACAGCGATATGCCCACCTGTTCAACCGGGAGGTGCGATGAACTTGAATCTTGGAACGCAGCTCGTTGCTCCTCGAGGATTTGAAGGGCTGAAGGCAGACGTCGTTTATCACCTCCTGTTCAACGATGCGGTTCGCAATCGCGCCCTGTTCGTCACATTCGGTGCACCGGCGCCTGGTCTCGGGGCACGGTCCGCCCCTGCAGCCCAGCGCCTTCCACGAGCGGAACTGGCCTACCTCAGGCGCGACCGTTTCGAGGAGGCCCTCCGCAGCGCTCTGATCCGACCCGTGCCGGAACCGCGCGAACTTCCGCATTGGTTCGGCGATTTGACGATCACGGACTTGCTAATGCACGACCGGCAGGACCATCGGCGTCAAAAGCCGCACGCGCACCGGATCGACGTGATGCTTGCTCACCTCTGGCCAGCCGTGCAGCGATCGGCAGATATCCTCAGCGCGGAAGCGCCACAGACCGCGCTCAATCGAATAGCCAGGTCTTGCGTGCCTCCACAGAACGAAGCACGGTTCCGCCAGGCCTTCTTTGTCTATCTGGCTTTTGGCCGCGAGAGACTGGCACTCCACTACCCAATTGCCAACCTCGGCAAATGGGATCGAGCGGCGAAAGATAAGAAGTTCGGTCGACCGTCGCTGCTGGGCGCCTGGCATGGACACAGCTCCTGCCCTGAGGCGATCCAAGCTATGTGCCTTGAGGGCTTTCGCACCTACGCGGCGCCCGGCCAGAGCTTGCGCGCCATCCATCGCAAGACCGCCGTGCGGGTCTTCGGATGCGTGCCGACAAGAGATTCTCGGCAGCGCATGTCCTTGGTTCATCCGGAGGGCAAGCCGTTTCCGACCTACGGCCAATTCGCCTACCGGGTAGGACTGGCCTATGACCTGCGGACTCGCCAATTGCTGAAGTTCGGTAGCGCGCGCGTCCGATCAAAGATCGCGATATCGCAGGGGAAGTACACCGACGCGACCGCCAACGCGATGGAAACTCTCCAGGAGGATGGCTATTTTGTAGACGAGGTGGCGGCGGGCTACTTGGAAGGCAGCCATCTGCCGAAGATCTCGGTCGTCAGGATCATCTGTGTGGGCTCGGCCGTGATCGTCGGTATCGGCTTTTCGTTCAAAGGGGAGAAGGCTGAGGCCTACCGCATGGCCAAGTTCTGTATGGCGGTGGACAAGGTCTGGTTCTGCAGCCTCTTCGGCATCGCCATCACCGAGGATCAATGGCCGAGTGCGGGATTGCCCCTGCACGAGGTTGTTGATCGCGGCCCAGGCGCAACCCGCGGCGCCGACGCCACTGACCCGGCGTTGCAGCCGGTCATCAAGGAAATCGCGCCCTCGTATTCCGGGCAGTCGAAGGCAAACGTCGAGACCCGGCATCCGAAGAGCGTCAAACAGGAAGGGGCGCCGCAGTACCGGATCACGCGGCAATCGGTCGTCCAGCTCGTCCAGCGTGAGATCTACCGGGTGATCGAATCCAACGAGTCGACGAACGTTCTCCCGCGACTTGGGCCTGAGGCCATCCGCAGGCAGGTGCTTTCAACACCAAACGGTCTTTGGCGCCACCTGGTCGGCCTCGGACGGACCTTTGCCTACCAGCCCCCGCGTGACCAAGCTATTCGCGGATACCTGGTGCCGGTCGATTTGACAGTGTCCGACGGCGCCGTCTACTTTATGGGTTTCAGGTTCTGGTCCAAGGCATTGCGCGACAGCAAGCTGCTGGAGCGGTGTGTGACCCAGGTGCAGGGATATTTGCTGCCCATGTGCGTGCGTCACATTTTTATCGACACGCCCGACGGGATGCTGACCGTCGATGCCTCATTCGGCATTCGATCCGCCGAAGGCGAGAGCTTCCTGTCCGTGGCCGAGTTGGAGCAGCTCGCGGAACTTCGATCTCGGGAGCAAGCGGCGTTTCGCATTCATCGCGAGGCTGCTAAAGCGGAGGTCGCTGAGCGTTTTAAAGCGGAGACCGGCCACGAGTACGACCGCTCGGAACTGCGTGCTGGCCGGGCCAAGCGGGGCAACGCCGCTTCTGTGGAGGAGGCTCGTCAGATTGCGCCGCTGCTGCGCGCGAACGGGAAAATTCGATGAGCCGCGGGCACAACGAAGGCCTGGCCTGGGAGACGTGGTTTACGGGCTTGGATACCGACGAAGGTCTTCGAGACCGTGTCATCCTGCGCGTCGAGCCGCTACAGCAGTTGGAACACGCGACGCCCGTGGCTGCTTGCGAAGCACTGCGCACTGCATGGCGAGGGACCTATTTCCCGAGCAATGCGGATCTTGCCGTGATTCGGCAGTTCGTCGAGCGCGTTAGGCTGATGCTCGCTCGGCGAATCCCGTCCGTCGGGGCCTACCAGGCAGCAATCTATGGCCGGCAACCCATCGTGCCTGCGGAACAGGAGATATGGAGCGCGACGGGTCTGGCGGGCGTGGGCAAATCGTCCGCCATGAAAGCCGTCGCTCGCGCGATTCGGCCTAAGCCGAGCGACTGCATCGTCCCAAGCGTCCAGGTCTCCCCGGAGCCCATTGCGCACATCACGATCAAGGCGCAACGGTCCAGTGGCATCGTGCTGCAGTCCATGGCGAACCCTCAATTTGTCGCGGGCCGGAAGAACATTCCGGCGCCCGAACTTGCGCAGCATCTTCGCGAATGGCTCTACACGCGCTGCACACAGCTTCTTCTGGTTGACGAACTGCAGTCAATGACCCGAAGCGAGAGCGCGACGACGCTGATTGCGAACCTGATCACGGAGCTGAACGAGCTGGGGCCGGCCGTTGCCTATATCTTCAACTACTCCTTAGGTCACAAACTACTACTGCGCCAGCAGGAGGACAAGGACCGCTTGCTGGTCAAGTGCCTGTCGTTTGATCCACCCGGCGCCGATGACCCACATTGGGCACAAGTGGTGTCGGAATACGTCAACCTGGCACCGGATCTTCTGAATATCGACGGCGCGCGCGATGCCGCGGAACTGCACCGCTTGACCGGTGGGATCTACCGCTTGCTCGGGTTCTTGCTTCTGCAGGCATGCCGCAGCGCTTGGCAATTCAAGGTGGGGCGTGCTGTGACGATGGCCGATGTGCGGGCCTCCTACCAGTCCGGCGCTTTCGCCAGTCAGCGAGAGGATGTGGAGACACTGCGCTCGTTGCAATTCAACGGTCGGCTTCGAGATCGCCGCAAAGATCTCGTCTCTCCGTTCCCCGGCCTGGTCACAAGGAATGGGGCCGCCTCTACGGCAGAAGCCTCGAAGCCGCTGCAGCATGTGCCGGCGCCGGCTGCCGTTCATCTCATGGAAAGTGCCTTGAATGCCGGAGCCAAGCAGCTGCTTAAGGGCTTGCGCGCCGGGGCTGGTGTAGAGGCGTCCCTGCCCAAAGCGTCAGCCACCGTGACCAGGCTTCCGCGTCGCCGGCCGCCCACTGCGGAGGAACTCCTGAATGGGGAAAAACTGCTCGCTGACCGCGCCAAGACTGGCAAGTGGCCACGGTCGGACGAGTCGGAGACTTCGCAATGAGCATGGACACGGTCGATCCTACGATTGGGGAGCGAATCCCTTGGCTGCCGGACGAGACGCTGTTCAGCTGGTGCAGCCGCTACCACCTATTGGCGGCCAATGGGCTGGCGTCCGCCACCTGCATGCAGCTATTTGGGCGACGGCGACTCGGGCTCGCCCACGATTTTCCGGCGGGGATTGCGGCGCTCGCACTGCGCGCAGGCGGGAGTCTTGGGATGCCTGAAGACATCGTGCGGGAACGGACGGTACTTGCCTTCTATGCTCCATTTCGGCCGGCGCCAATGATGGAGCGTGCCACGCGAAAAATGTTGGGCGAAGGTATCGGGAGCCTGAAGTACGAGCTGGGGTTGTTGACCAGCGGTCTCGGCGCGGCACATCCGCTCAAGGCCTGCCCCGCCTGCATGGCAGACGATCATCAGCGATTCAAGGTCGCGTACTGGCGTCGGAGCCATCAGCTGCCTGGGGTCTGGATCTGTCCCGCTCACGGGGACGCACTGCGGGTCTCGACGCTCAAGCTGGACCAGAAGGCACGGTTCCAGTGGGGGTTGCCGGGACAGGCTTATCTCCTACCCTGGACCGACCTTGCCATCTACCGGGATTTTAAAGAGACGAGCGCTTTGGCACACAAAATGGCCAAGCTCAGCGGCTCGATATGCGCGCTCACGCAGGGACGAGTGATGAACCCAGGGCGCATCGCGAATGCGTTTCGTAGAGGGTTGGAGGACCGCGGCTGGTTGGGCGCAGCGACACGAGTGCGGTGGGGAGTGATGCGGCACGAGCTGTCGCGCCACGCGGCGGCGTTGGCGGGACTGCCGCCGTTTGCGATGCAGGCCGACGGCCGCATTGCGCAGAGTCAGCTAAGCCGGATCATGTCGGCGCGATCACTGACGCATCCCTTGCGCTATTTGGCATGGATATCCCTGCTGTTTGACAGCCTGTCGGAATTTCTGACCGCCTATGACGGCACCTCCATGCAGGCAGTTCAAACGGCCAAGGCGAGTCGCAAGATGGGCCCTTCCGCGATGACATCGATGGATGCTCGTGCGGCGGAGGCAGTACAGGCGCTCCTTCTTGGCCAGGAGTCGGCAACCGCCATTGCGCTTCGCATGGGCGTTACGCCTTCGACCGTTGCGGCATGGGCTGCGAAAGCAGGGCTGCAAACGCCCAGACGCCCGAAGTCGCTCGACGAGCCGACATGGAGGGCTGCCGTGGAATTCTTGGCGTCGGGGCAAAGCAAATCGAATGTTGCCGCACGTATTGGAATATCCGAAGTGTCGGTGACCCGGATCTTGAGGTCGGTGCCTAGACTGCAATCGCAGTGGCATGAGGTGCGCTTCGCTGCCGCTCGTAACAATGCACGCGAGGCCTGGATCGCGGTGAGCAATGCAGCGCAGATCCTTGGCATAGCTGCGGCACGTCGGGCCGAGCCGGGGGCCTACGCGTGGCTGTACAGGAACGACCGGGCCTGGCTTCGTGCCCAGTGCGCCCGGCTCGATGAAGCGCCTCGATGCGGTAATCATGCAGTCACACGCAGGCTGCGCGCTGACGAGCGCTACGCTCGCCTCCTAATTTCAGCCGCCGCCGAACTTGGTGGGCTCGGGGCGCCGGAACCACTTCGCCCCGAAAGCTGGACCGTTGTCGCGCCGGGCTTGAAGCGCGTCCTCAAATTCCCGGACGCATGGCCACTGACAATCGCCGCGCTTCACTGGGTTCTTGTCGCGCGAACAGAGCGAAATCCGTCCGGGCGGCTCTAGGGTGGACGCCGCAGATTCCGGATCAATCGGTAGACGTGAACTGCGAACAGGTGAGGTGAGCCATGCGACTTCTTGATGTCAGGCCTCAATGCTTTGTGGCCCAGTTGCGCTGCGACCGATGCAGCGCGGAGGCTCAACACAACGTTGACAACTGCTTCAACAACTTCGTCCAAATCGGATTCGACGCAAGCTGGGGGTCTCAACTCGGTGACGGAAACCGGATCGACATTGACCGTTGTCACGGCTGCTTGATAGAGACGCTGGGGGCTTGGTTGAGGCTATCAGCGTCCAAGTAGAAAGCGTCATGAAGTCGTAGCCCATGGAGCCTCCTGCGAGTTGATGATTCCTCGCAAGGATTTTTCCGTACCAAGTACGGCCGTCTGACTGCCAGGCCCCGCCCGAATGGCGCCGGGGGGTGCTATGCCTTCGAGACCCGTCGCTGATGCGACGGACGACTCAGCATTGGAATGACTCCATACGGCGGACACCGTGGACAGTACCGTCGACTGCGATCGGCCGTGACCGCTGCCAAGCGGCGAGACGGCCGAAATAATAGGCGGTATCCGAGTTAACGCCAATAGGTTTTGCGGTCATCCGTGACCAGCGCCTGAAACCGGCTCGGCTTGCGCGCTTGCGTTCGACCATTGCTTTGCGACGTCTCTCAGCCAAGCTTCAAACTGGAGCACCGGGATCTGGTGGACATCGCAAACATTGCGCAAGCTCGCGCCATCCATGAACGCTTTGCGCGCTGCCGATATCAAGGCGGCGCCGGTCTCGCGTTTGGAGGCGACGGCGGCCTGAGCCTTGTCCAGCCGCGACAGGATGTCGTCGACACCGTCGAACAACATGGCCAACGCGAGAGCACCGGTCGCGCCGGGATATGCGACATGCCTATCCTTGCAAATGCCATCCAGATGACCCAGGTAAGCGCCCGGCTGCTTGGCTAGAACTTTGGGCCAATACAGGGCGAGCCAATCCGTCGGGACCACCTGGCGCGCCATGTCACTCAAAACGGGCCGCTGGCCCACCTGGGCGAATCGCAGGCCGTGCAGGCGGCACCCGTCCTGGACGACTCGATTGACAGCAGTACTGTCATAGGGCTCACCCTTGTCGAGCCAGCTGACCAAGAGAGTCGTGTAGCGCCCCAATGTATTCGCCGTAGCGTGTTCGGCCGGCGCTGGGCAAGTATCTCCCCCTAGGCGCCGAATGGCTTCAGAAGGCGGGAGCTCAAAGGCCGTGGGATCGAAGCGGAGCAAGGCGTTGCCGTGCACGTGACACCAATCGACGCCAGGAAGGTGATGCGCGCGCCGCCAGTAGCTGAGATTCCCGAAAGCCGAATCTTGCTCGACACATTGCCGGCACGCCAGCGCATCTGCCTTTGGACGTTGTATCACCGAGCTTACTGTCGATTTGTGCCTGACTGTCGCGTTGTCTTGCCCATATCGCAGGGCGTCCACGAAAGGTCGCAGAGCCGGGAGCGTGGTCAAGCGCCGCTGCGCGTCGGCGGGGCGGATGCCCAGACCCGTGGCCACGATTTCAAGCGTCGTGGCTCCAGAGGTCATGCCGATTTCGCTGCGCAGTGCGGTGATCGTCCTGCGGTCATTGGGGCAGCCGTTGATCGCACTGTGTCGACCCAACAGACCTTCAAGGAGTTCATCCGGAAAAGGCGTCGGAACCAGTTGTCGCTTCATGAGGCACCTCTTTCCCCGCCGGGTTGTCCGTGAGACAGCAGCGCGAGGCCGCGAATGACCACGGCCAGCGCTCTGGCATGGGCCGGCGTCCCATCCCATGCGATGGCCAGCGCATCCATCAATTCGCCGTTTGCGGCGACACGTGCCCTAGCAGATCGTTGCAGTTTTGATGATGCAAATATGCAAATGTCACGAGCCAATCGAGAGTTCATGGAGGTTCGCCCCGTGAGGACTCTGCTGATCTGAGATTGACTAGCTCCAAGCGACACGGCTAAGCTGGACTGACTGATTCCGCGCCTGACCAATTCACAACGAAGCTGCTCAGAGGTCCATTCACTGATGAGTCGGCGCATGTATGCAAATATGCATATATTGCACCGGCGCGTCAACTGACTCTTAGATTGGACCAGCGGTGGTGCCAGGCGTTTCGGTATCAATCTGGCGGTTGACCAGCGAAGCAGGGTCGTCTGCTCCATGCGGCGGTGGTTGTTGGCTAGCTCGCGGAAAAGGGACGATGCGGTTGTGCAGCGTGAAGGCCAGTTCGAGCGATGTCAGCTCTCTCGGACATTGACCTTTGACAACCCGATTTGGAACGGGCTCGCCGTGGTGTCTGACGGGGCTTCGCGGTAGTTCCTCGGCACGCCTTGCGCGCAGCGCAGCGGCGTCGCATCATTGCGATATGCAGATCCCAGAGTGCAGGCCGAAGATTGTGCTGGCTAACGTGTGTCGAATTCGCATTGATAAAGCGCCATTCACGAAGCAGAGCATCCGCGAATCATGGAGGTCCGGCCGATCGGCCTTCATTGACGGGTTTCACGGAGGCGTGCGCCTCTAATGGTCCGCCATCGCGTGGCCAGATGCTGAACTTTGAGACCAGAGGACTTTGATGCCTAAGCCATTGCCACCCGAGTCAGTGCCACATTCGAAACATCAACCGACTGAAAAGGTCGGCAATCAGCCAAAGCGTCGGGTGGGAATTCTCAAGGGGAAGCTTATCGTTCCAGATAATTTCGATGACCCATTGCCAGAAGACGTGCTCCAAGATTTTGAGGCCACCGACTCGTCCGAGCCGACATGAGGCGACACGCGCTCTGCGCAGTGCCGTTCGAAGACCTGTGGCAGATCCACGGGACGCCGCCCCCAATTTCCACGCAAAACTGACCCGGCTTGGCTTGGGTGCCTACGGCTGCAATGCCCATCTATCACGCTGGGTCGATCGCAGACTTCCGGTAGAGGCTGACTGCGGTCGCCCAGTTTTACCGGCCGAATGTCGGTGGGTTCGGATAGCTGCCGTTCGCCGCGCTTCTGTTCGGGAGTCGGCTATGCCCTTGGAACCGGACACCCACCGAGGCGTTCGGACATCTACATGGCGCGCAAGCGCCTGGCGGCATGAGTGCGTCTGCGGCGGGCGCGCGAGGCGCTCAATGCCCCAAAGCGGGCGGCAAACACGGCATTGGCGCGGTAATCCGGTGTCAATTCGAGCCGGCAGGGCAGCGGCGCGATGCGGGGTCGAAATCGCCTGCTTGTTCAGCGTAGCCTTAGACCGCTTCACCATTGAAGTTCTGGCGAAGAGAAGTGTCGCTCATGACTGGTCTTCACTCGCGTTCTCATCATCGAAGTCGTCCTCGTTGATCAGTCCAGCATCGACATACCGCTCGTACTTCTTCTGATAACCGATCGCGGGGGTCTTGTCGACGTACTTTGTCGGCTGTGCGATTAGAAGTGGACTTGCCTTCACCAACACCGATCCATCTTCCCGCTCATCCACCGTCCGGACCAAGCAATAAATGATGTACCGATTCGTTCCGCCGATTCGACCGATGGCGGACATCGACATCAAGAAAATCGGGTCAAGAATCCACTCAACTCGGAGTTTCTTCCTCGAGTAATACATCACCACTGAAGGCGTAGAGGCAGTTATTGGTAAGTCGGGCCCTTTCGCATGTACACCACCTATGAAGAACGCATATTTGCCCTCGGCTCCCTTGAGCTGCGTCCGACCCGCTGATGCGGTCGCATCCAGGTCAATAAAATCGACGACCTTTGCGACTTCCCGCATCAGCTGCTTGTAGTGCTCTGTCTCCTGATGCGTGATGTAATCGAAGAGGTAGCGTCCTCCCGAGAGGTTGGCCTGAACGTACTTTTGGTCAAACGAGCCATCTTGTCTCAGGATGCCTGCCGCCTTAAGATTAGCGGTTAGCCCCGTCTGCGGAACTTTCTTGAATAGTCGGACACAGAGTTCCTCGATGCGCTTCACGTTCACGTAGTCAATCGCGTCGTCGCTGACCTCGATCTTCTGCGCGGCACGTTGAGCATTTGCGACCTCTACCTGCTTCTCCCAAGAAGTCTTCGCTTTCTGGATCTGATCATCAGTCAGACGTAGCGTGAGTCCCCCTTGATGTGCCAGATCGTGATCCGTCGGACACAAGACAGCAAGATTTGAGTACCTGTTGTCTTGCGTCTTTTCGTACTCAACTATGTGATGAATGATGTAGGCGGGGCCTTTTGTCCCTTTGCAAGCGCAGCAAACGAAGTTGCTGCGCTCGAGGAGCAGCTGAACAACGTCTGCCTCTATTGCAGCGCGCCGGACAGCACCGGCTAGAGTTTTCGCTTCGCCGGCAGACAGGCCGTACTTCGAGACCATGTCTTTTTGGCTGAGAGCTCGCGCCTTGGAGGCTGTGAGTTCCGCGTCGATTGCCTTCTCAGCCAGATCAGTTGGCACACCGTACTGCAGGAACGTGGATAGAGTTCTTTGGTTCATTCTCGTGGCAGTGCGAACATAGTCGGTTTAACGTTGCAGCTGAGCGGCTGCTTGCGGCGGGGCCGCGCCAGAGCTAGGCTGAACAAGCAGGCTTGGCACGGCCCCGCTGCAAGCCGTCCAATCGAGCCCGGTTAGGAATCACTCGGCCGCCACTTGTAGGTAGTGACCTGCTCGGTTTAATCGAGACAGTTATTCCTAGAAGACGGCGGGTTGCAGGTCTTGGCGGAGGTTCTGTTTGAACTCCGCCGGGGTCAAGTATTGCAGGCTGCTGTGCGGACGGACCTCGTTGTAGTGCTGGCGCCAGGCCTCGATGACGGCCACGGCCTCGCGGCGCGAGCGGAACCACTCGATGGACAGGCACTCGTCGCGGAACTTGCCGTTGAAGCTTTCGTCGGCGCCGTTCTGCCAGGGCTTGCCGGGATCGTTGAGCACCGTGGCGATGCCCGCGCTTGCGATCCACTCCAAGATGGCCTGGCTGACGAACTCCGGGCCGTTGTCCGAACGCATGAACAGCGGTGCTCCATGAACGCACACCAGTCGTGCCAGCACCTCGATCACGCGCTTGGATCGGATCGAGCCGGCCACGTCGATGCCCATCGGCAGCGACGACCTCTTGCGTGAGCTTGCACTATTTAGGCAGCACATGATCTGGCCAAGCTCCGGTCAGACCGCTGTCCAGCTCTTGCCTCGTCGAATCTTCGGCGGCGCCACTCTGGTCAGGACAACGGGGGTGTGAAAGCCTGGCGCCAGGCTTGGAATTCGGTCGCCGGCATCGGTCGTGCGATGAAGTAGCCTTGGGCAATATCGCAGCCCAGGCGGACAAGTTGATCCCAGTGCTCACGTGTCTCGATGCCTTCGGCAACGATCTTGCGGCCCAGGTCATGCACAAGGTCGATGGTTGAGCGAACGATGGTGGCGGAATCCTTGTTGTTCAACATATCGCGAACGAAAGACTGATCGATCTTGATGTAGTCCACCGGCAGGCGCTGCAGGTAGCTCAATGACGAATAGCCGGTGCCGAAATCGTCCACGTAGAGGGGGATGCCCCTATCGCGCAAGCCTTGCAGCACCCCCAGCGCGAACTCGGCATCGTCCATCACCGTACTCTCGGTGATCTCCAGCTCCAGCGTTCCGGGCGGAGCGCTGAATTCCTCCAGCAAGCTGCCGATCTGGCCGAGCAGATCGGCGTCGCGCAGATTTCGCGCCGAGAGATTCACCGCAATGGGCAGCGCGCAACCCTCGCTCATCCAAATACGGTTCTGCTGCAATACGGCCCTCAGCATCCACTCCGTGAGCGGCTTGATCAGCCCGGTGTGCTCTGCGAGCTCAATGAACTCCAGTGGCGAAATCATCCCGCGGTCGGGGTGATGCCACCGCACCAGCGCCTCCGCGCCGCACACGCGGCCACTCGCCATGTCGACCTTGGGCTGCAAATAGACCCGTAGCTGCTGGCCTGCAATCGCACGCCGCAGTTCCGATGCCATGCTCAAGCGGCCCGGTCGGTCTTGGTGTTTCAGAGGGTCGAAGAAGGCCTGCGAGAGGCCGCGCTGCCTCGCTTGCTGCACCGCGATGTCCATGCGCCTGAAGAAATCATGGGGCGTGGTGCCGTGCTCAGGAAAGAGAGTGATCCCGGTCTTGGACGACACATCCAGCGGCAGGTCGGCAATCTGGAAGGGTTCCGACAGGACCTCAGCAAGTTGCCGCGCGCAGATGGTGGCCGCCTCCTTGTCGCCGTCGGGAAGCAGGATCGCGAATTCATCGCCCCGCAGCCGCGCCACCAGGGCTGTACCTGGCGCTGCAGCCCGCAATCGGGCGCCGAAGTCGCGCAGCATTTTGTCGCCCTGGCTGAAGCCGAGTGCGTCGTTGACCTCCCGAAGCCGGTCGATATTGATTTGCAGAGTCGCGAAGGGCCGCCCCTCCCGCTGTCCTTGCTCAATGGCGGTGCGGAGTGCTTCGGCAAACTGCGATTCGTTGGGCAGACCTGTCAGCACGTCGTAATGGGTGAGGCGATACAGAGCCTCCCGTACACGTTCCTGCTCGGCGCGCGCGCGCAGCGTGGCGATGCCGAAGGCCAGATCGTCCGCGGATTCGGTGAGTAGCGTCACCTCGTCGGCATCGAAAACGTCGGGCTCGATGTCGTAGATGACCAGCGTTCCGACGATCTCGCCGTTCACTCGCAAGGGACAAGCGAGGGCGGAACGTTGGCCGACGAGATGTCGCCGCCAAGGCGCGTATTCGATGTCGCTGGCCATGTCGGGCACGACAGTGATCTCCGCGCTCCGTATCGAACGGGCCGCCGCTCCCCCGCTGAACTCGCCCTCGCCCCAACTGACCCTGAGCAGGCGAAGCGCAGCCAAGCCGCCCGGGTAGCCACATTCGGCCATTGGCGCCATTGACTTGGACGCATCGTCCATGCGAAACCAGACGATGGCGAGACCGTAACCGCCGGTCGTCACGATGGCCTCGCACATGTTCTTGAGCAAGTCGGTTTCGGTGAGCGCTCGCAGCATGGTGCGATTGCCTGCACTCAGGGTGCGCAGTGCGCGGCTGGCTCGCTCCAGTTCGTGTACACGTTGTTCGAGCTCGCCATTGAGCCGCTGGATGTCCTCTTCAGCGCGCTTGCGTTCGGTGATGTCGGTGCCAAGCACGTAGTAGCCGACCACGCGCCCGTTGAGATCGCACTGCGGCACATAGTTGATGACCTGCCAGACACCGGGAAACGGTTGCCAGTCGTACGTCTGCGGTTCGCCCTTCAGCACCTCGGCGATCAACGGCGACGCGATGGCGTAACGAGCTTCGCCGAGGATGTCCCGCACCGAGCAGCCCAGGATGTCATCCCGGTCGCTCGCGAAGCGCTCGCGGTATTGCTGGTTGACATAGACGTAGCGCTGGAACTCGTCAACGTAGGCGATCAGTGCCGGCACATTGCTCGTCACGCTGCGCAAATGCGCCTCGCTTTGATGCAGTTGCGCGGTCCGCTCTTCCACGCGTTTTGCAAGCAGAATGTTCTGGGCCTCGATCGTGAGTTGCGCCTGCCGTTCGAGCGTGACGTCCCGGAACACCCATACAGTGCCTCGAATGTGTCCCTTCAAATCGCGCTTCGGAGAAACGCTCAGAGCGATCGGGCGTTCGATCTCATCGCGGCGGAGCAGCAGGACGTTCTCATCGATTTCTTGCGCTTCGCCGGTCGCAAGCACCGCGGGTAGCGGCCCTGGCAGCGGCGCGCGGCTGGACTCACTGACCATGCGAAAAATCACGTCGGCAGGCCGTCCCATCGCTTCGGCGAAGGTCCAGCCGACGATGCGTTCGCCCGCCGGATTCAAGCGGGTGATATGCCCTTCAACATCCGTCGTCATCACGCCGTCGGTGATGCAGCGCAGGGTGATGGCCAGCCGTGCCTCACTGTCCTCCAGTTGCCGGCGATCCGCTTCGGCCCGGCGCAGTTGACGCCGTATCAGCACATAGGTGGACACCAGCAAGGCCAGGCAAAGTATCGTGACCGCGCTACTGACAATGTGCTCGCGCCTGCTGTCCTCCTGCTCGCCCGCGATCCGCAACTCGAGCCGCTGAATTTCGTCATTCTCCATCGCATCAAGCAGCCGGTGGGCGCGAACTCGCGTCTCTTGCAGTGGGGCCGTCGAGACAAACTCGTCCGCAGCCGCTCGACCCTGAGATTTGCGCAGAGACTCGATTTGCCTGGACATTGCCAGCCGCTGAGCCATCACCTCGTGCAACTCGATCCAGCGCGCCTGCTGCGTGGCGTTGTCTGCCGTCAATTGCTTCACCTGTTGGAGATCACGCTCGCGGCTTTCGATCGCGGCATCGCGGACGGCAAGATGGGCCGGATCGCCCGAGATGCGAAAGCTTTGCGTGCTCAACTCGATCTGCAAGGTCGCCGTTTGCGCATGCGCTAGCCCACGCAGCACCGTCTGCGTTCGCAGAACCAATCGCGCCGCCTCGGCCATGTCGCCGGCAATGTCCGAGGCGATGAACGCCAGTCCAGCAACTACCAGAATGGCAACGCCAAATGCAAAGCGCACTTTTGACTCGAAGCTTGTTCGTAGCTGCACGGAGTTCCTCTTCTACCGTTGCGCTCAGCGAGACTCTCTTGACTTATATGCACTCGCTGGGAATTCTCATTATTCCGCAATCGCACACGGCCGACCCCGGGGATATCTCTTGCGCACCAGTCGATCAGGTCCCTGCTGGCTTTGGCGCCGTAGGCTCACGACCGAGCTCAGTAGTCGTTCAAGGGCTTCACTGTCCGGCGAACCCAGAACGTCTGCAGCCCTGCCAAGATCGGTCGTCGAGCCGGCGAAGGGACATGTGCCCGAGAGGCCGCTGTGCGACACGTACCGTGAGTTGGCGGTTCGACTGCCAATGGCGGCAGCCGCTGCACAGCCGACACGGACTGTGCGGCGGCCATGAGGCTCAGGTGATGCGATGTGGCAGCAAAAGAGGTTGACCAAAGGTCAGGTACAAAGGCCGAGGCGTCCACTTGCCGCCGGTCCGCGCGGTCAATTTTTGATCAGTAGATCTTCGGCGGTCTTTCCTACTGTCAGCGCTGCCTTGAACCAATTGGGACGCTTGCCATGACCGCTCCAGGTGAGTCCTGTCCCGTCCGCGTATTTGGCGGGCAATGCAACCTTGTGCGCAGACTTCTTTGCTGCCTTCGCCGTGCGGCTAGTCGCCTTCGTTGCCGACTTGGCGGTCTCGCGGGCCGAAGTACTCCGACCAAAGAGGTCGTCCGACGTAATTCCGTAATGAGCAATGGCATCTCGAATTCGTGCGATAACTCCTACCTTCTCCTTCTCCCTCAGCGCCTCGGCTCTGCGTTCTAGTGCGGCAATTTGCTCCAGGACTTGCTGCAACGATTTGGCCATACATCTACCTTTTCAGATTTGGAATGGGTCTTCGCCTTCATTCCGAACTCCCAGGCTGAACTGTAGTTGGTCGTTGGCAGCCAGAAGTCGGGGGACATGACTCGGCGCCCAAGCGACAGTGGGTGCGCGCGACGTGTCATGTGCTTTCCAGCATCGCCGGTCGATTCGCGCAAACATCCCGCCGTCGTTTTTCGATGGACGGATCGCGCTCAGCCCACTGGCACGTGTAGGGAGTATTGAAGTCCGCACTTTCGCGTTACTCCCAGGCATTCAGGAACATTCGGAACTGGTAAGCCTGGATTCACTCGGGAAAGCTGTCAATGCTGTTGCTCGGACTGGAGAGCGTCTTGACATAGGCGCGCAGGTCCGCGACAGCGTGAATGCAGACGTCGCCGTCCGGCCTTAAGAAGACATCTCGCGTCTCGCGATCTTCCCAATCTGGCGAAAGCTGTTCAGCCAAGAAGCATAGGTATGGAAGCGCATTCCGTGCGCGATCGGCATCGATTGCCTGCGGATCGGATAGCTCCGATCTCAAGATAGATGCCGCTATGCGCCAAGCGATACCGTCAAAGACCTCCTTGGGTGCAGAAAGTACGCTTGCCGTCTGGTGGATCAATTCAGCGCGCCCCTTTGCGGCGAGGTCGCGGACTTCTTGTTCAGTCGCCTTGAAGACTACGACGGGCATGAGTTCTTGCTCAGAGAACTCTCCAACGTGAAGAGCCACCTCGACGTTCGGCCCGGAGCTGCTGAGTTGGGTGGGCATTGAGCAGGCCTTTCGAAAATGATCACTGCGACCGCAGCTGTGCGTAGCTTCCAGTCGGAAGCACATTGCTCACGCATCGTACGGCGTGAAGGCGCAGATTTGTTTCGATCGTGGCGGCAGAAGTCCTTGCCATCAATCTCTAGATACGGCGGTGGCGATCACCCGTCTTGTTGATCTGTCAACGCTGGCGCTCTGAGTCGATCGTGTATGGATAGTTCGTCAAGCGCCCCATCCTGTCGCTGACGCCGGCCGCGGAGCAAGCAGCGCGCTCCGCGCATTCCCACAGCTCAACAATCGCCCAGCGCTCGGGGCTCATTCGAAATGCTTCATCGCCAGTCTCCTCGAACGCTGCCGGAAAACCGGCGCAGGTTTGCGCGATCACAGGATCAATGCCAACGGCCATCAATATCTCGCTGGCAGCCACCTCAGCAGCTTCTTTCGAGTCGGACGGCAGGTCGCCTTCGATCAAGAAGAAGGTAAGCCTTCTCAAGATTGCCATTGCGGTCTCTCCTTGGCTGCTATGCCAGCCGAAACGTGAGAAGTAGTGTCGCAAGGATCCGCGTGCGAGTGGCGGCGCGCCGGCAACCCTGTTTGACATAGCTCAATGACTTGCTGCTAGGCAGCGGCATGGCAAGCGGCCGCAGGGAGCCATTTGTGAAAGGTCATTGCAAGTCACTCCTTCGGATCAACAGTGAATGCCGCGCAGCGAGCGGTGTCGCAAAGATCGGCTCATCCGCCGCGGATTGGCGATTGCACTTGATCGAGCGCAAACAACGCGCGGATATCCGCACCGGATGGATGCATGCCGGGCACTGCTTACCGGAGCCGCAATCTAGCCGGGGAGCCGAGCGAAAGTCGGGTATTGCTGAGGGCGGTCGAGTCCCTAGCCTGATCCGCTAGGCCACTTGCGCCCTGACCGGCGGCGTATCCCGTCACGAAACGGTAATTTGCGGCGACCACCATACGAACAAAACCGTCACGCGCCTAGGGAGGCTTGACATGACAGACGGATCAGGGCGCAAGGCAGGCGCCTCGGACGAACTCGCCCATACCGAGAGGATTCCCGTCGCGCAATATGTACGCATGTCCACCGAACACCAGCGATATTCGACGGACAACCAGATAGAGGCCATCGCGGAATATGCCGACCGGCATGGGATGGTCATCATCCGCACTTATGCGGATGCCGGCAAAAGCGGACTCAACTTACGCGGCCGCGCCGGCCTACAGCAATTGCTCGCCGACGTACAGCAGCCCAATCCGGGCTTTTCGGCCGTGGTCGTCTACGACGTCAGTCGTTGGGGGCGTTTCCCAGATCCTGACGAGGCCGCCGTTTATGAGCAAAGCTGCAAGCGGCGTGGCGTCAAGGTCATCTACTGCGCAGAGCCGTTCAAGAACGATGGCTCGCTTTCCTCGACCGTGATGATCGGTCTCAAGCGAAGCATGGCGGCCGAGTACAGCCGAGAGCTGTCGGTCAAAGTTTTTGCTGGACATCGAAATCTTGTTCAACGTGGATATCGTCAGGGAGGTGCTCCGGGCTTTGGACTGCGAAGGCAACTCGTCGACGAGCAGCACAACATCAAGGGGTCGCTCTCTCGTGGCGAGAAGAAGAGCATTCAGACAGATCGTGTTTTGCTCGTTCCCGGGCCAGATGAAGAGATCGCGACCATTCACCTCATTTATAGACTCTTCTTGCAGGACAGCAAGCCCGAACGAGTGATCGCTGCCGAGCTCAATCGCATGGGCATGCAAACGGATTTGAACCGCCCATGGACGCGCGGAACAGTCCACCAAATTCTCACCAACGAGAAGTACATCGGCAATAACGTATACAACCGCACGTCGTTCAAGCTCAAGATAGAACACACAAAGAATTCGCCTTCGGATTGGATCCGCAAGGAGGCGGCGTTCTCGGCCATCGTGCCCGAAACTCTCTTCCGACAGGCGCAGGCAATCATTGAGCAGCGCGCTCGCCACCTCGACGATGAGCAGATGCTCGGGCTGCTGAGCCAGATCCATAAGGCGAACGGTCGTGTCTCTGGCGTTCTGATTGATGAGGCCGAGGGGGTGCCTTCCAGCTCCAGCTATAGAACCCGGTTCGGCAGTCTTCAGCGAGCGTACGAACTCATCGGATACAGGCCTCGTCGCGACTACGCGTATTTGGAGATCAATCGCGCACTGCGGCGCTACCACCCGGAAGTTGTTGAACAGTTCAAGCAGGGTGTCGAAGCGGCTGGTGCTGTGATTCGCACGTGCCCCGATACCGATCTCATTTTGATCAACGAGGAATTTACGGTCTCGATCGTGGTTTCACGGTGCAAGACAACCTCTACGGGCACGTATCGTTGGTTGATTCGTCTTGATACGAGCCTTACCCCCGATGTGACCATCGTCACGCGTATGGACCATGCCAACCGCCTGGCCCACGACTTCTATGTGTTGCCTTCTCTGGACTTCGCACGGACGGAGCTTCCCAGGGGAGAGCGAAACGGAATCTCACTGGATTTCTATCGCGTAGAAGCGCTCGACGCGTTCTATGCACTTTGTGCCAGGACCCAACTTGCGGAGGCTGCTTGAATGAAAGATTCTGCGCGAATCGAGATGGTACCGATCGAGGCCATTTCCGTATCTAACCCACGAGTACGCAATCCAAAAACTCACAAGGAAATCACTGACAACATCGACTCCATCGGCCTTAAGCGGCCGATTACTCTGCGTCGCCTGCCGGACGCCGATGGTGCTCCTCAATACGCGTTGATTTGTGGCCAGGGTCGGTTGGAGTCCTGCAAGGCGCTGGGCCAAGCTTCCATCGCCGCACTCGTCGTCAGCACCGATGAAGAGACCGGTCACGTAATGAGCTTGACTGAGAACATCGCGCGTCGAATGCCTCGCGGGAGCGAGATGCTTGAGCAAGTCGGCGCATTGCGCAGCAAGGGCTACACGGACGCGGAGATAGGCCGGAAAATTGGCTATTCAACTACTTGGGTGAGTGGGGTGGTCAACCTCCTAGACAAAGGAGAGCGACGCCTGCTTGTCGCTGCCGAAGTCGGGCACGTTCCTCTGTCCATTGCCGTACAGATCGCTCATGCAAGCGAAGCGGAAGCACAGGAAATACTGCTGGAGGCCTACAACCGAGGAGAACTCAAGGGGCGTAAGGTGAGCCTCATGCGACGTCTCCTAGAGACTCGAATGCGAAGCGGCCTGAGCGCTGATCCCGGCGACTATGCACGTCCTCGGCGGGCTCGCAAGATGAGTTCAGAGGAACTTACGGCGATCTATCAGCAAAACGCTGAGGAACACAGGCAGGTCCAACGGCGTGCCGAGCACACGCGATCCACATTGCTTGTCATGCAGCAGATCTTCAAAGTCCTGCTGTCTGAACCGGATTTCTGCTCGCTCCTCAAGAGCGAAGGGATGACCACGATTCCCCGGCCACTGATGGACCTAGTTCTAGGAGCGGGAGTTGCGGAATGAGCGAATCAGCCAAACCCATCCACCTTGGCTTCGAGTTGATGTGTGTCGAGTTGCCACTGGAGAAGCTGCGCCCAACTCGCTCGCTCCCGGCAACAGTCACCGACAGCGTGAAATATGGACAAGTCAGATCGTCGCTGGCGGCAATAGGGCTCGTCGAACCGTTGGCGGTCTTTCCCGATGCGGTAGGTGAGGGAATCTTCCAGGTTCTTGATGGACATCTACGACTGATGGCGCTCAAGGAACTCGGTGTGGCAAAGGCGCTATGCCTGATCTCCACAGATGACGAAGCCTATACGTACAACAAGCGAGTCAGTCGCCTAACGGCAGTTCAGGAACATCGGATGATCGTGCGCGCCCACGACCGAGGCGCATCAGTGCAGCGCTTGTCGACAGCGCTCAACATTTCGGAGGCGTCGATACGCGCTCGCTTTCGATTGCTCAATGGTGTCTGCGACGAAGCGGTTCGATTGCTTGCCGACACGCCGGCAGGCCAGACGATTTTCAACCTGTTGCGGAAGTTGAGTCCGTTTCGTCAAATTGACGTTGCGCGGACCATGGTCGGGCTTGAGAACTACTCGGTGAAGTTGGCTGAGGCAATGCTTCATTCGACACCGCCAGATCAACTAGCCGAGGATGCGCGCGCGAAAGTCCAACGACTTGCGGGAACGGAGACTACGTTGCGGCTGCAACGGGAACTTGTGGCGATACAAGCGGATACCAAGCTACTCAGCGAAAGCTACGGCGACGCCAACCTCCAGCTGGCGATCATCAAAGCGCACGTCGAATCTCTACTGAACATTGCGCTTGTCGTGCGTTGGCTTGCGGGGAATCATCCTGACTATTTGAAGCAATGTGCTGGTCTAATTTCCCCGGACACCTCGATAGGTGGAAACCACCTGGACGGGAAACATGAGCAAGAGAGAACGAAGGACATTCAGCGCGGAATTCAAGCTGCAGGTCGTGCAGATGATTCGCGAGCAGGGCTTGAGCGTGGGCGAGGTATGCCGCGACATGAAGCTCGGCGAAACGG
>DASYBU010000014.1:0-379264 GCA_036500605.1 Burkholderiaceae bacterium
CACATGTCTACAGATCTTGTCGGTCTCTGTTTTCGAGAAAACCCAGCTGCAATCGGCCTTGCAGCTCGATGCCTCCCCAATCGGAGCGACACCCATCGCTAACCAGTTGAATTTGTTCAACTTTTAACCGGACAGTAGTGATCCTGTTCATCCATGTTTAGAAGAATTCAGGTTTGAACATGGATGCACGTGATGAACAGCCAGGAACCGGTCGCTGAGATACTGGGCGCAGCGGCTATTCGCCAGAATTGATTTTCCAATCCATGAGCATCCAGACCGACGATTTCGAGAGCGCTGCGCCCAAGCGTGTCGTCAGCGCCGCGCCCGCCTCGCCCAACGAGGAGGCGATGGAGCGCGCGCTGCGCCCCAAGCTGCTCGACGAATATGTCGGCCAGGCCAAGGCGCGCGAACAGCTTGAGATCTTCATCGGCGCTGCGCGCAAGCGCGACGAGGCGCTCGACCATGTGCTGCTGTTCGGCCCGCCGGGCCTGGGCAAGACCACGCTCTCGCACATCATCGCGGCCGAGCTCGGCGTGAACCTGCGCCAGACCTCGGGCCCGGTGCTCGAGAAGCCCAAGGACCTCGCCGCGATCCTGACGAATCTGGAGCGCAACGATGTGCTCTTCATCGACGAGATCCACCGCCTTTCGCCCGTCGTCGAGGAAATCCTCTACCCGGCGCTCGAGGACTACCAGATCGACATCATGATCGGCGAAGGCCCGGCCGCGCGCTCGATCAAGCTCGACCTGCAACCGTTCACGCTGGTTGGCGCCACCACGCGCGCCGGCATGCTGACCAACCCGCTGCGCGATCGTTTCGGCATCGTGGCGCGGCTGGAGTTCTACAGCGCCGAGGAGCTGTGCCGCATCGTCACGCGCTCGGCCAGCCTGCTGAAGGCGCCGATCGACGCCGAGGGCGCCCTGGAAATCGCCCGCCGTTCACGCGGCACGCCGCGTATCGCCAACCGCCTGCTACGCCGCGTGCGTGACTATGCGGATGTGAAGGCCGACGGCCGGATCAGCAAGGCCATCGCCGACAAAGCCCTGGCCATGCTCGATGTCGACCCGCAAGGTTTTGATCTGATGGACCGCAAGCTGCTCGAAGCCGTTGTGCATCGCTTCGACGGCGGGCCCGTCGGCCTCGACAACGTGGCGGCCGCGATCGGCGAAGAGAGCGGCACGATCGAAGACGTGATCGAGCCCTATCTGATCCAGCAAGGCTTTCTGCAACGCACGCCGCGCGGGCGCATCGCCACGCTGGCGGCGTATCGCCATCTGGGCGTGGCGCCGCCGAAGTCGGCGGGGAGCTTGTTCGAGGAGTAGCCCTCAGCGGCTTGCTCGATCGACGCCATGCGTCCACCCCGGCACCGCCACGTAGTAGCGCAGCGCCTTGCCCTGGCCCTGCGTCCACAAGAGCCCCTGCTTGACCAGATCGCCGAGATCACGCGTGGCGCTGGGTTTTGAAGTGTGGGTGAGCTTGATGTATTTCTCGGCGTTCAGCCCGCCCAGGAAGCCGCCGTCGCCATCGTCGAGCAGGCGCTGCAGGACCTTGCGTTGACGCTCGTTGATTTCGGCGTTGGCATGCTCAGCCCAGAACCTGGCCTTCTCAATAGCACCGTCGATCAACTGGCTTGAGCGTGCGCAGGCCAAGGCATATTGCTGGGCGAACCAGATCACCCAGTCCGTGACGTCGCCGTTGCCGCGCTGCGCGGCATTCAATGCGTCGTAGTAGCTCCCGCGCGATTCGAGCAGTTGGCGTGACAGGCTGTAGAGCCGGATGCTGCTGCCGTGGTCCTGCGCCAGCGCCATGTCCACGAGCGCGCGGCCGATGCGCCCGTTGCCGTCCTCGAAAGGATGGATGGTCTCGAACCACAGATGCGCCACGGCCGCGCGTGCGAGGCCGTCGATCTTCGGCGGGCGCTCCGGCGTTGGCCGGGTCCTTGCGAACCAGGCAAGCAGCCGCCGCATCTCGGCGGGTACCTTGCGCGAAGGCGGCGCCTCGTAGTGCACGACTTCCTTGAACGGCGGACCGCTCACGATCTGCATGGGATCCTCATGGTCACGGTATCGGCCCACCGCAATTCGGCGCAGGCCACTCGTACCACCCGGGAACAGCGCGGATTGCCAGCGATACAGGCGCTCGTCGTCAAGGGGCTGATCAGAGCCCTTGCTCGCATCGTTGATCACGCCAACGAGGCCGTCCACGCTGCGATCACGCGGCCCTGAAGTGGTCAGGCCCAGACCTCGCATCACCGATGAACGCACGGCTTCTGGATCGAGCTTCTCACCTTCGATGGCCGCCGTGGCAACGACCTCGGCCTCCATGACGGAACGGGCAATCAGGCCGTCATGTTCAAGACCGATGGCTTGCGCCTTGCCCTCGACAAGCCCCTGCATGCGGCGCGCCTCGGCCAAGGCGGCTCCGACCCGTTCGTGGTCAAACGTCAGCGCGGGCCAGCCGGGCTGCTGCCAGAGGTAGGGAAGCGGCTTCTTGGGTGCCATGAGCCGCATTTTCGCAGATACGGCTCAAAATGTGAGCCGTATTTCAACAAATACGGCTCAACGCGTCGTCGCCTGCTCCAGGAACACACGCTTGGCCTCGGGCGGCTCGCACAGCCAGCCGACCAGCGACAAGCCCGCCGTCACCGCCACCAGCCCGGCCGCGTTCTGCCAGAAGCTCATCTGGTCGGAGAACCACAGCAGCAGCGAGGTGGCGCCCAGCATGGCGAGGAACAGCGCGATGGCCAGGCCCAGTTGGGTGGGGGTGATTTCTGGCCGATAGAGGCGCTTGGCCTTCGGGTCGTAATTGGCCTCGGGCATCGGCCCCCACGAGGCCGGCTGCCAGTGCGCGGCGTGGAACCAGACGCGCAGGCGATCAAGGCCGCGTGCTCGGCGGGTCTTGGCGACGAGGCGCGAGTAGACCTGCCAGTTGGCGCGCAGGGGGTTCCAGCTCAAGAGCGCGTCGCGCGTGCCGTAGACGCAGGGTTCGTCATCGAGCTCGTCCTGGAAGGTGCCGAAGATGCGATCCCAGATGATCAGGATGCCGCCGTAGTTCCTGTCTAGATAAACCTCGTTGACGGCGTGATGCACGCGGTGATTGGAGGGCGAGCAGAACCAGCGGTCGAACCAGCCCAGGCGCCCGATCTGCTGCGTGTGGACCCAGTATTGATAGAGCAGGTCGATCAGGCCCACGACGATCAGCACCAGCGGCGGCACGCCCGCCAAGGCCATCGGCAGGTAGAAGACCCAGCCGAGCAGCCAGCCGCTGCCGGTCTGGCGCAGCGCGGTGCTGAGGTTGTACTCCTCGCTCTGGTGATGGACCACATGCGCAGCCCACAGCACGGCCATCTCATGGCCCATGCGGTGCAGCCAGTAGTAGAGAAAGTCGTAGGCAATCAGCGCGCCGATCCAGACCCAGGGCGAGGATGTGGACAGATGCCAGGGCGCGACATGCTCGTAGACCGCGTTGTAGACCAGCAGGGTCACCAGCCCGGTCAGCACGCCCACCAGCTGGCTCAGCATGCCCAGGCCGATGCTGTTCATCGCGTCGGGCAGGCGGTAGGTGTTGCGGCCGCGGCGCCAGCCGACAAAGGCTTCAACGCCGATCAGGGCGAAGAAGACCGGCGTGACGAGGATGATGGTTTGGGCAGAGGACAGGCTCATGGCGTGGCTTCGTCGAGGCTCAGGTGGGCAAGGTGCAGGTCGTCGTTCCAGCCGGTGACGAGCAGACCTTCGGGCGAATACAGCAAGCGGTTGATCGTGGCATTGCCAAGCAGCCAGGTGCGCGGCGCTTGCAGCGTGAGGCGCATGCCCGCGCGGTAGAGGCAGTCCATCACGCCGCCATGCGCGACCACGCAGATCGCCTCGCCCGGATGTGCGGCGGCGAGGCGCTCGACGGCGCTCACGCAGCGCTCGTAGAGCACCGGCAGTGATTCACCGCCGCCGGGCGCGAAGGTCAGGTCACGCTGGCGCCAGCGCTGCGCGTCCTCGGGCCAGTTCGTGGCGATCTCGTCCCAGGTCTTGCCCTGGAAGTGGCCGAAGGCGCGTTCACGTAACGCCACGTCCAGATGCAGTGGCGCGCCGGTGGTGTTGGCAATCGCTTGAGCGGTGTCGCGCGCGCGCTCAAGATCGCTGCTGTAGATCGCGGCGAGAGGTTCGCCGCGCAGCGCTTCGGCTACTGCCAGCGCTTGAGCGCGGCCTCGTTCATTCAGGCCGATATCGAGTTGACCCTGGATGCGCGTGTCGCGGTTCCAGGCGGTTTCGCCATGACGGATGGCGAAGATGCGTGTGCTGCTGTCCAGGCCCAAACTCAGACTCCCCAGACGACGTCGGTCTTCTCGGCCAGACTTTGGCGCATCAGTTCGATCAACGGCCAGACACGTTGCTTCAGCTGAACGCCATCACGGCGCGGCGCGGCCTCGCCAGCGGCTTTCGCATCGGCCTGTGCCTTGCCGAAAGCAGCCTCGTCATCGGCCACGGCGCGCGACAGCGTCTCGATGGCCTGCGCCAGATCGGCAGCCTGGAAGATGCCCTTGGCCGCAGGCGCACGGCCGAGCAACTGCAGCATCTGATCGCCCTGAGGGCCCATCATGATGACGTCGCCACCGGCCTTGGATTTGAATTTGTACAACATGCCGGTATTGTGAACCGGCCGCCCTGATGGGGATATTCAGCGCAACCCGGGGGTGCGGCGGCGCCAGACGCGCTCCTCAAAGGCGCGAGCTTCCAGCGCCGGCGCGTAGAGCCAGCCTTGATATTCGTTGCAGCCCAGGCGCTCAAGGAAGTCGCGTTGCGCTTCGGTTTCCACGCCCTCTGCAATCACTTGCAGGCGCAGGGCGCGGCCCATCTGGACGATGGCGTTGACGATGCCGGCGTCGCTGACATCATCAGGCAAGCCCTTGACGAAGCTGCGGTCGATCTTGAGGCGCTGGATGGGAAAGCGCTTCAGGTAGCCGAGGCTCGAATAGCCGGTGCCGAAATCGTCGATCGACATGCACACGCCAAGTGCGGCGAGCGCCTGCATGCGCGAGAGGGCCTCGTCGGCATCGCGCAGCAGCACGGATTCGGTCAGCTCCAGTTCCAGCAGCGCGGGCGGCAGGCCCGAAGCGCGCAGGGCCTGGGCCACGCTGTCAACGAAATGGTTTTGCTGGAACTGCAGCGCCGAGACGTTGACCGCGATCTGCATGGGCTGGCCCATGCGCAGCCAGGTCGCTGCCTGCTCGACCGCCTGTTGCAGCACCCAGTCGCCGATCGCGACGACGAAGCCGCTCTCCTCGGCCACGGGGATGAACTCGACCGGCGAGATCTCGCCGCGCAGCGGATCGCGCCAGCGGATCAGCGCCTCGCAGCCGATCACCCGGCCGGAGCCGAGGTTGATCTGCGGTTGGTAATGCAGGCGGAACTGGTTCTCCAGCAGCGCACGCCGCATGGCGTGGTCGAGGCGCATGCGCGAGAGCAGGTCGACCTCCTTGCGCGGCTGGTGGAAACGGAAGGCCCCACGGCCGCTTTCCTTGACCCAGTGCATCGCGCGCTCGGCGCTGGCCATCAGTTCGTCGGCACTGTTGCCGTCGCTGGGGAACAGCGCGATACCGGTGCTACACGTCACCGTAAAACTCAGCGTATCGAAATTGAACGGCTGCGACATCGCCTCCTGCACGCGCTGCGCAGCGGTTTCCGCCAGGCGCGCATCGGCTTCGTGGACCAGCAGCGCGAAGCTGTCGCCGCCCAGGCGGGCCACGGTGTCAACCTCGCGCATCGTCTGCTTGAGGCGTTCGCTGACTTCCTTGAGCACGCGGTCGCCATAGCTCTGGCCCAGCGTGTCGTTGATCTGCTTGAAGCGGTCCAGGTCGACATTGAGCAGCGCGAACTGCTTGCTGTCGCGGCGCGCCATCGCCTGCGCATAGTCGATGCGTTCCGCCAGCGCGCGGCGATTCGGCAGGCCGGTCAGGATGTCGGAATGCGAGAGCTCTTCGATGCGCTGGCTCGCGGCCAGTTTCTCGCTCAAATCGCGGAAGGAGAACACGCGACCGACCGGGCGGCCCCGGCTGAACTGGGGCAGTGAGACGCGCTCGATCACGCGGCCGTTGAGCAGCGTGATCACGTCGCTGCTTTGCAGCATCGGCGCTTCCTGGATCGCGGACAGGCGCGTGGCGTACTCGGCGCCATCGCTCACGCTGCGGCGCATCCAGACCTGCACGGCCTCGTCGTTGCGTTCGATCAGCAGGTCTTCGGGCAGCTCCCACAGCGAGGCAAAGCGCTTGTTGAAGCTGCGCATGCGGCCGGCGAGGTCGGTCACGAGGATCGCGTCGGCGGTCGATTCGAGCGTGGCGCGCAGCTCGGAGACCAGCGCCTCGCGCTCTTCCTCCTGCTGGCGCTGGCGGGTCTGGTCGCGCATGGCGATGACCCAGTAACCTTGATGTTCAGCGGAGGGTACAAAGCTGATGCGGCGCGTCACCCACAGCATGCGGCCGTCCGAGTGGCGCATCACCGTGTCGGACTTGAGCTCGACGCCGTGCTTGTCGGTCAGGCTCGAGGCCTCGGCCCAGAACATGGCATCTTCCGGCGTGCTGACCAGGGACTCAATCGACTCGCCAACGAGCGTGCCAGCCGGCATGCCGAGCAGCGATTCGGCCGCCGCGTTGATCGCAACGACGTGCTGCGTGGCTGCATCCACCAACCAGACCGCGTCCTGCAAAGCGGCGAGCAAGGCGCTCTCTGCGCCGAGCGCCGGTACTTTGTGGGTACGCGGTTGAAGTTTGAGCAGACGCACAGGGCTCACGCCGCCAGTTCCCCTGCAACCGTCGTCGGCCCAGTGGATTCAAAGAAGTAGGCCACGCGGGTGCGCGGGCTCAGGTAGTCGAGAGAGGCGCGCGGCAGTTGCGCGGCCTTCAGGCTGCGGCGGATGCCCAGGTCCGGCTGCTCTTCAAGATTGACGACCAGCGCCTCTTCACGCGGCACGCGCGGGTCGTGCACCAGCACCTTCGGCTTGAGCGGGCGGGTCGAGTTGACGGCTTCCACGATCGCGTAGCGGTCATCGGTCAGCTGCACGATCGAGCCCGGCGGGTACACGCCCATCATGCGGATGAAGGCATTGAGCATGGTCGCATCAAAGCGGTTGCGGCCCTGCGCGAACATCAGCGAGAGCGCCTCGTGCGGCGTCATCGAGCGCGAAACCTGCAAAGGGTTGCACAGGCCATCGAAGCGGTTGACCAGGGCCACGATGCGCGCACCCGCGCTCATCTTGTCCATGTTGATGCGCTGCGGGAAGCCGCTGCCATCGGCGTTCTCATGGTGCTGGGCGATGACCAGCAGCGGCGCGGGCGACATGCCCATGCTCTGCGCGATCGCCACGCCCTTGGCCACATGGCTTTGATAAGTCTGGGTCTCGATCGCGGTGAAGCTGTCATCGCGATGGCGCAGGCGCGGCGGCACTTCGATCTTGCCCACGTCGTGCATCAGCGCGCCGACGCCCAGGCCCATCATCTCGTCGCGGTTCATGCCGAAGGCACGGCTCAGCAGCAGAGAAATGATCGCCACGTTCAGCGCATGCGCGGTCACGCGGTCGCCCGCGCCTTCGCTGAGCAGGCGGATGTTGAGGTCGCCCTCGACCAGCATCTTGTCGAGCAGCGCCGAGGTCAGCGCCTCGGACTGTTCGCGGCTGGCGGTCGGCTCGCGCGGCACCAGTTCCATCACGCGGTGGAAGGCGGCCCCTGCCTCACCGTACTGGCGCTCGCAGATCGCCAGCGCTTCACGCTGTTCGGCCAGCGCGCGGCGGTGGGCTTCGCGGGCCAGATCCTCGGCGCTCATTTCGGGCTCGGCGGCTTCGGCCGTCGCGCTGTCGGCGTCGGAAGTGGCCGGCAAAACGGCGGCGTCAAGCTGCAGATCGCTCTTGCCCGGGCTCCAGCGCACCTGGGTCAGGCCCAGGCGGCGCAGCACCAGCAATTGGTCGTCGGAGCTCAGCTTGAAGCTCGACAAGGGAAAGGGATGCGACATCCAGCCCAGGTCCAGGTGGATGAACATTCCCACCTTCAGCTGGTTCACGTCGATCACGGGATCGCTGGTTCTGTCCTTCATGGATGTCTCTACCTCCTCTGGGGAGGCCCCCTCCGGCATCTCGGATGCGTTTGTTTGTTCGAGGTTGCCACTCTGAGGCCTCTTGGGGGGCTCGGTGCACTGTTGCTAGCGAATCGAGTGCAAATTCTCACAACTTCGTCTTGATAAGCATCACAAACACAACACTTGTTGCAGGGGCAAATTGGACTACTTAATGAAATATTGACCCAGTACGGGTTTCCACAGGGAAGCTGGCGGATGCGCGACTTTTGCGATGATGCTTGCCTCCAAAGATACGCGATGACCCGCAAATGACAAACCCCGCCGGCGCTGCCCTGATCTGTGACGCAATCCGCACTCCCTTCGGCCGATACGGGGGGGCCCTGGCCTCGGTTCGTGCAGATGATCTCGGCGCGGTGCCCCTCAAGGCGCTGATGGCGCGCAACCCGCAGGTCGACTGGTCGGCGGTGGACGATGTGATCTACGGCTGCGCCAACCAGGCCGGCGAAGATAACCGCAACGTCGCGCGCATGTCGGCTTTGCTGGCCGGCTTGCCGCAGAGCGTTCCGGGCTCCACGGTCAACCGTTTGTGCGGCTCGGGCATGGACGCCGTGGGCACCGCCGCGCGAGCCATCAAGAGCGGAGAAGCCCAGCTGATGCTGGCTGGCGGCGTGGAGAGCATGAGCCGCGCACCCTTCGTGATGCCCAAGGCCGAGAGCGCCTACTCAAGAAGCCACGCGATCCATGACACCACGATCGGCTGGCGTTTCATCAACCCGCTGATGAAGGCGCAATACGGCGTGGACTCGATGCCCGAGACCGCCGAAAACGTGGCGACCGACTTCGGCATCGAGCGCGAAGCGCAGGACCGCATGGCCCTGGCCAGCCAGCGCAAGGCACTTGCGGCGCAGGCTGCCGGTTATCTCGATGCCGAGATCACGCCGGTCTTGATCGCCCCAAAAAAGGGCCAGAAGGGGGAAGGACTCCTCATCAAGCTTGATGAGCATCCGCGCGAGACCAGCCTCGAAGCGCTCGCCAGGCTCAAGGGCGTGGTGCGGCCCGACGGCACGGTAACCGCCGGCAATGCTTCAGGTGTCAACGATGGCGCCTGCGCTTTGTTGCTGGCAAACGAGGCTGCGGCCGCGCGTCATGGCCTCAAGCCGCGCGCTCGCGTGCTTGGCATGGCCACGGCTGGCGTGGCGCCGCGCATCATGGGCATCGGCCCGGCGCCCGCGAGCCAGCGCGTGTTGGCGCAACTTGGATTGCAGCTCGCACAGATGGATGTGATCGAGTTGAACGAAGCGTTCGCCGCCCAGGGGCTTGCGGTGCTGCGCCAACTCGGCCTCGCCGACGATGATGAACGCGTCAACCGCTGGGGCGGCGCGATTGCACTGGGCCATCCGCTCGGTGCCAGCGGCGCGCGGCTGATCACCACGGCGCTGCATCAGCTCGAGCAGATCGGCGGCCGCTACGCGCTTTGCACGATGTGCATTGGTGTAGGACAGGGCGTTGCCCTGGTGATCGAGAGGGCTATGTAAAAGCTCACGCACGCGCACCTGCGATCGCGCCGAAAATGCCGCTTAACTGTGACGTTAGGCACGGATAGCGGATGGTGATATTGAAGCCATGTGCGATAGGCATACCCGCCGCCCCAAACGCAATGGCGTGAGGCAAGCGATGGCTTCTATAGTTTCGCCTTTGCACGTCCCGCACCGGCTTGGACGCCTTCCGCATGTACGCCCGCAAGTCGTTGGGCGCCTCTCGCAACAAGCTCTCAATGACTGCAGTCAGCGAATTAGAAGAAGACGCGTTGGAAGCCGCTACCGGCGCACAAGTGCCCCTCAAACGAGATCTGGTGGCCGGCCTTGAAAAGGGCCTCGCGGTGATCGAGGCCTTCGACCAGGAGCGTCCGCGGCTGACCATTTCGCAAGTGGCCGAACGCACGGGCCTGACCCGTGCCGCCGCGCGCCGCTATCTGCTCACGCTGATGCATCTGGGCTTTGTGTCGCAAGACCGCAAGATGTTCGCGCTGACGCCCAAGGTGCTCTCGCTCGGCCAGAGCTATCTGCACTCCGCACGACTGCCTCGCATCGTCGAACCCGAGCTGAACAAGCTTGCGTTGATGCTCAAGGAAGCCAGCGCGGCCTGCGTGCTCGACGGCTTTGATGTGGTGGTGGTGGGTGCCGCCAGCGCGGGCCGCATGCCGATCCCGAGCCTGCAGCCGGGCAAACGCGTGCCGGCCTATTGCACCAGCATCGGCCGCGTGTTGCTGGCCGCCTTGCCGCCCGAGCAGATCAACACGTGGCTGGCTGAGCACCCTCTCGTGGCCCATACGCCGAACACCGTCACGCAACCGGACCGGCTGCGCATGGAGATCGCGCGCGCCCGTGCACAGGGCTATGCCTTCACCGACCAGGAGTTCATGCAGGGCCTGCGTACCGTCGCCGTGCCCTTGCTGAACCATCGCGGTGACGTGGTGGCCGCGCTGAATCTTTGCGTGCCCGCGGCCCGCATGGGCGTGGAAGAGATGATCGACCAGTGCCTGCCTCCGCTGCTGCAGACGCAGGCGCACTTGAAGGTGCTGCTCTAAACACGCTTAGTGCGCTTGCGATTTCGCGACAAGGAAAAACGGCCACCTCGCGGTGGCCGTTTCGCTTTGAGTCGCAGTTCCGATCAGGGCTTGATCATCAGCTTCTGGATGTACATCGTGCCGCTCGTGTTGACGTTCGACAGGCGCAGCAGCAGCGGCTGCGTGATCGGCGAGGTCGGCGTGAACGAGGTGGCGCCGGTCGGCGAGGTCGTCAGCAGATTCACCTCATCGCAGACCGAGCCCGCGCAGGCCGAGCGCGTGCCGGAGGTCGTGACGATGTTGTGCCAAGTGGTGCCATCCGTCGAGTAGTCGAGTGCGTAGCCGTTCGATCCGCTGCGGAAGAACTCGAAGCTGAACTGGCTCAGGCTGCGCAGATTGAACATCACGAAGCCCGCAGCACCGACCTGCTTGGAGATCTGGATATTGCCCACCAGGCTGATGGGCGAACCGGTCGTGGCGTTGGCCAGGTCGGAGGTGTACTTGACGGTCGAGCTCGCGCCGGTGGTGAGGCTGCCGTTCTCGCTGGCGCAGATGAACTGCTGGCCGGTGGCGGTGACCATCGTGCCCATCGCCGGGCCATTCGTCGTGCCGGGCCAGCTTTCAAAGGCGGCCGGGTCGCCGCTGGCTGAGAGGCCCGCCAGATAGGTGCCGGTGTTGGGGCCGCCGGACGAGGTCGTGCCCAGGCCGGTCAGCGGCACAAGCGTGCCCGAGGGGCCGCCGAACGTGCTGTTCAGCGTGGCCGCATCCATCATCACTCCGCAGGAGCCGGCGATCTGCACAGCACCGGCCGAGACCGAGGTGGTCGTCGTGCAGTTGGCCGCCAGCGTGCAGCTCGCGCCGGTGCCCGGTGCCACCGTGTTGACGAGGCTGCCCGCTGCACTGGCCGGCGCCGACAACACGACCGAGGCCGTGCCGCCGCCCGCCGCCAGGCCGGCCGGGATTGCGCAGGTCACCGTGCTGCCCGTCAGCGCGCCGCAAGTGGCGCCCGTCGGTGTCACCGTCAAACTGCCGAGGCCGCTCGAAGGCAGCGTGTCGGTCAGCGTGATCGCGCCGGTGGACGGGCCCGTGCCGCTGTTGGTCGCGGTCAGCGTCCAGCTGATGGTGTCGCCGACAAAGGCCGAGGTCTTGTTGACGCTGCTGGTGACCCTGACGTCAGGAATCGCGGCCGCGGCCACGGCTGTGCTCGTCGTGCAGGTCGCGGTTGATGCACAGGAAGCGCCCGTGCCCGGCGCCACCGTGTTGACAAGGTTGCCCACCGCGTTGGCCGGCGCAGCGATGACGATCGTCGCGGTGCCGTTGGTCGCGGCCAGCCCGGTCGGGATCGTGCAGCTCAAGGTGTTGCCCGAGACGGCGTTGCAGGTCGCACCAGTCGGCGTCACCGTGACGGCGCCGATGCCGCTCGCGGGCAGCGTGTCCGTCAGCGTGATCGGCGCCGTGGTCGGGCCGCCGGTGTTGACGGCGGTGAGGGTCCAGTGGACCGTGCTGCCGGTGGAAGTCGTGGCCGTGTCGACGCTTGCGCTAACCGTCACGTTCGGCGGAATCGGCCGAGCACTGACCGCGGTCGTCGTGCTGCAATCGGCCGTCGACGAGCAGCCATGCACGCCGGCGCCGGAAGCTTCGACCGAGCTGGCGAGCGTGCCGACCGCCAAGGTCGTGGCCGAGACGACGACCGTGGCCGAGCTGCCCGGCGTGGCGCCGGCCGCGATGGTGCAGGTCAGCGTGCTGACGGCGGGGCCGCACGACGCACCACTCGCCACCACCGAGATCGCGTTGACGTTCGTGGGCAGATTGGCCAGCAGCGTGGTCGTGCCCGCAGTCGCGCCATTGCCGCTGTTGGTGGCGGTGACGGTCCAGGTGACGCGGTCGCCCACCAGCACGGCGCCGTTGTCCACCGTCTCCGAGACGATGATCTTGGACGCCAGGGCGACTTGCGTGCCACTGGAGCTGCCGTCATCGCCGCCGCCGCAGCCGTACAACAGGCTCGGCAATATCGCGATGGCTATCGCGTTCCTGATGAAATTCCTCATGCTTGTCTCCTGCATTGATCTTGTGTTCGAGGTCTTGGGTGTTCAGTGGATCGACATCGGCGCATTGGCAGCGGGGAAGTCGACGAAGGCCTGGCTGCAGTCATAGGCGCTGGAGCTGGTGGTGCGAACGTCGATGACGTTGACCGCGTTCGCGCCCTTGGCCACCTGCAGCACGCTGGCGAACGACACCGGGCCGGGGCCCATCGTCAGTTCGGCAAACGACGGCACGGGCGCGCCGAGCTTGGTCGCGCCCCAGCCGGGCAGCGAGTCGAACACGACGTTGTCGAGCGTGATGCTGTAGAGGTAGTTGAACTGTCCCTGCGACTGGTAGCCGCGCAGCAGCAGCACCGCGTTCGTTCCGTTGTAGACCGAGCCCGCGGTGTCGAGATAGCGGAAGTTGCGGATCGTGATGTTGTGGATGTTCGGGAACAGCTTGGCGGTCGAGCCCGAGGCATCGCCGTAGTAGGTGTCGATCGCGATCGGCTGCTGCAGGCGCCGCGTGCACATGCCGTCCACGCTGATGTTCTGCACCTCGCCGCCGCGGCTGTCGTCCGTCTTGATGCGGAAGCCGCTCGTCGCGCCCATGTCGAAGCCGTCGATGGCGAGATCCTTGATCGTGATGCCGTTGACACCGGCATCCGTCTCGCTGCCGATCGACATGCCATGCGTGAAGTAGAAGCGGTTGTGCAGGATCTGCACATTGCTCGTCGGGCCCGTCGTGTGCGCCTTGATCGCGATGCCATCGTCGCCGTTGCTGATGTGGTTGAACGCGATCAGCACGTTCTGCGATTGGCCCGGGTCGATGCCGTCGGTGTTCTTGATCGTGGCCGGCGTGAAGCAGGTGCTCGGCGTCGTCACATTCGCGCTTCCCGAGACCACCGGCATCGTGCCGGCCGCGCAGGCATAGCCGGCCACCGAGTATTCGAGCGAGGGCGAAAGCACCTTGGTGCCCCAGGCCGTGAAGCCGACAGTGCCGCTCGTCACCACATGGAACTTCGGCGCGTTCTGCAAGGTGACGCGGTAGAGGTTGAAGTTCGTGCCGTTGTTGACCTGGACGAGGCGCGGGTTGTTCTGGCTGACGTTGCTCATCGTCTTGGTGAGCGCGCCGACGTCCCACCAGGTCAGCTTGTTGGCGTAGGCGCCCGAGGTCAGCACCGCGCCGCCGCGGCCGTCGATCACGCCGTCGCCAACCACGCCGTTGCCGTTCGGCGTGGTGGTGATCAGGGCCGAGCAGCCGTTGTCGCTGGCCGAAGCCTCGCCGCAGCTGTTCTTGCCGGCGATCTGGAAATCGGAAGGCTTGCGCGATGCGAACAGTGTGGCGCCGCTGTCGATCCACAAGGTGACGGTGCCGGTCAGCGTGAGCGGGCCCGACAGAAAAGCGTTCTCGCCCGCGCTGCCGACGACGAGCTTCACGGCCTGCCCGGCCGGGCACGCGGTGATGGCGGCCTGGATGCGCGCTGTATCGGGCTGCGAGTTGGCCGGCGGTGCGTCGACCGAGGCATCGAGCAGGCCGCTGTTCTTGCGCAGCGTCGCGCTCAGGGTGGTGCAGACGGTCGTGGGCAGCGCAGGCTCCTTGCCCTGCACGAGGGGATCGGCCAGAGCGGCAGCGGGCCACACCGAAGGCGTGGTCGGTGCGCTCGGCGAACTGGGTGGGGTTGGCGTTGTCGGGCTCGTAGCGCCGTCACTGCCGTCCCCGCCGCCGCAGGCGGCAAGGGTCAGGCCTGCGGCGAGGCTGATCAGGCAAGCTCGGGTGCCCAAGGCGCGAAGCCGTGCATCACGTGCATCACGTGCATCAGCGGGAAATGCTGCTTTCAAAAGAGTGTCTCCGGTTCTCGTTCTATGGGCTCAGGCCCTATTTTTGATATATCAGTTTCGTTATCGCTATTACTTCTCTGATATATCAGTATGTTGTTAGTTGTACCGGGGTGGGTGCCGGGTGTCAATCGGGTTGCCCCGGGCGGTCGCGCCGAAAGCCGCCGTCTTGAGTGCGGGGCGGCGGCTCTGCGAATGTTTGCAAAGGTGCCGTCCGGTGCGGCGGTGCGGCGGTGCGGCGGTGGGCCGGTGGGCCCGCGTTACTGCGGACGCCAAACGCTGGCTCGGTGGTCGCTCGGGAGAGGCCGTCCGACGGCAGGCACTGCCGCCGGCCTGCGCCACGGTGACGGCAGTCGCGTGACCGCATCGCCCGCTGGCGCCTTCAGCTCAGCTCAACTCAACTGATCGCCCAAATACTCAATCACCCGCTTGTCCCGGAAGTAGTTCGTGTGGTGCGTGACAGGACCCACGCCGAGCGCCTCGAACACGATATTGCCGCCCTCGCCGAGGCGGAACATCGAGTCCACATCCACGACCAGATCGTTGGGGCCGGGGAACACCAGGTCGGCGGCGCCGTACTTGATCTGATCACCCACATGGCTGAAGCGTTTCCAGAACTTCCAGATCGGCTGCGCGCTCTCGTCCGGCTGGAAGGACGCGCCGATGCCGCTCATCTTGGGCGTGCAGAGCCAGGGGTCCGAGAACAGCTGCTGCACATCCATATTGTTCTTGACCAGTTGCTGCGTGGCCAGCCCCGGCACCAGGCCCACGGCCGCATCGACGATCGGCGTGGTGCTGCCCAGGTGAAGCACCTTGCCGAAGATCTTGGCGAGCAGCGAGACGCCCGCGGCGAACGGCATGACGCCGCTCGCGTGCTGGGTGACGGTGGCCACCGCATCGGCATAGCTGGCGATCATGTCGAGCGCGGCGCGCAGCTTGTCGGGCGCGGCCAGGCTCGTGCCGATCAGCGGCGAGGCCACGAAGATCACGCGCTCCACCGGCACGGCGCGCAGCCGCATCAACCAGCCCACCACGAGGCCGCCGCGGCTGTGGCAGACCACGTCGATCGGCACGCTCACGTTCAGCAAGGCGCGGTGCAGGTCGAGCGCGTTGGACCAGGCCGCCACCGACAGCGTCGGGTGCCCAAAGGCCAGGATCGCCGTGTACTTCTGCTCCCAGCCGGCCAGCAACTGCTTGCCCGCCTCGCTCGCCTTCAGCTCGTCAAACCACATCTGCGATTTGCTGAAGGTGCCGTGCACGAGCAGCAGCACGCGGCCTTTGTCGATCTTCGGCTGAGCGTCCTTCACCAACTGGCCACCCTGACCGCCCTGCCAGCGCTGCAGGCCCTGCTCCGGCGTGAGCCAGGCATCGGCATCGATCAGCTTGCCGGTCACGGCATTGGCGCCGAAGTCGTTGAATCGAAAACTCTGCACCACGTCGTCAGGTGCCACGCGAATCGAGCGGTAGGAACGGCGGCCCGTGCCGCCCGGTGTGGTCGGTGGCGAGTAGACCCAGCGCAGCAGGCCATCTTCGTCGCGCACCAGCTCGACCTTGGCGCGGCCGTCGGCATCAAGCGCGGCGGAGCGGCGGCGGCGCTGGCCGATCGGCAGCGTGCTGACCGGCGCGGGCGGCTCATCCAGCTCAAGCCGGGCGCTCACCTTGTCCCACAGATCCTTGCTGCTCATGACCTCTCCTCCACCACAGGCAGGGGCGTGATGCCGTTCATCCGCGCGGTCACGATGTCGAGCACCGAGTGGAAGTCATCGGCCTCGGCCAGCGCATCGATGCCCGCCTCCACCGCTTCCACAAAGCCGCAATGCTCGGTCAGCCGCACGGTTTCGATCGGCACCAGGCGCCGCGCGCGGATCAATTGCCTGACCTCGCGGTACGGCGCGTTGCCGATCGCCTGCCAGGCATAACGCTGCAAGCTGGCGGAGGAGTTGCGATCAGCCGCACCGGCCATCGCGCCATGCGCGCCGTCATTGCTGACCGCCAGATAGTCGGCCTGGAAGCTGTTGTGCCGCCAGTAGCCGGGCAGCGCATGGCCGTTGAGCAGGAAGATCACCGGGTACACATCGATCAGCTCAAGGCACGCCGCGAACAGCAAGGCCAGGTCGATGCAGGTGCCGGCCCGCGCTCCGATGATCGTCGACGGCGTGCGCAGCCGCTGCGAATCGAGCTTGCTGCTGTAGGAAGGCGGCGGGTTGATGTAGCCGAGCTGCCATTCATGCAGCAGCGCCGCCCAGATCGCCTGCACTTGCAGGTCGACCTCGCGCAGTTGCTCTTCCTCGGTGCTCGGCGCGGCCTGATAACCCTCAAAACCAGCAGCAGGGTTGTCGCGCAGCACGCGCACGTAGCGCTGCGCGAGCTCCACGGCGCGGACCACGGCCGGGTCGCGCGGCAGCACGAACGAAGGCAGCCACTGGCCGTCCTTCTCGTTGTCGCGCCATTGGTCCACGGGCAGCAGGCGCAGGCGATGGCTGTCGCGCGTCAGCACCTTGTCGTTGTGGCTGAGCTGGACCATCAGCGTGCTGTTGACCGCCTCCTGCAAGGAGCGCATCAGCGAGGCCGTGAGCGGCACATGCACCTCGGCGCTGAGGTCAAAGCGCGTCTCGCTCGCCACGAAACGCTTGCGAAAGCGTGCCTGCTCGGGGCCGAGCTGCAACTCCACATCCACGCTGAGCCAGTCGTCGGGCTTGGCGCTGCCGCGCTCCACCACGATCTGGCGGAACAGGCGGCCGTTGTTGTGCAGCACCGCGTAGTTGAGTTCGACCTCGGGCACGGCCAGCAGGCGCGGCGCCGTGTCGGCATCGCGCAATTCAGCGGCGACAGGTTCACCGCGCGTCAGTGCATCTTCGTTGAGCGGCTCGCCCATCCACAGCGTCACGCCGGTGGCGCGCGTCGCGTTGGGTTCCTTGCGCGCGCGCAGCCAGGCGCTCTCGAAGGCATGCGGCAGGTTCCAGATCTTCTGATCGAGCTGGCTGTAGACGAGCTCGAAGAAGAAGTCCACGAGCTGGTTCTCGATCGCGTCCTGGAAGCCGACCGCCGACAAGGCCGCGCGCTCGGCCACGATCAGCGCCGCGGTGCGCGCGGCCGAGTTGTTGAGGCTCACGCCGACGAAGTAGGCGCAATGCTCGCCGCCGGCATTGAGCGCCTCGGCCAGGCGCTGCGCACCGATCACCGCCACGCCGCCGATCTCGCCGGTCAACAGCATGCCGTCGGGAATCGCCTGTTCCTTGCTGAGCACATCGTCGAGCTGCATCGGCCCGATCTCGGCCTCGACCATCTCGTGCGCGGGCACCAGGTCGCGCAGCGCCTTCAGGCCGGCCAGATTGTCGAAGCCGCTCAGGTGGATCAGGTCGGGCTTGCGGTGCCTGACCACGTCATGCAGCTGCTGACAGGTCGGGTCCTTCAGCTCGATCAGCTTGATGCCGCCGAGCGCGCGCTTGAGCCGCTTCGTCTCGGCGCTGAAATCCCAGTTCTGGCGCAAGCCGCCCGGCGCGCTCTGCACATAGAGCAAGGTGCGCTGCTGGGATTCGCTCCAGTTGACCGGCGCCTTGGGCACCAGTTCGCGCATCACGGTGAAATGATGGTTATCGATATTGCGGTAACGCCGCGTGGCCTTGGCCAGCAGGTATTCCCACGGGAAGACGCGGCCCTGCCAGCCCTCGCTTTCCTTCGTGTAAGGCATGCGCACCACGATGCGCGGCACGCGGGCCAGCGCTTCCAGATCGGCGTCCTGGAGGCCGAAACCCTTGAGCGTGCGCATGGCCTGTTCCTCGCGGCTGGCGGTGGCGTCGCTCGAACCGAGCCAGCGCTCACGCGCTCGCAACACGTAGGTCCAGCGCATCGCCTCGGTGTCGAGCCGGCACACGGCCACGCCTTCCTCCGGCGCACGGCCCAGGGCAATCGTGCGGCCGGGGATGACCAGGGAAATCCGCGCCAGAACAGGGTCGTTGCCTGGAGACTTGGGCATCACGCGCTCCCGATGAAGACGCGCCATCCTACGCCCGCTTTTCGCGGGCTCCGTTCAGGCCCAGAGGCGTTGGCGCAAGCCCGGGCTGACGCGATAGCGCTCGCTGCGATAGGCCTCGAACAGCTCATCGAGCAGCGCCACGATGGGCGCCGGGCCGACGGCCGCGAGCCACTCGAAAGGCCCGGCCGGATAGTTGACACCGAGCTTCATCGCCGTGTCGGCGGCGGCCTCGTCGCAGACGCCTTGCCAGACCGCATCGCTGCCTTCGTTGACCAGCATCGCGATCGTGCGAGCGACCGCCAGCCCCGGCGCATCGCGCAGCCACAGCGGCTCCCAGCCCAGCGCATGCCAGAGATCGGAGACCTGCGCGCGCGCGGCCTCGCTCATGCGCGGCGCGGCCGCGAGGGCCAGGCCATCGGCGCGATCGGGGTTCAGAGGCCAGTCCATCACCGCCAGGTCGGCATGGCTGCGCTCGGCCGAGAGCTGGGCGGCGCAGCGGCCGTCGGTCAGATGAATCTGGACGTTAGCAATCTTGAGCCCGACCCAGACGGCCGGTTCGGCGCGCGTGAATTTGAGCCCGCGCTGCACGAGCCAGTGGCCCAGGCGCTCGACCAGCGGGCCGCGGCCCATCAAGCTCAAGGACGGCAGTTCGCCCGCGAAAGGCGGCACGGGCTCAGGCGCCGCCGGCGTGCCGACATAAAAGCCGCGTCCGACCTTGCGGCCCAGCCGCCCGCCGTCGACGAGCGCGCGTTGCACCAGCGAAGGCATGTAGCGCTTGTCTGCGAAATTCGCCTCGAAGACCGATTGCGTGACGAGAAAATTGGTGTCGTGGCCGATCAGGTCCATCAGCTCGCAAGGGCCCATGCGGAAGCCCACGCCGCGCAGCGCACGGTCGAGCGTTGCCGGTTCGGCGGCACGTTCCAGCAGCAGCGCCAGCGTCTCGGCGTAGTACGGCCGCGCGATGCGGTTGACGATGAAGCCCGGCGTGGACTGCGCATGCACGGGCGTCTTGCCCCAGCGCTTCGCGAGCGCCTCAACCGCCTGCGCCGCGGCCGGATCGGTCTCGGCGCCCGAGACCACTTCCACCAGCTTCATCAGCGGCACGGGGTTGAAGAAATGCATGCCGACGAGCCGCTGCGGGTTCGTCATGCCGTTGGCCAGCGCGGTGACACTGATCGACGAGGTGTTGGTGGCGATCAACGCGCCTTCGCCGAGCAGGCCGTCGAGCTCGCGCAGCAAGGCCTGCTTGGGTTCGAGTTTCTCGACGATCACCTCGATCACGAGCGCACAGCCGGCGAGATCGGCCACCGTCGTGACCGGCGTGATGCGCGAGATCAGCGCCGTGGCCTCGGCCGTCTCCATGCGGCCTTTGGCGACCAGGCCGGCCAGCGACTTGGAGGTCTGCGCGATCGCCGCGGCGGCCGCGCCCTCACGCGCATCGAGCAGGCGCACCGCGTGCCCGGCCTGCGCCGCGACCTGCGCAATGCCCGCGCCCATGATGCCGGCGCCCACAACACCGATCAAGGCATCGGGCTTGACGTCAAACTGCTTCATTCATCACCATCACATCCATCCAGGAGAACGTTTTTCGAGAAAGGCCGATAAGCCTTCGCGCGCCTCGTCGCCCAGACGGACGCCGGCGATCGTGTTCGCCGTGAGTGCGCGTAATTCGGGCGTTATGGGCCCGACTTCGAGTTGTGAAAACAATTGCTTGAGCCGACTCTGCGCTTGCGGCCCGCAAGCCAGCAGTTCGCCGATCCAGCGTTCTTCGCAGGCATCGAGATCCTCGGCCACTTCATGCAGCAGGCCGATCCTCAAGGCTTCTTCCGCCCCAATGCGGCTGGCGGTCAGCCCGAGCCGGCGCGCCTGCCGCAGCCCCACCGCATTGACCAGATACGGCGCGATCACGGACGGAATCAAGCCGAGCCGCGCCTCGCTGACCGCGACCTGCGCCTTCGGCGCGGCAATCGCGATATCGCAGGCGCAGATCAGGCCCACGCCGCCGCCCAGCGCCACGCCATGCACGCGCGCCAGCGTCGGCTTCGGGCAATCGTGGATCGCGGCCATCATGGCGGCGAAGCGGCCGGCATCGGCCTCGTTCCATGCGAGCGAGCTCTCGGCCGCGCGGCGCATCCACTGCACATCGGCACCGGCCGAAAAAGCCTTGCCTGCGCCGGCCAGCACGATCACGCGCACGGCCGGGTCGCTGCCCAGCCGCGTGAAGGCTTCGGTCAGCGCGGCGATCAGCGTCTCGTCAAAAGCGTTGAAGACCTCGGGCCGATGCATGAGGAGATACGCAACGCCGCGCGCATCAATGCGCTCTTGCAGCACGGTCATGGCGAGCTCCCCGATCGGATCAAGACATCGGATCAAGACAAGAGCTTGATCAGCGCATCCGGGTGGATGGCGCTGGAGCCGATCAGCCCCGCCAGGCCCATGATCACGCCGAACACCGAGGGCACGAGCGCGAGCCAGTACATCCACCACAGGCCGGTCAGTGCGGTCACGGCCAACATGGCGATCGCGATCGCGAGCAGCGCGTCGGACAGGTCGAACTGGTCGTCGTGGAAATTCAGCGCGTCGTACTGCTTCTGCGCGCCTTCGGCCTGGGCCTTGAGCTCGTTCTTCTTGCGCTCCTGCTCGGCCGCCGCAGCTTGCTGCTTGGTGATCAGGGCATCGAGCGCGGGCTGCTGCGCGGGCGTGGCCAGCACGCGCTGCGTCTGCAACTGCACGACGCTGGTCTCGAGCACTTCCTGGCGGATATTGCGCGCCTGGTAGTAGCCCCAATCGTCCAGCTTGTCGGCCTGCGCCTGCTGCATGCCCTGGACGATGTTGTCGTCCTTGACCTTGCAGATCGCCATGAAGGTGGCCAGCAAGGCCACGGAAACGGCTACCGCCGCATTGAGCCGGTGCTTGCTGCGATCCGACTCTTGCTGCGCTTGTTCAACAGTTTCGAGGATGTCGATGTCCATGGGGGCGAATGCTACCCGCAGAAGCGTTTACGTGACAGCAACGGCGTGCGGTCAAAATGCGCCGCATGAACGCACGCCTCGTTTCCGCCCTCGCCGGTCTCGCTCTCCTTGGCGCCTGCGCCAGCGATCCCAAGGGCCATCACGTCGACCACGACGCCGAGGCACGAGCCGAGCAGCGCGCTCAGCAACTGGCCAGCAGCGGCTACCGCAGCACCGAATCCGCGACGCTGAGCCTGGCCTTCCAGCAATGGGCCGTGGCCGGCGAGCCCACGCCGGTGACGCTGGCCTTCCCGACCTTTGGCAGCCAGTTGCCGCTGATCGTCTACCTGCCGGGCCTCGGCGAAGGCGCGCAAGCCGGATCACGCTGGCGACAGGCCTGGGCCCGCGCCGGCTACGCGGTGCTGAGCGCACAGCCACTGGAATTTGATGCCGGCGCCTGGGGCTCCGATCTGGCTCGCAATGCCGACTTCAAGGCCTTGTCGCGCGCGCACCAGAAACCCGAGCTCGTGCCTGAACGCCTGCGCCATGTGCGCGCCCTGCTGGAAGAAGCACGGCGCCGCGCCGCGGCCGGCGACAGCATGTGGTCGCGCGTCGATTTCAACAACATCGCCTTCGCCGGCTATGACATCGGCACGCTCAGCGCCGTCGCGGTGCCGGGCGTCAAGGCCACGCTGCTCTTGAGCCCGCTGCCGCTCGATGCGGCCACGATGGCCGCGGTTGAACAGCCGCTGCTGATGATCGATTCGCGCCACGACAACGACCTGACCGGCCTGATCACCTCGCCGCAGGATCGCGTGCAGTCCTTTGCAAGCCTGCCGGCGGGCAACAAGGCCTTGCTGCTGCTTGACGATGGCAGCCACGCGATGCTCTCGGGTAATGCAGCCCTCGAAGAAGCCGAGGCCTCCAGCGACCCCGCGCCGACACGCTCACGGGGTGGCCAAGGCGGGCAAGGCGGCCAAGGTCGTCACTCGCGCGGCATGGGTGGTGGTGGCGGTGGGGGCAACGGTGGCGGCAACGCCGGTGGTGCACGCTCTGCGCCCAGCGGCGAACGCTCGACCACGGGCAAGGCTCAAGCGCAGGTGATCGAGACTGTCACCATCGCCTTCCTCGACGCCCATTTGCGCGGCCGCGCGCAGGCTCGACAATGGCTTGATCACGATGCCGAGCCCTGGCTGGAGAACCTCGGCGACTGGCAGCAACACTGAGGACGCTTCCCCATGATTCTCGAAATCGCCGACATCCGCATCACCGCCGGCCAGCAGGCCGCTTTTGAAGCCGCCATCGCGCAAGGCATCGCCACCGTGATCTCGAAGGCGCAGGGCTTCAAGACCGCACGCGTGCAGCACGGCATCGAATCGCCCGAGCGCTATGTGCTGATGATCGAGTGGGAGACGCTCGAAGATCACACCGTGCATTTCCGCGGTGGCCCGCTGTTTCCGGCCTGGCGCGCCATCGTCGGGCCCTTCTTCGCGAGCCCGCCGGTGGTGGAGCACTTCGAGTTGGTGGCTTAAGCAGCCACCGTTAAGCGGCCGCCGCCTCCAGCGGCTCCAGAGCGCGGCTCGCGCCGAGCAGCGCGGCTTCATCGCTTGAACGGATCAAGAGCGTCGGGATCGCGGCCAGGTAGGACTGGAAGCGGCCCTTGGCCTCGAAGCGTTCGCGGAACAGCGCCGCATCAAAGCCCGAACCCAGGCGCGGCACGATGCCGCCGCCCAGATAGACACCGCCGCGTGCGCCCAGGGTCAGCGCGAGATTGCCGGCCGCCTGGCCGAGCAGGCTGCTGAACAGCCGCAGCGCGTCGACGGCCAAGGCATCGCTGCCGTCGAGCGCCGCCGCCGTGACCTGGCTCGCGCCTTGCGCCTGCGCGGGCTGGCCGCGCAGTTCGGCCAGCGCCTTGTAGAGGTTCTCGATGCCGGGGCCCGAGAGCACACGCTCGGCCGAGACATGGCCGAAGCGCACGCGCAGCACGTTCAGCACGGCGTCTTCTTCCGCATCGGCCGTGCTCAGCGAGACATGGCCACCCTCGCCTGCGATCGGCACATAGCCGCCCCCGCTGGGCAGCAGGCCCGAAACACCGAGGCCCGTGCCCGCGCCGATCAGCGCCATCGCGCCGCCGGCCACGGCCGTGCCGCCGCCAATCGCCTGCAGATCCTCGCGCGGCAGGGCCGGCAAGGCCAGCGCCAGCGCGGTGAAGTCATTGATCACCAGCAGGCGGTTGAGGCCCAGCGAGGCCTTCATCTGCGCGATTGAAAAGCTCCAATCGTTGTTCGTCATGCGCACAGCGTCGCCGGTGATCGCGGTGGCGATGCCGATGGCGGCCTCGGCCGGCATCGACAACTTGCGCGCGCCCAGATGGTGGCGCAGCGCATCCTGCAGCGAAGGGAAATCGGCGCAGGCATAACGGCCTGTCTCGACGAGGGGCGCGCCGGGCTCGAACTGGCTGGCAAAACGGGCGTGGGTGCCGCCGACGTCGGCGACCAGACGATGGAAAGAAGGACTCATGACCAGAGCGCCTCACCGGCGGCATTGAAGGAGTTGGGGGGCCAGGCGCGATTGTGGCTGGTAATCGCGTGAAACTCGGACCCTCAAAAGCTTCAGGCCCGCACCAAAACCCCAGGGCCGGTGAGCGCCGGTGAGCGCAGCAATCGCTACTTCGAGAACTCGTACAGCGGCTTGCCCTTGTCCACCACATGCACGGCGAACAGCTTGAGCGACGTGTCACCGACGACCTTGTAGCCGCCGTGCACGACCCCGCGCAAGTTCTGCGAGACGGTGCCGACGTTCATCACCTGCGGCTCCTTGCCGGGGAACTGGATCGTGGAGGCTTGCAGCACGTAGACCGACTCCACGCCGTTGTGGAAATGCCGTTCGCTCGATTCACCGGGCTTGATCTCGACGATCGAGGCGATCACCTCCATGTTCGGCGCGCCGGTCAGGTCGGTGCGCTTTTGTTCATGGCGGGTCGGCGTATCGCCGCCGGTCTGCGCCACCAGGCCCGTCGCCAGGCCCAGGCCGAACAGCGCCACGGCCGCGGCGCCGCGGATCATTGCAGTCTTCGTCGTTGTCATGCAGGTCCCCATCGCGCGAAATACGCGTGGCGGCAGTGTGCGTTGGCCGAACGCCGCGGGTCAAGCCCGCGGCGCTGCGGTCGAATGTCTAACCACCAATTCGTGCGGCAACACGAGGTGCAGCGGTTGCTCGCCGCCGTCACCGGCCGCGCCGATCAGCATCTCGACGGCGGTGCGCGCCATCTCCGACATCGGCTGCCGAACCGTCGTCAGCGGCGGCCATACCAAACTGGCGGCCTGCGAATCATCGAAGCCCGCCACCGACAGATCCTGCGGCACCGCCAAGCCGAGGCGATGCGCCGCAGCCAGCACACCGAGCGCCATGTCGTCATTGCTGGCGAACACGGCGGTGGGCCGCACGCGGCGGCTCAGCAGCTGATGCGCGCCTTCAACGCCCGTGTGAAAGGTGAAGTTGCCCTGGTAGACCATGTCCGGATCGATCGGCAGGCCATGCTGGTTCATCGCGTTGACAAAACCCTCGTAGCGCAGATGCGAAGCCGACTGATCGACCGCGCCCTTGATGATGGCGATGCGGCGATGGCCCAGGCTGATCAACAAGTGTGTGACCTCCTCGGCGGCGCGCACATCATCCATGCTGACCGAAGGCAGCGCCGCGCGGCTGCGCGCGCCGCGATGACCGCGGCCCAGATCGGGCGACATCAGCACGCAGCGCGTGTTGGTGTCGCGCAGCGCCTTGAGCACCTTGGGGTTGTCGCACAGCGGCGGCGTCAGCAGCATGCCGTCGGGCTGCAAGGCCGAGACCATGCGCTCGACTTGCTGCTCCAGATCGGGCGCATCGTTGTGCAGTGATTCGACGACCAGGTGATAGCCGGCCTCGCGGCAGCGCAGCGTGGCGCCCTGCTGCACGCCGCCGACGAAGGCCGCCGACGGATCGTAGTAAAGCAGACCGATCAGGAAGGAGCGCGCGCCGGCCAGGCTGCGCGCCGAGAGCTTGGGGCGGTACTTGAGCTCGGCCACGACCTTGAGCACGTTCTCGCGGGTCGTCTCGTGCACGCCGGGCTCATGGTTGAGCACGCGCGAGACGGTCTTGATCGACACGCCGGCCTGTTCGGCCACATCGACGATGGTGGGCGCCGCGCCGTTGCGGCCGGTGGGCCTGCCGCCCGCTCTGATGTCTGTTCTGCTGCCCGCTTTGCTGGTGGCCAAGCTCGACCTCTAATGTCTGTTGCGACCTGCAATGTAGCCTCAAACAAAAGAAACGGCCGATGCCCGTGAAGGCATCGGCCGTTTCAGCAAGTACGGTCAGCTGAACTGACGCGTTACTTCATGGCTTGAAGAATTACTTCTTCTTGGCCTTGGCGGCGGGCTTGGCAGCAGCAGCCTTCGGCTTGGCAGCCTTCTCAGCCTTGCGAGCAGCAGCCTTGGGATCCACGGCAGCCTTGAAGCCGGCGCCAGCGGTGAACTTCGGCAGCTTGGCAGCAGCGATCTTGATCTTTTCGCCGGTGCTGGGGTTCACGCCGGTGCGCGCAGCGCGAGCGTGTTGCTTGAAGGAGCCGAAGCCGGGGATGGACACCACGCCGCCCTTTTTGACGGTGGTGACCACAGCTTCCAGCAGGGTCTCGACGATGCGGCCAGCTTCGGCCTTGGTCAGTTCATGCTTGCCAGCCAGGTGCTCAATCAGTTCGGTCTTGTTCATTCAGAGGTCTCGTCTCATTGGAAAGCCCGACGATCACGGGCGGGTCGCATTCTCACTCAAATCGAGCACGATATCGATGACATCGGGGTAATCCTTAAAAATCCTGCTTGGCAACGCGTGCATGTGCCTCGTTCACCAGCATCAATGCGGCCGATCCGTAGTATTGATGAAACTCCGCCACCATCTCGCCCTTGACGATCATCGGGTCCGTGGCCACGAGTTGCCGCGCTTCATCGAGGCTCGGCGTGGCGAAGATGAACATGCCGCGCGAGGACGAGGGCATTACAAGCAAGACGGGACATGGCCTAACTCCATTGTTGAACGGAGCGCAGATGCTATGCCCGGATGGCTTGCTTGTATTCATCCTGTTCATCCTGTTCATCCTGTTCATCCATGTTCAAACACGAATTTTTTACATGGATGAACAGGATGCACAGGATAAGACAGCAGCCAAAACTTGTGGGTGCTGGTCGAGTCGCTCTCGCGCCCGCCAAATGAAAAAGGCCAGCACGTTGGTGCTGGCCTTTTGATCTGGTGCCCAGAAGAGGACTCGAACCTCCACGAAGTTACTCGCTAGTACCTGAAACTAGTGCGTCTACCAATTCCGCCACCTGGGCAGGTGCTTCGCCGATTCGCGAAGAGGCCGGACTATAGCATGGGCCTCATGGACAAATTCACACGTCGAACTTCACGCCTTGCGCAAGCGGCAGCTCACGCGAGTAGTTGACCGTGTTGGTGGTGCGGCGCATGTATGCCTTCCACGCATCGGAGCCCGATTCGCGACCGCCGCCGGTTTCCTTCTCACCGCCAAACGCGCCGCCGATTTCCGCGCCGCTGGTGCCGATGTTGACGTTGGCAATGCCGCAATCGGAGCCGCTCGCTGCCATGAAGCTTTCGGCTTCACGCACATCGTTCGTGAAGATCGCCGAGGACAGGCCCTGCGGCACGTCGTTCTGCATCGCGATGGCCTCTTCAAGCGTCTCGTACTTGAGCGTGTAGAGGATCGGCGCGAAGGTCTCGTGGCGCACGATATCGGTCTGCGCGGGCATGCGAGCCAGCGCCGGCTCGACATACCAGGCGTCCGGATATTGCGAAGCCAGTGCGCGAGCACCGCCCGAAACGGCGCCGCCTTGTTCACGCGCCGCGGCCAATGCCGCTTGCATGCCGTCGAAGGCCGCCTTGTCGATCAGCGGGCCGATCAGGTTGCCGGCTTCCGTCGGGTCACCGATCTTGAGCTGCGCGCGAGCGCGGTCGAGACGGTTCACCAGTTCATCATGGATGCTGGCATGCGCGATCACGCGGCGCGTGGTGGTGCAGCGCTGGCCGGCCGTGCCGTAGGCGCCGAACAGGATGCCGCGCACGGCCAGGTCCAGGTCGGCGCTGGGCGTGACGATGATGGCGTTGTTGCCGCCGAGTTCAAGCAGGCAGCGGCCAAAGCGCGCTGCAACGCGCGGACCGACGGCACGGCCCATGCGGGTCGAGCCGGTGGCCGAGACGAGCGCCACGCGGGTGTCGTCGACCATCGCCTCGCCCACATCGGCGCGGCCGTTCAGCACTTGCGAGAGGTTCGCGGGTGCGCCGGCTCCATTGGCATTGAAGCGAGTGACTGCGCGCTCAAACAGCGCTTGCGTGGCCAGCGCCGTCAGCGGCGTCTTCTCGCTCGGCTTCCAGATGCAGGTGTCACCGCAGACCAGCGCCAGCGCCGCGTTCCAGGCCCACACGGCGACGGGGAAGTTGAAGGCGCTGATGATGCCCACCACGCCGAGCGGCAGGTACTGTTCCATCATGCGATGGCCGAGACGCTCGCTGGCGATGGTCAGGCCATGCAGCTGGCGCGAGAGGCCGACGGCGAAGTCGCAGATGTCGATCATCTCCTGCACCTCGCCCTCGCCTTCGCTGCTCACCTTGCCGGCTTCGAGTGCGACCAAGCGGGCCAGCGCGGCCTTGTGGGTGCGCAGCTCTTCGCCGAACAGGCGCACGAGCTCGCCACGCTTCGGCGCGGGCACATTGCGCCATTGCAGGAAAGCAGCGTGGGCGCGGCCCACGGCGGCGCGCATTTCATCGGCCGCGGCCTCATGCACGGCGCCAAGCGCTGCGCCGTTGATCGGCGAACGCACGGCCAGCGTGCCGCCGGTGAAGGCGGAGGAAGGAACGCCCAGCGCGTTCAAGAGTTCAGAAGTGTTCATGTCGGAATTCTCAGGGCAAAGCAAATACAAATATCCGGAACGCAGAGTTCGCAAAGGTACGCAGAGTTCGCCGAGAAGAAATGGTCTTCCTCTGCGAACTCTGCGTGATCTCCGCGTCCTCTGCGTTCCGGAAACTTCAAGCCATCTTCAGCCGATCGACTCGACTTGGCGCGACTGTTGATACGCCTTGCCGAAGCGGTTGGCCAGGAAGTCGGGCAGCTGCACTTCTTCCTGACGGATGAAACCGCTTTGCGGCAGCTTGCCTTCGCGGAACAGATCGACCGCGGCGCAGATGCCGGCGGCGGTGGTGATCTGGATCGCCGAGATCGGCGCCGGGCCATCGCGCTCGGCAAAGATCTTGCGCGCGAAAACCTCTTGCAGCAAGCTGCCTCCTCTGTAGCCCGAGACGGTCACGAAGACCAGCACCACGTCCTGCATGGTGGCCGGCATGCTCTTCTTCATCACGCCCTTGAGCAGGGCCTGGTCGCTCTTGAGCTGCAGGTCTTCGAGCAGAAACTGCATCAGATCGCGGTGGCCCGGATAGCGCACGGTCTTGTAGTCCAGGTTGCGCACCTTGCCGGCCCAGGTTTCGCACAGGGTGCCGAGGCCGCCCGAGGTGTTGAAGGCTTCGTACTCGACGCCGTCGAGCGAGAAATGCTCAAGACCTTCGAGCGGCAGCGCGGCGATTTCCTTGCCGTCGTGGATCGCTTCGCAGGGGTGGCAGTACTCGTTGATGAGACCGTCCACGCTCCAGGTCAGGTTGTACTTGAGCGCATTGGTCGGGAAGGCGGGCAGCGCGCCGACGCGCATCTTCACGTCGACGACTTGCTCAAAGCCCTTGGCCAGATGGTGGGCCACGATGCCGATGAAACCGGGGGCGAGGCCGCACTGCGGCATGAAGGCCGTCTTGGCGCCGTCGGCCATGTCCTTGATCGCCTGCGTGGCGGCCACGTCTTCGGTCAGGTCGAAGTAGTGGCAGCCGGCTTCGAGCGCCAGCTTGGCCGAGGAGATCGCCAGGTGATACGGCAGCGCGTTGACAACGATCTGTTGGCCGCGCAAGGCGTTGGCCAGGGCCACGCTGTTCTCGGTATCGACGGCGTTGGTGCCGATGCCTTCCTTGGCCAGAGCGGCCAGCGCCTGCGGGTTCTTGTCGAGCACCGTCACGGCGTAATCACCGCTGGCGTGCAGCAGGCGGGCGATGGTCTGGCCGATATGTCCGGCTCCCAGCAAAGCGACTTTCATGGCATCTCCTTCAAAACAAACAATGAATGCTTGGGGCGCAGTCTAGGGAGAGCGACGGACGAAAGAAAGCGACAGTTCGTCGAATAACTCGTCGAAAATGACGATTCGACTGCCACTCACTTCACATCGTCAATCATGGTCAGCAAATCCACGCCCGCCCTGCCTACGCACCCCGGCGCCAAGGACGACATCGATCGCCAACTGATCGCCCTGCTGCAGGCCAACGCGCGCGAAAGCACGGCCAACATCGCACGCAAATTGGGCATCGCGCGCACCACGGTGGTGGCGCGTCTGGCCCGTCTGGAAAGCAGCGGCGTGCTGGTCGGCTATACGGCGCGGCTCGGCAGCGAGGCGCATGGCCACGGGGTTCAGGCCTTTGTCGGCATCACGGTCAGCCCGAAGGCCGGGCGCGAAGTCGTGAAGCGGCTCTCGCGTTTTCCCGAGCTGCGCCAGCTCGCCTCAGTGAGCGGCGAGTTCGACTACATGGCCGTGCTGCAGGCCGAGACCACGGTCCGACTCGATGTGCTTCTGGATGAAATAGGAGACATCGACGGCGTGATCAAAACCACGAGTTCGGTGGTTTTGGCCTTGCGGGTCGACCGCAGCGCCTGAGGAAAGCGTAGCCTCGTCAACGTGGCATGACCCTTGCTCGTTCAACGTGAACGATGGCCAGCGGGACCGAGGTCCAAGGATGGAAGCAATGAAGCAATCAACCAACAGTGTTTTGACGGGCACCAAAGCCGTGCTGTTTGTCGTGGCGATCTGGGCCGTGGCCTATCCCTCGATGCTCTGGGCCCTGCACCACGTGCTGGGCTGAGGCTGCACCCGCTGCAGCGCGGGCGCGCAGTTCCTCAACGGTGTCGCCCGGCCCCTCGGCTTTCCAGCCGGGCGGCATGAACAGATAGCCCAGCAAGGCGCGCGGACTGCGCGCCGAGGCCAGATCGCGGGCCAGCTTGAGCCAGGGCGCGAACTCGATGCGCAAGGGGTTGTAGCTCGTCACCGGGTCGATCAGGCCGTACCTGCACGGCAGATCGTCGCGCTCGGCCCGGTAGGTGCCGAAGAGGCGATCAAACACGATCAGCACGCCGCCATAGTTGGCGTCCAGATACTCCAGATTCGAAGCATGGTGCACGCGATGCGCCGAGGGCGTATTCAGGAGGTACTCCAGCGGCCCCAGCTTCGGGATCCAGCTCGTGTGCAGCCAGAACTGGTAGAGCAGGTTCAGCGACAGCACTTCAAACACGACGTGCTGCGGAAAACCAAGCCAGGCCAGCGGCGCGAAGAACAGCGGCGTACCGGTCAGCTTGCCGACGATGCCGATCCTGTAGGCCGCGCCCAGGTTCAGTGTGTTGGGTGAATGGTGGACCGAGTGGTTGCACCAGAACCAGCGCACGCGATGCGCGGCGCGGTGATACCAGTAATAGAAGAACTCCTGGCCGATGAAGAGGCCGAGGAACGCCACCCATGAATTGAGCTCGATCGTCGTGAGGCGGTGCTCGGCCGCATAACTGAACAGCCCTGCGGCAATCGACAGCGGCAGGAAGATCTGGACGCTGAGCCGCAACACCATGTCGAGCACCGAGATGCCCAGGGCTTTCCAGTCGTAGCCGCCGCGCCGCGCCAGCCACCAGGCCTCGATCAGCGAGAGGCCGAGTGCGAACGGAAAGGCCATCAGCAGAAGCGGCAAATGTCGGTGGGCCATCGGCGGATGGTAATTCCGAAAGCTCGCGCTATTGTTTCCCGTCTATATTCGCCCACGCCGCAACTTCGCGCGAAGCAGCAAGGAAAGGAATCCCATGCTCGTCCTGATCGCCGGTCTGATCGTGTTTCTGGGTGTGCACCTCGTGCGCGTGCTGGCCGACGACTGGCGCAGCGCGCAGGTCGCACGACACGGCGAGAAGGCCTGGAAGCTGGCCTACACGGCGGTCTCGCTGATCGGCTTCGCGCTGATCCTGTGGGGATTCCATCTGGCGCGCATGAACCCGATTGTTCTGTGGCCGCGCATTCCCGGCGTGAACCACCTGGCCGCGCTGCTGGTGCTGCTGGCTTTCATCCTGCTCGCGGCGGCCTATGTGCCGCGCAACCATTTCAAGGCGCGTTTTGGCCACCCGATGGTGCTGTCGGTCAAGGTCTGGGCGCTGGCGCACCTGCTGGCCAACAACACGCTGGCCGATCTGCTGCTGTTCGGCACCTTCCTGGCCTGGGCGGTGCTGTGCTTCATCTCGCTGCGTCGACGCGACCGGGCCGCCGGCGTCGTGCCGCCCGCGGGCACGGCAATGGGCACCGCGCTAACGGTCATCATCGGCGCAGCCGCCTGGGCCGTGTTCGCGTTCTGGCTGCACGCGCTGCTGATCGGTGTGCAGCCGATCTGATCAAGTGCGCGGCGGCCCCTTGAGCTCGATCGAATTGCCGTCGGGGTCCTGCAGATAGAGCGACGGCCCGTTGCCTTCGGCACCGAAGTTGTCGTGCACCTGCCCGTCGGTCGGCACGTCGTGTTGCCGCAGGTAACTGACGATCGCAGCGGCATCGAAGGACTCGATGCGCAAGGCGATATGGTCGACGTTCCGGCCTTCAACGCCGGCTGCCGCGCCGCCCTTGCTGCCCAAGGCGCCGTCGATGGAGATCAGATCGATCATCGAGACGCCGACGCGCAGATGCACCAAGCCGAGGTCGTCGCGCCGCTTGACCACCTCGCAGCCGAGCACCTCGCGGTAGAAGGCGATGGAGCGCTCAAGCTCGCGGACACGCAGCACGGCGTGGTCGATCCTTTGGAGGGAGATAGGGTTCATGGGTCTGATTCTCTGAACAATCCAGGAAGCGATTCTGTGCCAGTCTGTGCAAGTCCGTACGACCGTACGACCGCTACAGCGCCCCCAAGGTTTCACAAGGCCGCGCTCGGCGGCGCAGCCACTCAACATACATCCCGCTCACGTGGGCGAGTTGCCGGCCGGCCTGGCCGGCTTCGCGCTCGATGCGGGTGACGAACAAGGCGTGCGAACCGATGCGGTGGACGGCTTCAACAGAGAGCTCGCGCGTCAGGCCCGCTTGATCCAGCACGGGCAGGCCGAACAGGGGCGAGCGCGTGATCGGGAGAGTCAGTGTCTGCAAATCGAGCGTCGATCGACCGTGCTGCCTGCCGAGCGCATAGACCTCTTCCAGCCGTCCGGCCGGTGCGCTGCTCATCGCGATGCGCCCCGAAGCCTCGATCATCTGAACGGCCGGGCTCGTTGCTCGAAGGGCCAGCACATACGCGTCTGAGGGCAGCGGCGCGACGAGATCCATAGGGAACAGATTCACGCATTCTTCATGCGCCACGCCGACGAGGAAGACCGGCCGGGGAACAATGTAATAGGCATTCAAGGCGCGAAGGTCCGGAGCCGACATGCGCAGCGCGTCGCCTCGACCTGCGGCGCGCCGGGCATCTTGCCAGGCCAGCAGATAGCGGAACCACAAGGCGGGCCGCGGCAGGCATCGGTTGGCCGTGCAGTCGGGCGCAAAAAGATGGAGTCCATCTTGCTTCAGGGAGATGCGCCCGAACGGCTTCAATGCAAGTCGCGCCAGCAGCGAGGCTTCGCCATCGGCCATGCGGAACTCCAGACTCAATGCCCTCCGAGGATCGGGCGGTGACGGCAGCCGAAGACCCAGCACGAAAGGCCGCAGGGAGACGGGGCAGTGGTCCCGGCTGACGTCGAGCGGTCCGCCGGGCAAGCCTTGCAGCATCACGCGCGGTGCGAACGCGACAGGCGCCTCGTGCACCACCGGCGCATGACGCAGCCCCTTGCCGTGGCGCAGCAAGGCCAGCAGACGCTTCACGAGCACCTGCGCAGCATGAGAAACAAATAGTTGGACCCCATGCTCGCCAGGCCCGAACCGCCGTTGGCGGCGCGAACCTCTTCGAGGACGAAGTCCGGCGCCGCTGCCCGACGCACAGCGCTCGTGAAGTGACGATGCGTCGTGACCTGGCCCTCGACCCGGATGGCGCCGGTCCACCCCGAACGCACGAGGCTCCGCCACCACCAGGCCCGCAACATATCGCCCCGATAGAAAGGATTGAGCACACTCGCCACCAGCAACCCCTGCGGTGCCAGATGTGAAGCGAGCCTGTGCAGCAACGGCCCGAGATCGCGGACATGGTTCAGCACGGCGAAGTTGGCGGCGATCACCGAGACCGGCTCACGGTTTTCAAGCGCACGCTCCAGCACATCCAGCCGGCCAGCCATCGGCGCGATGCACCCCGAGGCGACCTCGCCGGCGCAACGCAGGCGGAGTTGGTCCACCATCTGGGCCGAGACGTCATAGGCCAGCACACGATGACCGCATTCGGCGTACCACTGCGCGTCGATGCCGGTGCCGCATCCATAGTCGAGAATCAGGCCGCCCGGCCCGGCGGCCTGCGAGACGCGCTCGCGAAACCGACGCCGCACCTCGTCATTGCTGGCGAGGCCTTCGACCTGTTGGTCATAACCCGCTGCCACGGCGTCATAGAAGCCGGCGGCGGCGTCGAACTCATCGACGCCGCGAGGGGGATGCAAATCATGGGGTGGCGATGACACGCGGCGGATTCTAGGGACTGAATCGCCGCGGGTCCAGGCAGGCGCTTCAGCTCTTGGCCTGCTCCAGTTCGCGCGCCTTCAAGGCCGTCATCAAGCCCATCAGGGTGCCAAAGGCGTTGCCGCTCTCGCCGCTCGCGCCGCCGATCTGGATCTGCGGCACCAGCGGCACGCGGGCGGTCTCAAATGCCTCGGCCAAGCGCAACATGACGGTCTGCATCAACTGCTTGTCGGCGCCCTCGCCTTCCAGCGCTTCCGACTTGGCGCGGATCGCCGCGCCCTCAGCTTCACCCACGCTGCGGATCGCGGCGGCGCGGCCCTGGCCTTCGGCCTCCTGCTTGAAGCGCTCGGCCTGCGCCAGCGCCTCGACTTCCTGACGGCGCTTCTCGGCCGCCTTCACATTGGCCGCGCCCTGGTTCTCCTTGATCGAGATGTCCACCAGCGATGCGGTCAGCTCGCTCTGCTTCTCGGCGCGCTTCTCGGCCTCGTTGAGCTCGCGCTGCTTGTTGGCGGCGATCTCTTTTTGCGCATAGGTCTCGACCTGCTCGCGCGCGATCTGGCGGTCGCGCAGCTGGGCCATGATCGATTCGATCTTGGGGTCGCCGATCTGCGGGCGCGGCGTGCCGATCAGCACTTCCTGGAACTCGAGCGAGTAGGCGAGGAAGCGCTCGCGCATGTCGATCGAGGCGTTGGCCTGCAGCTCGCTGCGCGACTGGATCAGCTCGATGAAGGTGTGCGTCTGCGAGACGTTCTTGAAATAGCTCGACACCATCGGATCGAGCGTCTGCTCGACGAGCTGCTTCACATTGCCGAAGCGCTGCACCACCAGCGGTGCCTTGCGGTAGTCGATGTGCACGACGACCGAGAGCGGCAGCAGCGGCTCGAAGGCGTCCTTGGTGATCAGCGTGATCTCGCGCAGATTGCTGTCGAAGCTGGAGCCGCTCTCGCCGCTCTTCCACATCAGCACGAAGTTGGTGGTGGGCACGAGTTCGATCTTGCCGGCATAGGTGTTGAAGGCGTACTTGCCGGGCATCAGCGGCTCGCGCCAGACGCCGCGGCAGCCCGATTGCACGAGCTCGCCGTGGCTGTAGTCGGTGCCGGAAAGGTCCTCGCCGCGTGCGCCGGTGTAGCTCACCACTACGCCGACAAAGCCAACCGGGATCACCGTCTTGCCGATGAATTCGACCGTCGCGAAGAGGCGGTTCAGGTAGTAGGTGCCTTCGACCAGAACGCGCTCCTGGCGGCCGCGCCGGCCACCGGCGGCGAGAAAGGCCTCGGGCTCCTGGAAGCTCATGTGCGCATCGCCCACATCGGGTGCGAGCAACTCATCGCGCGAGAGTGCCGGGCCGTCCTGCACGGTCACGATGGCGAGCTGGTCGGATTCATGGCTGCCCGATTGCTCCTTGATCACGACCGGTGAGAAGGCCGAGCGTTCATCGAGCACGGTGCGCATGCGCTCGTAGTAGCCGCGCTCATGCTTGTCCATGCTCATCGCATAAGTGGCTTCTTCCGTCATCACGACGAAGAGCGCCGGGTTGATGATGTGCGTGCCTTCGCGCAGCACCTTGCGTTGCGGGCCCTTCTGGCCGTCGCCGGCGAGGAAGGCGCGCACATCGCAGAAATCGCTGACGGCGGCATTGCTGGCCAGCGTCTGGCCCGCGTCGAGATCGCGGCCATCGCGTGCGAACACATAGCCGATCTTGCCCTGCGTGACCGACACCATCGAATGGATGTGCACGCGGAACTGGAAGGGCGCGAAGAAGTGATAGCCGCCGCGCAGCAGCTCGGCCTGGTAGCCGGCCTCGCCATTGAGGGCCAGCAGGCCCGATTGCACGGAGCCGCGAGCGCTCCAGAGTTTTTCGACCACGCCGATGCGGTCGTTTGGGATGTAGCGCACCATCCCGGCTGCCATCACGAGGATGAGCAGCGCCAGCAGAACGCCGCCGATCGTCAAGGCGATCAGCCAGCCGCTGGAAAGTTCAAGGCCAAACATAAGTCCTCCGTTGTCAGCGGGGCTGCAACACCTGCTGCAGCGCCCGGACTCGTTTGTCGCGCTGAGCACATCAGGAAGGCATAAGGGCTCGAGTCAGGCTCGCAATGGGCCTTACCATGCGTCCATGAAGACCGAACATCTGTTGATTGGCATCGGCCTTGCTGTCCTGCTGTCCTATTGGTACGTGCATCTGGGGCGCGTGCTGCGCCTGCCCTCGGTGGTGTTCCTCCTGGGCACCGGTCTCGCGTTGCGGGCCTTGGCGAATGGCTTTGATCTCGCCATCCAGCTGCCCGCGAGCCTGCTGCCCCTGCTCGGCACGCTGGGCCTGATCCTGATCGTGCTCGAAGGTGCGCTCGATCTGGAGCTCAAGAGCGGGCAGCGCGTGTTTCTGTTGCGAACGTTTGGCGCTGCGGCCTTGGGGCTTTCCTTCTTTGTCACGCCGATCAGCATCGCGCTGCACTACGCGCTGGGCCTGGGCTGGGCCGGCGCGGTGCTGTTGGCCACGCCGTTCGCGGTGATCAGCAGCGCGGTGGCGATCCCGGCGGCCGATCTGCTCGGGCCGCGTGATCGCGAGTTCGTCGTCTATGAAAGTTCATGGAGCGACATCCTCGCGGTGATGCTCTTCAATGCGGCTGGCGTCGCCTTCATGGACGGCGGCAGTGCGACCAGCAACTTCGTCGGCGGCGGGCTCGCGGTCGTCGCGATCGGCGGCGTGATCGGCCTGGCGCTGTACTGGCTCGTCGGCCACCTGGAAGGCCACGTGAAGTTCGCGCCGCTGATGTTCGCGCTGATCGGCGTCTACGGTGCCGCCAAAGCCCTGCATCTGTCGCCGCTGCTGATCGTGATGATCCTGGGCCTCTTGCTCAACAACGCGCCGCTGCTGCACCGCTTCCGCTGGTTGAAGCGCCTGCACAGCAACCACTACGACGCCGAACTCGACAAGCTCAAGCACCTGACCGCCGAGGCGACCTTCCTCGCGCGCACTTTTTTCTTCCTGCTGCTCGGCTATGACACCGATCTGGCCCAGCTCGCCGATCCGCGCGCCATTGGCCTGGCCATCGCCCTGGTCGCTGCCAGCCTCGCCTTGCGCTGGCTGATGCTGCGCCTGATCCACGGCACGCCCACGCGCCCGCTGCTGTGGATGACGCCGCGCGGCCTCATCACGGTGCTGCTGTTCTACAGCCTGCCCGAAGGTCTCGTGCCCGCGGCCTTCCCGCGCGGCGCGCTGATCCTGGTGGTGCTGATCAGCTGCCTGGTGATGGCGGCAGGCCTGCGTGCCGACGGCGCCAAGACCGAAGCTGACCCGGAGCCCGCGCAGCCATAGGACAATTCGCGCTTCTTCAACTGCGCGCCCTGTTGTCATCACGATGGCCATCCACTGGTTTCCCGGCCACATGAACTCGACCCGCAATGCGATCCTGGATCGCATGAAGGCCGGGCTCGATGTGGTGATCGAACTGCTCGACTCGCGCCTGCCCGGCTCCAGCGCCAATCCGCTGCTGGCCCAGCTGACCGAGGGCAAGCCGCGCCTCAAGCTGCTCAACAAGCAGGACCTGGCCGACCCCGAACGCACCTCACAGTGGCTGGCTTATTACAACGCCCTGCCCGAAACGCGCGCGATCCCGCTCGATGCCAGCATCACCGCGCCGGCCAAGGCCCTGATGAGCGAGTGCCGCCTGCTGGCACCCAACCGCGGTGGCATGGCCAAGCCGCTGCGCGTGATGATCTGCGGCATTCCCAATGTGGGCAAGTCCACGCTGATCAACACGCTGATGGGCAAGCGCGCCACCAAGACCGGCGACGAGGCCGGCATCACCAAGATCGAGCAGAAGCTCGTGCTTGAAAACGACTTCTACCTGTTCGACACGCCGGGCATGCTGTGGCCGCGCATCAGCGTCGAGCAGAGCGGCTACAACCTCGCGGCCAGCGGCGCGATCGGCCGCAACGCCTTTGATGAAGAGGAAGTGGCGATCGAGCTGATTGCGTATCTGCGCCAGCACTACCCCGAGCTGCTGGAGGCGCGCTACAAATTGGGCGATATCAGCACACTCACCGATGGTGAAGCGCTGGAGCAATTGGGCCGCAAGCGCGGCGCGGTGCAAAGCGGCGGCCGCGTGAACATGCAGAAGGCGGCCGAGGTGCTGGTGTATGAATTCCGTCAATCGGTGCTGGGAAGAATCACATTGGAAACACCGGAGGAGTTCGGCCGGTGGCAAACTGCGGCCGAACAGAAAGAGGTGCAGCGCGTGCAGGCCAACAAGGACCGCAAACTGCGCCGCGCCGGCAAGCTCCCCACGCGCTCCGAACCGGAGAGCGACTGAACCGCCCCCGTTTTTTCTCTTCCATGCGATCACTCATCGGCTGCCTGCTGCTGACTCTCGGTGCCCCGACCCTGGCGGCCGAGCCCGTGCTGATCGCCTATCGCGACAAGCCGCCTTACACCTGGACCGACCACGGCAAGCCGGCTGGCCAGTTGCTCGACAAGACCACAGCCATCTTTGCGCGCGCGGGCGTGCCGCTGCGCTTCGAGGAGATGCCCAGCAAGCGCATCGCGATGGAGTTGCTGAACAACAGCGGGCCGGTTTGCTCGCCCGGCTGGTACAAGCTGACCGAGCGCGAGAGCGTGGCCAACTTCACGCGGCCGATCTATCGCGACCCGCCGCAGGTCGTGCTGGCCTCGACGGCCGCTGCCGCGAAGATCCGCGCGCATCGAAGCGTCAAGTCGCTGCTCAATGACCGCACGCTGCGGCTCGCCGTGGTCGACGAGATTTCCTACGGCCCTGAGCTCGACGCGATCATCAAGCACATCCCGCACAAGCCGCTGGGCGCCACGGTCACAGCGCTGCAGCTGAGCAAGATGGTGGCGGCCGAACGCGCCGACTACATGCTGATCGACCAGGATGATCTCGACTACCTGCGCGCCAGCAATGATTTCGGCGGTGTCGAGCCGATTCATTTTGCCGACATGCCCAGAGGCCTGTTCCGCTACCTCTGGTGCAGCAAGCAGGTCGATGCGGCAACTTTGAACCGAATTGACAACGCTATCAGTCAGCTCGGTTACGACGGCAATCGCTGATCTTCACTGCAAAGCGGGTTGACCCGCGCTTGCATTCCGCGCCGAGGCTCCCATCTGGGGCGGATGGCCTTCTTCATCATCCTCAGCCTGGCGCTCGCCTTGGTCGCCCTGCTGCTCAGCGCACCGGCCCGCCAGCGCCGGCGCCGCGCGCGCATTGCCGCGCAGCCCTTCCCCCAGGCTTGGCGCCGGATCCTGAGGCGCCGCGTGCCGCTGATCGCACAACTGCCCACGCCGCTGCAGTTGCGACTCAAGTCGCTGATGCAGGTGTTCCTGGCGGAGAAGCCGATCATCGGTTGCCAGGGTCTGGAAGTGACTGACGAAATGCGCGTCACGATCGCGGCGCAAGCTTGCCTGCCGCTGCTGGGCAAGAGCCGCGACTTCTACCCCGGCCTGCGGCAGGTGCTGCTCTATCCGGGTGCATTCGTTGTGGATCGGCCAGTGAGCGCGGCGGGCGGCGTGCAGATGGAGCAGCGCCGCGCACTGGCCGGCGAAAGCTGGGTGCAGGGCCAGGTGCTGTTGTCCTGGCAGGATGTGCTGCAAGGCGGCGCGCAGCCGGGCACCGGGCATAACGTCGTGATCCACGAATTTGCGCACCAGCTCGACCAGGTCAAGGGGCATGCCAACGGCGCGCCGCTGCTGCAAAGCCGGGCGGACTACGCACGCTGGTCCACCGTGATGCGCAATGAGTTTCACGCTCTCCAGGCCAGCATCGCGCGCGGCGAGCCTGGGCTGATCGATCCGTATGGAGCCACCGACCCGGCCGAATTCTTTGCGGTGGTGAGCGAGGTGTTCTTCGAGCGCGGGCCGGAGCTGGCGGCGCTGCATCCGGCGCTGTACGGGGAACTGCGGCGTTACTACGCCGTCGATCCGGTCAGCTGGTAAGAAGAGTCAGAAGCCGAGAGACGCGAGCAAGTCGTCAACATCGTCCTGCTGCAAGGCCTTGTCGGGCGTCTGCACGCCGGCAAGAGCCTCTTGTGTGCCGGCTTCGGCAGCAGCATCAGTGGGCGCGGCAGTGGCAGCGGTTTCGCTCAGGAAGGTGCCCAGCGGCGCTTCGGCCTGCTGCAGCATCTTCACGACCTTGTTGATCACCTGGCCCGAGAGATCCTGGAAATCCTGCGCCTGCATGATCTCGGCGTGGATGTCCTTCTCGCGCTGGGCAAACGCCGCTGCGGTCGCGGCGTACGAAGCGCAGAGCTTGAGCATCGAGCGAGCGCGCTCCAGCGTCAGATCCTGCGACACCGCATGGCGTTGCAGCATCTCCGACAGATCCTCGCCCTGGCGGCGCACCTGTTCGGCGCCGTCGCGCGCGGTGTCCACGAGGTCCAGCACCTTGTTGGCCGCCTCCTCGGTCATCTTGCGCACATAGCTCAGCCGCTCGCAGGAATCCGGCAACTCGGTGACAAGCTGCATCAGGGCCTGGGAGGTGGGCGAACCCGGGGCGGAAAATGGGAGCACGACGGCAGTCATGGCGGCATTTCGAGGGAGGTGTTTCGGGGCTGTTCACGATCATCGCCGAGACCGGATCGCGGCGTGTGTTGAATCCATGACGCTTGTCGCGACTAGCGTTTTTTGAGCGTGAAGAATGCCACGCTTCGGGCCACTTGTGAGCGACATGACGCTCAACTGACGCGTTAGTCAGAAACCCGATTTCGGCCGCCCTGCTTGGCCCGGTACATGGCCGCATCGGCCATGCCGACGAGCGTGTCGCTGGTGTCGCTGCCGGTCACGATGCCGCCGCGCAGACCCACGCTGATCGTGACCAAAATCCGCTGCGCACCCCAGTGAATGGGCGCCGCCTCGACGGCCGCGCGCAGGGCTTCGGCCGCGGCCTTGGCGCCCGCCAGATCGGTCTCCGGCAGCACGGCCAGGAATTCCTCGCCGCCGAAGCGGCCGATCACATCCTGCGTGCGCAGGCGGGCGCGCAGCGTATGCGCCACCGCGCGCAACACCACGTCGCCGGCCTGGTGGCCGTAGTTGTCGTTGATGCGCTTGAAATGATCGATGTCGAGCACCAGCACGCCCAGCATCTCGCCGTGGCGGCGCGCCCGCGCCACGGCGCGTTCGAGCTCATCGGTGATGGCGCGGCGGTTCTCCAGCTCGGTCAGCGTGTCGCGCATGGCCAGCTCGTAGCTGCGGCGCTCGGCGCGTTCCATCGTCATGTACACGAAGCCGAGTGCCGCGCTGACGACCGCACACATGGCGATCATGAACAGCCCTCCCTGATAGGGATTGCTGCTGCTGACCGAATCAATATGCAGCCAGCCCAGGCCGATGACGAGGCCGCGCGCCAGCAGCACCACCATCAGCATGGCAAAGGATGCGATCAGGATGTAGTGGCCGCGGCCGCGGATCGGGTAGGCCTTGTCGGTCAAGGCCTTCAGGACGAAGGCAAGCTGTATCGAAAACAGCAAGCCGACGATGGCCGAACGCAACGGAAAGTCATGGAGCAGCAGGCCGAACAGCAGCAGCGACAAGGGCACCGGGACCAGCACCTGCCAGAGCGTCTGCGGCGCGCCCTGGAAGCGGCGGATCGCCATCAGCATCAGCGCAAGCGACAAGGCATAACAGGCATTGCCGACGGCGATGACCACGAACAGCGGCAACTGGCCGCGAACCGCAAAGATCACATTGCTGAGCGCGTAGGCCATCAGCGCCGCCGCCCAGGGCCACAGTGGATCGCCGCGCGGCTTGCCCACCGCCATCACGCCGACCCAGAAAGCCATCACCAAGGCCACGACGGTGACGCAGATGAGGAGGGTCGGAACGTCCAGGTTCATGGTGCTGGCGCTCAATATAGCCGTCAGCCCCGCCGCAAAAATGGGCTAATTACCCAAGACAGCTTCCAGACGCCTGAGCGTCTCATTGTCGAGACGCCCGCTGGCCTGAGCCAGACTCAGTTGCCGCCGCGAGAGCTCGCGATAGAAGCCGCCGTGCTCGGGGCCCAGCGCGTCGAGCGCCTGCAGATGCCGCTGCACCACGCCCACGTCGCCGCGCGACAGTGCGCCCGACAGCGCGCCCGGCAGGCCTCGGTTCGCGGCGGATTCGAGCGTGCCTTGCGCCAAGGGCAGCAGCGCTTGCAAGGCCTGCTCGGGCGGCAGGCCGATCCGGGTCCAGATCTGCACGGCTTCATCGAGCATCGACAACAGAAAGCTGGCTGAGAAATTGGCCGCGGCGTGATAGGCCGCGCGTCCACCGGGCGGCAGCGTCATGGGCCGCATGGCCAGCAGGGCGGCCAGATCGAGCAGGCTCTGGCGCAGCGGCGCTTCGGCCTCGATCACGACGCTGCTGCCCGCGATCAGATCCGCGGCGCGCTCGGGGTCCGAAAAGATCTGCAAAGGATGGAAACCGCCCACCGCGGCACCCCGGTCCGCAGCCGCGTCGAGCGCGCTCAGCTCGGTGGCGCCGCTGCAATGCACGGCCGCCTGGCCAACACGCCACGGCAGGCTCGCGGCCACGGCTTCGATCGCATCGTCGGGCACGGTCAGGAGCACCAGCTCGGCCTCGATAACGGCCTCGCTAACGGCCTCATCCAGCGTCATGGCACGACAGCCCGGCAAGCGGGCCGCCAGCGCTTGCGCATGGGCGAGGCTGCGGCTGGCAACGGCGACGGGCGGACGGCCGGCCGCGGCCAGCGCCAAGGCCAGGCTCTGGCCCAGGCGCCCGGCACCGATCAGGGCGATACGTGTATGCATGGCGCGATTGTGTCCGCTGGTGTTGCGTTTGATCCTCGCGGCCCAAATGAGGCGCTTGGCAGCGCGAGGCGACGAGCCTATAAGCACGCACGGGCCAGTCCCGACCCGCAGGAAAAGAAGGAGATCGACATGGCGGACAACAACGACGTCGAGAACGTCAGCAAGCGGCGCGGCTTCCTCAAGCAGGTCGTCAGCGCCACCAGCGCGATTCCCCTGGTGCCCGGTCTGGCCGGCGGCGCGGCGGCCACGGTCGCGCTCGGTGCGAATGCCGCCGACGCGGCCAAGCCCGCGGTCAATCAAGTGGTCGGCTATCTGTGCTTCAGCCAGGATGAAGCGGCCTTCGTCGAGACGATGGTGAACATCATGTGTCCGGCCGATCAGTACACGCCCAATGGCGTCGACTGTGGCCTGGCCATCTACATCGACCGCCAGCTGGCCGGTGATTTCGGCAAGGGCGCCAAGCGCTACAAGCAAGGGCCGTGGATGCAGGGCAAGCCGCAGCAGGGGCCGCAGTTGCCGCTGACGCCGGAGCAGTTCTTCAAGGCCGGCATTGAATCGATCAACGCAGCATGTACGACGAAATACGGCAAGCCCTTCGACCAGATCGCGCCGACCGATGCGAACGCGCTGCTGACCGATCTCGCAGCCGGCAAGCTCAGCGACCCCAACCTCCCCTTGGCGAGCTGGTTCAACACGCTGATGTACCCGCTCTTCAACCAGGCCTGCTTTGCCGATCCCGTCTATGGCGGCAACTACGACAAGGTGTTCTGGAAGATGATCGGCTACCCCGGTCTGCCGGCCACGCACACCATCAACATGGTGCAGTACCGTGGCAAGCCCTTCCCCGGCGCGAAGGATCCGAAGTCCATCGCCGATTTCAGCTGAACGGAGGGCATCATGATGATCAAGAAACTTCCGAACAAGACGGTCGTGATCGTCGGTGGCGGCTTGACCGCTGGCCTCGTGGCACGCCAGCTGACCAACAAGAACGTCGAGGTGCTGCTGCTTGAGCGCGGCACCGACCACACCGCCGGCGCCGAAGCCAAGCTGCCCACGCAGCGTGACGAGCTGCGCTGGGACACGCATCAAGGCCTCGTGCAGGACTGGTCCGTACAGACCTACACGCTGCGCTACAAGCGCGACGAGATGGCCTTACCAGTGCGCTGGATGGAAGCCTTCCTGCCCGGCGAGGGCATGGGCGGCGCGGCCAACCATTGGAACGGCCACACCTGGCGCTGGGCCGAGTACGACATGGAGCTCAAGTCGCACAACACCAAACGCTACGGCGCTGCGGCCATCCCGAAGGACATGCCGTTGCAGGACTGGGGCGTCACGTATGCGCAGCTGCGGCCCTATCACGAGCTGTTTGAAAAGCTCTTCGGCCTCGCCGGCAAGGCCGGCAACATCAACGGCACGATCCAGGCCGGCGGCAACCCCTTCGAGGCCCCGCGCGATGGCGAGTACCCGCAGAAGCCGCTCGAATTCACCGAGGCCGGCCTGACCTTCAAGGCCGTGGCAGAGGGCATGGGCTACAAGCCCTTCCCCACGCCGGCCGCCAACTCGTCCGCGCCCTACACGAACCCGGACGGCCAGAAGCTTGGCCAATGCCAATACTGCGGCCACTGCGAGCGCTTCATCTGCGAAGCCAAGGCCAAGGCCTCGCCCGAGGTGCTGCTCTACCCGATGCTCAAGGAACGCAAGGGCTTCGAGATCCGCCTGCGCTGCCATGTGCTCGGGCTCATCTACGACAAGGCCGGCAAGAAGGTCAAGGGCGTGCATTACGTCGACCTGCGTACGGGCCAGGAGTACGAGCAACCGGCCGATGTGGTGATGCTCGGCGCCTTCACCATGACCAACACCAAGCTGTTGCTGCAGGCCAAGATCGGCAAGCCGTATGACCCGGTCAGCCGCACCGGCGTGGTCGGCAAGAACTTCTGTTATCAGATCAACGGCGGCCTGAGCATCTTCATGAAGGACAAGTGGTTCAACCCCTTCATGGCGACCGGCAGCACGCAGGTCTACATGGACGAGTTCAACAACGACAACTTCGACCACACGGGCCTGGGCTTCCTCGGCGGCGCGGGCATCAACTCGAGCATGTTCAGCGGCCGCCCGATCGGCAACCGCCGGCTGCCGCCGGGCACGCCGCGCTGGGGCACGGCCTGGAAGAAGGCCAATGCCGACTGGTACGCGCACTCGATGGCCGTCGGCATGCAGGGCAGTTGCTACCCGCACGTCGAGAACTTCCTCGACCTGGACCCGACCTATACCGACAGTTATGGCCAGCCGCTGGTCCGCATGAATTTCGACTGGCGCGAGAACGAGCTGAAGATGGCCAAGTTCATCGCGGGCAAGCAGAACGAGATTGCCAAGCATTTCAACGCCGACATCGTGACCACGGCGGGTGGCCTGTCTGCGCCCTTCAACACCCAGGTTTACAACAGCACGCACATCACCGGTGGCACGATCATGGGCGCCGATCCGCACACCAGCGTCGTCTCCCCGCATCTGCAACACTGGGATGCGCACAACCTGTTCATCGTGGGCGCTTCCGTGTTTGCCCACAACTCCGGCTACAACCCGACCGGCCCGCTGGCCGCCCTGGCCCTGCGCCTGGGCGACGACATGGCCTCGTATGTCGAACGGCCTCGCATGCTTTAAAGGAACCTCCATGAAAAAGAACCTTCGATACCTCCTCGCCATCGGCGCCGCGCTCGCGCTGCAAAGCCTCAGCGCGCAGGCACAGGACGCCGTCGCCGGCAAGGCGGTCTTCTCGCAATGCGCGGCCTGCCACAGCACCGATGGCAGCAATGGTGCCGGGCCGACGCTCAAGGGCATCGTCGGCAGCAAGGCCGCCGAGGTGCCGGGCTTTCGCTTCAGCCGTGCGATGAAAAACTCGGCGATGGTGTGGGATGCGAAGGCGCTCGACGCCTACCTGACCGATCCGCAGAAGGCGCTCCCCGGCAATGTGATGCCCTTCTCCGGCATCACCGACGCCAAGCAGCGCGCCGATCTCATCGCCTATCTGGCTACGTTGAAGTAGAGCGTTAGCACTTATGCTCGGGGCTCCACCCGCTGGAGCCTCCGATGCGTCTTGTCCTTGCCGCCGCGCTGCTGGCGATTGCACCCCTGGCCGATGCCGATACGACAGCCACCAGTTGGCGCGTGCCGCCGCCGCGTCTGGCGCAGTACACCCACTTCACCAATCTGGAAGACAACGCCAGCATCGAGACGCCCTTCGTCCTCAAGTTCGGCCTGACCGGCATGGGGCTGGCGCCGATCACCAAGGCGCAGGAACACACGGGCCATCACCACCTGCTGATCAACCGCGAGTTGCCGCTCGACTTCGACAAGCCGTTGCCTTTCAACGACCAGTACATCCACTTCGGCAAGGGCCAGATGGAGACGGTGCTGAAGCTCAAGCCCGGCAAATACACGCTGCGCCTCGTGCTGGCCGACAACCGTCACGTGCCCGACTTCGTCTACAGCAAGCCGCTGCATGTAACGGTCACGAAGTTCCACTCCGAGATCAATCCCGACTCACTGAGCCACCCCGGCGTGCAGATCATGCTGCCCAAGACCGAGGCTCCCGTGAACGAAGCTCTCGAGGTCGAGTTCCACGCCTCCAAGACCAATGTCTCGCATATTGCGTTGAAGGAACCGGGCACCGGCCACTTCAAGCTCACCGTGGCGGGCAGCGCGGGCACGCAGGTGATGGACATGACCGGCGGCGAAACCGAAGTCTGGATCGCGCCGCCCCGCGGCAGCTACACGCTCAAGCTCGACTTCATCGACAACGTGCATCCGGACAAGGTGCTGTACAGCGCGCAGCCGGCGGCAATCACGGTGAAGTGACCGGCAACGCCGTCTCATACTTCACCTCCCGCAGCACCACATCGCTGCGCACGCTCGCCACACCGGCGACCTTGAAGACCTTGGATTGCAGGAACTGGTCGTAAGCCTTCATGTCGGGCGCGACGACCTTGATCACGTAGTCGGCGGCGCCGGTCACGGCATGGCATTCGATGATCTCGGGGCTGACGCGGACCATCGCCTCGAAAGCCTCGACCGCGCCTTCGCCGTGACGCAGCAGGCTCACATGCGCGAGCACGCACAGCGAGAGCCCGAGCTTCTCGCGGTCGACGAGCGCCACATGGCGGCGGATCACGCCGCTGTCTTCGAGTTCCTTGACGCGCCGCCACACCGGCGTGGCCGACAGGCCCACCTGCTCGGCCAGCGCCTGCGTGCTCTGCCGGTTGTCCTCCTGGAGCGCCGCCAGGATCTGCCTTGTCGCGCGATCGAATGATTGATTTGCCATTTCAGCCTCTTGTGAGTCAAATTCTCTCATCGAGCGCCTGAGGCAGGAGTAATTCGCAAACTTTTTCCGGCGCCCAGGCGTAAAAATCCGCGAGCCAAGATTTACGGAGACTGCATGCTGCGCGACTACCAACTGAGTGACAACCTCGCCGCCGAAACGGGTGCGGTGTTCCTCACCGGCACGCAAGCCCTGGTGCGGCTGCTGCTGGCGCAAAAGCGCGTGGACGAACGCGCCGGTCTCAACACCGCGGGCTTCGTGAGCGGCTATCGCGGCTCGCCGCTCGGCATGGTCGACCAGCAGCTCTGGAAGGCCGAGAAATTCCTCGATGCCGCACGCGTCGATTTCCTGCCTGCAATCAACGAAGACCTGGCCGCCACCGCCTGCCTGGGCGTGCAGCGCGTGGCGCTCGACCCCAAGCGCACGGCCGATGGCGTGTTTGCCATGTGGTACGGCAAGGGTCCCGGCGTGGACCGCTCGGGCGATGCGCTCAAGCACGGCAATGTCTATGGAAGCTCGAAGTTAGGCGGCGTGCTGGTGGTCTGCGGTGACGACCACGGCTGTGTCTCCTCGAGCACGCCGCACCAGAGCGACCAGGCCCTGCAAGCCTGGAGCATGCCGCTCGTGCATCCGGGCAATGTGGCCGAGTACCTGGAGTTCGGCCTCTACGGCTGGGCGCTCTCGCGTTTCTCGGGCGCGTGGGTCGGCTTCAAGGCGATTTCGGAAGTGGTCGAGTCGGGCATGACGGTCGATCTCGACGCCGTGCCGTTCGACTTCGAACTGCCGATCGACCACCAGCCGCCGACCGACCTGCACATCCGCTCGGTCGACCTGCCCTCGCTGGAGCTGGAATCGCGGCTCGCGCACAAGCTCGATGCGGTGTTGGCTTTTGCCAAGCTGAACTCGATCGACAAGCACATCGTGGTCAGTCCACGCGCCACCTTAGGCATCGTGACCGTGGGCAAGGCGCACTACGACTTCATGGAAGTGCTGCGCCGCCTCAACCTCGATCCGAACGCGCTGGCCGCGGCGGGTGTGCGCATCTACAAGGTCGGCCTGGTGTTCCCGCTCGAGCCCACGCGCATTGCCGAGTTCGCGCAGGGCTTGACCGACATGCTGGTGATCGAAGAGAAGGGCCCTGTGGTCGAGCGCCAGATCAAGGAGCTGCTTTATCACCTGCCCGATGCCCAGCGCCCGCGCGTGGTTGGCAAGACCGATGAACGCGGCGCGCCGGTGCTTTCGGCACTCGGCGAGCTGCGGCCCTCGCGCATCATGGGCACGGTGGCCGATTGGCTGGCGCGCCTGAACCCGGCGCTCGATCGCCGCCATCTGGTGGTGGACTTCCTCACGCCCGCATTGCTCTCCAACGCCGCCGATGCCGTGCGCCGCCAGCCCTACTTCTGCTCGGGCTGCCCGCACAACACCAGCACCAAGCTGCCCGAAGGCTCGCGCGCGCTGGCCGGCATCGGTTGCCACTTCATGGCGAGCTGGATGGAACGCGGCACCTCGGGGCTGATCCAGATGGGCGCCGAAGGCGTGGATTGGGCCTCGCATTCGCGCTTCACGACCGAGAAGCATGTGTTCCAGAACCTCGGCGACGGCACCTACTACCACTCCGGTTATCTAGCGATCCGCCAGGCCATCGCGGCCAAGACCAACATCACCTACAAGATCCTCTACAACGACGCGGTGGCAATGACCGGCGGCCAGCCGGTGGACGGCCAGACCAGCGTGCCGCAGATCGCGCGGCAGGTCGAGGCCGAGGGCGTCAAGCGCCTGGTCGTGGTGTCCGACGACATCGACAAGTACGAAGGCCACGAGGAGCTGTTCCCCGACGGCACGAGCTTCCATCCGCGCGGCGAACTCGACAAGGTGCAGCGCGAACTGCGCGAGATCGAAGGCGTGACCGTGCTGATCTACGACCAGACCTGCGCCGCCGAGAAGCGCCGCCGCCGCAAGAAGGGCGAGCTGGAAGATCCGCCCAAACGCATCTTCATCAACGAGGCCGTCTGCGAAGGCTGCGGCGATTGCGGGCAGGCCAGCAACTGCCTGAGCGTGGTGCCGGTGGAGACCGACTTCGGCCGCAAGCGCACGATCGAGCAGAGCAGCTGCAACAAGGATTTCTCCTGCGTCAACGGCTTCTGCCCGAGCTTTGTGTCGGTGCACGGTGCGCAGCTCAAGAAGCGCGCCGGGGCCAGCTATTCGCCCGAGGATCTGGCCAGCGAGATGCGCCTGATTGGCGCGCCGAGCGAGTGGCAGTGGACTGGTCCTTTCGACCTGCTCGTGACCGGCGTGGGCGGCACCGGCGTGGTGACGGTCGGCGCGCTCGTCAGCATGGCCGCACACTTGCAAGGCATGCAGGCCTCGGTGCTCGACTTCATGGGCTTCGCGCAGAAGGGCGGCGCGGTCTTGTCCTTCGTGCGCGTGGCGCCGACGCCGGACCTGCTCAACCAGGTGCGCATCGACACGCAGCAGGCCGATGTGCTGCTGGCCTGCGACATGGTGGTCGGCGCCTCCAGCGATGCGCTGGGCACCGTCAAGCCCGGCCGCACGGTGATCATCGCCAACACGCATGAACTGCCCACGGCCAGCTTCGTGCGCAACCCCGATGCCAGCCTGCATGCCGGCTCGCTGCTCGACAAGATGCGCCATGCGGTGCAGGAAGACGCACTGCTGACCACGCTGGATGCGCAGGCCATTGCGAAAACGCTGATGGGCGACACCATGCCCAGCAACATCATCATGCTCGGCGCTTGCTGGCAGCGTGGGCTGATCCCGGTCACCGAAGCGGCGCTGATGCGCGCGATCGAGCTCAACGGCGTGGCCGTGGCCGGCAACAAGACCGCCTTCGCCCTGGGCCGCCTGGCGATCGCTGCGCCGGAGGCGCTGAAGCGCCTGGCCGGCGAGCTCCAGCCGACCGAGCCGCCCAAGGATCTTGACAGCCTGATCGCGCGCCGCGTCGCTCATCTGACCGCCTACCAGGATGCCGCTTACGCAGAGCGTTATGCAGCGCTGGTGGCACGTGTCCGCAAGGCGGAATCCTCGCTCGGCTCCACCAAGCTGAGCGAAGCCGTGGCGCGCTACTACGCCAAGCTGCTGGCGATCAAGGACGAGTGGGAAGTGGCGCGGCTCTACACCGATGGCAGCTTCGAGGCCTCGATGAAGGCGCAGTTCGAGAACTGGAATTCCTTGAGCTTCCACATGGCCCCGCCGCTGCTCTCGCGCCCTGGCAAGGACGGCCGCGCGCGCAAGGTCGAGCTCGGCGGCTGGCTGTTCAAGGGCCTGCAGATCATGGCCCGCCTGCGCTCTTTGCGCGGCAGTCGGATCGACGTCTTCAACATGACCGCCGAGCGCCGCATGGAACGCCAGCTGATCACCGACTACGAGGCGCTGATCGACGAACTGCTCGCTCATCTGAGCGCCGACAAGCTCGACCTCGCCGTCAAGCTGGCCAGCCTGCCCGAGAAGATCCGTGGCTACGGCCATGTGAAGCTGGCCAATGTGGTGAGCACGCGCGCGCAGTGGAGCGATCTGCTCGCCGTGTTCCGCGGCCAGAAGCCCGCTGTGGAAACCGCCGTTGTGAGCTTCGTCAAGAACGTGCGGGTGAAGGGCGTTGCCGAGCTCTGACCCCCTAATTTGATTGGGGTCAGCAAAGACTTTTCTGCTGCCGAAACGACAAGCCCAAGTGCGCAAAGTGCACGATCCGCCGCTTGAAGCGGATCTTCGCAACGCGCAGCATCCCGACCTCACACCCGACCCAAGGGGTGGCAGGAGGGCGATGTGCTGGGGTTGTTTCGAGGTCGTGGCAGGAAAGCTGGATGGGTCTGTATTGCGCCGGAGCAGGCTCGCGCTCAGCTCGCTTGTGTAGAGAGCACCGAGCAAGGCCAGGCACCGAGAGTGCGTTGGGTCTGCACCGAATCCTGGGTCGATCCGACGCAGACGTTGAGAACCCTGCGCGGCACGCACCAGCTCAAGCGCTGGCCGCTGATGGCCTTGATGGAGCGCGGCCGCTATCAGCTCACGCAGTTGGAGGCGCCGAACAGCCCGCGCGAGGACTGGCGCCAGGCCAGCCGCTGGCAGTTGCAGGAGCGGGTCGACTTTCCCGTCGACAGTGCCGCGATCGACGTGCTGGAGATTCCCGGCAATGCCGCATCGGGCCGCCGGCCACACCTGCTCGCTGCGGTCGCGGCCCGCGACGCGGTACTGCCGCTGCTCAACGCCAGCACCGAGGCCCGCCTGCGGCTCGACGTGCTCGATGTGCCCGAAACCGCGCTCCGCAATATCAGCGCCCTGCTTGAAGCGGACGGCGGCGCGCAGGCGCTGCTGCATGTGGGCGAGCACAGCAGCAGCCTCGTGATCACGCAAGGCGGCGAGCTGCTGCTGACGCGGCAGCTCGACCGCGACGGGTCCGATCTGTCGAATCCCGATCCGGAGCTTCGCCAGCAGGCGTTCGAGCGCGCCGGGCTTGACCTGCAACGCACGCTCGACGGCTTCGAACGCAGCCACACGCAAGTCGCGCTGACGCGGCTGCTGGTGGCGCCGGGCCAGGCGCTGCCGGACTTCCTCGGCTACATCCGCGAGCTGCTCTACGTGCCGGTGGTGCCGCTGGAGCCGGGCGAGCGGCTCGATCTCTCCGCCGTGCCCGAGCTGGCGCGCGATCCGCGGGTGCTCTCGCGCTATCTGTGCGCGATCGGCGCCGCGCTACGGCCACGGGCGGATTGAGCATGGCCTTGAGCGCCCAACACCTGAATCTTCTGGACGAGCATGTTCGTCCGCCGCGCCAGCGCTATACCGCTGTGCAGAGCTTGATGGCTTGCGCAGCGCTGTTGGCGCTCGGCGGTCTGGCCGCCGCGAGTTTGCATTGGGCCGCGCAAGGGCGGCAGGAGGAACTGGACCAGACACGCCTCAGCTTGAACTCGCTTCAGGCGCAGTGGCAGGCGCCGCCCGCGTTGGCCTCCGTGCTGGCGACTCAAGCGCGCGAGCTTCAAGCGCTGCGCGAGCAGGATCACCGCCAGCAAGCCCTCGCGCTGGCGCTGTCGTCGGGCAGTGCCGGGCGACGTGAGGGTTATGCCGATCATCTGCGCGCCCTCTGGCACCAGGGCGGTTCGGCGCAACTCTGGCTCACCGGCTTCCGGGTCGACGGCCAGGACATGGAGATCGCCGGCCGCATGACCGATGCCGCCGCGTTGCCGCCCTACCTGCGCCAGCTCAACGAGGAGCCGCTGTTCCAGGGCCGCCTCTTTGCTCAGCTCAATGTCAGCACGCCAACTGGCAACGGGGTCGGCAACGGGGCCGGGAACGAGGCCGGCAGCCCGAGCTTCACCGAGTTCCTGCTGACGACGCATGAAGCGTCCGGGAGCAAGCCATGAAGACTCGGCTGCGCCAAGTCCTGGAGAAGCTCGATGCCCGCTCACAACGCGAGCGCGTGCTGTTGCTCCTTGTCGGCCTGGTGCTGAGCCTGTGCGTCGTGGAGATGGGGCTGGTCACGCCAGCGTTCGAGCGCTTCCGCGCGCTCGGCGCGGCGGTCGACGAGGCGGAGCTCGCCGTGCGCAAGACGCGCGGCGCGCTGATCCAGCGCGACCACGAGGTTCTGCGGCAAAAGGCCGCGCAGTCGCAAGAGATCGCCGCGCTTACCGAACAACTCCAGCGCGCCCAGCGCGAACTGGCCGAGCGCAGCGCCAGCCTCGTGCCGGCGCCTGACATGCTCAAGGTGCTGGACGGCGTGCTGCATCGCAACGGCCAGCTGAAGCTGCGAGCGATGCAGAACCTGGCGCCCGTCGAGCTCGGCCCGGCCGCCAGTGGCGCACCGCTCTACCGCCACGGCGTGCAGCTGACCGTCGAGGGCAGCTTCGCCGAGCTGCTGGCCTATTGCGGCGAGCTGGAACACCTGCCGCAGCATCTGCTGTGGGGCCCGATGGCGCTGGACGCCAAGGCCTACCCGCGCGTGCAGCTCAAGCTGCAGCTCTACACGCTCAGCCAGGAGAAGCCGTGGCTGCAACTCTGAAATCGCTGCTCGCCACCGCGGCCGTGGTCGTGGCACTTGGCGCGTCCGCCATCGCCCATTCGCAAGGCGATCCCACACGACCGCCGTCGAACCTGATGGCCGAGCCAAGCGCGGGCGCGGCCGCGGCCGGCGCACCGGCACCCAAGCCGCTGAGCTTGCAGGCGCTTCGACTCGGCCCCGACCTGGCGCCCTCGGCCCTGCTCGACGGCCGCGTCGTGCATGTCGGTGATCGCGTGCGTGAAGACATGCGCGTGCTCGCCATCACCGCGCAAGGCGTGCAGCTCGGGCATCCGAACAAGCCCGGCGAAAGCAACTGGCTGCGCATCAGCCCGAACGTCAAGAAATCTCAGGCAGGCCACGAATCCCCATGAATACAAAAACGCTGCTGAATGCTGTGACTCTGGCGCTCGTCTGTGCCACTTTCTCTTGCGCCACCGCCTCCTCATGGGCCTCGGCCGCCACGCCGGAACGCTTCGACCTCTCCGTCGACAACGCGCCTGCCGCGCAGGTGTTCATGCAGATCGGCGCCGACACGCCCTACAACATCATCGTCTCGCCGGAGCTCAGCGGCCAGGTCTCGCTGCGCCTCAAGAGCACGACGGTCATGGAGGTGCTCGACGCGCTGCGCGATCTTTACGGCTACGACTACCGCATCACCGGCAACCGCGTGTTCGTGATGCCGAACACCGTGCAGACGCGCCTGTTCCGCATCAATTACCTGCCGGGCCGCAGACAGGGCGCGAGCGATCTGCATGTGACTTCAAGCGCGATCACGACGGCGCCTCTCAGCAACAGCGGCAACAGCGGCAATAGCGGCACCGGCAACACCGCCGGCGCCAACAACGTGCAGAACGGCCCCGCCTCCGCAGCCGGCGCGCGTTCTGACGACAGCTCGCATGTCCACACCAGCTCCGACGCCGACTTCTGGCGCGAGGTGCAGAACTCGCTGAACACGCTGATCGGCACGGGCGAGAAGCGCAGCGTGGTGCTGAACCCCGCGGCCGGCGTGCTCGTCGTGCGCGCCACGCCGGCCGAGCTGCGCCAGGTCGAGGAGTACCTGAAAGCCGTGCAGATCTCGGTCGAGCGCCAGGTCATGATCGAGGCCAAGATCGTGCAGGTCCAGCTCAACGACGACTCGCAGGCCGGCATCAACTGGGGCGCGTTCGCGAGCAGCCTGTTCGGCAACGGCACGCGGCTCGCACTCGGCGTGGCCGCACCGGGTGTGGTGCTCGGGCGCAGCGGCTCCTACACGGACGCCGACGGCAACACGATCACGGCGGGCTCCGGCATCAGCACGGGCGCCTCGCCGCCAGGCCGCGGCTTCAACGGCATCGGCGTGCAGGCGCCGAACTTCTCCGCGCTGTTGAACTTCCTGCAGACGCAGGGCAACACCAACGTGCTGTCGAGCCCGCGCATCACCTCGCTGAACAACCAGAAGGCCTTGCTCAAGGTCGGCAGCGATTCGCTCTACGTGACCGCCGTCACCACCAACACCACGACGGCCGGCACCAGCACGGTCAGCTCGCCGACGCTGACGCTCACCCCGTTCTTCAGCGGCATCATGCTCGACGTCACGCCGCAGATCGACGACGAAGGCCACGTCATCCTGCATGTGCACCCCGCGGTCAGCGTGGTCACGACGGTGCCGACCAGCATCAATCTCGGCACGCTGGGCTCCTACACGCTGCCGCTGCCGACGAGCGCCGTCAACGAGACCGACTCGATCGTGCGCGTCGCCGAAGGCCATGTGGTGGCGATCGGCGGCCTCATGCAGCAGACCACCAGCGACGATCGCAACGGCGTGCCGGGCTTGTCGCAGTTGCCGGTCGTGGGCGGCTTGTTCCGTCAGACGGCCACCGTCAATCGCAAGCAGGAGCTGGTCATCCTGATCAAGCCGACGGTGATCACCGACGAGAACCTCTCGGCGGTCGAGGCGAAATTCGAGGCGAAGTAGGAGCTCCGGATGGCCCGCCCCGAACGCATCCGACTCGGCGATCTGCTCGTGCAGCAGGCGCTGCTGAGCGCCGAGCAATTGAGCGAAGCGCTGACCTTGCAGAAGGCGAGCGGCCGCAAGCTGGGCCGCGTCTTCATCGACAAGGGCTGGGTCAGCGAGCAGCAGATCGCCGAGGCGCTGGCCCGGCAGCTGCGCATTCCCTTCATCGATCTCTCGCGGCGTACGGTGCGGCCCGAGGTCGCGCAGCTGCTGCCCGAGGTGCAGGCGCGCCGCCTGCGCGTGCTGCCGCTTGAGCTCACGGCGGACGGCCTGATGGTCGGCATGGCCGACCCCAGCGACATCCGCGCCTACGACGAGATGACGCAGTTGCTCAAGCACGAGATCGAGCTCGTGGTGGTGATGGAATCGCAGCTGATGTCGACGATCGATCTCGTCTACCGCGGCGGCGACAAGATCGACGGCCTGGCCAAGGCACTGACCAGCGAGCTCTCGAGCGTGACGCTCGACTTCGGCAACCCGCTGGGCCAGACCACCGCCGGCGCCGAGGACGCGCCGGTCGCGCGGCTGCTGCTGTCGGTGTTCGAGGAAGCGCTGCGCGTGCGCGCCTCGGACATCCACATCGAGCCTCAGGAAAAACACCTGCGCATCCGCTACCGGATCGACGGCGAGATGCACAGCCAGACCGAGGTCGACTCCAAGATCGCCGGCGCGGTGGCGCTGCGGCTCAAGCTGATGGCGGGCCTCGACATCTCCGAGAAGCGCCTGCCGCAGGACGGCCGCTTCGCGGTCAAGATCAAGCAGGGCGAGGTGGACCTGCGCGTCTCCACCATGCCCACGCAGCATGGCGAATCGGTGGTCATGCGGATCCTCAGCCAGAACAGCGGCCTGCTCAGGCTGGCCGCCCTCAAGCTGCCGGCGCATGTGGATGCGGCGCTGCGCCGGGCGCTTCAGAAGAGCTCCGGCCTGGTGCTGGTGACGGGCCCCACGGGCAGCGGCAAGACCACCACGCTCTACGCGGCGCTGAACGAGCTGAACACGCCGACCCGCAAGATCATCACGGTCGAGGACCCGATCGAATACCGCATGCCCGGCCTCAACCAGGTGCAGGTGCAGGAGAAGATCGACCTGAGCTTTGCGCGCGTGCTGCGCTCCGCCCTGCGCCAGGATCCAGACGTCGTGCTGGTCGGCGAGATGCGCGACCAGGAAACCGCCGAGATCGGCCTGCGCGCCGCCATGACCGGGCATCTGGTGCTCTCCAGCCTGCACACCAACGACGCGGCCAGCACGCCGATCCGCCTGATGGACATGGGCGTGCCGCGCTTCATCGTGGCGAGCTCGCTGCAGCTCGTGCTGGCGCAGCGCCTGCTGCGTGTCGTCTGCGCGCACTGCGCCGAACCGCACCAGCCCGATGCTCACGAGCTGGCATGGCTGCGCGCGATCGGCGGCACAGGCGGAGATGCGTCGATCGACACGTCTTCTCTACGCCTGGGCTGCGGCTGCGCCAAGTGCAACAACACCGGCTACGCGGGCCGCACCGGCGTCTATGAATTCATGGAGATGGACCGCGACCTGGCCCTCGCCTGCAACCACCCCGATCCGCGCACGCTGATGGACGCGGCCCAGGCACAGATGGCCGGCCGCACGCTGGCGCGCGAGGCCCTGCGGCTCGCGCTCGCGGGCCGCGCCTCCCTCCATGACGCGATGGCGGTCAGCAGCCAGTTTGTCGACTGATGCCGAACTTCGCCTACACCGCCCGCCTTGGCGATGAAATCCACAGCGGCCTGCAAGAGGGCGCCAGCGCCGTGGCCGTGGCGAGCCTGTTGCAGGGCCGCGGCCTGACGCCGGTGACGATCGCGGTCAGCGACAAGCGCGCGCCGGGCGCAGCGATCAGCGCGGTGATCAAACCGGAGAGCCTGCTGACCCGCTGGACCGAACACAAGGTCAACGGTCATGGCGCGCTGACGATCACGCCGCCGGCCCGTGCCGGCAGTTTCAGCCTGGCGCCCAACCTCGGCGCAGGCACCAGCAGCAGCGCCTGCGTGGCCACGCCCTCGGCCTCGATCAGCGCCAACGCGCCCGGCGCGACGCTGGCCTGGCTGCGCTCGCAGTACGGCGCGGCCAGCACCAACGCGAGCGCCTGCCCGGGCGGCAGTTGGGGCTCAGATCCCAGCGCGCGCGCCAGCTTCGGCATCTCTTCACCCGAAACGCAGAGGAACATCCGTGTCACGGAAATGCAGTGAGCAGCGCCGCTGCACGCGGCCTGAGTGGGAGCGGATGCGGATGCGGATGCGGATGCGGATGGTGCTGGCCTTCGGCGCGCTGCTGGCTGCGGGGACGGTGGGTGCCACCACGCCGGTCAATCTGATCCAGAACGGTTCCTTCGAGACTTTCTCGCCCTGCTACAGCTGCTGGAACGGCAGCACCGGACACCAGATGACCTGGGGCGCGCGCCAGGTCTCCACCAACGCCGCGCTCAATGCGGCCTACACGCTGTGGGGGTCGACCTTGCCGTCGTGGGGCGGCTATGCCTACGACCTCAGTACTTCGATGGCCAACAACGGCTGGATCGATTTTTACGGCCTCACGCAGACCCTGGCCGGCAAGATCACCGACAGCCCTGACGGCGGCCAGTTCCTCGCCGTCTCCTGGGGTGTTCAAACCACGGTCACCGGTCTGACGGTGGGCACCAGCTATGACCTGAGCTTCTACCAGGGCGTGAACTATTTGAAGAGCAGCAATGGCGCCGCCGCAGCCGCCGCCCTGACCCCCACGCCCCAATACGCGATCGCGGCCACCTTTGGCGGTGTGCAGAAGACGGCCACCTACCAGAACATGAAGGTCAACACCTTCAGCGGCTGGGCCCAGCAGACCCTGAGCTTTGTCGCCACGGCCAGTTCGCAGACGCTCAATCTCGACGTGGTCTTCCAGAACTATGCCTACGACATCCGGGGCTCCGGGCCTCTCGTTCTGCTCGATGGCGTGAAGCTCACCGTGGGCACGCCGGCTGGCCCCGACCATCTGGTGTTGAAGATGTCCAGCGCCAGTGGCGTGACCTGCCAACCGGCCACGGTCACCATCGCTGCCTGCGCGGATGCAGCTTGCGCGCAGCCCTACACAGGGGGTATCGGCGGCACGCTCAGCAGCGGCAATGCAGCCGCCACCTGGCCGGCTGGCGCGGCCTTCAGCATCGCCGCCGGCGCGTCCGCCACCACCCTCGATCTGCAACTGCCCGTGGCCGGCAGCACGGTGCTGGGCACCGGCACGCTCACGCCGGCCGCCATCGCCGCCACCAGCTGCAACTTCGGCAGCCCGAGCTGTACCTTCACCTCGACCGACGCGGCCCTGCTGATCACGATGCCGCCTCACTACACCTTCACAAGCACCAGCGGCACCGTCAGCGCCGTGAAGAAGGCCGACAACAGCAATGCCTGCGTGCCGGCCTTCGCCAGCGTCACGAAAAATGTGCGCTTGACATGCGCGTATCTGAACCCGAGCAGCGGCAGCGGCATGGTCAGCGTGAACAGCGCCTTCCTGAACAGCAGCAACAGCAATGCCGCCTGCGATTCGACCGGCGCCAATGTGCCGCTAAGCTTCAATGCCAGCGGCGTGGCGCCGGTCCAGCTGCTCGAGAGCGATGTCGGCCAGTACCAGCTCAATGGCAAGTACACGGGCAGCGGCACGGAGGCGGGCTTGGTGATGTCGGGCGCGACAAGCTTCATCGCCGCGCCGGCCAAGCTGGTGTTGACGCTGCCTACCGGCTCGCTCGTTGCCGGCCAGCCCTTCAGCGTGCAGCTCACCGCCAGGAACAACAACAGCGCCACGGGCGGCGACGCCCAGCCCAACTGGCTCAAGGAGACGCCGCCTCAGATCCCGACGATCAGTTTCACGCGCGCTTCGCCCACCGGCACAGGCGTGAGCGATGGCGCCTACACCGGCACGCTCGGCCAGATCGGCACAGGCTCGGTCAAAAGCGTCGATTCGATCTGGTCGGAGGTCGGCAAGGGCGACCTGACGTTCACGATCGCGAACTATCTCGGCAGCGGCCTCTCCACCTCGATCAGCAGCGGCACGAGCGGTGCGCTGGGGCCCTTCACGCCCGATCATTTCGATGTGGCGGTGGACGCCACGCCGGCCTGCGGAAGTTTTGCCTACGCAGGCCAGCCCTTCGGTGCGACGCTCACAGCGCGCAATGCAGCGGGTTCGACCACCACCAACTACGACGGCAGCGGTCAGCTCTCGCCGGTCTATGCGAAGGCCCATACGCTCAGCGTTGCAACGACCATCGCAGCGGGAAGCTGGTCCAACGCTTCGATCGCCGCCAGCAACTTCTCGCATGGCGTGGCGCAACTCAACAGCACCGCGGTGATGCCCAGCTACAGCTTCACCAGCAAGCTGACCGCGCCGCAGATGCTGCAAGTGCGCACGACCGATACCGACGGCGTCAGCTCCGCAAGCGGCAATCCTTTGAAGGAGGGCACGGTCTTGCTGCGCAGCGGACGCTTGCGCCTCTTCGACGCCTATGGCACGCCGCTAGCACCGCTGAGCATGCAAGCGCAGACGGAGTTCTGGAACGGCCAGGCCTGGGTGCCCAATGCGCAGGACAACTGCACCCTCATTCCCGCCACATCGCTGGCGCTCTACAACGCGATCGACAACCACGGCGTGGCCACCACTTCGGCAACCACCACGAGCGTCACGGTCTCGGCGCTGACCATCGTCAACGGCCATGGCACGCTGGCCCTCAGCGCGCCCGCCAATGTCGGCAGCTTCAGGCTCGCGCCCAACCTCGGCGCGCGCACCAGCACCAGCGCCTGCGTGGCCTCGATCGGCGCCAACGCCCCCGGCGCGACGCTGGCCTGGCTGCGCTCGCAGTACGGCGCGGCCAGCACCGACGCGAGCGCCTGCCCGGGCGGAAGCTGGGGCTCCGACCCCAGCGCACGCGCCAGCTTCGGCATCTCTTCACCCGAAACGCAGAGGAACATCCGTGTCACGGAAATGCAGTGAGCAGCGCGGCTTCACGCTGCCCGAACTCGTGATGGTGCTGATCATCCTCGGCGTCCTGTCGGTCGTGGCATTGCCGCGCCTGGCCGGCATGCTGACGATCGGCACCGATGCCTGGCGCGGCGACATCGTCGCGACGCTGCGCCTGGGTCACAGCACCGCGCTGGCGCGCCGCCGGTTGATCTGCGCCAGTGTCAGCACGGGCTCGGTCAGCCTGAACCAGGCCTCGGCCAATCCAGCTACGAGCTGCGACGCCTCGCTCTCCCTCACGGTCGCTAACGGCGCCGATGCACTGACACGCGGCAACGCGCCCGCCACCACCAGCATGACGATCTACTTCCAGCCCGACGGGCGCGCCACCAACGATGCGGCCGGCACCAGCAGCGCCGACCTGACCCTCAACATCAGCGGCTACCCGGACATCCTCGTGGCCAACGAAAGCGGCTATGTACGCTGAGCGCCAACGCGGCTTCACGCTGATCGAGCTGCTGATCGCCATCGTCGTGATCGGCGTGGGCCTGGCCGGCGTGCTGGTTGCCTTCACGCAGGTCGGCAAGAACAACGCCTCGCCCGTGGTGCACAAGCAGATGCTGGCGATCGCCGAGGAGATGCTCGAGGAGATTGCGACCAAGCCCTTCGCCGCCGCCGCCAACGCCGCGCCCGCCGGCTGCGCGCGAGACACCTTCAACGACGTGCTCGACTACAACGGCTACGCGACGAACCAGAAGATCTGCGCGGTCGATGGCACGTCGATCGCAGCGCTCAGCGGCTATGCCGTCGCCGTGCAGGTGAGCCCCGGCGCGCTCTCGGGCGTGAGCGCTGCGCTGCGCATCCAGGTCACCGTCACGGCACCCGGCGAATCGCTCGTGCTGGTGGCCTGGCGTACCAACTATGCGAACTGACATGATGAAAAAGGAAAAGAGCTGCGGCTTCACCCTGGTCGAGCTGGTCATCGTGATCGTGGTGCTGGGCGCCATCGGCGCAACCATCGCGATCTTCCTGCGCCCTGCCTTCGACAGCTACTTCTCGACCGTCAACCGCGCGGCCCTGCACGACGATGCCGAGCTGTCGGTGCGCCATCTGCTGCGCGATGTGCGCCGCGCCGTGCCCAATTCCCTGCGCCTGCCGGAGCCGCATTGCGTGGAGATGGTGCCGTCCTCGGCCAACGGCCGCCTGCGCATGGCTTCCGATTCCGTCAACGACAGCAACCCGCCCTGCACACCGGGCAACAACTGCTCGGCCCCGCTCGACGTGACGCAGCCGAGCACGAGCGTGGATGTGCTCACGCCCTTCGATACCGATCCGGTGAGCGGCGACTTTCTGGTGGTCGGCAACCAGAACGTCGGAGACATCTACAGCGGCGCCAACCGCGTGAGCTTGAGCTCGGTCGCCAACACGCCCAATGCCAAGTACGGCACACGGCGGCTCGGCTTCGCCGCCACGCAGTTCTCGCCCGGCTTCGCCACCGGCCGCTTCGCGATCGTGCCGCGCAGCCAGCAAGCCGTGTTCTACGTTTGCACGGGCCTCGGCGTGGATGCCCACGGCAATGGCACCGGCTCGCTCTACCGGATGAGCGGCTACGGCTTCAACCCGAGCTACCCGGCCGCCTGCCCGGCCACCGCGGGCGGCCAACTGATGGTGGACAAGCTCGTGGACTGCAACTTCATCTACAGCCCGACGCAGGGCGCGACCGAGCAATACGGCTTTGTCGCGATGCAGCTCACGCTGATGATCAACAACGAGCGCGCGACGCTCTCAGCGGGCGCCCATGTGCTGAACGTGCCATGAAGACGATCAAGCTCCAGCAGCAGCGCGGCCTCGGCGCCATCGCCATCATCGTGATCATCGTCGTGCTGGGCGCGCTGGCGGCTTCGATCGCGCGCCTGGGCACCGCCAGCCATCGCGCGCTCAGCAACGACGTGACGGCGGCCCGCGCCCTGCAGGCCGCCCACGCGGGCAAGGAATGGGGGCTCTACCAAGCCCTGCACGCCGGCGCTTCGTGGAACAGCTGCTCCGGCAACAGCCAGACGCTGGACCTCACGGCCGACTTCGGCATGCACGTGAATGTCAGCTGCAATTCGATCCTCTACAACGAGGGCCTGCAGGACGACGGCGTGACGCCCAGGACAGTCCGCATCTTCACGATCGACGCGCTGGCGTGCAGCAGCACGAGCTGCCCCGACAACACGCGCTCCGTGCTGATCGGCTACGTGGAGCGCCGCGTGGTCGCGCAGGCGAGCAACTAGGCCGGAAGCCGAACTGACTCTAGGCTAACGGCAAAGCCAGACGCACCCGCAAGCCCTGGCCATGCGCACCGTCGTGCAAGGTCAGGTTGCCGCCGTGGCTCAGCGCAATATCCTGCGCGATCGCGAGGCCCAGTCCGCTGCCGTTGCCGACCGGCTGCGCACCGCGCTGGAAGCGCAGGAACACGCGCTCGCGGTCGACCTCGGGAATGCCGGGGCCCGTGTCTTCCACCTCCAGCACAGCCTGCCCCTCCTGCTGGAAGGTCCGCACCGTGACGCGTGCGCCTTCGCCGGCGTAGTTGACGCTGTTGTGGATCAGGTTCTCGAGCATCTCGCGCAGCAGGAAGCTGCGGCCCACCACCGGCGCCGAGGCCAGCTCGAAGCCGAGGTCCATGCCGGATTCGAGTGCGCGCGGCACCCATTCCTCGGCCGCCAGCGAAGCGAGGTCTCGCAGATCCAGCGGCCGCAACTGCTCCTGCGGCGTGGCCGCATCGCTGCGCGCCATCGACAGCATCTGCTGCGCCAGCCGCGCGCTGCGGTCCACGCTGCTCTTGAGGCGCTGCAGCAGCGGCTCCTGCGCGGCCTCGTGCGGCTCCAGCAGCGCGAGTTCGATCTCGGTGCGCAGCGAGGTCAGCGGCGTGCGCAGCTGGTGGGCCGCATTGGCGAGAAATTCCTGCTGCGTGCTGGAAGCCAGGCGCAGGCGCTCGAACAGCCGGTTGAGCGCGCTGATCAGGGGGCGCACCTCGTCGGGCACGGGCTGCTGCAGCGGCTCCAGCCGATCCAGATCGCGGCGTTCGACTTCGTTGGACAGTTCGCCGAGCGGGCGCAAGCCTTGTTGAATCGCGAGGCGCCCGGCCAGCATCAGGCCGATCGCCAGCGCCAGCATGGTCGCCCCGACCGCCACCGACAGATCGCGGCGCAAGGCCGCCCGCTTGCTGGTGGTCTCGGCCACGCGCACCTGGCAGACATTGCCGACCACGCCGCAAGCCACGCCGAGCACGGCCAGCCTCAGCGTCTGACCATCGAGCTCGACGTCCCGGAAATCCCAGGCGCCCGGCGCCACCTTGATCTTCGGCGCGGCCAGCAGTTCATCGCCGAGCAGTTGCTGCCCTTGCGGCGCGAGCACGACGTAGTAGATGCGGTCGAGGCGGTCAAAGCGCAGCGCGCGGTCGGTCTGGCCCGAGACCTCGACGATCAGCTCGCCGTCATGCGTGCGGATGAAATTGCTGATGGCGAGCGCCGTGTCGCCCAGGCCCTGGTCGAGCCAGTTGGCCGTGGTCGTGCGCATTAGCGAGTACAGCGCAAAGCCGCCCACGGGCATCGTGAGCAGCAGCGGCAGGACCAACCACCAGAGCAGTCGCTGCTTGAGCGACAGCGGCTGTTCAGGCCTTCCCAGCAGCACTCTGGGCCTGCTCTTCGAGCAGATAGCCGAAGCCGCGCACGGTACGGATCTGGATGCCGGCGGGCTCCAGCTTGGCGCGCAGGCGCGAGATGCAGACCTCGACCGCGTTGTCGGTGGTGCTCTGGTCCCAACCGTTGCTGGCCGAGACGATCTGTTCCTTCGCAATCACCTTGCCGATGCGGGCCATCATGAAGGACAGTACTTCCCACTCGCGGGCCGAGAGCTGCATCGGTTCTTCGTGCAACCAGGCGCGGCGTGCGTCCAGGTCCATGCGCAGCGCGGCCATCTTGAGTTCGTTCGAGAAGCGCGCCTGGCTGCGGCGCACCAGGGCGCGGGCGCGGGCGATCAGCTCCGACAGGGCAAAGGGCTTGACGAGATAGTCGTCAGCGCCGCCTTCAAGGCCGCGCACGCGGTCTTCCACGCCGTCACGCGCGGTCAGCACCAGCACGGGGATCGCACTGCCTTGGCCGCGCACCCGGCGCAGGGTCTCGAAGCCGTCGATACCGGCCAGGCCGATGTCGAGGATCAGCAGGTCATAACGGTCTTCCCGCAGTGACAGCGGCACCGGCTCACCGCGTGCGGTGCAGTCGACGACCCAGCCTTGCGAGCGCAGGGCGCGGGTGGTGGATTCCGCCAGAGCGGAGTCATCTTCGGCAAGCAGGATGCGCACAGTGGTGGGGTCGACGTGGACGTAAAAATTGAGTTGCCAAGATTAACGCCGCAATGTTGCCTTGGCGTCAAGCTACCTTGCAAGGAGCTTGCCGTCACCGTTCGCGCTCACGTCACCTGGACGGTTTGTTACCAACACCGAGGTTCATGGCGTTCAGGATGTCGCCATTGTCCTGGCTGAGCTCCCAGGCGAACACCCCGGCCAAACCAGCCCGCTTGGCGTATTGCGCCTTCAGGAGCACCGAGCGCGGGTCGTCATAACCGATGAAATCAGCGGTCTTGTCGTTCCAGAGCGACCAGGCCTGCGTCACCTTGTCGAAGCGCGCCACAAAGCCGCCGCGGCCCCGGCCTTCGGGGCCCAGCCATTGCTCGGCGATCCGCTTGTAGGACGCGGTGCCGGCCTCACCCTTGATGCCGTCCGAGGGGAAGTCGCCGGTCTTGGCGTTCACGCTCTGATGCTGCTTGACGCCCGCGAAGCCGCGGCCGTACATGGCCATGCCGGCCACCAGCTTGGCGGCGGGCACGCCGGCCCTCACCATCGTGCTCACGCCGGCCATCAGGCTGTCCTCGGCCTCGGGGCTGCTGGACGCCAGGGCGCTATGCGCACCCGCCTTGTCCGACCAGCCGCCGTAGAAGTCGTAGGTCATCATGAAGATCAGGTCGAGCGCGCGGGACGCCTGGCGGAAATTGATGCCCTTGATGATGTGGCCGGCGGTGTTGACTGCCGTCGTCACCAGGTACGTGCGGCCGTTCTCGCGGCCCAGGCCGTCGACGGCGGCACGCAGGTCGGTCATCAGGTCGGCATAACCCTGTCCGTCAGCGGGGCTGCCGAGCTGCACGCCGTTGGCCGCGCCGTTGTTGCCCGGATGCTCCCAGTCGATGTCGACACCATCGAAGCCGGGATGGGTGCGAAGGAACTCCACGACCGAGGCTGCAAAGGTTGTGCGCTTGGCCGCGTCATTGGCGATGTAGAAGAACGAGTCCGAGCCCGCCCAGCCGCCGACCGAGGCCACCACCTTGAGCTGCGGCATGCGTTGCTTGAGGCGCATGAAGGCGGCGTCGAACTGCGCCTCCTTCTCGCTCACGCCGAGCGTGAACTCGGGCCGGCCGGCACACAGCGCCTCGTCCATCGGGCGCTGGCCGGGGCCGCAGATCCGCATGAAGGCATAGAGGATGTGGCTGATGCTGCCCGTCTTGATCTGGTCGACCTCCTCGACAGGCTCCCAGTTGGGCACATAGACGCCGACGATCGGCGCATTGGGCGCACGTTCGAAGGCCTGGGGCTGGCCGGTGAAGAGTTTGGGCGTGGCCGCAAACGCCTGGCTTGCGATCAGCGTGAGGGAGAGTGAAAGTGAAAGCAGGAGGTGGCGCATGATGCGGCGCAGGCTAACACTGTAATTCGACGTTACGGACCGAGGATTTCACCAGGGGAATCCGCAGTTATGGCTCAACCGAGACCCGCAGCTGCAGGTCGCGCTGCTGAACCACCGCCGCCTCGGCGGTGCCATACGTGCCCTTGGGCAAGGCCCTGGCCGTATCGCCGCTGCGCGCCACCGCATGCCAGGTGTTGAGCGGCACCGAGGCGGTCGTGCTCATCTCACCCTGGCCGCCACCTTGTGCGTCGGCTTGAGGCGTTAGCACCTTGATCGTCACCTGCACCGGCGCGCTGCCGCCGGGCCATTGCGGCGTCACGGTGAAGCTGCGGACGCGATCAACCAGCTGCGTTTGCGTCGCCGCGCGGGCCTTGCGCGTGCTTGCGCCCACGCGCAGATCGAGCCATTGCACCGGCTGCTGGCTGTTCATGCTGACGCTGGCCTGGTGGCCGTTGAGCACGCTCAGGCGCTCGACCGGCCCGACCGAATCCTCGGGCGAGCGCGTGGAGGTGACCGTGCCGCCGCTCCTGGGCGAGACCGAGCCCGCCGTGCCGATCACCGTGGAGCCGTCGCGCACGGCGGCGAGCGCCGCGCCGCTGAGCGTCGAGTCGACCCAGCGCCATTCGATCGTGAGCATCTGGGCCTGCACCGAAAATGGCAGCAGTGACAGGAGAACGAGGGCAAGTGCAGGAACACGCATGCTGGCGAGGATACGATCGCCGGATGATTTCCGCCACCTGCCATTGCGGCGCGGTCCGCATCGAGATTCCGGCCGCGCCTGAACGCGTCACCGATTGCAATTGCTCGCTGTGCCGTCGTGTGGGCGGCTTGTGGGCCTACTACCCGCTCGATGCCGTGCGTTTCTCCGGCCATCCGGAACATACGGACGAATACATCTGGGGCGACAAGACGATTCGCAATGTGCGCTGCAAGCACTGCGGCAACGCCACCCATTGGGAGCCGCTCGACCCCGCCAAGGATGCGCGTTATGGCATCAACATGAGCATGTTCGAGCCGTCTGTCTACGCCAACGCGCAGGTGCGGCATTTCGACGGCGCCGACACCTGGACCTATCTCGACTAGGAGCTCTTTCCCATGCCCATTGACGGCGCAGCACACTCGATCTACTTCTATCTGGCCATCGGCGCCTTCATCGCCTGGCGCGTCTACAAGCGCATCAGCCGCCTGGTCGGACGGCAGCGCCTGCACCCGGTCCGGCCCTGGGCCACGCTGATCATCTTCCCGCTGCTGCTGGCGCTGATCAGCCTGGGCGCGCTGGCGCATCCGAACAGCCTGCTCGCGCTGGCGGGCGGCGCGGCGCTGGGCATTGGCTTGGGGCTGTACGGCAAGCGCCTGACCCGGTTCGAGGCCACGCCCGAAGGCTTGTTCTACACGCCCAACGCGCATCTGGGCATCGCGCTCTCGCTGTTGTTCATCGGGCGGCTGGCCTATCGCTTCATCCACCTGAGCCTGATCTCGCCGGGCGACCCGAGCATGGACGCGAGCGAGTTCGGCAACAGCCCGATCACGCTGCTGATCTTCGGCACATTGGCCGGCTACTACGCGACCTATGTGTTCGGGCTCCTGCGCTGGAAGCATTCCATCGCCCCGAAATGAGCAACAAGGAACATTTCTACGAACCCCGCTTGGGGCACGGCCTGCCGCATGACCCGTTCAACGCGATCGTCGGCCCGCGCCCGATAGGCTGGATCTCGACGCGCAGCAAGAGCGGCGCGCTCAACCTCGCGCCCTACAGTTTCTTCAATGCGCTTTGCTACACGCCGCCGCTGATCGGCTTTTCCAGCACGGCGTGGAAGGACACGGTGCGCAATATCGCCGAGACCGGCGAATTCGTCTGGAACCTCGTCACGCGCGAGCTGGCTGAAGCCATGAACACCAGCAGCGCCGTGGTGCCGCATGGTGTCGACGAATTCGCGCTGGCGCATCTGGAGACGAGCGATTCGCGCCTGGTGAACGTGCCGCGCGTGGCGGCGTCGCCGGTCGCTTTTGAATGCCGCTTGAGTCAGCAGTTACGCCTGCAAGGCGCCGACGGCACGCCGGCCGAGGCCTGGCTCACGATCGGTGAGGTGATCGGCATCCATATCGACGAGCGGCTGCTCGTGAACGGCATCTACGACACCGCGGCCGCCAACCCGGTCTTGCGCGGCGGCGGCGCGGGCGACTACTTCGCGCTGGGCGAGAAGTTCAGGATGAAGCGGCCGGGGTGAGCGAGCGCCGCGCTCGCTGACGCGCCAGGGAAACTTGCCAACGCCCGCATCCTTTGACGGAGTCGGTAGCTGACGCCTCCGCTCTCTGTCGTCGAACGGCCGCCGATTGCTGATGCCTAGCATATTCCCTTGATCGCTTCTGCCCCATAAAAAGGCTACAGCCCATGATCAATCATCAACCTTGATGAGCGGGAAACTACATAGACTGCACTCCACCTAATACTAGGTATTGTGACCTGACGAGCCGGCGCGAAACATTGGCCCATCCAATTTCGGATGCCACTGAAAGTGTTTTATGAAGTATGCAAATCAGTTATCGCCGCGGAATTTAATCGCCGCGTCGGTCTTTGCAGTTCTCGCTCTCACGCTTCCACTCACTGCCAAAGCGCAGAGGATAGGCTTGCAAGCCGAGGTCGTACCGACTCAGGTGACCGAGACGAATCGCGTCACGCCAGAGAGCATCCATCAAAACTTCGCCAACCGGATTGAGTCCAACTTCCTTCTCGGCGACTCGAACAAGATCATAGGGAACTTGTCGAATCAGGAACTCGCTGATTTGGCGGCCCTCTATTCCAAAGCCAACCGGGATGACAGTTCGCCGCTTCTTCGAATTGTCGCCATGAAGGCCGATGCCGCCGCATTGAGAAAGATTAGCGGCACATTCGGAGAGTACAAAACCGCGCTCGCCGTCAACAGCTATGCACCGGACTTTGTAAAGCAGCAGTACGCACAGATGGAGACGCCCCAATTCACAAACGTTTCGCAGAGTGCGTATATTGCCATGCATAACGGATTCGCAAGAGGCGGCGCGTCTGCTGGCTTTTCGGTTGCAACTGGTGGCCCAGCCCCGACCATCGATAATACGCTCTATGAAATCTACCTGGATTACCGTACCGCACCAATTGGGAGTCTGTCAGTTAGGAGTGCGCTGGTGGAAACGAGCATCTTCGCAGGAAAACGGCTCGCCCCAGCATTTACGACTGGCTATGCCATCGGTACTGGATTGAACATTTTGATCAATACGTATGAACCCAGTCTTGGTGATACCATCGGCGGCACCTTGAATGGGATGGTGATTGCCTTAGCCAGTGCTGTAGATTTGATGGTGCAAGGCAAGATAATGGATTCGATCAATACCTTGTTCGGTGCCCCAGTGCCGCTCACGAGTAACGGCGATAACAACATTTACGCTCCAATGGTTCTCTACATAAACGACGGAGGGCGAACCTGGTGCGGCCAAAGCCGATGCCCTCCCATTGTTAGCCACTGATTGACCGCTTAGTTTCCGGCCCAGCTCGGCCCGTATCACGCACAGGCCAGGGCTGGCTCTCCGCAGATCCGCCCGCTCGCTCCTCAACAGAGCCAGTCTCAAACAACGTATCCCGGGATTCACGAATCATGAAAACACGAGGTGCTCCACTCCGGGGCTGGCGGCGAGTGCTCGTAGCGACCTTGCTGATATCACTGGGCTGGGCGACCTTCAGTCTGATATATGCACGGTCCTCGGTCGATGCCGCTTTTTATTTCGCGATGACACTAAGCCTGCTGAGCGGCTTACATTCGATCTTTTTCAGCAACTGTGACGATACCGCGCGCTTACGTATGACGCTGCCGGAAATTCATCAATCATTTTTGACCGAAAAAACCAAAATGGCCGCGGTAGACCAAGACAACCCAACGGCTCAGCGTCTAGGGACGGCACTCGGCGTGCTTTCTTTGCTCGGCTGGGCGGTATTCATATTTATCAAATGGAGTTCATAGTCTCTACGGCCGACGACCAATCATCAGTCTTGATGATCGGAGAACTACATAGACTGCACTGCACCTAGTACTAGCTATTGCGACAAGATGAAGCCGCGCGAAACATGAGGCCATCCAAGTTCGGATGCCACTGAAAGTGCTCTATGAAGTATGCAATCAGTCATCACTGCGGAGATCCGTTGCCGCGTCGGTCTTTGCAGTTCTGGCCTTGATACTCCCCATGACGCCAAGGCGCAAAGGATTTGTCCGCAAGGAAATAGCACTTGCCCTCCAGTCGTGGCGCACCAATGCGAAAGAGACAGTTCTGGGCGAATCCATGGACAAAGCATAACTGCTGCCCAAATCCTAGCGTGCAGCGCCGATCATTAAATAGATGCGGACCGACGATCGATCCGCATTACCCTCTAGGAGGGAAAATGCAATTTCTAAAACTGCAAAGAATTTCATTCTGGCGAATTGTCATTACCGCCATCGGTCTTTTTGGCATCGCAACATCCGGTCTGGCTCTATTGACTGCCAAGACGCTAGCCGACGTATTTTATTATTTGATGGCCATTTTCGCGCTGGCAAACTGTGTTTATATAACTCTTTTTTCGTCGGGGCTATCAAACCGACCAACCAAATCTACGCTCCCAGAGATTTATAAAACATTCAAAGAGCAGGGCGCGTCGAACCTCATATCACCCATAGAGCGAACCCTCTCGATTCTGTCCCTTGCGGCGCTGGCGCTATTCTTGATCGCCAAATGGTTCGAATAAGGTCTTGGGTGCCGCAGCTCACTTGGCCCAATCCACCGTCCCGCCCCAAGGCAGCGACCAGAACTTGTAGGGCTTCATCTCGGTGATCACGCGCACCAGGCGGTCGCGGATGTCGTACTGCAGCTGGACCAGCGTCTGGTCGTCGCGGTAGAAGCTGCACACCTTGTTCTTGACCGGCACATGGGCGTAGACGAGCGTGCCCGATTGGCATTGGTTGACCCAGCGCGGCTTGGACTGGTTGCATTCGTCAGACGTCAGGGCGATGGGCTGGATCCCATGCTGCCGCAGGAAAGCCTCGGCGGCCACCGCCGTGCGCATCTGCTGCTGGTTGACCTTCACAAGCTGTTCGACGGACTCGAACTCTGCCGTGCAAGCGCCGTGCGTGAACAGCGGCGGCATGAGTGCGATCCAGACGAGCGCGACGACGATGAGGATGCGGATCATCATGGGAGAGTGAGCGTGAATGAGGACGAGGGACTGTAGGGCTTGAGGCCGAGCCAGAGCGGCAGTGGCGCCCCCGAGATTTCCCCGAGGCCCATCCTCAAATTGAATGATGGAGGCGGTACGACTTCTTCAATGCGTGGAATCGGCCTGTCGCGCCGCGGCGATGCTGGCTGCTTCGTCATGGCGCGTGCCGTTCAGGAACAGGTTGAGCAGCACGGCCGAGACCGAGGTCAGCAGGATGCCCGACTCGATCAGCGGGTGCAGCTCGTGCGGCATCCATTGCTTGAAGTTCGGCGCGATCAGCGGAATCATGCCGATGCCGATCGAGATCGCGACGATCAGGCCGTTGTGGCGGTTGCGGGCGAAGTCCACGCCGCCGAGGATGCGGATGCCCGTCGCGATGATCATGCCGAACATCACGAGGCCCGCGCCGCCGAGCACCACCGTGGGCAGCGCCGCCACCAGCGCCGCCAGCTTGGGCAGCAGGCCCATCACCAGCAGGATCGCGCCGCCGGCCACGCAGACAAAACGGCTGCGGATGCCCGTCACCGCCACGAGGCCGACGTTCTGCGAGAAGCTCGTGTAGGGGAAGGTGTTGAACAGCCCGCCGATCAGGGTACCGAGACCATCGGTGCGCAGGCCGCGCGCGAGCGCGGCGCGGTCGATCTTGCGACCCGTCATTTCACCGAGCGCGAGGAACATGCCGGTCGACTCGATCATCACCACGACCATCACGAGGGACATGGTCACGATCAGCAGCGGGTCAAAGATCGGCACGCCGAAGTGCAAGGGCAAGACGACGTCAAACCACGCCGCGCTGCCGATCTGCGCAAAGCTCATCAGCCCCAAGGCGCCGGCCACGACGGCACCGATCACGATGCCGAGCAGCACCGAGATGTTGGCGAGAAAGCCGCGCGCGAATTTGTTGATGCACAGGATGGACAGCAGGACAAGGGCCGAAACACCGACGCCGGTCAGCTCCGCATAGCGCGGATTCGGCAGGGTCGGCAGCAAGGCCAAGCCCTTGGGTATGGGAGGGAGCGCGGCGCCCGGCGCACTGATCGCCGCGAGCCATTTCGAGTAGGCCGGATCGACCAGCATCGGCGCCGTCGGGCCGACCGGATTGCCGAAGATCCAGCCAATGCCCACGCGCATCAGCGAGATGCCGATCACGGCAATGATGGTGCCGGTGACCACCGGCGGAAAGAAGCGCAGCATGCGGCTGACCAGCGGCGCGATCAGCATCGCCACCACACCCGCACCGATGATCGACCCGAACAGCAGGCGCGCGCCATCGGGCCCGGGATTGGCACCGGCGATGGCCAGCATCGGCGCTACCGACGCGAAGGTCACGCCCATCATCACCGGCAGCTGGATGCCGAACCAGCGCGTCAACCCGAAGGACTGGATCAGCGTCGCGATGCCGCAGCAGAACAGGTCGGCCGAGATCAAGAGGGCCACATCCTCGGGCGACAGCTTGAGCGCACGGCCGACGATCAGCGGCACCGCCACGGCGCCCGCATACATCACGAGCACATGCTGGAAACCCAGCGCCAGCAAACGCCCGGAGGGCAGAACTTCGTCAACGCCTTGGCTTGCAAGCGAATCCATGATGGAAGACCTCAGGGGAATGGGGTGAATTCCTTGTACCGGATTTGCCCCGGTACAGCCACACCACAAGATTAGGGTCGTCCCGGAGGTCGCGCATTCACGGCACGACAACGTGCGATATCGCAAGCCGTCGGCAGCGTCGAGCGGTATTCGATGCGCGACTTGAAGGCGCTCGGGTCACGCAGCTCACACTGGCCCCCGTGCCCGTCGTGGTAATAACTCATCACATCAACGCAGCGCTTCGAGTGCGCCATCAGGCCGTGGAAATGCCCGAGCTCGTGGGCCAGCGTCATCTCGAGGATCTCCAGCGCCGGGTAGTTCGGGTTGCGTTCGTGCAGCAGCTTGAACGCGGCCGGGCCGAGCGAGAGCGTGCGATCGCCCTCGTTGGCCAGGCCGAAGTTGCCACGCGCACCGGCATCGCTCCAGCGCACGCGGATCGCGCCGGCAGGCGGCTGCTGGCCGAGCGGCAGCAGCACCGTGGGCAGGCCGCAGCCGCCCCAGCCTTTGAGCGCCAACTCCAGCGTCGCGTAGATTTCGCGGCGATTGAACCAGGGCGGCGCATCGGCGGACTCATAGGCCACGACCAGCGGCACAGCCACGCGGTGGTCGATGCCGTCCTTCCAGGTGACGATTTCCTGCGGGCGGCAGGACGCGATCTCTTCGTCGCGGACATCGGCCCGAGCCGAGACGCTCAACAACAGGAGCAGAGCACCAGCGAGGAGACGTGGGGACCGTTCGGACCGTGGGTAAAGCAGCGAGGGCATCCAGCCATTGTGAGACAAGCCAGGTCAATACTCGATCGTCACGCGGTTGCGTCCGTCGGCCTTGGCTCGGTAGAGCAGTTTGTCGGCGCGCTCGAGCGTCTGGCCCAAGGTTTCGCGCGGTCGCGATTCGGTCAGGCCGGCGGAGAAGGTGATCTTCAGCTGCTGGCCGGCGTGCTGCGCATCGAGAGCGAAGACCGCTTCGCGCAGACGCTCGACACCGGCCAGCGCGGCGGGCATGCGCGTCTCGGCCAGCATCAGCACAAACTCCTCGCCACCCCAGCGCGCCAGCACGTCCGCACCGCGGATCACACCGAGCCCGACGCGCGCGAACTCGCGCAACGCGCAGTCACCCGCAGCATGGCCGAAGCGGTCGTTGATCTGCTTGAAATGGTCGAGGTCGATCAGCGCCAGGCAGTAGCCGTGGCCGCCGCGCAGGCAGCGCGCGGCTTCCTGCTCGAGGATGGTCTGCATGTGTCGGCGGTTGAGCAGGCCGGTCAGCTCATCGTGCGTGGCCATGGCGCGGATCTGCTCCAGCGCGCGGCTCAGTTCGAGCTTCTGCTCCTGCTGGCGCATGCGGATGCGGCTGACGCGTCCGGCCAGTTCGGCCACACCGGGCAGGGCCACGCAAAGCACGAGGAAATGCCCAAGCTCGATCGCTGGCGTGTAGGTCTGCGGGTTCTCGTTCGCCATCACGGCCATGCCAAGACCGAACAGCGTCAAGGCATACAGCGCCACCCAAAGCGAGGCGCGTGGGCGCAGCCGGAACATGCCGAACATCAGGATCAGCACGGCCACCGGAAACACCGCACCGCGCATGGGGCCCAGCAGCATGTAGCCTGCCACGCTCGTGGTCAGCGCGAACAGCATTTGTACGACGGTCATCGAAGGATCGGCCAGGCGCAGCGACCAGCCGCAGCGGATCAGCACATAGCTGAGCACGAGGCCACCCACCGAACACAGCGTCCAGACCTTGACCGCGAAAGCCGGCGCATCGCCGAGCCAGACCACGTACTGCATCAGCAGCGCGCACAGCGTCATCAGGATGATCGCCAGGCCGGTCTGCCGCAGCCGCAGCCGCTGGATGCGGTCCTCCGTGAACAGCCACGCATCCAGACCGTGACGCCAGCCGCTCTGCTGGGACGGCGGCACGTTGTCGGCAACAGGCGGGGGCGTCATGGGCACAAGCGTAACAGTGCTCACTCCCGAGCTGACGCCTATCTGTCGCGGGCCTTTCAGGATCTCAGCAAATGCCCGAGCGGCAATGCCGAACTGGCCTTGACCTCGCCCAGTGAAAAGCTCGTATGCACATCCTTGACGTTAGGCAGGTTGAGCAGGGTCTCGATCGAGAAGCGCGAGAAGGCGTCAAGGTCGGTGGCCAGCACCTGCAGCTCGAAGGTGCCGGCGCCCGAGATGTAGTGGCAGGAGATCACCTCGGGCAGTTGCCGGATTGCCGCCTCCAGTGCCTTGGTGGCCGAGCCGGTGTTGCGGTCGGCATCCACGCGCACAAAGGCCAGCACGCCGAGGCCGACCTTGCGGCGGTCGATCTCGGCGCGGTAGCCGGTGATGAAGCCGTGCTCTTCGAGCCAGCGCACGCGGCGCCATGTCGGCGCAGCGGACAGGCCGATGCGCATGGCGAGCTCGGCATTAGACAGACGCGCGTCGCGCTGGAGCTCACCCAGGATGGCGATGTGATAGCGGTCGAGACCGCCGTCGCCTTCTTCGGCCGACTCCGCCGCATTGGGTACTTTCCCTGTAGTCAGCTTTTTTGAAACCAATCTGAACTCACTCGCCGTTATGAGAAAGATTATTGCTCAACCTGGCGTTTTAGAGCCATCAATAGAAAGCACCCATCCGACTCGATTGCCTACACTTGCCGGGCGTCCGATACTGGAACGTACCGTGGGCGCCACAAGTGCCCGCCAGCCTCGTTCTCGCTACCCGCGAGTGCCCGCCCCTGATGCCGGAGTCCTGCCCATGAACGCCCCCCTGCCCCAACACATCCTGCGCGCGCTGGAAACAGTCACGCTGGACGACAAATACGCGCTCGACAGCGGGCGCGCCTTCATGAGCGGCGTGCAGGCGCTGGTGCGCTTGCCGATGCTGCAACGCATCCGCGATGCTGCAGCCGGCCTCAACACCGCGGGCTTCATCAGCGGCTACCGCGGCTCCCCGCTGGGCAGCTATGACCAGGCCCTGATGGCGGCCAAGAAGCATCTGGCCAAGCAGCACATCGTCTTCCAGCCGGGCGTGAACGAAGAGCTCGGCGCCACCGCCGTGTGGGGCTCGCAGCAGCTCGATCTCTTCCCCGAGAAGAACAAGTTCGATGGCGTGTTCGGCATGTGGTACGGGAAAGGGCCCGGAGTCGACCGCTGCATCGACGTGTTCAAGCACGCCAACATGGCCGGCACGGCCAAGCACGGCGGCGTGATCGCGATCGCCGGTGACGACCACATCGCCAAGAGCAGCACCGCCGCGCACCAGAGCGACCACGTCTTCAAGGCCGTCGGCTTCCCGGTGTTCTTCCCGAGCAGCGTGCAGGACATCCTCGACATGGGCCTGCACGCCTTCGCGATGAGCCGCTTCTCGGGCCTGTGGTCGGGCCTGAAGACGATCCAGGAGATCGTCGAGAGCTCGTCCTCGATCAGCGTGGACCCCGACCGCGTCAACATCATCATGCCGGAGGACTTCGTGATGCCGCCGGGCGGCCTGCACATCCGCTGGCCCGATCCGCCGCTCGACCAGGAAGCGCGGCTGATGGATTACAAGTGGTACGCCGCGCTCGCGTACATCCGCGCCAACAAGCTCAACTACAACGTTATTTCCACGGACAAGGACCGCTTCGGCATCATCGCCAGCGGCAAGGCCTGGAACGACACGCGCCAGGCCCTGCATGACCTCGGCCTTGACGACGACACCTGCCGCCGCCTCGGCATCCGCCTGCACAAGGTCAACGTGGTGTGGCCGCTCGAAGCCACCATCACGCGTGATTTCGCGACCGGCCTGCAAGAGATCCTGGTGATCGAAGAGAAGCGCCAGATGATCGAGTACCAGATCAAGGAAGAGCTGTACGGCTGGCGCGCCGACGTGCGGCCCAACGTGCTGGGCAAGTTCGACGAGATCGAAGGCGACCGCAGCGGCGGCGAATGGAGCCTGCCGAACCCGAGCCAGAACTGGCTGCTGCGCCCGCAGGCCGACCTGACGCCGGCCATCATCGCCCGTGCCATCGCCAAGCGCTTGAAGAAGCTCGGCGTCGATGCCGATGTGGCTGCGCGCCTCGATGAACACGTGGCGCTGATCGACGCCAAGGAGAACGCGCTCAAGAGCGAAACGCAAACCGCTGGCGGCGCCGACCGCACGCCCTGGTTCTGCTCGGGCTGCCCGCACAACACCAGCACCCGCGTGCCCGAAGGCTCGCGCGCCGTCGGCGGCATCGGCTGCCACTACATGGTCACCTGGATGCCGGGCCGCAGCACGGCCACGTTCACGCAGATGGGCGGGGAAGGCGTGCCCTGGGTCGGCCAGTCGGCCTTCACGAACGAGAAGCACATCTTCTCGAACCTGGGCGACGGCACCTACTTCCACAGCGGCAGCCTGGCGATCCGCCAGAGCATTGCCGCGGGTGTGAACATCACCTACAAGATCCTCTACAACGATGCGGTCGCCATGACGGGCGGCCAGCAGGTGGGCGAGCGGCCTGAGGGCCACAGCGTCATCCAGATCATGAACAGCGTGATCAGCGAAGGCGTGGCCAAGCTGGTGATCGTGACGGACGAGCCGGCCAAGTATTTCGGCAAGTCGCTGGCGCCGGGCGTGACCGTGCACCACCGCGATGAGCTTGACGCGATCCAGCGCGAGTTCCGCGAGATCCCCGGCACCACGGCGATCATCTACGACCAGACCTGCGCTACCGAGAAGCGCCGCCGCCGCAAGCGCGGCAAGCTGGTGGATCCGGCCAAGCGCGTCGTCATCAACGAGCTGGTCTGCGAAGGCTGTGGCGATTGCTCGGTGCAATCGAACTGCCTGTCGATCGAGCCGCTGGAAACCGATTTCGGCCGCAAGCGCCAGATCAACCAGAACACCTGCAACAAGGACTACTCCTGCGTGAAGGGCTTCTGCCCGAGCTTCGTCACCGTCGAAGGTGGCGCGCTCAAGAAGGCGGACAAGAAGAAGCGTGTCTCGGCCTTTGACGCGAGCTTGCCGACGCTGCCGCAGCCCGTCATCCCGAACGCCCAGGAAGCCTGGGGCATCGTCGTCGCTGGCGTGGGCGGCACCGGCGTGATCACGATCGGCCAGTTGCTTGGCATGGCCGCGCACCTCGAGGGCAAGGGCGTGATCACGCAGGACGCGGCCGGCCTGGCGCAAAAGGGCGGCGCCACCTGGAGCCACATCCAGATCGCCAACAACCCCGATGACATCCACTGCACGAAGGTCGGCACGGCTGAAGCGCAGCTCGTGATCGCCTGCGATGCCATCGTCGCGGCCAACAAGAGCACGCTGGCCGTGATGCGCGAAGGCCAGACCTATGTGGCGCTGAACACGCACGGCTCGCCCACGGCGACGATGGTCAACGACCCGGACTGGAGCTTCCCCGGCGCGGCCTGCGAAGCGGCGCTGGGCAAGGCCGTGGGCGCCGATCACCTCGGCGCTTTCGACGCTGAAGAAGTGGCCGTGCAATTGGTCGGCGATTCGCTCTACACCAACCCGTTGATGCTGGGCTATGCCTGGCAGCAGGGCCGCATCCCGCTGAGCTACGCCGCACTGATGCGCGCGATCGAACTCAACAATGTGCAGGTTGACAACAACAAGGCCGCGTTTGAATGGGGCCGCCGCTGCGCGCATGACTTGAAAAGCGTGCAAGCGCTGTTCGCCGCGCAGCAGGTGATCCAGTTCGTCAAGCGCGAGGGCCTTGAAGAAATGCTCACCAAGCGCGTGGCCTTCCTGACTGATTACCAGAACGCTGCCTATGCGGCCGAGTACAAGGCCTTTGTCGAGAAGGTGCGCGCGTCCGAAGCGCCGCTGAACAGCACCAAGCTGACCGAGGCCGTGGCCCGCTATCTGTTCAAGCTGATGGCCTACAAGGATGAGTACGAGGTCGCGCGCCTGCACACCGACAAGAAGTTCGTCGACAGAATAGCCTCGCAGTTTGAAGGCGACTACAAACTCGTGCACCACCTCGCCCCGCCGCTGATGGCCAAGAAGAACGCCAAGGGTGAGCTGGTCAAGCAGCAGATGGGCGCGTGGATTCGTCCGGCCTTCCGCGTGCTGGCGAAGCTGAAGGGTCTGCGCGGCACGGCCTTCGACATCTTCGGCTACACCGAGGAACGCAAGACCGAACGCGCGCTGATCACCGAGTACCGCGCCAGCATCGACGAGCTGTTGAGCAAGGGCTTGAGTGCCGAGCGGCTGGCGCTTGCTGCGGAGATCGCGCGCATCCCGGAAGACATCCGCGGCTACGGCCATGTCAAGCATCGCCACCTGGTGGCGGCCAAGGCCAAGTGGGCGGCGCTGATGCAGCGGTGGCAAGCTCAGCCGTGAATCCGGTTCAGGGTTAGCCCCGATCGAGGGTCTCGAATCATCCCGTGAAACTGCGTTGTCTTTCACGGCGAGACCCTCTTCCATGCAAATCAAGTTTCCTGCCTCCTGGCTGACGCTGCTCGGCGCCACGCTGCTGGCCGGCTGTGCGGCGACACCGCCCACGGCCTTGAAGGCCGATCAGCTTGCCGGCATTCACAAGGTGGCGGTGGTCTCGACGGTTGCGCGGAACTTTGAGCGCCAATACATCGGCTTCACCGTGTTCGGCAATGAACTCGACAAGCTCGACATCACGGACTGGCAGCTCGATGCGCAGTACGAGGAGCAGTTGTCCGCCGCGCTCAAGCCCTACAGCCGGCTCCAGCTCGTGCCCACGCCTGACGCCTCCGCGCCCTTCGCGTCGGCGCTCGAGGCCTCGGGGGGCAATGATCTGGCCGCGGCAGGCCCGGCCACTCAAGCGCTGTGTCGAGCGCAGGGGCTGGACGCCGTGATCCTGGTGGCGCGGGAGTCACGCAATGATTTCCTGGGCAACTCGAACGCGATCATGCGGGGCATCGGCGTCTTCGCGAGACCCTCGGGCTCGCGGGTCTCGCATCTGCATCTGCTCGCCACGGTCGCCCTGCTCGGCTGCAAGACCGGCGCGCCGCTGGCGCAGCGGGACCTGCGCTACAACTTTGCCGACGGCGTGAGCTACAAGGACAGTGTGACGGCCCGGCCCATCGACACCCGCCATTCGCGCCTGCCGGTCGCCAAATGGGACGACGCGCAACGCAAGTTCATGCGCGACATGCTGGTTTCGCTGCCCGCGCATGCCTGGGCGCCAACACTGGCGACCGTCTTCGGCCCACCGAACTGAGGCACAGGAATGAGCTCATATCGCGTGCTCTTCTTGGCCCCGCTTGCGCTGCTGCTGGCGGCCTGCCAATCCGCACCGCCTGCGCCACCCGCTGCACCCGTCGCGCCCGCAACGCCAACAACGACAACGACAACGGCCAACCCTCGGCAAGCCGCGGCGGCCGCCATTGCGGCGATCAAGTTCGGCGGCGGCGATGGCAGCTCGATGGAGCTGGCCGTGGTCGTGATGGCTTCGAGTGAATATGTCGGCGTCCAGGCCGAATACCGATGGCTGCGTGAACATCACCCCGGCTGCAAACGCACGAACCAGGCCCTGATCCATCAGGGTGACAAGGCTTACGACGCACTTGATATTGAGCTGCCGAATGGCGACAAGCTCAAGGTGTGGTTCGACATCAGCCCCTTCTTCGGAAAGTATTGAAACCCGCGCCGCTCTTCACCATCCGCCCCATCAACGCGCTCGACGCCGCCGAGATCGAGTGGGTCGCGCAGGGCATGCGCGCCACGCTGATCGAGGTGGAAGGCGAGGCTGTCGGGACGGCGCTGTACGACCTCGATTGGCTGCGTGACCGCGTGCGGCAGCATCTCGACGGGCGTGTTGCAGCGGCGCAGGTTCTGCTCGCCGAAGATGCCCAGGGGCGGTTTCTGGGTTACACCATCGTGCGCCGGGAAGGCGAAGCGGCCGAAGCATCCTATGGCCTCGTCTCGACCACCTACGTCGCGCCTCCAGCGCGGCGCCAGGGTCTGGCCGACGCGTTGCTGCAAGCCGGTGAGCAATGGATGCAAAGCCGGCACCTGCCCCACAGCGCGACCTGGACCTCGGCCACCAACACGCCGCTGATCCGGCTGTACGCCAAGCATGGCTACGTGCAAACCGCGACGCATGATCATGTGACGACCGGAACGCCGATGGTCAGGCTGGAGCGGGCGCTCTGACCCGAAGCGTTTGCTTAGAAGCTGTAGCGCACACCGGCCGTGATCGCGTGTACCGCGACACTCTCCGTCGAATATTTCCCGCGGCTGAAATCAACGCCAAGTTGTAGTTTCACATTCTGAGCAAGCGTGTAGTTCGCGCCAATGCCCGAGTACAGCTGCGTAGAGCTGTCTGACCCGGTGTAAAAGCCACCTGAGTCGGACGATCCGTACATGTCCGCGGATGCGGTGCCCTTGACCCGGGCAAGTCCCAGGCGCATGGTCAGCGCCCAGTCTTGATTGAACTTAGCTTGGTAGGCGAGTCCGAAGGTCACGGCCTGCCCGCGAAAGCCCAGCTCGCCTCCTGACCCGCGCACTTTTGCCTTGCCAAAGTCGACATAACCCACTTCAGCAGCCAGCCCATGACCCAGCTCGTAGCCTCCGATGACTTTGATTGCCACGGGATTGGTTTTGCATGAGAGTCCTTCAGGGCAACCAATACCTACATGGCCCGTCCCGGCATCCAGGCTGACGTAGCCCTGAGCGGTGGCGGCCGCGGAAATAGAAACGGCCGCAATCGCGACCAGAGGGACAACAATTTTCTTCATGACTCCGCCGTACAACAACAAGCAAACGTCACACGACGCTCTTGCATTTTGGGAAAGCCATGTCGGCCTTGGCGAGCAAGCATCGAGCAGATGTTGCCTGTCGCCTACGGGAGTCCCTGACTCAAGTTCTATTCGCTGCGCGCAGTGACTCGAATCAAGGTCTCCTGCAAGGCCTCCAGCAACGTCGCCTCCAGCACCGGCTTGTGCAGCAGCCGTAAGCCGGCCGCCTCGGCTTCGCGCACGCATTCGGCTGAGGTGTCGCCGCTGATCAGCAGTGCTTGCAGACCGGGCAGCATGCCGCGCAAGGCGCGTATCGCGGCCAGACCGTCTTCCTTGCCGCGCAGCCGCAGATCGCACAGGACCAGATCGGGGGGCCTGCGCAGGCTTTGCAGCAGGGCCTCGCGCGTGTCGCCCGCACCGGCCACTTCACAGCCGTGCGTCTCCAGCAAGGTCTGCATGGCGCGGCGCACCTGTTCTTCGTTGTCGAGCACCAGCACGCGCAGGCCGGTCAGGTCGGCTTGCGCAGCAGGCTCGCCACCGCTCTCGCCCGCGTGGCCCTCGGCCACGGCCAGACCGAGGCTGAAACAGCTGCCCACGCCGGGCGCGGATTCGAGCGCAAGGCTCAGGTCGAGCAGGTCCACCAGCCGCGTGACGATCGACAGGCCCAAGCCCAGCCCGTGACCGCGGTCGCGCTCGTGATTGCCGACCTGGTAGAACTCCTCGAACACGCGGGCCTGCTCGGCGCCGGCGATGCCGATGCCGGTGTCGCGCACCGCCATGCGCCAAAGGCCGCCGTCGCGCGTGACCGTCACCTGCACATGGCCGCGTTCCGTGTACTTGATGGCGTTGTCGAGCAGGTTGCGCACCACGCGATCGAGCAGCACCGGATCAGTCTCGACGCTGCATTGCGGCGGGCAGTCGAGCGCCAGCACCAGGCCCTTCAGATGCGCGGCCGGCATGAGCTCACGCGTCAGCCGCTGCAGCCACGGCGCCAGATTGAAGAGCTGCTGGCGCACCGGCACCTGTTGCGCATCGAGCTTGGAGATGTCGAGCAGCGCATCCATTTGCGCGGCCAGCACCTGCAAGGCCAGATTGAGATTGCGCCCGATCTCGGCGCTCAGCTGATCAAGCGGGCGACGCATCAGCGCCGCGCCGTACAGGCTCAGCGTGTGCATGGGCTGGCGCAGGTCATGGCTGGCCGCGGCGAGGAAGCGGGTCTTGGCCTGCATGGCCTGCTCGGCCTGTTGCAAGGCCGTGCGCAATTGCTGATTGCCACGGGCCTGGTGAACCCGCGCCTGCAAGGCCTGGATCAGGCTTCGGTAGTTGTCGCGCGCCAGGTCGAGGAGGATCAGGCCGTACACCATCAGCAGGCCCGCCATGCCCCATTCAAGCCAGGACGAACGGCCGGGGCCCAGCACCAGCCAACCCAGCGCCTCGGCCAGCAGCACCGGGCCGATGAAGGCGGCAAGCAGTGCCGTGTGGCCCATCGTGGTGGACACCGCACCGGCACACACGGCCAGCAGCAGCATGGCCTGCACCATGCGTTGAGGCTCGTCGAGCCAGGGCACGAAGCCCAGCGAGAGCGCCAGCACCACGCCGTTCAAGGCGTTCACGCTGATCGCCCAGCGCAGGCGCCGCGGCAGGGGCTGGCTGTCCAGGCCGGGCAAGCGCTTGAGCACGGCCCAGCGCACGGTCAGGGCAGCGGCCACCAGCACGCACCAGCCGACCACCCAGGGCCACGCCAGGTGCTGCGCCGCCATGCAGGCCAGCACAAGCGCCACCAAGCCCACAGGGTAAGCCGCGCGCGCGCCCTGCCGGGCCAGCAGGAGCAACAGCTCCTCTCGGATGCCGCGTGTGGGGGTTGAAGCTTCGTTGGACATTTTTTTCGGGCGATGCGGCGGGGAATTCAAGCATCGGCCGGTGAGCCTATCGCGGCATCCCTCGACCGGCAAATGTGAATATGCCCGCTCGATGTTCAAATCAACTGAATCCTGAGATCAAGCCCGGTGAACCGCGCCACCGTGCGCGGCCCGCAAACTGCCCCTCATTCGCAAGGCCCATCTCCATGTCGACCTCTTCTTTCAACACCGTCAAGTCAGCGCGTTATGGTTTCATCGCCATGACCTTCCACTGGGTGCTGGCGCTGGCCATCATCGGAGCCTTCAGCGTGGGCTGGTACATGGCCGACCTGCCCTTCTCGCTGACACGGCTCAAGCTGTTCAACTGGCACAAATGGGCCGGCGTGACGATCCTGGCGCTGTCCGCCCTGCGTTTGCTGTGGCGCCTTTTCAACAAGCCGCCGGCCGATGTGCCGATGCCCGGCTGGCAGGCCAAGGCCGCGCATGTCACGCACTGGCTGCTGTATCTGGCCTTCTTCGCCGTGCCGCTGACGGGCTGGGCCTACAGCTCGGCGGCGGGGTTCCCGATCGTCTGGTTTGGCATGCTGCCGCTGCCCGACCTGGTGGGCCCGGACAAGGCCCTGGCCGAAACCCTCAAGCAGACCCACCACTTGTTCGCCTGGGGTCTGTGCGCCCTGGTGCTGGCGCATATCGGCGCCGCACTCCAGCATCAGTTCATCGAACGTGACGGCCTGATCCGGCGCATGCTGCCGGGCCGCCGCTGAACCTTCCCAAGGAGCACACCCTCATGAAGAAATTCCTGTTCGCCGCCCTCGCCTTCACGGCCGTCGCTGCGCAAGCCGCGCCGCAACTGCAAGCCGCGCAAAGCGAGTTGCAGTTCGCCGCCAAGCAGATGGGCGTGCCCGTCGAGGGCCGCTTCAAGCGCTTCGATGCGCAGCTGACGTTCGATGCCAAGAAGCCCGAGGCCGACAAGGTCAGCTTCACGGTCGACATGGCCAGCGGCACGATCGGCGCGCCCGAGTACGACTCCGAGCTGGTCAAGGCCGCGTGGTTCAACACCAAGGCGTTGCCGCAAGCCACGTTCGTCTCGACCGCCTTCAAGCCCGCCGGCGCAGGCAAGTTCGAGGTGAGCGGCAAGCTGACGATCAAGGGCCAGTCGCGCGACGTGGTCGTGCCCGTCACGCTGGCGCAGTCGGGCAGCAATGCGACGGCCACCGGCACCCTGACGATCAAGCGCCTCGATTTCAAGATCGGCGACGGCGAATGGGCCGACACCTCGGTCGTCGCCAACGACGTCAGCATCAAGTTCAAGCTGGCCTTCACCGGTCTCTGACGGCCGGTGACCGGCCTTTGATTTCCTTCCAACCCACGACTCGAAAGCACCCCACCATGAAGAAGATCCTGTTCGCCCTGGCCCTGCTGGCCACCGGCTTCGCCCACGCCGAGACCGCCACCTACGCGATCGACCCGACCCACACCTACGTGACCTACGAGATCCAGCATTTCGGCACGTCCACGAACCGTGGCCGCTTCGACAAGAAGGAAGGCACCGTGCAGCTGGACAAGGCTGCCAAGACCGGCAAGGTTGACGTCACTTTCCAGGTCGCCAGCATCAACACCGGCTATGTCGCGATGGACAAGCACGTGATGAGCAACGAAATCCTCGACGCCGAGAAGTTCCCGACCGTCCACTTCGTCGGCGACAAGTTCACCTTCGACGGCGACAAGGTCAGCTCGGTCAGCGGCATGCTGACCATGAAGGGCAAGACCGGCCCCGTCACCCTGAAGGCCACGCACTTCAACTGCTACGAGAGCCCGATGCTCAACAAGCGTGAAGTCTGCGGCGGAGACTTCGAAACCGTGATCGATCGCCCGTACTACGGCGTGGACTACGGCGTTGCGTACGGCTTCTCGAAGTCGCTCAAGCTCGTCATTCAAGTCGAAGCCATCAAGCAATAAATGTTGGCCCCCGGGTCGCGAGTACGCGGCCCACCCCCCGAGGGGGTGCCGATCCTTGCCGGCATGGGCCAGCAAGGACATCGGCTCAAGGCGGCCTTGGGGCGGCCCGGCGCCCGCCGTGAGTAAAAACACGTACCGAATGCGCGAGCCCGCCCAGGACACCCTGGGCGGGCTTTTTTCATTGGCGCCCATCGTGCGCATCTGCAGTTCATCCCAGGCCGGCTGCGGCGTATCGCCCAGGCCACGCCTAACGGTGAGCGCTTGCGTACAGTCCGAACCATCAAAAGGTTCCCCATGAACGCAGTCCCTACCTCCCCCACTCCCTACCAGCGCTGGCTGCGCTTTGCGGCCGCGGCCGTGAAGTTTTTCCACCTTTACGCGAACTGGCTGGTCTCGATCACCTGGAAGCGCTTCGCGATGCTGGCGCTGGCGTTGATCATCGGCGCCAACATCCTGCAGGCGCTGCCGCCCTTCACCTGGCGCGTGACCGACACGGTCGACATGGAAGACCAGCCGGTGGCCGAACCCCGCGCCCCGAAACAGCCCAAGGCGGCCAAGCCCGCCAAGGAAGCAGCCAAGCCGGCGATCTCGATCGACAAGCCGATCCACTACGAGGTCAGCATCGACGAGCGCGGCCTGCGCATCCATCCGATGCAAGCGGCGAGCGCGGCATCATCGGCAGCTTCGTCGTCTTCGTCGTCGTCCTCCTCCTCGTCCAGCGACGATGAGGACAGCGACATGCCCTCGATCAACATCGAGTTCCCCAAGGACGCCAAGGATGCGAAGGACCTGCAGCAGACGAAGGACGCGCTGCACAAAGCCGTCGAGGAAGCCCGCCAGCAACTCAACGACCACGCGCAGGAAGCGGCCGAAGCCGTGCGCGATGCCGCTGCCGACGCCCGCGAGGCCGCCACCCACATCCCCCGCATGCGCCACACGGTTGTTCACCTCGGCGATTTCCTCGACAAGCTGGCCGTCTTCTGGGTGCTCGGTTCGCTGATCATCAAGGCCACCTACAAGGGCCGCATCGTGGCCGAGAAGAAGGCCGCACAGGCCGCCGAAACGGCCGAGGCCGAATCGCTGAAGCGCCAGGTCGTCGAAGCCCGCATGGCCGCCATGCAGGCGCAGGTCGAACCGCACTTCCTGTTCAACACGCTGGCCTCGATCGACCATTTGATTGAAACCGACCCGCCGCGCGCCTCGCAGATGCAGAAGAACCTGATCGCCCTGCTGCGCGCCTCGATGCCCACCATGCGTGAAGCCAACGCCACCGGCGTGCGCGATCTGGGCCGCGAGCTGGCCGTGATCCGCCCGTATCTTGAGATCCTCAAGGTCCGCATGGAAGAACGCCTGCAAACCGTGATCGACGTGCCCGATGGCCTGCTCTCGGCCGAGTTCCCGCCCATGATGATCCAGAGCCTGGTCGAGAACGCGATCAAGCATGGCCTGGAGCCCAAGGCCGAGGGCGGCAGCCTGACCGTCAAGGCCGAGATTGCCCACGGCAAGCTGGTGGTCTGCGTGGCCGACACCGGCCTGGGCTTCGGCCGCGCCGCCACCGCCGGCACCGGCGTGGGCCTGGCCAATATCCGCGAACGTTTGAACCTGTTGTACGGCGGCAAGGCCTCGGTCACCGTGTCCGAGAACCAGCCCAGCGGCACCCGCGTGACCATCACGGTGCCCTATGTCAGTCGCGCCGATGGCGCAGCAGCTTGATTGATTGATTGATTGATTGATTGAGGAGAACCACCATGAGAACCTTCTTCCGCCTCGTCTTCGGTTTCGGCCTCGGCCTGGCCGCCCTGATCTTCATCGCCTGCATCCTGGCCGTCGTGGTCGGCCATGCTCACGGCCTGTTCTCGCCCGACTTCAGCGTCAACGTGAACGGCGACGATCTGGACATGGTGCAGTTCAGCGGCGGCAGTTGGCTGGGCTCGCTGATCGCCGTGCTGGTGATGGGCGTCGTGGCCCTGGTGCTCGGGCTCGTTCTGCCGCTGGTTTTGCTGGTTAGCGTCGGGCTGCCGCTGCTGGTGGCGGCCCTGGCCGTGGCGATCGTGCTCGCCGTGGTCGGCGGTGTCGGCGCGGTGGTCTGCTCGCCGGTGATCCTGTTCGCTTTCTTCCTGCTCTGGCTGGTCAAGCGCAACAAGTCGAAGGTAGCATCGCACCCATGAGCGATACCCCCACCGTCCGCGCCGTCCTCGCCGATGACGAGCGCCTGATGCGCGAACAGCTGCGCGCCCGCCTGACCGAAGTCTGGCCCGAGCTTGAAATCGTGGCCGAGGCCAAGAACGGCCTCGAGGCCGTCGAACTGGTCCGCGAGCACAAGCCCGATCTGGTCTTCCTCGACATCCGCATGCCCGGCCTGACGGGCGTCGACGCCGCGAAGCAGATCGCGCAGCTCCCGGAAGACGACGACTGGCTCGTGCCCGAGATCGTCTTCATCACCGCCTATGACCAATACGCGGTCGAGGCTTTCGAGCAGGGCGTGGCCGACTATGTGCTGAAGCCCGCCGAGCGCGACCGCCTCACGCTGACCGTGGCACGCATCAAGAAGCGCCTGGCGCAACGCGAAGGTTCAGGCCCGGGCGCCGAGGCCAGCGAAGGCGGCGCGCCGCTACAGCAGCTGCTGCACAAGCTCTCCGCCAAGCTCAACCCCGGCGGCACGCCGCAATACCTGCAATGGATCCAGGCCTCGGTCGGCCAAGCCATCCAGATGATCCCGGTCGAGGAAGTGCTGTTCTTCATCAGCGATGAAAAATACACGCGCGTCCAGACCCCGAAGCTCGAAGCGCTGATCCGCAAGCCGATCAAGGAATTGGTCGATGAACTCGACCCGCAGATCTTCTGGCAGATCCACCGCTCAACGCTCGTCAACGCCCGCGCCATCGACGGTGTGACGCGCGACTTCCGCGGCCGCCAACTGGTCGGCGTGAAGGGCAATACCGAGAAGCTTGAAGTGAGCCGCAGCTACACGCATCTCTTCAAGGGGATGTGATTTCGGCGTGCTGCGCGGGTCGTTTGGGGGAAATTCGTTTGCGATGAGCGGGCGATCGAAGCCGGAGCGTCCCTGGCCCTAACTGCCTCCGAACCCGCTGATGTCGGCAGTTAGGGCCAGGAACACTCCAGCTTCTTCCAGCAGTGGTGTTCGTCGGCGAGCCTCACGCGGTCGCCCGGCCTCTCAACAAACCTCGGTGCACAGCCAGCATGTTCCGGCCCGTATCCGCCGACATAAGCGGGTTCGGAGGTGGATACGGGCCGGGACGTGCTGGCGGTATAGCGCGCATGTCTTGGCAAAAGAATTCATTCTGCGACGAGCAGAACCATGAGGCCGAAGCGCCCCAGCGGTTCTTGCCGCTACGGCTTCTCAGGCGCGAGCCAGCTCGCGATGCACCATTGCGCGGCCCAGTAGGCGGGCAGTATGGCCAGCGCGGCCAGCGGTTGCGGGCCATCGAACTTGTTGAAGGCAATGAGGCCATCAGACGCGAAGAAGAGCATGCCGCCGAGGGCCAGCGTTGTGGCTCGGCTCTGCAAGGGCGTGCCGCGCGCGCGGAAGGCGATCACGGCCGCCTGCGCGCTCATGCTGCCCAGGCACAGCACATAGGCGACGACCGGCACCTGCAAGGCCGCCGGAATGCCCGGCCACAGAAAGGCCAGAAAGCTCACCGCGAGAAAGCCGTAGGCCGCAAAGCTCCACGGCCATGACGCGAAACGCTGCACACGCGTGAAGGCCCACAGATAGGCCAGATGCGCGGCCAGAAAGGCGAGCAGGCCGGGCACAAAGCCGCCGGGGAACATCAGCGCCACATCGCCCAGCAGCGAGCAGGCCAGGCCGATCAGCACGAAGCGGCGCAGCACCGGCGTGTCCAGCCCTCGCGGCCAGGCGTAGACCATCACCAGGATCGTCGTCAGCGGCTTGAAGATCCAGCCGAGCTCGCGCGGCAGCACCGAGAGGTCTTGCGACAGCATGGTCAGCAGGGCGCTGGCAGCCACGAGCCAAGGCAGTGAGCGGGTCAGTATTTTGGGCATGGGCGGATTCTGGCGCGGCTTGCCTTTGAACTCGCATTCAACTCGGCATCCTTGCCGCTCATGCGGCCGCTTGTGCGTTTCATCCCACAATGCTTGTTGCGTGCGCACTCGACAGAGACACTCCGGCCACTTCAATTTTCAGAAGACCGCCATGCTCGTTCTCGATCAGCTGACTCACACCTACGCCAACGGTACCCGCGCACTCGACAACACCAGCCTGACCATTCCCAAGGGCATGTTCGGTCTGCTCGGCCCCAACGGCGCAGGCAAGTCCACGCTGATGCGTTGCGTGGCGACGCTGCAAACCCCGACGGGCGGCAGCATCCGCTTCAACGACATCGATGTGCTGCGCGAGCCTGAGAAGCTGCGCGCCGTGCTGGGCTACCTGCCGCAGGACTTCGGCGTCTACCCGCGCGTCTCGGCCTATGACCTGCTCGACCACCTCGCCGTGTTGAAAGGCATCGCCGGCAAGGGCGAACGCAAGGACACGGTGGAGACGCTGCTCACGCAGGTCAACCTGTGGGACGTGCGCAAGAAGGCCGTGGCCGGCTATTCGGGCGGCATGCGCCAGCGCTTCGGCGTGGCGCAGGCACTGATCGGCCAGCCGCAGTTGATCATCGTGGACGAACCCACGGCCGGCCTCGATCCCGAGGAACGCAACCGCTTCAACAACCTGCTGGCCGCGATCGGCGAGAACGTCGTCGTGATCCTGTCCACGCACATCGTCGAGGATGTGGCCGACCTCTGCCCGCGCATGGCGATCATGGTGGGCGGGCGCATCGTGCAGAGCGGTGCTCCGCAGGAGCTGCTGTCGCAGTTGCAAGGGCGCGTGTGGCGCCGTGCGATTGATGCCGCTGAACTTGGCCGTTATCAGGCCGACATGAACGTGATCAGCAACCAGTTGCGCGGCGGGCGCACCGTGATCCATGTGCTGGCCGATGGCTCGCCGGGCACGGGCTTCGAGCCGGTCGAGGGCGGGCTTGAGGATCTGTACTTCGCCACCTTGTCGCAGTCCCGCCGCTCAGCTGCTTCAGCGGCGGTCGTCTAAGGAGGCCGCCATGCTGCGTCATGTCGTCGCCTTCGAGGCGCGCTATCAACTGCGCTCACCGCTGTTCTGGGTGGGTTTCGTGCTCTTCTTCCTGCTGGCCTTCGGCGCCACGGTCTCCGACGACATCCAGATCGGTGCGCGGGGCAATGTCCACGTCAACTCGCCCTACGCGATCCTGCAAACCATCGCGACGATGAACGTGATGGCGCTCTTCATCATCACGGCCTTCGTGGCCAATGTGGTGATCCGCGACGACGAGACCGGCTTCGCGCCGATCCTGCGCGCCACCCGTATCGGCAAGTTCGACTACCTGATCGGCCGCTTCATCGGCGCGCTCTGCGTCGCCGTGCTGGTCGTGGCCGCCGTGCCGCTGGCCATGCTGATCGGCTCCTTGATGCCCTGGCTCGATGCCGAGAAACTCGGGCCCCTGGTGATCGGCCACTACCTGTACGCGATCTTCGTGCTCACGGTGCCGACGATGTTCATGATGGGCGCGCTCTTCTTCACCCTGGCCACGCTGACCCGCTCGATGATGTGGAGCTACGTCGGCCTGGTGGCCGTGCTGGTGCTCTTCATCGGCACGCGGGTGCTGCTGCGCGACCAGTCCTTCGACACGATCTCGGGCCTGACGGATCCCTTTGGCGTCGGCACGATCAGCCGCGTGACCAAGTACTGGACCTCGACCGAGCGCAATACGCAGCTGCCACCGCTGAGCGGCGTCTTCCTCTACAACCGGCTGATCTGGATCGGCGTGGGCGCGCTCCTGCTGGGCCTGGGCTACGCGCTGTTCCGTTTCGAGACGCGGTCGACCAGCAGCAAAGGCGGTGCGTCGACGGCTGACGCGTCAGCGCAGCCCACGCCAAAGCCGCTGGCGCGGCCTTCCGCGACCTCGGGCTGGACGCAGGCCCTCGCCTTGGCGCGCTTTGACATGGCCGCCGTGTTCAAGAGCCCGGCCTTCTTCGTGCTGTTGCTGATTGGCGTCCTCAATGCGATCGCCAGCCTGGCGCTGACCGTGACCGCGCGTGGCATCAACTACTTCCCCGTCACGCGCTCAGCGGTGGAGGCCCTGGCCGGCAGCTACACGTTCATCCCGATGATCATTGCGGCCTACTACGCGGGTGAACTGGTCTGGCGCAATCGCGAGCAGCGCATGCACGAGATCGTCGATGCCACGGCCGCGCCGAACTGGGCCTTCATGGTGCCCAAGGTGCTGGCCATCGTCGGCGTGCTGCTGGCCACCTATGTGGTGGGCGCGCTCACCGGCCTGGGCTTCCAGCTCCTGCATGGCTACACAGACTTCCAGCTCGAGGCCTACGCGCTGTGGTTTGTGCTGCCGGGCCTGATCTTCGCCGTCGAGGTGGGTGCGCTGTCGATCTTCGTGCAGGCCCTCGTGCCGCACAAGTTCGTCGGCTGGGCCGTGATGCTCGTCTATGTCGTGGCCGCCATGGTGCTCGGCTCGCTGGGCTTCGAGCACCGGCTCTACAACTTCGCGGACACGCCGCCAGTGCCGCTGTCCGACATGAACGACATGGGCCGCTTCTGGATCGGCCGCGCCTGGCTGCAAGCGTACTGGATGGCCTTCTCGCTGATGCTGCTGGTAGGCGCACACCTGATGTGGCGGCGTGGCGCCGAGACGCGCCTGAAGCCGCGCTTTGCCCGCCTCGTGCCGCAGCTCAAGGGCCCGGCCGGCGTGCTGATGGGCGTGGGTGCCGTGCTCTGGATCGGCATCGGCGCCTATGTGTACTACAACATCAACGTCCTCAACCTCTATCGCCCGCAGCCCGAGTACGAAGACTGGCAAGCCAAGTTCGAGAAGACGCTGCTGCCGTTCCAGAAACTGCCGCAGCCGACCATCACCCATGTGCGCCTGAACGTGGCCCTGTTCCCGCATGCCGTGCGCGCCGAGGCCTCGGGCGAGTACGACATCGAGAACCACAGCGGCCAGCCGCTCAGCCGCGTGGACGTCGAGTTCAACCCCGAGCTGAAGCAGATCGAGTTCGATCTTCCCGGCGCCATGCTGGAGAAGGAATATCCGGACTTCGGCCACCGCATCTATCACCTGGCCACGCCCATGCAACCCGGTGAAAAGCGCGTGCTGGGCTTCAAGGCTGTGCTGGAGGAGCGGGGCTTCCCCAACAGCGCACCGCTGACCGTCATCGTCGACAACGGCACCTTCGTCAACAACTTCAATATCGCGCCGGTCCTCGGCGTGAGCCACAATTTCCTGATGGTCGACCGCGCCAAGCGTCGCAAGCATGATCTGCCGGCCGAACTGCGGCCGCCCAAGCTGGAAGACCAGAGTGCCCGCGCCCATCACTATCTGCGTCATGACAGCGACTGGGTGACGGCCGACATCACGCTGAGCACCGATGCCGACCAGACGCCCGTGGCGCCGGGCTACACGGTCAGCGACACGACGGCGAATGGCCGGCGCACCCTGGTGACCAAGACCGAGTCGCCGATCATGAATTTCTTCTCGCTGCAGTCGGCGCGTTACTCGGAAAGCAAGACGACCTGGACGCCGAAACCCGGCAGCGCCGGCGAACCCGTGCAGCTGGCTGTCTTCTATGACCCCAAACATGACCACAACGTTCAGCGCATGCTGGATGCGATGAAGGTCTCGCTGGACACCTTCAGCACGGCCTTCTCGCCCTTCCAGTTCCGCCAGCTGCGCATCACCGAGTTCCCCACCTACGAAACCTTCGCGCAATCCTTCGCCAACACCGTGCCCTTCTCGGAAGGCATCGGCTTCATCCAGAACTTTGACGAAAGCAAGCGCGACGAGAACGTCGACCTGGTCACCTACGTGACCGCGCATGAGGTGGGTCATCAATGGTGGGCGCACCAGCTCATCGGCGCTGATCAACAAGGCGACACGCTGCTCAGCGAGACCTTCGCGCAATACTCGGCGCTGCTGGTGATGGAGCGGCTCTATGGCCGCGACCAGATCCGCAAGTTCCTCAAGTACGAGCTGGATGCCTACCTGCGCGCGCGCGGCGCCGAGCTGATCGAGGAGCTGCCGCTGAACCGCGTGGAGAACCAGCCCTACATCCATTACCGCAAGGGCGCGGTCGTGATGTACGGCTTGAAGGAGATCGTCGGCGAGGATGTGGTCAACCGCGCCATGCAGAAACTGCTGGCGCAATACGCGTTCAAGCCGGCGCCGTATCCGCAGTCGACCGACTTCATCCGGCTGCTGCGCGCCGAGGCCGGCCCGAAGTACGACAGCCTGATCACCGACATGTTCGAGAAGATCACGCTCTACGACCTGAAGGCCAGCGCCGCCACGTCCAGGAAGTTGGCTGACGGCACCTTCGAGCTGACGTTCAAGGTCGATGCCAAGAAGCTTTACGCCGACGGCAAGGGCAAGGAGACCGAAGCCGCGCTCGACGAGCCGATCGACATCGGCGTATTCACGGCCGAGCCCGGCAAGCAGGGCTTCGGCAAGGACTCGGTGCTGCTGATGGAACGCCGCCCGATCAAGAGCGGCCAGCAGACGATCAAGGTCGTGGTCAAGAGCCAACCGAAGTTCGTCGGCATCGATCCGTACAACATGCGGATCGACCGCAACTCGGATGACAACGTGGTGAAGGTGGAGGCGCCTTGATGAACGCGCAGAGGCGTCGTCTCAAGGCTTCCAACGGCTCAGGCGCGCTTGGCACGCGGCATGTGGCAGGCGCGCACTGCGCGACAACATGTCCTCCAAAGCAAGCGCTGCCCTGGCCGTTTGGATGACCTTGTGCACCACGAGTGCATCCAGCAGCCAAAGCGCGCCGTGTACCTCCAGACCGTCGTGCAAGGCCTGCTTACGAAGGCGACCGTCGCCGGTGAGCAGCGGGCGACCTGTCGCCTGCGCCAGGAAATAGCAGGACACGTCCGCCAGCGAGCTGTTGTTGTGGGCCGCGGTCAAGGTCAGAAGCTGCGGCATGGCGGAAGCGTCCAGCGCTTCAATCACAAGCCCGCTACGGATCAGCGCAGAGTGGTCAAAGTCTGCAAGCTCGTTCATGACGAAGTCCGTACAACACAGCGTGATCGGCAGCCGGAACAGCTCGTCCAGCAACCCAGCGTTTCGAAAGTCAATCCAGATGTTGGTATCGCTGACGTAGACACGGCTCATTCATGCTCCACCACGCTGCGCAGAGCCGGCTCCAGATCACTGATCGGGCGTTGCAGGAATTCGGCGGCACGCGCCGGCGTGAAGAGTCCTTCGGCGAGCCCCCAGAAGACCAGTGACTCGAATCTCCGGGGACGTTCAGGAAGCAAAGGCTCGGGCTCGCAAGAGCGCCATCCGGCCTGACTGAACTGGATGAATGCGGCTTTGTAGCCCGCATCGCTCAACAGCGCGAGGTCCTTGAGCCGACGAAGCGCAACTTGCATGGAAATGCCATAGCGCCGCTTGGCGCTGAGCAATTCGCCGGGGTGCACCCTTGATCGTTGGTGACCTCCAAAATCGATCAACACACGGTCTTGCGGATACAGCAAGGCGCCCGCGAACCGATGACAGCAAGCCTCCTTGTCCTTTTCAGGCATCGATGCCGGGAGCGCCATGACCCAATGCCCCAATTCATGCGCCGCGGTGAAGCGCATCCGCTCACCGGGTCGATTGGTGTTCAGGGCAACGAGTACATGCTGCTCGTCGTGGGTCGCCGCGCATGCACCATCGAAATCATCCTGCGCATCGATCAGTGCTATCTTGATGCCGCGTTCCTCAAGAAGCTGCGTCAGATTCGCGATGGCGTCGCCGCCGATTCCCCACTGCTCGCGCAGGCGTACTGCCGCGCCCTCTGCCTCTACCAGCGCATTGACCTCGATGGAATGGGCCAACGGAGGCGGCACAACAACCTCGGCGACCTCGAAGCAGCTCTCAAGCGCCGTGTAGCGCTCCAGGTGCTCGCGCATCTGTTCTTCAACCTGGTGCTGCCGATATTTCGGCATCTTTGCCAGCTTGCGGAACTCCAGCGGAGCCAGACTCACCGTCTCCGGACGGAAGAAATATTCGGGCTTGACCCGCAATGCCTTTGAAAGCTGAAGCAACCGAGTTGAATTGGGCATGGTCTCGCCCATCTCGAATTTGCTCAGCCCTTGTTTGCTGATGTCTCCCAGGCTTTGAGCAAGCGCGTCAAGGCTCATGCCTCTCAACACGCGTGCACGCCGGATACGGTCGTGGATCATCGTGTTCTCCTTGGTTGACAGATCGTATCATTTTAGCGAACTTGTCAACCTAGCAACCTAGGAGGTGGATCAAGGCTGCTGCTTCTGCGCGGCCGTGCTGGCCGCGCCCTTCGCGGCAAAGGACTCGCGCAGGCGCTTGAGCTTCTCGCGCGGGTCTTCCTTGGCGACGTTCTCGTGCAGCTTCATCTCGAGGATGAAGCGGCTCGGGATGCCCATCACCGTTTCGCGGTTCTTCTTGCGGCGGCGCAGCGTGCTCACCGCCAGCGTGGTGCGCGCGCGCGTGATGCCGACGTACATGAGGCGGCGTTCTTCCTCGAGCCGCTCGGGCGTCATCTCTTCGTCGTCGGCCTTGAAGGGCAGCAGCCCTTCGTTGACGCCGGCCAGGAAGACATGCGGCCATTCCAGGCCCTTGGAGGCATGCAGCGTGGTGAGCGTGACCTGGTCCTGCTCATCGCCGCGCTCGGCCAGCGAGAGGATCACGCTGATCGTCTGCGCCACTTGCAGCAAGGTCTGCTTTTCGGTGACCACGCCGTCCTCGACCTGGCCGCCGCAGCGCTTGGCCACCCAGTCGACGAAGTCGAGCACATTGCCCCAGCGGGCCTGGGCGACTTTCTCGTTCTCTTCCTGTTCCAGCAGGTACTGCTCGAAGCCGATGTCCTTGAGCCATTCCATCATCAAGGCGCGCACGTCCTCGGCACCCGAAGTGGAACGCGCGCGGAATTCGAGCTCGTTCACATAACGGCCAAATTCGTGGAGCGAGCCGATCGCCTTCTTGGACAGCGCGGTGCCGAGGCTTTCGGCAAACAGCGCCTCGTACATGCTGCAGCGCCAGCTCTTGGAGAACTGGCCCAGCGAGCCCAGCGTCTGGTGCCCGATGCCGCGCTTGGGCGTGGTGATGGCGCGCAGGAAGGCGGTGTCGTCGTCCTGGTTGACCAAGAGGCGCAGCCAGCCGCACAGGTCCTTGATCTCCGCGCGGTCGAAGAAACTCTGGCCGCCGGAAACCTTGTACGGGATCTCCGCGCGGCGCAGCGCCTGCTCGAATATTCGGGCCTGATGGTTGGCGCGGTAGAGGATCGCGAACTCCGCGTAGTCCTTCATCTTGCCCTCGCCACGCAGCGCAGTGATGCGGGCCACGGCGCGCTCGGCCTCGTGCTCTTCGCCGTCGGATTCGACCAGCACCACCGGGTCGCCATCGCCAAACTCGCTCCAGAGTTTCTTCTCGTAGATCTTGGGATTGCCCGCAATCACATTGTTGGCGGCGCGCAGGATGTTGCCGGTCGAGCGGTAGTTCTGCTCCAGAGGAATGACCTTGAGCTGCGGGAACTCCAGCGGCAGGCGCTTGAGGTTCTCGATCGTGGCGCCGCGCCAGCCGTAGATGCTCTGGTCGTCGTCGCCCACGGCGGTGAACATGGCACGCGTACCGACCAGATGCTTGAGCAGCTCGTACTGGATCGCGTTGGTGTCCTGGTACTCGTCCACCAGCACGTAGCGCAGGGTGTCCTGCCATTTGCCGCGCGCTTCGGCGTCGGTCGCGAGCAGGCGCAGCGGCAGCGAGATCAGATCGTCAAAGTCGACCGCCTGGTAGGCCGTCAGCCGCTCCTGATAACGCTCCATCACGACGGCGGCAACGCGCTCGTTCTCATCCTTCGCGGCGGCCAGCGCCTGGGTCGAATCCAGGCCCTGGTTCTTCCACGTCGAGATGGTCCATTGCCAGCCTTTGGCTTGGTTGATGTCGGTCGTGCCGCCGGCATCCTTGAGCACGCTGAGCACGTCGTCGCTGTCGAGGATCGAGAACTGCTCCTTCAGGCCCAGCCGCTCGCCCTCCGAACGCAAGATACGCACACCCAGCGAGTGAAACGTCGAGATGCCGAGGTCCTTGGCTGCTTTGGCGCCGATCAGCGACTTGGCCCGCTCGCGCATTTCCTGCGCAGCCTTGTTGGTGAACGTGATCGCGGCAATGTGCTTGGCGGCATAGCCGGCCTGCAAAAGGCGCGCAATCTTCTGCGTGATCACCCGTGTCTTGCCTGAACCTGCGCCAGCAATGACGAGGCAGGGACCGTCCAGATGATGAACTGCGGCGAGCTGGGCGGGGTTGAGGGTGTCGGCCATAAAACGGGAGAGGAGCCGGCGATTATCCCTGGCGAACCCTCCGACCCCCGCTGATGTCGGCGGTTAGGGGCAGGAACACTCCGGCTTTTCGGGCACTCGTGGTCAGCGTGGAAATTACTTTTCGACGCCGGCGCCAGGGAGAGCTCTGAGACCCAGACTGAACAGGACCAGAGCGAAGAAGATGAAGCCCACTCTGGGTACGTCGAGAAGACTGTCAAACGCGCCCACGCAGACAAAACCCACCAGCGCACCGGCCAGCGGCGGTGCCAGCGCTTGATCGCGGCCCCGTCCGAAGCTCAGGCGCCACAGCGCCAGGATCATCAAGGTGCCGAAAAGCAGCACGCCGATCACGCCCTGCTCGAACAGCACGTGCAGGCCCAGATTCTTGATGTGCCAGGGCAAGTGATTGCGGTCGCTGGAGAAGAACCAGTGCGACATGCCATTGCTGAACGTGCCATTGGCGAGCATCGGGCCGTTGGCGTCATTCAGCTGGAGGCTGTCGATATCGAGCACGCCATCAGGCGTTTCGATGGAGGCCGAGAAGGTGATGATTCGGGGCGCCCACCAGCTGCCGCGCAGCGCGGAACCGCGGCCTTGGCCGAGGTCGGCGGTGAATTTCTGCCAGGTGCCCGGTTCGCCCTTGAGCTTGGTGCGTTGCACCGTGCAGTCTTCGGGATAGAGCAGATGCTTGGCACAGATCTCGGTGAACAGGACCACGTCCTTCGCCGTGCGAGCCTTGCCGACGAGCTCCGTCTTGCCTTCGGGCGCGGCGATGCGCTGCGTGACGCGGAACTGCTGGCCGAAGCTGTTGATCTCATGCCCCCCCGAGAGCACCAGCCAGGTCTGCGGGCCTGCCTCGTGCAGGCGGTAGTCACCGGTGTGATCCTGCGCCGGGCCTTCGAAGAAGCGATCGGCCACGAAGCGGCCGGCGCCCTTGCCCAGCAGGACCTCCTGCGTGTCATGCAGCATGGAGACGCCCTGGCGCCAGTGCGTGAGACGGGTTTCCAGATCCTCGGCCGCGGTCGACATGCGATCGCGCAGATAGACGCCGCCGCCCAGGATGGCGACCAAGGCGGCCACGAGCAGCAGGCCGCTGAACACGAGGCCGCGCTGGCGCCAGCCCAGTGAGCCCAGCGTCTTGAAGGGCCACAGCGCCGGCCACAGCAGCATCACGGGCCAGACCAGGGCCATCGGCACGACGACCATCAACGCGTCGTCGCGCCCGCCCGCACCACCCCAGGAGTCAGCCACCAAGGCCACGCTGAACAGCACCCAGTACCAGGCCGCCGTCAGCAGGCAGGACTGCACCGGCAGCGCCTGCCCCGGTTTGTTCAGGCGCCGCAGCAGCAGGGCCACGCACAACGCCACGAAGAAGGACACGTAGGCGACCTTGTTGACATAGATGGCCATCGAAGCGCACACGCCGGTGGCCAGCAGCGCCAGCACGGCGCCCATCAGCGTGCCGACGATGCGTTGCGCGCGGCTCGGCAGCCACTGGCTGGCCGGCATGGTCAGCAGCACCAGCATCGCGCCGAGCAGGGCCAGCATGCCGCGATAGCCGCTGCTGCCGAACATCACAAACACGCCGCCGGCAAAGCCCGCCACCAGCAGCAGCGCGCCGAACTTGGCCGTCCGCGGCACCGAGAGCAGCGGCCGGATCTCCAGCACCTTCTGCTGCGAGGCCCGTCGCCACTGCGCTCCCCGCAGCAAGAGCAGCACGATCAGGCCGGCCGGCACCGCGGCATAGACGCCGCGCGAAAACGTCGTCAGGCAGGAATAAAGGCCGAGCACGACCGCGCCCATCAGCAGGCCGAAGCGCAACGGCGCCTGCTCGCGCAGCAAGGCGATCAGCACAAAAGGCATGGTCAGGGCCAGCGCACCGTCAAGTGCGGCGCCGCCGACATGCATCTCCCAGAAGAGACCCGTGGTGCGGTAGTCGGTCGAGAAGTTGAGCAGGCCGGGGAAGGCCGCGCGCTCCCACACGGTCGCCAGAGACATGCCGATCAGCGCCGCCACCATGCCCCATTGCAAGGCCGCGTTGAGCTCGCGCGGGCGCACCGCTGCGGCCTGTATCCAGATCGGCAGCAGCAGCGCGACCAGGAAGTAGCTCTTCACCTGGCGCAGGCTGTTCATGGGCTCGTGATAGCCCTGCCACCAGCCGAAGGAGAAGCCGCCGGCATCCGAAAAACCCCGCAGCATGGCCAGCACCAGGGATGCGCCGAACAGGACCATCAGGAGCACGACGGGCGGCGAGTAGGCCAGTTCCTGCCGCCAGGCCGGCGCGCGCTCGCGCGACTGCAAACCCAGGGCCAGCGCGGCATAAGCGCCTGCCGCTACGGCGAGCACGAGGAAATCGAGCTCTTCGAAGGTGATCCAGCCGCTCCAGGGCGCGAAGCCGATCAGGGGCACCAGGGCGATCAGCGCTGGCGTGCGCGTCCACCATCGCGCGGAGGCCAGCGCCGCCGCCACGACGGACAGCAGCGCGAGCAGCGGCGACAAGGGGTAGTGCAGGGCGAGGTCGAGCGCCAGCAGCAGCGCGCCCACGGCAACCGCGAGGCTCAACCATTGCGCAGGACGTTGGGGCAGCGAGGCAGGGGTCATCATGGCCGGCAGATGATACGGGCGCATTCGCGCGGCCCCATTGGCGTTGCTACCATGCCGCGCCGAAATCGACGCGGCGTGTTCGGCGCTCGGTCGGCGCCTTGCCCTGCCTATTCGACGGGGTGCACCGGAGCCGCTGCAGGCGGCGGCTTGTCAGCCAGCAGGCTGCGCCCGGCCCAGCCGATGGCCAGCAGGGTCACGAGGGCCAGGCCGGAAAGCAGCAGGCGCGGGCTGCGACGCTCCTCGCGGCGCGGCGTCGGGCGGGCCTGGGTCTCGGGCATCGGCGTGAGGCTCAATCCCGAATGGTTGCCGCCGGCCAGCCAGGCGCGCAGGTCATCGGCCAACACCTCGGCGCAGGGCTGACGCCGCACCACCAGGGGCGAGGCGGCCTTGCGCATCAGCGCGTCGAGGCTCAGGCGCTCGACCATGCTCAGCTCGCCCCATTGGCTGCTCGGCGAGGCATCGTCAACGCCGTCGCCGAACTCGCCGGGCAGGCGCCCGTCGATCAAGGTATGCAGCAGGGCGCCCAGGCCATAGACCTCGGCCGCCAGGCTGGCCGGATGGCCGGCGCGCTGCTCGGGGCTGACATAACCGGGCAAACCAGCGGGGCTGCTGCCGCGCTCATAAGGTTCTTCGGGGTCGGGCATGTGGATCAGGCCCAGGCCCATCAGGACGACGTGGCCGTCCTCGTCGACCCAGATCATGGCCGGGTCCACCTCGCTGAGCAGCCAGCCTTGGTGATGGACGGTGCGCAGCAGCTCGCACAGCTCGACGACGAGCTTGATCCGGTGGCGCAGCGAGAGCTCGGCGCACGCAGCAAGAATGGGCTCGCCATGCACGGCGTTCAGCACGAGATAGGGCTGGCCCAGCGAGGTCACGCCGCTGTCGGTGGGCACGGCAATGTGGGCGTGCTGAAAACGCGCGAGCTCGCTGGCATGGTCGGCAAAGCGCAGCAAGGCGCCGGCCGCCTGCTCGCCGCGGTGCATCACCAGCACATTGGCTTCTTCATCGACCGCGCGCGAATGGACGGCGCGGTACCACTGGCCGCTGGTGCCGCTGCTCAGGGACTCGCACAGCCGCCACACGCCCAGCGCCAAGCCTTCCCCCAGAAAGGGTACGGCGGCGGCGGGCGGCAGGGTCAATTCGGGCATTCGCATGGTTGGACATCATGGTATCCCCTGGGGTGCGCACCGACGCCCCCAAACGGGCCATTCGCCCAGGGAATGTGCGCGCAATCGCTCACACTAACTGTCAAATTCTGCGCATAGCGGGGTCGGGCCCTGGCGCTTGCGATACTCAGGGCAGAGAAGAAACGGCAGGAGACATGGACATGGGGTTGCGATGGCTGGCAATGCTGGCAGCAACAGCGAGCTTGTGCGCAACCGCGAGTGCTTTCGAGGCGGCCGCAGCGTTCAACTATCAGCAGCCTTCACCGGCTGTGCGCGAGGTGCTGGACGCACCGGCGCTGCCGCGCCTGCTGATTTCGCCCGACCACCAGACCCTGGCGCTGTTGGAACTGAAGCGCTTTTCCAGCGTCGAGGAGCTGGCGCGCCCGGTGCTGCGGCTGGCCGGCCTGCGCTTCGACCCGACCAGCGACACCCAGCAAGGCATCACGCAGATCCTGCGCCTGAGGCTGCGCAGCCTGCTCAATCCGGACGCGCCGGAGCGCACCGTCGATCTGCCGAACGGCGGTGTGTTCCACGACTTCAGCTGGGCGCCCGACGGCCGGCACTTCCTGATCGAGCGCCGCATGGAGCAGACCAGCGAGCTCTGGGTCGGCGACTCGAACAGCGGGCGCGTCAGCTCGCTGACCTTCATCCACCCTAACGACGTGTTGATGCAGACACCGGCCTGGCTCAATCCGCGCGAGCTGGTGCTGGTCACGATCCCCGATCACCGCGGCGCCGCGCCGCAGGCCCCGCGCAAGCCGGCCGGGCCCGCGGTGCAGGAAAACCGCGGCGTGCCCTCGCCGGAGCGCACCTTCCAGGACCTGCTCGGCGACGCCTATGACGAGGCGCTGTTCGAGTTCCATGCCCGCTCGGTGCTGACCCGTGTGGACATCCAGAGCGGCATCTCGCGCGACCTGTCCGGCCCGCCCGCGCTGTTCAACCGCGTGGTGCCGGTCGGCGAGAAGTTCCTGCTGACCGAGCGCCTGAACCGCCCGTTCAGCTACGCCCTGCCCTGGGACAGCTTCCCGCGCATCGTGGAGCTGCGCACGATCGACGGCCGCGTGGTGCGCGAGCTGGCGCGCATGCCGCTCAAATCAGGCGTCAGCATCGACGGCGTCCTGCCGGGGCCGCGTGCGTTTTTTGTCTCGCCGTTTGCAGACGGCGCGATCTACTGGGTGGAAGCGCTTGACGGCGGCAACCAGAGCGCCAAGGTGCCGTTCCGCGACCGCATCATGCGGCTTGATGCGCCCTACACCGGCGAGCCGCAGGAAGTGCAGCGCATGCCGCACCGCTTCACGCGCCTGGACTTTCTCGACGACGGCCAGAACGCGCTGCTGACCGAGAACGACCGCTCGCGCAACTGGCTGCGCACCTACCTGCTGCCGCTCAAGGGCAGCCAAAGCCGCCTGCTGTTCGAGTACTCGGCGCGCGAGCGCTACCGCCATCCGGGCAATCCGCTCACGCGCCAGTTGCCCAACGGCCGGCTGGTCACCCTCGTCGATCACGGCGACCTGCTCATGACCGGGCCCGGCGCTTCGCCCAAGGGTGAGCGCCCCTTTCTCGACCGCTTCTCGCTGAAGGACTCGAGCGTCACGCGCGTCTTCCAGTCGAGCGACACGGTCTACGAGCAGGTGCTCTTCCCGCTCGACGGCGGCCGGCTGCTGACCGAGCGCGAGACCATCGCCGAGCCGCCCAACCTCTACCTGCGCGACGGCACCGGCCTCTCCGCGCTGACGCGCCTGAAAGACCCGACGCCGCAGCTGCGCAAGCTGCACCGCGAGCTGATCACCTTCAAGCGGGCCGACGGCGTGGACATGTCTTTCTGGCTGTACCTGCCGCCCGACTACAAGGAAGGCGAACGCCGCCCGGCCCTGGTGTGGTCGTATCCGCTGGAGTTCCCGGACCGCGCCTCGGCCAGCCAGATGACCGGTTCGGACAACCACTTCACGCAGCCCACGGGCCTGTCGCCGCTGTTGCTCGCGCTCGACGGCTACGCGGTGCTGATGGACGCGACCATGCCGATCGTGGGGGACCCGCGCAATGTCAACGACAGCTTTGTCGAGCAGGTCGTGATGAACGCGCGCGCCATCGTTGAAAAAGCCACCGAGCTGCCCTCGATCGACGAGCAAAGGCTGGCCGTGGGCGGCCACAGCTACGGTGCCTTCATGACCGCCAACCTCGTCGCGCACACCGACCTGTTCCGCTGCGGCATCGCGCGCAGCGGCGCCTACAACCGGCTGCTCACGCCCTTCGGTTTCCAGAGCGAGCGGCGCAATCTGTGGGAAGCGCGCGATGTCTACCTGAAGCTCTCGCCGCTGCTCTACGTGGACCACATCAAGGAGCCGCTGCTGATCATTCACGGCGAGAACGACAACAACTCGGGCACTTTCCCGCTGCAGAGCGAACGGCTTTACCAGGCCCTCGCCGGCACCGGGGGAACAGCGCGTTATGTGCTGTTGCCGCTGGAGTCCCACAACTACACGGCGCGCGAGTCGGTCGGCCATGTGCAATGGGAAATGAGCCGCTGGCTGCGGAGCTGCCTGGGAGACCCAAGGGCCCCGGCGCCAGCGAGCGCAGCGGAACGGCCTTGATAATCCGGCCACTTCAACAGGAGACATTCCATGACCAAGCTGCTTTCGCTCGTGATCTGCATGGCCGGCACGACCTGGATCACGCTGCTGTTGGCGAGTCTGATCCGGGCCCGCGCCTGGACGCCGGCCGGCATGAAGCTGGCCTTGGGCAACCGCGACAAGATGCCCGAGCCGACGCTGTTTGCAGGCCGCGCGGAACGCACCGCACGCAACACGCTGGAGAACTTCGTGCTCTTCGCGGCCATCGCTCTGGTGGCCCATATGGCGGGCGCTGAAAACGCGAAAGTGACCTTCGGCGCCGAGATCTTCTTCTGGGCGCGACTGGTCTACATCCCGGTCTACTACTTCGGCATCACGGTGCTGCGCACGCTGGTTTGGGCCGCCGGCATTGCCGGGCTGGCGATGATGCTGAACGCGATGTTCTGAGAGGCAACACAATATCCGGAACGCAGAGGGCGCAGAGCAAGCGCAGAGATCGCAAAGCTTGGAGTCCCCATTCTTTGCGGGCTCTGCGTCCCTTCGCGTCCTCTGCGTTCCGGAAACTCTGTGTTCGTCTCGTCGGCCGAGGGTGGCTCGCGGTATGGATAGCTGAAGCGAATCAGAGCGACTGGGCGAGTGCCACGAACTCACTCACCGGCACTTCCTCGGCCCGCCTTTGCAGGTCGAAGTGGCCGGTGAAGCCACGCGCCGTGAGCCACACGCCGAGCGAGTGGCGCAGCAGCTTGCGCCGCTGCGAGAAGGCCGCCTGCACCATTTCGCCGAGCAGCTTGGGGTCGAGCGCGGGCGGCACGGCGAGCGGCTTCATGCGCACGATGGCCGAGTCCACACGCGGCGGCGGATCGAAGGCCTCGGGCGGCACGTCCAGCACCGACTCGATCTCATAGCGCCACTGCAACATCACCGACAAGCGCCCGAAATCCTTGTTGCCTGGGCTGGCCGCCATGCGGTCGACCACTTCCTTCTGCAGCATGAAGTGCTGGTCGACGATGTGGTCCACAAAGCCGAGCAGGTGGAAGAGGATCGGCGTCGAGATGTTGTACGGCAGATTGCCGACGACGCGCAGCTTCTTGCCCTTGGCGACGGCCAGCGCAGCGAAGTCGACCTTGAGCACGTCGGACTCGATCACCTCGATGTCGCCACGCTTCCTGAGCCGCGCCGCGAGATCGCGGTCGAGCTCGATCACCGCGAACGGTTCATGCCGCGCCAGCAGCGGCAGCGTCAGCGCACCGAGGCCGGGGCCGATCTCGACGATCGCCTCGCCGGGTTCCGGCGCGATCGCATCGACGATGCCGTCGATGATGAAGCGGTCGGTCAGGAAATGCTGGCCGAAGCGCTTGCGGGCGATGTGTTGAGCCATCGGGCTGCGCTCAATCAAGCCACTCGCGGGTCTCGATGTAGGCGCGCGAACGCAGCTCCTTGATCCAGTCCTGATAGGCCGCTTCGTACTTCTGCTCGCGCAGCGCGGCACGCGCCTGTTCCTTGAGCTGCTTGATGTCGACTTCGGACTGGCGACGCTCCAGCACCTGCAGCAAGTGCACGCCAAAGCGCGAGGGGATCGGATCGGAGATGCCGTTGATCGGCAAAGCGTTCATGGCCTGCTCGAATTCGGGCACGAAATTGCCCGGCGAGGACCAGCCCAGATCGCCGCCCGAAGCCGCGCTGCCGTCCTCGGAATTGGCCTTGGCCAGTTCCTCGAAAGTGGCCTTGCCCGATTCGATCTCGCGCTTGAACTCGGCCAGGCGCAGCGAGGCCTGTTCCATCGTCAGCTGGGCCGAGGGGCGCAGCAGGATGTGGCGGGCATGGGTCTGGGTGATCTCGGTCAGCGAACTGGAACCCGAGCGCTCGACCACCTTCAGCACGTGGAAGCCGGCGCCCGAACGCACGAGCTTGCCCAGCACCTGGCCGCTCTTGAGCCCCTTGACCGCATCGACGAGCAGGTCGGGCAGGCGCTCGACCGGACGCAGGCCGATCACACCACCCTGCTCCTTGTTGCTGTCTTCCGAGTATTGCTTGTTGACCTTGGTGAAGTCCTCACCGGCCAGTGCGGCCTTGAGCGCCGCTTCGGCACGCGCGTGACGCTCGGCCACTTGCTCGACCGTGGCGTTGTCGGGCACGGTGATCAGCACTTGCTGGATGTTGAGCTGGCCGCCGTTGGCGAGGGCCTCGCGACGCTTGGCAAGCCAGGCATCGACCTCGGCGTCGGTGATGCGGATGCGGCCCTGCACCTCGTGTTCACGCACGCGCTCGGTCATCATCTGGTCGCGCAGGTTCTCGCGGAAGCGCTTCAGGTCCATGCCGTCAACCTTGAGGCGCTCGATCAGCGCGGCCTGCGTCAGCTTGTTCTGCGTGGCCACATTGGCCACCACGCGGTCGAGCTCGGCTTCGTCGATCTTGTTGCCGTTCTCGCGCGCGAAGGTGACCATCGCGCGCTCGTCGATCAGGGCGTCAAGCGCCTGCTTCTGCAGCTCTTCGGTGGTGGGCTGCGTGCCGCCCTTGGCGCGGGCCTGCTGGCGCAGCTGCTCCATGCGGGCGGAGACCTCGCTGGCGGCCACGATGTCCTGGTTCACGACAGCGGCGATGTAGTCACCCGGCAGCAGCTTGGACTTGCTGCTGGCCACGATGGGTTCGGGATGCTGGGCAAAAACGGCCGGCGCGGCAACGGCCAAGGTGCAGGCGACACCCAGAAGGCGGGCAAGGGAGCGGAGCGACGAAGCGGTCATGGGTCTCAATCAGAATTGGTCAAGCGGTCCGCGCTCAACTGTCGGTAACCGGGAATATTGTCCTTCAAGACGTGCAAGGCATTCGAGCCGAGCTGGGACAGGCCCACCAGCTCCAGTTGCAGCATCAGGCGTGTGTTGGTCTGCGAGAGACCCGTGGAGAGCCGCTCCACGCCCATGCGCATGACCCAGCAGCCGGCGTCGTACTCGACGCTCATGACCGAATCGGTCAGGCGCTTGTCCATCAGGCTGTACTGCACGCGGCCCGCGCTGTACCAGGCGCCGCCGCAACCGCCGCTCTTGGTGCGCGACTTGCCGAAGATCGGCCATTGCCAGGCCACTTCGGCCTGCTCGGATTGGTCGCGCGCAAGCCGGTAGGCCACGCTGATCGTGCGGAAAGGCCCCGGCGAATAACGCGCCCGCAGGACGGAGCGCTCCGAGCGCCCGCTCTGCGAGTTGTACTGCATGGTGCCGTCGGCCCACCAAGCGTCGGTCAGGTGCACGGCGCTCAGCAGCAGCAGGTCGGAGAAGCGCTGCGTGGTCGGCGGGCTGCCGTCGGTCGTGATGCGCTGGCTGCTGAAGTTCATGCGCTGCACCACGCCCAGGCGCAGCACCTCGTCGCCCTGCTCGGCCCGAATCCAGCGGCTGATCGCGCCGAAGGTCAGCTGGTTGGCGTCGTTGACGCGGTCCACGCCGTTGAACTGGTTGTCCGAGTAGATCGAGTCGAAGTTGAAGTCCTTCGGTGCCGAATCGAAATTCGGGATGTCGTCCTGCGAGCGGTAAGGGGTCTTCACATACAGCAGGCGCGGCTCCAGCGTCTGGCGCAGGGCCTTGCCGAAGAGGCTGGTGTCGCGCTCGAAGACCCAGCCGTTGTCGAGGCTGAAGGTCGGGATCGTGCGGCTCATGTGCGTGCGGCCGTCGGCGCTCGCCTGGTCCAGCGCATAACTGGCCATGTTGACTGACAACCGAGGAATCAGCCACCAACCCGCGCCGCCCATCGGCACGCTGACATGGCCGAGCAGATGCACGCGCTGGCCGGTCTGCGTCTGCGTGGGCAGGGCATCGGGCGAGAGATCGAAGCGGTTGTATTCAGCCTCGACCGAACCTTCGAGTCGCGCCTTGCGGCCCCAGGGCGTGAAGCCGTCGAGCACCGCATCGTCCGCGGCGGTGGTCAGGCGGATGCCGACCTGCGGCGTGCGCTGGTACGGCGACAGGAACTGCACGGCCGGATCGGTGCCTTGCAGCGCCTGCCATTGCTGAACGTGCATATAGGTCTGGATCTCGCCCCAGGAGAGCTCCTTGCGGCGCTCCAGGCCCGCGTCCGTCTCCAGCAGGCGCTGGGTGCGGCTTTGCAGGCGCTGCGGCATGTCCTTCCAGTAGTCGTCGTCGGAGACGCGCTCGCCCTTGACGTTGTAGCGCCAGCCGCTGCCCAGATCGCCTTCCTGCTTGAGGTTCACGTCCCAGCGCGAGCGGCCCGCCACCTGGTCATGCGGCAACAGATCGAGACCGACGGTGCCCGAGTGCTGCGGCTCGAGATAGCGGAACTCGGTGTCGAAGCCGGCGCCGCGCTTGGTCATGGCGAAAGGCGCGATCGTGGCGTCGCGGTTCGGCGCGATGTTCCAGTAGTACGGGACGCCGAACTCAAAACCGCTGCGGTTGTCCAGGCCGATCGTCGGCGGCAGCCAGCCCGATTTGCGCTGGTTGTCGAGCGGGAAGCTCAAGGACGGCGCGGCCAGGATCGGCACGCCCAGGAAGCGCAGCACCGCGCCGCTGGCCACGCCCTGGTTGTTCTCGAAATCCATCGCCAGGCTGGTGGCCGTGATCTGCCAGTCGGGCGGCTTGTTGTCGACGACGGGGCAACTGCTGTAGGTGCCGTCCTCGGCGATCGCATGCTTGACGTCGAGGAACTGGATGCGCTTGGCATGGCCCGAGCCGCCGGTCAGCGAGAAGAAATAGGTCGGGCTGATGAACTCGCCCTCGAAGCGGCTCACGTAAAGCTGCACCTCGGGGCCGCTGAAGGTGTTGCCGGCGCGGCTCACCTGAACATGGCCGTTGGCCCGGGCCAGATCGGTCGCCTGGTCGTAGTTCAGCTTGTCGGATTTCAGCAGCAGCTCGCCGTAGCGCAGCTCCACGTCGCCCTCGCCGGTGGCGTTCTGGTCGACCTGGCTTTGCAGGCGCTGGGCGCTGATCGCCAGCGCCGGCTTCTGCTCGGGCTTGGCGTAGGTGCCGAGCTGACGTGCCGGCTTGAGCTTGAGCGGCTCGCTGTCGACGTCAGGCGGCCCGGCCTGCGCGCGCGCGGTCAGGCACAGCACGGCAAGCCAGAGCGGCGAGAGGGAATAGCGGAGGGGCTGGCGTGGCACGAAGAAAGCTGGGGAATTCTGGAGAGCAAACCCGCCGGATGCCGCGCAGGAAACGGGACTGGGCGCAAGCTTGGGCGGGTGGTTCGTAGAATTCATTATTCCATGAGCACCACCCCCACCTCCTCCGCCCGCGAAGCTGTTGCCGCCCTGCTGCAATGGCAGCGCGATCATCTGAACGAACCGCAGCCGCCGGGCGACGACGAAACCGCCCTGCGCGCCAGCCTGCAAGCCTTTGCCGCGGGCCGCGATTGGTCGCCCAAACAGCTCGGCTGGTGGGAGCACAGCGTCAAGGTCCTGTGCGCGAACGCGCTGGCCCAGCCGCAGATCGCCACGCAATCCGGCCAGCAAGGCTCACCGCTCGACGATCTGGCCCGGCTGCTGCGCGGCCCCGACCAGGCCTTCGAGGAGGCCGAGGAGCTCGACCTGGCGATCCGCTGGTGGGAGCAGGCCCGCAAGGCCGGCCTGCCGCTGGGCGAGGACTTTGGTGAGCTCTGGCAACAGTTCGAGTGGATCGCCTTGCTCCAGCATCTGCGTGCGCTCGGCCGGAATGTCGATCGCAGCGCCGAACGCAGCTCCGAATACAGCGCCGACCAGCCACTGCTGTGGGCCCATGCGATCAAGGTCGCCACGCGCTACATCCAGCTCTCGCCCTTGGCGGCGCTGTTGCAGGAGATTCAGGGCGGGCTGACCGAGACCGGCTTTACTTTGCGTTGATCGTCTCGACGGGCGCGGCGGTGACTTCGGTTGCGGCTTCCGCGTTGCGATCGATCCAGAGCTGCGTGCTGGTCTCGCAACCGGCTGCAGCCAGCCAGGGATCGCGGTCCTCGCCGCCGAAGACCTCAAGCAGGAAATCGAGGAACACGCGCGTGCGCGCCGGCACGTACTTGCGCGTCGGCATCGCCGCCCAGATCTTGTGCGAGTAAAGATGCCAGGCCGGCAGCACGCGCTCCAGGCCGTTTTCCATCAGCGCGTCCTCGATGATGAAGGATGGCAGGCCCGCAATGCCGAGGCCATGCAGGGCGGCGGCGTAATTGGTGTCTTGCGCCAAGGTGGAGAGCACGACGCGGCTCGCGGTCGGCACCTCGAACACTTCATCGCCGCGCCGCAGCTCGAAGCTGCGCAGCATCGCGGAGATCGGCGGCACCAGCGCGTTGTGGGTGTCCATGTCACGCGGATGCTGAGGCCGGCCGCGCTTGGCCAAGTACTCGGGCGCGGCGCACATGATCACTTCGGTGCGGGCCAGCAGCCGCGCCACGAAGTCGCCATCGAGCGGCTTTCGGGTCACGATGATGCTGAGGTCGTAAGCCTCGTCCACCGTCTCGACCGCGCCCGGCGAATGCAGCTCCAGGCTCACCAGCGGGTACTTCTGGAAGAAACGCGGCAGGTGCTTGGCGAGCTGGTGCACGGCCACGGCCGGCGGCACCAGCACGCGCAGCAGGCCGCGCGGCTCGTTGGTGGCCGAGGTGGCCAGCGCCTGCGCCTCTTCCACATCACCGAGGATGCGGCGGGCGCGCTCCAGATAAGCCTCGCCGATCTCGGTCAGCGCAAGGCGCCGCGTGGTGCGGTTGAGCAGCCGCGCGCCGAGGTGCTCCTCGAGCTCGGCCACCAGCCGCGTGACCACCGCCGGCGCGAGATCCATGCCGCGCGCCGCCCCGGCAAAACTGCCTTCGTCGATCACGCGGACAAAGGTCCGCATGGCGCGCAACTGATCCATTAAAGCTGATCCATTTACGGATGCGCCGCCATGACTTGAGCCACGGCCGCGGTCAGCCGTTTGCCATAAGGCACATGCAGGAACTCGTTCGGGCCGTGGGCATTGCTCTTCGGGCCCAGCACGCCGCAGACCATCATCTGCGCCTTGGGGAAGCCTTTTTGCAGCATGCTCATCAGCGGGATCGTGCCGCCCTGGCCGATGTAGCCGACCGGCTGGCCGAAGTGCGCCTCGCTGGCCGCGTTGAGCGCGGTCGACAACCAGGGCGACAGCTCCGGCGTGTTCCAGCCCGTGGCGCCGAGCGCACCAGCGCGGCCATCGGGCACGAAGGTGACCTTGGCGTTGTAGGGCGCGTTGTCTTCGAGCAAGGCCTTGAGCTTGATCGAGGCCTCGTTGCCATCGACGAGCGGCGGCAGGCGCAGCGAGAGCTTGAAGGCCGTGTACGGGCGCAGCACATTGCCGGCGTTCTTGAGCTCGGGGAAGCCGTCGACGCCGACCACCGACAAGGTCGGACGCCAGGTGCGGTTCAAGAGGCCCTCGACCGGGTCAGTCGTGGTCGGCAGCACCGGGCCGCCGTCGGCGCCGCAAGCCCAGGGCATGCGCTTCCAGACCTCTTCCTTGAGGATGGCGGCCGTGGCGCGCGCCTGCTCGATGCGGGCGCCGGGGATTTCGCAATGGAAGCTCTCGGGCAGCAGGCGGCCGGTCTTGCTGTCTTCGAGGCGATCAAGCACCTGGCGCAGGATGCGGAAGCTCGAAGGCACGAGGCCCGAGGCGTCGCCCGAATGGATGCCTTCGGTCAGCACCTCGACCTTGAGCACGCCCGACACCATGCCGCGCAGGGAGGTCGTCAGCCAGAGCTGGTCGTAATTGCCGGCGCCCGAATCAAGGCAGACGACCAACGAGACATTGCCGAGGCGCTCCTTGAGCACCTCGATGTAAGCCGGCAGGTCGAACGAGCCCGATTCCTCGCAGGTCTCGATGATGCCCACGCAGCGCGGGCGCGGGATGCCTTGCTTGTCGAGCGCCATGATCGCGGTCAGCGAGGCGTAGACCGCGTAGCCGTCATCGGCGCCGCCGCGGCCGTAGAGCAGGCCGTTCTCGTACTTGGGCGTCCAGGGGCCGAGGTCGTTGCGCCAGCCGCTGAACTCGGGCTGCTTGTCCAGGTGGCCGTAGAGGACGATGGTGTCGTCACTCTGAGCCTTCGTGGCCGGCACCTCGAAGAAGATCACCGGCGTGCGGCCGGGCAGGCGGATCACTTCGAGCTTCAGGCCCGCGACCTTCTTGCTTTCGACCCAGGCGGCGGCATCGCGCAGCACTTTTTCGATATAGCCGTTGGCGGCCCAATCGGCATCGAACATCGGGCTCTTGGCCGGAATGGCGATGTACTGGGTCAGGGCGGGGACGATTTCCTCATCCCAGACCTGGGCGGCGAACTCGCCCAGGGCGGTGGTTTCATCGCGCTGCAAAGGCAGCGAGGGGTCACGAGCGTTCATGTGCGGCTCCTGTTTGGAGAAGCTCGCAGTTTAATTCCCGCCCACGCCCTAGAACTTGTCCTTTAACCACGCCCCCAGCCGGGCAAAGACCTGGTCCTTCTCGGGCTCGTTGAAGATCTCGTGGAAGAAGGGCTCGAAGCAGTGATGGCGCAAGGCGCCGGCCGGTGCAGCTTCGGCAAAGGCCGCGCTGCCTGCAGGCGCCACGCATTGATCGCTACCGCCCCAAAGCAGCAGGGTCGGCAAGACCCAGTCAGCGGCATGCTGACGCACCAACTCACCGGCATCGACGATCCAGCGCGCGAGCATGGGCGTGACGCGGTTGTGGACTTGCGGGTCGGCCTGGTAGGCCTGGACCACGGCGGGGTCGCGGCAGATCCAGCTGGGCTTGAGGCCGTTGCCGACCGCCAGATGCGGCGCCAGACGGCGTCCGAGGTAGAGCTGCAAGGCCTGCCAGCTCGACAGGCCGGCATCAAGCGCCGGGGAAGACAGGATCAGGCCGTCGACCGGGCGGAACCAGCTCGGCAGGGCTCCCGCTGAATTGGCCGTCAGCCCGCCCGCGACGAAACGCGCCGCGACGAGGCCACCCATGCTGTGTCCCAGCAAAAGCAGCCGGCCGGCGTTGAGGCTCGGCTCCTCGCGCAGCGCATCGATCACATGGGCCAGATCGTTGAGAAAGGCCTCGGGGTTCGGGATGTCGCCACGCGGGCCGCCGGAGGCGCCGTGGCCGCGCTGGTCATGGCCGACGACGTTCCAGCCGAGGGCATTGAGCCGCGTGGCCACGGGGTCATAACGGCCAATGTGCTCGCCAAGTCCGTGCACGATCAGGATGGTGCCGCGCGGTGCGGCGGGGCCGAGTTGACGCCACTGGCGCCAGTGCAGGGGCAGGCCATCCCCGGTGCTCAAAGTTCGCATGGCGCCCAGTGTAGGCAGGCCCATGCCGGGCCCGCTACGGGGTTCGCCCTTTGCCCGAACGTTCGGTAAAGATTACCCAGAAATCTTGCCCAGCGCGGCCTCGGCATTGGCGATGGCTTCGCGGTGCAGATTGCGCGAATGCGCCGTGCTCAAGCGCGCATCCTTCAGCACCTGCTCGAGCACGGGGCGCGCTTCGGCGGCCCGGCCTTGGGCGACGAGCCAGCAACCCCAGGCGCTGTTCGTGGCGATGCCGCCGTGGCGTGTCAGTGCAAGTTGGAAGGCAGCCTCGGCCTGGTCGGGCGCCACCTCGGCGGCCAGTTCGGCATAGAGCAAAGCCAGTTCGCCGGTCTGGCGCTCGGGCTGCGCCTGCAGCAAGCGGCCCAGCGTGGCCCAGGCTTCACCCGGCTGCTTCAGCGCGTATTGCGTACGCGCCAAACCCAGCAAGGCCTCGGGATCATTGGCAAACACGCCATGTGCGCAGGCCTGGAAATGCGGCAGCGCCTCGGCCGCTCGGCCCGCGCCATACAAGGCCTGAGCCAGGCGCAGGCGGTTGCCCATCGAAGGCGTTTGCTCCAGCGCCCGTTCGGCCTCGCGCAGTTCGCGGCCCGGGTCGATCATCGACTTGAAAGCCGCGCCGGTCTTGCGCACGACGCGGCTGTTGCGCTGCTCGGGCAAATATTCGGCGAAGAAATAAATCAGGCTGCCCAGGAACGGAAAGGCGAGCAGCACGAACAGCCAGACCATATTGCGGCCGGTGCGGACCGCGTGGATCGCGAAGAAGATGGCAATCGCGATGTAGAGAAGGCCGAGCAGTGGCATGGAGACAATCAACCGTGAAGCAGGCCGGCAGTTTAGGGCCGCCGGCCTTGCCCGTGCCCGTGTCCCGTGCCCGTCCGCGCTTACTGCATGAACCAGCCGTGGCTCACCACCAGCGATTGGCCGGTCAGCGCATTCGTCGGGAAGGCCGCGAACAGCAGGGCCACGCGGGCCACGTCTTCGGTGGTGGTGAACTCGCCGTCGACGGTCTCCTTGAGCATGACCTTCTTGATCACGTCGTCTTCGCTGATGCCCAGCGTCTTGGCCTGCTCGGGGATCTGCTTCTCGACCAGCGGCGTGCGCACGAAGCCGGGGCAGATCACATTGGCGCGCACGCCGTGCTTGGCGCCTTCCTTGGCGACCGTCTTGGCCAAGCCGATCAGGCCGTGCTTGGCCGTCACATACGGCGCCTTGAGCAGCGAGGCTTCCTTGCTGTGCACCGAGCCCATGTAGATGATGCTGCCGCCGCGGCCCTGCGCATACATGTGCTTGATGCAGGCCTTGGTGGTCAGGAAGGCACCGTCGAGATGGATCGCCAGCATCTTCTTCCAGTCGGCGAACTCGAACTCCTCGACCGGATGCACGATCTGGATGCCGGCATTGCTGATCAGGATGTCGATGCCGCCGAAGGCCGCCACGCCGGCTTCGACGCTGGCGTTGACCTGCTCTTCGTTCGTCACGTCCACGGCCACGCCGATGGCCTGGCCGCCGCTGGCCTTGATCTCGGCAGCGGTGGCGTCAGCGGCGGCCTGGTTCAGGTCGGCGATCACGATCTTGGCGCCTTCCTGCGCGAACATGACGGCGATCTCCTTGCCGATGCCGCTGGCCGAGCCGGTGATGTAGGCGACTTTGTCTTTCAATTGCATGTCAGTTCTCCTTTAAGGTCAGTCAATTCTCCGCACCCCACAGTAGGCACCCTGCCGGCACGAAACAAGCCGAGCCCAGTGGAGACCGCAGAACCGGCTTTGCCGGGCTGCTGGTCTCGCCCCCTTGAGGGGGAGGCGCGAAGCGCTTCGGGGGTGGGTCATTTCAGATAGTCGTGCTCGACGGTGCCGAGCGCGAGGGTCATGTCAGCGATGTAGTGCAGGGCCGACACCACTTCGAGCACCGGCAGATCGGCCACCGGCGCGAGCGCATGCGAATGCAGCTCGAGCGAGGCCGGCCCGGTCCAGGCGCCCTTGATGATGTTGTCGACCATGTGATAGCGGACCAGCTCGCAGATGCGCGGCGTGCCGTCCACATGAGGAATGATCTTGAGCAGAAAGTTGGGCGCCGCGCAGGCCGCCGCCACCGTGGCCAGATCGACGGGCCTGTGCTTGAAGCCCATCGTGGCCGTGGCCACACGCACTTTGCCGTAATCGAGCGTGCCGACGAGCGTGTCGGTCTCATACGTGAACGAAGGCGAGGCCAGCTTCTTCGGGAAGCCCCAGAGCTCGCGCCCGCCGGCGATCGGCGGGTGGTCGTTCAGGAACATCGAGTGGACATAACTGCCCTTCTCGACGCCATTCTTGCCCTGGATCTGCACCGGGATGACCTGGCCCGACTCGGTGTAGTCGCCAAAGCCGGTGGAGTCGGGCATGCGGATGAACTCGTACTTGACGATCGGCTCGGTCACCTCCAGCGGCTCGGGCACCACGGCGCGCAACGCGTCCATATCAGTGCGGTAGGTGACGATCAAAAACTCGCGGTTGACGAAGCGGTAGGGGCCCGGCGGAAAGGCCGGCGAGGTCAGCGGCATCGCGAAGGCGCGTTGCTTGAGGTCGGCGATGTTCATGCAGCTCCTTGTGGGTCTATCGTTTCAGCCACCATTCGTTTCAGCCATCATTCGGCCGCGACATGCGCTGTCGCCGGCTCGCATTCGGTGACGCCGACCGGCGGCGGCTTGGCCAGATGCTTGGCATGCGAGATCGTGCGGCGCATGTCGGCATGGCCGGCGTCCCAATGCTCGATCATCGAGGCGCGCGAGAACTCGTAGTCCTTCGAGTCCAGATCGCTGGCGCGGTCACGGTAGATCAGCTGGCGGATCTGCACCGGCGCTTCTTCGAGGCGCTTGCGCAGCAACAGCGCGTCTTCATCTTTTTGCAGATTGGCCGGTAGCCGATCGAGCAGCCGGGCCAGGGCCTCCATCAAGGGTTGCGTCTGCGTCGCGAGCTGCGTGTTGAGGTCGGTGCGGCTGGCATACATGATGTCCTTCTGCCGCTCCGTCACGCCCGAGATCGTCGTCGGCAGCGGGCCGCGCGCGTTGAACAGGTCGACCTGGTAGACCACCCAGGGCTCGCTGCGGTCGCGCCGCGAGAGCACCTCGGTCAGCGGCGTGTTCGAGACCACGCCGCCATCCCAGTAGTGGCGCCCTTCCACCATCACCGGCGCGAAGCCGGGCGGCAGCGCGCCGCTGGCCATCACATGCGCCGCGGTGATCGGGTGCTTGGCATCCTGGTTGCTGAAGTAACGCGATTCGCCGCTGCACACATCGACCGCGCCGACCATGAAGCGCAGCTGATCGCGCTCGGCATTGAGCCGCTTGAAATCAACCAACCGCTCCAGCGTGTCCCTCAGCGGCGAGGTGTCGTAATAGCTGAGCACCGGCGCGTTATTGCCCAGCAGCAGGGCCAGATCCTGGCGCGGCTTGAAGAAGCCCGGAATGCCCGTGAACATCGCGGCCTGCGCGCTGATCTGGTTCTGGAAGATCCGGCTGCCCCACCAGTTGGGCAGTTGCTGAGCGGGCTGCGAGGAGACCAGCTCCCAGAATTCACGCAGGCGATCGACCCGCTTCTCGGGCGCATTGCCGGCGATCAATGCCGAGTTGATGGCGCCGATCGAGACACCGGCCACCCATCGGGGCAGCACGTTCGCCTCGGCCATCGCCGAATAAGCGCCGGCTTGATAGGCTCCTAGAGCGCCGCCGCCTTGCAGCACCAGCGCACAAGGTGCGTGGCTCATGTCAGGGCCTGCTGCTGTCGCTGCTGCGCGCGTCTTGCGCTTCGTCGCCACCGTCATGGACATCCCTCCTGTTGATGGACCGCCCCATCATGCCCAGTTCATGTTGCGGTTTCTTAAACCGGGCTTGATGGTCGGCGATATCGGAGGGTTATGACCAAACGCCTGCCTTCGGTCAATACGCCAATCGGCGCACATTGGCGTCGGAAAGAAGCGCGAATCGGCACAAAACCAGTGCCCGAAGAAGCCTCCGAACCCGCTGATGTCGGCGGATACGGGCCGGAACATGCCGGCTGCGCACCGAGGTTTGTTGAGAAGACCTGCGTGCGCGCACACCTCGCCGAAGAACCCACTGCTGGAAGAAGCCGGAGTGTTCCTGGCCCTGACTGCCGACATAAGCGGGTTAGAGGCAGTTAGGGCCAGGGACGCTCCGGCTGGCCGCCACGGTCTCGGCAGGATGGCATTCCTGCCGGGAAACGGAGCTAGAAGACCTAGCCGCGATCGAACTTGAACACCGCCATGCTCGACATCAGATTCGGGAAGCGGCGCACTTCCTCACCATTCTGGATGCCGAAACTGTCCAGCACTCGCAACTCGTTCTTGCGGGCCAGCACCTCGAAGTCCGCATACGTGCCCACGCGGATGTTCGGCGTGTTGTACCACTCGTAAGGCAGCACGCGCGTGACCGGCATGCGGCCCATCAGCACCTGCAGGCGATTGGGCCAGTGCGCGAAGTTGGGGAAGCTGACGATGCCGATGCGCCCGACGCGCGCCGTCTCGCGCAGCATGGCTTCGGTATTGCGCAGATGCTGCAGGGTTTCGAGCTGAAGCACCACATCGAAGCTCTGGTCTTCGAAGATGGAAAGCCCTTCCTCGAGGTTGAGCTGGATGACGTTGACGCCGCGCTTCACGCAGGCCAGCAGATTGGCGTCGTCAAGCTCCACGCCGTAACCGACGCAGCCCTTGTGTTCCTTCAGGTACGCCAGCAGCTCGCCCGTTCCGCAGCCCAGGTCCAGCACGCGCGAGCCTTGCGGCACGAGCGCCGCGATTCTTTCCATCACACCTTGCGCGCTCATGCGAACTCTCCAGCCATGCGTTCAAAGTAGGCGCGCAAGGTGCCGTGATAACGCGGGTCATCGAGCAGGAAGGCATCGTGCCCGTGCGGCGCATCGATCTCCGCGTAGGAGACATCGAGCTTGTTGTCGAGCAGCGCTTTCACGATCTCTCGCGAACGGGCCGGCGAGAAGCGCCAGTCGGTCGTGAAGCTGGCCAGCAGATAACGGCACTTCGCAGCGGCAAAGGTGCGCGACAGATCGCCGCCATGCTCGCGCGCCGGGTCGAAGTAATCGAGCGCCCGGGTGATCAGCAGATACGTGTTGGCGTCGAAGTATTCGCTGAACTTGTCGCCTTGATAGCGCAGATAACTTTCGATCTGGAACTCGATGTCCTGCGTCGAATAGCCGAGTTCGGCGGCGCGCATCTGGCGGCCGAACTTCTCCTCCATCACATCGTCGCTGAGGTAGGTGATGTGCCCGATCATGCGGGCCACGCGCAGGCCACGCTTGGGGATCGCGTTATGGCGGTAGAAATGCCCGCCGTGGAAATCGGGGTCGGTGATGATGGCGCGGCGCGCCACCTCGTTGAAGGCGATGTTCTGCGCCGACAGGCTCGGCGCCGTGGCAATCGCAATGCAATGGCGCAGGCGGTCTGCGTAGCGCAGCGACCAATCGAGCGCCTGCATGCCGCCCAGGCTGCCGCCGAGCACACCGGCCAGTTGCTGGATGCCCAGGCGATCGACCACGCGCGCCTGCGCATCGACCCAATCCTGCACCGTCACCACCGGAAAGTCGGCGCCGTAGACATCGCCCGTGGCCGGGTTGATGTTCATGGGCCCGGTGGAGCCGAAGCAGGAGCCCGGGTTGTTGACGCCGATGACGAAGAACTTGTCGGTGTCGAGCGGCTTGCCGGGGCCGATCAGGTTGTCCCACCAGCCCTCGCTCTTGTCCTGGCCTTCATAAGTGCCCGCCACATGGTGGCTCGCGTTGAGCGCGTGGCAGACCAGGATGGCGTTGGACTTGTCGGCATTGAGCTGCCCGTAGGTCTCGACCTTCAGTTCATAGGCCGGCAGCGAATTGCCGCTGCGCAGCGGCAGCGGCTGATCGAATGTCAGCGTCTGCGGTGTGACGTGCCCCAAGCTGGCCATGCCCAAGCCCTTTGCTTCGTAGAAAAAACAAAACCGGTGCCGCTGAAGAATGCGGACACCGGTCGGGGCGCCCTCTTTAGCGGAATTTATAAGGCGCCCGCAAGTCGGAACAAATCGGCGCCAGTGGCAATTCTAAGCTCGGTTGAAATCAGCACGCCGTGAGGGCAATGCTTCTGCTCTCACGTCAATTGAGCGCGCAAGCGTCTCACCACGGGCTCGCTTTCAATCCAGTGATGAATACCAGCATCGATAGCCGCCTCTCGCCGGTCCATTTCCAAGGCCCAGTCCTGCTCCCAATCCAGGCGCTGGTTCATGAGACGAAGGAGATGCATTCTCTGCTCGACCGGAAGCGCGAGGACTTCGGCTGCCAAGATTTCAAATGGAATGGCCATCATGCGCCCGACTGGGGAGAACGTGCCAAACGCCGGGCCTTGGCAAATACCTCATCGGCATCGACAGCGTGCACTTCACCTCGCTCATATGCAGCCAGCCTTCGCTCAATCTCGGATTCCCACAACGCATCAAGCCCGGGAACCGAGGCTTCGGTGCTTGCCCGCTTTCCGATCGACGATTCGGTGCCATCGTTCGACATGGTTATCTCCGGAGTGCGCCCTAAGGAGCCCCACACAAGCAATGCACGACCGCCCCGTACGGCTTGTCGCCACGCACTGTCTGCGAAAGGCTCGACAGTTCCTTGCCTGCCTGCACCAAAGCGGCCGGCGGCGTGAAACCGATCTGCGAGCGGATCGCTTCGCTGATGCTGGGCGCCAGCACGGCATCGAGGCTGTCGAGGAATTGCTCGAAACGACCAGGCTCCTTTTCCAGGTAGACGGGCTTGGTGTCGTCCTTCAGCTTGGCCAGCTTGTTGGTCTCGGCGAGGGCGTCACCGAGGCCGCCCATTTTGTCGACGAGGCCGCGCTCCAACGCCTGCGCGCCGGTCCACACGCGGCCCTGGGCGACGGCGTCGATCTGCGGCTGGGTGCGCTTGCGGGCCTTGGAGGCCAGCGTGGTGAATTGCAGGTAGGTGTGGTCGATACCGGCTTGAATGGAGGCGGCCAGGCGCGGGTCGAGCGGGCGGCGCGGATCAAAGCCGCCGGCCAGCCAGGTGGTGCCATAACCGCCCGTGTGGACTGACAGCTTGTCGAGCAGCTTGTCGGCCGTGGGCAGGATGGCGAACACGCCGATCGAGCCGGTAACCGTGGACGGATCGGCCATGACGAGATCGGAGCTCATGCTGATCCAGTAGCCGCCCGAGGCCGCGACATCGCCCATCGAAACGACGACGGGCTTGCCGGCCTGCTTCGTCAGCTCAAGCTCGCGGCGCACGATCTCGCTGGCGAAGGCGCTGCCGCCGGGCGAGTTGACGCGCAGCAGCAGGCCTTTCACGTGGTCATCTTCGCGGGCCTGGCGGATCAGGCGGGCGGTGGAGTCGCCGCCGACGCGGCCGGGGCCGGCCTCGCCGTCGACGATCTCGCCTTCGGCCACGACCACGGCCACATGATCACCAAACACCGGCAGTTGCGGCTGGCGTTCCAGGTAGTCGAGCATGCCGACCTGGCGGAAGGTCTTGCCGCCTTCGGCCGTTGCGCCGCGCTTGATCAGCAGCGCACGCACCTCGTCGCGGGTCTTGAGGCCGTCGATGAGCTTGGCCTGCAAGGCCATCTTGGCGGCGTCGCCGCCGGCTGCCGCCAGTTGCTCAGGCAGCGCGTCGATGCCGTGCATCAGCGAGCCGGCCGGCAGCTTGCGCGCCTTCTCGACGGTGCCGGTATAGCCGGCCCACAGGGCGTCGAGCAGATAACGGTCAGCTTCCAGGGCGTCCTTCGAGGGGCCATTGCCCGTGTACGGCTCGCCAAAGCTCTTGAAGGCGCCGGCCTTGATCACATTGGCGGTCACGCCGATGCGGTCCATCGCGTCCTTGTAATAGGTGCGGTAGCCGCCGAAGCCGGTGATCTGCACCATGCCCATCGGGTGCATGTAGATCTCGTTGGCCTGCGCGGCGAGGAAGTAGCCGCGCTGGCTGTAGCCGTCGCCGTAGGCCATGACCTGCTTGCCGCTGGCCTTGAAGCGCGTCAGCGCGGCGGCCACTTCGTGCAGGCTCGCCAGGCCGGCGGCCGAGAAGTCGTCAAGATCGAGCAGAACCGCGTTGATGTGCGGATCGGCCGCTGCCGTGTCCAGCGCCTGCAGCACATCGCGCAAGCGGGTTTCGCGCGGCACGTCATTGCCGCGCAGGTGCGCCAGCGCCACGCTGCGGGCCGAGGCGGAATACTGCTCGACCAGCGATCCGCTGATATTGAGCGTTAGCACGGTCTTGTCCAGCAAGGGCTTCGGGCCACGGGTGAGCAGGCCCCAGACGATCCAGATGATCAGGACCAGCAGCAGCAGGTTGAAGATCGCGCGGCGCGTGCCGTCGAGAAACCACCAGACCTTGGCGGCCAGCCAGCCCACCGGCTTGAAAAACGACTTGACGCTCATGTCTTGCCCATTCAGGAAAAGGATGCGCGATTTTGCGGCATGCGCGAGACAAAGGCTCAAAGTCACGTCAACCCCGATCGATCCCCGCACAGGCTGGGCGTAGCATGCCGCCACCACTGCCTAGGAAGGGCTCGCCATGCTGGCTTGGCTGAAACGTTTCGATCAACATTTCCCTTTGCGTTACACCACCTGGCTGGCCTGCGCCGTGCTGACCCTCGTGTTCGCGCTGGTCTGGGTGCTCAAGGGCCTGGAAGGCGCGGTGCCGACGCTGTTGTTCGCCTTCCTGACGGTGGTGGGCTTCCGCGATTCCACGCAGACCAAACGCTCGGTGCTGCGCAACTATCCCGTGATCGGGCACGTGCGCTTCCTGCTCGAGTTCATCCGGCCCGAGATCCGCCAGTACTTTCTGGAAGGCGACAACGAGGCCGCGCCCTTCTCACGCACGCAGCGCTCGCTCGTCTACCAGCGCGCCAAGGGCGACCCCGACAAGCGGCCCTTCGGCACGCAGATGGATGTGGGCGCGGGCGGCTATGAGTGGATCAACCATTCGCTGCAGCCCACGCAGATTGCCTCGCCCGATTTCCGCATCACGATCGGCGCGAGCCGCGCCCAGCCCTATTCGGCCAGCGTGTTCAACATCTCGGCGATGAGCTTCGGCGCGCTCAGCGCCAACGCGATCATGTCCTTGAACAAGGGCGCCAAACTCGGCCATTTCGCGCATGACACCGGCGAGGGCTCGATCAGCCAGCACCACCGCGTGCACGGCGGCGACCTGATCTGGGAGATCGGCTCCGGCTACTTCGGCTGCCGCAATGACGACGGCAGTTTCAACGCCGAGAAGTTCACCACGAACGCGCTCGACCCGCAGGTCAAGATGATCGAGCTCAAGCTGAGCCAGGGCGCCAAGCCCGGCCACGGCGGCGTGCTGCCCGGCGCCAAGGTGACGGCCGAGATTGCCGCCGCGCGCGGCGTGCCGATCGGGCGCGACTGCATCTCGCCGGCCTCGCACAGCGCCTTCAGCACACCGATCGAGATGATGCGGTTCATCGAGCGCTTGCGCGAGCTCTCGGGCGGCAAGCCGGTCGGCTTCAAGCTCTGCATCGGCCATCCCTGGGAATGGTTCGCGCTGACCAAGGCGATGCTGGAAACCGGCATAACGCCTGACTTCATCGTCGTCGACGGCGCCGAGGGCGGCACGGGAGCGGCACCGCTGGAGTTCACCGACCATGTGGGCGCGCCGCTGCAGGAAGGGCTGATGCTGGTCCACAACACGCTGGTGGGCCTGAATCTGCGCGACAAGATCCGTATCGGCTGCGCCGGCAAGGTGATCAGCGCCTTCGACATCGCGCGGCTGATGGCGCTCGGTGCCGACTGGTGCAATGCCGCACGCGGCTTCATGTTCGCGCTCGGCTGCATCCAGGCCCAGGCCTGCCACACGGGCCACTGCCCGACCGGCGTCTCCACGCAGGACCAGAACCGCCAGCAGGCGCTGGTCGTGCCCGACAAGGCCGAGCGCGTGTATCGCTTCCATGAGCAGACGCTCGAAGCCCTGCGCGAGCTGCTGCAGGCCGCCGGCGTGATGCATCCGGGCGATCTGAGCGCCGCGCACATCGTGCACCGCATCAACCGGCATGAGGTGCGGCTGCTCACGCACCTGCTGCCGTTTGTAAAGCCGGGCTCCTTGCTGGAAGGCGAGCTGCCGGGCAATGTGTTCCGCGTTTACTGGCCGATTGCCGATGCGAACACGTTCGCGCCGACAGGCCCCATTCACAGCCCGGACATTGCGGCGGCATAACGGATTACGCGCGCGGCTGTCCTACAAGCGACAGTCGCGTCCCCGGCTTGCGGGGACGCTCGGTCAAGGGGGTGTTTTCAGGGGACACGCCGCGCACAATGCGACGACATTTTCTGAAGTATTGACGCCCATAAATGCCCCGCGTTTTCCTGTTGCGCCGCTGCGCCTCCACCTTGCAGACAGGCAGCAATGCCCTGGCTCGCATGCCGGGTTGGCAGCTCAACGGCATGGCGACCACGATCTCCGAGGCCTGCTCGGCCATCCGGCAACAGCGCCCCGACATCGTGGCCTGCGATCTGAACCTGCCCGACGGTCGCATCGACCGGCTGGCCCAGGAGTGCCAGCTCTGGCCCGAGCGGTCGCAACTGCTGCTGCTGGCCGACTCAGCCGACGACCTCCATCTGTTTGACGCGCTGCGCTGGGGCGCCAACGCCTATTGCATCGAGACCGGCAATGGCGAGGGCCTGATCAAGGGCCTGCGCCGCCTGGCCGCGGGCCGCGCCGCGATGACGCCGCTGATCGCGCAGCAGACGCTCGCGCTGTTCGGCCTGGGGCGCTCGCGCATGGCGGAGGCGCAGGCCAGCAGCGCGGCACGTGATATCTCGGATGTGTCGGGTGGCCTCGCACCGGGCTTGCTGAAGGCCGAGCAACACCTGTTGAGCCTCGTCGCCCACGGCCTGCTGAGCCCCGAGATCTGCGCGCACTGGGATCTGCAGGAGAGCGAGCTCGAACGCCGCTTGCTGGCGATCTACGGGCGTCTGCACGCTCTGCTCAAGCACACGCAGTCCGACGACCGTATTTCCGCCTGATCTCCGCCTGATCTCCGCCTGATTCAGCGCCGCGCGCTGGCGACTCGTTTCACTTCGGCGCCGCGCACCTCAAAGCTCACCGCCTCCAGCACCTGGCCGGCGGCGTCGAGCAGCTCCAGGCGATGCGACCCCGGCCACATCGGCCAATGCAGATCGCGGCCCGCACCGAGGTTGCGCCCATCCATGCGCCAGCGCCAGTGGGGCGAAGCATCGGCCGCGGCCTGGATGTGCAGCTTCTGCGCCTGCGGCGGGATGTCGGGATCGAGCGCGAACAAGGTGCGGTCGGCCGGCGAGACGATGCGCTGACCCTTGCCCGAGCTTGGCGCGGCCAGGCTCAGCGTGGTCTGTTCGGTGCCGGCGAGGAACCATTCCTCGCGCGGTGGCTCGAGGGCCGGAGCGTAGCGGATCGCGTTGTGGACCAGGACTGCGGGCGCGGCGAGCGGTTTGACGTCGCGATGCGCGGCCACATCGCGGCGGTGCATCTCATCCATCACCGCACGCCAGACCGGCGCGGCGCCCGTCGTGCCCGACACGTCCCACATCGGCTCGCCGCTCGCATTGCCGACCCACACGCCGACCGTGTAGCGCGGGCTGAAACCGAAGCACCAGTTGTCGCGCATGTCCTTGCTGGTGCCGGTCTTGACCGCCGCCCAGTAGCGCGGTGACAAGGCGTTGTCGAGGCCGAAGGTGGGCACGCGCGCTTCGCGATCCGAAAGGATGTCGGCCACGATGAAGCTGGCAGCTTCGTCCATCACGCGGCGCGGCGCGGCATTCGGCTCGCCGGGCTGCATGCGCAAGGGCGACGCCATGCCGCGATTGGCCAGCGTGCGATACGCATTGGCCAGCGAGGCCAGCGTCACCTCGGGCGAGCCCAGCGCCATGCTGTAGCCGTAATAGCCGCCGTTGTGTTTGAGCGTTAGTCCCAGCGCCGTGAGCCGCTGCGCGAAGCGCTCGGGCGAGACGATCACCAGCGTGCGTACCGCCGGCACATTGAGCGAAGAAGCCAGCGCTGTGCGCAGCGAGACCGGGCCCTTGAAGTCGTGGTCGTAGTTCTGCGGGATGTAGAGCCCGCTGGCGGTGGTCAGCGCAGCCGGCGAGTCCTCGATGATCGAGGCCGCCGTGAACCACTTCTCTTCGATCGCCTGCTCATACAGGAAAGGCTTGAGCGTGGAGCCGGCCTGGCGCGGCGCGACCACGCCGTCGACCTGCGCCGCATTCGACAAGGCCCCGCTCGATCCGACCCAGGCCAGCACATCGCCGCTTGCGTTGTCGATCACGATCACGGCGCCGTCTTCCACGTGGCGCTCATGCAGCTCGGTCAGGTGCTGGCGCAGTGTGTCGCGCGCGAAGCGCTGCACGCCCGCATCGAGCGTGGTGCGCAGGCTCGCAGGCTTGGTTGCCATTGCAGCCAGCAGGCGGCGCGCCAGATGCGGCGCCAGTTGCAGGTCGCGATCGAGCGGCTCGGGGTCGCGGCGCGCCAGCGCGGTTTCGGTCGCGGTGGTCAGCACCTTGCAGTCGGCCGAGTAAGGCTGCATGTCGAGCAGGCCGCAGGCGCGCAAGCCCACCGCCGCCGGCTTCGCGCCGGGCGAGCGGATCAAGGCGGCGGCAATCGCCGACTCCTGCTTGTCGAGCCCGCTCGCGTACTTGTCGAAGAACACCGAAGACAAGGCGCCGATGCCGACCACCTCGCCGCGAAAGCTCACCAGATTCAGATACGCCTCGAGGATCTGCTCCTTGCTCCACGAATGCTCGAGCTCCAGCGCCGTGGCCGCTTGCCCGATCTTGGTGAACACGCTGCGACCGCCTTTGGGCGTGGCCAGCCGCGCATCCACCAGGCCGGCCAGCTGCATCGTGACCGTGGAGGCGCCACGCGTTCGCGTGTTCCAGAGATTGCCCCAGGCCGCTGCGCCGGCCGCCTGCCAATCGACGCCCGAGTGCTCGTAGAAGCGCTTGTCCTCGGACATCAGCAAGGCATTGCGAAAAGCCGGCGAGACGTCCTTCAAGGCGACCCACTCGCCGCTGCGGCGCTTGGGATCGGTGCGCAGCGCTTGCAGCGGCTGGCCGTTGCGATCAAGCACGACGGTGTCGGAGGAGCGGTAGGCAGTCTTCACCTCGGCAAAGCTCGGTACCGCCCAGGCAGCGACCGGCGCGATCAACGCCGCCGCCAGCAAGAGAGGCTTCAACGGCTTCAGATCAGGGCTGAACTTGCAGCTGCGCATTCGGCGACTCCCCAAACATCTCGGGCGCGTACATGGCCTCCACATGCGTGGCCGGCAAGCCGAACACGCCGGGGTTGTTGAGCCTCACTGTGTATTCGACGCTGAAGCCGCCCTTGGGCACATAGCGGTAGTAGGCGCGGTAAGCCTCGAAGCTGCGCTCCTCGTAGGCCAGCCAGGCACGGCCGTCCACGCGTTCGGCGCCCGGTGCCATCTGGTCATCGCGGCCCAGGCCATTGCCCAGCAGCGTGGCGCCAGCCGGGATCGGGTCGTTGATCACGACCCAGGTCATGTCGGCCTGCGCGTCCACGTCGATGTGCACGCGCATCACGTCGCCACGGCTCCACTTGCCGGGAACTTTCTGCTCGGCGGCGGTGATCTTCTTGGTGATCCGGTAGCCGCTTGAGAATGGCGTTAGCACCGGCACGGCAGCCTTGCTGACAAGCGTGAGCCAAGGCGCGCCCGTGCCCTTCTGCGCGACCGTGACCGTGGTGCCGGCCTTGTTCCCGCCAATGCCAAAGCCCGCCGGCCAGCCGAGTGCGAGTGTGCCGCCCGTGGGCGTCTTCGCCCATTCCAGCGATTGCGCCGGGCCACCGGGTTCGAAGCCGGCCTTGGTCGAGCCGCTCACCGCCTCACGCTCGAAGCGCTTGGAGAAAGCCTCCATCGCAAGGCTGCCCCAGACATTGGCCGTGGTGGTCGACCAATGGCCGTATTGCAGCCGCTGCAGCGTGCCGGTCACCAAGCGCGGCAGGTCATCCTTCCAGCCCGGGCGGTTCAGCACCGCGAGGATCATGCGTGTGCTGTTGACGTCGCCATTGACCATCAGCCACCACCAGCTGTCATCACGCTCGGTCGAGAAGCCCAGCCGCGTGCCCTGCACGTTGAGCCGCGCACGCAGGACCTGCTCGGCCTCGGCGATGCGCTTGTCGCGGTCGGGCAGATCCTTCATGCGGTCCAGGATCATCAGCCAGTCGATCACCGCGCCGGTCGGCCATTGGTTGGGCAGGATCTGGATCGAGTCGAGCACCTTGGGCCGCAGGTTGACGTTGCGCGAAAGCGCCTCGATCGCCGCGAGCTTGCGCACGTCGAGATCGCCGTTGCGCAGGAAGGCCGGCGTCCAGAACTCGCGCTTGAGGCGGCCTTCGACAAACGCGATCAGGCCGGCCTCCATGCGGTTGCGCGTCTCATCGGGGATGCGGTAGTCGCCGCCCAGGCGCGTGGCCTCGTCGCTGGCCGAGAGTAAATAGGCGGTCAGCGTGTCGCTGCCCGTGCTGCGCCAGCCGGGCGGTGGCGGGAAGTAGTTGGCGAGGCCGTCCTCATCGAGATAGAGCGGGATCTGCGCGGCCACCTGCCGCCAGGCGTTGGCGTCGCGCAGGCCGATGGCGATCGAGGCGCGTTGCTCCAGGCAGATCCAGGGGTAGCGCTCGAAGTATTCGCGCACGCCTTGCAGCCCATCGGCCAGCTTGGGTTTGAGCGTCACCTCGATACCGCCGCGCAAAGCGCCGTTGGCACCGGCCACGGCCGTGGCCGGCGGGGCGATCGGGATGCTGACCGGCTTGTCGAGCTGCATCAGCGTGGCCTGCTGCACGCGCACGGGAATGGCTTCGCGCACGGCCTGCTCGATCTTCATGCGGTCCTGCGCGGCGCCGGTCTTGGCGGAGACGGTCCATTCGAGCTGGCGCAGGTTGAACGGCACATCGACGTCCCAGCCGGTTTCGGCCGCGCCGTTGGCGTCGATATGGGCTTTCAGATCGGGCAGCGTGATGCTGCCCATTTGAGCCGTTATGACGGCGTCGACAGCGGCGCCCGTCGTATTGCGCAAGGTGAACATGGCGCGGTAGTGGTCGCCTTCGCGCACCAGCGGCGGCACGCCGGAGATCAGCTGCAGATCCTGCGTGGCGCGGATGCTGGCCGTGCCCGTCCCGAACAGCGCGGCGTCTTCTTTCCCTTTCATGCCTTGCACCGCGTCCGCCACCGCAACGATGCGGAAGCTCGTCAGCGAATCGTTGAGCGGCACATCGACGAGCGCCTCGCCCTTGGCGTCGAGCAGCACGGTCGGGTTCCACAGCAGCAGCGTGTCGAACAGCTCGCGCGCAGCGAACTGGCCGCCGCCGCCGCCCGGTGGCGCGGCCTTCTTGCCGAAGTGGCGCTTGCCGATGATCTGCATCTGCGCGGTGGCCAGTTCCATGCCATAGCCGCGCTGGCGGATCATCTTGTCGAGCAGGTTCCAGGTGTCGTTCGGCGAGAGCTCCAGCAGCGCTTCATCAACCGCCGCGAGGGCCACCTCGGTGCCGGCCGGCGCGGCTTGGCCGTTGGGCAGGCTGACCTTGATGCGCACATGGCTGGTGGCGCGGATCGCGTAGCTGCTCTTGTCGGGCGTGACCTCGACCTTGAGCTGGTGCGCGGCGATGCCGACCTGGATCTCGGCGATGCCGTACTTGAAAGCGGGCTTGGACAGATCGACCATCGCCGTCGGCGCCTGGTAGCTCTGCCCCTCGCCGCGATAAGCCTGCCACCATTCCGAAGGCGAGCGCCAGCCCCAGGTGAAGAGCGAATACCAAGGCACCTCGCGCACGCGGCCGCGCACGGCCAGCACCGAGATGTAGACATTGGGCGCCCACTCGGGCTTGACCGCGATCTCGATCGTCGGGTCGCGGTCATTGATCTCGATATTGCGTGTCTCGATGATGCCGTTGCGCTCGATGGCGATCAGCGCGGTGGCATGACGGAAGGGGCTGCGCACTTGCAGCTTGGCGGTCTCGCCGGGCTCGTAGCTGCGCTGCTCGGGGATCACGTCCATGCGGTCCTGGTTGTCGCCGCCGAACCAGACCTCGCCCTGGCGCGTCACCCACACCGAGGCCGCCGTCACGGCTTCGCGGCTGCTGCCGTCCTTGGCCTCGGCGATCAGCTCGACCTCGCCCGGCGACTTCAGCTCGATCTGGCAGAACAGCAGGCCGCGCGCATCGGTGCTGCCGCTGCAGACCGAGCCGAGGTCTTCATCGCTGTTCTGGTTGTCGTAGGCATAGAAGCCGCCGACCAGGCGCTTGCGCACCGAGTTCGTGTGATGGCGCACCGCGCGCACCGTGATCTGCGTGCTCGGCAGCGGCTTGCCGCCGGTGTCGAGCGCGAGCACCTGCGTGGCCAGCATCTGCTTGACCGAGACCCAGGAGTCGGTACGCATGCCGAGCACCACGCCCGAGGGCCAGACGGGCAGGGTCTGGCTGAGCGTCTGGATCTCGCCGTTGGGGTCGGCGTAGGTGGCCTGCACCAGCATCTCGCGGGCACGCGTGACGGGCGGCAGCTTGGTCAGCGTGACGTTGCCGGACCCGTTCTTGTCGAGCGTGACCGCGAGCTTGTTGGCGACGAGCTGCGATTTGTCGTCGCGCGTGCTGGTGAACTGCTGCTCGTCGTCTTCGTCGACATATTCCTCCGAGAACGGCGAGCGCGCGTTCGGATCACTCGGCGCACGCGGCGGCGTGAAGCTGAAGCCGGGGAAGCGGCCGCCGCGCACGATGCCGGCCACGTCGATGTCGCGCAGCTGCGCCGACACGCGCACCGGCAGGTTCGCCGCACCGCCGCCGTTGCCGTAGTTGATCTGCAGGCCGACCGCGAGTTCCGCCGGCTTGATCACCGCGGCCTTGGGCGGCAGGATGCGTCCGACCATCACCGGCAGGCGGAACTCCTCGACGCGGAACTGCACGGTCTGCACCGGCCCGCGGGGCGTCTGCAACTGCACCTGGTAGACGCCGAGCTTGGCGTCCTTCGGGATGTCAAACGTCGTGGTGGCCGAGCGCGCCTGGCTCCATGTCAGCGGAAAGCTGAACTCCTGGCCCGAGCCCTCGTGCACGATCTTGACCGAGGCGGGCAGCTCAGCCGCCTTCATCAGGTTCATGCCAAGCAGTTGCTCGCGGCGCGCGTAGTGCTTGATCGAGACGGTTTGCCCGGCGCGCAGCAGCGTGCGGTCCAGCACCGAGTGGTAGACCGCGCGGCGCAGGTCGCTGTCTTCGCCGACGCCTTCGGTCGAGCTCAGGTGGAAGCGCCAGGATTCGATGCCTTCGTTCCAGGTCGACCACACGAAGGCCATGTCGGCGCGGCCCTGCGCGTCGGTCTTGCGGGCGCTGACGAAGTAGCCGAGCTCGCCGGCGTTCTGGCACGAGTTCCAGCGCGGACGCGGCAAGGCCTTGTCGACGAGCGCGAAGCCTTGCGCATTGCTGCGGCCTTTCCAGACACTCTCGCCGTGGCAATCGGAAATCTGCAGATCCGCATCGGGCACGGCCAAGGCCTTGTCGAGCGTCGTCACCCAGATGCCCGAATTGACGCCGCCCCATTTGAAATGCACGCCCAGGTTGGTGACGAGCACGCTGGTGCGCACGTACATCGGCGCGTCGCGGTCGAGCAGTGAAGCGCCCAGTTGCTTCGAGGCGATCTCGACCACATGGAAGCCCGGCTGCGGCATCGGAATGCCGACCACTTCGAACGGACGTTGCGTGCCACTCGGAGCCGGCGGTAGCACCACCTGGCGCAGGCCCGGCTGGCCGCTGAGCAGGCTGACGGTGCGCGTCTGCAGGGAGCGGGCGTTCTCGTCCTCGTTGTTGCCCTCGACCTCCTGGCCGTAGCTGTTCGGCTTGCGCGCCGACTTGGGCAAAGGCGGCAGCAGCGGCACGGAACGACCGAGCTCGCGCTCCGCCTCGGCGCGCTCCATGTACGTGTCATTGAAGCGCTTGACCTTGGAGAGCCACTGGATGATGGCCGCGTCATCGCTGATGCGCAGATCCTTCATCAAGCCGGCCGAGACCGTCAGCGCCTGCGCGGGCAGTTGCGGCTCGACGGCACGCACGGTCACCGGCAGCATCGGTTCGGCATTGAGCTCGAGGATGCCGAAGGTGGCGGCCGCGAACTTGATCAGCGGCGGCGCCTCGGCGGTGCGCGTCTGCAGCGGGAACAGTTCGGCGTTGGACAACGCGCGGCCGGCGTCGTCGCGCAGCTCGGGCGGAATCTCGATGCGCACGTCCGCGTTCTCGGGCAACGGCGCGTTGAACTGCACGGCGCTGACGCCGCTGTCGGACGGGTCGCTCTTGACCTCGCCCTTGCTGCGGCTGAACAGCAGCACGAAGCGGCGCATCACACCTTGGCCGACCGAGAGCAACTGCTCATCGGTCTCGCCCTGGCCTTGCTCGAGCATCGGCTTGTGCGTGCCGTCGGGCGCGACCAGCGTGATGCGCTCGGCGAACTTGCGCGGCACCGGCGAGGAGAACTCCACGCGCAGCGGACGGATCGGCAGGCAGTCGGCGCGCGAGTTCACGCGCTCGCAAGTGAAGCTGGCCGTGAACGGCTTGCGCACCGTGTACTTCAGGATGCGCGGCACCGTGCTCGCCACACCCGAGGGCGTGGCAATGCCCGCGCCCCAGACCACCTCGACCTCCGCCTCGTTCGGGAACGGCCGCGCGCATTTCAAGGCGACCGTGCGTCCCTGCTGCGGCACCAGGCTGACCGCCTTGAGGATCGCGTCGCGGACCGGCCCCGTCACGACCTTGACCGGCATGCGCTCGCCGATGCCGGTGGCCGTGCAGTAGGCGTTCTTCTCGATGCTGGCCGGCGTGGCCGCGCCGTTCAGCAGCAGCGCGAAGATCTGCTCTTCCTCGATCGCGCCGTAGCCGCCCGCATACGGATAGGCCCGCACGATGGCCGGGCCACCCGTGTTGAAGCTGTAGCTCGCGGCGCCCTGCACCGCTTCGCCGGCCACGGTCTTGAGGCCCGGCTTCAGCGTGAACTCGCAGCGCACGCCGGCCGGCACATCGTTGGTGAAGTCGTAGACCCAGGTCTTGTCGTCGACCCAGCGGCCGGTGCCCGTGACGGGCGTGGAGTTCAGGCAGCGCGCATCGAAGGGCGCCGGCAAACGCGGATCACCGAAGTGCACCATCGACTCGGAGAAGGTGGCGCGCGCCTGTCGCACCAGCGCGATCTCGCCTTGCGGTGAAAACACATGGATGGTGGCGGCCGTGGCGGGGGTGACGGACGCGAAGCCCGCCAGTGCCAACAGACTCATCAAGGCCAACTTCGCGAGCAGCGTTTTCATGGAGACGTGATCCGTGAGGGTGCCTGACTTTACCGAGCCTTCACAGGCGCCAGGATCGCATCAAGAGGACTTGGCATTTTTTACCGCAGAATCACCGCGCGGCCACTGCTCAAGTGTTTGGCGTCGGCGATTCTTCGGGGTCGTTTTTCGCACCGCGGGGCATCCCCGTGGTTTGTTGATTGCTTGATCCTTTCGTGGCATGAGCGGGGTGGCCTTGCAGGCCAGCCTGCTCACGCATCACCCGCAGGTTGAGCGGGTGGCCGCACCTGATTCTTGCGCCGCCATGCCCAGCCTCCGCCGACTCACCGCCCTTGCGATTGCGCGCGCCATGCTGGCGGGCGAAGCGCATGCGGACGGCTTGCACGCGCGCATGCGGATCTGCGTTGAGGCGGATCCGCCCTGGCTCGCCGTCCTGGCCCAACGCTGTGCGGCCTTGCCCGGCGAGCATTGGCGCCGGCTGACGCCACGTTCGCTCGCCACGTTGATCGAACAGGACGCCGGCTATCAAGATGCCGCACCCTTGATGGCGCGCAGCTACATCCTGCGCGAGGCGAGCGGCATGCAGCCCTTGCCGCTGGGTCTTGAGAATTGCCAGGTGCCGTACTGGCCGCACACGGGCGCCTTGGCGGCATGGCTCGGGGTTTCAGACGGCGGCATGTGGCGGCTGACGCGACCCGCAGCATGGCAGCGCCGATCGCATCTCGGTGAGCAGCACTACCGCTTCCAGCTCCTCGCCAAGCGCAGCGGCGGCTGGCGCCTGTTGGAGGTGCCGCATGACTACCTGATGGGCGTGCAGCGGCGTTTGCTCAACGATCTGCTCGACCACATTCCCGTGCATGAAGCGGCCTGCGGCTATGTGCGCGAACGTTCGGTGCTGGACCATGCACGCGCCCACACTGGGCAGGCCGTGGTGCTGAAGTTCGATTTGCAGGATTTCTTTGCCTGCGTACGAGCCTCGCGCGTTCACGCGCTATTCATCACTCTGGGTTATTCAGAAGCCGTGGCGCGTGAACTGACGGCCTTGTGCACCGTGGCCACGCCGGAGCCGGTGCTGCGCCGCATGCACGAGGCCGGCCGTTTGAGCTGGCCGCAATTGCAGCGCTTGCGTGACGCGCATCTGCCGCAGGGCGCGCCCACGTCGCCGGCGCTGGCCAATCTCTGCGCCTTCCGGCTCGATCTGCGTCTCGACGGATTGGCGCAATCACTTGGCGCCCGGTATACGCGTTATGCCGACGACCTCGTTTTCTCGGGCGACGTGAATCTGCGCGAGTGCCGCGCGCGTATCGAAGCCTGGGTCGGCCGTATTGCGCTGGAGGAAGGCTTTGCGCTCAACCACCGCAAGACGCGCTGCCACAGCTCGGGCCAGCGCCAGACGGTGTGCGGCATCGTGGTGAACGAAGCACCGAACCTGCCGCGCGAGGCCTTCGATCGGCTCAAGGCCGTCTTGCACCGCTGTGTTGTGGCGGGGCTTGGCGAGCAGACCCTTGAACAGTTGCAAGGGCGCGTTGCCTGGGCGACCCAGCTCAATCCCGCCAAGGGCCGGCGGCTCAAGCGCCTGCTCGACCAGATTGCGCAGGACCCTGCGCCGGATTGATCAGACCGGCGGCACCGTATCGGTGAAGCTCGGGCGCTGCGCCAGCTTCTCGAAGTGGCGGGCCAGGTGCGGCTGGTCGCTGCGCCAGTCGATCGCGGGGAAGCGGAAATCAAGATAGGCGAGCGAGCAGCCCACGGCGATATCGGCCAGCGAGAAATGGCTGCCCGAGCACCAGGCTTTTTCGCCCAGGCCCTGCTCCATCGCCTTGACCGATTCGAGCACCTTGCTCATCTGGCGGTCGATCCAGGCGGGGCTGCGTTGCTGGGCTTCGCGGCCGCTCCAGGTTTCTTCGAGGCGCGCCAGCACGGCGGCGTCCATCACGCCGTCGGCCAGCGCTTCCCAGGTGCGCACCTCGATGCGCTCGCGGCCACGATCGGGAATCAGCTTGCCCACGGGTGAGAGGCCGTCGAGGTATTCGCAGATCACGCGGGAGTCGAACACCGCGCCGGTGATCGCGTCCTGGCCGTCCATCACCAGGCAGGGCACCTTGCCCAGCGGATTCACCTTGAGAATGGTGTCGCTGCTCCAGACATCCTCGAGGATGAGCTGGTAGTCGAGCTTCTTCTCGCTCAGCACAACCCGTACTTTGCGCACGTAGGGGCTCGTCAGCGAACCGATCAGTTTCATGGTGCGATGTACTTCGTCGTCTCTTGGCCTTTCATTCTAGGGCGGCTCATCCCTGTCCTTTGGAGGGTGTGGCGCGCCGGACTCACCCCCTCGGAGCGAGCCACAAACGCTGGATTGCGATCGATATTCGGTGTAGCAGAGCGCCGTGGACTTCCCTCGTTAGAATCCCCGGGTTTCCCCGCACCTTCATCCGCTTGCAGCCCCCGCCCGCCCATGACCGCACCCACACTCTCCAGCATCAGCGCCCTGTCACCTCTGGATGGACGTTATGCCTCGCGCATGGCCGATCTGCGCCCCCTGCTGTCTGAATTCGGCCTGATGCACCGCCGCGTGCAGGTCGAGGTGGAATGGTTCATCGCCCTGTCGGACGCCGGCTTTGCCGAGTTCAAGCCGCTGAGCGAGGCCGCGCGCGGCCTGCTGCGTGGCCTGGTGCTGCGCTTCTCCGAGACCGATGCCCAGGCGATCAAGGAGATCGAGAAGACCACCAACCACGACGTGAAGGCGGTCGAGTACTGGCTCAAGTCGCGCTTCGAGGCGCAGGCCGAGCTGAAGGCGGCGGGCGAGTTCGTGCACTTTGCCTGCACGAGTGAAGACATCAACAACACCAGCCACGGCCTGATGCTCAAGGCCGCGCGCGCCGACGTGCTGCTGCCGGCGCTGGACCGCATCACCGCCAAGCTGACCACGATGGCGCACAGCATGGCCCACGTGCCGATGCTGGCGCGCACCCACGGCCAGACCGCCAGCCCGACGACGGTCGGCAAGGAAATTGCCAACGTGGTGGCGCGCCTGCGCCATGCGCGCGAGCGCATCGCCGAAGTGAAGCTGCTGGCCAAGATGAACGGCGCGGTCGGCAACTACAACGCCCACCTGAGCGCCTGGCCCGAGTTCGACTGGGAGGCTTTCAGCCGCCGCGTGATCGAGGATCAGCTGGGCCTGGCCTTCAACCCGTACACGATCCAGATCGAGCCGCATGACTACATGGCCGAGCTGTTTGATGCGGTCACGCGCGTCAACACGATCCTGATCGACTGGTCACGCGATGTGTGGGGTTATGTCTCGCTTGGCTATTTCAAGCAGGCGACCAAGGCCGGCGAGATCGGCTCCTCGACGATGCCGCACAAGGTCAACCCGATCGACTTCGAGAACGCCGAGGGCAACTTCGGCCTGGCCAGCGCCTTGCTGGCCCACCTCTCGCAAAAGCTGCCGATCAGCCGCTGGCAGCGCGACCTGACCGACTCCACCGTGCTGCGCAATATGGGCGTGGCGCTGGGCTATGCATTGCTCGGCTATGACTCATTGTTGAAGGGCCTGAACAAGCTCGAGATCAACGAGGCCGCGCTGGCCGACGATCTCGACGGCGCCTGGGAAGTGCTGGCCGAGCCGATCCAGACGGTGATGCGCCGCTACGCGCTGCCCAACCCGTATGAGCGCCTGAAGGAACTAACGCGCGGCAAAGCCATCACGGCCGAAGCGATCCGTGAGTTCATCAACGGCCTGGAACTGCCGGAAACCGAAAAGACCCGCCTGCTGGCGATGACGCCGGGCAGCTATACGGGCAAGGCGACCGAGCTGGCCAAGCGGATCTGAGGTTTTCGGTCCGATGCGCAGGCGCCAGCTGCTGAGTCTCGCGCCGGCGGTATTGCCGGCCCTGTTCGCAGGCCGAATGGCTCATGCAGAGCCGCCTTCCCCGCGAATCATCGCGGCCGCCGACTGGGGCGCGGTGCCTTCCGAAGGCCCGCAGCCTACGCACGACATCCGCCACATCACGCTTCACCATGAGGGCGAGACCTGGGTCGTCGGCAACGACCCGGCCGCCTACCTGCGCCGTTTGCAGAAATGGTCGCGCGAGACGAAGCACTGGCCCGACATCCCGTACCACTACGTGATCGCGCCCGATGGTCGTACCTATGCGGCCCGACCCGAATCACAGCCGGGCGACACCAACACCGAGTACGACCCGCGCGGCCATGCACTGGTCATGTTGCTGGGCAATTTCGAGACCGTCGAACCGACGCCCGAAGCCCTGAGCGCCTGCGCCGAGCTGATGGCCTGGATCGCCGTGCGCCACGAGCTGGGCGCCGACGCCGTCGCCTCGCACAAGGACTACAGCGCGCAGACGGTCTGCCCCGGCGAGCACCTCTACCGCTACTTGCAGAACGGCTGGCTCAAGCGCGCCGTGGCCGAGCGCATTGCGGGCCGGCCGCTGCCAACACTCGCCTAAGCGAGCGTCCAGCGGAACATCCGGCTCGGCTCTTCATTGCCGGGCAGGACCTCAACGCCCTCCTCGCGCATGCCGATGCTGCGCAGCAGCTTCATCGAGGGTTCGTTGTCCACCGAGGTGATCGCGAGGATCACGCGCAAGCCCATCACGTCGCGCCCGTGCGCCAGACAGGCCACGGCGGCCTCGCGTGCATAGCCCTGGCCGCGATGGCGCGGCACGAAGCCGTAGCCGAGGTCGACTTCGGGCAGGCTGTCGCGCTTGAAGATGCCGCACATGCCGAGCAACTCGCCGTCGCTCTTGCGCTCGACGGCCCAGAAGCCGTGGCCCAGGCGCTTGTAAGGCGCGAACAGGCGCGATTCCATCCACTCCAGCGCTTGGCCGACGCTGCGCACGCCGGGGTCGTTGATGTGGCGATGCCAGTCGGGGTCGTTCACGAGTTCGAGGATGAACTCGGCGTCATAGGGCGTGAATTCGCGCAGCCTCAAGCGCTCAGTGGTCAAGATCTCCATGCGGCGACAGCATAGGACAATACGAGACTTCCACGAATCGCCGCACGCCATGAACTTCATCGACCAGCTCCGCCAGGCCGAAACCCTCAACGATTCCCTGCTCTGTGTCGGGCTGGATCCGGAACCGGGCAAGTTCCCCGGCGCGTGGAAGGGCGATGCGGGCCGGATCTTTGATTTCTGCTCGGCCATCGTCGACGCGACCAAGGATCTGGTCAGCAGCTTCAAGCCGCAGATCGCCTACTTTGCCGCGCACCGCGCCGAAGACCAGCTCGAACGTCTGATGGCCCACATCAAGCGCGTGGCGCCCGGCGTGCCGGTGATCCTCGACGCCAAGCGCGGCGACATCGGCGCCACCGCCGAGCAGTACGCCAAGGAAGCCTTCGTGCGCTACCAGGCCGACGCGGTCACGCTCTCGCCTTTCATGGGCTTCGATTCGATCGAGCCCTATCTGCGCTACCCCGACAAAGGCGCGATCCTGCTGTGCCGCACCTCCAACAAGGGCGGCGAAGACTGGCAGATGCAGCGCCTGGCCGATGTGCCGGGCCAGCCGCGCCTGTTCGAGCATCTTGCGCAGCTCGCGCAAAGCCAGTGGAACCAGAACGGCCAGCTGGGCCTGGTGGTCGGCGCCACCTATCCTGAAGAGATCCGGCGCGTGCGCGAGCTGGCGCCGAGCCTGCCCTTGCTGATCCCGGGTGTCGGCGCGCAGGGTGGCGACGCCGAGGCGACCGTACAGGCGGGCTTGACCGCCGAGGGCACGATCATCGTCAACTCCTCGCGCGCCGTGCTCTACGCGAGTTCGGGCGAAGACTTTGCCGCCGCAGCGCGCCGCGTGGCGTTGCAAACGCGCGATACCTTGGCCCAGGCGCGCCGCAAGGCACGTTGATTCCTCACGCTTCGGGCGCTGTCTCTATGGTGTTCGCGCCGCTTCTCGGGGAGACTGGGACGTTTTCCTAGACAGAACAGCGAGCAAGGCAAGTGGCCAGGGACTTCAGCGACGATCTCAGCAGCTTGGTAGGCCATGAACTGGCCTCGGCCGAGCACCATGCGTTGCTCGAAGGGCAGGTCCGCCATCGCGCCGTCCGCCTTTACTTTGCCGCCAGTGCTGCAATCTTCCTGAGCTGCGCCTTTGTGCTGTGGGCGATCCGCCGCCCCGGCGAGCTGATGGACGGCTGGCCGGCGGTGGGTCTCGCGGCCCTGATCGGCCTGACCAGCTTGCTGAGCCTGTGGCGCCTGCCGCGCCGCTTCGGCGCCCGCATGGTGGGCCTGAGCATGGTGATGGTGATGGGCCTGGCCCTGGTGATCGCCATCACGCGCTCCTTCGGTCTTTACTCGATCAACCTGGCCATGCTGAGCCTGATGGTCACGCTGGGCACCTGCATGCTGGGCCTGCGCATGGGCCTGCTGCTGACCGCGCTGGCCACCGCAGGCCTGCTGGGCCTGGCCTGGGGCGAAAGCCAGGGCTTGATCGGCACGAATCTGGTCAACCGGCCGATCAGCGAACGCATGCTCGCGCATCTGGGCCTGGTGGCCGTGGGGCTGCTGATCGGCACCAGCGTGCTGCGCATGGTCAAGCGCGCGATCAGCGAAGCCTTCGAGCGCAACGCGCGCTTCCGCGAGCTGCTGGCGATGGCGGCCGACGCCTATTGGGAGATGGACCGCGAGTACCGTTTTACCCATGTGGCCGAAGACAAGCCCGGCACGCTGGGCCTGAATCCGGAAGAGCGCATCGGCAAGACGCCGTGGGAGCTGGCAGCTTTCGGCCTCAGCGATGAAGAGCTGGACGCGCACCGCGCTGACCTGGAATCGCACCGGCCCTTCCACGGCCTGGTGACGCGCCATCTGGAGAAGGACGGTACACAGCATTACGTCTCGATCAGCGGCGAGCCGCGCTTCGACAAGGACGGCAATTTCCGCGGCTACTGGGGCGTGGCCCGCGACGTCAGCGGCGAGGTGCAGGCCGAGCAGATCATGCATGCGTCGGAGACGCGCTACCGCGAGCTGTTCCGCCGCTCCCCTTCCCCGCTGGTGCTGCATCGCTGGGGCCGCGTGATCGATGCCAATCCGGCGGCGATGGCGATGTTCGGCTACACGCAGCGCTCCAGCATGGTGGGGCAGGATCTGTTCTCGCATTACGAACCCGGCGACGACGAAAGAGCCCGCCAGCGCAACGCCAAGATGGAGGGCATGCAGATCGGCGCGCTGCTGCCGGTGGCCGAGTTCCGCCTGCGCACGCTGGCGCGCAAGCGCCGCAATGTGTCGGTGACGAGCGTGCGCGTCGATGCGATCGAAGGCCCGGCCACGCTGTCCTTCTACCTTGACCAGACCGAAGCCCTGCATGCGCAAGAAGCGCTGCGCCGCTCCGAAACCTTGCTCACGCACCTGGTGGCCACGAGCCCCGATGTGATCACCTTGACCGACATGAAGACCGGGCGTTACGCCATGGTCAACAAGTCCTTCGAACAGCTGATGGGCTACAGCACCGCCGACGTGCTCGGTCGCTCGACTGAAGAACTCAACATCTGGCACGACCCGCAGGACCGCCTGCGCGTGCTCGACGGCGTGCGCGATCACGGCAAGATCGACAACCTGCCAATCACCTTCCTGAGCAAAGCCGGCCAGCCGATCTCGATGCTGATGTCGGCCGCGCCCTTCGTCATGGACGGCCAGGAATACCTGGTGGCCAATGCGCGCGACGTGACCGAATCCGAGCGCCAGCGCATGGTGCAGTCGGCCATCCTGGCCAATGCCTCGATCGGCATCACGCTCACGCATAACGACCATTTCGTGCAGATCAATCCGCTGGTCGAGGCCATGTTCGGCTGGCCGGCGGGCTCGCTGGCAGGCAAGGCTTTCAATGTATTGGTGCCGGACCCGCAGGCCCGCGAAGAGCTGTCGCGCGAGATCGACGAGCCGCTGCGCCGCGGCGAGCGCATCGACATCGAAAGACACCTGCAACGCCGCGACGGCTCGAGCTTTGTCTGCCGCATCCTGGCCCGCGCCGTGGACCCGCAGAACACGGTGGGCGGCGGCACGATCTGGATTCTGGAAGACGTGACCGAGCGCCGCAGCGTCGAGGCCGCACTGGCCCTGGCCAAGGACGAAGCCCAGGCCGCGAGCCGCGCCAAGAGCGCCTTCCTGGCCAACACGAGCCATGAGATCCGCACGCCGCTCAACGGCCTGCTGGGCCTGGCGCGCATGCTGCAGCAGCCCGACCTGAAGGACTCGACGCGCCGCGAATATCTGGACCAGATGCTCGACAGCGCGGAAAGCCTCTCGGGTCTGATCTCCGACATCCTCGATCTCTCCAAGATCGAGGCCGGCCGGCTTTCGCTCGAGACGCTGCCTTTCGCGCTGCGCGAGATGCTCAACACGATCCGCCTCGCCTACGCCACGCTGGCGCAGGCTCGCGGCCTGACTTTCACGATCGAGGTCGATCCCGCGGTGCCGCCTCGCGTGATGGGCGACCCGACACGTGTGCGGCAGATCCTCTCGAACTATCTTGGCAACGCGCTGAAATTCACCGAGCACGGCGGCGTCACGCTGCGTGTGCGCAGCGTGGGCGGCGACCAGATCCGCATCGAGGTCAGCGACACCGGCCCCGGCATTGCCGCGCATCTGCAACCGCAGCTGTTCCAGCCCTTCACGCAGGCCGACAGCTCGACCACGCGCCGCTACGGCGGCACGGGCCTGGGCCTGTCGATCTGCCGCGAGCTGGCGACGCTGATGAGCGGCCAGGTCGGCATGGAAAGCACCTCCGGCCAGGGCGCCACCTTCTGGGCCGAACTGCCGTTGCCCGCCACGCAGGCCGTGATGGGCCCGCCGCCGCGCAGCCTGCCGGGCCCGCGCCCGGTGCAGGAGCTGGAAGGCCAGCGCGTGCTGATGGTCGAGGACCACCCGGTCAACATGATGATCGCCGTGGCGCAGCTCGAGCAATGGGGCCTGAAGGTCTCGCAAGCCCTGGATGGCCGGCAAGCAGTGGCCGCCATCCATGCGGCAGCCGATGAGGGCCAGCCCTTTGATGTCGTGCTGATGGACGTGCAAATGCCCGTGATGGGCGGCCACGAAGCCACGCGCGAGGTGCGCAAGCGCTTCTCGGCCAGCGAGCTGCCGATCATTGCGCTGACCGCTGCGGCGCTGGTCTCGGAGCGCGAAGAGGCGACCGCCGCCGGCATGAACGATTTCCTCACCAAGCCGGTCGACGCACCGCGCCTGCACCAGACCCTTGTGCGCCTGATCGGTCGCCATAATGCGCAGCGTGTCCCCAACGCCCTGCCAGGAGAGCCCGATGTCCACCAGCCCAAGCGAAGTGCCGGATGAGGTGATCTCTTACGTCGGCTTCTGGCCGCGCGTCGGCGCCGCCTTGATCGACACCATCGTCGTGATGGTGGTGATGGAAATCCTGCTGCGCATCCTGGGCCTCAATGTCGAGGTGGCCGAGAGCGTCTCGCTCGACGCCAGCAGCCTGCTGCTCGACGTGAACGATCCCCACGTGCTGCTGCGATTGATGGTCAACCATGTGCTGCCGGCGATTGCCGTGGTCGCGCTGTGGCTGCGCTTCGGCGCCACGCCGGGCAAGATGGCGATCGGCGCGCACGTGGTCGACGCCCAGACTCTCGGCCCCCTCACGACGGGCCAGTCGATCGGGCGCTATCTGGGCTACTACGTGTCGACCATCCCCTTCTGCCTCGGCCTGATCTGGGTCGCCTTCGATGCGCGCAAGCAGGGCTGGCATGACAAGCTGGCCGGCACCGTCGTGATCCGAAAAAAACCTCGCCAAAATCCAGAACCTCGCGAACCTGGCAAAGCATGAGCTCACCTCCCTTTTCATTTGATCCACACGCGGTGGTGGACCTGCCGCCAAGCGGCAAGCCCGCCCTGCTCTTCCTGCTGTGCCACGGCGTGGGCGGCGATGCCGCGCAATTGGCGCCACTCGCCGTCGCCTTGCGCGAGCAGTACCCGCAGGCGGCCATCGTCTCGCTGAACGGGCCCGAGCCTTGCGACGACCCGGCTTGCGGCGCCGGCTGGCAATGGTTCTCGATGCTGAACCGCGAGCCCGCCGTGCTGGCCGAGCATGTGGAAGCCGCCCTGCCCGGCTTCATTGCACGCGTGCGCGCCTGGGGCCAGCACTTCGAGCTCGACTGGCCCTATGTGGCGCTGGCCGGCTACTCGCAGGGCGCGATCATGTCGCTCGAAGCGATCCAGCATGAGCCGCAACTGGCGGGCCGCGTCGTCGCGCTCTCGGGCGCCTACGCCTGGCTGCCGCAGCATGCGCCGCAGGATGTCTGCATCCACCTGCTGCACGGCGTGCAGGACGAGGTGCTGCCGTACCGCCCGATGGTGAATGCGGCCCAGGCGCTCGTGGGCCTGGGCGCCGACGTCACGGCCGATGTGCTGCCCAGCGTCGGCCACGCGATCGACGCACGGCTGATCGCCAAGGCGATGGAACAGCTTCGCACCTTCGTGCCGCGCAAGCTCTGGCGCGAAGCCGTGCTTCAGGCGGCCGAAGAAGACCGCTTGAAGAAGAAGCCTGAGCCCAAGCCTTAGGCCGAGTCTCAGTCCAGCACGACTTCGGTCCGCACGGTCCCTGCGCGCGGAGCGCTCGCGCTCAAGGCCAGATGCGTGCCCTTCGGCGCACGCACGACCCACTCGCCCACGGCGCGATCGGCGGTCGCCTCGCGGCTCGGCAGGAAAGCGTGCTGCGTCTGTTTGGGCGCATGGCCTTCGAGCTGCGGCCCTTCCATACGTTCCTTGCCGCTGACGAGGCTAACGGTTGAATCAAGCGGTGGCAGGTGGATCTCGAACATCACGCCGCGCACGATCTCGCGTTCCAGCGCGCGCTGCGTCACGTAGGCCGGCAGGTAGCCGCTGTTGGCCACGGCCAGGCGGATGCGCCAGGTGTCGGGGCCGAGCGCGCGCACCTCGGTGCGCAGCAGTTCGAGCTTGGGCAGCGAGAGCGCGATCTGGTTCATCCAGGCCGGGAAGCGCGCCGCCTCGCGTTCGCGCAGGTGCGGCGGCGGGTTGCGCCAGTAGTTCATCTTGTCCCAGCCGCCGATCTCGACCGCGCCGAGCTGCGGGTGGTGGAAGGGCCGCCAATCCACGTGCGCCTGGCCACCGCATTGCTCGTCGCTCCACTTGAGCAGCTTGAGGTCGTCCTCGACCGGGTGATCGCGGAACCAGTCGATCCACTTGTAGCCCTCGATGCCGGCTTCCTTGTTGGGCGACCACAGCTCGACCACCCAGAACAGCGCGCCGAGGTGGTCGTAAAGCCAGTCCTGCGTGCCGGTGATGACGTCCTTCGGGTGGTACTTGAACTCGTGCCAGATGCTGATCGCCGGATAGCCGGTGTGCTTGGTGCCGAGCTCCGAGAAACGCTGGTAGCGCCACAGGTCCTCAGGCGTCATGTCCTCGTCGCTGCAGGTGCCCATCGGGCGCAGGATCACGCCGCTGTGCGTGTGATAGCTGATCGCCGCGCCGATGTTCGGATGCGCGACGATGAAGTCGACCATCGCGCGCACCTCGGGCTCGCTGGTCGGGTAAGCGCCAGCACCGACCTGCTTGTGTTCCTGGCGCCAGTCGCCGGGAAAGTTGCGGTTCAGGTCCAGGCCCTCACGGTCCTTGTTGATCTTGACGGTCAGGCCGTCGTGGTGCTTGATGAAGCCTTCGGGGATCAGGCGGAAATACTCGCCGCCGAACTCGCCGGGCTCGCGCGGCACCATCAGGCGCGGGTCGCCCGCATGCTTCTTGTAGCCGCCATGCGGATCGGGAATGCGGATCGTCAGGATGCGGCCGTCGCCGTCCACATCCTCGATGGTCAGGCCGTCGACCGGCTCTTCGTCATGCGGGTAGGGCCGCGTGCTGGAGCGGATGTGGCGCGGCCGGTCGGCCAACGCCAGCTCGGCGCCGTCGGGGTTCAGGCGCGGCACCATGTAGATCACGCGCGTGTCCAGCAGGTGCGTGATCTGAGGGTCGCGGCCGTGACCGGTGACGAGCTGGTGCAGGTAATAGAGACAGGTGGTCGAGGCCGTCAGCTCGGCCGCGTGGATGTTGCCGTCGATCCAGAACGCGGGCTTGTCGACATCGAGGCCGGTGGCGGTGTTGGTCAGCACCACGACCCAGATGTCGCGGCCCTCAAAGCTCTTGCCGATCGAGCGCACGCTGACCAGGTTGGGGCAGGCCTCGGCGTAGGTGAACAGCAGCTGCGTCAGCGGCTCGTAGCGGTAGAACTCGTCGAAGCGCGGGGGCGGAATTGCAGCCATGGAATCTTGACGTTAGGTAGTGCACAGATTGTGCCCCCGCCCTGGCCCACCCCATGCAGGGGCAAACCCATCAAACGAGCACGGCGCCGTCGACAAAAACCCGCAGTTCGCCCGGCTCGAACGCCACCCAGGCCTCGTCGACCGTGAGCGGCTCGGTGGCGATGACGGCGACGCGGTCCTGCTGGCGCGTCTTGGGCGCGAAATCGACGCTGAGGTCTTCGTCACGCAGACGCACCGGGCCGAACGGATGTTGCCGCAGCAGGTAGTGCAGCTTGGTCGAGCCATGCGCCCACAGCGCCTGGCCGTTGGACAGCAGCATGTTGAAGGTACCGTGGCGGTTGAGCGTGGGAATCAGGTCACTCAGCGTGTTCGTCAGCTCGGCGATGCTGGGCACTGTGGCGTGGGATTTGTTGAGCTCCTGCATCAGCCAGCAGAAGGCGCGCTCGCTGTCGGTCTGGCCGACCGGCTTGAAGGCCGCGTGCAGGCGCGGATTGAAATCAACGAGGTTGCCGTTGTGGGCGAAGACCCAGTAGCGACCCCACAGCTCGCGCTGAAACGGATGCGTGTTCTCAAGCGAGACCTGTCCCTGCGTGGCCTTGCGGATGTGCGCGATGACGTTGTCGCTCTTGATCGGGTAATGCTTGACCAGTTCGGCCAGCGGCGAGACGCGCGCGCTGTGGTGGTCGACAAAATGACGCAGGCCGCAGCCCTCGAAGAAGGCGATGCCGAAGCCGTCCTTGTGCTCATCGGCACGCGTGGCCAGGCCCGCGAAGCTGAACATCACATCGGTGGGGGTGTTGGCATTCATGCCGAGGAGTTGGCACATGGCGGGTCGGTTCAAGCAGAGGATTACGCGCCAAGCATAGCGCCGCCGCTCCAAGGAAAACGCCCCGGAAGCCGAAGCAACCGGGGCGTTTTTTTGAATCAGGCGGATGGCGCGGCGGCCATCAACTCAAGCCTGCATGCCGCTCAGAAGAACTTGTACTTGATGCGGAAGTAGTACATGCGGCCCAGCGGATTGGCGTAGGTCGAGTCGTAGCCGGTCTGGAAGTTCAGCTCGTTGCGCGACACCGGTGGGTCGGCATTGAAGATGTTCTTCACGCCGACGCCGAGGTCGAGGTTCTTGAGCCCCTTGTAGCTGACCTGTCCGTCCCACAGCTGGTACTGCTTCACCGTTCGCGTCGCCGGGTAGTTGGCGCTCACGGCTTCGCTGCCGTTGTAGTCCTGGTAGGAGCTGGTCAGGTTCTGCGTCAGCGAGGTGTTCCAGGCGTCGGTGCTGAGCGCAAACGTCAGCGCATGGCGCCAACGCGGCGTGGCACCGAAGTCGCCGTACTGGCCCAGATCGCTGGCATAAGGCGTGTTCGGGTACTGGTAGCCGTGCTTGGTGGTGAGCGTGCCGTCCAGGTTGACGCCGAAGACGCCCAGGCCGCTGATCTTCTTCTTGAACTGCAGGTTGACGTCGAAGCCGGCCGCAAAGAACTTGCCCTGGTTGTCATACGGCAGGAAGACGTAGGCCAACGGGAAGTTGGGGTTGGTGTTGCCCTTGAGCGCGCCGGTCTGCTTGCCATCGTCAACCCAGCCATTGGGGAACGCGGCCGGGTCATAGCGATAGAAGAACTCGTTGTACAGCGTCGGGTTGCGCATCACCGAGATTTCCGACTTCGGCAGGATCACGTCCGAGATCTTGACGTTCCAGTAGTCGATCGAGGTCGTCAGCTCATTGGTCGGCGAGAACGCGATGCCGAGGGAGAACTGCTTCGACTTCTCGGGCTTGACGTTCGCGTTGCCCACGGTGGCCGTCGTCAGTTGCACGCTGCATTCGTCCTGCAGATGGCCCACGGCGTAGATGCCGGTGGGCGCCGTCAATGCGGTGCCGCCCGGGCAACGAACCGGGTCGCTCCAGTTGGCGGCCGTGTTGTTGCCGGAGGTGAAGGGGCGCAGGTTGTCGTACAGCGACGGAGCGCGGTAGCCCGTGCCGGCCGAAGCACGTGCCAGCAGTTCCTTCGTGGGCTGGAAGCGCAGGCTTGCCTTGGGTGCCACGTTGTTGAACGAGGTGCCGAAGCCGTTCTTGTAGTTGTCGTAGCGAGCCGCCAGATCAACCTCAAGCTGCTTGGTCACAGGGATATTGGCTTCGGTATAGAAGCCGTACACCTTGCGATCGCCCGTGACACTGGGCACCGGACCGTTGCCGCCGACCTGGTCGCCGCTGGCCAGCACCGGGTAGGAGAACTGGCTCAACTCCTCCTTGCGGAAGCTGGCGCCGATGGCCACGGCCACGGGGCCGGCGGGCAACTGGAACATCTCATGCTGAACGTGCCCGTCCCACTCGGTCGACTTGGACGTCGCGCTCTGCTCCGGGCCATGCAGCAAGGCGCTGTCCAGCGCCTTCTGGCTGGTTGCGTCCTGCGCGCCAAAGACATTGATCGCACCCGACGCCACCAGCGGCGTCAGCACGGTGTAGCTGTACTGGCCGGGGCCGAAGCTGATCACGCCCTGGTTCTCGGTGAAGGTCACGGCGGTGTCGTAGTCCCAGTCGCCGAAGACCGTGCCCTTGGCACCGATCAGCGCGCGCTTGGTCTTGGTGTCGGTCAGATCGGTACGGCCGCCGCCGGCCACCGTCCGCCAGGTGCCCGACAGCGGGCCGGTCGGCGTGACAACCGTGTCGGCCGCCAAGACCGTCGCGGCGCCCAGCACCGTGCCGTTGGGCATGATGTAGCCGGCGGGCAGGGTCATGCCCTTGGGCAGCGTGATCGAAGTCGGGTAGAAGCGCCCGCTGGTCGGATAGGTCATGTTGACCGTGTAGGGCGCCGGCGAATAGGACGCGACGGTCGAATCCTTGACGTACATCGCCTCGGCGTAGAGCTCGCTGCTGTCGCTCAGCTTCAGGCCACCGCGGACCACGACGTTGTCGTGCTTCTGGCTGGGGATCAGGTCGATGTACTTGACGTAGTCGGTGCCGCACTGGGTGGCGCTGATGACGACCAGGGCGAAGGCGGGGTCGTTGCAACCGTTGTAGCGCATCGGGTTGATGCCGGTGTACGCGTTGCCCTTGGTGTCCGTGAAATTCAGGTTCGGAATGCCGTTGCGCGGCGAGGCCTTGTTGATGCCCAGCGAGGGCACGACGGCCGAGCCGGCATAGCTGCGGTCCTTGGCCTTCAGAACGTCATCGACCTCATGGCTGGCGCTCAGCAGCACGTTGAAGCCCTGCACGTCGTAGTCACCATAGCCGCCGGTCACGCTGAAGACCTTGCTGTTGCCACCGCCGAGCTGAGTGCGCGTGTCGTAGGCCGTCGCTTCGAGACCGCGGTAGTTCTTGCGCAGGATGAAGTTGATCACGCCCGCCACAGCATCGGCGCCGTAGATGGACGAGGCGCCGTCTCGCAACACTTCCACGCGCTCGATGGCGGAAAGAGGGATCGAATTCAGGTCGACCGGCGAATTGCCAAAGGCGTAGTTGGCCACGCGGCGGCCATTCAGCAGCACCAGCGTGTACTTGGAGGGCAGGCCGCGCAGGCCGGCGGTGGAAGCCACGCCGGTCGCGCCCACGTTGTTCGCCACGACGGTGCCGCCGAAGTTGGACGGGATCAATGCCACCAGGTCCTGAGCGGTCGTCGCACCGGAGCGATCGATGTCCGCGCGGGTCATCACGGTGACCGGCAATGACGTTTCTGCGTCCACGCGCTTGATCAGCGAGCCGGTGACTTCCACCCTTTCGAGTTGCTGGGTGGGGGCATCGCCTTGCGCATGGGCGAGCGACGCAAATCCGCCGAGCACGATCAGCGCCGCGGAGGAAAGCTGGGTTCTTTTGTGCATGTGATTCCGAAAAGAATAGGTTTCGGGCCGACGCGTTGTGGCGCCGGTTTGAAGCTGCGGATTCTGCGAGTCGCTTGAGGGTGATCCCGCTCAGGGTTCCCCTCCCGGGGTCGCCGATCGATTGCCCCAATTCGGTGCCGAGGTCGCCAAGCCTTTGTCGGCACTCGTTTTTTTGGTGCTCAGACGAGCTCGTCGCAAGCTGTCCGTCAGCTGACGGTGACGTCAGAAAACGACAGAAGGCCTAGTGATCACTATCCGAGGCGCCTGCAGCGCGTGCCCGGCCTCAGCTGAGGATGAGGCGAGCGAGGCCTCGCAGGCTGACCAGATTGCCGGGGTCGACCGTCTCGTTCAGCACGCCGCGCATGCGTTCCTGCAGGCGCGGGTTGCTGCGCGCGCGCCGGATCATCAGATCGGCGATCCAGGGATACGCATTGACCCGGTTGGCTCTGGCGTAGGTTTCGAATCGAGGCTTGAGTGCGGCCAGCGACTCTTCGTAGCGGGCGCGGGTTGCGGCATCGTCCGTACGGCCCAGGATGGCCTCGGCGGCCAGCATGCCGGTTTCGAGCGCCTTGCCGATGCCCTCGCCCGTCAGCGAGTACGTGCTACCGGCGGCCTCGCCCGTCACGAGCAGCCCGGCGCGTGACCAGCGTGCGCCTTCGAGCGAAAAGCGCAGCGGCGCCCCTTTGAGTTCGCCGACCAGCGTGCCCTCGCGCATCAACTCGGCGGCCGGCGCGCATTCGGCCACGAAGGCATCGAACATGGCGCGCAGGTTGAGCTTCCTCTTGCTGCCCCTGCCGGCGCTCGCGTCGTGGCTGTCGGTCACGCCGACGCCCAGATTGAAGCAGTCGCCGGGCGCCGGGAAGATCCAGCCGTAACCGGGACACACGCCGGGGCTCCAGATGACATCAAGCCGCTGAAATTTGTGGGCAAGAGCCGGCGCATGGACGTAGGTCCGCATGGCGATGCCGCTCGGCGTGTGGCGATCACAGACGCCCGCGGCCATCAATGCAGCGGGCACCGCGCCGGTGGCGAGCACGACCCAATCGGCTTCGATCTCGTGCGACTGAGCACCGATCATCAGGCGGGCGCCACAGACGCGCTGCCTGGCGTCAAGCAGGGGAGCCTCGAACTGCGTCTCCGCCATGAAGCGCGCGCCGGCCTCCTGTGCGGCCTGATTCAACAACAGATCCAGATCGCGCCGCGGCAGTACGGCGACCTGTGTCGGCAACTCGATGCAACTGCCGCCGTGACTGGTGAAGGCCACGTGATTCAAGCGGCGAGCGCGGGCCAGCACGCGATCGAGGACGCCGAGTTTGTCCAGCGCCGCGTGCGCATCGGGAATCAAGCCATCGCCACAGACCTTGTCCCGCCCCAGGGCGTGCCGGTCGACCAGCAACACGTCCATACCGCCACGCGCCAGCATCCGCGCGGCAGCACAGCCGGCGGGACCGGCGCCCACCACCAGGATGTCGCAACGCCGGGACAGTGTGGAAGCGGTGTGTTCAAGACTCGAAGGCATGCGCCATTTTGGCCTCAAGCCGCAGGGCCAGGGATCCGGGAAAAGGCGAAGACCCAAGAAAACGCCCCGCGAGCCACAAGGGCACGCGGGGCGCTGAGCCACCCAGAGCTTGCCGATCGCCACCTTGCGGCGGCGATCGCTCAAGACATCTTAGTAGTTGTAGGTTGCACGGAAGTAGTACGCGCGGCCGGTTGCGTCGGCGTAGCGCGAGTCCCAACCACCAGCCTGGAACAGCGTGGCTTGGTTGGTGAACGGCGGATCCTGGTTGAACAGGTTACGCACGCCCACGACCAGGTTGACGCTCTTGATCGGCGAGTAGTTGACGTACGAATCAACCGTGTAGTACTGCTTGACCGTGTTGGTCGGGGTCGCGTCGTGATAGCCCGACTTGTAGTGCAACACAGCGCCAGCACCCCAGGCATCCTGGCTCCAGTTCATGGAGAGAGCATGCTGCCAACGGAACACCGGCGAGCCACCCGAGTAGGCGCCCACGTTCTGTTCCCAAGGACCATCGGTGTAGTTCTGATACTCGTACTTGATGACGTAGGTGCTGTTCAACGAGAAGTCGAACTGACCGAAGCTCGTACGAACGCGTTGTTGCGCGCTCAGGTCGATACCGTTGGTGTTCGTGCCACCCAGGTTCTGCAGACGTTCGTCAACGTAGCCGCAAGCTGCGCTAGGGCAGTTGCTGGCGATCGACAGCAGGTTGTTCGAACCGTTGAAGTGGAAATTCTGCTGGAACTGAGGATAGGTGTCGAACAACGTGTCTTCGTCGATGCTCGAGATCTTGTCCTTCAGGCGCACCCACCACAGGTCCAGGCCCAGGCTGGTGTTGGCAGCCGGCTCGAACACGACGCCCAGGGTGCCGCTCTTCGACTTCTCAGGCTTCAGGTTCAGGTTGCCGCCGTTCAGGACCTGGAACTGCGTGTCGCAATTCAGGCCAGGCGAAGCGCCGCCAACGGCCGTACCGTTCGGGCAGTTGATCGGGTTGTTGTGATCGCCGGCCGTGTTGGTGTAGGACTGGCCGCCATACAGCTCATACAGCGTCGGAGCACGGAAACCGGTCGACACCGAGCCGCGGAACAGCACTTCCTTCATCGGCTGATAACGGAAGCTCAGCTTGGGGTTGGTCGTGTTGCCGAAGTCGCTGTACTTGTCGTAACGGACCGAAGCGGTGACGTCCAGGCTCTTCAGCACGGGGATGTTCAACTCGGCGTACACGGCTTCCACATTGCGCGTGCCCTTGGCGACGAAGGCTGGGTCTTGACCCGTGCTGACCGCCACCTTGGCGGCGTAGTCGGGGTTGGCGTGCGAGTTGAAGTTTTCCTTGCGGTACTCAACGCCGACAGCCAGCTGGGCAGCGCGCGAAGCACCGAACCAGTCGCCCAGCTCACGGCTGGCGTGGGCGTTCAGGTCGCTCACCTTGCCGATCGAAGTCTTCAGATTGCCATTCAGTGCGGCGTTGGCCAGCAGCGTGGTCGCGGCAGCGCTTTGGTCGCCGAAGGGGTTGATGACGCCTTCGAGCAGGCCTTCACCGATCATGTCGCCGTCGGCGTAGCCGCCCACCAGGTATTGATCAACCTGGTTGCGGTTGAACGTGCCCACGACGCCGTAGTCCCAACCGAAGGCATTGCCGTCAGCCGTCAGCATGGCGCGGATCTGCTTGTTCTTGTCCGTTTCGATGCGCGGGCCGTTCGGGAAATCGCGCCAGTAGACGTAGACGAAGCCCGGCAGCACCTTCACGGGGTTGGGGAATGCCGACGTCGCACTGAACGCGGTATTGCCGACAGTGGTGTCGGCCGGATTTGCAGTGGCCGGATCGTAGTTGGCCTTGATATTGGGATTGCCCGTGGGGTAGTACTGCGTGCCCGGGTTGATCAGGTAACCGCCGTAAGGCACGGCGGCGATCTGCGTGGTGACCTTGTTCTGGGTGGCGAAGATTTCAGCGCCGAGGTCCAGGGAATCGGAAGCCCTCAAAGTGCCCTTCAACAGACCCGAGTACGTTTCGGTCTTCGGCGAGAAGCTCACGAAGGTCGGGGTCACGATCTTGCACTGGGTGCCGCCCGCAACCGGGATCAGCGCGGTGCCGACGCAGTTCGGAGCTGCCGGGTTGTAGAACAGACCGTCCTGGATGTAGTTGGCCGGGAAGGTGCTGTTCGACAGGCCGCCGACGACGCGCTTGTTGAAGTTGCGCTCATCGCCGGTGATCATGTCGTGCTTGTTGTACGACAGCGAACCGAAGATGTTGAAGCCTTGGCTGGCCAGGTCACCGAAACCGACGCCGATGTTGCCGCTCTTGGTCTTGCCGCCAATGGCTTGCGGACGGTCATAGCCCACCGTGACGGTGGCGCCCTTGAAGTCACGCTTGGTGATGAAGTTGATCACGCCGCCGATAGCGTCGGTACCGTACAGCGACGAAGCGCCGTCACGCAGCACTTCGATGCGGTCGATGGCCGCAAACGGGATCATGTTCAGGTCAGGAGCCGAACCGTCGATCGCGTTGTTGGAGATGCGTTGGCCGTTCAACAGAACCAGGGTCTTGTCAGCGCCAATGCCGCGCATGTCGGCAAACGAAGCGCCGCCAGTGCCAGCACCGATGGCCTGAGCCGTGTTGCCCGAGGACTGCACTGCGGTCAGGCTCGACATGATCTGTTCGACCGTCGTCACGCCAGACTTCTTCAGGTCAGCCATCTTGACGATGGTCACGGGAACAGCCGTTTCAGCGTCGATGCGCTTGATGGCCGAGCCGGTCACGGTCACGCGCTCGAGTTGTTGCGCCTGATCAGCATCCTGGGCTTGCGCCAGTGATGCGAATCCGCTCAGCGCCAGCAGCGCTGCAACGGAAATCTTGGTTCTCGTATGCATAAGTTCTCCAAAGAGGGTAGGGCGGACCCTAGATCGTTGGTCCGAAAACGGCTTGTTTACGTCCTGCGACCCAAGGCTTGGATCCGAGTGGCGGATTTTGCAGCGCAGGTCTGCCGGACCTCAGTGGGGAATCCACTGCAAGCATTCCGTAAGGCGGGACCGGAAATTTGAAACACTTCATAAGGCTATGATTTATTGCAGATTTTCAAAATCTCACAGCTTTTCTGAAGACTTGTTAACGTCCCTTGAAATCGTTGCTTGACAGCAACAATCCATCCCTCCATCGGCGTCGTCGTCGCGCTTTCTGGAGCCTCAGCACGGTTTTGGGGAGGCGCAGGCAATCGTTTTCGTCCCCAAAAGTTACGGACGAGAAAAAGGCGGGCCCGAAGGCCCGCCTGGCTTGAAGCCTTACGGCTCGCTGACTTAGAAAGTCGCGGTTGCGGTCATCGTGTAACGGCGACCGATCACGTCGTAGAAGGACGGGAAGGTGTTGCCGTAGTTCGATGCGCCCGGGCCGATGCCGGTGCCAACGAACGGAGGTTGCTGGTTGAAGGCATTGTTGATCGTGGCCGACAGCTTCACGTTCTTCAGGACCTGGTAGGCCACGTTCAGATCGAAGTAGTTGATGGACTTGATCTTGCCGAATTGGGGCTGGACCGCGCCGTTCCCGGTCGTCTGATCGGCCTCGACCGTCGTGCCGCCGATGAAGCGCCAGTTGTAGCCCACGGCCCAGTCGCCCATCGACCAGGTTGTACGCTGATTGAAGCGCACCTTGGCATAGGGCGTGCCCACCGTGATGCCATAGTGACCCGCCTGCTCGGTCGTCGCCACCGACGGAAGCGCCTTGATGTCGGCACGCTGCGAGAAGGTGGCGTCCAGACGGAAGTCCAGGCGTCCCAGCGACGGCATGTTCAGCTTCTTCATCGGCAACGTGTAGTTCACACCGACGTCCACGCCCGAGTAGTTGTAGGCGCCCAGGTTGGACGACTGCGTGATCACACCCTTGCTGCCCACGCCATTCAGACCACCGTTGCCCGAGTCGCGCTGGATCGACTGGCAGAACACGTTGTACGTGTAGCCCGGGTTCAGCGTCGCGTCAAAGCAGCCGTCGACCACTTGCTTGGCGCTCGCGCTCGACACCGCGCCATTGATCTTGATCTTCCAGTAGTCGATGTTCAGCGACAGGTTGTCCACGAAGTCCGGCACATAGACCAGACCCAGCGTGACGGTGTCTGCGCGCTCAGGGCCGAGGTTCGGGTTGCCGCCGGATGTGTTGTTGACCTGGTTCGACGAAGGTGCAGCCACGCCGCCGATCTGGGAGGTCGGGACGCCGGTCAACTGGCACAGATTGGTCAGTGAGCCGGCCTTGCCTGCGTCGGTAGCCACGATGTTGGCGCCTTGGCAAGGATCCACTTGCAAGGTCGAAAGACCCGTGGTCACCGGAGCGTAGAGCTCGTTCACGTTGGGTGCGCGCGTGGCATGCTGCTTTTCGCCACGGAAACGCAGACCCTTCATGGGCGACCAGTCGCTGCCGGCCTTCCAGCTACCGTAGTTCTGCGAAGCGCCGGCCGAGGTCTTGAACTCGGTCTCGCGATAGCCGCCGTCCAGGTTCAGCGAATACACGAAGGGCTTGCGCTCCACGAGCGGCATGCTGAATTCGGTGGAGTACTCATTGAACTTCAGCGTACCGTTGCGATCGGGTGTCGGGGCGCCGCTGCCCAGCAGTTCGCCGGAGGTTTGGATCACGTTGTCCGACTTGTTGCCGCCGAACACTTCGCGGTGCTCCGCGCCGAGCGACAGGCTCAGGGCGCTCTTGGCCCAGGGGCTCTTGGCCAGGGGCACTTCGCCGGTTGCCGACAGCGACTCGACCTTTTGCGTGACCGTGGTGGTCTGGAAGGTCGGGATGCTCATGAAGGCCAGCATGGCCGGCGTGATCGTGCCGGCCGCGCCGAACAGATTGACCGGAACGCAGCCGCCCGTGTTGACCGTGCAGGTGGTCGAGTTGGTGGCGCGAACCGCTTGCTGCAGCTTGGTGAACGAGAAGCCGTTGGCCGTCGTCGAGATCTGGTCCGAGCGGCCCGACTGGAAGTAGGCGTCATAGCTCCAGCCGTTGAGCACCGGGATGTCGCCGCGCAGGCCGGCCGTGTACTGGGTCGTGGCGTTGTCGTAGTTGTAGACGCGCGGGCCGGCTTCCACGAAGCGGCGAGCGATGTTGGCCTTGAATTCGGTGGCGTTGCCGGCCACGCAATTGGCGGTCGAGATGCCGTAGGCCAGGCACAGTTGCTGACGGATCGGATCCGAGATGAAGGGATTGCCGATGGGAATGTTGAGTGCCACGCCGAAGGTGCCAGAAGGTGCCAAGTTCAGCGTCACATTGCTCTTGACGTTGAACATCTCGGCATACGCTTCGGCGTAGTCGTTGATCTTGTAGTAACCCATTGCCGTGACTTCGGTGCGCTTCAGGGGCGTTTCGAAGTAATTGGGCGGGTTGGTGTTGTAACCGTCCGGAGGACCGCCGGCATTCGCCAGTCGGAACAAGCCGGTTGTCGAGTCGATCACCTTGCTGCCGGTCAAGTCGAGCGCCGGACTTTTGGCCATACCCGACCAGATAGCCGGCACCGAGGTTCCCGAGAAACCGCCAGGATTGCCGGTCGTCGAGCTGATCACGGTCGAAGCGTAGTCACGGTCGCCGACATGCAGGGGATCGGTACGCGTATTGCCGACGTGCAGCACGGCATTGCCGCGGCCGTCCGGCAGGTTCACGCCCATCGTCAGGTCGTTCTTGTAGCGCTTGGCGTCGCCCTTGGCGGAATCGCTGTAGCTGGTCGAAGCTTCGATGCCTGAGAAATTGCGCTTGGTCACGAAGTTGACCACGCCGGCCACGGCGTCAGCGCCGTAGGTCACCGAAGCGCCGCCGGTCAGCAGGTCGACCCGCTCCAGCAGGGACACCGGGATGTCGTTGGTATCAACCACGCCACCCAGCGTTGCCGGCACGATGCGCTTGCCGTTCATCAGCACCAGGGTGCGGTTGCTGCCCATGCCGCGCAGGTCGATCGAAGCGGTGCCGTTCGAGCCGTTGTTGATGCCGGGGCCGATTGCCGGGTAGGACGAAGGCAGGCCACGCACCAATTCTTCAACTGCCACGGGCTGGCTGATCGCGATGTCTTCCTTGGACACGGTGCTGACCGGAGCCGTCGAGGTCTCGCCGACGGTCCTCAGACGGGTACCGGTGATTTCGACCCGCTCGAGTGATTGGGTGTCCTGCGCCAGAACGGGAAGGCTGGTTGCCGCACCCATGCTGAGCAGCGCCGCCATGCTGATGGCATTGCGTTTGAACGTCATTGCAAACTCCTGGTTGGCCATACCTGCACCGCAGGCATGGAGGAAGACCGATTCCGCCGCGCGCCAATCGCGCGGCTTTTGAGAAAGTCATTCTGGGAATCGGTTCCCGCACCCAACCAAGGGTTGCCTCTAATTGATCTGCATCACACTGGATTACGTTCTGAAACAAACCTAAAACTAGGGGTGAACCCGGCAATTAGGCGACTGATCTAGCGAAAACCCCTGTCGCCCCCTTCCGACGTCAAGCTTCGTAAAGAATGGTTGCAGAAAGGTGGTTGAAGGTGTTTTGGCGGATACACAAAGGCGAAGCTTTTCCGACAGCCGAAATCCACCTTGTGCAGGCCCCTGAAAACCGGTTCAAGCCGCCTTCACCTTCAGGCGCCAGGCATGCAACAAGGGCTCGGTATAGCCGCTCGGCTGCTCCAGCCCTTTGAAGACCAGGTCCTGTGCCGCCTGGAAGGCCGCCCCCTGAGGGTGCTCGGCCAGATTCTTGTAGAGCGGATCGCCGGCGTTCTGGCCATCGACCACTTTGGCCATGCGCGCAAAGGTCTCGCGCACCTGCGCCTCGCTGACCACGCCATGGAGCAGCCAGTTGGCGATGTGCTGGCTGGAGATGCGCAGCGTGGCGCGGTCTTCCATCAGGCCGATATCGTGGATATCGGGCACCTTGGAGCAGCCCACGCCCTGGTCGATCCAGCGCACCACATAGCCGAGGATGCCCTGCACATTGTTGTCCAACTCCTGCTGGCGTTCGGCCGCATGCCACGTGACTTCCGCCACTACCGGAATCTGCAGCAATCCATTGAGCAGCGTGTCGCGCTCGGCATCGGCGTCGGTCTTTTCAAGCTCACGCTGAACCGCGGCAACGTCGACCTGGTGGTAGTGCAGCGCATGCAGCGTGGCGGCCGTGGGCGAAGGCACCCAGGCGGTGTTGGCACCGGCCTTGGGATGGGCGATCTTCTGCTCCAGCATCGCGTGCATCAGATCGGGCATGGCCCACATGCCCTTGCCGATCTGTGCCCGGCCGCGCAGGCCGCAGGACAGACCCGTCAGCACATTGCCGCGCTCGTAGGCCTGAATCCAGGCCGTGCTCTTCATGTCGCCCTTGCGCAGCATCGGGCCGGCGTGCATGGCGGTGTGCATCTCGTCGCCGGTGCGGTCGAGGAAGCCGGTGTTGATGAAGGCCACGCGGCGGCTGGCGGCGGCGATGCAGGCCTTCAGGTTGACGCTGGTGCGGCGCTCCTCGTCCATGATGCCGAGCTTGACCGTGTCCTGCGGCAGGCCGAGCATGGCTTCCACGCGGCTGAACAGTTCGACGGCGAAGGCGACTTCGGCCGGGCCGTGCATCTTCGGCTTGACGATGTAGACCGAGCCGGTACGCGAGTTGCCGCGGCGCTTCAGGTCGATCATGGCGATCGTCGTGGTGATCACCGCATCCAGAATGCCTTCGGGGATCTCGGCGCCGTCGCCCATCAGAATCGCCGGGTTGCTCATCAGGTGGCCGACATTGCGCACGAACATCAGCGAGCGGCCGTGCAGCTTCACTTCGCCGCCCTGGGGCGCCGTGTAGATGCGGTCCGGGTTGAGCGTGCGCTTGACCGTCTTGCCGCCCTTGACCAGTTCCTCGCTCAGAGTGCCTTGCAGGATGCCCAGCCAGTTGGCGTAGGCGAGTACCTTGTCGTCGGCGTCGACCACGGCGACGGAATCCTCGAGGTCGAGAATGGTCGACAGCGCCGCTTCCATCACGATATCGGCGACGCCGGCCGGATCGGTCTTGCCGATGGCGGTGCTGCGGTCGATGCGCAGGTCCAGATGCAGGCCGTTGTGAACCAGCAGCACCGAGGACGGCGCCGCGGCCTCGCCCTGATAACCGACCAATTGAGCGGCATCGGCCAGCGTCGTGGTCTTGTCGCCCAGGGCGACGACCAGGGCACCGTTCTCGACCCGATAGCCGGTCGCTTGCACATGGCTGCCCTCGGCCAAGGGCGCCGCCTGGTCCAGCACCTGGCGCGCAAAGGCGATCACCTTGGCGCCGCGCACCGGGTTGTAAGCCTTGCCCTTGTCGGCGCCATCGGTCTCGGGAATCGCGTCTGTCCCGTAGAGCGCGTCATAGAGCGAGCCCCAGCGCGCGTTGGCGGCATTCAGTGCATAACGCGCATTGAGGATGGGCACCACAAGCTGCGGGCCGGCCTGCAAGGCCAGCTCGGCATCGACGTTGGCAGTGCTGGCCTGCACCTGGCCCGGCTGCGGCACCAGATAGCCGATGCGTTCCAGCATGGCGCGGTAGGCCGGCATGTCGGTGATCGGGCCGGGGTGGGCACGATGCCAGCTGTCGAGCTCGGTCTGCAGGCGGTCGCGCTCGGCCAGCAGGGCCGCATTCTTGGGCGCGAGCTCGTGGACGATGGCGTCAAAGCCGGTCCAGAAGGCAGCAGGGGCCACGCCCACGGCGGGCAGCACACTGTCTTCGATGAAACGGTGCAGAACAGTGGCAACTTGGAGACGGTGGACGGTGGTGCGTGCGCTCATGGCGAGGGTCCCAATGTTGAGAAGTCGATGCCGCAAATTTATGCGAGAAGTCGGCCCGCATTCATGCGCCTGCACACAAGGAATACTTGTTCAATTTGCACAAATCATCAATCAATAGTCTTGATTTAGGGGTTTGAATCAGCACAATCAAGCGATGGACCGGCTCAAACAGATCGAATCCTTCGTTTCCGTGGCACTCAAGGGCAGCCTCACGGCCGCCGCGCAGGCCGAGGGCGTGGCACCGGCGGTGATGGGGCGGCGCATTGACGCCCTGGAGGCGCGGCTGGGCGTCAAGCTGCTGCTGCGCACCACGCGGCGGCTGACGCTCACGCATGAAGGCAGTGCTTTTCTGGAAGATTGCCAGCGCCTGCTCGCGGAGCTGGCCAGCGCGGAAGCGGGGGTGAGTGCCGGTGGCGTCAAGGCCAGCGGACATCTGCGCATCACGGCGCCGGCCGGCTTCGGTCGGCGCCATGTGGCCCCGCTGGTGCCGGAGTTCCTGTCCCGCCATCCGGAGGTCAGCCTGTCGCTGAACCTTTCGGACCGCGTGGTGGACATCGTCAACGAAGGCTATGACTGCGCAGTGCGCGTCGGCGATCTGCCCGATTCAAGCCTGGTCAGCGCCCGTCTGGCCGACAACCGCCGTTTATGCGTCGGGGCACCGAGTTATCTGAAGCGCGCCGGAACGCCCAAACATCCGAGCGAACTGTCACGACACGCCTGCCTGACGCTTTCCTCGGAGGCCAGCCAGACCCGCGGCTGGGCCTTCGTGATCGACGGGCAAGTGAACCATCTGCGCCCGCAAGGTCGGCTCGACTGCAGCGATGGCCAGGTCTTGCGCGAGTGGTGCCTGGCCGGGCTGGGACTGGCCTGGCGCAGCACCTGGGAGGTGGAAGCGGATCTGGCCGCCGGCCGGCTGTCGAGCGTGCTCGACGACTTCGCCGCGCCGGCAAATGGCATCTTCGTAGTCTTTCCGCAGTCCAAGCACCAGCCGCTGCGTGTGCGGCTCTGGATCGACTTCCTCAAGGCCAGCTACAGCAACGCCCAGTACTGGGCGCATGCTGCAACCGGCTGAGCCGACTCTCGATCTGTTTCGTTTTACTTGCCCGCGTCGGCGACGCACTTCTTGGTGAAGCTGGTCTTGGCGGCGCCATGAAGCTTCTTCTCGCCGGCCTTGGCATCGCAGGTGGCTTGAGCGCTGCTGGCTGCGGGTGCTGCCGCGGCGGCATCGGCCACACACTTCTTGGTGAAGCTGGTCTTGGCGGCGCCGTGCAGTTTCTTGTCGGCCGCTTGAGCGTCACAAGTGGCAGCCGCATCGGCCGCATGGGCCGCGCCGGCCATCGCGGCCAGACCCAGGGCCAGAACGCACATCAGTTTCTTCATCGCGAGATCCTTCCAGGTGGGTGAATGAAGGGACAGGGAACCAATCCATTCAAGCACGCCAACGTGGCAGCGACAAGCTCGGTTTACATGATCCTGCGCGGATGGGCCAAAGCCTCATGCGCGGTATGCAGGCGGCGCACCAGCACCTGGATGAAAGCGTGGTCGAAGCGATGCTGGCATTCCGGGCTCAGCAGACCCAAGGAATCGGGCGTGAAGGAGATCGTGATGCAGGTGTCCTTGACGACCTTGATGTCCGTGCTGTGCTTGCGCAGCGCCGGGTTCGGTGACAGATACGCCATCTCGCCGACCGACGTGCCCTGCCCCAGCGTGGCGACCATCGAACCATCGCGCCAGACCTCGACCTCGCCCTGCGCAATGATGTGGAAGGTGTTGCCTTCCTGGCCCTTCTTGAACAGCGCGTGATCCTCGGGGAAGCGGCGCCAGCGCGCGCGGCGCACCACTTCCCACAGCTCCACATCGCCGAATTTGTTGAAGAACTCGAGCTCGCGCAGCATGTTGAAACGCTCCGAGTCCTTGACCTCGGAGAGGCGCGCCAACGGCACCAATTGCTTGGCCACCAGCTCCGAAAGCGCGCGGCCGAAAGTGTCCCAATCGGCGTAGCGCTCGTTCGGGTGCTTGGCCAAGGCACGCGCGATGACCGCATCGAGCTCGGGCGTCACGCCGCCGCGCAAGGCGACCAGCGAAGGCGGCGTCTGGTGGTAGATCTGATGCATCAGCGCCATCTGGCTCGGCGCATCAAAAGGCGGCCGACCGGCGATCAGGTGATAGAGCACGGCGCCGAGCGCGTAGATGTCGGCGCGCATGTCGACATCGCCGCCCTCGATCTGCTCGGGCGGCATATAGGCGAGCGATCCCACACGGTGGACCTGGGTCGTGTCGGACTTCAGGTTCAGGGCGGAGCCGAAGTCGCTGACCTTCACGTCGGTCACATAGCCTTGCGTGTCGATCAGCGCCAGCAGATTGGCCGGCTTCACGTCACGGTGGATCAGCCCCTGACGGAACACATAACTGAGCGCCATAGCGCACTTGAAACCGAGTTCGACGATCTGGTCCAGCGGCAGCAGGCGGTCGCTGCGGCAGAAATGCTTGAGCGTGACACCCGGCACGTACTCCATCACCAGATAGGGCGAATCGGCCTCGGGCACGGCATCGAGGATCTTCACGACATTGGGATGGTGCAGGCGGCCCGCCAGCGCGGCTTCGGCCGTGAAGAAGCGGAACCCGTAGTCGCTTTGCGAGTTGCCGTCGCGGCTGCTGGCGGCCCAGGCGCGCATGCGCTTGATCGCCACTTCGGTGCCGCTGAAGGTATCGACGGCCAGGTAGACATCGCTGGTCGCACCTTCGCCGAGCCTGCGCACGACGCGGTACTTGCCGATCTGGTTCGGCAGGTCAGGGCCAGTCGGTGGCAGGGTGATGTCCGGCTCGCTCATAAGCGGGGAATCATAGCGGTGAGGCTATGCTCGCCGGATCATGAATTCATCGCCTGCACCGGCCGAGTCCGGCAGTACTAACGACTTTTTCACACTGACGCGGCAACGCAGCTTCATGTTTCTGTGGCTGGGGCGCATCTTCACCAGTCTGGGCGGCCAGATGCTGATGGTGGCGCTGGGCTGGCATATGTATGAGCTGACCGGCAGCGCGTGGGACCTCGGCCTCGTGGGCCTGTTCCAGTTCGCGCCCGCGCTGCTGCTGACCTTGCCCGCCGGCCATGTGGTGGACCACCATCATCGCGGCCGCATCCTCACGATCTGCATGGCGGTCTGGACCTTGCTGGCCGTCCTGCTGCTGGCCGCCACGGTGGGCTGGGGCCGGGGCGTGCCCTGGGCCTCACGCGATCTGCTGCTGCTGATCTCGGTAGCCTTGGGCTCGGTGCGGGCCTTCCAGATGCCGGCGATCCAGGCGCTCGCGCCGGTGTTGCTGCCCGCACCTTTGCTGGCTCGCGGCATGGCTTTCAACTCCTCCGGCTCGCAGGCCGCGCTGATCGGCGGCCCGGCCTTGGGCGGGCTCTTGTATGTGGCCGGTGCCGAGGTCGTTTACGCGACCTGCGTGGTCTGCTTTGCGCTGGCCGCTCTGCTGATTGCGCAGGTGCGCTACGCGCACGAACCGCGCTTGGCCGAGCCGGTGACGCTGCAAAGCGTGTTCGCGGGCGTGAACTTCGTCTGGCACAACAAGGTCGTGCTCGGCGCGATTTCGCTCGACCTGTTCGCTGTGCTGTTCGGCGGCGCCACGGCCCTGCTGCCGATGTTCGCCAAGGACATCCTGCATGTCGGCTCCTGGGGCCTGGGCTTGCTGCGTGGTGCGCCAGCCGTGGGGGCGCTCCTGATGTCGATCTGGCTCACCCGCAATCCGCTGCGCTCGCGTGTCGGCGCCTTGCTGCTCGGTGCGGTCGCGGTGTTCGGGCTTTGCATGGTGGTGTTCGGACTCTCGACGAGCTTCTGGGTCTCGCTGATTGCCCTGGCCATTTCGGGCTCGATGGACATGGTCAGCGTGGTCGTGCGCCAGACGCTCGTGCAGCTGGAAACGCCGGACGAAATGCGCGGCCGGGTCAGCGCGGTCAGCTCGATCTTCATCGGCGCGAGCAACCAGCTCGGTGAGTTCGAGTCGGGCGCCACGGCGGCCTTGCTGGGGCCGGTGGGCTCGGTGGTGGCCGGCGGCGTCGGCACGCTGCTCGTCGTGGCACTGTGGGTGCGCGGCTTCAGGCCGCTGGCGCAAAGAAACACGCTGGAGCGGGGCTCTTAGAATCTCGCCCATGATCCAAGCCAAGCAGGAGCTGCTCGCCGCCTTAGGCGCAGCCATTCAAGACCTCAGCCCCGGCGCCACTCTGGCCGCCGCCTTTGAATCGCCCAAGCAGGCGGCGCACGGCGATCTCGCCTGCACGGTCGCCATGCAGCTGGCCAAGCCGCTCAAGAAGAACCCGCGTGAACTGGCCACAGCGCTGATCGCCAATCTGGAGGCGCGTCCAGCGTTTGCGCAATGGGTCGAGGCGATGGAGATCGCCGGGCCCGGCTTCATCAACATCCGCTTGAAGCCGGCTGCCAAGCAGGCGGTGGTGGGCGAGGTGCTCCAGGGCGGTTCCGCCTTTGGCGTGCAAGCGCACAACAGCCAGCACGTGATGATCGAGTTCGTCTCGGCCAACCCGACGGGGCCGCTGCATGTCGGCCATGCGCGCCAGGCCGCTCTGGGCGACGCCCTGTGCAGCCTGTTCAAGACGCAGGGCTGCGACGTCACGCGCGAGTTCTATTACAACGATGCCGGCGTGCAGATCGCCACGCTCGCCCGCAGCACGCAATTGCGCATCCAGGGCTTCAAGCCCGGCGATGCGATCTGGCCGATCGACCCTGAGAACCCCGAAAGCAAGAAGTTCTACAACGGCGACTACATCCAGGACATCGCCGACGCCTTCATGCGCAAGGAATCGGTCACGGCCGACGACCGTTCCTTCACGGCCTCCGGCAACCCCGACGACCTCGACAGCATCCGCCAGTTCGCCGTGGCCTATCTGCGTCACGAGCAGGATCTGGATCTGCAGGCCTTCGGCTTGAAGTTCGACAACTACTTCCTCGAAACCAGCGTCTACGCCAATGGCGCGCTCGAGAACGTGGTGGAACGGCTGATTGCCAGCGGCGAGACGTATGAGAAAGACGGCGCCCTGTGGTTCCGCTCCACCGACTACGGCGACGACCAGGACCGCGTGATGCGCAAGTCCGGCGACGGCACCTTCACCTACTTCGTGCCCGACGTCGCCTATCACATCAACAAATTCAAGCGCGGCTACACCAAGTGCATCAATGTGCAGGGCACCGACCACCACGGCACCATCGCCCGTGTGCGTGGCGGCCTGCAAGCCGCCGACCTGGGCATCCCTCAGGGCTTCCCGGACTATGTGCTCCACAAGATGGTCACGGTCATGAAGGGCGGCGAAGAGGTCAAGATCTCCAAGCGCGCCGGCAGCTATGTCACGCTGCGCGACCTGATCGACTGGACCAGCCGCGACGCCGTGCGTTTCTTCCTGATCAGCCGCAAGGCCGACACCGAGTTCACCTTCGACGTCGACCTGGCGCTCAAGGCCAATGACGAAAACCCGGTGTTCTACGTGCAGTACGCGCACGCGCGCATCTGCTCGATCATCCGCAACTGGGGCGGCGACGAAGCCACGCTGAACGGTGCCGACCTGAGCCTGCTCACGGCCCCGACCGAGGCCGCGCTGATGCTGAAGCTGGCCGACTATCCGCGCATGCTTTCCAGCGCCGCGGAAGGCCTGGCGCCGCATGACGTGGCCTTCTACTTGCGCGATCTGTCCAGCAGCTTCCACAGCTACTATGCGGCCGAACGCGTGCTGGGCCAGGCGCCCGAGCTGACCCAAGCGCGGGTTGCCTTGCTTGCAGCCACGCGCCAGGTGATCCGCAATGCGCTGGCCGTGCTCGGCGTGAGCGCCCCTGAATCCATGTCCCGCGACACCCCTGAAAAGACGGAGAACGAATGAGCAAAGCTCAAGCCGGCAACGGCCAGAACAACAACAGGAAATCCGGTGCCGGCAAGTCCGGCGGCCAGCGCGGCGGCTTCGTTCTCGGCCTGATCGTCGGCCTGCTGCTCGGCCTGGCCGTGGCGCTGGGCGTGGCGCTCTACATCACCAAGGCGCCGATTCCCTTCGTCAACAAGCTGCCACAACGCACCGCGGAGCAGGACGTCGAAGAGGCGAACCACAACAAGAACTGGGATCCGAACGCACCGCTGGCCAGCAAGACAGTCAACAAGGCGGCGAGCGGTGTCGTCAGCGCGGCGCCACAGGCCTCCGCGCCGGCGCCCGCACCGGTGGTCACTGCGACGCCCGCGCCCGAAGCGCCCAAGCCCGCGGCTGAGAAGAAGCCCGATGCCAAGCCAGCTGCCGCCGCTCCAGCGGCCGCCGGGGCCGATCCCTTCATCTACTTCGTTCAGGTCGGCGCCTTCACCCGCGCCGACGATGCCGAACAGCAGCGCGCCAAGCTGGCCTTGCTGGGCTTCGCGGCCAAGGTGATGGAGAAGGAGCAGTCGGGCCGCAGCGTGTTCCGTGTCCGCATGGGCCCGCTGGACACGCGCGACGAGGCTGACACCCTGCAACAGAAGATCCAGGCCGCGGGCGTGGAAGCCAATCTGGTGCGTGTCCAGCGCTGATCTTGACGGGCCGGGCTCAATAAGCCGGGCTTAAGTCGAGCAGGCGAGGCTCCGGCCTTCAGTTTCTGAAAGAATTCCAATGTTGCGTCGTGAGTTTTCCGCCCTGCTGGGCCTGGCCGCCGTGCCGACCCTTTCGCTGGCCCAGATCGCGGAAGGCCGCCAGTACCTGCGCCTGAGCCCGCCACAACCGCAGCCGGCCGGCAAGATCGAAGTGCTCGAATTCTTTCTGTACAGCTGCCCGCACTGCTTTGCCTTCGACCCCGCGCTGAAAGCCTGGCAGGCCACGCTTCCCGGCGACGTGGTGTTCCGCCGCGTGCATGGCGGCTTCAATGCGATCACCAAGCTGCTGCAACGCCTGTATTTCACGCTCGAAGTCATGGGTAAGCTGCCCGAGCTGCATGAGCGCGTGTTCGCCGCCATCCATGTGGAGCATGTGGACATCAGCAGCGAAGACGACATCTACAAGCTGATGACCCGTTTCGGGGTGGACGTGGAGAAGTTCAAGCAGACCTTCAACTCCTTCGGCGTGCAGAGCAAATGCCTGGCTGCAAACAAGACCAGCGAGAACTACCATGTCGAGTCGGTGCCCACCGTGGTGGTGGGCGGCCGTTTCGTCACCTCACCGGCGATGGCCGGTCCGCACGCCGGCGGTGAGGCGCAAGCCGGGCAAATGACGATCCCCATCATCAATCAACTGATCCAGATGGCTCGCAGCGGCAAAGCCTGAGCCTCGCCAAGGAACACCTTCCATGCAACGTCGTGATTTCAATGCTCTCGTCGGTCTTGGTGGCCTGACCGGCCTTGCCGGTGTCGCCGGCCCCGCTCTCGCACAAGGCGCCCCGGTCGAGGGCCAGCAATTCCAACGCCTGCCGCAGCCCCTGCCGACCACGCCGGGCAAGATCGAGCTGATCGAGTTCTTCTGGTACGGCTGCCCGCACTGCTTTGTCTTCGATCCCACGCTCAACCAGTGGCTGCACACGCTCCCCGCCGACGTGAGCTTCCGCCGCCTGCATGTGAGCTTCAACGGCGTGATCAAGCTGCACCAGCGGCTGTTCTTCGCGCTCGAAGCGATGGGCAAGGAAGCCGAGGTGCACGCCCGCGTGTTCAATGCCTTCCATATCGAGCGTCGCGACGTCAACGACGAGGCCGCCGTGTTCGCCTTGGTGAGCCAGCTCGGCGTCAACCCGGCCGCTTTCAAGCAAGCCTGGTCCTCGTTCGGCGTCCAGAGCAAATGCCTGCAGGCCACGCGCTTGTCGGAGGATTACCGGATCGACGGCGTGCCGACGCTCGGCGTGGCCGGCCGCTTCACGACCTCGCCCTCGATGGCCGGCACGCGCGGCCAGACCGAGCAGCAGCTCGGCGTGCAGGCCGTACAGGTCGCCGATTACCTGATCAAGCTCGCCCGCAACAAGGGCTGATTCAGGAAATCTTCACCAGCGTCCGTGCAGCACCACAAATGCACGGACCGCAACACGGGATGGCGCGGTTTGCTGGCTAGAATGGCCTGCAAGAACTGTGCCGCCATGCCTTCAATCACCCGCCCCCTCCTCCTCCTGCCGCTGTTGGCCCTGCTCGCCGTCGCGCCGGTGCGGGCTGAAAAGGCCGACCGTGCCAAGCCGATGGTGTTCACCTCGGACAAAGGCGGCGACAGCGATCTGAGCACCTACGCCGAGCTGGTCGGTAATGTTGTGATCACCCAGGGCACCATGCTGTTGCAGGCCGACCGGGTCAAGGCCAAGCAGACCAGCGATGGCTACTGGCAGCTGTTTGCGCTGAGCCCGACCGACAAGCAGGTCAGCTTCCGCCAGGCGCGCGATGTGCCGGGCGAGTTCATCGAAGGCTTTGCCGACCAGGTCGACTACGACACCAAGGCCGACACGGTGCGCTTCTCGGGCCATGCGGTGATGCGCACGATGCGCGGCAGCCTCGTCGCCAACGAAGCCACCAGCTCGGTGATCGTCTATGACAACCGCACCGAGCAGACTTCGCTCGAAGGCGGTGATGGCACGACGCATCCGAATGGCTCGAATGGCGGCCGCACCCGCATCATGATCATGCCGCGCGATGCCGGCGCCGCTTCGGCTCCCGCGACTCCGGCCTCCGGCGTGCCGCTGCAGCCCAGCACGGTGCTGCCCAACCGCAAGCCTTCATGACGGCGGCAGGAGCGCACGGCGCGCCCGCCAGCCGACTCGAAGCGATCGGCCTGGCCAAGACTTATGGCGTGCGCAAGGTCGTCAAGGACGTGCATGTCGATGTGCGCAGCGGCGAGGTCGTCGGCCTGCTCGGCCCGAACGGCGCGGGCAAGACCACCAGCTTCTACATGATCGTGGGCCTGGTGCGTGCCGATGCCGGCGAGATCCGCATCGATGATCAACCCGTGCAGCGCCTGCCCATCCACCAGCGCGCGCGGCTGGGCCTGTCGTACCTGCCGCAGGAAGCCTCGATCTTCCGCAAGCTCACGGTCGAGGAGAACATCCGCGCCGTGCTGGAGCTTCAGCAGGATGAGAACGGCAAGGCCTTGCCCAAGGCGCGCATCAACGAGCTGCTCGACGGCCTGCTGCACGATCTTTCCATCGAGAAGCTGCGCCACAGCCCCGCGCCGGCGCTCTCGGGCGGCGAACGGCGTCGCGTCGAGATCGCGCGCGCACTGGCCACGCAGCCCCGCTTCATCCTGCTCGACGAACCCTTTGCCGGCGTCGATCCGATTGCCGTGCTGGAGATCCAGCGCATCATCGGCTTCCTGCGCGAGCGCGGGATCGGCGTGCTGATCACGGACCACAATGTGCGCGAGACGCTGGGCATCTGCGATCGCGCCTACATCATCAGTGAAGGCACCGTGCTGGCCGAAGGCCGGCCGGCCGAGATTGTCGACAACGCCGACGTGCGCAAGGTGTACCTCGGCGAGCACTTCCGCATGTAAGCCGGCCGGCCGACCGCGATGAAGCCGTCCTTACAGGTTCGCCTCAGCCAGCACCTGGCGCTGACCCCCCAGCTCCAGCAATCGATCCGTCTGCTGCAACTCTCCACGCTGGAACTGCAGCAGGAGATCGACCAGATGCTGACGCAGAACCCGCTGCTGGAAACCGAAGATGAATTCGGCGGCGTCAGCGCGCCCGAGCTTGACGACGTGCGCGGCAGTGTCAGCAATGCCGACGACGACACGAGCGGGACGGCTGACAGTGCCGACAACGATTTCGCCAGCGAGATCAAGGACGATGACTTCGGCAAGGCCGAGCGCGAGGACTGGGAGAACGGCACCGAGCGCGAAGACTTCGACGGCATCCGCGAGACGCCCAGCTCGGGCAGCGGCAGCGGCGATAACGACGACGACTCCGAGCGCAGCAGCCAGGACAGCGAATCGATCAGCCTGCGCGACCATCTGATGCAGCAACTGGCCGGCATGAGCCTGTCCGAATCCGATTACATGGCGCTGTGCGTGCTGATCGAATCGCTCAACGAAGACGGCTACCTCGAAGACAGCCTCGAAGACATCGCCAGCGCGCTGACCGGTGACGATGCCGAAGGGCGGGAGGAACTGTTCGACCATCTGCGCATTGCGCTGCAATGGCTGCAGCACATGGACCCGACCGGCGTGGGCGCTCGCGATCTTTCCGAATGCCTGATGCTGCAGCTGCGCGCCCTGCCCCGCAGCCCGGCGCAGGTGATCGCGATCCTCATCTGCAAGCAGCATCTGGAGCTGATGGCCAAGCGCGACAGCAAGCGGCTGATGGCGCTGACGGGCGCCGATGACGTGCTGCTGCGCGAGGCGCAAAACCTGATCACGACGCTGGAGCCCAAGCCGGGCCGACGTTTCTCCAATGACGAGGCAGCCGCCGTCGTGCCCGACGTGATCGTGCGCAAGGTCGGCCGTGAGCTGCGCGTGATGCTCAACCCCGACGTGGCACCAAAGCTGCGCATCAACGATCTGTATGCGAACGCGCTGCGCGCCACGCGCGGCGGCATCAGCAACAGTGCCTTGGGCGGCCAGTTGCAGGAAGCGCGCTGGTTCATCAAGAACATCCAGCAGCGCTTTGACACCATCCTGCGCGTCTCGCGCGCCATCGTGGAGCGCCAGCGCGGCTTCTTCACGCACGGCGAGCTAGCGATGAAGCCGCTGGTGCTGCGCGAGATCGCCGATGAGCTGGGCCTGCACGAGTCGACCATTTCGCGCGTGACCACAGCCAAGTACATGGCCACCACTTACGGCACCTTCGAGCTCAAGTATTTCTTCGGCTCGGGCCTCTCAACCGAGGCCGGAGGCAACGCCTCGAGCACGGCGGTCCGCGCTTTGATCAAGCAGTTCATCTCCGCCGAAGACGCGCTCAAGCCCTTGTCGGACAGCGCTTTGGCAAGCATGCTCGAAGAACAAGGCATCCAGTGCGCACGCCGCACTGTGGCCAAATACCGCGAAGCGCTCAAGATCGCGCCCGCAAATCTGCGCAAATCGATTTGATGGAGGGCGCTCAGCGCCGCCACCCCCATGTCCCGTCCTGAAGTCCTGAACCTGTTCCTGTCCTGCGCCAGCGGCGTCGAGCCCTGGCTGGAGGAAGAGGTGCGCGCCATCCTCCCCAAGAGTCACGTGGAGAAGCTGCGCGGCGGTGTGGCGGTCAAGAGCGACGCCGAAGGCGTCATGCGGCTCAACCTGGAGAGCCGCCTCGCGCAGCGCGTGATGATCGAGCTGATCGAAGGCCCTTATCGCCACGAGGATGATCTCTACACGCTCGCTCGCAAGATCGACTGGGCGCGGTGGATCACGCCGCAGCACACGATCCGCATCGACACGACGGCACAGCGCTCGCCGCTGCGCTCGCTCAACTTCGCCACGCTGCGCGTCAAGGACGCGATCTGCGATCAGCTGCGCGAGGCCACGGGCGAACGGCCCAGCGTCGACACGCGCTCACCCGACCTGCCGGTGATGATGCATTTGAACGAGGAGTTTGCCGCCTTGTACGTGGACACCTCGGGGGAACCGCTGTTCAAACGCGGCTGGCGGGTGGACAAGGGCGACGCGCCGCTGAAGGAAACCCTCGCCGCCGCCATGCTCGCCGCCGCGGGCTGGCGCGGCACGCCCGAAACCGGCGGCGCTCTGGTCGACCCCTGCTGCGGCTCGGGCACCATCGCCATCGAGGCCGCGCAGATCGCCTGCGGCATGGCCGCCGGCCAGCTGCGTCGCTTCTCCTTCGAGCGACAACTGCCCTTCGTGCCGCTGCGCCCGCGCTGGCAGCAGCTCAAGCAGGAAGCCAAGGACCGCGAGCACGCGCCGGCTGTGCCGATCTTCTGCAGCGATGTGGCCTTCCGCATGGTCGACTTCTCGCGCCGCAATGCCGAACGCGCCGGCGTGGCGCAATACATCCAGTTCAACGGCGGCGATGCACTCGAACGCCCGGCGCCGGAACTGCCCGAGGGTCTGAGCGGCACCTTGATGATGAACCCTCCCTATGGCGAGCGCATCGAGGTGCGCGGCAAGGCAGCCGCCGTGCGCGATGCCAGCGGCTCCGAGCAACGCGATGCCGACGACGACTTCTTCCCGCGTCTGGCCTCGCATTGGAAGCGCGCCTACACCGAGCAACCCTGGACGGCCTGGCTGCTCTGCCCCGACATGAAGCTGCCGAACAAGATGCGCCTGAAGGAATCGCGCCGCATCCCGATGTGGAACGGACCGATCGAATGCCGGATGTTCCGCTTCGATCTGGTCAAGGGCTCGGCCCGCTGAACTGCTGAGTTGCTGAACTGCTGAGCTGCTGAAGGCCCTCATTTGAAGTAGGGCGCCCCCATGCTCGTGGGGGCGGCAAGCGCTGAACAGGCGATCAACGTCAAGGTCTGCGCGAAAGGGGGTCCCCATCATGGTCCACCCTCGGCTCGGGGAGCGCATGTGCTTGCGCTTCGCTAGACATGACCTTGAACGTTGACTCCTTGAACGAAGTCGCCCGCGTGTTCGATACGCGGTCGGGCGCCTCCAACCGCTTCTCCACTCCGGCGGCTGAGCAGATCCACCGAACCCTGCTGGCCGGCCTCGCCTCGGCCAGCGATGAAGTGCTGGTCCTGGTCGGCGCCCCGGGTGTCGGCAAGACCCTGCAGGTCCAAACCTTGTGGGACACGCTGCCGCCGCGCTGGTCCCGCAAGGCGCGCCTGAGTTTCACCTTGATGAGCCGGGCCGAGATCCTGCACTCGGTCGCCCATGCTTTCGGCATGCCCAAGGATGAGAAGCGCGCGCCGCGCGAGTGGTTTGTAGAACAGCTGAGAAGCTGGGCGAAGGACGACCAGGGCACGCTGCTCCTGGTCGACGAGGCGCAAGGCCTGCCGCCCGATGCCTTGCGCGGGCTGATGGCGCTGGGGCAATTGAAGCAGGGCGGCCTGCCGCTGCTGCGCATCGTCCTGATGGGGCAGCCTGCGCTGCTCGACCTCCTGGATGCGCCCGAACTGATCATCATCCCGCTCAGCATCCTCAGCCTGCCCGGATTCCGGCCGACCGAGACTGCTGCCTACATCCAGGACCGCCTCTCGCGCTACGCGGGACCGCGACTGCCGCCCCTGAGTGCGGCCGCGCTGAGCGAAATCCATGCACGCACGCAGGGTCGCCCCGGTCGCATCAACAACCTGTGCGTGCGCCTGCTGCACACGGCGATCCTGCACGAACGGCTGGAGCCCATCGGCGCGGCCAGCGTGGTGGCCGAGGCCGAGGCGCTGGCCTTCCATCCGCAGACGGAGTTGCTGGCGGCGCTGATCAAGCCGCCGGCCGTTCCCGTGCTGCGCCAGGTCGTGACGCCTTCACTGCCTGACGAAGCCGCGCTCGCCGAACTGCTGGAGGGACCGGCCTCTCCGCGCCCCACGCCGCGCGCCGCACCGCGCTTGCTGCCGATCGTCATGGCCGCGGCGGTCTTGCTCGGCGTGGGCCTGATGGCCGGCTCGTGGCTTCAGAGCCCCGGCGCTGCGCCGCTCAGCCGGGTCGCCAGCGCTGCGCCCTTGGTGCAACCGACGGTCGCCACGCTCGCACCTGCCGAGGTGAATCGGAGTCCCTCAAACGAGAACCCCATCAAGAGCGAAGCGACCACCGTCGCGGTTCAAGAGCCCTTGAGGCAGGTCTCGGAGGCTCCCATCCTCATTGCGCCCGCCGCCGGCACGCCAGCACTCGAACATGGCACGAGCGAAGCCTGCAAGAAGCTGCTGGTGCAGGTCTCGCTCGGCGAGCCGCTGAGCGAAGCCCAGAAACAAACCTTGGAGTCGGCATGCAAATGAAATCCTCATCAATGGGCGCCACGCTCGCCAGAAGCATCTTGCTGAGTCTCCTGGCCTGCCTCATGGCGGCCTGCACGATCGCCCCGATCGCCCCGTCAGCCACGCCATTCGAGCAGGATGTGAGCACCGCCGTCGACCATCTGAGCAGCCAGTGGCTGGCCACCCAGCCGCGCCCGGCGTGGCTGGTGCGCATCTTCCCCAACAGCCTGGCGCTCGGTCACTTTGCGGATCTTCCGGCGGCGGGCCTGAAGACAAGCTCCGGCTTCGCACAACCCGAATCGATCGCCACGGCCAAAGCCCGGCAGATCGCGGCACGGCGCCTTGAGGCCAGACACGAGTTCAGGCAGATCGCGGCCAACCAGGCGCCCGATCTGTTGCTCAGCGCCAGTCTCAGCGCGGACAAGGTCCTGACCCTGGTGCTCGAGGATCGGCAGGAGCATCGGATCGTGGCCCGCTGGCAAGGTCCCGTGCGCGTAGACGCGGCCGATCTCTTCCCCGGCCGCTACTCGAACGACAGCCCCGTGATCTTCATGCTGCCGAAGGCGGTCTCCGACACGGCGCTGTTCGGCCGCCCCGACAGCATGCCGCTGCCCGAGCAGGACTACGCCATGCGGGCCCAATTGGCGCTGCTTGAAGACGCCCGCAGCGCCTATGACAGCGGCGACTACGAAATGGCGCTGCAGCTCTTCAAGAACGCCGCTGCTCAGCCCTCCGCCTTGGCCATGCGCGCCTACAACGGCCAGTACCTGAGCTACCGGGCGCTGGGCCGCGAGGCCTTGGCCAACGCCGCCTTCAAGCGCGTGATCGAAGAGGGTCTCAAGACCCGCACACTGGCAATCAAGCTGCTGTTCATGCCCGGCCAGACCAGCTTCTGGTCCGACCCGGCGATCAGCGGCTCCTACGGCTTCTGGATCCAGGAGTTGTCGGCGCAAGCGGCCGCCTCGACCCGTTGCCTCGAGGTGGCCGGGCATACCAGCCACACGGGCACGGAAGACTTCAATCTTGGCCTGTCACTGGCGCGCAGCAAGGTTGTGGCGGGCATGCTGCAGGCCGATCAGCCCGGATTGGCTCATCGCCTGAGCGCGGTCGGCATGGGCTGGTCGCAGAACATCGTGGGCAGCGGCACGGACGACGCGCGCGATGCCATCGACCGTCGCGTGGAGTTCAAGATCAGCGATTGCCCGCCGGCCGCGCCGGCCGCTCCCACGACGCCGGCGAACTGAGCCTTCAGTCAGTCTGAGTCAGTCAGTCAGCCCGCCGAGTTCAGGGCCAGCCAGCCGAGCACCGCCAGCGGCGCGGTATCGGCGCGCAGGATGCGCGGCCCGAGCTGCACGGCCTGGAAGCCGCGCTCGCGGGCGGCGTCTTCCTCGACCGTGGAGAGCCCGCCTTCGGGCCCGCTCAAGACCAGGATCTGCTCGCCCGCCTGCTGCGCCAATTGAGCGACAGGCGTTGCCGCGACGGGGCTCAGCAGCCAGCGTCGCTGACGCTCATCTTCAGCTGACAGCGTGGCCAGCCATGCAGCCAGTGTGCGCGCCGGCGCAATCTCAGGCACGCGGCTGCGGCCGCATTGCTCGCAGGCGGCGATGGCCACGCCGCGCCAATGCGCGGTCTTCTTCTCGGCGCGCTCGCCATTGAGACGCAGCACCGAGCGTTCGCTCATCAGCGGCTGGATCGCCACGGCGCCAAGCTCGGTCGCCTTTTCGACGATGCCATCCATGCGGTCATTGGCCGGCATCACGACCGCCAGCGTGACCGCCTGCGCCAGTTCACGCTCGACGCGTACCGGGGTGCCAAGGCGCACGGCGACTTCGCTGCGCCCCATGCGCAGTACTTCGGCCGGCCAATCGAGGCCACTGCCATCGAACAGCGTCAGCTCAGCACCGGGTTGCAGCCGCAAGACCTGCGCATGGCGCGCGGCGCCGGGCGGCAAATTCAATTCATCGGAAACCGAAGCGAGCGACTGCTCAACAAAAAGACGCGGCATGGACAACAACGCTCAAAGCCGCAGCTCGCGGCGCACCCTCGCACCGGCTTCATCGCCCTGCGCGCGCTCCACTTCCGAGATCAGGCGCCAAGCCAGCTCCTGCAGCCCCGCGAGATCGGTGCAGCGCTCAACGTCGAGCACCATGCGATAGCCCTTGATGAGCCCCAGCAGCTTCTTGGCGTTCTGCGTCAGGTAGGTGTAGAGCTCGTCATAGCCCATGCCTTCGACCTCGGGCAGCGCCTGCGCAGCGGCGGGCGGCGGAGCGGCGACCGTCGTCGAAACAATCAGGCCATGACTGGCGAGGAAAGCGAGGTCGGTTTCCGTCGTGCCATTGACCATGCCCAGCCATTCGCGCGCGCTGCGCGTGCCGTCGAGCATCAGCAGCAGATTGCGCGCGCTGCGTGACAGCGGCAACGTGCGCAGCTTGATCTCGGCGCGGCCGGCTTCGGTCTTTTGGTAGGACTGATCCAGCATCGCCTTGATCGCTCCTTCAGGTCTTGTCGCGCAGCTCGCGACGCAGGATCTTGCCGACGGCGGTCTTGGGCAGATCGGTGCGGAACTCGATCACCTTGGGCCGCTTGTAGCCGGTCAGGTTGGCGTCGCAATAGGCGCGCACATCGGCCTCGGTCAGCGCCGGGTTCTTCTTGACGATGACCACCTTGACCGCCTCGCCCGAGCGCGGGTCGGCGATGCCGACGGCGGCCGCTTCGAGCACGCCCTCCATCTGCGTGAGCACGTCCTCGATCTCGTTTGGATAGACGTTGAAGCCGCTGACCAGGATCATGTCCTTCTTGCGGTCGACGATGCGGAAGTAGCCTCGCTCATCGACCACGCCGATATCGCCGGTGCGAAAGTAACCGTCGGCCGTCATGACCTTGGCGGTTTCGTCAGGGCGCTGCCAGTAGCCGGCCATGACTTGCGGGCCACGGATCGCGATCTCGCCGCTGGCGCCGGCCGGCACTTCATTGCCGTCGTCATCGAGCAGGCACATCTCGGTGTTCGACACGGGCAGGCCGATCGTGCCCGTGTAGGCCGTGCTGTCGGTCGGGTTGCAGCTCGCGACCGGCGACGTTTCCGAGAGACCGTAGCCCTCGACGATCGGGCAACCGGTCTTCTCGAGCCAGAGCTTGGCCGTGGCTTGCTGCACGGCCATGCCGCCGCCGACCGACATCACCAGATGGCTCCAGTCCACCGTGTCGAACAAGGCGTGATTGGCCATCGCCATGAACAGCGTGTTGACCGCGGGCAGGCTGTGGACCTTGTGCTTCGAGAGCTCCTTGAACACGGCCGGCAGATCGCGCGGATTCGGGATCATGATGTTGCAGCCGCCCATGTGCATGGACAGCATCATGTTCGCGGTGAAACCGAAGATGTGATACAGCGGCAGCGCGCAGACGGTGTGCACCTGCTCGCCGGCCGGCACCTTCTTGATGGCCGGCTGGTACCAGGCATCGGACTGCAGCGTGTTGGCCACCAGATTGCTGTGCAAAAGCACGGCGCCCTTGGAGACGCCCGTCGTGCCGCCCGTGTACTGCAGCACGGCGATGTCGCCCGGCGTCACGCCGGCGGCCTTGAACGGCAGGCCGCGACCGCGCGAGACGGCCGTCTTGAACGGCACGGCATGGGGCAGCTCAAACGCCGGCACCATCTTCTTCACGTTGCGCACGACGTAGTTGACGATCATGCCGAGCGGGAAGCCGAGCATCTCGCCCATCGTGGCGAGCACCACATGCTTGGTCGGCACATGGGCCAGCACCTGCTGCAGGGTGGCCGCGAAATTCTCGAGAATGACGATGGCCTTGGCGCCCGAGTCCTTGAGCTGATGCTCAAGCTCGCGCGGCGTGTACAGCGGGTTGACGTTGACCACCACGAAGCCGGCGCGCAGCACGGCCGCCACGGCAATCGGGTACTGGAACACATTGGGCATCATGATCGCGACGCGATCGCCCTTTTCCAGGCCGAGGCTCTGGAAATAGCCGGCCAGCGCGCGCGAGGCCTCATCGACCTGGGCAAAGCTGATGCTCTTGCCCATCATCTTGTAAGCCGGCAACTCCGCGTGCTTCTTGAACGCCGCGTCCATCACTTCCACGAGGGATGGATAGACGGAGACGTTGACTTCCGCTGGCACTCCCTCGGGATAGTGCTTCAGCCAGATCTTCTCCATGCATGTGTCTCCAAACAAACCCTTGGATTCTGACCCAAAGCTGACGCCAAACTCATCGGGGAATGCGATAGCGCGGGCTCTCGCACCCGCAAAAAAGCTAACGCCGTGCGTGCGCGGTGACTTATTCCACGGCCTTGAGCATCTCTTCGACGATCTTCTTCGCGTCGCCGAACACCATCATGGTCTTGTCCATGTAGAAGAGTTCGTTGTCCAGGCCTGCGTAACCGGAGGCCATCGAGCGCTTGTTCACGATGATGGTCTTGGCCTTGTACGCCTCCAGGATCGGCATACCGTAGATGGCGCTGCCCTTCACATGCGCGGCCGGGTTCACGACGTCGTTGGCGCCGAGGATGATGGCGACGTCGGCCTGCGCGAACTCGGCGTTGATGTCCTCCATCTCGAAGACCTGGTCGTAAGGCACCTCGGCCTCGGCGAGCAGCACGTTCATGTGGCCCGGCATGCGGCCGGCGACCGGGTGGATCGCGTATTTGACGCTCACGCCCTTCTCGGTCAGCTTGGCGGCCAGTTCCTTCACGGCGTGCTGGGCACGCGCCACCGCGAGGCCGTAGCCCGGCACGATGATCACGCTCTCGGCATTGCCCATGATGAAGGCGGCATCGTCGGCGCTGCCGCTCTTGACGGGGCGCTGCGCGCCACCGCCGGCCACAGCCGCAGAGGTGTCACCCCCGAAGCCGCCGAGGATCACGTTGAAGAACGAGCGGTTCATCGCCTTGCACATGATGTACGAGAGGATGGCGCCCGAGGAGCCGACCAGTGAACCCGCGATGATCAGCATGGCGTTGTTGAGCGAGAAGCCGATGCCCGCCGCCGCCCAGCCTGAATAGCTGTTGAGCATCGACACGACGACCGGCATGTCCGCGCCGCCGATCGGGATGATCAGCAGCACGCCGAGCGCGAAGCCCAGCGCGAGCACGAGGCCGAAGTCCATCCAGCTCTGCGAATCAAAGAAGCCGTAGATGAAGAACACCGCCGCCAGACCCAGCGCCAGGTTGATCCAGTGCTGGCCCGCATACGTCACCGGCGCGCCCTGGAACAGGCGGAACTTGTACTTGCCGCTGAGCTTGCCGAACGCGATCACCGAGCCGCTGAAGGTGATGGCGCCGATGAAGGCGCCCAAGCTCAGCTCGATGCGATTGCCGCCAGGGATCACGCCGCTGTGGTCGCTGATCTGGAAGGCCCAGGGCTCCAGCACGGCGGTGGCTGCGATGAACACCGCCGCCAGGCCGATCATGCTGTGCATGAAGGCCACCAGCTCCGGCATCTTGGTCATCTCGACCTTGTTCGCCATGAAGGCGCCGATGCCGCCGCCGATCACGAGGCCGATCAGCACATAGGTCAAGCCCATCGCCTGGCCGCCAGCCAGCTTGACGATCAACGCGGCCGTGGTCACGGCGGCAATCGCCATGCCGCTCATGCCGAACATATTGCCCAGGATCGAGGTGGTCGGGTGCGAGAGCCCCTTGAGCGCCTGGATGAAGCAGACGCTGGCCACCAGATAGAGCAGAACAACGAGATTGAGACTCATGGCTTGGCCTCCGCAGCCGGCTTCTTCTTGTCTTTCTTCTTGAACATCTCCAGCATCCTTCGCGTCACCAGGAATCCGCCGAACACATTGACGGCGGCCAGTGCCACGGCCAGCGTGCCCATGAACTTGCCGAGGTCGGTTTCAGTCAGCGCGGCGGCCAGCATGGCGCCGACGATGACGATGGCCGAGATCGCATTGGTGACGGCCATCAGCGGCGTGTGCAGCGCCGGTGTGACATTCCAGACCACGTGGTAGCCGACATAGATGGCCAGCACGAAGATGATCAGGTTGATGACGGTGTGGTCGATCATTTCCATTTTCTTTATTTCCTTTTGACTTCGCCACCCTGCGCCATCAGGCAGGCCACCACGATGTCGTCATCGAGAGGCACCTGGAAAGTGCCCTCCTTGCTGATGACGAGCTTCAGAAAATCGAGCACGTTGCGCGCGTACAGCGCCGAGGCATCGGCGCCGACCTGCGCGGGCAGGTTGGTCTCGCCGACCAGCGTCACGCCGTGCTTGACCACGGTCTTGCCGGCTTCGGTCAGCGGGCAGTTGCCGCCGGCGATCGCGGCCAGGTCGACGATCACAGAGCCCGGCTTCATGCTCTTGACCATCTCCTCGCTGACCAGCACCGGTGCCGCGCGGCCCGGGATCAATGCCGTGGTGATCACCACATCAGCCTGGGCCACGCGCTTGGCGACCTCGAGCTTTTGACGATCAAGCCAGCTCTGCGGCATCGGCCGCGCGTAGCCGCCCACGCCCTCGGCGGCTTCTTTCTCTTCGGCGGTTTCATAAGGCACGTCGATGAACTTGGCGCCCAGCGACTCCACCTGTTCCTTCACGGAAGGCCGCACATCCGAAGCCTCGATCACGGCGCCGAGGCGTTTCGCCGTGGCAATCGCCTGCAAGCCGGCCACGCCCACGCCGAGCACGACGACGCGTGCCGCCTTCACGGTGCCCGCCGCCGTCATCAGCATCGGGAAGAAGCGCTGGTATTTGTTGGCCGCGATCATCACGGCCTTGTAGCCGGCAATATTGGCCTGGCTGGAGAGCACGTCCATGCTCTGCGCGCGCGTGGTGCGCGGCGCGGCTTCGAGCGCGAAAGCGGTCAGGCGCGCTTCAGCCAAAGCCTTGAGGCCGTTCGCATCGAAGGGATTGAGCATGCCCACCAGCGCCGTGTCGGGCTCCATCAGCTGCAGCTCGCCCGCATCGGGGCTGCGCACCTTGAGCACGAGCTCGCAGCCAAAGGCCGTGCTGCGGTCGACGATCTCGGCGCCAACGGCCACATAGGCTTCGTCGGTCATGCTGGCGCGCAGGCCGGCGCCTTTCTCGATCTTCAAACTGTGGCCAAGCGCCTTGAGCTTCTTGGCCGTTTCCGGGGTGACGGACACACGGGTCTCGCCGGCCGCGCTCTCGCGCGGAACACCTATCTGCATGGGATTGCCTCCTGGTCTGCGGCGGAGCTTACACAATAGAAAGCTCGCCCCACAGTCGGGCAAGCGCGAAAGTAGACATGACAAAAAAGCAAAGGTGGAAGCCCGCCGCCACGGTAGCCGCCGTGATAGAGCATGAAGGCCGCTTCCTGCTGGTGGAAGAAGAAACCGCCGATGGCCTGAAGCTCAACAACCCCGCCGGTCATCTCGATGCCGGTGAATCGCCCTTGCAGGCCGTGGTGAGAGAGACACAGGAAGAGACTGCAAGGCCCTTCGTGCCCGAGGCCTTTCTGGGTGTTTTCATGTCGCGGCATCGCCAGGAGACCTATCTGCGACTGGCTTTCAGCGGCCGGGCGGGCGATGCGGCGCCCGGCCAGGCGCTTGATGAAGGCATTGTGCGGACGCTCTGGATGTCGCGCGAAGAGCTGCTCGCCTGCCCCGAACGTCACCGCACACCGTTGCTGATGGCCTGCATCGACGCCTACCTCGCGGGCCAGCGCCTGCCGCTGGAAGCGATTCATGCCCATCCGTCGATCCACCAGATCGAAGCCTAGCTCGACGAATGAGCCCACGTCCGCCGGCCTCGGGGCGATGGCCGACAATTGCGCGATGAGCAGCATCGATTTCATCGAGACCTACAGCGGCGCCCTGGACGCCGGCGAATGCGCCGCCATCGTCGACCGCTTCGAGACCGGCGGCGTGGCGGTGCGCGGTGCCACGGGTAGCGGCGTGAACACGCAGTTGAAGGACAGCTGGGACATCAACCTGGACAGCGCGCCGGCCTGGACCGGCCTGCGCGACCGCCTGAACGCCGTGGCGTTGACCGGTTTCAAACAATATCTGCGCCGCTATGCGCACGTGGCGCTGGCGCCTCTGCAACTCAAGATGAACCGCCCCGATGGCAGCCAGCAGATGCTGACGGCCGAAGACGTGGCGCAGATGGACGACGCGCTGCTCGAAGGCCTGATCGCCAAGGTCTTCCGCCCCGGCTCGATCAATCTGCAGAAGTACATCGCGGACCAGGGCGGCTATCCCTACTGGCATTGCGAGCAATACCCCAAGCTCGATCGCGGGGAGGCGCTGCACCGCGCGCTGCTGTGGACCGTCTACCTGAACGACGGCTTTGAAGACGGTGAGACCGAGTTTCTGTATCAGGACCGCAAGGTCCGGCCGCAGACCGGCCAGTTGCTGATCGCACCCGGCGGTTTCACGCACACGCACCGCGGCAACCGGCCGCGCGGCGGCAACAAATACATCGCGACCAGCTGGTTCCTCTACCAGCGCGCCGAGGAGCTTTTCAAGTGAGGAAGCAGCGGATTGTCGTGGGCCTGTCGGGCGGCGTGGATTCCGCCGTTACGGCCCATCTGCTCAAGCAGCAAGGTCACGAAGTGGTCGGGATCTTCATGAAGAACTGGGAAGACGATGACGACAGCGAATACTGCTCGTCGAACATCGACTTCGTGGACGCGGCCGCCGTCGCCGACGTGATCGGCATCGAGATCGAACACGTCAACTTCGCGGCCGACTACAAGGACCGCGTCTTCGCCGCCTTCCTGCGCGAATACGAAGCCGGCCGCACACCTAACCCTGATGTTCTGTGCAATGCAGAGATCAAGTTCAAGGCTTTTCTCGACCATGCGATGCGCCTGGGCGCCGAGAAGATCGCGACCGGCCATTACGCTCGCGTGCGTGAAGTGAACGGCATCACTCAATTGCTCAAGGGCCTGGACCCCGCCAAGGATCAGAGTTACTTCCTGCACCGCCTGAACCAGGCCCAACTCGCCAAGACGCTGTTCCCGGTCGGCGAGCTCAAGAAGACCGAGGTGCGCCGCATCGCCGAGGAGATCGGCCTGCCCAACGCGAAGAAGAAGGATTCGACCGGCATCTGCTTTATCGGTGAGCGGCCGTTCCGCGAATTCCTCAACCGCTACCTGGCGCATCAGCCCGGCGCCATCCTCGATGACCGCGGCCGCAAGATTGGCGAGCATGTGGGGCTGTCCTTCTACACGCTGGGCCAGCGGCAGGGTCTGGGCATCGGCGGTGTCAAACAAAAGGGCGCGCCGCGTGGCGGCGGCGAGCACGAGCCGTGGTTCGTGGCGCGCAAGGACATGGCGGCCAACACGCTGATCGTGGTGCAGGGGCACAACCATCCCTGGCTGCAAAGCCGCTCGCTGGTGGCGGACGATCTGGCCTGGACTTCGACGCTCCCGCCAGACGGAGAAATCGCCGCCAAGACGCGTTATCGCCAGAGCGATGCAGCGTGCCACTTCAGCGGCGCTAACGACAAGTTCACCCTGACCTTCGCCGAGCCTCAATGGGCCGTAACGCCGGGCCAGAGTGCCGTGCTGTATGACGGCGAGGTCTGCCTGGGCGGTGGCGTGATCGCCAGCGCCAGCGCTGCATGAAGTTGCTCGACCGCTTCGACCGCGCACTCGCACGCGTTGCGCAGCCCAGCGTGGTGCTGCGAGCGGCGGCCTTGTCGGTCTGCCTGCTGGAGCTGGCCGCAGCGGTGGCCGCCTTGCTCGGCTATCGCACCGATCCTTATGACGGCGCCCTGCCTGCGCTCTACCGGCGCCTGGGCGGCACCAACAACGACGCGACGCTGCTGCTCCTGTGTCTCGGGCTGTTGCTGCTGTTCGTCTGGTTCTACTGGAAGCTCGCGCGCGACGGCCGCGCCGATCAACCGCCTCCCCACGCGCTCGCGCGCATCCTGCTGATCGATGCGCTGGCGGTCTGCGTCACGCCGGGCCTGCCCTTTCTGGTCACTGCGCTGGCGGCCGTGCTGCTGCGTGTTCGCACGGCCTTCCTGTTCGCGCTGGCCCAGATCGGGCTGAACCTGCTGCTGTACTGGCTGCTGCCCAGCGTGGAAGTGCCCGCGGGCGGCGATGTGCCGGGCTGGTTCGACAGCCTCGGCCTCTTGATGGCGATGCTGGCCCTGCACGGCATGGCCTTTGGCCTGGGCCGCATGGCGGCGGCCGAGGCCGAAAAGCGGCGCTGGCTGCAGGCGATGCTGGCCGAGCGCCTGTCGGCCGAGCAACTTCAATCGGAGCAATTGCGTTACGCCGAAAGACTCTCGCTGGCGCGCGAGCTGCACGATGTCTTCGGCCACCACCTGACCGCGCTGAATCTGCAACTGCAACTGGGCAGCGCCCTGCTCGCCCGCCAGGACGCCAACGGCGCGCAGCAAGCCGTGGAGAAGGCACGCGAAGGTGCGGCGCAGCTGCTGGCCGATGTGCGCGAAGCCGTCTCCGAGCAACGCAGCCTCTCGCGCATCGATCTCTCGGCCGCCCTGCACGCTTTGGCCGATGGCATCGGCAGCACACGCATTGAACTCGATATCGCCGAGGCCGCTCGCGACCTGAGCCCGCGCGCAGCACACGCGATCCTTCGCTGCGTCCAGGAGGCAGTCACCAACAGCGTGCGCCATGCTCGTGCCGCGCGCATCGCGATTGCCCTCACCTTGGGGGAAGACGGCCGGATGCAGGTCAGCATCGACGACGATGGCGCCGGCGCGGCGCGTTATGCTGAGGGCAATGGACTCAAGGGCATGGCCGAACGCATGGCCGAACTGGGCGGCGGCATGCAGGTGTCGCGCGCCAGCCCGGGGTTCCGCATCGAGTTGATTTGTCCGAGGACGGCATGAAGATTTTTTTGGTCGAAGACCAGCAGCTGGTGCGGGAAGGCCTCAAGGGCTTGCTCGCCTTGCACGAAGAGATCGAGATCGTCGGCGAGGCCAGCGATGGCGCCGAGGCGATGGCGCTGATTCCCGAAGTTATGCCCGACATCATCCTTTCGGACATGCGCATGCCGCGCCTTGATGGCCTGGGCTTGATCCGTGCGCTGGCGGCGCGGGCGCTGGCCATTCCGGTCGTGATGCTCACCACTTTTGATGATGCCGCTGTGTTCGACGAAGCGGTGCGGGCCGGCGCGCGTGGCTTCCTGCTCAAGGCGATCAGCCCGGACACGCTGGTGCAGGCGCTGCGCGACGTGGCTGCGGGCGGCACCGCGCTGCGGCCCACGCTGACGACGCGTGTCGAGCAACGCGGCCGGCAGACCGAGCGAGCGTTCGAAGCCATCGAGGAACCCGATCCGCTCTCGCCCAAGGAGCTGCAGGTGCTGCGCCTGGTAGCCAGCGGCCGCAGCAACACGGAGATCGCGGCGCTGCTCGGTAACAGCGAGGGCGTGATCAAGAACCACTGCTCGGCGATCTTTTCGAAGATGGGTGTGCGCGACCGCACCCAGGCGGTCTTGAGGGCTATCGACCTGGGCTGGATTTAGCCGGCGGCCCGGCCGACACGCCTCAAGGCGAATTTCGCCTTCAGCGCCGCGCCAGAAGAGCGCAGAATCACGCTTCCTGCAAGGAGCGAGAACAATGTCCGCCGCCATGATTCCCTGCCTGCGCTACGCCGATGCTCCGGCCGCCATCACCTGGCTGGTGCGGGCCTTCGGCTTCGAGATCCATCTGGTCGTTCCCGATGAAAAGGGCGGTATCGCCCATGCGCAACTGATCTGGCGCGATGCGAAACGTGGCGACGCGATGATCATGCTCAGCACGGCGCAACCGCTGACCGAGTTCGGCCAGCTGATGGTGCAGCCGATTGCCTGCGATCGCCGGTCGACCCAGACGCCGTATCTCGTGGTCGACGCTATCGACGCGCATTGCGACCGCGCCGCTGCAGCCGGCGCCGAGATGGCCATGCCGATCGCTGACCAGGACTATGGCGGCCGCGGTTATGCCTGCCGCGACATCGAGGGGCATTTGTGGTGCTTTGGGAGTTACGACCCCTGGGTGCAGGGGTAACCTGGCTATCGCTGCCGGTGCAGCAGGGATGCGCGTTGGCAGCAATACTGACTCGAACGACCCGTCGCAGCTAACTGCTTGAATCAACCTGCCTTGTAGAGGCTGCACTCAAACAAGGCAGGTAGCGGGGTGGGTCGCGAATCCGCCCGCCATGGCGTCATGACTTGGCCCACTCCATCGTTGCAATGCTCAACTTGTCAGATGCTTATCACTTCGGAGGTTGTGTTGAGCAGTTCGGCGGTGCCCCCCAGAACGGGCACGGCATCGGCGGCGACGGGTAACCCGGTAGCTGGATTGTGCCCACGTTTGGCGGTGCAGCTTGGTAGCCCGTCGCGGTTTGCGGCGTGGCCTCTTTGGCCTCTGCAATGCACGGAATCGCCGCGTTCACAAGAATCAATAGGATCATAGGAATCTTCATCGCAATTTCCTTTTTTGGTAGAACGAAGAGGCCTGCACAACCTGAGCTTTGCGTAATTCTGTGCAGACGATTGCTTGTTGAATTACGCGATTGCTCTATCCGCTCATAGCGGTGAGCGATTGATCTTCTCCGACCAGAGTGCCGCGCTCCATCCCTAACTCGCAATGTCAGCGCAGGTCTTGAGCGGACTCGGGCCAAGTGGCCGGCGGTGCAGTGAGCTGCGCTCAGTCAGCAACACATCACGCCTGGAGCCTCTGGAGCGCTTACCATTTGCGCGCCCATACGCATAGCGATGTCTGTGCTGCAGACGGCAACGCCGCGACGAGCTTGCTCGGCGTGCGGTATTTCGAACTTGTATGTGCCGCGGTTGTCGCACCGAGTTTGGCCAGCAGTGATCGTTGGCTCGCCATGCATGCCGGCCGTGACCGAAGTCACCTATTGAACTTCGTGCCTGGCGGCCCATGAGTGCTGGGATATGGGTCAGGGAACATAGGTGGCCGCACCATACTGCCGCGATCATCCACCTGTAAGTCAGGTGACTTGTGGCGATGCGACGCCAGACAATAAGTGCACAAGCTGACCGACTGCCTTGAGGCATTCGGTCAGCTCGCTCAGCAATGCGCGGTTTCCCAACAACCTACTGCTTCTGCATATCAGTCTTGGCGCCGTCCGAATCCTGCGGGAAGTCCGTGACGGGCAAGCCGCCGTTGGTTTCAACCCGCAAGAGAGTCGTGGCACCGACCGCGTTCGACGGATCCAGGAACTGGACGCCCGCGAGGTAGCGATGGCCCAAGGGCAGCCCCGCCCACCCCAGGCCCACGGTCGCCGTACTGCCAAAGTAGACCTGCGAAGGCAGAGCCACCGTGAACTTGCCGCCGGTGTCAGTCGGCGTGACGATCCAGCTGGAGAGCTGGTGCGTCATTGCCGCGCTGCCCGAGTAGGCCGCGACGCAAACCTTGTAGTTGCCAGCCACGGGGCTGGCCACCTGCACCGCTTCGTTGGAACCGATGGTGCCCGAGTACGCCGTCGTCGTGTTGTTCGGGTAGACCAACATCAGATCGTTGTCATCGGTGCTCGCGCCCATGTCCTGCTGTCGCAGGGCAAAGCGGATGGCGATGGCACCAGCCGGCACATTGAAGTTGTAGATCTGCACGTTGGGCGTGCTGGCGCCTGCCTTGCAGATCGTCGTCAGGCCGGTCACGTTCACCGCTTTGGCAGCCAAGGTCACCGGATCGCCGAGCGTGACGTCCTTCAGACCGCCCTTGATCACATTGAGCTTGCCGCCAAATCCCGTGCGGATCGTCATCAAGCGAGAACCGGAGACCGTGTTGGCCGTGTAAGCCGCCGGGGCCGTGACCGCCTTGCCCAGCGCCACCTGGATCGGGCTGGTGACGCTGTGCGTGCCATCGGTCCAGACGAGCTTGCCGTATTGCCACAGATTCAGCGCCGAACCTGCGCCCGTCAGCGTCAGGCTGAAGTTCTTCGTTTCGCCAGGGGCGAGAGTCAGCGAAGCCGGCGTGACCGCTGCCGTGAAGCCCGGCACCGAGACACTCGAGGTGTACGTCGCTGAGCTCGTGCCAACATTGGTCACGCTCCGATTGAAGGTGGCCACCCCTCCAATGGTTGGATTGGTGAACGAAGGCAGGTTCAGGTTGTAGGTCGCATCCAGCGTGCCATAAGTGTTGCAGTCGTCGGTCGTCACGCCGGCCTTGTTCATCAAGCACTGGTAGCGGACGTAGTCAGCCTTGCCCATGTCATACACCAGACCGGGATCGATGGCCTTGGCGGGGTTGATATGCCCAGCGCCCTGCGACCAAGGCAGCAGGCCGTTCTGCAGGCCCGTCAGGCCGTCGTCAAGCGTGGTGTAAGCCGTCGTCATCATGGCCGACTTGATCGCGGCCGGCGACCAGTCCGGGTGGGCCTGCTTGAGCAACAGCGCCACGCCAGCGACGTGCGGAGTGGCCATCGAGGTTCCTGAAAGGGTGCCCCAGGCAGGGAGCGGCTTGTATGTGCCGTCGATCACGCCGTCATGTTGCGCTTGACTCAGATCGGAGGAGACCTGTGCAATCACATCGACGCCGGGAGCCGTCAAATCGGGCTTCAGGATGAAGGGATCGGCCAAATTGGGGCCGCGCGAAGAGAAGGCCGCGATGATCGGAGCCGGCTTGATGCCAATCGCGAATTCCGACAGCGAGCTTGTGGCGGCCGCACCGGCCGACACGGCATAGGTCTTGATGGCTTCACCGTCGGCCTGCGTCACCATGACGGTGGGCACGGAATGCACCTCGGCGACCAGGCCCGCCCCGTTGTCTTCGAAGATCATCCCCGCGCCGCCGGCCTTCAACACGGCAAGACTCTTGTCGATGCGGGCATTGGTGCCGCGCGTGCAAATCACGATCTTGCCGCTGACCTTGACCGGATCCAGCACCACCTGACTCGCGGCCGCTGCGGCTGCTGCATCGCTGAAGCAGAGATTGGCGGCACCGCCGCCGAGGCCGGCGTCCTCGGCGCGGATCAGCTGGGTGTTATCCGGCAACGCGTTCGGGCTGATCGAGGCACCGCTATAGCTTGCACCGTTGCCCAACTTGACGGTGGCCGCAAGATTGCGATCGTGGGTTGATGCGGCGACCGTTGCGATCCAGGGGCTCGGATGGCTGACCTCCTGGGTCGGGCCATCATTGCCCGCGGCGGCAGCGACGAACACGCCGGCCAGTGCCGCACGGTAGAAGGCCTGCTCGACCGGGTCGTTGACCGTGTTCTGCGCGCCGCTGATCGAGAAGTTGATGACGTTGACGCCATCCGCCACAGCCTGATCAATGGCGGCCATGGTGTCGGAGTTGTAGCAGCGATTGAGCAGGCCTGAGGGATCGGTGCTGTCGAGGAAAGCCCAACAGACTTTGTAGCTCGCGATACGAGCACGCGGAGCGACGCCCGATGCCAAACCCATCGAGACGTCGCTGAGGACGGCCATGTTGCGCTCATTGCCGGCTGCCGTACTGCCGGTGTGGTCACCGTGGCCGCCACCGCCAGCAGCAACCTGGTCGCGCGCGGAGACGAAGTCGGTCCAGCTGAGGACCTTGCCTGCGGCCAGCAGACCTGCGTTGAACCACTTCGCGCCGATCAGCTTGTTGTTGCAATGTTTGGCGGGATCGAAGCCTTGGCCGGCGATGCAAGCACCGTGGAAGCTTGCTGGCGGCGGGCCATAGGCCAGCGTTCCGCCTGTGAAGGTGGGCGTGCCGTCGTCGTTCACATGATCGGCGTAGGCCAGGTTCTCAGGCCAGACGCCGAGGTCAACGACACCGATCACCATGTCCTCGCCCTTGATGGGCAGGCTGTTGAAGCTCTGCGACCAGACGCCGCCGGGGGTGTTCAGATTCAGGAATCGGGGCGTGCTGATCGTCGCCACATGGCGCATCTCGTCTTCGGTGATGCTGGCCACTTGGGGGTTGGCTTGCAGCTGAAGCACTTCGGCATCGGTCAGGCGCGCGGCGAAGCCGTTGTAGACGTTGGCGTAGCTGGCCACGAGCGGCGCGTTCGGCACCGTCGCGGTCACGCTCAGTTGCTGGGTGTTCAGATAGCGCAGGTAGGCGTGGGCGGCCGCCGAGGTGGCGTTATACGTGGCGCCGACGGAGGGCTTGGTGGCCAGCAGGCCGGAAACATTGCCGTCATAAGTGGCAGCAGGCTCGCCCTTGAGTTGGACGATATAGGTCTTGCGGTCCTGGGCTTGTGCGCCAAGGGCCAGCGTGGACAGCAGGGCCAGGGTCGCCAGCGCTGCGGGCTTGAGCTTCATCTTCATGGAAAGTAATCCTTCAGCTTGTTCTTGGGGCAGTGCGCGCGCTCAGGCGGCGCGACGGCGACGACGGGCAATGCCGCCCATGGCGCCAAGGCCGGCCAGCATCAGCGCCCATTGGCCGGGCTCGGGCACGGCGGCAACGGCGGTCACGTCGATGTTGTCTATGGCGAACTGGGCCTTGTTGTTGATGCCGGTACTGCAGTCGTCAGTGACGCTGTCGCACCAATAGGCGAAGACGTTGATGACGTTGTAGGAGTTGCCGGCCAGCGCCGTGCCCGTCATCGACAGGTTTGAGAACTTCAAGGAACCGCCGCTCGGCCCCGGCAAATTGGCGTAGATGAAGTCGGACGTGCCGTCAGCATGGAAGCCCTCGATGCCAATCACGCCAGGGGTGGAGCCCAGCACATCGCCGGATGCCCCCAGGAAGCTGACCTGGAAGTTGTTCAGCTGGATCAGCTTGCCGGCATCCGCCGCGGTGAGCGCCAGCACGCCGTCATCGAGCCCGGCATAGAAGTTCGTGGCGTTCCCGGTGGGGCACTGGACGGCAGCGCAGGTGTTTGCCACATCGCTGCCGTTGATCAGGGCACCGACAAACGCGCCATCGGGTTCGTTGCCGACGTTGTTGTTGTCGAAGCCGATGACGGTGACGCCGTTCTGGACGATCGCGTCGCCGTCGAAGACGAAGCCCATGTCCTGTGCGTAGGGAGCATTGGAATAGTCCACCGTCGGACCATCAAAGGTGATCACGGTCGCGTGCGCGGCTGCGACCGAGAGCAGCGCGGCGGCTGCCAACGCGGATTTCTTCAATAGAAAATTGTTCACGAGTACCTCTTTCTCATCTTGACCAAGACTGCGGTGCAAGCACCTCGTTTTCAGACCCGCGGCCAGAAAACTCCTTGGCTGCATGTCCTATGACCAGCGCGCGTCGGCACACGGGTTCAACAGCCATTTTGTTGTTGTGAACATTTCATGGAATACAGAATTGCCCAGCCCCGCATCTCAGGGGGAAGGTTTTCACCTAGCCTTCAGGAGGCGCTGCGGGAAGCCGTGAAGAAGTAAAAACCCCGGGACGGGCTCAATTTCCGGCGCTTGCGCTGGCCGGGCTGGAAGCGGCCGCTATCGGCGCAGCGGCTGCCCCGCCGTCGAAATCGCTGGCGCGGAATTCCCGTTCGCTGGCCAGGTGGAGGGCCTGGCCATCGCTGCGACGCGTGCGCAGCAGTTCCCGTTCCGAGGCGCTGTGCACGCCGATGAAGCGCTGCTTGTCGCCGGGATCGGGGATAAGCACCCAGTCCGGCTTGCCGGTCATCGGATCGGAATAGAGCTGACGCAGATGATGCCGGGCATTGGGTACGCGGCGATCCTCGAGCAGCTCGTCAAAGTTGCGCGGCGACAGCTGCTGCTGCGGCGCGGCCTTTTGATAGCTGACGATGGCACGGGCGATCTGCTCGCCGCGAAATTCGAGCTCTCGCTCGCGCTCACGCTCAGCGGCCGTGCTCCAGGATTGACCGAGTGCGGCCAGGGCCGCGGCCGTCATGGCGACGAAGAAGAGCACGAACAGGTAGGTGAAGCCGCGCTCCGTGGGGCGCGTTCGCGAAGCACTGCAGGCGGGCGCCATCACCAGTCTGCGAAAAGGCGGCCGTCGCTGGCTCTACCGGCGGCCCCGCTGCGCACGTCATAGACCGCACCGTGCTCCTGCGCATCGGGCGGCGGGGCCACCAGCACCCATTGCTCGCGGCTGCCGGTCAGTGGGTCTTCGGGGATCTCGCGGATGTAGCGCGCCGTGGTCAGCTCCTCGAGCGAGTCCGGATAGCGGCCCTTGTCGGCGCTGAACTGGTCGATCGCGTCGCGCATCGTGGCAAGCGAGCTGCGCAGCGCCGTCTCCTTCGACTTCTGCAGGCTGTTGAAGTAGCGCGGCGCAGCGATCGAGGCCAGCAGGGCGACGATCGCCATCACCACGATCAGCTCGATCAGCGTGAAGCCCCGATTCCGTTTCATGAGGCTCACCATTGCGTATAGAGAGAGCCGTCGAGCGCCTTGCCCCCGGCCTTGGAGTGCACATCGAACACATCGCGCCCAGGCTTCGGATCGTCGGGCGGGCTGTCCGAGGCGCGCAGCGCCCAGGTCTCGGCGGCAGGCACCGAGGTATCGGCGACCATCGGGTCGCGCGGCAGGCTGCGCAGGAAGTAGATCTTGCGGCCGTTGGGCGAGCGCAGATCGGAGACACCGGCCACCAGGAGTTGCAAGTTGGCGGGATAGCCGTTGCCATCGGCCGGTGAAGCGACATTGCCGGCATCGGCCGCGCGCTTGTAAGCATCGATGCCGCCGCGCAGCGTACGCAGCGCCGCGCGCAGCTCGGTCTCATGCATGCGCCGCACGCTCAGTTCCAGCAGCGGCCGGGCGGCGGCGGCCAGGATGCCGAGGATGGCCAGCACCACCAGCATTTCGATGAGCGTGAAACCGCGACTGCGCATGGGGCTAACGCGGCAGTTCGACGGTGAGCAGACCGACGCCATCGAGTCGCACCGAAGGCGACTCGCCGTTCAGGCCGGTGGCTTGCGCGCCGTCAAGCGTGATGTTGAGCACCTGTCCATTGGCCGTGGGCAATGCCCGCAGCACCACGACCTTGTCACCCTTGGGCGGGATCTCGAGCGGCAACCTTCCAGGTGTAGAGCCGGGAAAGGTCTGCGTGGTCTGCAGCTTGCTCGCGTCGTAACCGAGATCGCCCTTGATCGTGAACGGGCTGTCGTTCTTGAGCGTGACCGACACGCTCCCGCCGGCCGGCACCTGGGGCGTGACGTCCATATGCACGACAGCCTCGGCAGGCATCGCGTCGCCCGGCTGCTGCGGTACCGCCGCCGGCGAGGGTGATGCGTAGGCGACCGAGCCGCCACCGCCCGCAGAGGCCAGGCCCACACCGGCTTGCGAGCGGGACTTGAGCATGGCGCTGAAAGCACCCGGCGAGGCATCGGTGCCGCTCGGCAGGCGTGCATTGGCGCTATCGGGCAGGGTCAGGTTGCGCACCACATGCGGCGTGATCAGCAGCACGACCTCGCTCTTGTTGCGGGTGTCGGTCTGCGTGCCGAACAGGCGGCCCAGCACCGGCATGCGCGAGAGGCCCGGAATGCCGGTCGCGCTGCGGCGGTCTTCGTCATTGATCAGGCCGGCCAGGATCTGCGTCTCGCCATCGGCCAGGCGCAAGGTGGTGGAGGTCTGGCGCGTGCCGATCTCGAAGGCGGTGGAGCCGCCCGGGCCGGTGATCTGGTTGATCAGGTTGCTGACCTCCAGGCCCACCTTGATGACCACGTCGTTGTCGAGCTGTACCGACGGCTCGACTTCAAGCTTCAGGCCGACATCGAGGTAAGACACCGAAGCCGCCACCGAGGTGTTGACGCTGAAGTTGGAGGTGGTGGTGAAGACCGGCACCTTCTCGCCGATCTGGACCTTGGCCTTGTCGTGGTTGCGCACGCGGATCTTCGGGTTGGCCAGCAGGTTCACATCGCCCGAGGTGCCGGTCAGCGTGGCCACGACAGCCGGGTTGGCGATCCAGCCGCGGAACAGGTTGTGCTGGCTGAGCAGCGCCTGCGCTGGCGCGGATGTGACCGACGTCGTGATGGCATCGCCGGTGTTGCCGTTGATGGTCGTCGTGGGCACGGTGACAGGCGGGATCCCATAAGAAATGCTGCTCGGCCACTGCACGCCCAGCGAATCCACGCGGTCCGTCGACAGCTCCATCACCTGCACTTCGAGCACCACTTCGGGCTCCGGCAGATCGACGGCGGCGATCAGCTTCTCGACCAGGGCCAGCACCTCGGGCGTGTCGCGCACGATCAGCAGGTTGAGCCGCTCGTCGATGTGGATGTCACGCACCTTGCCGATCGTGCGCACCATCGCCTGCACGGTCTTCACGTCGGCGTTGGTCAGGTAGAAGGTGCGCGTGATCAGCTCCTGATGCTCGCGCTGCTTCGCCTGGTTGTTCGGATAGATCAACACCGTGCTGTCGTTGAGCAGCTTGCGGTCGAGCTGCTGCGTGGTGAGGATCACGCGCATGGCCTCGTCGAGCGAGACATTGCGAAGGAAGACCGTCACCTTGGCATCGCTGCGCACGTCCTTGTCGAAGACGAAGTTGATGCTGGAGCTGCGCGCCAGGGCCTCGAAGACCTGGCGCAGCGGCGCATCGCGGAACTCAAGCGTCACCGGCTTCTGGAAGGCCGGCGCGAGCTCGGTTGCGGCAATGGCGTCAAGCGGCCGGGCTTGCGCGATCTGGCTGATCAGCGCGTGGGCGCCGGGGCTTTGCGGTGATTCGCTGAGGATGGCCCGCGCGATCGCATCGGCCTTGTCCAGGCGGCCTTCCTTGACCAGGGCGTGTGCCGCCACGAGCTGGCCTTCCTGGCGCCTGCCGCGTTCGATCTCGCCGTCGAACCAGGCCAGGCGCGGGAACTTCGAGTCGGCCTCGCGCAGCTGCTGCACCGCGCTCGCGGCCTCGTCCCAGCGGTTGGCCAGGCGCAAGCCCTCGATCTGCATCACCAGCCGGTTGACCAGTTGCTCTCGCGTGCGCGCCTGCGCGGCGGCCACTTCGTGGTCATTCGGCGCCTTCTCGGCGGCGGCGTTCAGCACGCGCAGAGCCTGCGGCAGTTGGCCGTTGTGGGCCAGTTCTTCCGACTCATGCAAGGCCGGGTTGGCGCAGCCGGCCAGGAGCGTCGCGAGAGCGGCGAGCGCGATCAAGGAGTAGGTGAACGGCTTCATGGCGTGGGTTTGAATGCAATCATTTGCTTGAGCTTGGCGGGCTGCCAGGTCACGGTGAGGCCGGTGGGGCCAATCTGGTCGACCATCCACTGGTTGTCGACGACTTCGCCCACCTTGACCGACAAGGTGCGGTTGGGGCCGGCCAGCAGCGCCTGCTCCACATTGCCGTCGACCAGGCGGCCGATCAGCTGGTAGGGGAACGGCGGCGCCATCGGTGGTGCGGGTGGTGGCGGCGGCGGTGCGGGCGGCGGAGGTGGTGGCGCTGGGGGCATCCAGGCCGCCAGTTGCGCGTCGGCGGGCTTGGCCCAGTCTTCGCGTTGAATGGTGTGCCAGTCGACCACGGTCGGCGCAGCGGGCCCGGCGTCAGGCTTCGGCGCTGATCGGCTTGCCGTGGGGGCCGTGCTGCGACTTTTGCCGGCCGTCGCTTGCACGGCCGCGTCGTCATCGCCGCCTTGCTGAGCGGCCCACAGGGTCGCGGCGATGGTGGCGGCCAGCGCTCCGCCAAGCGCCCACTGGCGCGGCGTGATCGCTGCCTTCTTGTCGGCGCTGCTGTTGCTGTTGCTCATCGCGGCGCCTCCATGCGGCTGTGCAGCGACCAGACCAACTCGGCATCGACCTCGGTCGCCTGCGGAGACGCGCGGCGCAGCTTGAGGCTGTCCAGGCTCAGAGCAGGATCGTGGGCCAAAGCCGAGCCGATGAACTGGCGCAGCTGCGCGTAGCTGCCGCTGAGCGGCATGCTCACGCGCAGCCGCTCGAGGCCGCTCGCCGGGTCAACGCTCAGGCGATGCTCGGTGCGCGCGCTGTTCAGACCCAGGCGCAGCGACATCTCAAGCAGATCGGCCAGACGCTGTTGACGCTCGCCGGAGGGCGGCAGGTTCTGCTGCCATTGCGCCTGCGTGACCGGTGCCGCCTGAGGGCCCAGAGCCACGGCGCGGCGCTGAGCTTTGGCGAGCGTATCGGCACGCGCTTCGAACTGCTCTCCCTGCAGGGCCAGTCGTTGGCCGACGAGCAGCAGAACCACGGCCGCAAGCAGCGCAGCAACGCCTGCCCAACCCGGGACGCCGAGACGGCGCGCCATTTGTTTGAAATCGATTGCCATGTTCGCCATCTCAGCGGGCTCCCATCGCAACGGACGCGGGCTCTGCCGCCGGCGCCAGCTGCGCTCGCAACTGCGGCGGACTCAGGTGCGCGTTGAGCTCGAAGCGTTGGCCGGCCATACCCTGCTCGCCATTCTGGAAACGGCCCAGGATCACCTGGCTCCAGCCCGGCGCGGTGTTGAGACGGTCCACCAGCTGCAACGCCACGAGCTTGTCCTGCGTGAGCCCTTCGAGCCGGAGCTCGTTGCGCGCGGCGTTCATGTCGAGACTGAGCCAATTGATCTGCGAGCCGGCGCCGGCCTGCTCGACATTGGCCAGCAGCGGCTCCCAAGCTTGCTGAAGCAGGCCTTGCACCTCGCGAGCGCGAGCATCGACTTCGGCCGTGGCGCCCTTTGATGGTGCCGGTACTGGCGCAGCCTGCGCGAGGGGCGCTGACGGCGTAGGAGACGTAAGAGGCGTGAGAGGCTGCTTGCTCTGCAAGGCCGCAACCCGCTGCTCGGCTGCTTGCCGCTGCTGAAAGCTGGCGTTGGCAGTCCACAGTGCAAAGCCCAGCGCCACGGCACCCACCGCGGCCAAGGGCCATGCCAACGCCGAGCGCTCGACCGGCTGACCGAGGAAATCAGGGCGCGGCAAATCGGCCCTGGCCTCCTGTTGCGCAGCAAATGCGGCGGGATCGGCGAAAGCCTCGTCGAGCCTGCCCAGTACCCGCGCACCCGGCCAGACCGGCGTGGCGCCCGCATCGAGCCCATAACCGGCAACCAGGACGGTGCGGCCGTCACGCAGTTCGGCCACCGCATCGCCCAAGGCTTGCTGCGTCGCGGCCGGCAGGCGCGATTGGCGCAGGCCCTGCAAGCGCCCTTCCTCCAGCGTGAGCCAGCTCAGCTGTGCGCCTTCGACCCAGGCCAGGCCGGCACGCGGAGCCCGCAGCCAATCGGGGTCTTCCACGGCCAGGCGGCGCAGCAGCGGCGCCCAGAAGGGCTCGACACTGCGTAGGACGATATCGTTAGCCTGTGCCGCTTCGCGCAGCACGGCCAGATCAACGCCGTGCAAGGCCGAAGCACCGCCGCTCCAGGCCGCGAAGGCCCAGCGCTGCGCCTGCGAGCCGAAGTAATGCGTGAACTGCTGCCGCGCGTAGGCCACGCGTGCGGCGTCATCCGCCAGCGGCAGGCCGGCATCGAAATTCATCTCATGCAGCAGGCGCGCCGACATGATCAGCGCGCAGACGCTGCCGCGGTTCTCGGCGCACCAATCCGCAAACGGCGCGTCGTGGCTGGCCATGCGCACGCCCTCGGGCCGCAGAAAGACCGGCGCGGCCTGGGTCCAGCGCGCTCGCAAATCGCGCAGCCAGCTATTCATCGAGGGTGACACGTTCCAGCTCCTCGAAAGTGGTTTCGCCGCGGCAAACGGCCTGCAAGGCCATGACACGCAGCGGCTTCATGCCGCGGCTCTTGGCGGCATCCTTGATTTGCGACATCGGGGCGCGCGCGGCGATCAGGTCGCGCAGGCCATCGTCGAGCTTGAGCAATTCGGCCACTGCGCGACGCCCCTTGTAGCCGGTACCTCGGCAATGACCGCAGCCTTCGCCCTTGAGGAACACGCCGTCGCCGGGCTTCAGGCCATGCCGTGCAAGCGTGGCGTTATCGGGCACGACGGGCTTGGCGCAATGCTTGCAGGTCATGCGCACCAGGCGCTGCGCCAGCACGGCGTTCAAGGCCGAGACCACGTTGTAGAGATCGAGGCCCATGTGCATGAAGCGGCCGATCACGTCGAAGGCGTTGTTGGCGTGGACGGTGCTGAAGACCAAATGGCCGGTCAGCGCCGCCTGCACCGCGATCTGCGCGGTCTCGGCGTCGCGGATCTCGCCGACCATCACGCGGTCCGGGTCATGACGCAGGATCGAGCGCAGCCCGCGCGAGAAGGTCAAGCCCTTCTTCTCGTTGACGGGGATCTGCACCACGCCCGAGAGCTGGTACTCGACCGGGTCCTCGATCGTGATGATCTTGTCGGTGCCGGTGTGAATCTCGGCCAGCGTGGCGTAGAGCGTCGTCGTCTTGCCGCTGCCGGTCGGGCCGGTGACGAGCAGCATGCCGTGCGGCTGCCGCGCCTGGTGGCGGATGGCGGCACGTTCGTCCTCGGCAAAGCCCAGAGCGTCGAGCGTGAGCTGGCCGGCCGTCTGCTCGATGCGGGCGCGATCGAGCACACGCACCACCGCGTCTTCGCCAAACACGCTGGGCATGATGGACAAACGGAAGTCGACCACACGGCCCTGCACGCGCAGCTGGAAGCGGCCGTCCTGCGGCAGGCGGCGCTCACCGATGTCGAGCTCGGCCATCACCTTGAGACGCGACACCAGCTGCTCGGCGATCGGAGCGCCTTCGACCTGGCGCACCAAAGCCATCACACCGTCCACGCGGAAGCGGATCACCGCCCCGCGCGTCGTGCATTCGATGTGCACATCGCTGGCACCATCCTGCAAGGCGTCGTAAAGCGTGGCATTGAGCAGGCGCACGACCGGGCTCGCCTGCTCGGACAAGCCCAGCGCCGACAGCTCTTCGGTCGTCGCGCCGGCCTCGGCTTCGACGACCGCTTCTTCAACGTCGGAGAGCGCGCGGAAATCGGCCTCGCCGGCGCCAAGCCAATGCGTGATCGCCGCGGATTCGCAGCGCAGCCAGCGCACCGGCTCCTGCAGGCGCGACTCCACACTTTGCAGCAGCAGGCCGTCTTCATCGCGTTCGGCCAGCAGCATCTTGCGGCCGCTGGCGCCCACCGCAAGCACGGCGCGCCAGCGCTGCGCCTGGGCTTGCGGCCAGTGCTCGAAATCGAGGTGCCACGGACCTTGGTCGGCCGGCAGCCAGTCGGCCAGCGAATGATTGGCTACGGCGTTCATTGAACCTGGTCCACAAGCTGGAAGATCGGCATGTACATCAAGACGATGATGCCGCCGATCACGACGCCCATGATGAGCATGAGCGCCGGGTTGATCATGCGTGTCAGCAGCTCGGTCAGCCGCACCGCTTCTTCATCATGGAAGGCGGCGGCGCGCTCAAGCATGGCCGGCACCTCGCCGCTGCGCTCGCCCACGCGCACCATGCGGCGCGCGACCGGCGTGGCGAGGTCCTGCTTCTCGAGCGCTTCCGACAAGCGCTCACCACGTTCGATTTGCGCGGCCGCCTGCGTCACCGCCTGGCGCCAAGGCGCTGCCACCACATCGCGCACGATGCGCAAGGCCGCCAGCACTGGCACGCCGGCCGCCAGCAGCATCGCCAAGCTGCGATAGAGCCGCGCCAGGGCCAACACGCGCAGACGCGGCCCAAGTCCGGGCAGCGTCCATAAGGACGATTGCAAGCGCAGCCGGACGGCCGGCTGGTTGAAGATGCCGACCAGCAGGAAGACGAAAGCCGCCATGCCGCCCAGCACCCAGGCCGGATGTTGGCCAGCCGTGCTGCCGAAGTTGATCAGCACACGCGAGCCCCAGGGCAGGTCGCCGCCGAGGCCGTCCAGAATGCCGGCAAAGCGCGGCAGCACGAACAGCAGGAGGAACATGATCACCGCGCCGCCCACGCCCAGCAGCATCAGCGGATAGACGCAGGCCGCAATCAGGCGTTGGCGCAGGCCGTCGACCCAGGCCAGGTATTTGGCGTGCTGGGCCAGCGCGACCGAGAGTTGCCCGGTGCGCTCATTGGCCGCGACGATGGCGCAGACCAGTTCATCAAAAGCCTGCGGTTGCGCCTGCATGGCGGCGGAGAGCGGCTGGCCCTGCTCGACCATCGCCACCACGCCGTCGAGCGCGCCGGCCACATCGCCGTTTTCTTCCTTCTCGCGCAGCGTGTTCAGGGCCTCGAGCAGCGCAATGCCCGAATCGAGCAGCACCGCCAGCTCCTGGCTGAACAGCTGCAAGGGAAAGCGCTTGCGACGGCCCAGCAGGATGCGCTGAGGTGAGGCGTTAGCGCCACTGGCAATTTCTTCCACCGACAGCACATGCTGCGGCGGCACGCCCAGCAGCGCCGCCACCGATTGGCGGTCAGGCGCTTCCACGCGCTGCGTTTTCACACCCTGGGCCTCGCCAGGGCGGAACACGCGGGCCTCGAAATGGGGCATGAAAAGCCAGCCTTACCAGCTGGTGAGGTCAGCGTCCTCACCCTCGCCGCCGGGGCGGCCGTCCTTGCCGTAAGTCAGCAGGTCGTACTCGCCGTGTTCGCCGGGCGATTTGTACTGGTAGTCGTTGCCCCAGGGATCCTTGGGCAGGGCCTTGGACAGGTAGGGGCCGGCCCATTTGGGCTCATCACCGGGCTTGGTGACCAGGACCTGCAGGCCCTGTTCGGTGCTGGGGTAATGGCCGACATCCAAGCGGTACTGGTCGAGCGACTTTTCCAGGCCATCGAGCTGCGCCTTGGCCGCCTTGACCTCGGACTTGCCGATCTGGCCGAAGAACTTCGGGCCCACATAGCCGGCCAGCAGGCCAATGATGACCATCACGACCAGCAGTTCTAGCAGGGTGAAGCCGCGAAATTGGGGACGAGAGATTTGACGGGGGTAAGACATGGTGGTGGTGGCTCAGCTCGGGAGACTCGGTCAGGCGCTGAGACCTTACCAGCTTATGGAGACAGCACTATTTCACGGCTTGGGGGGGCCAACAATCAGGGCTTGACCGACCCCCGCGAATGGGGAGTTCCCAAGGCAAAAGGCCCACAGTGAGAGGCTGTGGGCCTTTCCTACTCGGTCGCCCGAAGAGGGGTCAGAACGGAGGGCCCCACCAAAATGGCGCGTAGACGAAATTCGTCCAGTGAAAATTGAGGAAATCTGATCTCAAAAAGTGGGTAGCACCAGCCGGCATGCCCAAGCGTGGGCAGCAGAAGTTTCACATGGCCGACATCCCACGCTCAAATTGACGCGTACAGAGGACTGGCTTGTAGGTGTTCCAAGGCGATCCGCACCGAGCGTTCATCAAAGATCTTGCTCTTGCGCAGCCCAGCTCCGTCAGCGCCTTCTGCTGGCCAATGCGCAAGCCCATCGAGAATAGCTGTGACCTCTGGGTTCACATGTTCTCGGCAAAGTAACCAGTCGATCGATGCCAGCAACTCCATCCCGTATGGCGACTCAAAACCATCGATCACGGCAGCGGCCATCTCCAGTGCGGGCACAACGCTTTTGGCTTCACTCTTCAAGAACGATTGAACCAGTTCCTTGCGACCGTCATCAAACCAGATCACATCCATTGGACTCGCGTCTGCGATTCGTTTGTCACAGTGCAGATAGCTGCCATCCAGGCTGTTGAGGAGATGGTTCAGCTTTGGAGCAAATGGCCCATACCGATGCGCCCGGAACTCGAGTTTGAGGTCGTTCCTAATCCCCAAAGTCTCCACGCATCGCTCCAGGAACCAAGCAAGCTTCTGGATCTCAAGCAGGCTACATTCCATGCCCAATACCCAGTATCGACGCACTGATTCGGCAACCATTGCACGCGCCGGTGTGAGCTTCTCAACTCCGGCCCGCTTAGCCACATTCTGATATTTGTCAGTCGGTTCGTAGACGATGACCTCTACGTCCTCCATGTCGCTTAGAGCCTCATCGATGCGGGATTTGACCGTCGGCCAGTCGAGGCCACCATTTCCAGCGCCTAGCGGTGGGATGGCGATCGACTTGATGTTTCGTTCACGCAGGACGCTTTTCAGATCCTGCAAGCCTGACTCGACCCATTCCAGGCGAGACGAGCCCCTCCAATGGTCCTTGGTGGGAAAATTGACGATCCATCGAGGTCCGTCGAGCTCGCCCGTTTCCGTCACGAACATCTGCCCGACCTTTACCCTCTTGGCCTTGCAGGCGGCGGCGTAGAGCTCGAAGTTCGGGCCGAACCTCTCTTTGAACATGAGGGCGATACCTTTGCCCATCACACCCACAGTGTTGACAGTGTTCACCAGCGCCTCAACGTCAGCGTCGAGCAGATTGCCTTGGATGTAGGAGATCATCAAAAGTACCAGTTGGGCCTTGTATGCACGGGCAGTGCGCAGCCCTGAGCTTGCATTTTGCTCTCGATATCGGCACGAATGGCATCCGTGTAACACATGATGCCCAGCAGTGCCTCCAGAGGTACTCGCTGGTGGACGAGAGCTTCAGCCTGGTAGCGCTCAAGCTTTGCTGGATCTTCAGGGTCTCGCTTGAAGTCACGACGCTGCAGCAGGGGCCAGTCGATCTGGTCCAAATGGGCTAGTTCATCGAAGTAACGGGCCAGACCACTGTAAGCGTGGCTACTGGTAAAAAGGAATGGCAGGCCCAGCTCCTTCACACGGTGCAGGCTGGACACCAGGATCACTATGTCCTCGTTAGGAACCTGCTTGATGCCGTTCCAGCCGGTATGGATATTGCGCAGCATCACCGAAAATGGTGTGAAGTAGAACGGAACGTAGTCGTTGAGCACGCCTCCCGGCGGCAAAGGCACTGGCCATGTGGCGCGCTTACCGATCAGTTCAGTATTGCCAATGCTGACCCAGTGCGGCGAGCGAACGACGGTGTTGCCGCAGTGCACACCGTGTTCGAACACCCAGGCCAAATTGGCCCGGTGCAGGACGCGCCAGATCAGAGCCTTCTCGGGATTGAGATTGTTGTAGATCACTTCGAGAACATTGCGGTGGCTACGTCTACAAATGGAGAAAGTCCCCGAGCCAGACCACAAAAACCAAATGTGGGCAAAAGAAAAGCCCGTCTCCCATAAGAGAACAGGCTCACTATCAACAAAAACCCAACCAAGTAGGTTTTAGAACGGAATATCGTCGTCCATGTCATCGAAGCCGGTGCTCGACTTCGGGGCCGCCTGGCGCGGCGCCGGAGCGGCGCGAGGCGCCGCCGGGGGACGGGGGGCCGCAGCACGGCTACCACCACCGCCGGTATCGCCGAAGTCGCCACCACCGCCACCTCCACGGGCTTCACGGCTGTAGCCACCGCCGCCACCGCCCATGTCGTCGCCGCCGCCTTCACGGCCGCCGAGCAACTGCATCTGGTCTGCCATGATTTCGGTGGTGTAGGTGTCGCGGCCTTCCTTGTCCTGCCACTTGCGGGTGCGCAGACGGCCTTCGACGTAGATGGGCTTGCCCTTCTTGCAGTACTGGCCCACGATTTCGGCCAGCTTGTCGTTGAACACGACCCGATGCCATTCGGTTTCTTCCTGGCGCTCACCGGTTTCCCGGTTCTTCCAGTTGCGCGATGTCGCCAGGGTCACGGTGCAGAAAGCCACGCCGCTGGGGTTGTAGCGCAGTTCCGGGTCTTTGCCGAGATTGCCGATGAGGATGACTTTGTTGACGCTGGCCATGGCGAGTTCCGCTGGATCGAGAAGGTGAGGGGCGGATTATGCCGCCCCTCGCGGCCACCCCGCTGTCGCCGTTTCGGGTTGTTTCCCTACCCGACTCAGTCCCGCTTGCGGAACGCCCACCAGCCGGCCAGCGCCGTAAACCCGATCACCAGCCCCACCACCACCAGGAAACCGTGCGGCTCGTTGGCGAAGGGCACGCCGCCCACGTTCATGCCCATCAGGCCCGCCACGATATTGATCGGCAGGGCCAGCACGGTCACCACCGTCAAGGTGAAAAGGCTGCGGTTGGTCTGCTCGCTGACCTGGGCGGCCACCTCTTCCTGCAGCAGCTTGATGCGCTCCTGCAGTTCGGCCAGGTCGCGCAGCACGAGCGAAAACTCCTCGGTGGCCTGGCGCAGCTCATCCAGATCGAGCGGCTTGACCCAGGGCGGCGGCTGGCGCAGCAGGCGGAACAGCGAGCCGGGCTCCGGCGCCAGCAGGCGCTGCAGGCGCACCAGCACGCGGCGCATGCGGCCGAGATCGGCGCGCTTTTGCTGGAGTTTGCCGCCCAGCAAGCCGTCCTCGATGCCGTCGATCCGCAGCGTGGCGTCACGCACGATGCGCACCAGCACATCGCCCTGATCCTGCAAGAGATGAATCAGCAGGCCCACCGAGGACGCGAAACAGTCGCCTTCCTTGACCGCGCGGCGCAGGCGGTCGATCGAGCGCAGCGGATGCAGCCGCGCGCTGACGACGATCCGCTCGCTCACGCTGAGCCACAGCGAGGCGATGTCGGAAGGCTCGAACGCAAACTCGAAGGCCACGTCGTTGACCACGGCGATCAGGGTGTCGGACACGTCCTCGATCCGCGTCGTGCGGGAGCCCAGGCGCAGCGTTTCGAAGAACTCCTCGGGCAGCGCCAGATGCCTCTGCATCCAGGTCTCCGCGCTGGCCGCGGCGAGGTTGAAATGCAGCCAGATGAAATCGCCCGGCGTGCTGTCCGAGGCCAGCCATTTCAGCGCGTCGGTCAAGCCGATGGGGCGCCCGGGCAAACCCGGTGAAAGCACAAAGCCGCAGATCAGCGTGTCGTCGACAGGAGAGACCAGGGTCGTCATGGCGCTGATTAGACTGCATGCAGATGACAGCGCAGACGGCCGGCGCCGTCAGACAGCGCCGACAGCACCGACAGCACCATCGCGCTCAGGCCCCGGTACTTCCCCCATTCCCGCACTTGGTCGCAGCAGGCGCGGCGCGCGCCGCCAGCCTGCCTAAGATGGCCCCCATGTCAAACCAACCCAGCGCCCCCCGCCCTCTCTGGATTGCCTACGCCGGCGCCTGCGCTTTGGCCTGGCTGCTCTATGTGCTGGCCGGGACCGAGTTCCAGCGCGGGCTGTGGCAATGGCGCGAGGCGGTCTACCAGGCGACGCTGTCCCTCTGGCCGCCGATGCTGCTCGGCACGCTCTTGCCGCGCTGGGTGCGCCGCCTGCAAGGCCTGAACCCGGCCGCCACGCTGACCCTGCATGTGTTCGCGGCGCTGGCCTTTGGCGCGGCCTGGCTGACGCTGGAATTCGCCGCCGCTTGGCCGCTGTTCGGCCTCGACCATGCCCGCGCCGTGCTGATGCAGACCCTGCTCTGGCGCGTGATCTGGGGCCTGGTGGCCTACAGCGCGATGGCGGCCGGCTTCACCGCCGTCTTGCAGACGCAGGCCGCGCGCGCCGCCCTGCTCTCCGCCGCTCAGGCCGAAGCGGCGCTGGCGCGGGCCGAGCTCTCGGCGATCAGCGGCAAGCTCAACCCGCATTTCCTGTTCAACACGCTCAACACGCTGATCGCCCTGACCCGGCGCGATGCGCTGGCGGCCGAGCAAGGCCTGCTGCGCTTCTCCGGCATGCTGCGCTACGTGCTGGCCACCAAGCGCGAAGCGACCGAGCGCGTCGCGCTGTCCGAAGAGATCGAGTTCGTGCGCGACTACCTGGCGCTGGAAAGCCTGCGCCTCGGCGCGCGGCTCCATGTCGACTGGCAGCTCGACCCGGCCACCTTGCAGGACGAGATCCCGCCGCTGACGCTGCAACCGCTGGTCGAGAACAGCGTGCTGCACGGCGTGGCGCCGCGCCTGAGCGGCGGCAGCATCCGCATCGAGGCGCGCCGCAATGCGCTCAACCAGGGGCTGGAGCTTTCGATCGCAGACGACGGCCCCGGCTGCGACCCGGCCGACGTGAACCGTCCGCGTGACCGTGGTGGCATCGGCTTGTCGGCCCTGCAACGCCGCTTTGCGCTCGATTACGAAGGCCGCGCGCGGCTGCGGGTCAAGACCGCGCCGGGCGAGGGATTCCGTGTGGATTTGTGGATACCGCAATCATGAAGATCAAGACACTCATTGCTGAAGACGAGATCCTGGCCGCGCAGGCGCTGGCCGATTGGGTCAACGCGCACCCGCAGCTGGAACTGGTGGCGGTCTGCCACGACGGCGCCTCGGCGCTGGCGCAGATCCGCGCCCTGCAGGTGGATCTGGTGCTGACCGACATCCAGATGCCCGGCCTCACCGGCCTGCAGCTGGTGCGCGCGCTGGCCGAAGACGAGGCCAAGCCGGCCATCATCTTCACCACCGCCTATGACGAGCACGCGCTGGCAGCGTTCGAGCTGCACGCGCTCGACTACCTGCTCAAGCCCTTCTCGCAGGAGCGTTTCCATGAGGCGATCGAGCATGCGCTGACGCATCGACCGGCGCCGGCCGAGGTAGCGCAGGCGCTTGAAGAGACCGGGCCTGATGCTGGCCCGCTGACGCGCGTGCTGGTGCGCGACCAGGGCAAGATCTTCCCGCTGCAGGCCGAGCACATCGAGCATCTGCGCGCCGACAGCAAGTACACGGCGATCACGAGCCGCGGCCGCAGCTACCTCGTGCGCCTGCCGATCACGGCCTTCGAGCAACGGCTCGACCCCGAACGCTTCCTGCGCCTGCAGCGCGGCTGCATCGCCAATCTTGATTTCATCGAGTCCATGACACCGGACGAGAACTCGCAGCTGGTGGTGCTGATGCGTGACGGCACGCGCATCACCGCCAGCCGCGAGGTGTCCAAGAAGTTGCGGGAGCAGTCGATATGAAACGCTTCATTCTTTCGCTGGCGCTGATCGGCGCCTTCAGCGGTGTCTTCACCAGCGCCTACGCGCAGGACGGCAAGACCTACGCGCCCGGTCCGTTCGACCGGCTCGAGATCGACGGCTCGGCCCAGGTCTCGATCAGCCAGGGCGAGCGCGACCAGGTTTTCATCCGCGGAGACGACGACGTGCAGCAAAGCGTGGAGGTTTCGCTCGACGGCAAGCGCCTGAGCGTGCACCCGACCGGCAGCTGGAAGTTCTGGCGCAGCCAGCGCCTGCAGATCACGGTGCAGATGCGCCAGCTTCGCATGCTGACGCTGTCGGGCGCCAGCGATCTGAAGATGGACGGGCCGATCAAGTCCGATCGGCTCGACATCCATGTCTCCGGCGCCGGCAATGTGCGCGCCGACGCGCTCGATGTGGGCGAGCTGCGCTTCGAGATTTCCGGCGCGGGCGATGGCGATCTGGCCGGCCAGGTGGGCAAGCTCGGCATGACGATTTCGGGCACCGGCAAGCTCAAGGCGGAGAACCTCAAGGCCGGCCGCGCCAATGTCTCGATCAGCGGCGCCGGCAGCGCGCGGCTGTGGGTCGTCGACGGCATCAAGGTCAGCATCTCGGGCATCGGCGATGTCGACTACTGGGGCAAGCCCACCGATGTGAGCCGCTCGACGGCGGGCCTGGGCTCGATCACGGCGCACGGCGAGAAGCGCTGAACGTCAGCTGAAACGGGTTCGGACGACGCCCTAAACGGGAGATCGAAGCGGGCTGAGACAATCGCCCACTTCATGCAAGAGTCCACCACGCTTTCTTCTTCTGTTGCGGCGCCCGCCGGCATCCTCCACGAAGTCTTCGGCTACGGCGCCTTCCGCGGCGCCCAGGGCCAGATCGTTGACCACGTCGTCGCCGATGGCGATGCGCTGGTGCTGATGCCCACCGGCGGCGGCAAGAGCCTGTGCTACCAGATCCCGGCCATCGCGAGGCACCGCGCCGGCCGCGGCGTGACCGTCGTGGTGAGCCCGCTGATCGCGCTGATGCACGACCAGGTCGGCGCGCTCGAAGAAGCCGGCGTGCATGCGGCCTTCCTCAATTCCACGCTGACGAGCGAAGAAGCGGCGCACGTTGAGCGCGAGATGATGAGCGGGCGCCTGGTGATGCTTTACGCCGCGCCCGAACGCATCACGAACCCGCGCTTCCAGGCCCAGCTCGATTCTTTGCACGAACGCGGCCTGCTCTCGCTGTTCGCGATCGACGAGGCGCATTGCGTCAGCCAGTGGGGCCATGACTTCCGCAGCGAGTACCTGGCGCTGTCCATGCTGCATGAGCGTTACCCGCAAGTGCCGCGCATCGCGCTGACCGCCACCGCCGACGACCTGACCCGCGCCGACATCATCGAGCGCCTGAAGCTCGAAGACGCTCGCATCTTCATCAGCAGCTTCGACCGCCCCAACATCCGCTACACCATCGTCGAGAAGGAAAAGCCGCGCGACCAGTTGCTGCGCTTCATCCGCGACGAGCATGAGGACGATGCCGGCGTCGTCTACTGCCAGAGCCGCAAGAAGGTCGAGGAAACCGCCGAGTGGTTGAAAGGCGAGGGCCTGCGCGCCCTGCCCTATCACGCCGGCCTCGATGTGGACGTGCGCAGGCGACACCAGGATCGCTTCCTGCGCGAAGAAGGCATCGTGATGGTCGCGACCATCGCCTTCGGCATGGGCATCGACAAGCCCGATGTGCGCTTTGTCGCCCACCTCGATCTGCCCAAGAACATCGAGAGCTACTACCAGGAAACCGGCCGCGCCGGTCGCGACGGCGCGCCGGCCAATGCCTGGATGGCTTATGGCCTGGCCGATGTGGTCAACCAGCGCCGCATGATTGATGAGAGCCCGGCCGAAGAAGAATTCAAGAGCGGCCAGCGCGGCAAGCTCGACGCGCTGCTGGCGCTGGCCGAAGCCACCGATTGCCGTCGAGTTCGGCTGTTAGGGTACTTTGGTGAGGCGAGCGAGCCTTGCGGAAACTGCGACAACTGCCTGCATGCGCCGGCCACCTGGAACGCCACCGAGGCCGCGCGCAAGCTGCTCTCCTGCATCTACCGTTTTCACCAGAACGGCGGTCAGCGCTTTGGTGCTGGTCACTTGATCGATGTGCTGCGCGGCAAGACCACCGACAAGGTCACGCAGTACGGTCACCACACGCTCTCGACCTGGGCTGTGGGCGCCGACCTGAGCGAGGCGCAGTGGCGCGCCGTGCTCCGTCAATTGATCTCGTTAGGGCATGTGTTCACCGAAGGCGAATTCCACACGCTGATGCTGGCCGATTCGGCGCGCAGCGTGCTCAAGGGCGAGGTGGAGCTGCTGCTGCGCGTCTCCAGCGGCCCGGAGAAGAAAAGCCGGAAAGACAAGGCCGTTCGCAGCAGCAGCAAGCGCGCAAGCGCCGAAGCCCTCGATCTGGACGACGCCGCGCAGACCCGCTTCGAATCGCTCAAGGCCTGGCGCGCCGAGGTGGCCAAGGAACATGGCCTGCCGGCCTACGTGATCTTCCAGAACGTCACGCTGGCCGAGATGGCGCGCCAGCAACCGGGTTCGCTCGACGAGCTGGCCGGCATCAGCGGCGTCGGCGCGAAGAAGCTCGAAGCCTATGGGCGCGAGATCCTTCGCGTGCTGGAAGCGTCTTACTGAGCGGCTGCAGGCGCCGTGTTCTTGGCGAGGAAGCGCTCGACGCGGCCCCACCAGTCGACGTTGTCCTCAAGCTTGTACCAGCCGTGCCCTTCGTCGGGGTAGAAAACCCATTCGACGTTCCGGTTGCCGGCTTCCTCCAGCGCGGATTGCATGGCCTTGCCGTACTTGTAGGGAACAAGCCCGTCGACACCACCGTAGGCCATCAGCACCGGCTTGTTGATGTATGCCGCCTGCTCGATGGGCGACGTGGCCTTGAGCTGAGCGCGGTCCTTGATCTGATCGCCCACCAGCGTCGGCAGGCCATAGGTCTTGTAGGCATCGGTGAACCCGGTCCAGTTGATGTCGTACATCAGGTTGATGTCGGAGATACCGCCCCATTCGAAGCCGCAACGGTAGCGCTCCGGCTCCTTGGCCAGCCCCATGAGGACCGCGTATCCACCATAGCTGAAGCCACCAATGCAGGTGCGCTTGGCATCGATCCACCCGTTCTTGGCTGCCCAATCCATCGAATCCGATATGTCGTCCTGCATGGTCAGCCCCCATTGCTTGAAGCCCGCCCGGAACAACCCACTCCCGTAGCCGCGGCTGCCGCGGAACTCCGGCTCGATCACGACATAGCCACGCGAAGCCAGAAATTGCGCATCCGGCTCCCAGGCCCAGAACGCATTGCGCGACCAGGGGTCGTGACGCACCAGCACGACCGCAGGCCGCTTCTTCGCCGGCGGGCCTGCCGGAAAAGTGACCAGCACCGGGATCGTCATGCCGTCGCGCGCCTTGAAGCTCGTGAACTCGCGTCGACCTTGCTGGCTCGCATCCACCCAGGGCCGGGTCTGGAAAAGCAGCGTCACGGTCTTGCTCGAACGCTCGTATCGGGAATAGACGGGCGGCTGCTGGCCCGAGCTGGAGATCACCAGCACCATGTCCTGATTCAGACAGACCTCGCAATAGATCTCGTTCACGGTACCCGGCAGCTTGGCGTCGATCTCGGCTTGCAGCGCCTTCATCGAAGGGTCGAGCCACAGCGTGCTGCGAGCATCGGTTTCGTATCTCACGCCGATCAGGCGCTGGCTCTTCTGCTCAAGCACCAGGGAACCGTCGAAGTCATAGCCGGGTAGATTCAAAAGAACCTTGTTGCCCTTTTCAGGATGCTTCAGATCCAACCATTGCAGGACGTCGGCGTCAGTTTGATGTTCGGGGTCCGGGCCCTTCATCCACAGACGCCCCTGACCGTCGCCGCGCATCGGCGCAAGGCCGCTATCGTCCGTATAGGCGTTGCTCTCGCTGACCACCGTCCAGCCGTTGCCTTCAGGTATCAATACCTTGCGCTTATCACGGGCCAGTGTCGAGACGGCCAGCACGTGTCCGTTAGTATCCAACCACCAACCTAGCGCATTGGGCGGAAAGTCGTTGACGACTTTGCTACTCAGGCCCGTGCGGGTGTCAAGTCGCTCAATGGCCGTTTGGCTGAATTCACCAACGTTGCTGTATCCGCGCTGCGCAACGATCACATCATCCGAGTTGTCACGCAATACGGCTTGCAGGTGCCAGTCCGCGCTCAGCGTCCGGTCAAGAGCAGCCGTACGAAGGCCGTGACTGTTCCAGCTCGGGCTGATCAATGTGCGGATACCCGGCGTGTCCACATCGACGGCCCACAAACCTGGCCCATGGCTCGTGAACACGCCACTGAAGTTTGGTGCGACGGAGTACAGGAGCCGATGGTTATTGACCCATCGCGGGTTGGTGATGTCCGCGTCCGGATCACTGACCAGAATCTTTGATTTCGTCGGGTCCGCGAGGTCGATCACAGCCAGGCGGCCGCGCCCCTCCCCTTGCGTGGTGATCGCCGCCAGCAGCTTGCCATCGGGCGACAGCGTCGGATTGCCGATCAAGGGCTTGCGGAAGAAATCGGCGATCGGTGCGAGCTGGCCCGCGCTGCCGGCATGAGCTGCGCTCGCAGCACCCAACCCTGCAAGCAGAACGGCTGCCGACAGGCTTTGGAGCAAGCTTTTGAAAGGACTTTTGAACAGGCTCTTGAATGGATCGGTTCGTCTCACGATGCCTCCCTGGCATTTCATGGAGGCGCCGATGATGCCACCGCAAGCTTGGCGCAAGGCCCCTGATGAACCAGGAGATGACGCTTCTCACACACTGTTTGTGAAGCAATGTGCAGAAGCCTCGAGCCGGCGGAATTTTCAGTGGATGCCGTGCATCCGCTTCACCATCCACGAGTTCAGCAGCATCGCCAGCACGCCCGCGCCGATCGGGATCAGGCCGATGATCAGGAAGAAGCCGCCCATGCCGTAGACGGCCGAGATGTGGTCGATGTAGCTGCTCATCATGCCGGCCAGCTTGTTGCCGATGCTGGAGTTCAGGTACCAGAGACCGAACATCAGGCCGAGGAAGCGCGTCGGCGCCAGTTTGCTGATGTACGACAGCCCCACCGGTGACAGGCACAGCTCGCCCATCGTGTGCAGCAGGTAGGCCAGGATCAGGTAGACCATGCTGACCTTGGCGGTCTGCGCGCCGGGCGCAATGCCCATCGCGCCAAAGGCCAGCGCCGCGAAACCGAGGCCCAGCAGGATCAGGCCGGTGCCGAACTTGACCGGCGCGGTCGGGTTCCAGTACTTGGTCCACATCTTCGAGAACATCGGCGCGAGGATCACCAGGAAGAAGGAGTTCAGCACGCCAAACCAGGTGGCGGGCACCTCGCTCTGGTCGAGCCCGAATTCACGGCCCAGCATCCACAAGGTGAGCGCCCAGATCAGCGCCATCGCGAGACTGAGCAACAGGTTCGAGACCGGGTAGCGCTTGCCCGCGCCGCGCCAGAGCTGGACCAGCAGGCCGGTCAGGATGGCAGCGGGAATCAGGGTCATCAGGCTGTTGATGGCGTTGAACACGGAGCCCGCGGTGCCGACCAGAACACGGTCGGTGTAATCGGCCGCGAAGACGGTCATGGAGCCGCCGGCCTGCTCGAAGGCGAACCAGAAGAAGATCGTGAAGAAGGACAGCACGGCGATGACCTTGAGGCGGTCGGCGACGACATGCGCGGGCGCTTCATCGGCCTCGCGCTGCTGCGCCGGTGCGGCCTCGCCGGCTTGCCCCTCCGCAGGCTTGCCGCCGATGGCGCCGAAGATGCCCTGGCCCAGCCAGAACTGCAAGGCGCCGAGGATCATGAAGACGCCCGCCAGGCCGAAGCCGTAGTTCCAGCTGATCTTCTCGCCGATGTAGCCGCACAGCAGGATGCCGAAGAAGGCTCCCGCGTTCACGCCCATGTAGAACAGCGTGTAGCCGGCGTCACGGGCGTTCTCGTTGCCCTTGCCGTAGAGCTGGCCGACGATGGCCGAGATGTTCGGCTTGAACAGGCCCGTGCCGGCACACACCAGGCCGAGGCCCAGGTAGAAGCTCGGCACCGTGTCCATGAACAGCGAGATGTGCCCCGCCGCGATGATCAGGCCGCCGATCACGACCGAGCGGCGCATGCCGAACACGCGGTCGGCCAGGTAGCCGCCAAGGATCGGCGTGGCGTACACGACCAGCGTGTACCAGCCGTAGAGCGCGCCGGCGTCCTCACGCGTCCAGCCCCAGCCGCCCTTGGCGTAGCTCGAGACCAGGAACAGCGTCAGCAGCCCGCGCATGCCGTAGTAGGAGAAGCGCTCCCACATCTCCGTGAAGAACAGGACGAACAGGGCGTCCGGGTGGCCAAGAATGGTGTGGGCTTGCTGGCCTGGTTGGCCTGGCTGGGCTGGGGTGCTGCTGCTCAAAACGACTCTCCGTGATGTCTTGATCGACAAAAACAAAACCGCCCTGTCGATAACGGGGCGGTCCGGAATTGTCGCCGCAGCGCTGAGGCGCTCTTACTCGGGTTTCCACCCCAGCATGCGCAGGCCGTTGAGCACCACCAGCAGGCTCGCGCCAGCATCGGCCAGCACCGCCAGCCACAGCGAGCCGTGGCCCGTCATCGTGAGCGCGAGCACAGCGAACTTGAGGCCCAAAGCCAGCGCCACGTTCTGGCCGAGCACCTTGGCCGTGCGGCGCGAGACCTGGATCAGCTCGGGCAGGCGACGCAGATCGTCCTGCATCAGCGCCACATCGGCCGTCTCCAGCGCCACGGCCGTACCGCCGGCGCCCATCGCGATGCCGATGTCGGCGCGGGCCAGGGCGGGCGCGTCGTTGACGCCATCGCCGACCATCGCGACCGGGCCGTTCTTGCGCAGCTCGGCGATCGCATTCAGCTTGTCCTCGGGCCGCAAGCGCCCTCGCGCATCGGCGGCTTCAAGGCTCAGTTGAGCGCCCGCGGCGGCCACGGTCGCCTGGTTGTCACCGCTGAGCAGCACGACACGCAGGCCGAGCTTGCGCAGCGCGCCTACGGCCTCGACGCTGTGTTCGCGCAGTCGGTCCGCCACGCCGAAGTGGGCGAGCGGCTGGCCTTCGCGCGTCAACACCACGACGCTGCAACCGCGCTGTTCGAGCTCCGGATGCTCGGCGCGCTCCAGCGTGTAGAGCATGCCGTCGATGCGGCCGCGCACGCCCTGGCCGGCCTGCTCGCTGAAGCCATCGACCACGAGCACATCGCCGGGCTGCGCCGCGCGGATGGCCGCCGAGACCGGATGCCGAGACAAGGCGGCGAGGCTGGCCGCCAGATGCAGCGCCTCTTCGCACCCGACATCACCCTCGGGCAAGACCTCGGTCAGCACCGGCCGGCCCTCGGTCACGGTGCCGGTCTTGTCCAGCGCGATCATCTTGAGCTGGCGCGCCTGCTCCAGGTATAGGCCACCTTTGATCAGCATGCCGCGCCGCGCCGCCGCCGCGAGGCCGCTGACCACCGTGACCGGCGTGGCGATCACGAGTGCGCAGGGGCACGCGATCACGAGCAGGATCAGCGCGCGGTAAACCCAGGGCATGAAAGGCTGGCCGCCCAGCAAGGGCATCAGCACGGCCAGCAGGACCGCACTGACCACGATCATCGGCGTGTAGACCTTGGCAAAGCGCTCGACCAGCGTCTGCATCGGCGCGCGCTGGCCTTGGGCCTCCTGCACGGCATTGGCGATCCGGTCGAGCAGCGTGTGGCCGCGCGCCGCCGTCACGCGATAGTCAAGCGCACCCGCGCCGTTGATGCTGCCCGCGCTGAGCGCATCGCCCATCGTCTTGGCGACGGGCATGCTTTCGCCGGTCAGCGCGGCCTCGTTGACGCTCGAGCTGCCGGCTTCGACCACGCCATCGAGCGCCAGCCGCTCGCCGGGCCGCACGCGCAAGAGCGCGCCGACCGCCAGGCCTTCAACCGGCACGGTCCGCCATTCGCCGTCGATGAAAGCCTGCGTCTGCTCGGGCGCCAGCTCGCTCAGCGCGCGGATGGCGCGCCGGGCACGGTCGAGGCTCAGCGCCTCGATCATCTCGGCCAGGCCAAAGAGGAAGACCACCATCGCCGCCTCGGGATACTGCCCCAGCGCCAGCGCGCCGATCACGGCCAGGCTCATCAGCAGGTGGATGTTGAGCGCGAAGTTGCGCAGGGCGACCCAGCCCTTGCGCAAAGTGGGCAGGCCGCCGAGCAGGACGGTGATCGCAGCCAGCGCGATCACCAGGACGGAGCTGCCGCCGAGATAACTGGTCAGTTCAGCGCCAATCGCCGCCGCGCCGGCCAGCCCCATGCGCCAGCGCAGGGCCGCGGGCACGGCGGGCGGCAGGACGGGCGTTTCGTCGCTTTCCAGCGGCTGCGCCTGCATGCCCGCACCGCTAACCGCACGAAGCAGCGGTGCCGTGTCGTTCAGCCGGTGGTCGACACTGAGCGTGCGGCCGATCAGGTCGAAATGCAGGGCCTCGACACCCGCCACCCCGCCGAGCGCCTTGCGCAACAAGGTTTCCTCGGTGGGGCAATCCATGCCGGCAATGAAGAAACGGCTGCGCTGCGCACCTGCTGCAAGCTTCGCCATCGGCTCGGCCGCCGCGGGCGCTTCATGCGGGTGGTGATCGGCGTGGTGATGGCCGTGACCGCAGCCCTCGTGGCCGTGATCGTGGGAATGAGGAGGATGGTGATGCGCATGGGACGACATGGCGCCATTGCAATCCCTGTAGTTGCTCCAGAGTCAAGCGACAATAGGCCTTATGCGCATCGGCGAACTCAGCCAGGCCACGGGCGTGGACATCGAAACCATCCGCTTCTACGAGAAGAGCGGCTTGCTGCCCGCGCCCGCGCGCAGCAGCAATGGCTACCGGCACTATGGCCAGCAGCAGCTCGAAAACCTGGCCTTCATCCGCCATTGCCGCGCGCTGGACATCTCGCTGGCCGATATCGCCAAGCTGATGGCGAGCCTGAGCACGCATGACGCGGCCCGGCTGGCCGAGGTGGACGGGCTGGTGGACGCGCAACTGAGCAAGGTGCGAGCCCGGCTGGCCAGCATGAAGGCGCTGGAGCAGCAACTGGTGGCGCTGAAAAGTCATTGCGACGCCGATCATGCCCATCACAGCTGTGGCATCCTCGAAGAGCTGGTCGCGGCGGCGCGGGGTGAGGCGTGTGCCTGTCACCCCGGAAGCCCCGCACACGCCGCTGAAACCGAGTCGCGGTAAAGTCGCCCGCCAAATATATAAATATAAGAAAGCCCCGGGAGTCCATGCGCGTCTGTTCCCTCAACTCGGTCAAGGATCGTGTCGTGCTCGGCCAGCCCTTGCCCTTCAGCGTGCGAGACAACAACCGCATGCTGCTGCTGGCGAAGGGGCAGATCATTCATGACGACGAACAGTTGTCGGATCTGTTCCAGCGCGGCGCCCTGGTCGAGGCCGATGAGCTGCTGGCGGCGGTGCAACCGGTCCGCCGCGAGGATCCGGCGCTGCGTCTGGCGCGCCTGCCCGCCGATTGGGAACGCACCACGCAAGATGTCCGACGCGCCTTGAGCGCCGAGATCCCGGAACTGGCCGCCTCGCTGCGCAGCGCCACCACGCTGCTGCTGAGCCTGATTGACAGCGCGCCCGATGTCGCCCTGGCGCAGATTGTTCGCCAGCCGGAATCGAGCTCGGGCCATTACGGCGTCTCCCATTCCGTCCATGCCGCCACCGCCTGCTATTCGGCCGCACGTTCGCTCGGCTGGGACCCGACCTCGCAGCGTCTGGCTTTCCAGGCTGCGATGACCATGAACCTCGGCATGCTCGACCTGCAGGGGCGGTTGGCGACGCAAGTCTCACCGCTCACGACCAAGCAGCGCGAACAGATCCAGGCCCATCCGACCCGCAGTGCGGAAATGCTCAGCGATGCCGGGATTCAAGATGCCGACTGGCTTGAAGCCGTGGCCCAGCACCACGAGCTGCCCGATGGCTCGGGCTACCCGAAGGGCCTCAGCGACATCTGCGAGCTGGCCGAGATGCTGCGCTTTGCCGATGTCTACACCGCGCGCTTGTCAGCCCGCGCCAGCCGCCCCGCCATGAGCGCGCAACAAGCCGGCCGTGAACTGCACCAGATGGCCGATGCCAGCCCGCTGGCCAACGCCCTGATCAAGGCCTTCGGCGTGTTTCCGCCCGGCAGCCTGGTCAAGCTGGCCTCGGGCGAGCTGGGCCTGGTCGTGCGCAATGGCAACAAGGCCCACCATCCGCTGGTGGCCGCGCTGACCAATGCCGCCGGCGAACCGCGCATGACCCCGGTCGTGCGAGACAGCGCCCTCGACAGCCACGCCGTTGTGGCGCTGCTGCCACCCCATGCCATGCCGATGCGCTTGAGCGAAGAGCGCATTTCCGGGCTGATCGGCGCGACCTGAAACCATGCGGCGACTGAGCTGGCTTGCGAGTCTCGTCCTGGCAGGGTTGCCCGGACTGGCCTGGTCACATTGCTCTCGCGTGCTGGAAGTGCCCGTGGCGCCGATCGGCCTGGCCGTGACGGCGACCGACGGCAAGGTGGGCGGCATCTATCCCGAGCTGCTGCGCAATCTGGCCGAGGAACCCGGCTGCGAGATGAACTTCACGCTGGTGCCGCGCGCCCGTCAGGAATACTTGTTCGAGAACGGCCAGGCTGATCTGCTGGTGCCCGCGCGGCGCTCGCCAAGGCGCGATCAGTCGGGTGAGTTCATCCCGCTGATCAAGAGCCGCGTGATGTTCGTCTCGCTGCACGCGCTGCCGAACGAGCTGCACAGCATCACGGAGCTGCTGAAGCGCCATGAGTTGCGCGTGGTCCTCGTGCGGGGCTACGACTACGGCAATGCCTATCTCGCGCTGATCAAGGTGCTGGAGGCGCAAGGCCGGCTGTTGTGGTCGACCGACCCGATCTCCGTGATCCGCAGCCTTGAAGCCGACATGGCCGAGCTGACCATCCTGACGCCGACCGTGCTGACCGGCGCGATGCGGGCCGACAGCAAGTACAGCGCGCAGGTCGACCAGCTCCACTACCAGTCGGTCGACGAGCTGCCCTGGGGCGACAGCGGCGTCTACATCTCGAAGAAGTCCTCGCTCAGCGAGGCTGATCGCCAACAGTTGCGGCAATGGCTGCACCACCTGGGCCAATCCGGCGCAACCTGGCGCGCCTTCCAGCGCTACTACCCGGAGCAGACGCTGGGCCAGACGATCCGGCCGTATTGAGCATGGTCGTGACCCTCCCTCGACCCGACCGAAGCCCTCGATATGGCCGCTTGATGCTGGCCTTCAATCTGGCCCTGCTGATCGCGCCGCCCGTGGTGCTGGCGTTCGCCGGGCCGGCGATCCCGCTGGCGCCCTGGGCGCCGCCGTTCGCGCTGTTGCTGTCGCTGCTGACGCTGGCGCTGGTGCTGCTGTTGACGCGCACCTGGCGCGCTTTCTTCCTCTGGCACTTGCCGCTGCTCGGCGCAGCGCCGGCCTTCATCGCCTATGTGCTGAAGTTCGACGCGCCGCCCGGCGAGGGCGCATTTGCCGTGGCGCTGACGAGCTCCTGGCACGAGGCCTGGAGCTTTGCCGATGCCTTCGGCCTGCAGCCCTGGCTCATCGCCTGGTGCGCGGCCCTGCTGCTGTACCTGGTGCTTTCGCTGGCGCTTGGCAAACTCGCGCTGCCGGCCCGGCTGAAGCGCGCCGTGGTCTGGGCCGCGCTTCCGCTGCTGGCCGCCAGCCTGCTGATGCCGACGCGCTCCGGGCAAGGCCTGGTGCTCGACGTGGGCGAGAACCTCAGTGCCTACCTGACGCTGAGCTATCCCTTTGGCGGTGCGATCAGCCTGGTCGGCGGGCTGGAAGGCAATGCCGAGGCCTGGGGCTTTTTCAAGGCGCGGCCGCCCTTCGGCGCGCGACAGCTGTCCGCGCAGGATGGCGCAGAGACCCACATCCTCGTGATCGGCGAATCGGCGCGCGCCGATCATTTCCATCTGCTCGGCTATGAACGCCAGACCACGCCGCATCTGGAGAAAGTCGACGGCCTGATCAGCTATGGCCACATGTTCTCGACCGGCAACCTGACCATGCTGGCGGTGCCGATGCTGATGACGGGCACCGCGCCGCGCCACTACTCGCCCGAGGGTTACGGCGGCAACCTGATCGACCTGGCCAAGGAGGCGGGCTACAGCACCGCTCTGATCACGAACCAGGAGCTCTGGATCTACAAGCTCTTCCATCCGCGGCCCGATGTCTGGCGACAGGCCTCGGACGCCGTCACCTTGGGCGATCTGCAAGCCATCCCCGACGACCTGATGCTGCCGCCGCTCGATGCGCTGCTGCGCGCGAAGCCGGCCCGAAAGTTCATCGTGATGCACACCTACGGCAGCCACTGGGACTACTCACAGCGCCTGCCCGACAACGGTTTCGTGTTCACCGGCATGGGCCGCGAGGCCGTGCGGCAAGCGCTCAAGCAGAACGCGGCCAAGCAGTTCTATACCGACCTCTACGACGACACGATCCTGCATACCGACGCCTTGCTCGGCGAGATCATCGAGCGCGCTTCGCGCCTGCCCGGCAAGGTCACCGTCACCTACATCCCCGATCACGGCGAGGCGCTGCCGCTGAGCGAGAACGCTTCGACCCACGGCTTCGCCCAGTTCCATGTGAGTGAACTGCGCGTGCCTCTGCTGCTCTGGGCCAATGCCGAGTTCAAGACCGCGCATGCCGCGCAATGGCAGGCGCTGCAGGTGCACCGAGACGAGGTCAGCACGCAAGACGATGTGTTCTACACGATGGCCTCGCTGATGGGCATCGGCTTCCCTGGCCAGGATGAGGCACGCGATCTCAGTTCGCCGCAATACCGGCCGCAGCGGCTCGAGGATTTGCGCTTCGTGATCGGCCCCAACCGTGATCTGCGGGGGCTGAAGGACGCGCAGGACTGGCGCAAGGCCTGCGCGCAACTGCAAGCTTGCAACTGAAGCAGAGCTTGAGGCGGCGTCAGCGTCGGCTCGGTCGGACTACAGCGAGAAGTCGTAATCGATCGTCAGCGGCGCATGGTCGCTGAACTTCTTCTCGATGTAGATCGCCTCGCGCTTGGCCAGCGCCGCGAGCTTGGGCGTCGCGAAGTGATAGTCCAGGCGCCAGCCCACGTTCTTCGCGTAGGCCTGGCCGCGGTTGCTCCACCAGGTGTATTGCTCGGCCTTGTCGTTGAGCGTGCGGAACACGTCGACCAGGCCGCCATCGCCGAACAGCGTGGTGAGCCAGGCGCGCTCCTCAGGCAGGAAGCCTGAGTTCTTGAGGTTGCCCTTCCAGTTCTTCAGATCGATCTCCTTGTGCGCGATGTTGATGTCGCCCACCAGGATGAACTCGCGCTCGGCCTTCAACGCGGCGAGCTTGGGCGCCATCGCCGCGAGGAAGCGGAACTTGGCTTGCTGGCGCTCCTCGCCGCTGGAGCCGCTCGGGAAGTAACAGCTGATCAGGCTGAGCTTGCGGCCGGGCTTGTCAAAGCGCTTCTCGATCCAGCGGCCCTCGGCATCGAACTCGGGCACGCCCATGCCGACGATCACATCACTGGCTTGCTCACGCGTGTAGAGGCCCACACCCGAGTAACCCTTCTTCTCGGCGTAGTGGAAATGGCCGCTCAGGTGGCCAGAGGCATCAAACTTGCTAACCACATCCTCGTGCTGAGCCTTGACCTCCTGCACGCCGACGGCGTCGGCCTCCTGCTGCGGCAGCCAGTCAAAGAAGCCCTTGTTGGCGGCGGAACGGATGCCGTTGAGATTGGCGGTAATGAGGCGCATGGCGTGAGTCGGGTGGGTGTCGTGGAGGAGGTCGGCGGCGGGCGGCAGTATCGCAGCGTCGGCTCAGGACAACAGTTGTCTCAAAAACTTAACGATCGCTAACCTGGAATTCAAACGCCATCACATTGATGGGCAGAATTTCGGGTTTGTACCGAATTTTTAACCGAGGACCAGCATGAACGACAAGTTCAAACCCCTGCATCTCGCTCTCGCCGTCACGGCCGCCGTGTCGGCTTGGCCGGCCCTGGCCCAGGACGCACCAGCGTCTGAAAAGAACAAGCTCGAAACCGTGGTGGTCACTGCCCAGCGCCGCGCAGAAAACATCAAGGATGTGCCGACCGCCGTGTCGACCATCAGCGGCGACGCGCTCGACGCGCTCAACGCCAGCGGCGAGGACGTGCGCATGCTGTCGGGCCGCCTGCCCAGCCTGAACATCGAATCCTCGTTCGGCCGCGCCTTCCCGCGTTTCTATATCCGCGGCTACGGCAACACCGACTTCCACCTGAACGCCTCGCAGCCCGTCTCGCTCGTTTATGACGACGTGGTGCAGGAGAACCCGATCCTGAAGGGCTTCCCGGTCTTCGACGTGAAGGCGGTGGAAGTGATCGCCGGCCCGCAAGGCACGCTGTTCGGCCGCAACACGCCGGCCGGCGTGGTGAAGTTTGACTCGGTGGCGCCCTCGCAGCATCAAGATGCGTACGTCAACATCGGCGTCGGCAACTTCAACACGTACAGCTTTGAAGGCGCCGCCAATGTGGCGCTGAACGGCGACTGGGCCGTGCGCGTGTCGGTGCAGGATCAGCATCGCGGCGACTGGGTGGACAACACCTACGCCAACGCGCTGACCCCGAAGACCGAGGGCTACAACGACGTGGCCCTGCGCCTGCAAGCGCTCTACAAGAGCAGCGATTTCAGCGCGCTGTTCAACATCCACCACCGGGATCTGAACGGCAGCCCGCGCCTGTTCCGCGCCAACATCATCCAGAAGGGCACGAACGATCTGGTGCCGGGCTTCGATCCGAAGAAGGTCGCCTTCGACGGCAAGAACGAGCAGAACGTGACGGCCACCGGCGGCAGCGCGCGCCTGAAATGGTCGCTGGCCGATTTCGACATCTACTCGATCACCGGCATCGAGACCGTCAAGCCGTTCTCTCGCGGTGATGTGGACGGCGGCTATGGCGCCGCCTTCTTGCCAGTCTCGGGCCCGGGTTTGATTCCTTTCCCGGTCGAGACCTCGGATGCGCTGCACGGTCACCGTCAGCTGACCCAGGAAGTTCGTCTCGAATCGAAGTCTTCCGGCCCCTTGAGCTGGCAGGCCGGCCTGTTCGCCTTTGACGAGCGCTACACCTGGGAAGCACTGGACTACTTGAGCTGCGGCGCGCAGATCTGCCAGGAAGAGACGCACCAGACCAACCGTGCCTACGCGGCGTTCGGCTCCATCGGCTATCAGGTGACCTCTGCGCTGAAGCTCACGGCCGGCGCGCGCATCACCAAGGACAAGAAGTCCCTGAACAGCACGGCCGTCATCGGCACGCTGAACAACTCCAATGGCTCAGGCGCGAGCACCGACGATTCAAAGTGGACCTGGGACACCTCGGCCGTCTATGCGCTCGATCGCAACACGAACGTCTACGCAAAGGTCGGCACGGGCTTCCGCGCCTCCGCCATTCTTCCTGCGGGCCTGAATGAAGCATTCGCTGGTGGCATGGTCACGGCATCGCCCGAGACGCTGACCTCTTATGAGATCGGCATCAAGAGCGACTTCTGGGAACGCCGCGCCCGACTGTCCGCCGATGTGTTCAGTTATGACGTGAAGGACCTGCAACTGACGGAAGTCGGCGGCGGCTCGAACAGCAACACCGTCAAGAGCGCCAAGAAGGTGACCGGTCGTGGTCTGGAGCTCAACCTCGACCTGCTGCCCCTGGACAACTTGATGGTGCACCTGTCGGGATCGCTCAACGACACCAAGATCAAGGATCCCAACCTGACGGTGGCCGGCTGCGGCCTGGGCGGCACGGTCTGCACGATGCTCAATCCTGGCGTGGCCGGGGCGTATCACATCGATGGCAACCCGCTGCCGAACGCGCCGAAGTACGTCGGCAACTTCAACCTGCGCTACGGCTTCCCGCAGGCCGACGGGAGCGAGCTCTACGTCTACACCGACTGGACCTACCGCAGCAAGGTCAACTTCTTCCTGTACCAGTCGATCGAGTTCACCGGCAAGCCACTGACCGAAGGCGGCCTGCGTGGCGGCTACATCTGGAACAACGGCAAGTACGAGTTGGCCGCCTACGTCCGCAACATCACCAACAAGATTCAGACGACGGGCGCCATCGACTTCAACAACCTGACCGGTTTCATCAACGACCCCCGCACCTACGGCGTCCAGTTCAAGGCGATCTTCTAAACCCACCGCCGTCAACCCTTGTGAGGGCCCGTGCGCTGAAACGCGACGGGCCTTTTTTACGCCCATACAATCCCGCGAATCATGAGTTCAGCCGCCCCCAGCGCCATTGCCCAGGACTTCGTCAGTTTTGCCGTGGAGGCCGGCGTGCTGCGCTTTGGCGAATTCAAGACCAAGGCGGGGCGCCTGAGCCCGTATTTCTTCAATGCCGGCCTGTTCGATGACGGCGCCAAGCTCGATCGTCTGGCGCAGTTTTACGCGCAGTCGCTGCTGGCCTCAGGCCTGCAGTTCGACATGATCTTCGGCCCCGCCTACAAGGGCATCACGCTAGCCGCAGCGGTGTCGATCGCGCTTGCGCGCCTCGGGCACAACAAGCCTTTCGCCTACAACCGCAAGGAAGCCAAGGATCACGGCGAAGGCGGCACGCTCGTCGGCGCCAAGGTGCAGGGCCGCGTGCTGATCATCGACGATGTGATCTCGGCCGGCACCTCGGTGCGCGAGTCCATCTCGATGATCCGCGCGGCCGGTGCCACGCCTTGCGGCGTGTCCATCGCCCTGGATCGCCAGGAAAAAGCGGCTGAAAACGGGGTCGATCAGCCCTGGTCTGCCGTGCAGTACGTTACGCAGCAGCTGCAGCTGCCGGTGGTCTCGATTGCGGGACTCGCGGACTTGTTGCACTATCTGCAAACTACCAGCAACCCAGGCGTGACGGCGTACGAAGCCGCCGTGCAGGCCTATCGCGATCGTTACGGGGTCTGATGCGCACTCTTGCAGCAGTTTCTTGTTTGTTGTTGATGTCGGGCTTGGCAGCCCTGTCGGCAGTTCCATCGCTTGCGCACGCCGCGGATAACTCGGCCGACTCGGGCCGCGCGATCTACACCTGCACCGCGCCGGACGGGCGCAAGCTGACCTCGGACCGACCGATCGCCGATTGCTCGGCCCGCGAGCAACGTGTGCTCAATGCCGACGGTTCGCTGCGCACGATCCTGCCGCCCTTCCTCTCGCCCGAGGAGCGCGCGGCCAAGGAAGCCAATGACCGCAAGGCCGCCGCGGCCCGAGCGGCGCAGGCTGATGTCGTGCGGCGTGATCGCAACCTGATGCAGCGCTTCCCCAACGAGGCCGCCCACAAGCGCGCCCGCTCCGAAGCGCTGGACGATGTGAACAAGTCCATGAGGGTGTCCGAACAGCGGCTGAAGGATCTCGCCGCCGAGCGCAAGCCCTTGATGGAAGAAGCGCAGTTCTATGCCGGCAAGCCCATGCCTTCCAAGCTCAAGCAACAGCTCGACGCGAACGATGCTTCGTCCGAGGCGCAGCAGCAGCTGATCGAGAACCAGAAGGCGGAACTGGTGCGCATCAACGGCCGCTTCGACCGCGAGCTGGCGCGGCTGCGCAAGCTCTGGAACGGCGCGGCACCGGGCAGTCTCCCGCCCGAAGCCGATGACCGCTGAACGAGCCTGATCAGGACGCGTCGAGCTTTTTCTTCAGCAGCTCATTCACCGCCGTCGGATTGGCCTTGCCCTTGCTCGCCTTCATGGCCTGACCGACGAGCGCGTTGAAGGCCTTGTCCTTGCCGGCGCGGTATTCGTCGACCGACTTCGGGTTGGCGGCCAGCACCTCGTCGAGGATGCGTTCGAGCTCGCCGGTGTCGCTCATCTGCTTGAGGCCCTTGGCTTCAATGATGGCGTCCACGTTCTGAGCCTCGCCGCTCCACAGCGCCTCGAAGACCTGCTTCGCCGCGTTGTTCGAGATCGTGCCGTCCTGGATGCGCGCGATCAGCGCGGCCAGCGTCGTGGGCGCCACGGGCGCCTCCTCGATCGCACGTTCTTCAGCGTTGAGCCGGCGCGAGATCTCACCCATCACCCAGTTGGCGACAAGCTTCGGCGCCTGGCAGGCCTCGCGCGCCGCTTCGTAGTAGCGCGCGGTGCCCAGGCTCGCGGTCATCATCGAAGCGTCGTAGGCGGGCAGACCGTCCACGCTCTCGAAGCGCGCGGCCATCACGGCCGGCAGCTCGGGCATCTCGCTGCGCACGCGCTCGACCCATTCGGGCGCGATCACCAGCGGCGGCAGATCGGGATCAGGGAAGTAGCGGTAGTCGGCCGAATCTTCCTTGCTGCGCATCGCGCGGGTCTCGCCCGTGTCGGGGTTGAACAGCACGGTGGCCTGCTGGATCTTCAAGCCGTCTTCGAGACGATCGATCTGCCAGTGCACCTCGAAATCCACCGCCTGGATCAGGTTGCGGAAGCTGTTGAGGTTCTTGATCTCGCGGCGCGTGCCGTAAGGCTCGCCGGGCTTGCGCACCGACACGTTCACGTCGCAGCGGAACGAGCCTTCCTGCATATTGCCGTCGCAGATGCCCAGCCACATCACGAGCGCGTGCAGCGTCTTGGCGTACTCGCACGCCTCGGCGCCGGAGCGCATGTCGGGCTCGGAAACGATCTCCAGCAGCGGCGTGCCGGCGCGGTTCAGGTCGATCCCGCTCTGGCCTTGGTAATCTTCATGCAGGCTCTTGCCCGCGTCTTCTTCCAGATGGGCACGCGTCAGCTTGACCACATGCTTTTTCTCGCCGACGAAGAAGCTGACCTCGCCGCCCTGCACCACCGGGATTTCGAACTGGCTGATCTGGTAGCCCTTGGGCAGGTCCGGGTAGAAGTAGTTCTTGCGCGCGAAGATCGACTGCGGCGCCACCTTGGCACCGACGGCCAGGCCGAAGCGGATGGCCCGTTCAACCGCGCCGCGGTTGAGCACCGGCAATGTGCCGGGCAGCGCCAGATCAACGGCCGAAGCCTGGGTGTTGGGCTCGGCGCCGAAGGCCGTCGAGGAGCCGCTGAAGATCTTCGAGGCGGTGGACAGCTGGACGTGGTTCTCCAGGCCGATCACGACCTCGTAGCCACGGATGAGTTTGGGAGTCGTCATAACGCGTTATTTACCCTGAGCGCCCGGCGCCTGGAGATGCCAGTCGGTCGCCTGTTGCAGGGCGTGCGCGGTGTGCAGCAACTGCCCTTCCTTGAAGTAGTTGCCGATCAGCTGCAAGCCGACGGGCATGTTGCCCTCGCCGAAGCCCACCGGCACGCTCATGCCGGGCAGGCCGGCCAGCGAACCGGGCAGCGTGAAGATGTCGGCGAGGTAGGCCTTGACCGGATCGTCCGAGCCTTCGCCCTGCTTCCAGGCCACCGTCGGCGCCACCGGGCCGGCGATCACGTCGCAATGCGCAAAAGCCTGCTGGAAGTCGTCGGCAATCATGCGGCGCAGCTTCTGCGCTTGCAGATAGTAGGCGTCGTAATAGCCGTGCGAGAGCACATAGGTGCCGATCATGATCCGGCGCTTGACCTCGGGGCCGAAGCCCTCGGCCCGCGTCTTCTTGTACATGTCGAGCAGGTCGGTGTACTGGGCCGCACGATGGCCAAACTTCACGCCGTCAAAGCGCGAGAGGTTCGAGCTGGCCTCGGCCGGGGCAATGATGTAGTACACCGGAATCGCCAGCTCGGTGCGCGGCAGGCTCACGTCGACCAGCGTGGCGCCGAGCTTTTCGAGCTGGGCCAGGCCCTCACGCACGGCCTTGTTGACGTCGGCCGACAAGCCTGCGGGGAAGAACTCCGCCGCCACGCCAACACGCAAGCCCTTGAGTGGCTGTGCGGCAGTCGCCCCATCGCGCGCTTGCAGCATCTGCGCATGGAAGTCCTGCGGCGGCTGCTCGACGCTCGTGGCATCGCGCTCATCGAAGCCGCTCATGGCCGACAGCAGCAGCGCGCAATCCTCGGCTGAACGGGCCATCGGGCCGGCCTGGTCGAGGCTAGAAGCGAAGGCGATCATGCCGTAGCGCGAGCACACGCCATACGTCGGCTTGATCCCGGTGATGCCGGTGAAGCTGGCGGGCTGACGGATCGAGCCGCCGGTGTCGGTGCCGGTCGAAGCAGGCACCAGGCGAGCCGCCACGGCCGCCGCCGAACCGCCCGAGGAACCACCGGGCACGCGGCTGCGGTCCCAGGGGTTGGCCACCCGGTGGTAGGCCGAGTTCTCGTTGGCCGAACCCATCGCGAATTCATCGCAGTTGAGCTTGCCCAGCGAGACGGTGCCGGCCGCCTGCAGGCGCGCCACCACGGTCGCATCGAAAGGGCTCTGGTAGCCGGCCAGGATCTTGGAGCCGGCCGTGGTCGGCATGCCGCGCGTCACGAAGATGTCCTTGTGCGCCATCGGGATGCCGAGCAGCGCGCCGGATTCACCTGCCGCACGGCGTGCATCAGCCTGCGTCGCCGCAGCCTGAGCGCCTTCGGTGTCCACATGCAGGAAAGTACCCAGCTGATCGGATGCAACACCTGCAAGCAGATGTTGCGTGACTTCGAGGCTCGAGACCGTCTTGGCGGCCAGGGCGCGGGACAACTCCATCACGCCGAATTCATGTAAAGCCTTGCTCATTCGATCACCTTCGGCACGAGGAAAAGACCGTCCTCGACGGCCGGCGCACTCAGCTGGTTGAGCTCGCGCTGATTGCTTTCGCTAACGGCGTCCTCGCGCAGACGCAGGGCCACTTCACGCACGGCGGAGAGCGGCGTGAAGAGAGGTTCCACGCCGCTGGTGTCAACGGCACTCATCTGCTCGACGATCTTGAAGAAATCGTTGAGTTGCGGCAGCAGGGCCTGGCTTTCAGCGTCCTGCAATTCGAGCCGCGCCAGATGGGCGATGCGGCTCACGTCGTCGGGGGTCAGGGCCATGAGGAATTGGGACTCAAAAATCGCGCAGTGACCGCTGCAAAATGCAGTAGCCATGCAGGGAAAAGTGGGGGTGTTCGGTTATTATCTCCGCTTATTTCGGGACGGGGCTGCGCTGCAGCCTCGTCTCGCATAAACCCACAAAGAACACCCCCAACCAGCCGCCACATTTCGCGACCGGTCACGCTGCCCAAACACAAGCCATGTTCGCCTCCCTGCGCCGCTACATCTCGACCGACCTCGCCATCGACCTCGGCACCGCCAACACCCTCATCTACGTCCGCGGCAAGGGCATCGTCCTTGACGAGCCCTCGGTCGTGGCCATCCGCCACGAAGGCGGCCCCAACGGCAAGAAGACCATCCAGGCGGTCGGCACCGAAGCTAAGGCCATGCTGGGCAAGGTGCCCGGCAATATCGAGGCCATCCGCCCGATGAAGGACGGCGTTATTGCCGACTTCACCGTCACCGAGCAGATGCTCAAGCAATTCATCAAGATGGTCCACGACAGCAAGATGCTGCGCCCGAGCCCGCGCATCATCATCTGCGTGCCCTGCGGTTCGACCCAGGTCGAGCGCCGCGCCATCCGTGAATCGGCCCTCGGCGCCGGTGCTCGCGAGGTCTACCTGATCGAGGAGCCGATGGCCGCCGCGATCGGTGCCGGCCTGCCAGTCTCGGAAGCCTCGGGCTCGATGGTGGTCGACATCGGCGGCGGCACCACCGAGGTCGGCGTGATCTCGCTGGGCGGCATGGTCTACAAGGGCTCGGTCCGCGTCGGCGGCGACAAGTTCGACGAGGCCATCATCAACTACATCCGCCGCAACTACGGCATGTTGATCGGCGAGCCGACGGCCGAGGCGATCAAGAAGAACATCGGCTCCGCCTTCCCCGGCTCCGAGGTCAAGGAGATGGAGGTCAAGGGCCGCAACCTCGCAGAAGGCGTGCCGCGCAGCTTCACGATCTCGTCGAACGAAATCCTCGAAGCCCTGACCGATCCGCTGAACCAGATCGTCAGCGCCGTGAAGAACGCGCTCGAACAAACCCCGCCCGAACTCGGCGCCGACATCGCCGAGCGCGGCATGATGCTGACCGGCGGCGGCGCCCTGTTGCGTGATCTGGACCGTCTCCTGGCCGAGGAAACCGGCCTGCCGGTGCTGGTGGCCGAAGACCCGCTGACCTGTGTGGTGCGCGGTTGCGGCATGGCGCTGGAACGCATGGAACGCCTGGGATCGATCTTCACCTCGGAGTGATCCGAATCAACCGGCCGGCTTCGGCCGGACCGGCGATCTGAAACACGCTAACGCCTTGCCTGTATGCCACTGGGCACCCTGGATCGCACACCGCCACCGTTCTTCAAGCAAGGCACCTCGGCCCTGACCAAGCTGGTGCTGTGCGCCGCCTTCGCCATCCTCCTGATGGTGGCCGATGCGCGCTTCAAGGTCGCCATGCCGGTGCGCAGCGCCATCGCGTTAGCCCTGCATCCGGTGCAAAAGCTGCTGCTGGCACCCGTCGATGGCTGGGATGCGGCGGGCGACTATCTGCGCGGCACCGAACGCGCCATGGCGGCCGAGAACCAGGCCCGCCTGCAATTGACGCAGCAGGCCGAAAGGCTTTCGCGCGCCAACCAGCTCGAGACCGAGAATGCGCGCCTGCGTGCTTTGCTCAATTTGCGCCCCGCGCTGACCGTCAAGTCGATCGCCGCCGAGGTGCTTTACGAAGCGCCGGACCCGTACTCACGCCGCGTCGTGATCGACCGTGGCAGCCATGACGGCATCCAGCCCGGTTCGCCCGTGATCAACGATGCCGGCGTGCTGGGCCAGGTCACGCGGGTTTACAACCTCTCGTCCGAAGTCACGCTCTTGACCGACAAGGATGCCGCGATTCCCGTGCTCAACACACGCACCCAGGCCCGCAGCGCCGCCTTCGGCAGCAGCGATGGCACGGCGATGGAGCTGCGCTTCCTGGCTGCCAATGCCGATGTGAAGGTCGGTGATCTGATGGCGACCTCGGGCATGGACGGCGTCTACCCGCCGGGCCTGCCGGTCGCCAAGGTCACGGCCGTCGAGCGGCGTGGTGAAGCCGGTTTTGCGCAGGTCACGCTCATTCCCGTGGCGCCTTCCGATGCGGCGCGCCATGTGCTGGTGCTGCAGGCCGTCGAGCAGTTCGAGACGGCGCGCGCGGAAGCCTTGGCGGCAAGCGCCGCCGCTGCAGCCTCTGCGCCACCCAAGTCCGGCAGGAAGGGGAGCAAACCATGATCATGCCGCGCGGCTCGCAGCTGCTCCTGCCGGCCAATCCACTCTTCATTGCCTTCAGCCTGATCCTGGCCCTGGTGATCGACATGATCCCGCTCGGCCGTGTGCCGGCCATGCCCGATTTCCTCGCCATCGTGCTGGTGTTCTGGGGCATTCACCAACCGCGCCGCGTGGGCGTGGGCTGGGCCTTTGTGTTCGGCCTGATCGTCGATGTGCACCACGGCGCCTTGCTGGGCCAGCATGCGCTGGCCTACAGCGCCTTGAGCTATGGCGCGATCGCCCTGCACCGGCGCATCCCCTCGTTCGGCTTGCTGGAGCAGGCCCTGCACGTGCTGCCCTTGTTCGCGCTGGCGCATCTGCTCTCGCTGGTCGTGCGGCTGATCGTGGGCGGCATGTGGCCGGGCTGGTCCTTGCTGCTGGCGCCGGTCATCGAGGCCTTGCTGTGGCCGCTGGCGACCGTGCTCCTGCTCGCGCCGCAGCGGCGTGCGCCGGATCGCGACGCGCATCGGCCGCTCTGAAGGCCGCGGCGGTTCATGGTCATCTTCAAGAATCCGCAGCAGGAGCTCTTCCGCCTGCGCTTGCGCCTCGTGGCGGCTGCGGGCTTTGTGCTGCTGTGCTTCGTGCTGCTGATCTCGCGGCTGGTCTATCTGCAGATCCTGCAGCACGAGGCCCTTCAAGGCCGCGCCGAGGCCAACCGCATCACGGTCGTGCCGATCGTGCCCAACCGCGGCCTGATCGTCGACCGCAACGGCGTGGTGCTGGCCAGCAACTATTCGGCCTACACGCTGGAGATCACGCCAAGCAAGGTCGGCAATCTGGACGCCGTGATCGACGATCTGGCCAAGGTGATCGAGATCCAGCCGCGCGACCGCCGTCGCTTCAAGAAGCTGATGGAGGACAGCAAGAACTTCGAGTCCTTGCCGATCCGTACCAAGCTGACCGATGAAGAGGTCGCGCGCTTCACCGCCCAGCGCTACCGTTTTCCCGGCATCGAGATCAAGGCGCGGCTGTTCCGCAACTATCCGTTCGGCGAGGTGGCCAGCCACCTGCTCGGCTACATCGGCCGCATCAACCAGTCCGAGAAGAAGGACATGGACAACTGGGACGACGAGGATCTGGCCAATTACCGCGGCACCGAATACATCGGCAAGCTCGGTCTGGAGCAGCAGTACGAGCATGAGCTGCATGGCACCACCGGTGTCGAGCAGATGGAGACCAGCGCCGCCGGCCGCGCGGTGCGACGCCTGGCCTACAAGCCGCCGACGCCGGGCAACACGCTGAAGCTGTCGGTCGACATCAAGCTGCAGGCACTGGTCGAGCGGCTTTATGGCGACCGGCGCGGCGCGCTGGTGGCGATGGACCCGCAGACCGGCGAGGTGCTCGCCTTCGTGAGCAAGCCGACCTTCGACCCGAACCTGTTCGTCGATGGGATCGACGTCGACAACTGGCGCGACCTGAACGAGAACATCGACAAGCCGCTGTTGAACCGCGCATTGAAGGGCACGTATCCGCCCGGTTCGACCTTCAAGCCGTACATGGCGATGGCCGCCCTGGAGACCGGCAAGCGCGATCCTCATCTGGTCATTCAAGACAACCTCGTCTACAACTTCGGCGGCCATGCCTTCGGCAGCGCCGAGGGCGACCGCGCCGGCCCGAAGGACATGCGGCTGGCCATCGTCACCTCGTCCAATGTCTACTTCTACAGCCTCGCCAACGAGATGGGCGTGGACCTGATTCACGACGAGTTGCTGCCCTTCGGCTTCGGCCGCAAGACCGACATCGACCTGCAGGGCGAGGTCACCGGCGACCTGCCCTCGACCGCATGGAAGCGCCGGCGCTTCAAGCGTCCCGAGCAGCAACGATGGTTCCCCGGCGAAACCATTTCCCTGGGCATCGGCCAGGGCTACAACAACTTCACCATCCTGCAACTGGCCACCGCCGTCTCCACGCTATCCACCGGCGGCTTGCGCTTCAAGCCGCGCCTGGCGCAGGAGATCGAGGATCTGGTCAAGCACGAGACCCACCGCATCGCCGGCGAGGCGGCTGCGCTGGAGCCGATCCCGCTCAAGCCCAACGATGTGGCGCTGATCAAGGAAGCGATGAACGGCGTGACGCTTGAAGGCACCTCGCGCGCCGTGTTTGTCGGCGCGGCGTACCAGAGCGGCGGCAAGACCGGTACCGCCCAGGCCGTCAGCCTCAAGGCCGGCGAGAAGTACAGCTCGATCAAGAACGATGAACGCAAGCGCGACCATGCGCTCTACATCGCCTTTGCGCCGGTGGACCATCCAACCATCGCCTTGGCCCTGATCGTCGAGAACTCGGGCTTTGGTGGCGCCAATGCCGCCCCGATCGCGCGCCGCGTGTTCGACTACTGGCTTGAAGGCCAATACCCGAGCGAGGAAGACATCGCCCAGACCCAGAAGGGCCTGACCACCGCACCGATCGGCACGCCGCGCCGCGCGGTCGATGTGCCGCTGCCGGGCCAGCCGGCCTCCGCAGTTGCGGCGGCTTCCGCTGCATCATCAGCCTCGGCGGCATCAACTCCCGCATCCGCCGCCTCAGGAGTTCAGCCATGACCGCCCTGGACAAACCGAGCTGGTGGCGCCGCCTGCTGCCGCTGCTGAAGGGCTTCGACCTGCCACTGCTGCTCGCCATCGTCTGGCTGATGGTGCTGGGGCTGATATGCATGTATTCAGCCGGTTATGACAACGGCACGCGCTTCCCCGATCACGCCCGCAACATGGTGCTGTGCATCGGCGTGATCGTCCTCGTTGCGCAGATCCCGCCGCACCGCGTGATGGCCTTCGCGATCCCGCTCTACACGATCGGCGTGACGCTGCTGATCGCCACGGCCTTGTTCGGCGTGACCAAGAAGGGCGCCACGCGCTGGCTCAGCATCGGTGTGACCCAGATCCAGCCTTCTGAACTGCTCAAGTTCGCCATGCCGCTGATGCTGGCCTGGTGGTTCCAGAAGCGCGAAGGGCTGTTGCGGCTGCCCGACTTCCTCGCGGCCTTCGTGCTGCTGATGATCCCCGTGGGCCTGATCGCCAAGCAGCCCGATCTGGGCACGGCGATCCTGGTGCTCTCGGCAGGGCTCTACGTGATCTTCTTCGCCGGCCTGTCGTGGCGGCTGATCGTGCCGGTGTTCGTGATCGGCGTGATCGCTGTCGGCGCGCTGGTGATGAGCGAGGACCGCATCTGCCAGCCCGAGGTCAAATGGCCGGTGCTGCGCGACTATCAAAAGGACCGCGTCTGCACCTTGCTGGACCCGAGCAAGGACCCGCTCGGCAAGGGTTTCCACATCATCCAGGGAGAGATCGCGATCGGCTCGGGCGGCATCACCGGCAAGGGCTTCATGAAGGGCACGCAGACCCATCTGGAGTTCATCCCCGAGCGCACCACCGACTTCATCTTCGCGGCCTTCGGCGAGGAGTTCGGCATGATGGGCGCGCTGGCGCTGCTGGCCGGCTTCACGGCGCTGATCCTGCGCGGGCTGGTGATCGCGGCCAATGCGCCGACGCTGTTCTCGCGGCTGATGGCGGGCGCGGTTTCCTTGAGCTTCTTCACCTACGTGTTCGTCAACATGGGCATGGTCAGCGGCATCCTGCCGGTGGTCGGCGTGCCCTTGCCCTTCATCAGCTACGGCGGCACGGCCATGATCACGCTGGGCGTGGGGCTCGGGCTCTTGATGTCGATTTCGAAGGCGCGTCGCGTCAACTCATAGGTCAACTCATAGGTCAACTCATAGGTCAACTCATCGTTGAGCGCGGTGCGGCCGGGAAGCGTAGCGTGAAGCGAGCGCCGGGACCCGAATCTTCGGGCAGCATGCGACGGTCACGCGTGTCATCGAGCAGCAGTTCGGCCTCGTGCTGGTGAGCAATCTCGCGCACGATCGCCAGGCCCAGACCTGAGCCATCGACGTTGGTGCCGAGCGCACGATAGAACGGCTGGAAAACCTTCTCGCGCTCGTTCTCGGCAATGCCGGGGCCGGAGTCCTCGACCTGCAGGACGCTGACCTGGCCGAACGGATCCTCGACCACGCGGACCGTGATCGTGCCGCCCGGCGGCGTGTAGAGCAGCGCGTTGTCGACGAGGTTGCGGATCAGCTCGCGGATCAGCAGCGCCTGGCCCCAGACGCGCAGCGTGCTGGCCTCGGCGCTCGGACCTTCGTAGCCGAGATCGAGCCGCCGCTCGAAGGCGCGCGGCACGAAGTCGCGCACGGTCTCGATCGCGATCTCAGCGAGATTGACCTCGCCGCGTCGCGCTGCGTGCTCCTTGTCTTCGGCACGCGCCATCGCCAGCAGTTGGTTGACCATGTGCGCGGCGCGCTGGCTCGACAAGGCGATCTGCGCCAGCGAGCGGCGCAACTCGGCCGGCTCGGCGCGGCCTTCGTCAATCTCGCGCTGCGCGAACTCGGCTTGCGTGCGCAGGCCGGCGAGCGGCGTCTTCAGCTGATGTGCGGCATCGGCCAGGAAGTGCTTCTGCGCGCTGATCGACTGGTCGAGCCGGCCGAGCAGATCGTTGATCGCGCGCACCAGCGGCGCGACCTCGTCGGGCACGCGACGCTCATCGATCGGCGAAAGATCAGAGCTGTCGCGCGAGCGGATGCGCCGCTGCAACTCGTTGAGCGGCGCAATGCCGCGTGCCAGCGCCAGCCACACCAGCAGCACCGCCAGCGGCAGGATCACGAACTGCGGCAGGATCACGCCCTTGATGATTTCGTTGGTCAGCCGCGCGCGCTTGCCCAGGGTCTCGGCCACCTGGATCAGCATGGCCTTGTCGGTGTCGGCCTTGTCGGCACCGGCCTTGTCGGCACCGGCCCTTTCGGCACCGGCCCTTTCGGCACCGGCCCTTTCGGCATCGGCCTTTTCGGCGTTGGCCTTTTCGCCGGCCTGGCCTTCAGGCACAACCCAGAGCCAGGCGACGCGCACGCGGTCGGCGCCAGCCTCGTCGTCGCGAAAGTGCAGCTCGCCCGGCGTCCTGGCCTCATCTTCGGGCGGCAGGTCGAGGCTGGCGTCGCCGTTCAAGAGCTCGCCGCGCAGGCCGAGCACTTGATAGAAGATGGTGTCGGTCTCGTCCGCGCGCAGCAAAGCGGCCGCCTCGGGCGCCAGCGCATAACGCTTCTTTTCATCGGCATGCGGCGTGGCCGCGACCGCCGCCGCCTGCAGGCCCAGGGTACGCGCCATCTCGCCGAGTTCGCGGTCATAGGGGCGATTGGCAATGCCTTGCGCCACCAGCCAGGTCAGCGCCACGCTGATCGGCCAGATCAGCAGCAGCGGGGCGAGCATCCAATCGAGGATCTCGCCAAAGAGCGAGCGTTGGCCTTTCTCGGCCGAATCGCTCATGATTCGGGCCACCGCGCCGGGCCGCTCCCAAGCAAGGCCCGACCCTCTCGGAGGGTCGATGGGCGTACTCGCCCAGCGGGGTGCTCCATCATCCGGCGATTTTTTCCAGGCAATAACCTAGGCCGCGAACGGTGGCGATGCGCACCGGGCCTTGCTCGATCTTCTTGCGCAAGCGGTGGATGTAGACCTCGATGGCGTTATTGCTAACTTCTTCGCCCCACTCACACAGCCGCTCGACCAACTGATCCTTGCTGACCAGGCGGCCAGCGCGTTGCAGAAGCACTTCGAGCAGCGACAGTTCGCGCGCCGAGAGTTCGACCATCTGCTCATTGATATAGGCCACACGGCCCGTGGCGTCGAAGCTGAGCGGGCCATGCTTGATGATGCTCGAAGCGGTGCCCAGGCCGCGCCGGGTCAACGCACGCACGCGCGCTTCGAGTTCCTGCAGCGAGAAAGGCTTGGCCATGTAGTCGTCGGCGCCCAGGTCCAGGCCCATCACGCGCTGCTCGACGCTGTCGGCCGCGGTCAGGATGAGCACCGGCACGGCCGAACCGCGTGCGCGCAGCTTGCGCAGCACCTCGTGGCCGTGCAGCTTGGGCAGGCCCAGATCGAGGATCACCAGATCGAATTCATGCGAGGCGAGCGCCGCATCGGCCTCGGTGCCCGTGCCCACCTGATCGACGGCATAGCCTGAAGCGCGCAAGGCACGCAGGAGCCCGTCAGCCAGTACTTGGTCGTCTTCGGCAATCAGGATGCGCATGGTGGGGTGTCTCTCGCTTTTCCCTGGATTCTAGAAGGCGGGCAATGAGATTCATCGTCTGAAAAACCCGTTCAGCTCCGCGCCCGACGCGGCTTGCGCGAAACCGTCGAACCGCCCCTCGCTCAACCCGCGCGCGGCGTGCAGGAAGCCGCCCCAGGCCGCGCGGGCTAACGCTCCACCTACGCTGACGCGGCGCACGCCCATCGCAGCCACGTCCTGCATATTGAACTCGCTGGTCGAACCGATCAGCAGGTTGACCGGCTTGGGCGCCACGGCGGCGACCACGGCAAGGATCTGCTCGCGCGTCTTGATGCCCGGCGCGTACAGGCAGTCGGCGCCCGCCTCCGCATAGGCCTTGAGCCGCGTGATCGTTTCTTCAAGATCGAGGCGGCCCTGGAAGAAGTTCTCGGCGCGGCCGATGAGCAAGGTGCCGCCGCCCGCCTGGTCGATCGCGGCGCGCGCCGCCTTGAGCCGAGCCACGGCGTCCGTCAGATCGCGGATGGGGTGGTCCGGATTGCCCGTCGAGTCCTCGATCGACAGGCCGGCGATTCCCGTGTCTATCGCCATGCGCACGCTGGACGCGACCTCTGCGGGATCGGCGCCAAAGCCGCTCTCGAAATCGGCATTGATCGGCAGATCCGTGGCGGCCGCCATCATGCGCAGATGGTCGAGCGCCACCGCTCGAGAGACCGCGCCGTCAGCTTGGCCGAGCGACCAGGCATGGCCCGAGCTGGTGGTGGCCAGCGCCTGAAAACCCAGGCCCCCGAGCATCTTGGCGCTGCCGGCATCCCAGGGATTCGGCAGCACGAAGCAGCCCTCCTCATGGAGTTTGCGGAAAGCCTGGCGTTTCTGGTGCGCGGTGACTGTCATAGTATTTTGAGCGTTATGTGGCGAGTTTCGGACACACTTGAATTCACTGGCTCACGCCATGAGCCACCCAACTTTCTACGATGCATTCCGTAGATTGATTTGAAGCCTTACGTCGACTGCAACCCACAGGCAGCCGACAAAACGGGCGACAACAGCACTGCATTAAAACACTGTACAAACGTACAGATTTCGCCATAATCCACCCCATTCCACAGGAGAACCCACATGGACGCCCCCGTCAAAGCCCTCAACACCGAAAAAGCCAAGGCCCTGCAAGCCGCCCTCGCCCAGATTGAAAAGCAATTCGGCAAGGGTTCGATCATGCGCCTGGCCGATGGCGAAGTGATCGAGGACATCCAGGTCGTCTCCACCGGTTCCCTGGGCCTCGATGTGGCGCTTGGCGTTGGCGGCTTGCCGCGCGGTCGTGTGGTCGAGATCTACGGCCCGGAATCCTCGGGCAAGACCACTCTCACCCTGCAGGTGATTGCCGAGATGCAAAAGCTGCAAGGCACTTGCGCCTTCATCGACGCCGAACATGCGCTTGATGTGCAGTACGCCCAGAAGCTCGGCGTCAATCTGCAAGAAATGCTGATCAGCCAGCCCGACACCGGCGAACAGGCGCTCGAAATCGTCGACGCGCTGGTGCGCTCCGGCTCGGTCGACCTGATCGTGATTGACTCGGTCGCCGCGCTCACTCCCAAGGCCGAACTCGAAGGCGAAATGGGCGATTCACTCCCCGGCCTGCAAGCCCGCCTGATGAGCCAGGCCCTGCGCAAGCTCACCGCCACCATCAAGAAGACCAACTGCACGGTCATCTTCATCAACCAGATCCGCATGAAGATCGGCGTGATGTTCGGCAGCCCCGAAACCACCACCGGCGGCAACGCGCTGAAGTTCTACTCGTCCGTGCGCCTCGACATCCGCCGCATCGGCTCGATCAAGAAGGGCGATGAGGTCATCGGTTCCGAGACCAAGGTCAAGGTCGTCAAGAACAAGGTCGCCTCGCCTTTCAAGACAGCTGAGTTCGACATTCTTTACGGCGAAGGCATCAGCCGCGAAGGCGAGATCATCGACATGGGCGTGATCGCCAAGGTGGTTGAAAAGTCCGGCTCCTGGTACGCCTACAACGGCGAGAAAATCGGCCAGGGCAAGGACAACGCCCGCGAGTTCCTGAAAGAGAACCCCGATGTCGCCATCGAGATCGAGAACAAGGTGCGCGAATCCTTGGGCGTGGCCGCAATCAACACGGCCAGCAGCGAAGAGTGAACACGGACGCTGGCGCGCCAGCCTTGGTGCGCCGGTATTGGTCCCTGATCCAGGCCCGGCGCTGGGCGGACGTGCAAGCCTTGCTTGCCGCTGAGGCCGAATGCCGATGGCCGGTCACGCGCGAACGCTTCGTCGGCGCGGCCGCCATCGTGCATGTGAACACGGTCTATCCCGAGGGATGGACGATCCACCTCCTTGATCTCAATGCCCTGGCCGATGAGCGCATCCATACGCTGGTGCGCGTTGATCAGGGTGTTGAGTCTTTTTATGCCAACAGCTTCTTCAGGCTCGCGGCTGAACGCATTGCGGCAATTGAAGAGTTCTGGGCCGATGTGCAGCCGCCTCCCGCTTGGCGACGCGATCCTGCTCTGGCTCTGCCAGGTTGCGAGCCCACGCCTGCTGATCTGCGCGAAGGCCTGAATCTGTCGGTCGATTGAACGAACATGCGCAAGCCTTCACTGTCCCTCAGGGCCCGCGCTATCACGCTGCTCGCGCAGCGTGAGCACAGCGCGATGGAACTGCGGCGCAAGCTGCTGCGCATCGCTCGCGAACGGGACAAGATTTTGCACGCCGAGGCCTCCAGCGCCGACTCCAGCGCCGCCCTCGATTGCGCCTCCGAAGCGGCTGCCGTCGCCCAGGACCCGGGGCCGGAAGTCGCCGCCCTGCTCACCTGGCTGCAAGCCCAGGGCTATCTGGATGAAACACGCTTTGTCGAATCGCGCCTGCATGCGCGCTTGGCACGCCACGGCAATCTGCGCATCAAGCAGGAACTCGCGCAGCATGGCCTGAGCCTGGCGCCTGAGCAGGCTCAGGCCTTGAAGGACAGCGAGCTCGAACGCGCCCGCGTCATCTGGCAGCGCAAGTTCGGCGAACCGGCCCAGGACCCGGCTGCTCGCGCCAAGCAGATGCGATTTCTGGCCGGCCGTGGTTTCTCGGCTGACGTGATCCGCCAGCTGCTGCGCAGCTCCGACCCCTAGTTGAGACTCGATTTCCGGCCCCTGATCGCCGTCGACGAAGCACCGCTGAATGGGGCCGTTAGCCCAGCCGTGCTACATTGCCGCCCTACGCACAAACCCTGATTTGCCTCGAAGCTGGAGCTTCTGGCAGCTTTTTTTGTGCCGTTTTGCTGCCCCATCATGCCTTCCGAACTTCCCTCCAGCCCGCGCCAGCTGATGCATCGTCGTGCCCTCGACGTGCAGGTGTTTTCGCGCGACGACGGCCTGTTCGAGGTGGAGGCCAGCGTCCAGGACACCAAGACGCGCGACGTCACCCTCGGCGGTGAACAGCGCAGCGCCGGCACGCCCGTTCATCAAATGGTCTTGCGCCTGGTGGTCGACGAGCAGCTGACGGTTCGCCAAGCGACTTCCAGCTCGCCGTGGACGCCGTACCCTGGCCACTGCGACAAGCACGGCGATGCGTACGCGCGATTGGCCGGCCTGAACCTGATGAAGAATTTCCGCGCCGAGGTCAAGACGCGCCTCGGCGGCGTCCAGGGTTGCACGCACCTGACCGAGCTGTGCAGCGTGCTGCCCACGGCGGTCCTGCAAGCCTTCGCTGGCGTTGTGATCAACGTCCAGGAAGGTGAACAATCCGGACAGCAACCTTGGCAGATCGACCGTTGCCACGCCCTGCGCGGTGACGGCCCGGTCGTCCAGACCCATTACCCCCGCTGGTATCGCAAGCCTGGAGCCCTCACCGGCTCCGGCGCGACGCCCGCATCTCCCGCATCCTGACTTTCCAAAAGAGCGAGATCCTTATGAAGATTCACGAGTACCAGGCCAAGGAAATCCTGCGCCAGTTCGGCGTGCCGGTGCCGCGCGGCATCCCCGCCTTCACCGTGCAAGAAGCCGTTGAAGCGGCGCAGAAGCTGGGCGGCCCGGTCTGGGTCGTCAAGGCCCAGATCCATGCCGGCGGCCGCGGCAAGGGCGGCGGCGTGAAGCTGGCTCGCACGATGGACGACGTGAAGACGATCTCCGAGCAGATCCTCGGCATGCAGCTGATCACGCACCAGACCGGCCCCGAAGGCCAGAAGGTGCGTCGCCTCTACATCGAAGACGGCGCCGACATCAAGAAGGAGTACTACGTTTCGCTGGTCACCGACCGCGGCACGCAGAAGGTCGCCTTCATCGCTTCGAGCGAAGGCGGCATGGACATCGAGGAAGTGGCCCACTCCACGCCCGAGAAGATCGTCACCGAGCTGATCGACCCGCTGACCGGCCTGGGTGCCGAGCAAGCCGCCAAGATCGCCAAGGCGATCGGCCTGCCGGACGGCTCGATCGCGCAAGCCGTCGACATCTTCCAGAAGCTCTACGCCTGCTACATGGCGACCGACGCTTCGCTGGTCGAGATCAACCCGCTGAACTGCGACAGCAAGGGCGTGCTGATGGCGCTGGACGCGAAGTTCAACTTCGACGCCAACGCGCTGTTCCGTCATCCTGAAGTCGTGGCCTACCGCGACCTGGACGAAGAAGATCCGGCTGAAGTCGAAGCCTCGAAGTTCGACCTCGCCTACATCTCGCTCGACGGCAACATCGGCTGCCTGGTGAATGGCGCCGGCCTGGCAATGGCCACGATGGACACGATCAAGCTGTTCGGCGGCGAGCCGGCCAACTTCCTCGACGTGGGCGGTGGCGCCACCGCCGAGAAGGTGACCGAAGCCTTCAAGATCATGCTGAAGAACAAGTCGGTCAAGGGCATCCTGGTCAACATCTTCGGCGGCATCATGAAGTGCGACACCATCGCCGAAGGCGTGATCACCGCCTGCAAGGCCGTGAACCTGTCGGTCCCGCTGGTCGTGCGCATGAAGGGCACGAACGAAGACCTGGGCAAGAAGATGCTGGCCGAATCCGGCCTGCCCATCATCGCCGCCGATTCGATGGCCGAAGCGGCCACCAAGATCGTTGCTGCCGTTGCCTAAGCCCAGATAGGAAAAAAACCATGTCCATCTACATCAACAAAGACACCAAGGTCATCACGCAGGGCATCACCGGCAAGACGGGCCAGTTCCACACGCTGGGCTGCCAGGCCTATGCCAACGGCAAGAACGCTTTCGTCGCCGGCGTGAACCCGAAGAAGGCCGGCGAGAAGTTCTCCGACATCCCAATCTTCGGCACCGTCAAGGAAGCCGCCTCCGAAACCGGCGCCACCGTGTCGGTGATCTACGTGCCGCCCGCCGGCGCTGCTGCCGCGATCTGGGAAGCCGTCGAAGCCGATCTGGATCTGGCGATCTGCATCACCGAAGGCATCCCGGTCAAGGACATGCTCGAAGTGCGCAACAAGATGAAGGCCAAGGAAGCGGCCGGCGGCAAGAAGACGCTGCTGCTGGGCCCGAACTGCCCCGGCCTGATCACGCCCGAAGAAATCAAGATCGGCATCATGCCCGGCCACATCCACCGCAAGGGCCGCATCGGCGTGGTCTCGCGCTCGGGCACGCTGACGTATGAAGCCGTGGCTCAGCTGACCGAGATCGGCCTCGGCCAATCGTCGGCAGTCGGCATTGGCGGCGACCCGATCAACGGCCTGAAGCACATCGACGTGATGCAGGCCTTCAACGACGATCCGGACACCGACGCGGTCATCATGATCGGCGAAATCGGCGGCCCGGACGAGGCGGAAGCCGCCCGCTGGTGCAAGCTCAACATGAAGAAGCCGATCGTCGGCTTCATCGCCGGCGTGACCGCCCCTCCCGGCAAGCGCATGGGCCATGCCGGCGCGCTGATCAGCGGCGGCGCCGACACGGCCGATGCCAAGCTCGCCATCATGGAAGAGTGCGGTTTCACCGTCACGCGCAACCCGTCGGAAATGGCCAAGCTGCTCAAGGCGATGCTGTAATCCGCTCACGCGCTGCACCTGCTGCGTAGGAGGCCACCTTCGGGTGGCCTTTTTTATTGCACACTCCAGCGCAATGGATTGGACCAACAGCACCTTCTGGATCGCCCTGCTCGAAATCGTCTGGGTCAACATCCTGCTCTCCGGCGACAACGCGGTGGTGATCGCGCTCGCCGCACGCAACCTCAAGCCGCAGCATCAGCGCACGGCCATCATTGGCGGCAGCTTCGCGGCCATCGTCATGCGCGTGCTGCTGACGATCTTCGCGGTCAATCTGTTGCAACTGCCTTGGCTGAAGTTTGTCGGCAGCCTCGCTTTGCTCTATATCGGCGTGCAGTTGCTGATGGGCGAAGATGACAAGGATGACGACAAGGACGGCGCCAGCCATTCGGTCTGGTCCGCCGTGCGGACCATCCTGATCGCCGACTTGGTGATGAGTCTGGACAACGTGCTGGCCGTGGCCGGCGCCGCCGCGAGTGCGCCCGAGACCATGCGCACGCCGCTGCTGATCATCGGCCTGGGCCTCTCGGTGCCGCTGATCGTCTTCGGCAGCACGCTGCTGCTGCGCCTGATGGAGCGCTTGCCCGTGATCATCACGCTGGGCGCGGCGCTGCTCGGCTGGGTGGCGGGCGAGATGGCTTTGAGCGATGCCGGCCTGCTGCGCTGGCTGCAAGCGCAAGGCGGCCCCGTGCCTGCCGCTGAACTCGCGGGCGCCGTCGGCGCGGGCTTGGTCCTGCTGATAGGTTTCTGGCAACGTCGGCGAACGGCACAATCCACCCCATGAGCGAAAAACCCGGCTTCTGGAAGCGCCTGATCGGCAGCAAGGCCGACAGCGGGTCGGACAACGCCTCCGACCTGGGTTTGAAGCGCTACCGGCGTGAGCGGGAACTCGGACGCGGCTCGATGGGCGAAGTCTGGCTGGCGATGGATCTGCAGACCCACAGCCAGGTCGCGCTCAAGATGCTGGCTCTGCAACGCGAGTTCTCGCCGGAAGACCTCATCGACGTGCGTCAGCGCTTCATGCGCGAGGCCCATGCGGCGGGACAGCTCCAGCATCCGGACATCCTGCAGATCCTCGACGCCGGGGAATCCGGCCAGGACGCCTGGATCGTCATGGAGTACGTGCGCGGCCATGACCTCAGCCACTACAGCCGCCCCGGCTATCTGCTGCCGGTTGCCGAGGCCCTGCGGCTCGGCCAGCGCCTGGCGCGTGCACTGGCCTACGCGCATTCACACGGCGTCGTGCACCGCGACATCAAGCCCGCCAACGTCATGTACGACCAGGCCAGCGGCCAGCTCAAGGTGATGGATTTCGGCATTGCCCGCGTCGCCGACGGCAGCCGAACCCGTACAGGCTTGGTGTTAGGCACGCCGTCCTTCATGTCGCCCGAGCAACTGGCCGGTCTCAAGGTCGACGGCCGCAGCGACCTCTTCTCGCTCGGCGTGATGCTTTATCAGCTGCTGACCGGACACCTGCCGCATCAGTCCGAGTCGATGGCGCGGCTGATGCAGAAGATTGCTCTGGAACCGCCGCCTGATGTCCGGCATTTCCGGCCGGCGTTGCCCGAGTCGCTGGCCATGTTGCTGGCGCTGGCCTTGGAGAAGCGTCCGGAGCTGCGCTATGCCAGCGGCGAACAGTTGGCTCAGGACATCGAAGCGGTGCTCGGCGCAGGCCTTCCGGCGGCGCTGGCGACCGACACTGTTGCGGCGGACTCACCAACTGCACGGCCAATCGACAAAAGCGTGGATCCTTTCGCACAAACGCAGAGGGTCGACCTGAAGGAAGCAGGGCAAAATCGCGCTCCACCTGTCCCTCCTCAATTGCCCCCTGAATCGAAGTGAACATGAGCCTGGAGTTTTTCCACATCACCGACGTCGGTCGCTCGCGCGACAACAACGAGGACTCGGTTGCCGTGGATACCAGTGTCGGTTTGGGCGTGCTGGCGGACGGCATGGGCGGATACAACGCCGGCGAAGTGGCCAGCCAGATGCTGACCAGCTTCATCATCACCGAGCTCGGCCGCTGGCTGAAGGAATCCGGCACGGCGGCCGTGGCGGGCGACGTGCGCCGCGCGATGGACATCTGCGTGGACAACGCCAACCGCGCCATCTTCAACGCCGCCAACACCAACCCGCGCTACGCCGGCATGGGCACAACGCTCGTGCTGGGCGTGTTCCGTGAAGAAGGATTGCTGCTCGGCCATGTGGGCGATTCGCGCGCGTACCGGTTGCGCGGCAATCAGTTCATGCAGATCACGCGCGATCATTCGCTGCTGCAGGAGCAGATCGACGCCGGGCTGCTGACCGTTGAAGAAGCGGCCTACTCGAGCAACAAGAACCTCGTGACACGTGCCGTCGGCGTCGAAGACACGGTGATGCTGGAGCTGCATCTGCATGAGGTTCAGCCCGGCGATCTGTTCCTTTTCTGCTCCGATGGCCTCTCTGACATGATTGACGAAGCCGCGATCGGTCAGTTGCTGATAAACCACCCTTCCCTGCCCGAAGCAGGTCAGGCTCTCGTTGACGCGGCCAATGAGGCGGGTGGCCGGGATAATATTGCGATAGTGCTGGCTCGGGCCGAAGGCCGTGTCAAGCCCGAAGGTAGGGCATGGTGGCCTTTCGGCAAACGCTGATAGCCGCAAGGAATCAGCAGAGTTCAAGCCGCGGAGCGTGCGTTGTGGAGGCGCAGCCGCGATAGACAAGACAACAGGACTTGAGGTCAAGCATGGGCAAGCTGGTGGTTTCGCTCGACGGAGTGGTGATCAAGGAGGTACAGATCACCAAGGACAAGACGACGCTCGGTCGGCGGCCCTACAACGACATCGTGATCGACAACCTCGCCGTTTCGGGCGAGCACGCCGTGCTGCAGATGGTCGGTGCCGACGTCTTTATTGAAGACCTCAACTCGACCAATGGCACCTATATCAACGGCAAGGCGGTCAAGAAGCAGTTGCTGGCCAACAACGATGTGGTCGAGGTCGGCAAGTACAAGATCAAGTTCCTGCTCGAAGACGCGGTCGATTATGAAAAGACCATGATCTTCAAGCCCGGCAGCCAGGCGGCCAGCCCGGCCGGCACGCCCTCCGGTTTTGGATTGCCGTCGGCCTTTGGTGCGCTGCCTCCTGCGGCCAGCGCCCTGCCGGCCACCATCAAGGTTCTGACCGGCGCTGCGGCGGGCCGCGAGGTCAGCCTGACCAAGGTCGTCACCACGGTGGGCAAGCCCGGCGTGCAGGTGGCCTCCATCACCAAGCGCCCCAGCGGCTATGTGTTCGCCCATGTGGAAGGCGGCGCACGCCCCACGGTCAACGGCGAACCGCTGACCGGTGAATCCGTGGCGCTGCGCAGCGGCGACGTGATCGAACTGGCCGGCACGCAGATGCAGTTCCTGCAGGGCGCCTGAGCCGCGCGCGCAACGCGCACGTCGTGCGAATGCTGCACGATGCGTGATGCAAATCACGCCAAGGCCAAAGCCTCCTAACTTCGCCGGACAAAGGCGGCAATGCTGCCTTTGCTCAACGCGGCAGACTGCATAAAGTGGTGTTCGACGCGGCCGTTGCCGCGGCCTCACTCACACAACAATTCCATGAAAATCCGCGTCCTGGGATGTTCCGGCGCCATTGCAGCCGGCTACAAGACCACCGCTTTCCTGCTTGACGACGATGTCCTCATCGACGCCGGCACCGGGGTGGGCGATCTGCCCCTCGATGCCCTGGCGCGCATCGACCACATTTTTGTCAGCCACTCGCACCTGGACCATGTGCTGTCCATCCCGCTGCTGGCCGACTCCGTGCTGCGCCTGCGTGAACAGGCCGGCCGCCCGCCCATCCAGGTCCACGGCCTGCCCGAGACGCTCGACGCGCTGCACCGCCACCTGTTCAATGGCGTGATCTGGCCCGACTTCACACGCCTGCCCAGCGCCGAGGCACCGGTCCTGGCCTTCAAGCCTTTCCAGATCGGCGATCGACTGGACCTGAACGGCCGGACCATCGAAGTGCTGTCGGCATATCACACCGTTCCCGCCTGCGGCTTCGCGGTCCTCGGTCAGACCAGCGATCAAGGCGCCTGGGTGTTCACCGGCGATACCGGGCCCAACCCGGTGCTGTGGGAGCGTCTGGCGCAGTTCAAGGTCGCCCATCTGGTGATCGAGACCGCCTTCGGCGACGAAGAACACGAGCTGGCGCGCATCAGCCGCCATCTCTGCCCCGCCGCCCTTGGCCGTGAACTGGCCAATCTTGGTGGCGAAGCCAGCGTTCACATCACGCACATCAAGCCCGGCGAGATCCAGGCCGTGATGGCTGAAATCGGCGCCCTGCCGAGCAAGCACCGCCTCTCCGCCTTACAGGCCGGACAGGTGCTTGAGTTCTGAACTCAAGTTTTTCTGATACGGCCGCTTACAAGAACCGGCGCCACGGCTGCCGGTTTTTTTGCGACCTGACCATAACTGTCATGTCGGACTGACAGGGTTGGTCAACAAGAAGCCCCGCTGGCCGATTCCGCGTGACATAGAACACGAATCCGGACCTGAAACAAGCTGGCACGACCCCTGCAACTGAGGGATGTCTTCCCCCCAATTCCATTCCCTCGGAGATTTCATATGAAGCGCGTCCAACAAGGTTTTACCCTGATCGAACTGATGATCGTCGTGGCCATCATCGGCATCCTGGCTGCTGTGGCGATTCCGCAGTACAAGGACTACACGGCCAAGGCCAAGATCGGCAATGCCATTTCGGTGGTTGATCCTTGGAAGACGGCGATTGCGTTGTGCGCTCAGGAAACCGGCGACAGCACGTTTGCCACATGCCTGAAGAACACCAATGGCATTCCTGACGACAACACCACCGGCCCGAGCAACGAAGTCGCTAAGGTCGAGAGCGCTGCCGGCACCATCACGCTGACCTTCGCCGCTTCGTCGGCTGTCGGTTCCGACCTCGGCGGCACGACCGTGACTTTCAAGCCTACCGCCGGCCTCAACGCCGTGACCTGGGCGCTGACTGCCAGCACCACCAACACCACGTTGAAGAGCACCATCGAAAAGAACAGCAAGACCTGATCTTGATGCTTGGTTAAGAACGGGGCCCTCGGGCCCCGTTTTTCGTTTTGTGCGCCGAAAACTGCCAGCGGTTCTGGCCGGCGCATGACGAAGATGGTCGTCGATTGATTTGAAGTCACGCCGCAAACGTGAGCTTCTGCGCGATTGACGTTGGCATGGTCTCTGCAAACTGAAAGGCTGTGGGTGTCTTGCCCATTCCTTTTAGTTCCGAGGAGATCTGCAGTATGAAGCGCATCCAACAAGGTTTTACCCTGATCGAACTGATGATCGTCGTGGCGATCATTGGCATCCTGGCCGCAGTGGCCATTCCCCAATACAAGGATTACACGGCCAAGGCGAAGATTGCCAATGCCATCGCGGTGGTGGATCCGTGGAAGACGGCGATTGCGCTGTGTGCTCAGGAAACCGGTGATTCGACTTTTGGAGCTTGTCTCAAGAACACGAACGGTGTTCCTGACGATAACCTCGCCAATCCAGCCAACGAAGTGGCTTCGGTGATGAGCGCGGCTGGCACGATCACGCTGAAATTCGCTGCCTCTTCGGCCGTGGGTACTGATCTCGGAGGCAACACCATCGTCTTCAAACCCTCCATGGGTGCCAATGCTGTGACATGGACCATTACGGCGCCGACGGTCACAAACTCTACTTTGAGGACCGCCATCGAAAAGAACAGCAAGACCTGATACTTGCCATATGAAAATGAGCGGGGCCCTTCGGGGCCCCATTTGCTTGACAAGGCCCGATGCCGACCGCAAAAGAAGCCCCCAACAGGTTCCATTCATGGCTCAGCGCCGCGCTTGTGCTCGCGCTGACCCTGTACGCCCAACCCTACTTCGGCATCCGCCACGACGGCGTGCTGTATCTCGGGCAAGTGCTGAACCGCTTGTGGCCTCAGGCCCTGGCGCACGATCTGTTCTTTGCCCACGGCTCGCAAGACAACTTCTCGATCTATTCGCTGAGCTTCGCGCCCTTGTACAAGCTGTTCAGCAGCACAACGGTCCAGATGACGACCCTCGTGCTGTCTCAACTGGCGAGCCTGACGGCTCTGTTCAGGCTCTTGCGCGGCTTGAACGCACCGAAGCTTGCTTGGTCCGGTCTGCTGGCCGCAGCCGTGATGCAGCACATCTACGGCGGCACCGGCGCCTTCGGCTTCGGCGAGACCTTCCTGACCGCACGGACCCTGGCAGAGCCGCTCGCACTCTGGGGCCTGGCCTGCTGCCTTGAGCGCCGTTGGCCCCGGGGCTGCTCACTGCTGGTGCTCTCGGCGCTGTTCCACCCCTTGATGGCCTTGCCGGTGATGGCCGTTGCCTGGCTGCTGGCCTGCAGGACAGACAAGCGCTGGCTGGCGCTGCTGCTGCTCATCCTGCCGATCCTCGCGCTGGCCTGGATGGGCATCGGCCCTGCGGCCGCCCTGTTCAAGCGCTATGACCCGCGCTGGTGGGCGCTCGTCAAGGAAGTCAACGAGCTGGTGGCGCTGCAAAACTGGACCGCCGAGGATTGGCAGTCGATCCTGGCCGACGCAGCCGTGCTGTGGGGCGCATGGCGCCTCTTGCCTGCGCCGCTGTCACGACTGGCCGGCTGCACGCTGGTCGTCGCGGCGGCCATGCTGGCGGTGGCAGGCCTGGGCTGCGACCTCCTGCACAACGAATTGCTGACGCAACTCCAGGTCTGGCGCGTGTTGTGGCTGGTGCGCGCGCTGGCGGTGGTGTGCATGCCCGCCTTGCTCTGGACTCTCTGGCGAAGCGGCCGGCTGGGTCCGATGTTTGCGTTGAGCGCGGGCCTGGCGCTCACTGCCTGCAATCTGCGCTGGCCCGTGGGCATTCCCGTGCTGCTGGTCTGGACCGGCCTTCATGCGATGGTCTGGTACCGGCACCTCCCGATCTCGCGTTGGCTGATCGGGCTCAGCATGGGCGCATCGCTCGTGGGCATCTTTGGCCTGGGGCTGATGATGTTCCTGCGGTTGGTCGACTCTCCCGTTGATGAGGTCAGCAACCTGAGCTTCGGCCCCTTGGGCACCACCCTGATCTGCTGGCCTTTACCTGCGCTCTGCGCGACCGCATGGTTGCTGAATCGCCCTCTGCGCGCACGCTGGCAACAGGCGCTGATGGCTTTGGTGGTGGGCCTGTCGGTGCTGTGCGCCGCGCTGCAATGGGACCACCGCAGTGCCTTCGGGCGCGCGCTCGAAGCGGGTCTGACCCATGAGCACCCCTTCTCCGCGTGGATTCCTCCACACGCCCAGGTGTATTGGCACGATCAGTTCGGCGCATCCTGGCTGCTTTTGCACCGGGCTAGCTACTATGGCAAGGGTCAGGGTGCCGGCTTGCTGTTCAACCAAGGCACGGCGAACGAATATGGCCCGCGCTGGGAGGCCTTCCGAGCGATCCGCCAGCAGCGCACACGCTGCGAAGCGTCCCGCGATCTGATGGGTGTGCACCCGGGCGATACACCCTGTTGGGCCTTGAGTGAATCGCAGGTGCGCGAGGTGTGCGTCAGCGAACACGAACTTGATTTTGTTGTCGCCCCCGAGTTGTATTCCAAACCGCCGCTGTCCAGGTGGGCCGTGCCCGACGCCGATCAGGATCCCAAGACGCAATACCTCTATGCCTGCAGTCAATTCCGCTAGACAAACCGTCAGACGATTTCGGCCGGCGGGCCTGCCATTCGAGTTCCTGGGCTACTTCGCCTGCAGCGCGCTCGCGTTGGGACTGGACACCGCCCTCTACCTTGGAAGCCTGGCTGCAGGCCTCGGACTGGCTTGCGCTGTGGCCGTGGGCTTTCTGTCCGGGCTGGTCCTGGCCTATGTGCTGAGTACCCGGTGGGTCTTCCGCGTCCGCCGTGTCAGCCAGCCGTGGCTGGAGTTCGCCTTGTTTGCCGGCATCGGGCTCGCGGGCCTGGGGCTGACCGAGGCGCTGCTCTGGCTGAGCGTGAGCCACTGGGGCGCCGCGCCGTTGATGGCCAAGCTGCTGACAGCGGGTGCCGTGTTCATGTTCAACTTCGGCGCCCGCAAGGCGCTGCTGTTCTCTCGCCAGCGCAACAACAAAAAGAAACTCGCCTACGCCTGAGCGCATGAAAACCCACACCCTCATCATCGGCGCCGGCCCCGCAGGCCTCACCGCCGGCCTGGAACTGCTGCGCGCCGGCCAGCGAGACGTGACGATTCTCGAGGCGACGCAGGACATCGGCGGCCTCTCCAAGACCGTCAACCACAAGGGCAACCGCATCGACATCGGCGGCCACCGCTTCTTCAGCAAATCTGACTGGGTGATGAACTGGTGGCGAGACATGCTGCCCGTTGCCCTGCCTGAAGGTGCCGGAGCAGAAAGCGATTTTCGCCTCGCCTATCAAGGCAGCCAGGCGCTGCTCGGCGCGGCACGGATCCAGGCTCGCGAAAGCGATGAGCAGGTGATGCTGATCCGCAACCGGCGCTCGCGCATCTATTTCGGCGGCAACTTCTTTGACTACCCGCTCAAGCCCAGCCTCGACATGGCGCTCAAGATGGGCCCGGCGAAATGCGCGGCCTTCGCGGGCAGCTACGCCTACTCTTCGCTGCGCCCGATCAGCCCGGAAAGAACGCTCGAAGATTTCTTCATCAACCGTTTCGGTCGCCAGCTCTACCGGCAGTTCTTCAAGGAATACACGGAGAAGGTCTGGGGCGTGCCCTGTCACGAGATCAGCGCCGACTGGGGTGCGCAGCGCATCAAGAGCCTGTCGATCGGCAAGGCCTTGATGCATGCGGCTCGCAAGGCCCTGGGCGGCTCTGATGCGCAGGCGCAGCAGACCTCGCTGATCGAGAGTTTTCTCTATCCCAAGTACGGCCCCGGCCAGATGTGGGAAACCGCCGCCGCCGAGTTCGAGCGCCTGGGCGGCCGCCTGGTGCGCGGAGCGCGCGTGAGCGAGATCCGCCGCAGCGAGCAGCGCGTGACCGGTGTCCGCGCGGTTCGTGATGAAGACGGCAGCGTGCTCGACATCGAGGCCTCGAACATCGTCTCCACGATGCCCGTGCGCGAGCTGATGCAGGCGTTGCGGCCAGCACCGCAACCACGTGCACTTGAAGTGGCCTCGGGCCTGCAGTACCGCGACTTCATCACCGTCGGCCTGCTCTACAAGAAGATGCGTGCCACGCCACTGACCGACAACTGGATCTACATCCAGGAGCCCGGCGTGAAGGTCGGTCGCCTGCAGATCTTCAACAACTGGAGCCCCTACATGGTGGCCGATCAGGCCACCTGCTGGGTCGGCCTGGAGTTCTTTGCGCGTGACGACGACGCGCTCTGGGCCCTGAGCGACGCCGACCTGAAGGCCCTGGCCCTGCGCGAGATGCAGCAGCTCAAGCTGGCCGATGAGGCCGACGCGCTCGATGCCACCGTGATCCGCATGCCCAAGGCCTATCCCGCTTACTTCGGCGCGGCCTACGAGCAGTTCGACGAAGTAAAGCGTTACCTCGACGGCATGCCCAATCTGTACCTGGTGGGTCGCAACGGCATGCACCGCTACAACAACCAGGATCACTCGATGCTCTCGGCCCGCCTGGCCGCGCAGGCCATCCTCGCCGGCAGCGGCAACCATGATGCGATCTGGGCGGTCAACATCGACGACGAATACCACGAGGAACAGTCGCAGGCGCCCGCCGCCGAGGCCGCCGAACTCGCGGTCAACTGAGCGGGCCGCTACAGTTGCGCCTTTCTCCAAGGCGCAAACCCGCAACTCGCAAATGGCCAAGACCGCTCCTCCCGCCCCGGCACCCCTCGCCCAGAGCTCGGCCTTGCCGATCTTGCCCGGCCTGATGCTGGTGCTGGCGGCCGCGGCGGCGCCGCATGTGGCGTACAGCCAGACGCCCTCGACCACGCTCTACAACCAGCTGGCCGCTGTGCTCGGCTGGGGGCTGGCCCTCTGGTGCATCGGCCGCAGCGTCGACAAGCTGCGCCTGGACGGCACGGCGGGAGCGCTGCTTCTGTTGCTGGCCTCGGTCTTCGTCTCGGTGTTGTGGAACCACCTGCCGCTGTCGCTGGCCCTGGAATCGGAAGCGCTGCTGTTTGCCGCGCTGACGGTCTATCTGGCCGGCGCCGGCATGCGAGAGACGCTGCGCGTTTCCGCCTTCAGCTGGCTGGCCTGGGGCCTGCTGGTCGCCGGCGTGTTGAGCCTGGTCGTCAGCGTCGTCCAGGTTTTCGTGCCCAGTTGGACCAACAGCTGGCTGATCGCACATTCGGGCCTGCCGGGCCGCGCGATCGGCAATATGCGCCAGCCCAACCATCTGGCCAGCCTGATGATGTGGGCCTGCGTGGCGGTCACCTATCTGTGCGATCAGAAGCGGCTCGGGCGCGTGAGTGCCGTGGCGCTGCCGGGGCTGCTGTTTGCTTTCATCTTCGCAATCGTGCTCTCCGCTTCGCGCACGGGCATGGGTGGGATCGCGCTGCTGATGGTCTGGGGAGCGCTGGACAACAGCCTGAAGCGGAGCACGCGCCTCTGCCTGCTCGCCACACCGCTGATGCTGGGCCTGAGCTGGTGGTTGATGTCGCTGTGGGCCCATGCGGGCCACGTGTTCGGCGCCGAAGTGCGGCTGGAAAGCGAAGGCGCGGGATCGCCCTCGCGACTGGCCATCCTGCGCAACGCGTGGGAGCTGGTCAAACAGAATCCCTGGACGGGTGTGGGCTGGGGCGAGTTCAACCTCGCCTGGACGATGACGCCGTTCCCGGACCGCCCGATCGCCTTCTTCGATCACACGCACAACGTCTTGATGCAGCTGGCGGTTGAGCTGGGTCTGCCTCTCACCGCATTGATCACCGGCTTGCTGCTCTGGAGCCTGTGGCGCGCGCTGAGCGCGAGCATCGCGGCGCTGGGGACCGAGGCCGCCATGCGCCGCAGCGCGATCATGGTGGTGCTGACCATCGGCGTTCACAGCATGTTCGAGTACCCGCTCTGGTATGCCTACTTCCTGCTGCCCGCGGCGTTTGCCATGGGCCTGGCCGCGCCGGCCGGCGAACCGTCGCCGAAGAGTTCGGCCTCGGGGCTGCTTGAGATTTTCGGCGCCGTCCTGATTGCGGGCAGCCTTTACGCCGTGTGGGACTACTCGCGTGTCGTGCAGATCTATGCGCCGTCCGACAAGCCGACGCCTCTGGCGCAGCGTGTGCTGAACGGCCAGAACTCGATCTTCTTCTCGACCCAGGCCGACTACGCCGCCGCCACCAGCCTGCCCGACAACCCCTACGCGCTGGAGGCCACCGAGCGAACGGCGCACAACCTGATCGACGTGCGCCTGATGATGGATTGGGCCGAGACTCTTCATGCGGCCGGCGACGATGAACGAGCGCGTTATGTCGCCGCGCGACTGCGTGAGTTCCGCAACGCACAGGCCAACGACTGGTTCGCGCCGTGCAAGCTGCTGGCCGAGGGTGCTGAGCGTCCTTTCCAATGCGACCCGCCGAAGCGCAACTTCACCTGGCGAGAAATGCGTTGAAGCGCGGCGAAGGCGCTGGACTGACGCCGCTCGACGGCTTGATCTGCGCCTACCTCGCGCTGCCCCTGCTGCTGTTCTGCGCCTGGTTCAAATGGCCCGTCGCGATCGGATTTGCGGCACTGCTGCTGCTGGGCGCGCGCGCGGCTTTGCTCGGTGCCTGGCGCGGCGAGCTCGGGGTATCTAGCCGGCTGATCTTGATGATCGCCGTCGTCTCGCTCGCGTGGACGGCGCTGGCCGGCTTGGGTCACTTCTTCTACGCCAATCTGGATTGGGTGACCCGCGATGCGGTCCTGCACGACCTGAGCACCACGGCGTGGCCGCCGCAATACGCGGCTCGGGGCGATGAGCCGCTGATCTTGCGCGCGCCGGTCGGCTTTTATCTTCCCGCTGCTGCCGCGGGCGCCTGGCTCGGCCTGCAGGCCGCCGATCTGCTGCTGTATCTCTGGACGGCGCTCGGATTTGCCTTGTTCCTGTGCGCCGCGACGACGCTGTTCTCGACGCGCCGCCAACGCCTCATTGCCTGTGCCGTGCTGATCGGCTTCGGCGGCCTGGACCTGGTGGGCATCCTGCTGCTGGGAGGCACCTGGCCGCAGCCGGGCGAGCACATCGAATGGTGGGCCCAGTTCGCGCAGTACTCCTCCCACTCGACGCTGATGTTCTGGGTGCCCAATCACGCCTTGCCCGCCTGGCTGGGCCTCGCCCTGGTACTGCGCCACTGGCGACAGCCTGCGCTGGCGCGCATCACGCCCTTGCTGGCGGCAGCGATCACGCTGTGGTCGCCGCTCGCGGCGCTGGGCCTGGCGCCGTTCTTCATCGCCGGGCTCGATTGGCGGCGCGATCTGCGCCAGCTCTTTTCGGCACGCAGCGGCTGGCCGCTCTTCGTGATCGGTCTTGTTGTTGCGCGCTACATCACGATGGACACGCAGGCGCTGGCGCATGGCTGGGCTGTCAACGCGTTTGCGAGCGCCGGCGAGTTCTGGTTCTTCTATGCCGTGTTCTGCCTGCTCGAGTTCGGCCTGCTGGCCTGGGCACTGGTCCGCCTTGGCGCGTTCAACCTCCAGCTGGGGCTGGCGGTCATCATCCTGCTGCTGCTGCCGTTTTATCAGTTCGGGCCGGGCAACGACCTCGCGATGCGCAGCTCCATTCCCGCGCTCGCCGTGCTCGCCCTGGCGACGGTGCGGCCGCTCGCGGACGCCGGCCGCTCCGGCTGGCGCTATGCCTTGATGCTCATCCTGGGCATCGGGGCGGTCGGCGCCGCGCAGGAGCCGGAGCGCGCCCTGCTGATGCCGCGCTGGGCGCCCTCGAGCCACTCGCTGGACCAGTTGTCGCAAGAGCATCGATCCAGGTATATCGCTGCCTTGCCGGCGAACTATGTCGGCCGCCTCAACCGGGCCGATCTGGCCCTGCTGATGCGCTCGCCAAGCCCCGTCCAGGCTTCGCGTTAGAGATCCTCGCGCGGCGCCGGCTTGTCGGCATCGAAGTTCACGCGCATCTTCTCGACCACCCAAGGATTGCGCTGCAGGCGCTGGTGGATCGCCGCGACGTATTCGCCGATCAAGCCCATGATGAGAATCTGCACCGAGGCGAACAGGAAGATGCCGATCAGCAATGGCGCCTGGCCGAGCGGGAACGCATTCCAGAACAGCAGCTTCGCCACCAGGTAGCCGCCCGCAATCAGGAAGCCGAAGGCGGACAGCACCAAGCCTGTGAGGGTGGCGACTCGCACGGGCGCCTTGCTCATCGAGGTCAGGCCCAGCACGAACTGGTCGATCAGGTTCAGCAGGTCGATCTTGGTAGCCCCGTGCTTGCGAGGCGGCTTGTCGTAGGCGATGGTCGTCGAGGGCAGGCCGATCTCGGCCACCAGCGCGCGCGGCACGGGGCTGGGGCCGCCCATTCCGCGCATGGTTTCGACGACCCGCCGCGAATAGAGGCCGAAGCCGGTGAAGGCCTCGATGATCGGGTTCGAGTCGCTGACCTTGCCCATGATCTTGTAATAGGCGCTGCGGCAGCACCGCATCACGAAGCCGTCGGTACTGCTCTTGTAGACGCCGGCCACCACATCGAAGCCACGCTCCCAGTTCGCCACGAAGTCAGGGATCATCTCGGGCAGGTCTTGCAGGTCACTGGCGAGGTAGATGCAAGCCTCGCCGGTCGCCTGCATCAAGGCGTGGAAGGGCGAGCGGATCGGGCCGAAGTTGCGTGCATTGACGATCAGCTTGACGCGCGGGTCGCGGCTGCACCAGGCATTCACCAGCTCGACGGTGCGGTCCGTGGAGGCGTTGTCGATCCAGATGATTTCGAGCGCGTAGCGCTGCTCAAGGCCCGCGCAGGCGGCGAAGACCCGCTTGAACCATTCATCGACATTGCCTTCCTCGTTGAACGAACCCGTGACAAGGCTGAGCGTCTTTTGCATGGATGGAGAAAACGGGGGAGAGGTCGTGATCGATCCGCTGGCGCGACGATAAGATGCGGGCCGTCGGGACTAGGCGCTCAGCCATTATGGACGCGGGACGGCTCATCAAAATGCTCAGCGGCCACCAGCCCATCCGCTTCCTGCTGGCCGGCGCTGTGAACACCTTGTTTGGGCTCGCGGCCTATGTCGGCGGCATTTTTGCTGGCCTGCCGCCGTGGTTGGCGATCCTGGTCAGCACGGTCGCCGGCGTCGCGTTCAACTTCGTGTCCTTCGGCGGCTACGCGTTTCGCGACCTGTCGCTGCGCCGCCTGCCGCGTTTCCTGTGCAGCTACGCGGCGACCTATCTCTTCAACCTCGCGGCGTTCCATGCACTCAGCGGCTGGCTCGGCAGCGCGATCTGGTGCCAGGTGATCCTCACGCCGGTGGTGGCGCTGTTCTCCTACTGGTCGATGTCGAACTTCGTGTTCGTGCGCGAACCGCAGCGCTGAGCGCTCAGCCGGCCGACCAGTCGCCCGACTTCCCGCCGTGCTTTTCCAGCACCCGCACGTTCTCCATCACCATGCCGCGATCGACCGCTTTCACCATGTCGTAGATGGTCAGCAGGCCGATCTGCACGGCGGTCAGCGCTTCCATCTCGACGCCGGTGCGGCCCAGGGTTTCGACCTGCGCAATGCAGTGAACCTGGCTGGCGGCAGCGTCGATTTCAAATTCCACCGTCACGCGCGTGAGCGGCAGCGGATGGCACAGCGGGATCAGATCGGCCGTGCGCTTGGCCGCCTGGATGGCCGCGATGCGCGCCACGCCGAGCACATCGCCCTTCTTGGCCGTGCCGGTCTCGATCAGGGCCAGCGTCGCCGCCTGCATGCGGATCGTGCCGGCGGCGCGGGCGATGCGATGCGTTTCCTGCTTGGCCGAAACATCCACCATCTGGGCCTGGCCTTGGGCGTCAAAATGGGTGAGCGGTGAATTCATGGCAACAATCGGGAAAAACCGGGCAGCGGAAGTGCTGTCATCATAGGCAGCTGGCGCGGGGGTCCGCCCAAGGAGACATTGTTGGTCCTGTTCAGTCATCGAGCAAAACGCCTGACGGCTTTCGCCCTGTGCGCGACGCTGTTGCTGAGCGCTGTCAGCCCGGCCGTCGCGCAGGTCAATCTGCCGTCCCTGGGCGATGCGGTCTCGCAGGATCTTGACGTCGGCACCGAGCGCAAATACGGCGACGAGGTGATGCGCGAGATCCGGCTCGACCCCGACTATCTCGACGATCCGATCCTGCAGGAATACCTGGTCGACACCTGGAACCCGCTGGTAGCCGCGGCGCGCAAGCTCGGCAACATCACCGACGAGACCTCGGACCGCTTTGCCTGGCAGACCTTCCTGGTTCGCGACAACACGATCAATGCCTTCGCCTTGCCGGGCGGTTTTGTCGGCGTGAACCTGGGCCTGATCGCCATGACCGGCTCGCGTGACGAGCTGGCTTCCGTGTTGGGCCACGAGCTCTCGCACGTCACGCAGCGCCATATCGCGCGGCGCATTGCCGGCGATTCGCGCAACGGCATGCTCGCCACGGCGGGGATGATCCTGGCCCTGCTGGCTGCCACGCGCGGCAACGGCGATGCGGCGCAGGCTGCGATCATGACCAGCCAGGCTGCAGCGGCGGCTGCTTCGCTGGCCTTCTCGCGCGACATGGAGCGCGAGGCCGACCGCGTCGGCTTCCAGGTCATGACCACGGCCGGCTACTCCAGCGCCGGCATGGCCAGCATGTTCGAACGCATGGAGCAGGCCACGCACCTGATGGATTCGGGCAACTACCCTTATCTGCGCTCTCACCCGCTGACCACCGAACGGATCGGTGATGCGCGCGCACGCGTCGGCGCGCGCAACTTCGTGCGCCCGATCGGCACGCCCGAACACGCCATGATGGCGGCTCGCGCCCGCGTCTTGATGGACCCGCGGGCCGAGAGCTGGATGGCGCTGCAGAAGCTCGACGGCGGCACGCGCGATGTGCCCATCGACGGCAAGGGGCTCGACCAGCTCGGTGCGCGCTACGCCAGCGCGCTGGCCTCGATCAAGCTGCGCGATTGGGCACGTGCCGAGCGCGCCATCAATGCGGCCCAGGATCTGCTTCACGGCTTCGGTGATGACGCACGTGCCGAGCGCACGCTGGTCTATCTGCGTGCCGAGCTTGCGCAAGCGCGCCAGCAACCTGCCGCAGGCTTGGCCGTGCTCGACACCTTGGGCGCCGAGCGCTCGCGGCCCCTGCTGATGCAGCGCGCCGGCTTGAGTCTTGAGGACCCTAACCCCGTGTCCGCACGCAATGCTGCGGATGCCCTGCAAACCTGGGTGAGCCTCAATCCGCGCGACATGCTGGCCTGGAACACCTTGAGCCAGCTGTGGGACCGTTTGGGGCAGCCCTTGCGTGCCGTGCGCGCGATGGCCGAGGCTCGCGCCGCGGCGGGCGATCTCAGCGGTGCGATTGATCGCCTGCGTTCAGGCCTGCGCATGTCGCGCGGCCGCGATGCCGATCAGATCGAAGCCGCGGTCATCGACGCGCGATTGCGCACGCTGCTCTACCAGCGCCGCCAGGTGATGGCCGATCTGTATCCCAACGGGCCGCCGCGCGGCGCCGAAGAGCCCTGACCCATCAGACCTCGCGCGGCTCGAACACGCGCTCGATCAGCACGTCGATCAACATGCCGCACAGGCTGTAGATCAGCGAGCCGATCAAGGCCGCGCCGAAGCCGGTGACGCCAAAGCCGTCGAGCAGGTTCGCTGCCGACCAGAACATCAGCGCGTTGATCACGAACAGAAAGAGCCCGAGGCTCAAGACCGTGACCGGCAAGGTCAGCAGCACCAGCACCGGACGAAGCAAGGTGTTGAGCAGACCCAGCACCAAGGCCGCGATCAGGGCCGAGCCAAAGCTCTTGACCACGACCCCGGGGTAGAGATGGGCCACCAGCAGGAGCGCCAGGGCCAGGAGAAACCAACGAGCAAGCGTCTTCATGGGCGCGAGCATAACCACCTGCTCGCCGCCCTGGCAGAGGGCCGCGCCCGAGCAGGCTGAATCGTGACGGGACAGCGACACGCAAGATTTGTCGTGCTCGCACGTCAGATAATGCGAATCGTTCTCGTTTGTGTTAGTCTTCGCTCAACGATTGATTCTGTTTCGTTTCGCGCCCCATGAACAAAGCACTGACCCTGGTCCCTGCGTTGGCATCCGACGATGCCAAGCCCGCTGTGGCGCGGGCGCATGAGGCCGCGAACGAGAACGTGGCGCCACTGGCCGAACCGGTGGCCTGGCCCGCGAAGCCGCGTCATCGCGGCATGCTGATCCTCGTGGGCCTGTTCCATCTGTTCGCAGGCTGGCTGTTCGTGAAGAGCATGGTCCTGCCGGCGCCTCCGATCAAGCATGAGGCCGTGCAGGTTGAATTGATCAAGCTGCCCGAGCCGCCGGCCCCGCGTGTGCTGCCGCCGCAAGCGCCACCGGTCGCCTTGCCTCTCGTCGCCCCGGCGCCGCTGATCACGCCGCCGGTCGTGAACATCGCGAACCCGATCGTGGTGATGGTGGCCGAAAACAATCCGCCGAAGGCCGAGCCCGTGGCCGCTGCGCCGGCGGCCGTTGCCGCGCCTGCCGGCCCGCGCCAGATTTCCGCCAGCGCGGTGCACTACCTCGTCGAGCCGCAGCTCCACGTACCCAAGATGTCGCGCCGCCTCGGTGAGTCGGGCACGGTCGTCGTGCACGTTGCCGTCGACATGCGCGGGCAGATCAAGAACACCACTGTCAGGAAGTCGTCGGGGTTTGACCGGCTGGATCAACAGGCGTTGCAGGACATTCGCAGCGCCCGGTTCTCGCCCTACCTCGAGAACGGTCAGCCCATCGAATGGGAATTCGACGCGACCCTGCAATACGAAGTCCGCTGATTCAAACCGTCAGGTAATGCCGGCCGATCTTCTCGTCGCCGCCGGCTGACCCCACTTTGTCTTTGCTATTTCTCTTTCGGAGATTCGAATGTCCATGATCAAGAGCCGCAAGCACCACGCCGTGGCTGCCATTGCCGCCAGCCTGAGCGCACCGCTGTGGGCGCAGACGCAGACCGCCGCACAAGCGCAAGCCACCGACCAGGTCCTGCCGACCATCAAGGTCACCGCCGACAAGGACGTGCCCTACAAGGTCGATGCCTCGGCCAACCCGAAGCTGACCGCGCCGCTGCTGGACACGCCGCAATCGATCCAGATCATTCCCGAGCAAGTGCTGCGTGAACAAGCCGCCACGACACTGGCCGAAGCCTTGCGCAACAGCGCCGGCGTGAGCACCTTCTTCCTCGGCGAGAACGGCAGCACCAACACCGGCGACGCGATCTACATGCGCGGCTTCGATGCCTCGAGCAGCATCTTCGTGGACGGCATCCGCGACATCGCCTCGATCTCGCGCGACACCTTCAACATCGAGCAGGTCGAAGTCGTGAAGGGCCCGTCGGGCTCCGACGTCGGCCGTTCCTCGCCGACCGGCTACATCAATCTCGTCACCAAGAAGCCGACGATGGACGACAGCTTCAGTGGCTCGCTCGGCTTCGGCTCGGCGTCGTTCAAGCGCGCCAGCATCGACTTGAACAGGGCGCTGAGCGCGCCGGGCGGCTCGGGCACGGCCTTCCGCCTCAACGCGGTCGTGCAGGACAACGGCGTCGTCGGCCGTGACGTGGTCAAGAACAAGCGCTGGGCCGTGGCGCCTTCGCTGGCCTTCGGCCTCGGTACCGAGACGCGTGTCTACGTCGATCTGCTGCATGTGGACCAGGACAACATTCCCGATGGCGGCGTGCCCACCATCGGCCTGCCCGGCTACACATCGCCCGATACCGTGGCGCCGATCCGCACCGTCCTGAACACCGCAGCGAAGGTCGACCCGAGCAACTTCTATGGCACCACCGGTGACTTCGACCGCGTGCACGCCGACATGTTCACGGTGCGCGTCGAGCACGAGCTGGGCAATGGCCTGACCCTGCGCAACACGACACGCTACGGCCGCACCGCCGAGAACTCGCTGATCACCTCGTGGACCGCCACGCAGGCCGGCCTGGTGACACCGAACCAGAACGATCCCACCACCTGGACCTTGGCGCGCAACAACGCGAACAACAAGGATCAGGTCAACACGATCCTGTCGAACCAGTTGAACGTCACCGGCAAGATCAAGAGCGGCAGCATCGAGAACTCGATGAGCGCCGGTCTCGAACTGAGCCGTGAAGAGCAGCAGAACTGGCTCTACTACGGCATCAATGCCGTGGTCTTCAATGTGCCTGGCACGACCAGCAGCGGCAGCTATCCGGCCGCCAACCTCTACGCGCCTAACGCGAACGTCAGCGGGTACCAACGCCTGCGCACCGGCGCCAGCACCGACGGTGCAACGACCACCGCCGGCGCCTATCTGTTCGACACGCTGTCCTTCAATGACCAGTGGATGTTGAGTGGCGGCCTGCGCGTGGATCACTACCGCACCAGCTACTTCGGTACGGCCTTGGTCACTGCGACGACCGCCACGGCCACCGCCGGCACCTTGACACCGACCTCGCTGGCCATCTCCGACTCGCTCGTCACCGGCAAGATCGGCCTCGTCTACAAGCCGCTGGCCAACGGCAGCGTCTATGTGGACTACGCGACGGGCGCCCAGCCCCCGGGCGGCAGCAACTTCGCGCTGGCCACGGGCGGCACGGGCAACAGCGCCAACCGCACCGACTTCGATCCGCAAAAGACGAAGACCTACGAGCTCGGCACCAAATGGGACCTGCTCGACAAGAACCTGAGCCTGAGCGGCGCCCTCTATCGCACCGAGGTCAGCAACGGTGTCGTGCAAGATCCCGTTTCACTGCTGTACTTCCAGAGCGGCAAGCAGCGCGTGCAAGGCGTTGAAGTCGGCGCCGTCGGCCAGCTGACCAAGCGTTGGGGCGTGAGCGCAGGTTTCACGACGATGAATACCAGCATCGTCAGCGGCCCGGCCATCACGAGCGACGGCAGCAATGTCCTGTCCTACACACCGCGCAACTCCTTTACGTTCTGGACCAGCTATGACGTCGGCTCGGGCTTCCTGGTCGGCTTTGGCGGACTGCACAATGCAGCCCTGCATCGCGGCACCGACGGCGCCGTCGGCACGCCCAAGCAGGTCGATGCGTACACCGTGTTCAATGCGATGGGCAGCTACAAGATCAACCGCAATTTCGATGTGCAGCTGAATGTCAGCAACCTGTTCGACAAGGACTACGTCGCGGCCATCAACAAGAGCGGCTATCGCTACACGCCGGGCGCACCGCGCTCGTACAAGTTGACGGCCAATATGCTGTTCTGATCGAAACCTTCGCCATGCTGCTCCACATTCCCGCCGTCCTCACGTCCGAACAAGTGGCGCAACTGCGCCGCCAGCTCGACGCGGCCGGCTGGGATGACGGTCGCGCCACCGTGGGCCCGCAAGGTGCTCAGGTCAAGCGCAACCGGCAGCTGCGCGCCGACGATCCTCTCGCGATCGAGCTCGGCGCGCAGGTGCGCGAGGCGGTGCTCAAGCACCCGCTGTTCTTCGCCGCCGCACTACCCTTGCGCGTGCTGCCGCCGTTGTTCAACCGCTATGAGGGCTGCGAGCAATACGGCCTGCACGTCGACGGCGCGGTGATGCGCCAACACGGGAGCGACCTACCGCTGCGCAGCGATGTTTCAAGCACGCTCTTCCTGAGTGAGCCCGGCGAGTACGAAGGCGGCGAGCTCGTGGTGGTCGACAGCTACGGCACGCATGAGGTCAAGCTGCCGGCCGGCGACATGATCGTCTACGCCGCAACAAGCCTGCACCAGGTGCTGCCCGTCACCCGCGGCACGCGCGTGGCCAGCTTCTTCTGGACGCAGAGCCTGGTGCGGCTTGATCATCAACGCGCCATGCTGTTCGAGCTGGACCAGACGATCCAGCAATTGCGCGCCAAGCTCGGCGACGACGACAGTGTCAAATCCCTGACCGCTCACTATCACAACCTTTTGCGCCAATGGGCCGAGACATGACGGCGCCACGCCGAGCCGGTTGGCTCAAGACGCTGCACACCTGGCACTGGATCTCCTCCGCCCTGTGCCTGATCGGCATGCTGCTGTTCGCGCTGACCGGCATCACGCTGAACCATGCGTCGAGCATCGAGGTGAACCCGCGCGTGGTGCAGAAGCAGGCGCAGTTGTCGCCGGAGCTGCTGGCCGCGCTCAAGCCCGCTCAAGGCGAGAAAGACCATCACGCGCCGCTGCCGATCGCCCTGCGCGACTGGGCCGCCAAGACGCTCAATTCCGGCGTTAGCACCGAAGATGCCGACTGGACCGTCGAGGAGGTCTACCTCGCCATGCCGCGTCCCGGCGGCGATGCCTGGCTGCGCGTCGACCGCGAGACCGGTGCGCTTGAATATGAGAACACCGACCGCGGCTGGATCGCTTATCTGAACGATCTGCACAAGGGCCGCCATGCCGGCTTGGTATGGAGCTGGTTCCTCGACATCTTCGCCGTGGCCTGCCTGTTGTTCTCGATCACCGGACTCCTGATTCTGAAATTCCATGCGACCAGCCGCGCCCTGACCTGGCCGCTGGTCGCACTTGGTTTTGTTCTGCCCGCCTTGCTGGCGCTCCTCCTGATTCATTGATTGCTTGTCAGATATGAAAACCATCCACCTCACCCTCACGGGCCTTTCCGGAATGATCGCCCTGGCCTCCACGGCCCAAGCCGCCGATGTCCAACTGAAGCTCGAGCTGCCGCGCATCAACGTGGCCGAGTACCATAAGCCCTACGTCGCGATCTGGCTTGAGAAGCCGGGCGAAGGCAAGGCGCTGGCGCAGCTGGCGCTCTGGTACGACACCAAGAAGCCCAACAACGGCGGCGCGAAATGGGTGCGCGAGATGCGCCAGTGGTGGCGCGCGGGCGGCCGCACGCTGGCGTTGCCGGCCGATGGCGTGAGCGGTGCCACGCGTGCGCCCGGCGAGCATGTGATCAACCTCGGCACCCACGCTGCGCTGGCCAATCTGCCGGCCGGTCAATACGAGATGGTGGTCGAAGTGGGTCGCGAGGCCGGCGGGCGCGAGGTGCGCCGCATTCCGCTGAGCTGGCCCGTCAAGGCCGCCGCTGAAACCAAGGTCGCGGGCGACGATGAAATCGGCGCCCTGCAACTCAACGTCAAGCCTTGAAGGACAAGCACCATGCGTAAACAACATCTGCTGATCGTTGCCGCTCTCGCCGGCCTGCCCTTCGTCGCACAGGCGCACGTGCCCTGGCTCCTGCCCAATGCCACGATGGCGACGGGCAAGGAAGCCGTCGTCTCGGTCGACGCGTCCCTGTCAGAAGATCTGTTCATCTTTGAGCGCGCGCTCAAGATCGAACGCCTGAGCATCACCGGACCCGGCGGCCTCACGCTCGAAGCGCAGAACCGCAGCGCGGCGCGCAATCACGAAAGCTTTGACGTGACGCTGCCGAAGGAAGGCACCTACCGCATCAGCAATTTCAGCCGCTCGGTGATGGGCGCGTACAAGCTGGGCGGCGAAACAAAGCGCTTCCGCGGCGAACTCGGCGAAGTGCCAGCCGGCGCCGAGATCACCAGCCTGACCGTGATGCGCAACCGCCAGGAGACTTTCGTGAGCCGCGAAGAAGCCGGCGAGACGAAGTTCGCGCCCGAAGGCGACGGCCTGGAACTGCTGCCGCTCGGCGCGGTGACGGATCTGTCCAGCGGCGACAGCACGCGCTTCAAGCTGCTGCTCGATGGCAAGCCCTTGGCCGACGCCGCGGTCACCGTGCGCAAGGGCGGCAACCGCTACCGCTACAAGATGGGCGAGATCACGCTGAAGACCGACGCACAAGGCGAGTTCACGATGCAGTGGGCCGAGCCCGGCCAGTACTGGATCGGCGCGAACGCCGGCGAACGCGGCGGCCCTGGAGGCATGGGCGGCACGCGTGAGCAGCCGCTGCAACGCGCTGCCGTCAGCGCGACCTTCGAGGTCCTGCCGAAGTAAGAGTTCGCATGCAAGCACGAGTGCTCGTGCCGTGGCAGATCACGGGCACGCCGCCCGCGCTGGGCCAGTCGGCGCATCAATTGCAAGGCGCAACGATGGGCACGGGCTGGTCGGTGCAACTGATTGCGCCGACCGAGTTGCAGATCGAAGTCATCGAGGCCGCCATCGTGCGCGTGCTCGATGAAGTCATCGCGCAGATGAGCCACTGGGAACCCGACTCGCTGCTCTCGCGCTTCAATCGCTCCGAGGCCGGCAGCCAGCATGCGCTGCCCGAGGGCTTCGCGACCGTCATGGATGCGGCTCTGCACGTCGCGCGCGCCAGCGATGGCGCCTTCGATCCCACGGCCGGCGCGCTGGTGCAGCGCTGGGGCTTTGGACCACCCGGAGTCTGCTTGCCCGCGTCCTGCGATTGGCGCGCGCTGGCCTGGGAGGGGCGGCGGCTCACGCAAAACGGCGCCCTGCAACTTGATCTTTCCGCCATCGCCAAGGGTTATGCGGTTGATCGCGTCTCGCAGGCCTTGCACGGCTGCGGCATCGATCACCACCTGGTTGACATTGGCGGCGAGCTGCGCGGTGCGGGCGTCAAACCCGACGGGCAGCCTTGGTGGGTGGATCTGGAGCCGCCCGATGCCGGCTGCGCGCTCGACACGCTGCGCATCGCGCTGCATGGCCTGAGCATCGCGACCTCCGGCGACTACCGCCGCTTCTCCATCGATGCAGCCGGCAAGCGCCTCTCGCACAGCATCGACCCGCGTACCGGCGAGCCGATCGCTCATGGTCTGGCGTCGGTCAGCGTCGTGCATGAAAGCGCGATGTGGGCCGACGGCTGGTCCACCGCGCTGATGGTGATGGGCGGCGAGGTCGGCCTGCGCTTCGCCACGGAACACCAACTGGCGGCGCGTTTCATCCAGCGCGTGGAAGATGGCGGCTTTGCGGAAAGCATGAGCCCGGCGATGCTGGAGCTGCTCGCATGAACCGCGAGCTTTGGGCCGCGCTCCTGGTGCTGGTTTACAGCGCGCTTTGCGGCGCCGTGTTCGCTCGCCATCGCCGCCAGCAGATGCGCACCGCCGCCGCGGCGGCCGCCCTGTTGCCCAGCGCCGATGCGGCCGCACCCTTCCTGGTCCTGCACGGCAGCCAGACCGGTGAGGCCGAAGACATCGCGTGGCAGACCGCGCGAGCGCTGCATCTGGCCGGGTTACCGGTCCGCGTGGCATCGCTTGGCGAAACCACGCTCGCCGATCTGCAAGCCGCGAGCCATGCGCTTTTCATCACCAGCACTTACGGCGAGGGCGATGCGCCCGACAGCGCGGCGCGCTTCGTCAACGACGTGATGACTCCTGGCCCGGCCGATCTTGCGCACCTGCAGGTGGGCGTGATGGCGCTCGGCGACCGCACGTACACCCATTTCTGCGGCTTCGGCCGCGCGCTCGACGCCTGGCTGCGCGAGTCCGGTGCTAATGCCATGTTCCAGCGCATCGAGGTCGATCGTGGCGACGAGGCCGCGCTCGCGCTCTGGCGCCAGAACCTGAGCCATCTGGCCGGGACCGCCGAACTGCCTGAATGGAGTGCCGCGCCATTCGAAGCCTGGCGGCTGGAGGAGCGCCGCTTGCTCAATCCGGGCAGCCAGGGCGGCCCGGTTTTCCATCTGGAGTTCTCACCGAATGCCGGCACGCCGCTGCCCGATTGGGAGGCCGGTGATCTGGTCCAGCTCCAGCTTGAGAGCGACGCCGCGCCGCGTGAATACACGATCGCTTCGCTGCCGGCCGATGGCCGCGTGCACCTGATGGTGCGCCAATCGCGCCGCGCCGATGGCAGCGTTGGTCTGGCCTCGGGCCTGCTGACGCAGACGCTGGCGCTTGGTGGCAGCGTGCCGCTGCGCATCCGCGCCCACAAGAGTTTCCGCATCGGCACCAATGCGGAGCGGCCACTGATCCTGGTCGGCAATGGCACGGGTCTGGCCGGCTTGCGCGCGCACCTCAAGGCTCTGGAGGCGCGGGGCGGCAAGGCCGCCTGGTTGATCTTTGGTGAACGCCAGTCCGCGCACGACGCGCACTACGCTGACGAGATCGAGGCCTGGCAGCGCAACGGCCAGCTCCGGCGCGTGGACCTCGCGTTCTCGCGCGAGGACGCCGGTCCGACCTACGTTCAGCATGCGCTCGCCGCGCAGCGCGAAACGCTGCTCGAAGCCGTCGCGAACGGCGCCGCGATCTATGTTTGCGGCAGCCTGCAAGGCATGGCGGCCGGCGTTGATCAGGTGTTGCGCGAGGTGCTGAGCGACGCGCTCGTCGACGAAATGACGGCGCAAGGACGCTACCGACGCGATGTCTATTGATGCAATGGCGCGACACAACAGGGTAAACACAGCGTTTTGATACGTGACAGCGGTGCTTCTCCTCTATGAAACGCTTCTCAGCGCAGGGCGTGCGCAGTACCATTGCCGCCGCAGGGTGCTAGAGAGAATTGAAGGCGTACATCTACCTTCACCCGTGGCCCGGCACATCAACAACACTTTGATGGAGAGAATCGAAATGGCAACTGCGAAGAAGGCCGCGCCCGCAAAGAAGGCGGCACCGGCGAAGAAGGCTGCACCGGCTAAGAAGGCCGCTGCTCCCGCGAAGAAGGCTGCTCCTGCGAAGAAGGCCGCTGCTCCTGCAAAGAAGCGCACGCCCAACGCAGCCTTCATGAAGGCAATGACCCCCAGCGCCGCTCTGGCCGGCATCGTTGGCGCCGCACCGCTGCCGCGTACCGACGTGACCAAGAAGGTCTGGGAGTACATCAAGAAGCACAAGCTTCAGGATCCCAACGAGAAGCGCGTCATCATTGCCGACGCCAAGCTGAAGGAAATCTTCGGCAAGGCCAAGGCCGACATGTTCGAGATGACCAAGCTGATCAACGGCCACCTCAAGTAATACGGACGCGCCGGATTCATCCGGCCTCGAGACGTCTGAAGAGGCCCGGCACTGCCGGGCTTTTTTTTGTGTCGGCTCTGTCTCGATTGCGCTGTAGGCAAGTGGCGCGTCCGCGAGTTGGTGACAACAGGCGACAAGCACCCCCTCATGTACGGGGAAAGTGTGAATTAGTACTGTGGTAAACCGCCCTGCCTGAGGGGGACACGCCAGATGAAACGGGCATCGTTCTTCCTACACTGCCTCAAAGCGGTTCACCCCGCCGTCCTCTACTCTCCTCTCTAAGCTGTACCGAACGGAGCCGTTATGTCTTTGCTTGCCGCCATCGCCCTAGCCGCATCAGGAGTGACGGTACCGACCTGTTCCTGGGACCATCCCGGCGTCAACCCCTTCATGGGCGACGTGGTTGCCGCCGTGGATCGCTATACCGACATCCCGGCGGCGACGCGCGCCAAGCTGAAGGCGCGCATGGAAAAGCGCGACTACGACGAGATCGCGCTGATCAAGCGCGACGACATCACCGGCCTGGCCCAATACGGCTCCGACATCCGCGACATGCATTTCGGCCAAGGCAGCGTCTGCAAGACCGTGACTCGCGCCAAATGGACGCCGACCATGCAGGAGCGCGGCCTCGTCTATTGCGAAGACGGCCAATGCATCCTGGTGCCCACCGTGTGCCGCAATGTCAGTCGCATCACGCGTCTGGCCGAACGCCCGCTTGTGATCGCTCCTGGCGCTGGCGTTCCGGCTGGCAGCACACCGGCACCGGCCGCGCCGGTGACCCCTGAAACCCCGCTCGACATGGACGCACCGGGCGCCGGCATTCTCGGCGGCGGCGCACCGGCCTCGCCCGGCTCGTTCAGCGCACTGCCCCCGCTTGATGGCGGCGTGAGCCCGACACCCGGCGGTGGCGGCCCGATCAGCAATCCCGGTGGTGGCCTGGGGCCGACGGCCTCGCCGCCGAGCATCCCGCTGCTGCCCCCGACAAGCACGCCGACGGATGTCACCCCACCGCCAGCGGTTCCCGAACCCGACACCTGGATGCTCTTCCTGGCCGGCGCCGGCGCCATCGCCGCGGTCATCCGCCGTCGCCGCTGAACAACGGAACTTGGCGCAGAATCGGCGGTCCATCATCAGCCCGTCCTGATTCATAGATCGGCGGGCCTCACGGAGACCGTCATGACCAGCGCCTACGTCCGCTCAGAGGACCTGACCCACTTCATCAATGGCCGCGCCACGCCGGCCAGCTCCGGCCGCAGCCAAGCGGTCTACAACCCCGCCACCGGCGCCGTCGCGCGCCAACTGCAGCTGGCCAGCACCGAAGACGTCGATAAGGCCGTCGCGGCCGCGCAAGCTGCCTTCGCGGCCTGGTCCGAAGCGCCGCCGCTGCGCCGCGCGCGCGTGATGTTCAAGTTCCTCGAACTGCTCAACGCCCGGCGTGATGAGATCGCCGCCATGATCACGGCCGAGCATGGCAAGGTCTTCAGCGACGCGCAGGGCGAGGTCACGCGCGGCATCGACGTGGTCGAGTTCGCTTGCGGCGTACCGCAACTGCTCAAGGGCGACTACACCGAGCAAGTCTCGACCGGTATCGACAACTGGACGATGCGCCAACCGCTTGGCGTCGTCGCCGGCGTCACGCCCTTCAATTTCCCCTTCATGGTCCCGATGTGGATGGCGCCGATCGCCATCGCCACCGGCAACTGCTTCATCCTCAAGCCCAGCGAACGCGACCCTTCGCCGAGCCTGCTGATCGCCGAGCTGTTCAAGCAGGCCGGCCTGCCTGACGGCGTGTTCAGCGTCGTGCAGGGCGACAAGGTGGCCGTCGACGCGTTGCTGCACCACCCCGATGTGAAGGCGCTGAGCTTCGTCGGCTCCACGCCGATCGCGCAGTACATCTACCAGACCGGCGCTGCGATGGGCAAGCGCGTGCAGGCGCTCGGTGGCGCGAAGAATCACATGGTCGTGATGCCCGATGCCGACATCGGCCAGGCCGTCGACGCGCTGGTCGGCGCGGGCTACGGCTCGGCCGGCGAGCGTTGCATGGCGATCTCGGTGGCGGTGCTGGTCGGCGACGTGGGTGATCGCCTCGTGCCGCTGCTGGCCGAACGCGCCCGCACCTTGAAGATCATGAACGGCATGGAAGCCGAAGCTGAAATGGGCCCGATCGTCACGCGCGAAGCGCGCGAGCGCATCGAGGGCTATATCGGCATCGGCGTCGAGGAAGGCGCCGAGCTCGTCGTCGACGGTCGCGGTCACAAGGTGGCCGGCCATGAGAACGGCTTCTTCACCGGCGGCACGCTGTTCGATCACGTCACGCCCGCGATGCGGATCTACAAGGAAGAGATCTTCGGCCCGGTGCTGGTGTGCGTGCGCGTGCCCGATTTCGCCGCGGCCGTGGCTCTCGTCAACGCGCATGAATATGGCAACGGCGTGGCCTGCTTCACCAGCGACGGCAATGTGGCGCGCGAGTTCGCGCGGCGCATCCAGGTCGGCATGGTCGGCATCAACGTGCCGATCCCGGTGCCGATGGCCTGGCATGGTTTTGGCGGCTGGAAGAAGAGCCTGTTCGGCGACATGCATGCCTACGGCGAAGAAGGCGTGCGCTTCTATACCAAGCAGAAGAGCGTGATGCAGCGCTGGCCCGCCAGCATTGCCAAGGGTTCCGAATTCGCCATGCCGACAAGTCGCTGAGGCGCTTGAAATATCAGCTACGCTAGCGAGATGAGCTCCGTCGAGCACAGCCCGCAGGATTCCGCCGTCGGCCACCAGCAGGTCGCCGAATGGCTGGTTGCGGCCGCGGCCCAGCGCAGCGGAGATCTGGCCGAAGGCCTGGCGCTGGCCGACAAGGCCTGGCACGCCGCCAAGGCCCAGGCCTACTTTGCCGAGCAGCTCGAGGCCGGCTACTGGCGCGCGCATTTCCTGTTCCGCCGCGGCGAGGCCGGCGCGCTGGTGTCCATCAGCGAAGAGCTGCTGCCGCTGATGCGCGAGCAAGGGCCCAGCGCGCGCTTGTGCGAGCTGCTGCGCTGGCTGAGCATGGCCGCGGGCGATCGGGACAATTTCGAGGTCGCCCTGCAGGCCGCGCATGAAGGCGTATCCACCGCGCACGAACTCGGCGACCCGAGCGCGCGCTGCCTCGCGCTCAACGCGATGGGCGTGTGCTTCAACCGCATGGGCGACCCCTGGCAGGCCGAGCGCCTCATGAAGGAAGCCGCCGCCCTGCTCGGCGAGAAGGCCGGCCCTTTCGAGTCGATGGTCACGCAGAACAATCTGGCGCGCGTCAGCCTCGACGCCTTCCAGCTGATGCAGGACACCGATCACGACGCCGAATGCGCCAAGGCGCTGCAACGTGCGCTGGCCCATGCCGAGGCGGCGCGGCCGCATGCGCTGGCGATGGGCGATCCGTTCGCGCGAGCCGTGGCCGACGGCAACCGCGCCAAGGCGCTGCTCTACCTCGGCCGGCTCGATGAAGCCGAGCCGCTGCTGCAGGAAGTGCTGGCCATCAACGAGCGGCACGGCCACGTCTCGCATATCCACGGCGTGCGCTGCGCGCTGGTCGAGCTGGTGCTGGCGCGCGGCAAGACTGCCGAAGCGCTTGACGCCGCCCTGCTGCTGCTCGAACACCGCGAGATGCACAGCCTGGGCCTGACCACGCAACGCGCTCACCGTTGTGCCTATCGCGCCGCCAAGGCGCTGGGCCGCGAGGCGCTGGCCCTTCAACATCTGGAGCAATCGCAGTCGCTGGAACGCCGCCGCGGCGTGACGCAGCTGCTGGCGCAGGCGCGCTTCTTTGTCAGCCGGCTCGAAGCCCAGCAACGGGTGGACAGCGAACGCACCGCCCGCCATATTGCCAGCGGTGCCGAGCACGATCGCGACCCGCTGACCGGCCTGGGCAACCGCGCGCATCTGGCCGCACGCATGCCGGCCCTGGTGCTCGACGCCGAGCTTCACCACACGCCGCTGACCATCGCGCTGATCGACGTCGACCGCTTCAAGCCGCTGCGCAGCCAGTTCGGCACCGTGGTCGCGGACGGCGTCCTGCAAGGCGTGGCGGAGATCCTACGCAAGAACACGCGCGGCGCCGATCTGCTGCTGCGCTGGGACGTCGATCAATTCCTCGTCGTGCTGCCCGACACCGTGCCCGACCGTGCTTTCGAGGTCTGCGAGCGCATCCGGCAGGCCGCCGAGGAACACGACTGGAAACGGCTCGACGACACGCTCGATGTGACCCTGTCCATCGGCCTGGCCAACCCGCCGCCGTTTGCCACCGACTTGCTCATCGCGCGCGCTGAAAGCGCCATGCTGCGCGCCAAACACCTCGGCCGCAACCGCGTCGCGCTCGCATGAGCGTGGCCCTCGTCACCGGCGCGAGCCGTGGCATTGGCGCGGCGGTTGCGATGGCCTGCGCCCGAGCCGGCCATGACGTGGCGATCAACTTTGCACGCGACCGCGAGGCCGCTGAAGCGGTGGCCTCCCAGGTCCGCGCGCTGGGCCGACGCGCCCTCATCGTGCAAGCCGATGTGGCCGACGAGGTCCAGGTGCTGGCGATGTTCCAGCGCGTCGATGCTGAGCTCGGCCCGCTCGGCGCACTGGTCAACAACGCGGGCATCGTCGCGCCGGCCGCGCGGCTCGACGAACAGGATCTGGCGCGCTGGCAGCGCGTCTTCAGCATCAACGTGATCGGCACCTTGCTGTGCTGCCGCGAGGCGATCAAGCGCATGAGCACGCTTCATGGCGGCCAGGGCGGCGCCATCGTCAACCTGTCCTCGCGCGCGGCCGTGTTCGGCTCGCCCGGCATCTATGTGGACTACGCCGCCAGCAAGGGCGCCATCGACAGCCTGACCGTCGGCCTGGCGCGCGAAGTGATCGGCGAAGGCATCCGCGTCAACGGCGTGCGGCCCGGCATCATCGACACCGAGATCCACGCGGTCTCGCAAACCCAGCACATGCTGCCCGGGGCCGTGGCCGGCATCCCGATCCAGCGCATGGGCACGGCCGACGAAATCGCCGAGGCCGTGATCTGGTTGCTGTCCGACAAGTCCAGTTACAGCGTGGGCACGATGCTCGACGTGGGCGGCGGCCGCTGAACCTCAGCGTCGCTCGACGACCAAGGCTTCCACGCTGCCCCCCGCTCGCAAGCGAGCTGCCGCAGCCTGCGCATCAGCTCGCGTTGCATACGGGCCGGCCTGCAAGCGATTGAGCCCACGGTCCTTGAAGATCGCCAGCAAGGGCGCCAACCAGTCCGCCGCGCCGACGAGGCGCGCACGCTCCTGCTCGGCGCCATCGAGCTTCGAGAAGGCGCCCAGTTGCAGCCAGAAGCCCGGTGCCGCGGCCTTCGGGACCGGCGCCGGAGCCTGCGGTGGCGGCGGGGCGTCATCCGCAGCCGCGACCGTCGCTGTCGTCTCACGCTGCGGCGCATCTTGCGCCGGCGCGACAGCGTAAGCATTCGGCGGCGGCAGATCCTGCGGCTGTTCACGGCCCCGCATCCAGGCCCCGGTCTTGATGTCGTCGTAGGTGATCCGCTCCACCTCCACCATCGCCACGCCGCGCAGCAGGTCGAGCTTGAGCGCGGCCGTGTAGCTGAGGTCGATGATGCGGCCCGAGTGGAAAGGCCCGCGATCATTGATGCGCACGATCACCTCGCGGCCGTTGGCAGGATTGCGCACCCGCGCATAACTCGGGATCGGCATGGTGGCGTGCGCGGCGGTCATCGCATACATGTCGTAGACCTCGCCGCTCGCGGTCGGCCGGCCGTGGAACTTCTTGCCATACCAGGAGGCCAGGCCGCGCTCGACCAGCGGCTTGTCATCGGTCAGCGGCGTGTAGTTCTGGCCGGCGACCTCGTAAGGCTTGTTGGGCCCGCCCTTGCGGATCGGTTCAACCTTCGGCGCCGCATCGGGTACCTGATCGAGATGCGAAGGCGGCGAAGCCTCGGGGCCGTCGCGGCCGGGCGCTGGGCGCACGGGGCTGCTGCCGCAGGCGGCCAGAGACACGGCCAAAAACACGGCCATGAATGCGGTGAAAATCAGGACGAGCGCGCGTCGCAACATGCGCGCAGTATGCTGCACGTCCAATGCTTCGCGCATCGAGGAAATTCATCACCATGAGCAACTACATTTTTCCGGCCGCTGAAATCCCCAGCGTGCCCGTGCGCGGCCAGTCGGCCCGCTACGCCGTCTCGCGCATCTTCTGCGTGGGCCGCAACTACGCGGCCCATGCCCGCGAAATGGGCAGCGACCCGACGCGCGAGCCGCCCTTCTATTTCGCCAAGCCGGCCAGCGCCATCGCGTTCAGCGGCACGACGATCCCCTACCCTTCAGCCACCCAGAACCTCCACTACGAGATGGAACTGGTGATCGCGATCGGCGCCCCCGTCTTCAAGGTCACGCCCGAGGCCGCGCGCGCCGCCGTCTGGGGCTACGGCGCCGGACTGGACATGACGCGCCGCGACCTGCAGAACGAAGCCAAGAAGATCGGCCGCCCCTGGGATACCGGCAAGGGTTTTGAGAACTCCGCCGTGATCACCGAACTCATCCGCGTGCAGGATGTCGGCTGGCTCGAGAAGGGCGCCATCACGCTCGCCGTCAACGGCACCGAGAAGCAGCGCGGCGACCTCTCCGACATGATCTGGAACGTGCCCGAGATCGTCGCCAATCTCTCGCAGTATTTCCATCTGCAAGCCGGCGACCTGATCTACACCGGCACGCCCGAAGGCGTGGGCCCAGTGGTGGCGGGCGACGTGATCACCGGCCACATCGAAGGCCTCGTCGATCTGCAAGTGACGATCGGCGCTGCTGACTGATGTTTGACCACGACGAGAGTTTGGCCGAGGCGCGCGAACGCAATATCCGCGATGCCTTGTTCGAGGACATTGGCCGCTGCGACTGGACCGCGCAACTCGTGCCCGCCGCGCGCCGCGTGCGCGCCCAGGTGCGCGTGCGCGAGCAGGCCGTGCTGTGCGGGCGTGAGTGGTTCGAGGGCGTCTTCCTGGCGCTGGAGCCTGACGCCAAGATGCAGTGGCATTACGAGGAAGGCGCCCGCATGAGCGCCGACAGCATCGTCTGCGACATCGAAGCCGATGGCCGCGCCCTGCTCTCGGCCGAGCGACCGGCGCTGAACTTCCTGCAACTGCTCTCGGGCACGGCCACGATCACACGCGCGCATGTCGACGCGATCGAAGGCGCCAGCAGCAACCCGCGCGGCTGCGCCGTGCTCGACACCCGCAAGACCGTTCCCGGCCTGCGCCTGGCGCAGAAGTACGCGGTGCGGGTCGGCGGTGGCGCGAACCAGCGCCTGGCGCTCTACGCCGGCATCCTGATCAAGGAAAACCACATCACTGCGGCCGGCGGCGTGAACCAGGCCCTGCATGCCGCTCAGGCGCTGAACGCGGGCGTGGACATCCAGATCGAGGTCGAGTCGATCGCCGAGCTGATCGAGGCGCTTGATTCCGGCGCCGCCAGCGTGCTGCTCGACAACTTCAGCGAAGCCATGATGCGCGAGGCCGTGGCGCTCAACCAAGGCCGCGCACTGCTCGAAGTCTCGGGCGGCGTCGCACTCGACCAGCTCCGCTGGATCGCCGCCACCGGCGTTGATCGCATCTCGATCGGCAAGCTGACCAAGGACGTGCGGGCAATCGACTATTCGATGCGGGTTCTCGGGCCGGCATGATGGCGCGCAACTTGAGTTAGCCCGCCCCATCACCATCTGCGCTCTCTACAAAGGAGACACCGCCGATGTTCAATTTCCTCGCCCCCTGGATCCCCGCGCGGCGCAAGCCCGTCGTGGAAACGGTCGTGCAGCAAGCCGCGCCCACGCCGCAGATCCCGCAGACGCTGATCGCCCGGCCGCTACCGACAAAACCCGACAAGCCCGGCTGAGACAATCGCCGGCATGGCCAAAGACAAATCGATCTACACCTGCAGCGAGTGCGCAGGCACCAATCCCAAATGGCTGGGCAAATGCCCGCATTGCGGCGCGTGGAACACGCTGGTGGAGGGCGTGGCGGAAACGCCGGGCGGCGGCAAGAACCGCTATCAGTCGCTGGCCAAGAACCAGCCGGTGGCCACGCTCTCTGAAATCGTCGCCACTGACTTCGAGCGCACGCCGACCGGACAAGAGGAGTTGGACCGCGTGCTCGGCGGCGGCATCGTGGCCGGCGGCGTGGTGCTGATCGGCGGCGATCCCGGCATCGGAAAATCGACATTGCTCCTGCAAGCCATTGATGCGCTGAGCCAGAGCGTTAGCGTGCTGTACGTGACCGGCGAAGAAAGCGGCGCGCAGATCGCGATGCGCTCGCGCCGGCTGGGGCTTTCGGGCGCCAAGGTGCGCGTGCTGGCCGAGATCAATCTCGAGAAGATCCTCGCCACGATCGAGGTCGAGGAACCCGCCTTCTGCGTGATCGACTCGATCCAGACGCTCTATTCCGAGCAACTGAGCTCCGCGCCGGGCTCGGTCGCGCAGGTGCGCGAATGCGCGGCGCAGTTGACGCGCACCGCCAAATCCACCGGCTGCTCGATCGTGCTGGTCGGCCATGTGACCAAGGAAGGCGCGCTGGCCGGGCCGCGCGTGCTGGAGCACATCGTCGACACGGTGCTGTACTTCGAGGGCGACACGCATTCGAGCTTCCGCCTGGTGCGCGCGATCAAGAACCGCTTTGGCGCGGTCAATGAGATCGGCGTGTTCGCCATGACCGAAAAAGGCCTCAAGGGCGTGGCCAATCCGAGCGCGATTTTTCTGTCCACGCATGGCGAGCCGGTGCCGGGCTCCTGCGTGCTGGTCACGCTTGAAGGCACGCGGCCGCTGCTGGTGGAACTGCAGGCATTGGTGGACAGCGGCGGCCCGAGCCCGCGCCGTTTGAGCGTCGGCCTGGAGCGCGATCGCCTGGCCATGCTGCTGGCCGTGCTGCACCGCCATGCGGGTGTGGCCACCAACGATCAGGATGTGTTCGTCAACGCCGTCGGGGGCGTGCGCATCAGTGAGCCGGCGGCCGACCTGGCCGTGATGCTGGCGATCCAGAGCTCCTTGCGCGGCAAGCCGCTGCCGCGCGGCTTCATCGCTTTCGGCGAAGTCGGCCTGGCCGGCGAGGTGCGGCCCGCGCCGCGTGGGCAGGAGCGCTTGAAGGAAGCCGCCAAGCTCGGTTTCAGCGTCGCGGTCGTGCCCAAGGCGAATGCGCCCAAGAAGCCGATCGAAGGGCTAACGGTTCATTCGGTGGAGCGGATCGAGGAAGCGATCGACGTGATCCGCGGGCTTTGAAAGCCGATCAGAGCCCGCTGTAGCGGCTCTCGCCAAAGAGCTGCCGGCCGGCGCGCTTGTTGCGGTACATCGCATCGTCGGCGGCCTTGGCCAGCATCTTCTCGTCGGTGCCGTCCTCGGGGTAGAGCGCCAGGCCCAGCGAGCAGGTGATCTCGATGCGCAGGCCGCCCAAGTCCATCGGCTGCGCGATCTGCGCGTAGATCTTCTCGCTCACCAGCCGCGCGGTTTCGCGCGTGACCGGGCCGGTCAGGAGCACCACGAACTCGTCACCGCCGATGCGGCCGGCCGTATCGGTCTCGCGCACGGAAGCCTTGAGCCGGCGCGCCACGGTCTGCAGCAGCTGATCGCCGATCGCGTGGCCGTAGATGTCGTTGATCGCCTTGAAGCGATCGAGGTCGAGCAGGATCAGGCCGATGGTCTCGCCATAGCGGCGCGCATTGGCCAGCGCGAAATGCATGCGCTCATCAAAGTGCGCGCGATTGGCCAACTCGGTCAGCGGATCATGCAAGGCCATGAAGCGCACGCGCTCCTCGGAGCGGCGCCGCACATTGATGTCAGAGACCGTGCCGATCATGCGCAAGGGCCGCTGGCGGCGATCGCGCTCCACCACCGTGCCGCGCGCGAGCACCCAGTTCCAGTCCTGGCTGCCGCTGCTGTCCTGCACGCGGAACTCGGCCACGAAGTGCGCGCAATGCCCGTCGAGGCAGCGTTGCAGCTCGCTCACCGCACGCACGCGATCTTCGGGGTGCATGCGCGATTGCAGCTGGCGGATCGTCGGCTCGGTGCCGACATCGCCATGCCAGCTCATGATGATCTTGGCGCGTTCGGAGGTGGTGATGGTGCCGGGCAGGATCTGCCAATCCCACAAGCCATCGCCCGTGCCTTCGAGGGCGAAAGCCCAGCGCTGTTCGCTCTCGCGCAGGGCGCGCGTCATGCGTTCCGCCAGCACTTGGGCGCGTTCGCGGGCGGTGCCCAGCAGGTAGGCCAGCAGCGCCAGCATGATGCCGACGACGATGCCGGCCCAGCTCACCAGCTCGCGCATCTCGGCGGCGGTTTGCGGTGCGGTCCAGTTGCCGGTCGAGGCGGCCGTGAAAGCCAGCGTCACCAGCAGCACGAACGCCGGCACGCCGTAACGACGCAGCCAGCTCATCAAGCCGGCGCGCATCAGGCGCTTTCCTTTACCGTCGTCGTTGCTACCGCTCCGCACATCGCCTTCATCCTTATGATTTCGGGCCGGGCCTTCCGGAAGCACTAGAGCATAACCCTATGGTTCAGCGCACAAAACCCGATGTGGCCTATTCCCCACCGTATTACGCGGTGATATTCACCAGCGAAAAAACCGACGCCGACGCTGACGTGAGCGCCGACTATGGACGCACCGCAGACCGCATGCTGGAGCTCGCCGCCGAGCAGCCCGGCTACCTCGGCGTGGAGAGCGTGCGCGATGCGAACGGCCTTGGCATCACGGTCTCCTACTGGCGCGATCTGGCATCGATCAAGGCCTGGCGCGCGCATGGCGAGCACACGCTGGCGCGCGAACAGGGCCGCGCCCAGTGGTACAGCAGCTACCGGCTGCGCATCTCGAAGGTCGAGCGCGAGTACTTCTGGTCGGCTCAGGAAGAGGCCTGATCCCAGACTTCCAGCACCGTGCCGCGCACGGCTTCGACGGCGCTGGCGGCCTTGCTCTCATCAGCCACCCAACATAACCAGGTATGTGAGCGCCATCCTTTCCAGATGGCCAGCTCGCCGTTGCGCTCGGCCTGAGCGGCCTGGTCCAGACGGATCAGGCCCGCACCCATGCCGCTGGCGACCATGCTGCGCAGCACGCTCTCGCCATCGGCCGTGCGCGTCGGACGGTACTCGCGGCCGGCGCTGGCGAACAGCCGGTCGATCTGCTTGCGCAGCACGCACGAGGCCGGCGTGCCGACCCAGGGCAGGTCGAGCACCTCGTCCAGGGTCAGCTCGGGATTGGCGTTAGCCAAGTGGCGCGGCAGGACGATGGTCAGGTCGACCTGGCTGAGCCGGCGCACTTCCAGCCCTTCCAACGTCTCCTGTTCGTTGAGCACATAGGCGCAATCGAGCTCGCCGCGCCTGACCGCCTCCAGCGTCTGGAACGACAGGCCCTGTTGCAGATGCAGGCTGACCTGCGGATGCCGTTCCGCCAGCTTGACCAGCACATCGCCGAGGCGCAGCGCCACGGGATCGACGACCGTGCCGAAACGCACGATGCCTTGCGCCGCGCCACGCAACTGCTCGGCCGCGGCACGGATGCGCGTGGCCGAATCGAGCGTGCGGCGCGCTTCTTCCAGCAGGCGGCGGCCTGCTTCGGTCAGCTCCATGCCGCGCGGCGTGCGCTCGAAGAGCTTGACGCCGAGCTCGTCTTCCAGCGCCTTCAGCTGCGCGCTGACCGCCGGCGCGCTGGTGAACACGCGCTCCGCGGCCTTGGTCAGGTTGCCTTCCTGCGCGATGGCGGCAAAGGTCTTCAGTTGATAAAGCTCCATGACGCCAGTGTGCCGCGATTGCCGGGGCCTGTCCGTTCACAAATCCTGAGGGCCCGATCCAAACAGACGAATGGCGGCAAAGCCGGCCGGCGCCCAAAGTGGCGGCATCCCATTCAGCGCGAGGAGCGCCTCATGACCCGCCATCTGCCCACCCGTCCGCTCGGCATCGCCGCCTTGCTGCTCGCCACCTTCAGCTGGGGCGGCATGTTCCTGGTCAGCAAGGGCGTGCTCGTCCATGTGGCGCCGGCCTGGTTCACGCTGATCCGCTACGGCATCTCGGCGCTGGTGCTGCTGCCCTTGCTGGCGCGGCGCGGCGCGGCCGTCTGGCGCAAGCTGGGCGCCGATGCGCTGGGTTTGTCCGTTAGAGGTTTTGCCGGCTTCGGCGTCTTCAGCGTGCTGCTGCTGACCGGCCTGGCGCTCTCGGTGCCCTCGCATGGCGCGGTGATCGTGGCGACGGTGCCGATGAGCACGCAGATGCTGCGCTGGGTGCTGGACGGCATCCGCCCGAGCCGCGCGACGCTGCTGACCTCGGCACTGGCGCTGGCCGGCGTGGTGGTCGTCTCGGGCGCGCTCGCGCACACGACTGAAGCCTCGACCTGGCGCGGTGACGCGCTGGCCTTCGTCAGCACGCTGGGCTGGGTCTGGTACACCCGCGGCGCCGCCCGCTATGCGCAGCTCGACGTGCTCGAATACACCGGCATGACCGTGCTGGCCGCCCTGCCGCTGCTCGCAATTGCCGCCGTGCTGTTCACCAGCGCCGGCTGGGCCGAGGTGCCGCACCTGGCCGATCTGGGCGCCACCTGGCCATCTTTGCTCTATGTCGGCGCGATCTCTTCGGCGGTCGCCGTGCTGGCGTTTAACTATGGCGTTAGGGCTCTGGGCGCGGTGACGGCGACGGGTTTCATGAACTTCGTGCCGGTCTCGGTGCTGCTGATCGGCCTGGTGATGGGCAAGCTGCCTTCCGGCGCCGAGCTGGCCGGCATGGCGATTGTCGTGACGGCTTTGCTGATCCACACGCTGGTTTCACGCGCTGCGCAGGTCGGCACCGCATAAAATCGCCGGCTGACCCCGACAACTGGAGTTCCCGATGTCCATGGAAGACCGCGACGGCAAGATCTGGATGGATGGCCAGCTGGTGGACTGGCGCGATGCCAAGATCCATGTGCTGACCCACACACTGCACTACGGCTGCGGCGCTTTTGAAGGCGTGCGCGCCTACAAGACCGACAAGGGCACGGCCATCTTCCGCCTGCGCGAGCACACCGAGCGCCTGTTCAACAGCGGCAAGATCCTGCGCATGAAGATCCCGTTCACGATTGAGCAGGTCGAGGAAGCGCAGAAGCAGGTGGTCCGCGAGAACAAACTGGAGAGCGGCTACCTGCGCCCTCTGACCTGGATCGGCTCCGAGAAGCTCGGCGTCAGCCCCAAGGGCAACACGATTCACCTGATGGTCGCCGCCTGGTCCTGGGGCGCCTACCTCGGCGAGGAAGGCCTGCGCCGCGGTATCCGCGTCAAGACCAGCAGCTACACGCGCCACCACGTCAACATCACCATGACGCAGGCGAAAGCCGTCAGCAACTACACCAACTCGATCCTCGCCAATATGGAAGCGACCGAGGACGGCTACGACGAAGCACTGTTGCTGGACGCCTCGGGCTTTGTGTCCGAAGGCGCCGGCGAGAACATCTTCGTGATCAAGAACGGCGTGGTCTACACGCCCGACCTGTCGGCCGGCGCGCTGAACGGCATCACCCGCAACACGATCTTCCACATCTGCCAGGACCTGGGCCTGAAGCTGGTGGAAAAGCGCATCACGCGCGATGAGGTCTACATTTGCGATGAAGCGTTCTTCACCGGCACGGCCGCTGAAGTGACGCCGATCCGCGAGTTGGACCGCATCGAGCTGGGTGCAGGCTCGCGGGGCCCGATCACCGAGAAAATCCAGACGGCCTTCTTTGACATCGTCAACGGCCGCAACCCCAAATACGCCGAATGGCTTTCGCTGGTTTAAGGAAGAAGAAACGATATGAGTGATGCAAAAGCCGTGATCGAAGTGGGCGCCGAAGACGTGCAAGGCCCGGGCGTGGTGTTCTGCCCCAACCCCAAGATGGCGCTGTGGAGCGAGCATCCGCGCGTCTTCATCGACGTGAGCCATGAAGGCGGCGGCAAGTGCCCGTATTGCGGCACCGTCTACAAGCTCAAAGCCGGCGTCGTCCTGCACGGTCATTGATCGACAAGCACGATGAACCGCCCCAAGGTCCAGCCGGCGCTCCTCCTGTCGGCCGACGATGTGGAGACGCAGTTCTACGAGGCGCTGCAAGCCGGCGACCTCGAACGGATGATGGCCTTGTGGGCCGACGACGAAGAGATCAGCTGCGTGAGCCCGGGCGGGCCGCGGCTTGTCGGGCGCGGCGCGATCCGTGCGGCGTTTGAAAGCATGTTCTCGCAGGGCGGGCATGTGAGCGCGTATCCCGAGCGCGTGCGCCGCCTGCACACCGAGGAAACCGCCGTTCACATGGTGCTCGAGCGCGTGCAGTTCGGCGATCCCGCCAGCGGCAGCCACGGCAGCAAGAGCGCCTGGGTGATCGCGACCAATGTCTACCTGAAGACCGTCCTCGGCTGGCGCCTGGCCCTGCATCACGCCAGCCCCGGCACGCCGCATGATGTACAGGAAGTGGTCGAGGAACCGGCCACGCTTCATTGAATTCGATGCAGTACCAAGCCCCGCGCTGGCTCCCCGGTGGCCACGCACAAACGATCTGGCCCGCACTGCGCGCGATCAACACCGGCGGCCCGCCGCTGGCCTGGCGTCGTGAGCGCTGGGGCACGCCCGACGGCGATTTCGTCGACGTGGATTGGCTCGATGCGGCCGAACCCGACGCGCCGCTGCTGGTGCTGTTCCACGGCCTCGAAGGCAGCCGGGAAAGCCATTCCTCCAAAGCCTTTGCCACGGTCGCGCGCTCGCGCGGCTGGCGCTTCGCGCTGCCGCATTTCCGCGGCTGTTCGGGCGAGCTGAACCTCGCGCCGCGCGCCTACCACTCGGGTGATTTTGAAGAGATCGCGTGGATGCTCGACCGCTTCCGCGCCGCGCATGAGGGCCCCATCGTCGCGGCCGGCGTTTCGCTCGGCGGCAATGCGTTGCTGCGCTGGGCCGAGGAACATGGCCAGAGCGCCGGCGCCACGGTGCGCGCGGTCGCCTCGGTCTGCTCGCCGATCGATCTCGCCGCAGCCGGCCACGCGATCGACCACGGCGTGAACCACTTGTTCTATGCGCGCATGTTCCTGCGCAGCATGGTGCCCAAGGCGCTGCGCAAGCTTGAGCAGTTCCCAGGTCTGTTCGACGGCGAGCGCCTGCGCCAGGCGCGCGATCTCTACAGTTTCGACAATTTGTTCACCGCGCCGCTGCACGGCTTCCGTGATACCGAGGACTACTGGGCGCGCGCCTCGGCCAAGCCGCACCTCAAGCAGATCCGCATCCCGGCCCTGGTGCTGAACGCGCGCAACGATCCCTTCGTGCCCCCGCAGAGCCTGCCGCGCCAAAGCGATGTTGGCGAGTTCGTCACGCTGTGGCAACCTGCGCAGGGTGGCCATGTCGGCTTTGCCACCGGCAAGCCGCCCGGTCATGTGTTCAGCATGCCCGAGCAGGTGTGTGCTTGGCTGGAAAGGGTGCTGTGATGGGTGAGCTCGATGGATGACATCGTCAAGGCCGCGCTGAAGAAGTGGCCCAATGTGCCGCACTGCTACGGCTGGCTCGCGCTCGATGCGCGCGGCGATTGGTATATGCGCGACGATCGCATCCAGCATGCCGGGCCGTTCCCGCAGGTCAAGGGCAGCCGCATCCAGCATGAGAAATTGCTGGAGTTCATCGGGCGCAATTACATGTCGGATGACAGCGGCTGCTGGTTCTTCCAGAACGGGCCGCAGCGTGTCTATCTTCAGCTCGAAGCCGCGCCCTGGGTGTGGCGGCTCAATGGCGAGCAGGTGACAACGCATACGGGCATCGAGACCGAGGCCGGCCCGTGCTGGCTTGATGAACACGACCGGCTCTTCATGGCCTCGCCGTTGGGGCTGGGCATCGTGCACAGCATGGACATGCATGCGGCGGCGCAGTTGGTGGAGCAAGGTCGTTGGACGCCGGGATCCGCCACGCATGCGGAGCTGCTCGGAAAGTACCGCGTGCAGCTCGCGCCGCAGCCGGCTTAGTCAATCACAGCTTGTCGAGCGGGATGCGCAGATAGCGCACGCCGTTCTCATCGGGCGGGGGCAGCTCGCCCGCACGCACATTGACCTGCAAGGCCGGCAGGATCAGCGCCGGCACGTCGAGCGTGGCATCGCGCTTCATGCGCATCGTGACGAAGGCGTCTTCGCTGATGCCATCGCGCACATGGATATTGCCGGCGCGCTGCTCGGCCACGGTGCTTTCATACGCGACGCTGCGCGTGGAGGGCGGATAGTCGTGGCAGACAAAAATGCGCGTCTCGGGCGGCAGCTCCAGCAGGCGGCGCATCGAGCGGTAGAGCATGCGTGCATCGCCGCCCGGAAAATCGGCGCGTGCGCTGCCCTGATCCGGCATGAACAGCGTGTCGCCCACGAAGGCGGCGCCGTTCAGCAGATAGGCCATGTCGGCCGGCGTGTGGCCGGGCACGAGCATCGCCTGCAACTCGATCGTGCCGACATAGAAGCTCTCCCCATGCTTGAACAGGTGATCGAACTGGCTGCCGTCGGGCAGGAAGCCGCGCTCCAGATTGAAGAGCGTCTTGAACGTCGCCTGCACCTCGCGGATGTGCTCGCCGATCGCGATGCGCCCGCCGAGCCGGCGCTGCAGATGGCGCGCGGCCGAGAGATGGTCGGCATGCGCGTGCGTCTCGAGAATCCAGTCGACGCTGAGGCCCTCGGCGCGCACATGCGTCTCGATCTGATCGGCGCAGGCGGTCGAGGTGTGCCCCGAGCGCGCGCTGAAATCCAGCACCGGATCGATGATGGCCGCGCGCGAGTTCGCCACGTCCCACAGCGCGTAGGACAAGGTGCCCGAATGCGCGTCGTAGAAGGCCTTGATGCGCGCGTTCGGCAGGGCTTCGAGGGTCAGGGTTTCAGTATTCATTACAGTCTTGAACCGAATCCCGAACTTTAAGCCCTTCCCTTCCTCACCATGCACATCGACTGGCAGCACTTCACTCCCTGGTCCGCGCTCGCGGGCGGTGCCTTGATCGGCCTGGCGGCCAGCCTGCTGATCCTGGCCAACGGCCGTGTCGCCGGGATCAGCGGCATCGTGGGCGGGCTGATGCAACAACGGCTCACACGCTCGGACATCGGTTGGCGCGTGGCCTTCGTGACCGGGCTGCTGATCGCGCCCTGGTTGCTGGGCGCAGCGCTGCCGCTGACGGTGCCGCAGATCGACGCCGGCCCGCTCACCTTGATTGCGGCCGGCCTGATCGTGGGCTTGGGCACACGCTACGGCTCGGGTTGCACCAGCGGCCACGGTGTGTGCGGGCTCTCACGGCTGTCGCCGCGCTCGCTCGTGGCCACGCTGGTCTTCATGGCCGCGGGCTTTGTCACCGTCTTCATCGTGAGGCACGTACTCGCATGAACAAGATCATCACGGCCGCCATGACCGCCGCATTCGCAGGGCTGATCTTCGGCCTGGGCCTGCTCATCAGCGGCATGAGCAATCCGGCCAAGGTGCTCGGTTCTCTCGATCTGGCCGGCGCCTGGGATCCTTCGCTGGCGCTCGTGATGGCAGGCGCGATCGGCGTCGGCAGCATCGGCTTCGCGCTGGCGAAGAAGCGCACGCGCAGCTGGCTTGATGAGCCGATGCAGTTGCCCGCCTCGAAGCAGATCGATCGCCGTCTGGTGCTGGGCAGCCTGGCCTTTGGTGCGGGCTGGGGCTTGGCGGGCTTCTGCCCCGGTCCGGCCTTGGTTGCAGCCGCCCAGGGCTACGGCTCGGCCTTGCTGTTCACCGGCGCGATGCTCGTCGGCATGGCGATCTTCGCGGTGTTGGAACGCCGCTGAAGTTGGGAGTTAGTGCGGGCGGAAGGCCGCCGTATCGCGCAGCTTGGCCAGTGTCGTCCACCAGAGTTCGACACGCCTTTGCAGATCCGGCGGCAGCTCCTTGTGCGTGACGGCGTAGTACTCGCCGTGGCTGAAGGGTTTGGGCAGCACGATCAGCTCTTTTTCTCAGCGCCGGATCGTGCAGCAAGGCCTGCGCCACTTCGTCCTCCAGGCCGATGGCCATGTCGATCCGGTGCGCCGCCAGTTTGCTCAGCGCCTGTCCTGTGGAAATCGCGCCATCGTCGACCCTGTAGCCCATCGACTGCATGGCATCGATGCCCAGCCGCAGTGTGTTGCGCGCACCGGCCGTGAAGGTCTTGGGATCGGCGCCGATCAGCTGCTGGCCATCCCAGTCGATCGCCGTGTCGGCGCGGCGCACCAGCACCAGGTTGATCCGCGCCAGGCGGCGGCTGGCATCGAGCGCGCCGTCCTTGTTCAGCGGAAACTGCAGTTGCTGAAGATGGGTGGGCATGGCGCCCACGGTCAGCACGTCGACCTCCCCGGCCTCGAACATCAGCCGGCAGCGGCGGTAGGGAATGTGCAGCAGCTCGACCGCCAGGCCGGCCGACTTGCCGGCGGCGAGCAGCAGCTTTTCGGTCACGCCGCTGTTGGACGCGTCGCCCGAGAGGTACGGCATGATGGCCAGATCGCCGACGCAGACGCGCCAGGGGACGGCAGGCTCTTCAGCCCGGGCCACCGTTGGGATCAGGAACAGGGCGCCCCACAACAGCGAACGCCAGCGCAGTTTTTGCATGGCCCCGGTACAAGCAGGCAGCAGGCGAAAACGGCAAGCCGATCAGTTCGGTGCCGAAGCGGCCGCTGCGGGCGGCGTGAACTTGGGCTCTTCGAACTTGGCACCGCCGTGGTTGGCCATGTAGACCACGGCGCGAGCGATTTCATAGTCGCTGAAATCGCCGCCGCCCTGCGGCGTCATATTGCCCTTGCCCTTCAGCGCCGAGTGCAGCAGTTCGTCGAAGCCTTGCTTGATGCGCGGGCCCCAGGCTGCGGCATCCCCGAACTTGGGCGAACCCAGCGCGCCGGTGGCATGGCAGGCCGAGCATTGCGCCTGGAAGACCTGCTCGCCCGTCTTCATCGAAGCCGGGTCGTTTGCATCCTTGACTTCGGTCGAGCCGATCGGCTTGATGCGGGCGGCCAGCGCCTGACCCGCCATCGCGTCGTCATTGCCGGCCGAGGGCTTCATTTCGGAAGTGACCGAAGACGCCAGCAGAATGATGATGGCGATTGGCACAATGAAAGCGAGCGACACCGCCCAGATCAACTGCTTGGGCGTCTTGATGGGACCCGTGTGGGCTTCCTCGTGATCTTCTTCGGTGTGGTGCGCTTGGCTCTGGGTTCCGCTCATGAAATCCTCGTTGCGTCTGCTTATCAATGCCTGCTCGCCCGTCTTGTCTCCAGGGCGCATAGAGCCGCGAGTTTATATCGCGCACTGCTAGAATCCGCCGTCCAGCGCAGTTCAGCATCCCCGAGTGATCCCTGATGCACGACACCTGGATTTCGGCTCTTCGGCTGAAAAATGCGCCCGTAGCTCAATGGATAGAGTACTGCCCTCCGAAGGCAGGGGTTGTTGGTTCGATCCCAACCGGGCGCACCATGCGAATCAAATGCCTAGGCCACCTGCGGGTGTGTGACTTAAGCCATAAGTTGGCCGCAATGGCCAACGTTAAGTTGATTCGGCAAGCGGCCAACTTTTGCTTTATCCGCTAGTTTTGATGCCTCTCGGTCACGAAATCGGCGGTTCAATAAGCACGGGCTGGCATCCGCCCCCAAAAAGGACGTTCGCGCTCGCTCCAGCGCTTTTGGCCCGCCATTGCATGCGGTCTTGTGCAATGTTCTTCACGAAGTGCATCCGGATGAGTAGCTGAGCTATCCGCCAGACTTGCTGGCCTGCTCGGAGCCACGGGCGAGCTAATCCTGGTGGAGGACTACGGCCTTAAGGTCGGTGAGCCGGCGCACGACTTTGGATTCCTGCTCTTGGACGAGCCGGAACTGAAGCTCCTGTTCGACGTGAAGTAGGCCGACCGTGATGCGAGGCACCTCTTGCGCGAAGCCACAAGGTACAGGCTCTTCGCGCATTTGATGGCCCCAGCGCTATTGCGGCGGGCGACCAAGGAGACCTTGGAAGCCGCAATTCAGTTGCTCAAGAGGAGGATGGCAGGAGGTGCGGACCTACCTCTAGCGCGTTGGTGGACCGCCAGGGCTACTCCAACTCGAACTCAAAACCGCCGTGCCCACGCCTTGCTTCTGCATCTTCGCTTGCTGCAAAACCCATCGCGGCTTCGATTCACCGGCATTGATGTCGTCGATGTAGCGCATGAGCTGTCCTTGGTCCGTGAACTCCAGTTCCACTCGAGCGGTACCGGCCTCCGGGCTCAGATCGATGGAAGTCACCTTCACGCCTTCGATCTGGGTCGCCTCCAATGCCTTGAGCACCTGGTCACTGGGGAAACTGGCGATTCGCAAAATGGCCTGTGCGTCTTTGGCGTAAGGCTTTGGAATCGCAAGCCGAGCTTGTTCGTCTCGCAGCTCTTGCTCGCGTTGGTTCAACTGAGCTTGCATTGCATCTCGCTGCCTCTTCGCCTCGACCAAGCGCTGCCAGTCCCCCCAAGCAAGCCAGCACATCGCGAGCGCGAGCGTCAGCGAGACCAGGACACCAACCCAAAGCACTCGCCGCTTCCACGGCGGTTCAGGCGCAAATTCGACTGCAAGCCCCCTCACGCCTGGATCTCCAAATACGGCTTCATGGCCACGTCCACTGCCATTGAGGTTGAACCGGCCTCGACCACCAACCTGGCTCGCCTAACGGCAGCTGCATCAATATCCATTGAGAGCAATCTACGCATCAAGGCAGCGTCGGCTGTAGGTTGATCGAACACGGGGCTCATAGTCTGAGCAGAATCGAACCGGTCTCCCTGGCCAGTCAGCATCGTTAGCGCGTCGCAGTCCTGCACGGCGATGCCCTGAAGGTCCTGGCGCTCGCGCAGGCTAGCGCGCAGCACGTCGGCCCACCAGGGGCGCATCGACAGGAGCGTTTGTCGCTTGCTGGCGCCGAACCGTTTCAGCAGTGCTTGATGCGTGGCGACCTGCATAGCAACTGCCATCCGCGAGCCGCCCTTGCCCGACTTCTCTACCCAGACCTCACAGTCACCCTCAAGCCCGGTCTGCTCCGAAGCAAGAGCAGCTGCGATCCGACGCAGGTCAGCCTCCGAGGCACCATCAGGTGCATTGAACAAGAACGGGCGCGCCAACCCGCCGCTCAACCAGATGCGCATTTTTGCGTTCCGATGCTCCGCCAAGATCCGCTCGTCGAAAACGGCCAACGCTTCCGCAAAGTCGTGGACGGCCTGGACCATCGGAGCGATTGCCGATTCGGGCGCCCTGGAGCCCTCTGGAACACCGATCACACGACGCGTGCCCAGATAGACCTGCAGCATCTCGCCGCGCCCACTCTTAAAGCCAGCCCACGACACGCTTGATCTCCTCTGCTGAAGTTTCGCCGGCCAATACCATGTGGGCCGCCAGTGCACCGAGCGCGACGACGCCCGAGCGGTGAACATGCTCGCGCAGAACAGACACGGGCTCGTTGCCCGTCACCATGTCGCGAAACGCGTCATCGATCGCATGGACTTCAGCAATCACCGAGCGTCCCTTGTAGCCAGTGCCGTTGCAAGCCTTGCAGCCCCCTGCATGTCCGACCTGATGCCCTTCAAGAACATGACCTTGGACTCTGAGACTGTCCAGCCATTTCGTTTCCTTGGCCGTGGGCTCGCGCATGCTGCGACAGTGCACACACAGGCGCCGCACCAAACGCTGCACGATGACGCCAGTCAGCGAGGCCATGAAACCGAACATGTCCAAACCGAAATGACGGAAGCGCCCCGTCACGTCGAAGATGCTGTTGGCGTGGACCGTGGTGAACACCTGGTGCCCGGTCAACGCCGATTGCACGGCGATCTCGGCGGTCTCTGCATCGCGGATTTCTCCGACGAGGATGCGGTCCGGGTCATGGCGCAGGATGGAGCGCAAGCCCTTCGCAAAGGTCAGGCCCTTGCGTTCATTGACCGGGATCTGGAGCACGCCGTGGAGTTCGTATTCCACCGGGTCTTCAATCGTGATGATCTTCTCGAGGCCTGTGTTGATCTCGGAGAGCGTGGCGTACACCGTCGTCGTCTTGCCGCTGCCGGTCGGGCCGGTTACCAACAACATGCCGTGCGGCAGCTCGGCCAATTCCCGGATTCGCTCAGCGCTGACTTCGTCGAAGCCCAGCAGATTCAATGACACGGCGGCATCCGTCTTGGAGCGCAGTTGCGCTTTGTCCAGCAAGCGAAGAACCGCGTCCTCACCGAACACGCTGGGCATGATGGAGACGCGCAGATCAACGCTACCTTCAGCCAAACCGAACCTGAAACGGCCGTCCTGCGGCATGCGCCGCTCGGTGATGTCGAGTTGGGCGAGCACCTTGATGCGCGAGATCACCTCTTCGGCACGCTGGACGTCATCGAGCCGCGCGTAGGGCACAAGCACGCCGTCCTGCCGAAGCTTGACCTCGACACCAACCCGGCCACATTCAAAGTGGATGTCGCTGGCACCTTGGGTGAAACCGGTGCGGATCGCCGTATCGACAAAGTCGACCACCGGGCCGCTGACCCCCTGGTCCGCCGCGGCGGCGCTCGCGGTGATTCCGGCACTGGCTTGCTGCGGGCCCGCGGCACCAGGCACCCAAGGGTTCAGTGCGCTCGACGTCAGGGCCGCCAATTGCGGCACCATGCCCAAGGCCTGGCTGATCTTGCGGACTCGATCTTCATCCCAGGGGTCAGCCAAACCCACACGGAGTTGTGAGTCGCCCGCCATACGGAAAGGCACGCAGCCCATTTGTTGGGCACGCGGCTGATCAATCACTGCAAAGTCGGCTTGTAAGCCTTCAGGACTGAACACCGCCGTCACGCCTGCCTGTTGCTGCAGGCCCTGTGCAAGGGCCTCGGGGCTCGCGCCACCGCTTCGCAGCAGGATGTCCAGCACGGTGCCGCCGCCGGTGCGGTGCAAGCGGCGGGCGGACTGAAGCGCAGAGCGCAGATCGTTCATGTCGGAAGTACTTTTCTCTTCAGCGAATGCTGCTGGCGATGTCAAACACGGGCATGTACATCATGATCACGATGCCGCCGACGAAGAGCGCAACGCTGAGTAGCAACAAGGGTTCCACCACGCGCGTGGCCCGCTCCACGAAGGTCGAGAAATTCCCTGCGTGTCGTTGCGCGATGGTCTGCAACACGCGATCGAAATTCCCCGTCCGCTCACCCACTGCCAACAGGCGACGGCTGACGGTGTCGGTCAGCCCCGCATCACCCAAGGCGGTGGAGACGCGCTGCCCCCGCGCCAGCGCCGCCTGCGCCATGCCGACACCAGCGCGGATGCGCCAGCCCAGTCCCAGATCCAGGCATTGACCGAGAGCCTCGTCAAAAGCGTAGCCACCTTTGAACATCAAGGCCATCGAGTGATACAGCTTGGCCAGACGGAATTCATCGATCTGCCGCTGCAGCGGGCCGATCTTCAATGCCACGGCCGAAACGGTGCTCTGGACCCACCCCAGGCGCCATGCAGCCACGATGCTGAGCAGAACCATGCAGACGGCCGCTAAGCACAAGGCGCCATGATCGTGCAGCATGCCGCTCACGTGCAGCAAGAGCGTGGTGGTCCAACTGGTCTTGCCGCGCAGATCGGCGTAGATCTGAGAAAACCGCGGCACCACGAAGACCAGCAAGAACACAGCGATCAGGCCACCAAGGCTGACGACCACCGCAGGATAGATCGCCGCGCTGAGTACCTGCTTGCGCAAGCGGTCCAGCATCTCCTGATATTGCAGATAGTCGTCCAGCGCCTCAACCAGATTGCTGGTGCGCTCGCTGGCCTTGACGCCGGCAATCAGAATGGCGGGAAAGGCTCCGCTGGCCTGCATGGCCGCAGACAAGGGCAGTCCTTCACGGAGGCGACTCACCAAGACGTCGTGCACGCGGGCTCGAGCTTGACCGAGGACGGCGCTCATCGCCTGCGCGTTGAGCGTCTCCATCGCCTCGACCACGGTCATGCCGGCGGTCAGGAGCGTACGCAGCTCCCGACACCACCATGCGACGTCGAGCTTGGCCATCGCGTCACCGCGCCCAAGCCGCGACTTCCAGTTGGAGGCACCGCTTGCTGCCATCGGTTCCGGCGACGTCTTGCCAGCATCGCCATCGAGGTGATCCCACCATCGTGGCGCCCGCGCCGAAAGCAGCAGCTTGCCCTGCGCTTCGACGAGTGCCTGCAGCGCTTCACGCGAGCCAGCCTCCAGCGCAACCTCCTCCATCAGGCCGTTGCGCTTGTCAAAGATGCGGGCACGAAACTTCATGCGAGCTCAGTTGGTGAATTCAGTTGGTGATGTCAGCGTCGTCATCGGTGCCGCCGGCAACCCGGTCTCTGCCATAGCTCAGCAGATCGAAGTCCTTGCCGCCGGTGCCGGGGAAGCTGTATTGATAGGGCATGCCCCAGGGATCGAGCGGAATTCCGCCCTTCAGATACGGGCCGCGCCAGCGGGTTTCACCAGCAGGCGCTACCAGCAGAACCTGCATGCCTTCCTGCGTCGTGGGAAAGCGACCCACGTCGATGCGGAAGGCCTGCAGGGCCTTGTCGAACGAATCAATCTGGGCGCGTGCGGTGGTGGTTTCCGAACGACCGATCTGGCCGAGGAAGCGTGGCGCGACGATGCCCGTAAGCAAGCCGATGATCAGGATGACGACCAGCAGTTCCAGCAGCGTGAAGCCGCCATTGCGCCGGTAGTGGCTGGGTTGGAAAATTGCGCTGTTCATTGAATCTGCTTTGAAGAATTGGTTGGCGCTCCAGGCGCCGAGGCAACAACGGGATCCTTGGGCTTGAACTTCCAGTCCGAGTAGTGCTGCGCGGCGTCCAGCTTGAGCGCCCCGAGATCCATCGCCTGCTGCCTCAGCGGCACCTGGGTCGACAAGCTGTAGACCCCGGTGATGTGGCCGGCCTGATCCTTGATCAGTCCCCAGGGCTGACCAGGGTTCATCGGGTCAGCGTAGAGCTTGCGCAAGTGGCGGGCCACGCCGACGAAACGGGTATCCAGCACTAGCCATTGCAGTTGATCAGGGCAGACCTTGACCGAGCCCGGTGAATTGTCGCGGTACTCGGCAATGGCCTGAGCGTACAGCGTGCCAATGCGCAGCAATTCGTCTTCACGGTCACGCTGGCTCTGTGTCGCCCACGCGGGGCCGACGGCTGCCAGTCCGAGGCCGCACAGCGCCAGCAGCAGCAGTACGGCGATGAACGTGAAGCCACGCTGGCCACGGTGGTTTGACGCGCGCTTACCAGGTCGCATAGTTGCTCCCGTCGCTGGCTTGGCCTGCGGCGCCGCTGTGCACGTCGGCGATACCAGGACCTTCGCCTGCGTTTTCTCCTGCGATCGGCGTGCGCACCGCTTCGGCTGGCGGTGGGCTTGAGACCCAGCTGGTCGTGCTGCCCGTGACGGGGTCCTCGGGCAAGGCCCGCAGATAGCGCTTGGTCACCAGGTCTTCCAGGCTCGCCGGATAACGACCGCGATCCGCGTAGTAGTGGTCGATGGCCAGGCGTATCTCGTGCAGGTCTTCCTTCAGCGCAACCTCGCGGGCGAGATCCAGATGCTGGATGTAGCGCGGCGCCGCAATCGACAGGAGCAAGGCGATGCAGGCCAGCACCACGAGCAGCTCGATCACGGTAAAACCGCGCGATGGCTTGTGCGCAGAAGAGTTCATGGCAGGCGTCACCATTGGGTCAAGGGCACGCCATTGAGCCCTTCCCCCGGCGAGAGTGAATAGACGTCGTACACATTGGTGCCGGGCTTGGGGCGGTCCGCGTCGGATTCGTAGGACCGCAGCCCCCAGGATTTGTCAGCCGGCAGGCTGGGGTCGGCGAAAGGATCGCGAGGGACGCGCCGCAGAAAGCGCAGGATCTCGCCCTGATGATCGGGGCGCCCATCGGGTTGGGCCTCGGTCAGCACGTCCAGACTGGCTGGATAGGGAGAGATGTCACCCACACCGGGCAGCATGCCAGCAAGGCGCGCATGCTGATAGGCGTCGATCGCATCGCGGATCTCCCACAGCGCGCGCTTGAGTTCACGCTCTTTCTCTCGCTGCACCGTGACTTCGGCCAAGGGCATGGCGACCGCGGCTAGCAGGCCCAGAACCGCCAGCACAACCAGCAGCTCGACCAAGGTGTAGCCCCGCGCTGAGCGTTTGGATCGATTCAAGCTGCGCGTCATGTCTGCACCGAGGCTGCGGCCTAGTTGATCTGCACCGTGACCGAAGGCAGTGCAGCCGGCGCCGCCGGGGACGAGGCCAGACCGATCGGCTTGGCCGCCAGCACCTTGACCTCGGCCGCACCGGCCGACAGAGCCTTGAAGCGGAGCATCAGCAATCGGCCATGCCCAGTGGCGGCGATCGCCTGGTTGCGCAGCATACCGACGCGCAGGCCGGGATCCTTGGGGTCGCCACTTCGAGAGAAACTCGTCGCCGCCCCGCCCTGTTTGAAGAAATCGCCCTCCACGGCATCGAGCAATTGCAGGCGGTCTCCATTGAAACTCAGCTCCAGAGTTTCGCCGCGCAGAGCGGCCTGCGTATCCTGGTCCAGTGAGAGCTCGAAGGTATCGCCCGTCTTCACAGGCCCGGGTGTGTTCCAACGCATCTGCGTGCTCGGTTGGGCAGGCTTGCTCTGGTCGGCAGTGCCGTCTTGAGCTTGGGCCTGAGGTTGCGGCGGCTGCGCAGCACTTGGACCTGGACCTGCAACTGCCGCGGGCGCCTTGGGTGCTGGATTGCGCAGTCCGCCTACCGGCCGGATGCGCGGCTGCGCTTCCGTACCCACCCACAGTTCCGTCTCGCTCGCATCCTGAGGACGGATGTTGCGGATGATGTGCGGTGTGATCACCAGGACAAGCTCGGTGCGGTCGTTCGTATCCGTCTTGTTCGAGAACATGCGACCGAGCAGCGGCAAACTGTCCAGGCCAGGAATGCCGGAGGAGCTGTGGCTTTCGTCCTTGCTGATCAGTCCAGCCAGCAGCTGTGATTCACCATCGTGAAGGCGCAGCACGGTGGTCGCGTTGCGTGAGCTGATCTGATAGGCCAGCGTTCCCGAGCTGGTCTGGACCGGCGTACCCAGCGTGCTGACCTCAAGACCGAGCTTGATCATCACATCGTCGTCCGCGTAGACCGTGGGCTCGACGTCGAGCTTGAGTCCCACGTCGAGGTAGGTCACAGTATCCGACACGAAGCCGGCTTGCCCCGTGGTGGCGGAGATCACCGGGATCTTCTCGCCCACCATGATCTTGGCTTTTTCCTTGTTCTTGGCGCGAATCCGCGGATTGGCCAGCGTCGTGAAATCGCCCTGCTGGTTGTTCAGGTTCACCGAGGCTCCGCCCACAGTGATCGCAATGTCGTTCCGGGTCAGGTGCCGCACGGTGGCCAAGGTCAGGTTACCTGCCGCACTGCTGCCGTCCGAAGAAGTCGATGTCGGGCTGATGCTGAAACCCACCGTCGAGGGCAAGCTCACGCCGGCCTTGAGCGTCTTGTTCTCGTTGATCTCGAGCACCTCCACTTCGAGCAGCACCTCGGGTTCGCTCGTGTCATACAGCGCCAGCAGTCGCTCGGCCAGGTCGATGTTCTCGGGCGAATCGCGCAGCGAGAGCATGTTGGTACGCTCATCTACAAAGGGATCGCGGATCTTCAGCATCGCCTTCAGGAAACCTGCCGCAGCCTTGGCTTCGGCATTGGCCAGATGGAAGACGCGCACCACTTGTTCCTGGTACTCGCGCTGTTTCTCGGGCGTGTTCGGATAGATCACGATGGTCTGCGGGTCGATCACCTTCTTGGCCAGCTGATTGGTGCTGATGATCAGATCGAGCGCGTCTTCGACACGCGCCTGCTTCATCAGCACGGTCACTTTGATGTCCGGGCGGATGTCCTTGTCGATGATGAAATTGATGCCGCTGTTGCGCGAGACCAAGTCCAGCACCGTGCGCAGATTGGCTTCACGGAAGTCCAGCGAGATCGGGCGGTTCTCGGCCAGCGCGGTCTGCGCTTGCTGGATCTGCTGTTGACGCAGTTGCGACGACAAGCTGCGTTGAAGGGCCAGGAGCCTCGGATGGCGTGGGTCATCCTTGAGCGCCTGATTCACCAGTTTAAGCGCAGGCTCGCGCTGCTGCTTGGCGATGAGCGCCTCCGCTTCCTTCACAGCCGCGGCTTGCCGACGTTCGATTTGCAGCTTGGCCTTCAGGGCCTTGGCGCGTTCGTTGAGCGAGTCCAGTTGGAGGGCGCGATCGAGCGCCGCATCCGCTTCGTCCAGTTGTCCCTTGGCACTGAGCACAGCGGCCGACTCCAGTATGCGCTCAACAGCCACGGTACGTGTCGAAACCAGCGCTGAGCGCAGGGGGCCGCTGTCCGGATACTTGTTGGCCCCCTCCTCAAGCACCTGAACACCATGCTCGTAATTGCCAGCGGCCATGGCCTCCTGGGATTCATTGCGAATGCGCTGCTCTGCGCAGCCGCTCAAAAACACGAAAGCCCCGACGAGGAGCCATGAAGCCAAGGCCGGCGTAGGCAAGCGCGGCGGAGGCGCGGAAGCAAGAAGCGGATCCGATCCGGCAGGGGTCAACAAGAACGTCATGGTGAGGTATCGAGGGGCGGGATCCGGATTTGCGTGTGAAAGTCGAGCGGCGCGTAGTACAGCAGCACGGCATCGGGCTTGATGGCTTCCACGACGTAGCCTTCGTCAAGTTGCGTGCCTTTGGCGACGCGAAGGTCTTTGTCAACGCGGCTCAGATAGATCTGCGTCTGGCCGTCGGGATCTACGACGCGGCCCAGGAAGCGATAGTTCAGATTTGGCGCTGCCGGAGCAGGGGGCGGAGGCGCTGCAACGTCGACGACAACAGCTGGCGGCGGCGCTGGCGGCTTGGGGCCAACGAAGGGGTCTGCAGCGGCAGGTTCGAACTGCGGTTGCGGCAGATCAACTGGTAGTGGTAGCCCAGGCCTTGGAGCTGGGCTCGGCAGGCGCGCCGTCGCGCTCGCATGCAACTCCGAGGAGATGTCCGGGGATACAGCGGCGCCCCGAGCCATCTTAGGGGCCTCTTGAGCAGGGAACAGGATTGCCCAAGCGCACAGGCCCAGCGAGCCGGCCAGGGACCATTTAAGCCAAGACTTCATGAAAGAGAAGCGGGATTAAAGGCTAGCGCCGGGGCGACTCAGCAGCACGAAATCGGCATGCGCTTCGATCTCGGTCGGCTGGCCTCGACGCTTCAGGAAGAAGCCTTGTAGCACGAGGTTGGGGCTTCGGCCCAGAACCTCGCCAAGCACAGATTTGATCTGGGGGTAGCTGCCCCTGAGGTCAGCGGAAACCCCAGCACGGCCGAACTTGTGGGGGCTGCTGGCCGCTTCCCAGGTGGACACCGAAGTCAGCGTCACGTTGTTGGCGTTGCCAGCGGATTGGAGACGCTGGACGAATTGGTGCGCGTCGGCACTTGGAAGTAGGGGCGCGGCGAAATCGGCACGACCGTGATGAAGGGGCTCAGAGCCCTGCTTTGACCGTCGCTGGGTCAGCGTCTCGTTAGTCACTTGGGCCTCTTGACGATCGTGTCGGAGGCGAAGGCCCAGGACCCCGGCGCAGCCCGCTACGAGTAAAGAAACCGCCGCGCAGCCAATCAGGAAAACTTCAGGGATGCGAAGTAGGCGATGTTCAGAACGGGGATGCGTCATAGGACTTCGAAGTCAGGCCGATTAGGTCGATTGCTTGGCAGGGAACAGAAAATGGTCGCTGGATGGATGCGCTTATTCGATAAGCCACAGCCGGATGACAACTCAGAAGTTGGGGGCAGAGTTCGCTCCCATCAACGAATCAATAAATTAATGATGCATCTGCAATTGCGTCAAAGCGAGATAGAGAGTAAGACCAATACCGGACCCAAGCTTCTGGGAAGTGAAAACAAGCAGGGATTTAAATTAAATACCTGACCGGGAGCCCGCAGAGCCCGAGCCCGCGGGGCTCCAAGAGCGCGAGGTAGGCAATGTCAGAATTGGTACGCATCGCAGGGGCTTCGAATGTCAAGCCGCAAAGTATTAATTTTATAAGTAAATATCTGAAGAATCATTCAAGTATGCATCGGCGAACGCTTCAAAACTCTCGGAAACCACCCTTGGCTCACCATCCTTCGTACCTACCAATACCACTCGATGATCGGTCGCGTCCATTGAAATAGCATAACCCCAGCTGAAATCGAGATAATCGCAGAATAGGAAATATTTTGAACTCCCATTTTTAAAATCATACCGCCCGTCATCATAGCCAGCAAGCGGCGAGATCTCTTGTAGAGGCCAAAAATTGAATCCGCGTTTATCTTGATATCCGCTATATTGATTGAATCCGTTCGCGCATTTCAGATATTCAAGAAAATTTAATGGAATGCATACATTGTTATCTACTTCAAATACAAGCACTTCATGGTCAGCTACGGGCGGTTGCAGCAGCGGCCCGCCATCTTGAAGCCAGAATTGCCGAAGTCGATGTCCAATGGAAATAGTGTTGTCGTCATAACTCATGATGATCACCTTGTCCAGTTTTGAATAATCTTCTGCATCAATTCCAAACGGGGCGCCAATTGTTCATTAATCAACTTACGACCGCCGTCCTCCAACGCTTTTGAATATTTAGCGGCTTGGCCCTCAACCCATTCCTTCGTCAATCCTTTCTCGATCATTTTTTCAACGACTTCCGGGTTAATCTCCCCAGTTTTCGATATGGTCTTAGCTATATCTTCGGGACTTTGCCCGCGCCCCCATCCAATAATGTCGCGACCAATGTCCCCCGCTCGCTGTTTGACGACCTGTTCCGCAGTATTTGCTGCCGCGTCGGCAGCCCCTTCAGCGGCCACATCAACAATAGCGGCTTCGACAGCTACGACCGTCGCGGCGCCAGCTGCGAGGCCGATTGCGCCTCCCACGGCTCGTGCTTCTTGATTTGCTCGCAATTGATCCTGCGTGATCCTGCCGGTCAAATATTTATAGGCATCCGCATTTGCCGCTTGCTCCATTTGGGTTTCACCCCCCATCATGGCGGCACGTAACATATTTTCTAAAGAGAAGAGCCCCGGCATTTTAGCGCCCCTATGATTCGGAGTGGGTGTCGGCGCATATCCAGTGCATGACAATCCACATGTCGCAGCTAGCCCAGGGTCAGTATTAAACATGTCGCCAATTGCGCCCACGATCCTGGACCAGAGGCTTGCTGAGGTGCGCATTCCACTGATGGACCAAGTTCCCTCGTGGTTCATCCCGCGGGCGAAAGCATCGGCGACCTGTCTTGCACTGGGCGGCATATACACAGTCGTCCATTGCAGGTCTGGCGTAGATGGTGCATCCGTCCTTTTCCCCGTCACCACTACCGTGTCTAGCAAGCCACTTGGATCGGTGCAGCTCAACGGCCTGTTGTAGCAGTACGCGTAGCGGTCGTAGTTCTGAAGGTTGTAGGGATCCTGCAGCATCGGGTCGACCTGCATGAACATCCCCAGCGCCGGATCGAAGATGCGTCCGTTCATGTTAACCAGCCCCACATCGTCCAGTTGCTCGTGACCGGTGAACCCGCGGGCCGTGCCCCAATTTCTTGTGTAGCTCCAGTCCACCACGACGACTCCGTTTTCGTCGTAAATGCCGTTCAGGTAGCGGCGCTTGCCAAATGGGTCATACGCATAGCGCTCGGTGACGGCACCGGTGTGGTCGGTGGTGCTGATCAAGGAGCCCAGATGGTCCTTGTGCCAATACTCCACCTTGACCAGCGCGATGCACCTCAGCGCGCCGGATCCGACCGGCGCGCAGTCCGGCGTGGGAGGGGCCCCAGTAGAAACCAGCACGCCAATGGCTTGCCCGCCAGCGCTGAGAAAATGCCTGTTGGTGACACTACCGTCCGGTTCGGTCTCGCTCTCGAACGCCAGACCACCTTGGTTGTCCGGATGCTGGTACCAGATCGTGCGGGTGCCGCTGGCGTCGGTCCGGACCTCCTTGAGGCGAGCATGATTCTCGTCATACAGCCAGGTGTAGCGAGGCGAGCCGCTTGCACTTTGCACACCGTATTGCCCATCAGGCAGGTTGAAGCTTGTATAGGTGATGCTCGCGTACTTGCCGCCGCTCGCACTGAGCATATTGCCGCTGGCGTCGTAGCCGTATGTCACGACCGAACTGCTGCTCACGCTTTGCAACGCGTGCGGATGCGCACCACCCGCAGCGTTGTAGCTGTAATTGCCGACGTCGCTCTTATAGAGAATCTGACCAAGGGCATTGTACTGCAGCGTCGCGCTACGCATAAATCCTGCGATTTGTGTCGCAACGACGTCGTAGCTCGTCAGGCGATTCAGCGCGTCGTAGTTGAAGCTCTCGTTTATCGCCCCGGTGGACACACCAGACGCGGTATCGCCGTTACCATCGCTGCGGGTCGTAAGGTTCCCCAGACTGTCCCATCCATACTGCTGATTCAGCACAGTGCCGTCGGCGCCAGCCGACACACTCATCATGCGCCCAAGTGCCGGATCGAAACCGGCCGTTGTCTGAACGTTGTTGCCGTATTGTTGCAATTCGATTTGGCCACGAGCATTGACGATCTGAGCGCTCCACAGCGTGCTGCCTGCGGCCAGAGTAGAGGCAGCCTGACCCGTATTCACGTCGCCATTGCCACCGGTAGCGGGCAGAGGATTCACCGTCGCCGCAGTGTTGAGCTGCAGTGATTGCAACATGCCCAATGCCGTGTAGGTGTAGCCCACTTGCAAGCCCGTGGGGTAGGTCTGGGTCGACAATCGTCCTGTCGTGGCGTCGTATCCCACACTCGTGGCAAAGCTCGGTCCGTTGCTGACGGAGGTCAGGCTATTGAGCGGTCGACCCATAGCGTCGTAAGCCATCTTGTGGTTCACGCCCGCCGAGGTATAGCTCTCACACAGCTTGCCGACGCCCTTGCTGCAAGTGCTTGGGCCCGATCCCGCTGGACCATCGGCGATGTAACGGTCGTAGTTCCAATAGCTCACGTAGTCCGAAGCGTTACCCATGGCCTCGCTGCGGCTGGTCATGCGGCCCAGCACGTCATAGGTCATCGTGGTCTGGACAACGTTCTGCGACGTACTCAGCGCCAACTGATTTGCGTTTTGCTGACTTGTGAGCTGCCCCAGAGCGTCGTAGCCGTAGCGGGACGTTCCTGCGTCGGGATCGATCATCTGACGCTTTCGCCCTCGAATGTCGTAGGTCAGTTGAATTATGTTTTGCAGTGCATCTCGGGTGAAGATCAGATTGCCGAACGCGTCATGCTGATGAGCAATCTGAGCGCCTTTTGCATCAGTTACGCGCACAACGAGACCGATGGCATTCTTCTCCACCAGCGTGGTGTAGTCGTGGTCGTCGGTAGTGGTTGTGCTCAGCGCGGCGTAGACCAGCGTGGTGACAGCTGCCGAGCGAGTGCCTCCGTAGTTATTTCCACCCGAGGCAATGTCGAAGTTGTAGCTTCCATTACCCGACTGATCCGCGGTATAGATCGCCTTAGGACGGCCTAGCGCGTCATAGGTCGTTGCCGTGACGCCCAGATCGCCGTTTCCTGACGTGGTGCTCGAGCGTGAGCCAAGAAAATATGGCTGGGTCTGCAGAACTTTCGCGCCATGGTCGTTGTAGACGGTGTCGACAACGATCGCCGTCCCTCTATAAGCTTCTGGCTGCGCGCCGCCGTCGAAGCTCTGAGTCGCAGTACGGATCTGGCGACCGAGCTTGTCGATATAGACGCGGCCATACGGTCCCGTCTTCTTGTTAGCCGTATCGTGTTCTTCACTGTGCACGAAGGTCACGGCATCCGCAGGTACCTCGCCGTTACCAGGCGCTCCTACTGAAGGGCAATCGATTGGATCTCCGTAGCTGACGCTGCTGTTGGAGCTCGTATCCATGCCCGCGCCGATCGCGCAGTAGGCGCTGACAGTGCTGGTGCCGTCCGCGCGCAACTCTTTGACGCGACGGCCAAACGCATCCAATGTCCACTGCGTCGTCAGATCGTTCGGGCCGGTCAGCGAGGTCATCGCGCCAAAGCGAGGGTCGTAACTCTTGGCCTCGCTCTGGCTCAGAGCGTTGGTACTTCCGATAGGAAATTGGCCTGCTGAATCGTAGCTTGTGCCATTGACACGGGTAGCGAATGTCGCCCCTGAGGATGCGCCCGCGCAGTTGGCCGTTGTAGCCGTAGTCTTGTTGCCGAAATTGTCGTAGACGTAGGTGGTCGTCACACACAGATCCGTTCTGCTTGGATCTGGCTCCTTGGTCTCGCTATCCAGCAAGCCCGCCTGCGCACCCGCGCTCACCGGCTTATAGGAAAAGGCGATCGTCCGACTGTCACTGTAGACCTGCGCCTGCGCGGCGCTCAGGCTGCAGAGCGCCGATACGCTCACCATCAACAGGCGGCGTGCGAGCGAACCCGTTCTACTGGCCGCTTGGGTGCTCTTATTCATCTTCTCTCCCTGAGTCATGGGCTGTAGGCCACTGGCTTGGTGACTGAGTCGTCTGCGCTGGCTGCACATATCAGTTACACCCCTTGCTACTCACCGCTGTTAGGGCCACGGTGACGGTCGAGAAATTGTTGCCCTGGATGTTCATATTTGCGTGCCGACTTCCCGTCGTGCAGTTGGCCGTGTAAGCCACCTTGATAGAGCAACTGCCGCCGCCAGCCAGAGAGCTGCCAGAGACGCACGTGCTGCTGCCATCAATGTAAAACTGCCCATTGGAAGTTGTTCCCGACGTGTAGGTGAACGGGAAGGTCAGCGTCGCGGCGGCTAGCCCAGTGTTCTGCACCGTGATCGTCTTCGACGCTGAGGCGAGTCCTCCTGCGACGGTGCCGAGATCGACGGAGGATGGCGAAGCCATCAGCGTCGTGTTGCCAGAGTAAACAGACCCAGACAAGACAACGGAATTGGCCGGCGCAGCATTTGAAGTTGAAGCGGTGACTACGCCGCCGTAAGACTGCACCTGGGTCGGATTCCAGGAAACCGTGAAGGTGCATGAACCGGGGTTCGCCAACGTCGTTCCGCAGTTGTTGTTGCTCAGCGTGAAGCCGCCGCTTGCCGTCAAGCTCAGGCCCAGTGCGGGCGTATTGCCACCATTGCTCAAAGTCACCGTACTCGAGGTGTAGGCGCCATTGACTTGCTGAGAGCCGAAGTTCAGCGAATTGGGGCTGAAATTGAGCGATGCCTGAATACCCGTTCCGGAGACATTGATGGGAGTCGGCGCGCTGCTATTGGAGGACGACACACTGACCGTACCGCTGTAGCTCTGCGCCGCGCTGGCTTGCCAGCTCACGGTAAAAGTGCAGGAATTGCCGTTGGCCAGTGAACTGCCGCAGGTATTGTTCGTCACGCTGAATCCTGCCCCGGCAATCGACAAGGCCACAGCGTTCGCGGTTGCATTGCCTGTGTTGGACAGCGTGATCTGGCTGGATGTGTAGGGCCCACCAACAGCTTGGTTACCCCAGTTGATGGTCGTCGTGCTGAAACTCAGCTGAGGTTGCGCGCCTGTACCACTCAGGGTATTGCTCAAGACTCCTGCATTCGAATCGACCTTGACGTTGCCATTTACCAAACCCGCCACTGTCGGAGCAAACTGCACGTTGATCTGACAGCTATGGTCGGTCGGCAGAGAGCCTGTGCAATCCGTGGACAGCAACGAGAAGCCTTGCCCAGTGACTGAGCTGCTGTTCGGCGTGGTGAAAGTGACGGTCGTTACGCCATCGTTGCTCAATGTCATCGCACCAGTCGCAGACGAGCCGAGGGGCACATTGCCCATAGCCAGAGGCGGCGTCAAATTAGCGACTGGCTTTACACCAGTGCCGTTCATCGAAAGCGAGTTCGTCACGACGCCAGCTGAAGTGGTTGCGGTGAGCGTTCCGCTGACATAGCCGATTGCAACTGGGCTGAAAGTTACCGAGAAGCTGCACGAGGCACCAGCCGCCAGAGTGCTTCCGCAAGTGCTATTTCCACCTTGAATGGAGAAGGGGGCCGGAAGACTCAGAAGGATGGCGGTCGCAGTTGCATTGCCGTTGTTGGTCAATGTCACAGGACTTTGCGTCTGTGAGCTGCTCACTTGCACATTGCCCCAGGCTTGCGACGTCGTGCTAAAACTCAGGCTGGCTTGCACCGCGTTACCCGAAAGGCTCAGCGAGTTGCTGGCGACACCGGTGCTCGTCGAAGCAGTCAGCGAGCCGCTGTAGGGCTGCACCACCGTAGGAGTCCAGCTCACCGTCATTGAGCACGAAGCTCCGCTGTTCAGCGAGCTGTTGCAAGTGTTGTTGCTCAGCGCAAAACCTGGCGGCGGAGGCGGGATGTTTAGCGCACTGGCAACGGTATTGCCGTTATTGCTGAGCGTCATCGATGTGCTGTAAGTGCCGTTCACCAACTGGCTACCCCAGTCGTACGTGGACGGATTGAAAGCCAGCCGGGCCTGCAAGCCTGAGCTCGTTAAGTTCGAGCTCAGCAGGCCGGCATTCGTGGAGATCGTCAGCACGCCAGAGTTTGTTCCATAGACGGATGCATTGAAAGTCAGCCGCACGTTGCAACTGGTTCCAACGGACAGTGTGGGCTGGCAGTCCGTACTCGTGAAACCGAACCCTGCACCGGAAACATTAGCAGCGGTGGGGACGGTGATTGCCAAAGGCAGCCCGCCGGTGTTGGTCAGGACGGCATTGGCGGAGCCACTTGAGCCCAGCTGGACGCCGCCAAAGTCGACCGCGGAAACCGAACCAGTCAGCGCGGCGGCGGTGCCGGACACGGCGATGGTGGAAGGAACGGCATTGGGCGCAGAAATCGTGATTGAACCACCATAGGCCTGTATCGCGGTCGGGGACCATGTGACGTAGAACGTGCAATTTGCATTGACCGCAAGCGTTGCGCCGGAGCAGTTATCAGCGCTGAGTGCAAAGCCTTGCGGCAGCGAGAGCCCAACTCCGCTCGCAGCGATGCCGCCCGTGTTGCTCAGCGTGATCTGGCTCGACGTGTAGCTTCCGCTGACTTGCTGCGTGCCGAAGGCCACGCTAACTGGATTGGAAGTCAACTTCGCCTGCAGACTCTGTCCAGAAAGCGAAGTACTCAATGTGCCCACGCCGGTACTCAGCACCAGCGTGCCCAAACGTGTAGCTTGCGCGCTAGGCGTAAAAGCGACGGTGATCGTGCAATTGCTGCCGGCAGGCAAGCTGTTCGTACAAGTCGTGGCAACGAAGCTGAAGTCGGTACCACCCAAGCTGGCAGCGCTAGGCGCCGTCATGCTCCACGCAGCTATGCCGTCATTGGTAAGCGTGATCGTCTTCTGCAGGCTGGCACCGACGTTGACGATTCCAAAATCCAAGGTCGGCGCGAGCTTGGCCATCTGAACCGGGCCATTGCCCGCGATGGCGCTTGCATTGCTTGCCGATCCTGCACTGGTGGTAATGCTGGCGAAGTTGTCGGGAACGGCACTCGTCACTGTGGCAAGCGTGATTCGGCCGAGCAGCCAATGACAAGTTTGATAGTCCGCGCAGTCGGTGATGTCGTCTTGGTAGGTGTTGGTGACAGTTTTAATGAAAGTCTGACTGACTCCCGCGACCGAACCCGCTGTCGTCGTTGTAGCAATCTTGATATTGCCAGCAGCGTCGTATGTGTTCTGGCCCACAACGGTCGGCATAGGATTGCCGGCCAGGTCGAAGCCAATTTGCACGCCAGCCAGGACAACAGGCCGCTGAACCTTGGCGGTCACCGGGCAAGGCGCCGCTGGTGTGGCCGTGCTTGATGCGGCCATTGCCGTGATATCGCAGTAGGTATTCGTCTGACTCGACAGCGGGGTGGTAGGGCTGGCGTTGAGCGCGCCCAGGTAGGTCTTGGTCGAAGCGACTTCTCCCGTATACGGGTAGATCTGCATCAGCTGTGTATCTTGGGTCAGCAGGCTTCCATCCGCGCCTGGTTGCTGGCGCAAGATTTCCCGGAACCCGAGGGAGCCATGCCCGCCAATCTCGTCCTTCAGCCCCTTGTAGGCATACTCCGTCTGGACTGTGTTTGACCCGACGCCACTATCCTCGACGCTCGTGACAACGACATACAGCGGAAGGCTCTGATCGACGACGGGATAGGTGGCTCGAAGATTGACATCGTTACGGTCGCTTGCATAACGCGCACCCAAGGCCTGACCAGGTCCTGCAAGAGCTGCGCTGTTAGTCAGCGGCGCGTAATACAGACTCGTCTTGGCGCCCGTACCCGACGTCACGCGCTTCAGCTGGTCAGGCGGTGCAGCGTCGATCTTGGTGTACAGCCGATTGGTCACCGTGTTGCCAATGGTCTGCATGCGCAAGATCTCTACAGTGCCACGACCAGTGAAGTCCCCCGCGACAAACGAAGCCGTGCCGTCCGCGCTTTGCAGTTGCACGGAATTGATGCCGTCCAGCTTGAAGGTGGTCGACTTGGTGAACGTGCCATCTCCATTGCTCAGCCAAAGAGAATTGTTGGCGGCGGTATCCGACCACATCAGGATGTCTTCTCGGCCATCTCCATTCACATCGAGGATTCGAATCCCATGATCCGTCTGCAGCAAGGCGTTCTTGCCCGCGAAGCTCTGACTCGCCAGATTGAAGTTCCCAACTGAACCGTTGCTGCCGCCAAGCGCCAGCGATGCGGAAGTCGAGAAAACATTCAAGCAGTCCGTTCGCCCATCCCCATTGAAGTCAATCGGAGTCGCACAGCCCGTGGTCGAGTTCGCCGAGACGGGCGTGAAGTTGCCATCACCATTGGAGAGCCAAACGCCAAGATAGGTGTACAGATCCGTCAGCCCATCGCCATTCCAATCGCCCGTGTTTGCAGGACTGGACAGCGAATCCGGCGCTATAGCCGGTGTGCTGTAGACCGAGTGGTGAGTGAGGTTCGTGTCAGTGAACTGCTGAAACGTGCCGTCCCCCACGCCCAGGAAGACGCGCGTGCAGATACGTGACACACAAGGATCGGCGGGCTGCGTCTGGATCCCGACCAGCGAGGCGGGAAGAACAGTCGTGACGATGTCGAGATACCCATCGCCATTCACGTCCAACAGATAGAAGTTGTCCCCCTCTTCCCACGTCGTACCAGCCGGTGTCGTTGTGTAGACACGAGGAATCGCGCTGAGATTGATTTCCTGTGGCACCGCCACTGATTTGAAAGAGCCGTCACCTTGGCTGAGATACACGATGTTTACGTCGCCCACACAGCTGTCAGTGCTGGGTGCAATATTTAGGATGTCGGTTCGACCATCGCCGTTAAAGTCCATCGCAATCGAAATGTGGCAGCCGTCATGGCTGAACAACTTCGTGCCTGCGAGATTGAATACGTTCGAGCCGCTACTGCCTGAGGGCACTTGAACGAAGGTGTCAATTCCGCCAATTGTTCTGCTCAACCAGAGCTGGTTTTGGCTTGGATCATCGGACCAGCGCAAGATGTCTGTGCGGCCATCGCCGTCAAAGTCGCCAACGAGCACGCCGTAGGTACCGTTGGCGTTGGTCAAAGGCGTTGTTGCCAGCCCGCTCGTTGTGAAACCTGCGTTTGCTTGGTAGACGTCACCACCGCCGTCCGCGTAGTCAAAAGAGGTTGCCGGCAGGCACCTAGTACTTGAGGCATCTCCAGCGCAATCCTGCAGACTGGAGATTCGACTGCGTCCCGAGACGGCGCCAACGCTGTACTTGATATTGGTCGTGCTGACCGGTGTCGAGCCGGCATAGCTGGTGACAGCTTGCAGCAATTGGGTGATGACGTTTTTGAAGCCTAGGTGATAGGCCTCACTGTCGTCTTTTGGTGCGGCAGCAGCATTTGTCCTGGGTGCATAGCTGAAGACAACTTTGTTGACTCCATAGTCCACCTCGGACAGATACCACTCATGACCAAGCGCTGGTGATGCCGGGCTAGCATCTCCGCTTCCCCACGGCGTGTCGCTCTGCTGGTATTTGAAATCAATGGCGTTGCCCAATGTATCGCTGATACGGGCCACCGCCCAAGCGACAGCCACTGCGTTGCCCGCGCCTTGCGAAGTTTGAAGAATTAGCGCAGACGTGGTGCTAGCGCTGGGATCTGCTCCATAGGAGGAAATCTGCCCTGACTTGGACCACACGCGAAAGTAGGCTGGGCCCGCGTCTGCGGCACCATTGGCGTAGCCGTAGGAGCGGATCCTCGCGTAGCTATCCTTCTCGGTCCGGTATTCAATGAAACTTCCATTGGCTTGGCCCGCAGCGTCACCTTGCTGAAAAGGTGTCGTCGAGCCGGCAGCTGGGAAGGTTCCGTTGATCACAGCGCCGGTTGTGGGATCGACCTGGATCAAACGCTGTCCATCGAGGCAGAGCTTGTCGTTGGGGCCGTAAACGACTGCCGTGATCACGCGGTCCGTGGCCATGACAGCAGAGCAACGCGCGATCAGCGAGAGGCCTTGCATCTTCCAGCCATAGCCTACCGGGCCGTTTACACCAGACTCCGCATAGGCCAAGCTCAAAGAGGGCGACATGCCGTTGACGCCAGGCGCGACATTGATGGCCCTTGAGTAGGACGCCGCCCCATGCATGTCCACGTTCACTTGCGCATGCGCGCAAGTCGCTACCCATACTGGACAGGATGCGGCAGTCGCCAGCACAACCTTCCATAGGCGACCAAAACTCAAGGCCCAACCGTCCCTGTTGAGCCGGCCAGTAATTTGGCAGCGTGGAACGGTGATCGCGGTACGAGTCATCTTCAGCTTTCCTGCAATTTGGCAACGCTGAAGCCCCTACCTTCGCAAATGCGCGTAGACACACTTGCACTGCACGGGCCTGCATGGGCTCCGTGCGCACGGTGTAGTTCGGTAACTCCCTCATCGCCTGTTCTTCTACCCTGTCTGCAGCGCAGCCGGGCGTGTGGCGAGCGCATTCTATGGGCGCATTTCTGGTCAACTTATGGGAGCTATTACCAGGGCATTCTTTACAACAAGGAAATATTTCAAGGGATCCAGGCGGTCAGCCTGCTCGAAGTTCAGCGTGCCTCCGAAGCGTCTTCCAGAGACTAATGGCCTCTCTCTGGCGAAGTACCTTACAGAGGAGTCCATTAGACGAAGCAAGTTCGGCGCATTACTCGTCTGGCTGGACCAGCTCGATGGCGCCTGGCGCGCCACCGACGTTCTTTAGGCGTTTCTACGGCCGCATCCCGGACACAAGAAATAGCACCCGACTTCATCGATTTCAGGGAGTACGGCCTACTGGTCGCTGCGTCCGGGAGCATCACCGCCTAGGGCGCCGAGATGGAAACTGTCGACCGACGCACCCTTGGGATGCCTGGAGACCTTATCGCGTCCAGGCGTCTTGAAAACACTTTCGAGTCCTGCCGACACCGATAGCCCGCGCAGCACCTCGCTTGGATACACAACTCGGTGCGCCGACCGCGATCAGTCTTCGTACGATGTCGTTGACGCCTAACTGCTGAGCCACACTTGCTGCCACGCGACGCTGGATCCTTAGGGCCGAAGTCTCGGCGGGCAAGGTCGCACTCAGATGTTTGACATCTACGCCAACGCGCCGAGCGAGTGCGGGCAAAGACACCGGCGTAGACGAGGTCGATTCAAGCTCCAGTGCCATCTGCAGTTGCACCCAGTCTTTGCGCGGCTTCGCTCGCGGAGCCCAAGCAATCGGGCCATGACCAACGTTGTGGTTCCTCGCATCACATTGCAAGGTGATTGGGCTCAGGATCAGGTCGGGCAATGGAACAGCGAGTGCCGTGGCGAGCCGGAGCAGCATGTCCAACCCAGCCTCGCCGCGCCCCTTCAGTAGGTCACTGACGGTGCCCTTCGATACGCCCATGCGTAGCCCCAGTTCGCCGGGCGATACCATAAGCCCGCGACGACTGAGGCTGAGGATGACCTGAGCAAAGCTGGGCCGTCGGAAGTCACCTGCAAGGTCCTGCGCGGCCAACAGGAGACGGCCGAACTGGTCTGCTACAGCAAGACTCCTTGCCGGCGTCGCGCTACGCTCCATATTCGAGACCGGCAGTGGGCCTTCGGTGAGCGACTCGCCGCATGACCCGCATGCTCCAACTTGGCCAGTGCGTCCCCGAGTCACCAAACTTCGACGGCAGCATTGAGGACAAGCCTCGGTCCAAGGCATGCCATGTCGCGGGCAACAGTCGAGTTGTGCAAAGCTCCAGAGCATAGGCAAGTGAACATCCTGACCTTCCGCCCGCATTTCAGCGAAACAGGCAGTGCACCAGGCATGTCGTTTGCGCAAACTTTGCTGACCCGTCACATGCCCTGCCAGCCACCCGAGCCCTAGCAATGCCACGACTGGCTGCCGAGTGAGTTGTGCGGTCCTGCGCATAAAGGCTGCGGCGTTGTGTGTAAGTGCGTCGACCCGTGCTGTCTGCCCCTTCAAGTCGCCGTAAATCGGTTCGCCTGCGTCGTTGATGAAGCGGTGAAGTTGGGAATGCTCGACGGCGTGGGAAACCGCCAGTCGGCGTAAGTAGCTTTCAGCCGATTCCACAAACGGCGTGCCTACGCCGAGCGGGCGCAGGCTGTGCAATAGCGAACGCGATGGCTCCGCATCCAGATTCAAGTTCGTTTCGATGCTCATCGCTGGTAGGTCAACTGGGCGCTACGTCGATGCGCGGCGACAGTCATTGATATCTGATTTGGCGAAGGCGCGGGCAGACGCTGCTCGCTGGTCCTGTCAGGCTAAAAGACGGACCAACCCAGGTCAATGAAAGTTGCGCCGGTGCAGATCCAAGGTTTGAGGACTCGTCTCGCCGCTCGATCGTTGGATAATCAACCCACTCCCGGCCAGACTATGTCGTCAAACCGAGATGCTTCGGCCGAACACCCGGAAAACTCTCGGCCAGCGTTTAGAAGAACCGTCGACTATCGGCCAATCAAGCGAATTTGGCGATTCCTCGATGGATCGACATCCCGGGAACGTGCCGATCCGTTGGTGTCGCGTCGAGACCGAAATCGGACAAATAATGACTACACCCTCGGCCAATGTATGGCTCAAGTCACACCGGGTTATACGGCCTCACGACGCTTTCATTGGCCCGTGCGCCTTCGCATGCTTAGCCTTGTCCATCTTCGCAAGGACTTCGTCGAGCCCGCATGAGCCCCTCTACCGACATCCCCGCCAACATCTCCGCCCGCCTGAGCTCGGCCGAACTGGCCGAGTTCCTCCGCGAGGCCGTTCGCGCCCAACGCTTTGAAGAAACCGCCGATGCCTTGCTCGGCGGCGCAGCGGCCGGTCTGCATCCGAGCCTCGACCTCGCCGTCGCCGTGTTCCCGCCCGACGAGGCGCCTGTCTTTGCGAACGTGCTGTTCTCGCGCGAGCACCGCCAAGGCCTCGTGGCCGACATCTCGGCCACCGCCGGGCCGGTGCGCAACATCCACTACGTGGCGGACCAGCTCGACGAGCAGAAGAACTCGGCCGTCTGGCTGCCCGGTGCGGACTGGCAGGTGCTGACGTGGCGGACCTTGGCGGGCGAGGATGGTCAGCCCCGCATCGTGGCCCCTTATCCGGGCTCGCTGATCAAGCTGATGATCCTGGTCGCCGTCGCACGCCAGGTCGACCTGGGCCTGACCCGCTGGGACGCTGAATGGACCTGGCAGGAGCGCCGCCGCACCGTGCGCGAATGGGCTTTCGACATGACCGTGGTCAGCTGCAATGACGCGACCTCGGCGATGGTGGCCCTGCTGCATGACGTGGGCGCGTTGCGGCGCGAAGGCGGCGTCGAGGTGCACAACGCGGCAGAGGCGCTGTTCCGCGATCTGGGCCTGAGCACGCTGCGCCTGGCCAACACCAAGCCCGATGGCGGCTGGCGCAATGCCGATGGCGCCGGCGTCGGCCAGCTGCAGATGACGGCCTGGGATGCGCTGCGGCTGCTGTGGCTGCTCGACGAACAGGCTCCCGCAGCGCCCTGGTTGCCCGCCGACGCTGCGCCGCTGCTGAAGCCCGCCAGCCACGCCGAGGTGACGCGCTGCTTGCGTGAGCAGGGCCTGCATCAATCGCTGTCGAGCAGCCTGCTCGTCAACATCGCCGGCTGGGTGCGCGGCATTCCTGCGCGCGTGCCTGAGCGCTGGCTGCAAGCCGACGGCTCGGCCTGCCTGACCGAAGAGCTGGTCTACCCCGGCGATCTGCGGCCGGAGCGCGAGCAGTGCGACGTGAGCTTCGCGCACAAGACCGGCAATACCGAGAACTACACCGCCGATGCCGGCATCGTGCAGGGCCTGGGCGCCAGCCAGCGGCACTACCTGATCGCGCTGACCAGCAATCTGGGCAGCCGCTATGCGCCCGATCCGCACTGCGCCACGAGCTGGCGCATCCCGGCGCTGGCCGGCGCGATCGACGCGCGGCTGCGGGCCTGGCTGGAGCCCTAACGCCTGAGTCCTGCTGACACCGGGACGCAACAAAAATCATCTTCTGAAACTGCCGCAGCCAACTTTTCATAATTCCTGAGCGGCAGATACTGCCGCCCATGCGCAGCAAATTGTTTGTTCCTGGCGTGCGTCCCGAGCTTTTTGCCAAGGCGCTGGCGTCGGCGGCGGATGCCGTGTCGATCGATCTTGAAGATGCGGTGCCCGAAGATCGCAAGGATGAGGCGCGCGCGGCCGTGTGTGCGTTCCTCGAATCGGCTGCCGCCAAGGCCAGCGACAAGCTGATCGTCGTGCGCGTCAACGCGCTGGCCTCCGCGCATTTTGAGGCCGATGTCCAGGCTCTCGCCGGAGCCGCCGTGCACCTGCTCAACCTGCCCAAGATCGAATCGGCACAGGAAGTGCGCACCGCCATCGCCGTGATGGATCGGCATGCGCAGGGAGCCAGCGGCCAGGTCGGCCTGCTGCTCAATATCGAAACCCCCAGCGGCCTGCACCGCGCCGCGGAGATCGCCGGCGCGAGTCCGCGCGTCTGGGGCTTGCAGCTGGGCCTGGGCGATCTGTTTGAACCGCATGGCATCGAGCGCGACAGCGCTGCCAATCTGCATGCAGCGATGTTCGCCTTGCGCATGGCCGCGGCGGAGGCCGGCGTGCAGGCCTGCGACGGCGCCTTTGCGGACATCGCCAACCCGGACGGTTTCCGCGCCGAGGCGCAGATGTCCCGAGCGCTGGGCTTCATCGGCAAGAGCTGCATCCACCCGAGCCAGATCGCGCTGGCCAACGAGATCTACCAACCCGATGAAGAGCAACGCGCGCACGCGCAACGTGTCGTGGAAGCAGCGGCCGAAGCCGCGCGGGCCGGCCGTGGCGCCTTTGTCGTCGATGGCCGCATGATCGACCCTCCCTACCTGCTGCGCGCCCGTCAGATCGTGGCGGCGTCCACCTCCAGAAAGTAGCCCTTGATGAGGCGTTTGTTCCTTCTGCGTGCCTTGCCACGCCTGTGCATCGCGGCCCTGTTGTGGGCCGTGCTGCCGGCCGGCGCTGAAAGCCTGGTCAGCGTGCGCAGCGGCAGTCTTCCGGCGCCGGGTTCCGCAGCGCCGGTCGACACGCTGCTGACGATCGGCGGCCATCTGCTGGCGCTGGGGCCCGATCGGGCCGCCTTGCTCGATGCCGACCGCAAGACCTGGCAGCCGCTCCCTGCGCTGAAGCCCGACGTTAGCGCCAGCGTCCAGGACCTGGTGTTGCGCGGCGATCATGTCGAGCGCCTGAGCCTGGGCGAAGGCCCGAGCGTGCGCAGCGCCGAACTTGCGCAGCTGCCGCAGCCGCTGTCGAACGCGCTGATCGCCACGCAAAGCGATGCGCTCTATCTCGCGGGCATCGGGGCCGACGGCAGCGCGCGCGTCTTCCAGCGCAGCCTCGGCGATGTACCCGGCATCACCTGGAAAGTGATCCCGGCCTGGCCCGATGGCGGGCGGCCCGTGGCGCTCGTGGCCCAGACGAGCGCCTTGTTCCTCGCCGTGGCCGACGAGGGCAAGCCCGGCCGCCTGTTGCGCTGGTCCGGCGACAAGGGCTGGACGTCGCTTGGCGCTCTGCCCGGCCCGGTGCTCGCCCATTCGGCGCGCGCCACTGGCCAGGCGCATCTGATGTTCCTCATCGGCAATGGCGGCAATGGCGGCGGCGCAGCGCCTCGCTTGATGACCTTCCACACGATCACCGGCTCCTGGGCCACGCTGCCCGCCAGCGCGCTGCCCACGGATGCAAAACTCTCGACCGCCTGGAAGGACGGCTTTGCCTGGCTCGGCGCCGATGCGTCGCAGCCGCTCGTCAGCGCCCAGGTCGAGGCCGGCAAGCAGCTGCTGAAATGGCTCGACTGGGTCGTCATCGTCGTCTACCTGAGCGCGATGCTGGGCATGGGCCTGTACTTCTATCTGCGCGAAAAACGCAACTCGACCTCGGACTTCTTTGTCGGCGGCCGCTCGATCCCGTTCTGGGCGGCCGGCGTCAGCCTCTATGCCGCCAACACCAGCTCGATCAGCTATATCGCGATTCCTGCCAAGGCTTTCGAGACCAACTGGCAATACCTGACCAACAACATCGTCGCGGTCGGCGGCCTGATGTTCGTCGCGGTGTGGATCGTGCCGCTGCTGCGCCGGCTCGACCTGATGTCGGTGTTCTCGTACCTGGAGACGCGCTTCCATCCTTCGATCCGCATGATGTCCAGCGCGCTGTGCATCCTCGTGCAGCTGGGCAGCCGCATGAGCGTGATCCTGTTCCTGCCTTCGCTGGCCATCAACACGATCACCGGCCTGGACATGGTCTGGAGCATCCTGATGATGGGCGGCTTCACGATCGCGTACACGGCGCTCGGCGGCATGAAGGCGGTGGTCTGGACCGATGTCGTGCAGCTGGCCGTCAAGATGGGCGGCGCGCTGTTCGCGATCGGCTTCATCATCTGGAGGCTCAAGGGCGGCTTCGGGGAATTCGCCGACGTGGCGACGGCGGCCAACAAGACCAAGCTGTTCGACTTCAGCTTCGACCTGACCAAGGCCACGGTCTGGGGCTTCATCTTCCTGGTGCTGTTCGACGTGGTGCTGACCTTCCCGAAGGACCAGGTGCTGATGCAGCGCACGCTGTCGACCAAGAGCGACCGCGACGCCGGCCGCTCGATCTGGGCCTTTGCGGCGATCATGATTCCGGGCGGCTTCGTGTTCTACACGATCGGCACGGCGCTGTTCGTGTTCTACAAGGCCAACCCGGAGCGCATGAACCCGCTGCTGTCGATCGACGCCACCTTCCCGATGTTCATCGCCGCCGAGCTGCCGATGGGCGTCACCGGCCTGATCATCGCGGGCATCTTCGCGGCGGCGATGGCCACGCTGTCCAGCATCATCAACAGCGTCGCCACACTCGCCTCGGTCGATTTCTACGAGAAGCTGGTCAAGCAGCCCGACCCGAAGAAGAGCGTGCTGTTCGCCGAGGTGATGACGGTCGCGGCCGGCCTGATCGGCGTGGGCTTTGCGCTGCTGCTGTCGCGCTTTGACATCCATTCGCTGTTCGACGTCTCGATCGAACTGGCGGGCCTGCTCGGCGGCGGTTTTGCCGGTGCCTACACGCTGGGCATGTTCACGCGGCGCGCCAACACGCAAGGCGTGGTGATCGGCGTCGCATCGAGCATCGCGCTGACCACGGTCGCCTGGATGCTGCACCTTGTGCATCCGTACTTCTATCTGGCCGTGTCGATCCTGCTGTGCATCGTGATCGGCTATCTGGCCAGCCTGCTGTTCCCGCCGCCCAAGCAGTCCTTGAAGGGCCTCACAATCTACGCCGACACCTGACTCCCCTGGAAGGCCGTGGACACCCAGTTCCTGAGCACCTTTGTTGCCGTCGTCGATCAAGGCTCGATGGCTGCGGCCGCGCGCCTGCTGAACATCACGCCGGCCGCGGTGGCGCAGCAGCTGCGCACGCTGGAGCGCGAGATCGGCGCGCCGCTGATCGGCCGCGTCGGCCGCACCGTCAACGTGACCGAGGCCGGTGCGCGCATCCTCGACCGCGCGCGCGAATTGCTGCGCGATGTGGCCGATCTGCGCACCGTGGCCAACGACGATGTCGGGGCCGGCGAGCTGCGCCTGGGCGCCGGCACGAATGCGCTGACCGGCATGCTGCCCGACATCCTGGCCCGCATGGTCGAGCGCTTTCCGCGCATCCAGGTCTTCATCCAGCCGGGCTATTCGCCGGAGCTGCACCGCGCGGTCGATCGTGGCGAGCTCGACGCGGCCATCGTGCTGCAAGCCCCGTTCGCGCTGCCCAAGACCTGCGACTGGGAACTGCTGCGCGAGGAACCGCTGGTGGTGCTGGCGCCGGCACGCCTGGCCGACCGCGACCCGCACGAGCTGCTCGCCACCGAGCCGCTGATCCGTTACGACCGCGGGCAATGGGGCGGTCGCCAGGCCGATCAATACCTGCGCGCGGCCGGCATCACGCCGCGCGAGCGCTTCGAGTTGAACGCGCTGAACGCGATCGCGGTGATGGTGGACCGGGGCCTCGGGGTCTCGCTGGTGCCGGACTGGACGCGGCCCTGGCCCGAAGGGCTGAAGCTCGCGCGCATCCCCCTGCCGCTGGCCTTTGAGCCGCGACGCATCGGCATCATCTGGTCGCGCTCGACGATCCGCGTGCGCCTCGTGCAGGCATTCCTGCAGGAGAGCCGGATCGCGATGGCCGCACATCATGCCGATGCTTGAACGGCGCCGCGCCCTGCTGGGCGCCGCCGGCCTGGCGCTGAGTCTGGGCGTTAGGGGCCAGGAGCAAGCGGGCTCGCAACTGCGGGAGTCGAGCTTCGATTCGAGCGCCGGCCGAGTCGCCTTCCAGCTCTACCTGCCGGCCGGTTATTCGGATTCGTCCGCAACGGAGCGGCGCTATCCGCTGCTGCTCCTGCTGCACGGCCGTGGCGACAAGATGAGCGCCTGGACGCGCGTGCGGCCCTTGCTCGATCAGCTGATCGCCAGCGGCCAGATCCCACCGCTGATCGCCGTGATGCCCGACGCGGCCTGGAGCCGGCGCGGCAGCTACTACATCGATTCGGCGCATGTTGACGGCGCGCCGGTCGAAACCGCGCTGGTCGGCGAGCTGCTGCCGCATCTCATGGCGACGTATCGCATAAGGCCTGATCGCGACGCACACATCGTCGGCGGCTATTCGATGGGCGGCTACGGCGCCTTGCGCTATGCGCTGGCCTTTCCCGAGCGCTTCGGCGCCGCCCTGGTCTTGAGCCCGGCGGTCTACACGCCGCTACCGCCGCAAGGCTCCAGCGCGCGTGAATTCGGCGGCTTCGGGCGCGGCACGCAGCTGTTCGATGACGAGATTTATCGCCTGCACAACTACCCCGCCCTGCTGCCCGGCCTGATCGCTAACGCCCAACATCTGCGCATCTTCATCGCCGCCGGAGACCAGGAATACAAGAACCCGGATCGGCTCGATGCGATGCACGACATCGACATGGAGGCGCATCTGTTGTTCAACCGCCTCGCCCGTCTGCCCAACACCGAGACCGCGCTGCGCATCCTCGACGGCGGCCACGACTGGCCCGTCTGGCTGCCCGCCTTCCATGAAGGGCTGCTGTGGGCCGCGCGGCGCCTGCGCTGGTGAGCCGTAGAAGCAATAAAAACTGTTGTCTGAACATAGACCCGGGCCATTCCTGTTTGTTCTGCGCTGACCGAGACTGGGCTTGAACATCGGTGCCTCGACGTGCTGGTGTGATCCACACATAACCACAGCAGAGACAAACCATGAAACACGTCGTTCCGCTCACCTTCTCCACGCTGGCCCTGGCCGTCTCGGCGGCCTACGCGCAGGACGTCCCTCAGCCGCCGGCGGCCGCCGCCAGCGCCGCCGCTTCCAGCGATCAACCGGTCCAGCTCGAACGCACGATCGTCACCGGCACGCGCACCGCCAAGGCGGTCGACAAGATTCCGGGCGCGATCACGGTGATCGGCAAGACTGAACTGGCGCAAACGTTAGCGGTCACCGAAGACGCGACCGCCGTGTTGGCGCGCACGGTGCCGGGCTACTCGGAATCCTCGCAGGCGATGAGCAACACCGGTGAAAACCTCCGGGGGCGGATCGCGTTACGTCTGTTCGACGGCGTGCCGCAAGGCTCGCCGCTGCGCGAAGGCACGCGCAACGCCACCTTCACCGACATGGGCCTGGTCGGCCGCATCGAAGTGATCAACGGCCCCTCGGCTTCGGAAGGCATCGGCGCGGCCGGCGGCATCATCAACTACATCTCCAAGACGCCGACCAAGATGGGCGACGAGTTCCAGCTTGTCACGCGCATCACCACCGAAGGCAAGGACGACAGCACAGGCTACAAGGTCGGCCTCAACTGGTTGCGCAAGACCGACGACTACGACCTCGTCGTGTCCGCCTCGCACATCGACCGCGGCATGAGCTACGACGGCCACGGCAACAAGATCGGCCTCAACACCAGCGGCTCGCTGATGGACTCGAAGTCCAACAACCTGTTCGCGAAGTTCGGCTTCGACTTCGGCGACAACAAGAGCCAGCGCATCCAGTTCTCGGTCAGCGATTTCAAGGTCACGGGCAACAACCGCTACCACCTCGTGGATGGCGACCGCACGACCGGCGTGACCAACACCTCGGTGCTGGGCACGATCCCGGGCTCGAAGGCCGAGTTCAACGACTTCAAGCAGTTCACCGCTTCGTACACCAACAACGATCTGGCCGGCGGCACGCTGAGCCTCGATGCCTACTACGCGCGCCAGGCGATGCGCTATCCGGCCGAGAACACCGATGACAAGCAGGATCCGCTGATCGCGCCGCTGGGCACGCTGTGGGACCAGTCCGAGATCCTGGCCAAGAAGAAGGGCCTGCGCAGCGCGTGGACGCACTCCGACATCTTCTCGATCCCCGGCCTGGAGTTCCGCGGCGGCGTGGACCTGAGCGAGGACAACGCGCAGCAGCGCCTGGCGCTGACCGATCGCCTGTGGGTGCCGCCGATGATCTACACGAGCGTGGCGCCCTATGTTCAGTTGTCGTGGGACATCGGCCCGCTGACGCTGAGCGGCGGCCTGCGCCGTGAGGATGGCCAGCTGAAGGTCGACAGCTACACCACGACCTACTACCGCGACCGCACGCCCGTCACCGGCGGCACGCTGAAGTACACCTCCAACCTGCCCAATATCGGTGCCGTGCTGCGCCTGCCGTCCGATTGGTCGCTGTTCGCCTCGCTGGGCAAGGGCTTCACGCTGCCCAACGTCGGCATCCCGCTGCGCAACATCAACAAGACCTCGCCGAACACGACGGTCGCCGGCATCCTCGACCTGCAGGCGATCGTGGTCCGCAACAAGGAAGTGGGCGTGAACTGGCGCGGCAAGAACGCCAGCTTCGGCGCCTCGGTCTATGACTCCTATTCGGATCTCGGCGTCTCGCTGTCGATCGACCCGGTCACCAACGACTTCGTCATGAACCGCGCGCCGGTCCAGATCAAGGGCTTCGAGATGACCGGCGATGCGAACCTGACCCCCACGCTGCGGATCACCGGCCTGTACTCGCGCATCCTCGGCAAGACCACCTTCGTGACCGGCGGCCCGCTGACCAAGCGCATGGGCGTCAACGACACCAACCCGGACAAGATCGGCAGCTCGCTGACCTGGAAGTTCATGCCCGGCGGCGACGTGACCCTCGGTGCCACGCGCCTGCTGGACCGCGACCTCAACGTCGGCACCAGCGCCGAGGAACACACCAAGGGCTACACGCTGTTCGACCTCGGTGGCAACTACGACTGGGGCCGCCGCTTCGGCAAGACCACGGTCGGCATCGAGAACCTGACCAACAAGTTCTACATCCTCAGCTGGTCGCAGCTGGCCGGCTACCGCAACTACTGGTCGGGCCGTGGCCGCGTGTTCTCGGTGACGCAGACCGTGACCTTCTGATCGCCGGCCTTCCCACCTCAGCAGTCTTCAGCATGAACGCATCGATCCTCATCGCCGGTTCCGCCAATCTCGATTTCGTCGTCCGGGCCAGCCATGTGCCCGGCCCCGGCGAAACCGTGCTGGGCCGCGACTTTGCCAACTTCCCCGGCGGCAAGGGCGCGAACCAGGCGGTGGCGGCGGCGCGGGCGGGTGGCGCGACGACGCAGATGCTGTTGGGCCTGGGCCAGGACGCGGCGGCGCAAATGCTCGAAGCCTCGCTCGACGCGGCCGGCGTGGAGATGCACATCGTGCGCTCGACGACGCTGGCGTCAGGCGTGGCCTTCATCTGTCTCTCCAACACGGCCGAGAACGCGATCACCGTGGCACCCGGCGCCAACGCCAGCCTGGCGCCCGAGCACCTGCCGTCGCTTGACGGCATCAGCCATCTGCTGGTGCAGCTCGAAACGCCGCTGCCCACGATCACCGCCTATGCCAAGGCCGCCCATGCGGCCGGTGTGCAGGTGGTGCTCAACGCCGCGCCGGCGCAGGCGCTAACGGCTGATTTGCTCGGCATGCTCGACATGCTGATCGTCAACGAAGGCGAGCTGGCTCTGATCGCCGGGCCTGCTGGAAGCGTGGGCAGCGTGGGGAGCGTCGCCAATGCCTTGCGCCGCGTGCCGGTGCCGAAGGTCGTCGTCACGCTGGGCTCGCGTGGCTGCTGCGCGCGGGTCGGCGAGCAGTTCCACCTGCAGCCGGCCTTCCCGGTTAAGGCGCTCGACACGACCGGCGCCGGCGACACCTTCTGCGGCGTGCTGGTCGCTTCGCTGAACCGCGGCCATGCGCTGCCCGAGGCGCTGCGCCGCGCAAGCGCCGCCGGTGCGCTGTGCTGCACGCGCCTGGGTGCGCAGAGCAGCATCCCGACCGCCGCCGAGCTGGACGCGTTCCTCGCCGGCCACGGTCACACCGCTGAGGCCCTGGCCGACTTATCCTCCTACTGCGGTCTGGCATCCGCCTGACCCAGGCTGCTGTTTTTCAAAAGTGCCGATGATTCCTTCAGACCATCTCAGCCCGCCCGACGACGATGAACGCGGCCCGCTGAAGGCCGAGTACCGCTTCTCGCACGTCACCACCGGGCGCTACCTGCCCACGCCGGGCAAGGCGCCGGGCTGGCCCTTCGCCGAGATCGGCCACTGGAAGATGGACGCCGCCGGCACGGCCGACGACTGGGTGCGCGAGCTGATCGACTGGCGCCGCGAGCACCTGATCCGCATCGGCTACGACGACGTCAACTACCGGCGGCCCGAGCTGCAATGGGCGCAGCGCAATTTCGTCCACGCGCAGATGATGGTCGAGGACCGCTACTTCTACGATCCTGTGAAAGGCGAGTACACGGTCGACCGCTACCTCGACGATCTCGAAGCGCGCTTCGGCGGCATCGACTCGGTGCTGATCTGGTACATCTACCCGAACATCGGCGTCGACGATCGCAACCAGACCGATCTCGCCCATGATCTGCCCGGCGGCCTGGCGGGCCTCAAGAAGGCCATCGGCGATTTCCACCGCCGCGGCGTGCGCGTCTTCCTGCCCACCAAACCCTGGGACAACGGCACGCGGCCGCAAGGCGAGCGCGACTGGCATGCGATCGCAGGCCTCATCAAGGAGCTCGGCGCGGACGGCATCAACGGCGACACCTACAACGGCGTGCCGCGCGCCTTCTTCGATGCCTGCGACGCGGTCGGCTGCCCGGTCGTGCTGCAGCCCGAGTCGACGATCTCGTCCGAAGAGCAGCTGATCTGGAACGTGCAGAGCTGGGGCAAGAAGGTGCCCGATGCGGTGATCCCGTCGGTGGCGAAGTGGAAGTGGCTTGAGCCGCGCCACATGATCAACTACGAGAACCGCTGGGGCCGCGACCGCACCAACGATCTGCAGTACATCTTCTTCAACGGCGTCGGCTACAACGCCTGGGAGAACATCTGGGGCATCTGGAACCAGCTCACGCCGCGCGACGCGCAGACGCTGCGCCGCATCAGCGCGCTGCAGCGCCAGTTCGCGCCGCTGATGGTCAGCATGGACTGGCGCCCTTACGCGCCCACCCTGCAGCCGGGCGTGTTCGCGAGCCGCTTTCCGGGCCCGGGCGAGGTCTTGTGGACGCTCGTCAACCGCCACGAATCGGCGGTCGCGGGCGAACAGCTCGCCCTGCCGCACGCTGAAGGAACGCGTTACTTCGACGCATGGAACGGCGTGGAGCTGAAGCCGCGTTTCGCTGACGATCAAGCCTGGCTCAACTTCGATCTGGAGCCGCGCGGCTACGGCGCGGTGCTGGCATTGGAGGCTGGCACGGCTGTCGACAAGCTCGACGCCTATCTCGCCAAGGCCGCCGGCTTCGCCGAGCAGCCGCTGCAAAGCCTCTCCGCCGAATGGCGCTCGATCCCGCAGCGGATGGTCGAGACCCCGAACACCAAGCCGCAGCCCGGCGCGCCGGCCGGCATGGTGACGATCCCCGCCACGCAGCAGTTCGACTTTGCCGTCGGCGGCATCGAGATCGAAGGCCAGACCTGGGACGGCGTCGATGTGCAGTACCCGTGGGAGACCAGTGCGCGCCGCGGCCATCGTCGGCGCCTGAACATTCCGGCCTTCCACATCGACATCCACCCGGTCACGAACGCCGAGTTTCAGCGCTTTCTCGAAGCCAGCGGCTACGCGCCACGTGACGCACATAACTTCCTCCGTCATTGGACAGCCGGCCTGCCCCCGAGCGGCTGGGCGAACAAGCCGGTCACCTGGATCAGCCTTTGCGATGCGCGCGCCTATGCGGCCTGGGCCGGCAAGCGTCTGCCGCGCGAATGGGAATGGCAATACGCGGCGCAGGGGCTCGACGGCCGGCTCTACCCCTGGGGCAACAGCTGGGATTCGACCGCCGTGCCGGCACCCGATCGCGGCCGCACGATGCGCGCGCCGGCCGATGTGGACGCTCATCCGCGCGGCGCCAGCCCCTTCGGCGTTAAGGATCTGGTCGGCAATGTCTGGCAATGGACCGACGAATACGAAGACGAGCACACGCGCGCCGCGATCCTGCGCGGCGGCAGCAGTTATCAGCCGCAGACCTCGCACTGGTACTTCCCGCAGGCCTACCGGCTCGACCAGCACGGCAAATACCTGCTGATGGCGCCGGCCAAGGACCGCTCGGCCGGCATCGGCTTCCGCTGCGTCGTGGACGTCGCGACGCGATGACGGGCACTCAGACCCAACTCGGCGGCCTGCTGGGCCGCGCGCTGAAGGCCAACCGCAAGGGCCGGCTCAGCCACTTCATCACCGACGAGCACAGCCCGGCGATCGCGATCTTCGATCCCGCGCTCGTCGCCAAGAACCACGAGGGCGACTGGTACGGCGAGCATGCCGGCAAATGGCTCGCCGCAGCGGCGCGCGCTTTTGCACCCACGCAGGATGCGACGCTCGGCGCGAACCTGCGCCGCGTCGCCAACTATCTGGTCGAGCGCCAGGATGCCGACGGCTATCTCGGCACCTACGCGCCGGAGCGCCGCTTCATGGTCCCGCAGCCGCCCAGGCCGCTGAGCTGGAACGGCGAGCCCGCGCTGCGCACCTGGGACATCTGGACGCACAGCTATCTGCTGCTCGGCTTGCTGGAGCTGCACAAGGCCATGCCCGAGCCGGCCTGGCTCGATGCCGCGCGGCGCATCGGCGATCTCTGCTGGCGCACGATCGTCCAGGGCGGCCTCAACATCACGACCCTGGGCAACCACCACGGCATGTCGGCCACCGTGTTGCTCGATCCGGCGGTCGATCTCTATCTGGCCACGCAGGAACCGCGCTACCTCGAACTGGCTGAGACGATCCTGGCCCAGGCGGATGCGCATCCCGAGCTCGCCTTGCTGAGCCGCGCGCTGGCCGGTGTCGACGCGGCCGAGATCGCCACCGGCAAGGCCTACCAGCTGGCCTGGAACCTGGTCGGCCTGGCCAAGCTGCACAAGGCCACCGGACGCGCCGATGTGCTGCGTGCGGTTCAGCAGTTATGGGGCGACATCCTCGCCCATCATCTGAGCCTCGGCGGCGGGCCTTTTGGCGGCTTGGCGCACCGCTCGCGCGAAGTCTTCAATCCGCGCGGCGTCTTCGACCCGCGCGCCTATGTCGAGACTTGCTCCAGCCTGGCCTGGATCCAGCTCAACCGCGAGCTGCTGCTGCTCAGCGGCGAGGCGCGCTATGCCGACGAGATCGAACGCTGCGCCTACAACGACCTGCTCGGCGCACTCGCGCCCAATGGCGAGGACTGGTGCTACTACTCGTTCGCCAACGGCAAACGCGTGCACACGACCTACTGGCGCTGCTGCAAATCCAGCGGCGCGCTCGCCCTGGAAGAGTTGCCGGCGCTCGCCTACGCCGCCACGCCGGACGGCGGGCTGGCAGTGCAGCTCTATGGGCCTTCGAGCGTCCAGGCCCAGTTGCCCGGCGCCGGCAAGGTCGAGCTGGTGCAGGAGACGCGATACCCGTTCGACGGCCTGATCAAGCTGCGCGTGACGAGCGTCGAACGCGTGGGCGCGAGCTTCGCCATGAGGCTGCGCATCCCGGCCTGGGCCGATGGCGCAGCGCTGAAACTCAACGGCGAGGCGCAACCGATGCTCGCGCTGCATCCGGGCACTAACGTCCAGCTTGAGCGCAACTGGCGCGAGGGCGACGAGATCACGCTGACGCTGCCGATGGCGATCCGCACCCACCGACGCATGCACCAGAACACGCAGGAATCCCGCGCGCCCGACGGCTCCGCCGTGCACCAGCAGGTGCTGCACCAGCACTGGCTGGCATTGAGCCGCGGCCCGCTGGTCTATGCGACGAGCCTGATCGACGGCTTCAAGACCGAGGAGACGATTCGCCCGCCTGAAGCGCACGAAGCACCCGAATCCACCTGGCTGCGCGAACTGCCCGCTGAGCCGGACGACGAAGGTCCGACGATCGAGATGAGCCTCGGCTACCGCCCACCGCTGAACTTCTGGCCCTACTACCGCGCCGGCGGACGCGAGGACGGCGCCTGGCGCCTGACCTGGCTTTCACTGCCGCCTCTCTCCGAACCGACATCATGAGTTTGACAAGCCCAGGCCCGCTCAGCGGCATCCGCGTGCTGGATCTCAGCGCCTACATCGCCGGCCCCTATGGCTGCACCCTGCTGGCCGACCAGGGCGCGGAGGTGCTGAAGATCGAATCGCCCGACGGTGACAATCTGCGCAACTACCCGTCCACGCTCGTTGACGAAAGCCGCGCGTTTCTCGGCGTCAACCGCAGCAAGCGCGGCCTCGTGCTGGACCTGAAGAAGCCTGCCGGCTTGGCCTTGCTGCTGCGCCTGGTGCGCCAGGCCGACGTGCTCGTGCACAACTTCCGGCCCAGCGTGCCCAAGCGCCTGGGCATCGATTTCGAGGCCCTGAGCCAGCTCCATCCCAAGCTGATCTACTGCGCCGTCACCGGCTACGGGGAAAGCGGCCAGATGAAGGACAAGGCCGGTTACGACCAGGTGCTGCAGACGATGACCGGCATGTGCGCCTTCCAGGGCAAGCCCGGCGGCGCGCCGGAGATTCTTTACGGCTCGGTGGTCGACTACTACGCGGCCGCGCTGCTGGCGGCCGGCGTGTCCTCGGCACTGTACGAGCGCGAGCGCAGCGGCCTCGGCCAGTATGTCGGCGTCTCGCTCTTGCGCAGCGCCTTGACGATGCAATCGGCGCGGCTCGTGTGGGCCGATGGCGAACCGCTCGATGTCGGCCGCGACATGCGTTCCGGCGGCGTCACCGGCATCCATCCGACGCGTGCCGGGCACCTCTACATCTCGGCCAACACGCCGCGCTTCTGGTCGGCGCTGTGCGCCAAGATCGGCCTGCCCGAGCTGGCCGACGATGCGCGCTTTGACACCGTCAAGAAGCGCGCCCAGCACGCGGCCGAGCTCGTGACCCTGCTGCATAACGCCTTGCTTCAGCGCACGGCGCTCGAGTGGGAAACGCTGTTCGGCGACGAAGTGCCCTGCGCCGCCGCACGCCGCATCGAGGAGATGTTCGACCACCCGCAGGTCCAGGCCGAGGACATGATCGCCACGATGCCGCACCCGGTGCTGGGCAGCTACCGCGGCTTGTCACGCACCATCAAGTTCGGCCGCACGCCCGGCCCCGCGCCGTTCGCCGCGCCCACGCAGGGCCAGCATTCGGACGAGGTGCTGGGCGAGATGGGGCTTGATGCGGCGGAGATCCAGCAACTGCGTGATGAGGGCGTGACGCGCTGACCGCGACGGTCAATTCGGTCGTTGCTGTCTGCACATGCAAACACTCAGGCCACCTTCAGGTGGCCTTTCGCTTCTGGCAAGTCAAAAGCAGGTCGACGGACGCTGAGGTGTCGATTGCCGTCGGCCGGCGGTGAGCCCTCGGCATAATCCGCGCAGCCTTTTGACCCTCACCGTCGACGCGAAGTAGATATTAATGACCGCCAATGCTTTCCACAGCATCGCCCAGATCGAAGCCAGCCTATGGGACGCAGCCGACCAATTACGCGCAAATTCCAAGCTGACCAGCAGCGAGTACTGCATGCCCGTCCTGGGTGTGATCTTTCTGCGCCACGCCAGCAACCGCTACGAAGCGGCACTGAAAGCCATCCAGAGTGATCAGCGCGAAGGGAATATGCCCAAGCGGACCCCGGTGCGTGGAGACTTCATCAAGCGCAGGGCGCTGATGCTGCCCGAGCCCGCGCGTTACGAAAAGCTGTTGAAGCTGCCGGCTGGCACAAGCCTGGGCACGGCCCTCGTGGAGGCGATGAACGCCATCGAGGTCGACTTCGAGCCCTTGGCCGGCCAACTGCCCAAGGACTACGACCGCTTCGATAACCTGTTGCTCGAGAACCTGCTGCGCACTTTCGACTCCGAGGCGCTGCGCACCGCGACGGGCGACGTCTTCGGCCGCATCTACGAATACTTCTTGATGAAGTTCGCGATGCAGGGCGCACAAGACAACGGCGAATTCTTCACCCCGCCCTCCCTGGTGCAGACCCTCGTCAACGTGATCGAACCCGATCATGGCGTGGTGGCCGACCTGGCCTGCGGCTCCGCTGGCATGTTCGTGCAGTCCAGCCATTTCATCGAGCACGAAGGTCTGGAGACGATGAAGCGCGTTACCTTCTACGGCCAGGAGAAAACCGCTACCACCATCCGCCTGGCCAAAATGAACCTGGCCGTGCACGGCCTGGAAGGCGACATCCGCGAGGCCAACAGCTTCTACGACGACGTGCATCGCCTACAGGACGGCCGCCCCTTATGGGGCAACTGCGACTTCATGATGGCCAACCCGCCCTTCAACGTGGACAAGGTGGACGCCGAGCGCGTCAAGGGCGACCGCCGCCTGCCCTTCGGCCTGCCGGGCGTGAACAAGGACAAGAAGGTCTCCAACGGCAACTACCTGTGGATCTCCTACTTCCACAGCTACCTGTCGCCGCAAGGCCGAGCCGGCTTCGTGATGTCCTCGCAAGCCAGCAGTGCGGGCCACGGCGAGAAAGAGGTGCGACGCAAACTCGTAGAGACCGGCGATGTGGACGTGATGATCGCCATCCGCTCCAACTTCTTCTACACGCGCACCGTGCCGTGCGAGCTGTGGCACTTCGACCGCGCCAAGCCGGCCGAACGCAAGGACCAGGTGTTGATGCTGGACGCGCGCCCCGTCTACCGCAAGGTCACGCGCAAGATCTACGACTTCTCGCCCGAGCAGCAGGCCAACCTGAATGCCATCGTCTGGCTCTACCGTGGCCAGCAAACGCGCTTTCTGGGCCTGGTGCAAGACTATGCGGAGCGTCTGGGAGTGGAAGCGAGTGCTATTGCGCCCGTGCTGGCAGAGTTTGAAACAGCGATGACCGACGCACGCTTGCCGTTGGCCGGCCTGTTCAAGAGCGTCAGCGAACTCGAAGCGCTGCCGGCCGAGCGTCTGCAGCCCTTGGCCGATGCGCTTGCCGAATGGCTGGAGGCCGCGACGGCGTACGCGTCCGACCGTTCCTCACTGATGCCCAAGCTCGCGGCTTTCTGCAAAGCCGTTGCCAAGACGCCGCCACAGACCAACAAGGCGCAGCATCAGACCCGCCAGACCTTCGACCCGCTCGCCGATGGCGCACGCGGCCTGCTCAAGCAGGTGGACCTGCTCTACAAGTTGGCCGCGCGCGCGGCGCAGCTGGCGCAGGAGCTTGGCACCGACGAAGCCGCCGCGGACTATTTCGATCGCCGCAGCGCCAGCAAATTGATCAAGCAACTGGACGAGGCGCGCAAGAGCGCGGTCGAGCAGCTCAAGGCCACCGCCTATCTGCACCGGCAAATCGTCTGGCTGCGGGAGCGCTTTCCGGAGGCCGAGATGCGCGCTGTACCGGGTCTGTGCAAGGTGGTCAGCCGCGCTGATATCGAGCTGGCGGATTGGAGCTTGACCCCGGGTCGGTTTGTCGGCGTTGCGCCGGCCGAGGTGGATGAGGATTTCGATTTTGAGCAAACGCTGCGCGATATCCATTTGGAGTTGGCGGATCTGAATCGGGAGGCGGGAGGGCTTGCGCTGGAGATTCAGCGGAGCTTCGAAGGGCTTGGGGCATGAAGTGGAACTCCATTCGGCTCGGCGAAGTCATGGACGTAAAGCACGGCCATGCCTTCAAGAGCGAATTCTTTGGGGACGAAGGGGAGTACGTGCTGCTGTCACCCGGCAACTGCTATGAGTCCGGCGGGCTAAAGTTAAAAGGCGAGAAAGAGAAGTACTACACCGGCGAATTTCCGGACGAGTACTTACTTAGCGAAGGAGACATGCTGGTAGTGATGACTGACCTCATCAATACCGCACCCATTCTCGGTGGCTCCTTTGTCATTCCTGAGGGCAATCGATTCCTGCACAACCAACGATTGGGCCTAGTGCGGATCACAAACGAACAGCGTATCGACAAGGGCTTCCTGTACTACTTGCTCAACTCGCAGGGCTATCGTGCACAGATCCGTGGGTCCGCGAGTGGCGCAACGGTCCGTCACACGGCGCCAGGACGCATCAAGGATTGCGTCATTGGCGTGCCTGTGGACGTGGAATACCAAAGACACGTTGGCGCAATACTTCGTGCCTACGACGATCTCACCGAAAACAACCGCCGCCGCATGGCGCTGCTGGAAGAGTCGGCGCGCCTGCTCTACCGCGAATGGTTTGTGCGGCTGCGCTTTCCGGGTTATGAGCACACGCGCATCGCGGATGGTGTGCCAGCAGGCTGGGTGCGCATGCCGTTGGAAGCCGCACTAGTTTTGCAACGGGGTTTTGATTTGCCCACCCATGTGCGGCAGGAAGGCGATGTTGCGATCTACGGTTCTACAGGTATCGTCGGCTATCACGACAAGGCAAAAGTTTCGGGACCGGGTGTCGTGACAGGGAGAAGCGGAACCTTGGGCACAGTCCACTACGTAGCGCAGGATTATTGGCCGCTCAACACGTCGCTCTGGGTGAAGGAGTTCAAGCGCGTCACACCGTTGTTCGCGCTGTATCTGCTGCGAGAGATGGATTTGAAGCAATACAACGGTGGCGCCTCAGTGCCTACCTTGGATCGCAAGTCGGCACATCGCGTCAAGGTTCTGATACCTTCAAAGTCCTTGCTTCGCACCTTCGATGACTTCTGCACCGATGTGTTCGTGCAAATCAAGAATCTCGAAAAACAGAATGAAAAACTCCGCGCCGCCCGCGACCTCCTGCTCCCCAAACTGATGAGCGGCGAACTGATCGCATGAGCCTCGAAGACCAGCACACCGACCGCAAGTCACTGCGCACCGTCAGCGGCAAGACTGCGGATTGGAGCGCGCTGGCACAAGACGCGGTGTGCTTCGCCAACGGCGCCGGTGGGCGGCTGCTGATCGGCATCGAGGACGGGCAGGTGCTGCCGCCACCCGAGCAAACCGTGGAGTCCGAACTGCTGGACCGGTTGCGCAAGCGCATCGGCGAGCTGACGGTCAACGTGCAAGCCTTGCCGCGTCTGCAGCGCGCGGCCAACGGGGGCGAGTTCATCGAGCTGCTGATCGACCGCTCGCCTGGTGTGGCCTCCACGCGGGATGGACGTTACTTTCTGCGCGTGGGCGACAGCTGCCAGCCGGTGCTTGGCGACGACGTTCTGCGCCTGGCTAATGAGCGGCCGGGCCGGCCCTGGGAGGCGATGGACAGTGTGGTGCCGCGCACGGGAGCCGACGCCGACAAGCTGGCCCGCTTCGTGGCTGGCATCGCGGCCTCGGATCGGGTCAAGGATTCGGTCAAGGAAAAGAGCGCCGACGAATTGCTGAGCCATTACGGTCTGGCGCAAGGCCAGGTCCTGACCCGTTTGGGCGTGCTGCTGCTTGGCACGCAAACAGACCGGCGCGGGCTGGGTACGGCGCCTTTGGTGCAAGCGATCAAGTACGACGAGCAGGGCCAGAAGATCAACAAGTGGGTGTGGGACGACGCCGCGCTTTCGCCGGTGGAGTTGGTGGATGCCGTATGGCGCGAGCTGCCCGACTTCCGCGAGAGCTACGAAGTGGCCGAGGGCCTGTATCGCCGCAGCGTGCCGGCTTATGACGAGAAGGTGGTGCGCGAGTTGCTGGTGAATGCGCTGGTGCACCGGCCGTACACGCAGCAGGGCGACATCTATCTGAATCTGCACCCCGAGCGGCTGGAAGTGGTGAACCCGGGCCGGCTGCCGCTGGGCGTGACCCCGCGCACCATGCTGCATGCGAGCCGGCGCCGCAACGAGGGACTGGCGCGGGTGTTTCACGACTTGGGTCTGATGGAACGCGAGGGCAGCGGCTTTGACCTGATCTATGACCGCCTGCTCTCACAAGGCAGGCCAGCGCCGCTGCCGGAGGAGGGTCCGGACTGGGTCAAGGTGACGATTCAGCGACGCATCGCCAAGCCTGAGGTGATGCGCTTGGTAGCGGAGGCCGACGAGCGCTTTCAGCTCACGCAACGTGAGCGCATCACGCTGGGCTTGCTCGCGCAGAGCGAGGGGCTGACCGCCCGGGAGCTGGTAGCCGCGCTGGCGGCCGAAGGCGGAGAGGCGCTCTCAATGTGGCTGGGGCGCCTGCTGGCCTTGACCCTCGTACAGAGCACCGGACGCACGCAAGGAACACGCTATTTTGTTGCCCCGGCACTGTTGCGCGGGACTGAATTGAAGCTGCCAACAACGTTGCTGCGCATCGAGCCGCATCGTTTGCTGGAACTGGTGCGCGAGGACCTGCGCCGCTATCCTGGCTCGAAGATAGGCGAGATCAGCGAGCGCATCGGTGCGGAGGTGGCGCGCTCGCAGCTGAAGCGGGCACTGGCGGAACTGGTCCGTAGCGGGGCAGTGGCGATGGAGGGGCAGCGCAACGGCGCGCGCTACCGGCCAGGAAAAGCCGAATGAGACAGGGTTAGACGGGATGAGTATTTGGCTCAAATCGTTATGAATCACCTTTGAATCAGCGGCGTGCGTGGTCCATTCGCTTCGTGGCACCATTTGTAGGGTATTGTTTTTACTGATGTTTTTCTGACCATTGCGAGTTTTTGCGGCCGTCAATGAGCCAAATCTGAGCCAATCGAAAAACCAATAGCGCAACACGTCATGGCCTACACCGACATCAACAGCGAAGACCGACTGGTGCAGGCCACGTTTGCCGAACATTTGGAACAGGTGTTGGGTTGGGACAGCGTCTACGCATGGAACCGGGAGAGCTTCGGGCCGGATGGCACCTTGGGCCGAGCCAACGAGCGCGAGGTGGTGCTGGTGCGCGATCTGCGCGCAGCGCTGGTCCGACTCAATCCAGGTCTGCCGGCGCCAGTGATCGAGTCGGCAATCGCCCAGCTGACGCAACATGATTTCTCACGCTCGCTGCTGCAACACAACCAGACCTTCCACAAGTTGTTGCGTGACGGGGTGCCGGTCAGCTACCGCGACGCGGCCGGGCAGCCGCGGAATGCACATGCCGCAGTGATCGACTTCCGCAAGGCCAGCAACAACCGATTCCTGGCGGTGCGGGAGCTGAAGATTACGGGACTGCGCGCACCGCACTACAACCGGCGTGCCGACATCGTCTGCTTCGTCAACGGCCTGCCGCTGGTGTTCATCGAGCTGAAGGCGGTCTACAAGAACATCCGCGCCGGCTTTGACGGCAATCTGCGCGACTATCTGGACGAGAACGTCATCGCCCATGCCTTTCACCACAACGCCTTCCTGATCGTCAGCAACGGTGATCAAGCTCGCTTTGGCTCTATCACCAGCACCTGGGAACACTTCGGCGAGTGGAAGCGGCTGCATGAAAGCGATGTCGGCAACGTGGCTGCCGAGGTCTTGCTCAACGGCATGCTGGCCAAGGAAAGGCTGCTGGACATCGTCGAGAACTTCATTCTCTTTGACGCGAGCAAGTCCGGCCCGCCGCGCAAGGTTGTGGCCCGCAATCACCAGTTGCTGGGCGTGAACCAGGCGGTGGCGGCGGTGCAGCGACAGGAAGCGCTCAAACGAGAGTTCCCACCGGGCGAGCGCCTGAGGGCCCGCGTGATCGAGCTTCCGTTACGGACCAGCGACGGCGAAGAGCATGCGTCGGATCGGCCCTATCTCTTCGCGGCAGAGCCCACGCCGCAAACCCTTCAGGTGGTGGAGCGAGTCCATCCCGATCTTGGCCGGCTGGGCGTGGTCTGGCACACGCAGGGGAGCGGCAAGTCGTATTCGATGGCCTTCTTCACGGAGAAGGTACGCCGCACGGTAGAGGGCAATTTCACCTTCGTGCTGATGACGGACCGCGAAGACCTGGACAGCCAGATCTACAAGACCTTTGTCGGCTGCGGCATGGCCGACGATGCAACGCCGCGCGCGAGTTCGGGTCGCGAGCTGGAAAAACTACTGAAGCAGAACCACCGCTATGTGTTCAGTCTGATCCACAAGTTCAACCAGGACGTCAGGCCCGACGAGCCTTACAGCAAGCGCGACGACATCATCGTGATCTCGGATGAGGCGCATCGCACGCAGTCCGGAAAGCTGGCCCGCCATATGCGGTTGGCCCTGCCCAATGCCGCTTTCATCGGCTTTACCGGCACGCCACTGTTCAAACATGACCATCTGACCAAGCGGATCTTCGGTGACTATGTGTCGCGCTACGACTTCAAGCGCAGCGAGCAGGACGGGGCCACGGTAAAGCTGATCTACGAGAACCGAGGCGAGAAGCTGGGGCTGGCAAGGCTGGACCTGAACGACAAGATCTCGGCAGCTGTCGACGACGCTGACCTGAACCCCGACCAGACGGCCTTGCTGGAAAAGCTGCTGGGCAAGGACTACGAGGTGATCACAGCCGACGAGCGATTGCAAAAGGTGGCGACGGACTTTGTCGAACATTGCAGCACTCGTTGGGAGGCCGGCAAGGCCATGCTGGTGTGCATTGACAAGATCACCTGCGCACGCATGCTGATGCTGGTGCAGCCCGCTTGGAAAGCCAAGTCGGCGGCGGTGCGCGACGCGGCTCAAGTGAAGCTCGCAGAGATTTCAGTCGAGCCTGACGGCGAGACACGTCAACTGCTGCATGCACAGCGCGAGCGGCTGTTGGCCAAAGCCGAGTGGTTGGATGAGACGGTGATCGAGATCATCATCAGCGAAGCGCAGAACGAGGTCGCCGACTTCAAGCGCTGGGGCTTTGACATCGTTCCGCATCGCACGCGCATGAAGCAAGGCTTCGAGACACCCGATGGTCAACGGATCGATGTGGAGTCGGCATTCAAGAATCCGAAGCACCGCTTTCGCATCGCCATCGTCTGCGCAATGTGGCTGACAGGTTTCGATGTCGAATGCCTGTCAACGCTTTACATCGACAAGCCCATGCGCGCCCACACGCTCATGCAGGCCATTGCTCGCGCGAATCGCGTCTATCCCGGCAAGGATTTCGGGTTGATCGTCGACTACAACGGCATGCTCAAGAGTCTGCGCGAGGCGCTGGCGCAATATGCACTGGGCGATGACGGCGGTGAGGCTGAGATCGTCGCACCCCTTGAGGAACGCGTGGCGGCCCTGCATGACGCCATAGAGGTCACCGAGGCGTTCTTGCGGGGCCTGGGCTTCGAGCCCGTGGGGGTGCTGGGCAGTAAGGGATTTGCGCGAATTCAGGAACTGGCGGACGCAGTCAACGCCGTCTACACCGACGATGAGTCGAAGCGTCGTTTCGAGATCTTGTCGCGGGTCGTGTTCTCACGTTTCAAAGCGCTTCTGGTGGAGCCCTCGGCGTTGGCTTACGCAGAGCGTCATGACAACCTCGAAGCCATCTACAAGAAGTTGGGCGAGCGGCGCGATACGGCAGACGTGAGCGCGCTGATCAAGGTCCTCCACCGCATCGTCAACGAAGCCATCGTGACCCAAGGCACCGGCGATGATCAAGCGACCGGGTTGACCCTGGATCTGACTCAGATCGATATGGAGAAGCTCCGCGAAGAGTTCGCTCGCAAGGTCAGGCGCAAGGCAACCGTGATTGAGGACATCCGCCAGCTCGTCGAGGAGAAGCTCGCTCAGATGCTTGCGAGCAATCCATTGCGCATGAACTATGAAAAGCGCTATCAGGAACTCATCGCCGCCTACAACCAGGACAAGGACAGGGCAACGATCGAAGACACCTTCGCCAAGCTGAGCGCCCTGGTAGCAGACCTCAGCGCCGAGGAGCATCGCGCTCTGGACGAGGGTCTGAGCGAAGAGCAGTTGGCTCTTTTCGACCTCTTGCAGCGTGACAACCTCGGAAAATCAGACCGTGATCGCCTGAAGCAAGCCAGCAGGGATCTGCTGGCGGGGATCCTTCAGGTGATAGCACCGCTGAACCGCTGGACGGAGAAAGAACAGACTCAGGCTGAAGTGGAAACCTACATCCTCGACCGCGTTTATCAGGAGCTACCGGATCCACCGTACACATCGGATGAAAAGCAGAAGCTGGCGGAACTCGTTTATCGCCATATCTGGCAACAAAGCGTCGGCGGTCAGCTGCCAGAAATGCCGTTCAAGTAGACTGTTACCTGAGCGCAAACCCGTACGCCACGGCACCTTCTGAGGTGCCGTTTCTTTTGCCCGAGCCCCACTACATGACCTTCTCCGTCTGGCTGAGCTTCTTCGCCGCCTCCTGGGCCATCAGCCTCTCGCCCGGTGCGGGCGCGGTGGCGGCGATGAGCGCGGGGCTCAACAATGGCTTTGCGCGCGGCTACTTCATGACGCTGGGGCTGATCCTCGGCGTGACGACGCAGCTGGTGCTGGTCAGCGCGGGCCTGGGCGCGCTGATCGCGGCGTCGAGCTTTGCCTTCGCGCTGGTGAAGTGGCTGGGCGTGGCTTACCTCGTCTACCTCGGCGTGCAGCAATGGCGTGCACCGGCCACGCCGATGGTGCAGGAAAGCGGCGAGCCGCAATCGCGCGGCAGGCTGCTCCTGCGCGGCTGGGGCATCAACGCGACCAATCCCAAGGCGACCGTGTTCCTGCTGGCCGTGGTGCCGCAGTTCCTGGATCTACACGCGCCGCTGACGCAGCAATACGCGGTGATCGGCGCCACGCTGTGCTTCACCGACCTGATCGTGATGGCCGGCTACACGCTACTGGCCTCGCGCGTGCTGTCGGCGCTGCGTTCGCCGCGGCAGATCAAGGTGGTCAACCGCACCTTCGGCGCGATGTTCGTGCTGGCGGGCACGGTGCTGGCCGTGTTCAAGCGCACATGACGACGACGGCGACAACGACGAAGTACAGCCGCTGGTTCTTCTGGGGCCCGACGCTGATCTGGGCCAGCACCTGGCATGTGATCCTGTTCCAGCTCGATTCGGGCGTGCCGGTGCTCAACTCGGTGGCCTGGCGCTTTGGCCTCGCGGCCGTGATGCTGGCCGGCCTGGCGCGCTGGCAGGGCCAGTCGATGCGCCTGCCGCTCTGGGCCCACGGCATTGCGGCCATCGCCGGCATCGTGCAGTACAGCGGCAACTACTTCGCGGTCTATGAATCCGAGCGGCACATCCCGAGCGGCCTGGTGTCCGTGCTGTTCAGCCTGATGGTGTTCGGCAACGCGTTGTGCGGCCGGCTGTTCTTCAAGCAGAAGGTCAGCCGACGCTTCCTGTTAGCGGCCTGCGGCGGCGTGCTCGGCATCGTGATGATCTTCTGGCCTGAGATTGCCGCCACGCAGGCGCGGCCCACCGCGGGGCTCGGGTTGATGATCGGGCTGGCCGCCGTGGTGGCCGCCATCATCGGCAATGTCATGACGCTGAAGCTCACGCGCAGTGGCTTGCCGCTGGTGCCCATCCTGTCCTGGAGCATGGGTTATGGCTCGCTGTGCCTGCTGCTGGCGTCGATCGTCAGCGGCACGGGCCTGCATTTCGCGCTGACGCCGGCCTATGGCTTGAGCCTGCTCTACCTCGCGGTGTTCGGCACGGTCGTGGCCTTTGTCCTGTACTTCAAACTGGCCCAGGCGCGCGGGCCGGCCGGCGCGGCGCTGACGAGCGTGATCATCCCCGTGATCGCGCTGCTGATCTCGGCCTTGTTCGAAGGCTGGCAACCGACCGCGCTCAGCGTCGCCGGCATGGCGCTGTGCCTCGCGAGCCTCTGGACGGCTACTCGGTAACTCTTCCGCGCCCGGCCTTGATGCCCGAGCGCACCGCCTTGCCCTCAAGCCGCCGCTGCTTGGAGCCGAAGGTCGGCTTGGTCGGCCGCCGCTTCTTGGGCGTGTGGGCCACGGCCTGCACCAGCTCGACCAGGCGCTTGATCGCTTCGGCGCGGTTCATCTCCTGGCTGCGGTGCTCCTGCGCCTTGATGACGATGACGCCCTCGGTCGTGACGCGCTGATCGCTCAGGGCCAGCAGGCGCTCCTTGACCCCCTCGGGCAGGCTGCTGGCGCGGATGTCGAAGCGCAGGTGCGCGGCGCTGGAAACCTTGTTGACGTTCTGCCCGCCCGCGCCTTGCGAGCGAACGAACGTGAACTCCAGTTCGTCGTCCCGCGGCGTCCAGTCAAGCGGCATGCTCGACGCTCACCGGCACGCGCCGGGCCAGGGCGCACATCAGCTCATAACTGATCGTGTGAGCGGCATGCGCCACCTCGTCGATCGGCAGGGTCGAGCCCTTGGGGCCGTGCCCCCAGAGGGTGACTTCGCTCCCCAGATTCGCGTGCGGCAGGCCGCTCAGGTCGATCGCCATCATGTCCATCGACACACGACCCACGGTGCGCGTGCGAACGCCCTCCACCAGCACCGGCGTGCCCGTGCCGGCGTGGCGCGGGTAGCCGTCCGCATAGCCGCAGGCGACGATGCCGATTCGCATCGCCTGCTCGGCCGTGAAGGCGCTGCCGTAGCCGACGGTGTCGCCAGCCTTCAGTTCCTGCGTGCCGATGATCTTGGAGCGCAGGGTCATGCCCGGGCGCAGGTTCCAGTGGGCGGCGTCATGCTCGGGGTAATCGGGCACGCCGCCGTAACTCATGATGCCGGAGCGGACCCAGTCTCCATTCGCGCGGGCCGCATGGCGCAAGGTGGCCGCGCTGTTGCACAGCGATTGCTCGCCCGGCAGGTCGCGGCAGGCCGCTTCAAAAATCTCCAGCTGATGCTCGATGCCGTCCTGGCCCTTGCGGTCCGTATCGGCGTCCGAGAAATGCGTCATCAGCGAAATCTCGTCCACCTGCGGCAGCGCGTTCAGTCGCGTCCAGGCTCCGCGGAAAGCCTGCGGCGTGAAACCCAGGCGGTTCATGCCGCTGTTGAGCTTCAGGAAGACGCGGTGCGGCTCGTGCGTCTTGTGCATGGCCAGCCAGTCGATCTGGGCTTCACAGTGCACGGCGTGCCAGAGCTTCAGGCGCGAGCACAGCTCGAGGTCGCGCGTCTCGAAGCAGCCTTCGAGCAGCAGGATCGGGCCGCGCCAGCCCAGTTCACGCAGCTTCACCGCTTCTTCGAGATCCAGCAGCGCAAAGCCGTCGGCGCCGCGCAGGCCCTCGTAGACGTTGGCGATGCCGTGGCCGTAGGCGTTGGCCTTGACGACGGCCCAGACCTTGGCGTCGGGCGCGTGGTGGCGGGCCTGGCTCAGGTTGTGGGCCAGGGCGGGGACGTGGATGATGGCTTCGATCGGACGTGGCATGCCGGCATTGTCTTGCACCAGACAGGCGCCGGGAACGGTGCATGCTATAAACCGCCGCGGCTTCCGCGTTTCGATGGGTTACATGATCAAGTTTTCTGCGCGCCACTCCAGAGCGCCTGACTGCACGCCGGCTGCACCCCTTGCGCCGCTGCACTTTTTGATGCGCGAATTGCGATGAAGCGCGGCTTTTTCACCATCATGTCAGCGCAGTTCTTCAGCTCGCTGGCAGACCAGGCCTTGTTGGTCGGCGCGATCGAGCTGCTCAAGAGCACGCATTCACCGAACTGGCAGATCCCGGCGCTTGGGCCCATGTTTGCGCTGTTCTATGTGGTGTTGGCGCCTTTTGTGGGCGCTTTCGCCGATGCCGTGCCCAAGGGCAAGGTGATGTTCTATTCCAACCTCATCAAGATCGCCGGCTGCTTGATGATGTTGCTGGGCCTGCATCCGCTGCTGTCCTACGCGGTCGTGGGCCTCGGTGCCGCGGCCTATTCGCCGGCCAAGTACGGCATCCTGACCGAGCTGCTGCCGCCGTCCCAGCTGGTCAAGGCCAATGGCTGGATCGAGGGCCTGACCATCCTGTCGATCATCTTCGGCATCATGCTGGGCGGCCAACTGGTGGGCCCGCACATGGCGCCGCACCTGCTGGCGATCGACATTCCCTACATCGACACGGGCATCGACACGCCGCCGCAGGCCGCCATCGCCGCGCTGGTCAGCCTCTACGTGCTGGCCGCCGGCTTCAACCTCTTCATCCCGCGCACCACAACGCCGCTGCAGCCGCTGGCGCATGGCATGGGCGCGCTGGTGCGTGACTTCGCCGCCTGCAATTCCAAGCTCTGGGCCGACAAGCTGGGCCAGATTTCCCTGGCCACCACGACGCTGTTCTGGGGCGCCTCGGGCAATCTGCGCATCATCCTGTTCCCCTGGGCGCTGGCCGCCTTGAGCTACACGACCACGCAGGCTTCCAACCTCGGCGGCGTGGTCGCTTTCGGCACCGCCGCCGGTGCGGTGGCTGCCTCAATGATGATGCGGCTGGACCGCGCCACGCGCGTGATCCCGATGGGCATCACGATGGGCGTGATGCTGATCTGCCTGGTGTTCGTCCGCAACACCTGGACGGCCGTGCCCTTCCTGATCGTGCTGGGCCTGGTGGGCGGTTTCCTGGTCGTGCCGATGAACGCGCTGCTCCAGCATCGCGGCCACAACCTGATGGGCGCGGGCCGCTCGATCGCGGTGCAGAACTTCAACGAGCAGGCCTGCATCCTCGGCCTGGGCGCGCTCTACACGGGCATGACCCGCCTGGGCCTGTCTACCTTCGTGGCCATCGCGATCTTCGGCCTGATGATCACCGGGACGATGTGGATGGTGCGCGCCTGGCATCAGCGCAATTGCGCGCAGTATCCGGAAGAGATCAAGCGCCTGCTCGATATCGCGAAGAGCGACACCCTCAAGCACTGAGTTGAGCCCTCGAAGGGGCCCGCTCAGTCCATCCTCAGTTCGAGGAGGAAGACGACGAGGCGCGCTGGCGCCCGGGCGGCGGAGGCGGCGGGGCCAGCACGTTCTTGATGTGCTCCGACCAGGCCCGCGCGATCTTGAAGCTGCCGCTGTGGTTCAGATGGATCTCGTTGTGCCAGTCGCCGCTGCTGCCACTGGAGCCGGGCGTGGCCAGTGCCAGCGGTACAGCGGTGGAATCGAACACGTAGAGGCCCGGGAAGTTCTCCTTGTCGGCCGCCATGCTCTTGAGCAGCGCGGCCAGGCGGAACACCATCAGGCGGCTGATCGCGGCCCAATCGGCGCCCGGCAGTGCATAGGCCTTCATGGCCGGGTAGAGCCAGGGGCCGCCCAGCTCGGCCGCGCCTTCTTCGGCACCGGCCGGGCGCGGCATGGGCACCGCGTAGCAGTGCATGAACACCGGCTTGCGGGCCGAGGGGCCCTGGTCGCGCAGGCTCAGCAAGTGGCGGACATTGGTCTTCAGGTAGTCGGCGTAGGTGGCCCAGCCGGGTTCAGAGAAGTAACGCGCTACGCCAGCGGCAGGAGCGCCCCATTCGGTCTGGCGGCGCAGCAGGCGCAGGTGCAGAGGCACTTCGGCGCCGCTGGCGTCATGGGCCGAGGTTCGGGCCGCGGCGATCAGGTCGTTGCCGCCGCAGGACAGCAGCACGCCGTCCCAGACCGGCGCATCGGGCGCGGTCAGCAGCTTGACGAAATCGGGGGCCGATTCGAGGTCGACCATGTGGCGCAGGGCCTCGCCGCCGGCCGAGCAGTTGATGGCGCAGACCGGCTGGTCAAACACCAGTTCGCTGAGCAGATTGCCGTGGGCGCCAGGGCGCGAGCCGTTGACGGAGAACCAGGAGTCGCCCTGAGCCAGCAGCCGCCAACGGAAGGTGTCGGGCGCGGGAACGCTGCCCGATTTCAGGTCGGCGGGGGTGAAAGTGGCCAAGTGCTCCAAAGATCGCTCTCCTAGCTTTCATTTCTGGCAACGCAAGCCATGAGGCTCGATTGGTGGCGGAGCGTATCTCAAAAACAGCCGCTGTAAACCCTGGGGTGTCAGGGTTACACCGCGGTCCTATCATTGTTGGTTACAAAACCGCTGGAGACACCGCATGTCTGACACCTCGGCCGCCGCACCAAGCATCTACGACTTCACCGCCCTCTCCATCACCGGAGAAGAGGCCCACCTGTCGACCCAGCGCGGCAAGGTGATGCTGATCGTCAACACCGCCAGCGCCTGCGGCTTCACGCCGCAGTTCGCCGGGCTCGAAAAACTCTGGGAAGACTACGCCTCCCGCGGGCTGGTCGTGATCGGCTTCCCGAGCAATGAATTCGGCGGCCAGGACCCGGGCACCAACGAGGAGATTTCTTCGTTTTGTGAGCTGAACTACAGCGTCAGCTTCCCGATGATGGCCAAGATCAAGGTCAACGGCAGCGACGCCCACCCGCTGTGGAAATGGCTCAAGGGCGAGAAGCGCGGCATGCTGGGCATGATCGGCATCGACGCCATCAAGTGGAACTTCACCAAGTTCCTGATCGGCCGCGATGGTGAGGTGATCAAGCGTTATGCGCCGACCGACACGCCCGAAAAGATGCGGGCCGATATCGAAGCGGCGCTGGCGTCCTGAAGATGGGGGATGCCGTCGCGCTGTTCCGGCAACAGTTTGAACGTTTCGCGGATTTCGAGTGCACGGAGGATCCGCTGTACGTGGCGCTGTGCCGCGCGATTGCGGGGCAAGCTTCGGTCCTGGCCCTGCTGCAGAATGCGCCGGCCACCCAGGCGCGCCCCAACATCCTGCTGGCCGCCCTGCACGAGCGGGTGCTGAGCGGTAGCTCGCACGCACTGGCCGCGTACTACCCCAGCGTCGGCGGCACTCGCTTGCCCGATGCCGAGCTGCCGGCGGCCTTGCTCGATTTCGTTCAACAGCATGAGCCGGTCTTGATCGAGCACCTGCGCCATCGCAGCACGCAGACCAACGAGATCGGCCGGTGCGCCGTGCTGTGGCCAGCGCTGAGCGCGGTCGCCCGGCAATCGGGCCGCAGCGAGCTGGCGCTGTTCGATTTCGGCAGCAGCGCCGGACTCAATCTTGGCGTCGATGCTTACCGTTATGACTACGGCGGCTTCCAGCTTGGCGCCGCCGAAGGCCCGCTGATGCGCTGCCGCTGGTCGGGCGCCGCGCCGCCTTCCACTGATTGGCGCATCGCGGAGCGCCTGGGCGTTGATCCAGCCGCCATCGATGTGCAGGACGAAGAGGCCGTGCGCTGGTTGCGCGCCTGCTTGTGGCCTCATGACCGTGAACGTGCCGCGCGGCTCGAAGCGGCCGTCGCCTTGGCGTGTCAATCGGGCTGGCGCGTGCAGCGCAGCGAGTCGGGCCTTGATGTGCTGGAACAGTGGCTCGATCAACTGCCTGAGGGCGTGCAGCCGGTCCTGTTCAACAGCTGGGTGCTGTCCTACTTCTCCCCAGCGCAATTCAAGCAGCACCGCGAGCGTGTCGCTGCGCTCGTGCACGATCGGCATCTCATTGAGATCAACGCGGAGCTGCCTTCGTTGGCGCCGGTGGGCACGCAGATTCCTTCGGCACCTCCCGTCGACGATCCGCAGTCGCCAACGCTATGGACGATGCACTCGCGCACGGCCATTCAATCCCTCGCCTGGTCCCACGGCCACGGCCGCTGGTGCCATTGGCTGGAATAATCGGCCTCTCACCAGGAGTTGCCCCATGTTCCAGCACGTCGACGCCTACGCAGGCGATCCCATCCTGAGCCTCAACGAGGCTTTCCAGAAAGACCCGCGCCAGGCCAAGATCAACCTGTCCATCGGCATCTACTTCGACGACGAGGGCCGCATCCCGATGCTGGCTTCCGTGCGCCACGCCGAGCTCGACGTGGTGCAAGCTGCCGGCGCGCGGCCCTACCTGCCGATGGAAGGCGCGGCCAATTTCCGCAGCGCCGTGCAGGAGCTGCTGTTCGGCAAGGGCCACGCAGCGGCCGACCGCACCGTCACCATCCAGGCCGTCGGTTCCAGCGGCGGCCTCAAGGTCGGCGGCGATTTCATCAAGCGCTACTTCCCCGACACCCAGGTCCATGTCTCCGACCCGACCTGGGACAACCACCGCGCCGTGTTTGAAGGCTGCGGCCTGCCCGTCGAGACCTACCCGTACTACGACCCGGCGACCGGCGGCCTGCGCTTTGACGACATGCTGGCCGCGCTCGACAAGCTGCCGCCGCACAGCGTTGTGCTGCTGCATGCCTGCTGCCACAACCCGACCGGTGTGGACCTGACGCCGGCCCAATGGGACGCGCTGATCCCCGTGCTGAAGCAGCGCGAGCTGCTGCCCTTCCTCGACATGGCCTACCAAGGTTATGGCGATTCGCTCGAGCAAGACGCCTACGCGGTGCGTGCCTTTGCCGCCGCGGGCCTGAGCTTCCTCGTGGCCAACAGCTTCTCGAAGAACATGAGCCTGTACGGCGAGCGCTGCGGCGGCCTCTCGGTGGTCTGCCCCGACGCGGCGCAAGCCGCCAATGTGCTCGGCCAGATGAAGGCGACGATCCGCCGCAACTACTCCAACCCGCCGGCCCACGGCGGCCAGGTGGTGGCCAAGGTACTGAGTGATCCGGCCCTGCGCGCGCAATGGGAAGACGAGGTGACCTCCATGCGCACGCGCATCCAGGCCATGCGCCGCAGCCTGCACGAAGTGCTCAGCGCCAAGGTGCCGGGCCGCGATTTCAACTACTTCCTGACCCAGCGCGGCATGTTCAGCTACACCGGCATGACGCCCGAGCAGGTCGAGCGCCTGAAGGCCGAGTTCGGTGTCTACATCCTGCGCTCGGGTCGCATGTGCGTGGCCGGCCTGAACACGGGCAATGTCGAGGCCACGGCCAAGGCCTTTGCGGCGGTGCTGGGCTGAGGCGACTGGAGCGGCTGAAACGGCTTCTCCGACAGCACAAACCCGCGGTCATCCGCGGGGCTCCACGCCCGGCCATGCGACAAAGTTATGGCCGTCGCCGCCCCTTTCATTGGCGAGAGCCTTCGCTTGTCCTTACGCTGACGTTGAAAGTTAGCGTGACAGGGATGGGATGAAGCACATCGTGGTAATTGGCGGGGGGATCGTCGGCTTGACGACCGCCTGGTCCTTGCTGGAAAGAGGCCACAGCGTCTCGGTGGTGGAACGGGAGGCCGAGGTGGCCAGTGGCGCGAGCCATGCCAACGGCGGTCAGCTCAGCTACCGCTATGTCTCGCCGTTAGCCGACGAAGGCGTGCCCTTCAAGGCCATGCGCTGGCTGCTCGATCCTGACGGCCCTTTGCGCTTCAAGCCCGAGCTGAGCTGGCAGCAATGGTCGTGGATGTTCGCCTTCCTGCGCGCCTGCCGCGGGCAGGTCAACCGCCGCACGACCTCGCGCTTGCTGGCGCTCGGCGCCTTCAGCCAGCGCGCGTTTGAACGCCTGCTGGACGACGCCCATCTCGACCAAATCGAGCTGCGCTCGCCCGGCAAGCTGGTGGTCTATCGCAAGGCGGCCGAGTTCAACCGCGTCGCCGCGCGGCTGCACGGCTCGGTCGGGCCCGAGCAGGCGCTCTCGCATGATGAATGCGTGGTGCTCGAACCGTCGCTGCAGGACAACGATGTGCGTTTTGCCGGGGGGATTTTTACCGCCGGCGAGGCCGTGGCCGATTGCCGCGCGGTCTGCTTGCGCCTCGCCGAACGGCTGCAAGCGCACCCGAATTTCAAGGGCTTTGTGCGCGCCGAAGGCACCGGCTGGCGTGCCCGCGCCGGCAAGGTCTGGGCGCTGCAGACCGACCAGGGCGAGATCCACGGCGACGAGTTCGTCGTGGCGGCCGGCCTGCAAAGCCGCGCGCTGACCCAATCGCTCGGCATCGCGCTGCCGCTATACCCGCTCAAGGGCTACAGCCTGAATGCGCCGATCGCGGCCGAGCACCGGCCGCCCGTGGTCAGCGTGACCGACTTCGAGAAAAAGATCCTCTACGCCCGCATCGGCGAGCACCTGCGCGTGGCCGCGATGGTGGACCTGGTGGGCGAGGACCTGCGCGTGGACCCGAAGCGCGTGGATTCGCTGCAGCGCGCGGTGCGCGATACCTTCCCGCAGGCCGCCGACTACGACCAGGCCAGCACCTGGACGGGCCTGCGCCCCGCCACGCCGACGGGCGCGCCGATCCTCGGCAGCACGCCGCTGCGCGGGCTGTGGCTCAACGTCGGCCACGGCGCGCTGGGCTTCACTTTCTCCTTCGGCGCCGCCGAAATCCTGGCTGATCTGATCTCGGGCCGCGAGAGCCCTCTGCCACTGGACGGGCTACAGTTGCAGGCATGAAAAATGAGCGGCTTGCGCAGGCACTGCTCGAAGCGGTGCGTGCGCAACGCTTCGAGGAGACGCCCGATGCGCTGCAGAACCATCAGGCGATTGACGAACATCCCAGCATCGACCTGGCCGTCGCGGCCTTCCCGCGCGGCCGCGATCCCGTTTTCGCGAATGTGCTGTTCTCGCGCGAGCATCCGCAGGGCGTCGCGGCGCAGATCGACATCGTCGACGGCCCCGTGCGAAATATCCGTTATGTGGCCGACACGCAGGACTCGCTCGGCGTCTCGATCGCCTGGCAGCCGGGCAGCGACTGGCGCCGCCTGCGCTTCAAGCCGCTGATGGGCCAGGGGCCTTACCGCTTCATCGCGCCCTACCCTTCCTCGCTGTTCAAGCTGATGGTGCTGGTCGGTTGCGGCCGCCTGGTCGACGCCGGCCGCAGCCATTGGGAGACGCGGCTGGCGTCGGACGGCGGCACGCGCAGCATGCTCGAATGGGCCTACGACATGACGGTGGACAGCGGCAACGACGCCACCACCGTGCTGCTCTCGCACCTGCACAACTGCGGCCTGCTGAACCAGGAAGACCGCGGCCCGCATGCGCTGCACCGGCTGTTCGCGTCGCAAGGCCTGGCCGGCCTGCGCCTGGCCAGCACGCGCGCCGACGGCGGCTGGTCCAACGCCGACGGCGCCGGCGTCGGTCATCTGCAGATGACCGCCTGGGATACCTTGCGCCTGCTCTGGCTGCTGGACCCGGATGCGCCGCTGGCGCCCTGGCTGCCGGCAGATTCGCCGCCGCTGCTCAGCGGCAGCCTTGAGACCGTCCTCAAATGCCTGCGCGAACAGCGCCTGCATGACATTCTTTCGAGCGGGTCGCTGATCGGCATAACGGGATACGTGACCGGCATCCCCGCTCGCCTGCCCGGCGCCGAACCGAGCAGTTGCGGCGATGGCGAGCTGATCTTTGCCCACAAGACCGGCAACACCGAGAACTACGCCGCCGACGCCGGCATCGTGCGCACCATCGCGCCGGGCGGGCGCCACTACCTGATCGCCATGACCAGCAGCCTGGGCACGCGCTACGCGCCCGACCCCCGCTGCTCAACGACCTGGAAACTGCCGGCGCTGGGCGCCAGCATCGATGCCCTGATGTGCGAACTGTTTGAGCGCCGTTGAAGTGAAACACAACATCCGGAACACAGAGGACGCAGAGCAAGCGCAGAGATCGCAAAGCTTTGAGCCTCCACGTCTCTGCGGGCTCAGCGTCCCTTTGCGCCCTCTGCGTTCCGGAAACTTTGTATTCGTATAACTGAAATGTCCGTCTTGATTCCCTCCCTCCCTGAAGGCGCCACCGTCGGCCTGATCGCTCCCGCGGGGCCGCCGGCCGAAGGCCAGCTTGAGAAGGTGCCCGCGCTGCTGGCCCGCCACGGCTACCGCGCCAAGATCTTTCCCGGTTGCAGCGGCCCGGCGCAGTTCGGCTTTCTGGCCGCCACGGATGAGCAGCGCCTGGCGGATCTGCATGCCGCGCTGGCCGACCCGGAGGTGGACGCCGTGATGGCCCTGCGCGGTGGTTATGGCTGCGCACGCCTGATGGGGCGCATCGACCTGGAACTGGTCAAGCGTCATCCGAAGCCGCTGATCGGCTACAGCGACATCACCACGCTGCACGGCCTGCGCGACAGCCTGGGCATCCCGAGCTGGCATGGCCCGATGCCGACCTCGGACCTGCTGCACTCGGAAGACGACGCCGCCACGCTGTTCGCGCAATTGCGGCACGGTGCACACACGGGCGATGTGCTGGCGCCCGCGATGGCCGAGCATCCGCTGAGCCGTGGCGTTAGCGCTCACGGCCGATTGGTCGGCGGCAATCTGTCGGTCTATGTGACGCTGCTGGGCACCGAATGGCAGCCGCGTACCGAGCATGTGGAAGGCAGCATCCTGTTTCTGGAAGACGTGGGCGAAGCGCCGTATCGCGTCGACCGCATGCTGGCGCAGCTGCGCCAGGCCGGCGTGCTCGATGCGGCGGCCGGCTTCGTGCTGGGCAGCTTCAGCGATGCGGATTCGCCGGACGAGGTGTTGGCCGACTATCTGCATGGGTTGAACAAGCCGGTGCTCGCGGGCTGGCCCAGCGGGCATTGCAGCCCGAATGCGGCGCTGCCGATGGGTGTCGATGTGACGCTTGATGTGGCGGGGCGCCGGCTGATCCTCGGTTGATTTCTTTCCCCCAAAAGAGAAGCCCCGCCTGGCTTGCGCCGGCGGGGCTTTTTGATGTCGCTTGTCGTTTTCTCTTGCTGCCCAGAGCGGTAAGGCCCGGGTGCAAGAGAGCGTTGATCAGAAGAACACGTACTTGGCAGTGAACTGCAGGGTGCGGCCACGCGGGTCGGCCACGCGCGGATCCCAGCCGGTGCCCGTCGCGTTGTCCACGTTGTGCCAGGTGAACGGCGGGTTGCGATCCAGCAGATTGATCATGCCAGCCGTCAGCGTCAGGTCCTTGACACCGGTGTAGGTGCCAACCAGGTTGAAGGTCGTGTAGCTGGAGATCTTGCGCTTCTGGAACTGCGTCAGCGCTGTGTAGCTCGTGTGGTCTTCATCGTTGTAGCCCGACGAGAAGTTGCCCGACAGCGTCACCGAAATCTCCGGCGTCGTGTAGGTCGACGAGATCGACGTCTTCCAAGGCAGGTACAGCGTGGTATTGGTCCACTGGCCAACGTACTGAACCATCGGCGTGCCGTCGATCAATTGCTCCTTGTAGGAGATCATCTTGGTCGATTGCAGCGTTGTGGTCAGCTTGTTGCCGAACAGCGGCGTGGCCCAGCTACCTGTGAAGTCAAGACCCTTGGTCATGCTGCTACCGGCGTTGATCCAGCCCGCCTTAATCCCGAGGAGGTTGCCACTGCTATCGCGAATGAAGTTGTCGGCAAAGACCGAGTAGTTCTGCAGCTCCTGAGTAGGCGTCAGGCTGTGAATCCGGTCGATCATCTTGATCTGCCAGTAGTCCACAGAAGCAGTCAGATCCTTGGCCGGCGAGAAAACCACGCCCAGCGAACCTTGGCGCGACTTCTCAGGCTTCAGGTCCGGGTTGCCACCCGATGAATAGGGAATGCTATTGAGCGCACAAGCCGTGTTGAGTGGGTCCGGAGTCGTACATTTGACTGGGTCGATGAACGTGCCGACGGTGGCCAGTTGCACGGTACCCAGGTTCAGCTGTTGCGGCGTCGGTGCACGGAAGCCTGTGTTGTAAGAGCCACGGAACAGCAGATCCTTGGTTGGCGTGAATTTGAAGGCGATCTTCGGATTGGTCGTGCTGCCGATCTGCTGGTACTTGTCGTAGCGAACCGCCAGATCCAGTTCCAGCATCTTGAACACGGGCACCAACAACTCACCGTAGACGGCACCGACCTTGCGGTACATGTCCGGTGCAGACGAGTTGCCCGGGCAGCCCATCACCGAATTGGCCAAATTGGCACTGCCCGCATTGGGATTACCGCCAGGGGCTGAGCTGCCACCGCTGAAGGTGCTGATGCAGTTGTAGGTTTGCGTGCCTGAGAACCCGTAGAACTCGCGGCGCAGATCAGTACCCAGCGCGAAAGACATGTCGCCCGCTGGCAGCTTCATCACCGGACCCGAGATGTTGGCAATGAACTCGTCCACCTTGGTCTTGCCACCGGCCAGTCGACCAAAGACCTTGGTGGCATCCACCAGAGCTTGCTGATCCGGCGTGATGGCCTGACCCGGCAGGCGGAACGGGTTGTATTGACCGCTGGCCAGCAACTGGACCAGTTTGACGGTGTCGGCATAGCCATCGACCATCTCTGCATAGGCCGCCGCCTCGCCGTGCGAGAGCGAGACCTTATAGTCGTAGTCGCCCCAAGCGCCGTCCACGCCAACCGCCAAGCGGTCGTTGGTGGACTCATTGCCCAGCGTGCGATTGCCCCAGTCCGTCATGCGCAAGCGATAGGCAATCGGCTTGGTGGCGTCGAAATTGTTGGCGCCGTAGAGCTGCTTCATGTCTTGGTAGAACGGGCCGCCAACGGGGTAGTCAGCTCCAAAGGCGTAGGTCTTGCCAGCTACGACCCCGTTGAAAGCCAAGCCTGTCGTGCTGAACTGGTACGGCGTGAACTCACCCAGCGAGTAATAGCGCGAGCCAACGAACTCTACGAAGCCAGTGGCGGAGCTGCCGATGTTGAAGGTTCCGCGCGCCACGCCACTGGTGGTCTGGCTCGGCGTCGCCAGCATGTACTGACGGCCATAGTCCGTGCCACACCGATAGGTGTCGGATGCGACGGAATGGCCGAGGCCCGTCAGCAAGGCCGCATTGGCCGCCTGACTGACGCCATAAGGCACCTGATCGCACTGACCCTTGATCGCCAGCGGATTGAACACCGTGTACTTGGTCGGATCAGTGGCGCCAATGGTCGTCGTGCTTGCCAGCGCACTGCCCGTCTGCGCAATGATGTTGGCGAAGTAAGGCGAGCTGGAGGTGTCTGGCGCTAGACCCTTGTCCGGCTGATAGCCTGCCGCGAACGCACGATCATTGCCGCGCAAGATCACGTTGCTGCTGTGGGTGATGCTGCCCATCAGGTTGAAGCCCTGCTTTTCCAGGTCGCCGTAGCCGGCCGAGAGATTCACTTTGCGCTGCTGGCCACCACCCCAAGCCATCGGCGAGCTGTAGGTTGCGCTGGCCGTCACGCCAGTGAATTCTTTCTTCAGGATGAAGTTGATGACGCCGCCGATGGCGTCCGTACCGTAGATGGCGGACGCGCCGTCCTTCAGCACTTCAATACGCTGGATCATTTCCAGCGGGATCGCGTTCAGGTCGACCGAGCCGCCGGACGTGCCCTGGTTCGACAGGCGACGACCGTTGAGCAGCACCAGCGTACCGGTGGGGCCGAGGCCGCGCAGGTTGGCGTACGCGCCGCCGCCGGCAAGGCGGTCGCCTTCCTGGCCGAAGACGCTGTTGCTCGACACGGCGTTGTTGGCGTTGGCCGAGTTGGCGGTCAACGAGCGCAACACATCTTCAGCGCTGCTCAGGCCGCGTTGGCGGATCTGGTCGGCGGTGATCACTTCCAGCGGCAAGGCGCCTTCATCGACCACGCGCTTGATGCTCGAGCCGGTGACTTCCACGCGTTCGAGCTTGGCGTCGGAGGCAGCAGGCGCCGTGTCCTGCGCCATCGCGGCACCCACCATCGAGGTGCCCAATCCCAGCAACGCGAGACTGCGTGCCAATGTGTTCAGCTTCATGAAAATCTCCTTGGGTAATCCGGTACCAAGCGCTGCACAGGCTGTGAAGTGCGTGTGAGCATTTGTTGCCAACCATCATCAATCAGTCGCCGAAAGTGGCACAGAGGGCACCACCGGATCTGTTGCGCAATCCGCAATGAATGCTTGTCTGCGTGGCATAACCTACCGGAATGTCTCGACTGACAGGGACTTCCACGCGAACAAGAAGTTATGCCCTGGGACGGGCCGCAATGGCTAGAGTTGCGCCCATGAAACTCATCACCGAAGCCCAGGTCAGCGCCCTGCTGACGCCCGCCGCCGCCGCTCAATGCCTACGCGAGGCTTTCACACAAATGGGGCACGGCCGGGCCAGCGTGATGGCGCGCGGCCGCGCCGCTGGCGAGCTCGACGGCGCCACGCTGATGATCAGCGCGATGGGCGCGACATTGCCCGCCGCCGGCGTGCTCGGCACCAAGGTCTACTCGACGCGCAACGGCCAGTTCCAGTTCGTCGTCACGCTGTTCTCGGCCGAGACGGGCCTGCCGCTGGCCACACTGGAGGCCAACGAGCTGACCCGCCAGCGCACCGCCGCCGCGACCGCCGTGGCGGTGGACGCGCTGGCGCGCCGCGATGCCAAGGTGCTGGCGATCTTCGGTGCCGGCACGCAGGCCCGCGCCCATGCCGAGGCGATCCGCCCACTGCGCGCCTTTGATCGCGTGCTGGTCTGTGCCCGCAGCGGCGCCGCCGAGTTCGCGGCGCAGATCGGCGGCGAGGCGGTCGATGCCGCCACCGCTGCGGCGCAGGGCGATGTGATCATCGCCGCCACGCGTTCCAGTGAAGCCCTGTTCGACGGCGCGCTGGTCAAGCCCGGCGCCTTCGTGGGCGCCGTCGGTTCCAGCAAGCCCGCCGCGCGCGAGCTCGACGACGCCTTGCTGTCCCGCGCCGCGCTGATCGCCGTGGAATGGAAGACCGCCGCCGAGACCGAAGCCGGCGAATTCAAGCGTGCCGCAGCCGGCGTGATCCGGCCCGAGCGCGTGGTCGAGCTGGGCGCCCTGCTGGCCGCGCCGCGCGTCTTCCAGCCCGAGGACATCATCGTCTACAAGAGCGTGGGCATCGGCCTTGAAGACGTGGCCATCGCGAACTGGATCTACCAGCAAGTGCAGCAAGGGGCTTGAAGTGAACCACGACATCCGGAACGCAGAGGGCGCAGAGCAAGCGCAGAGATCGCAAAGTTTGGAGCCGCCACTTCTCTGCGGGCTCTGCGTCCCTTTGTGTCCTCTGCGTTCCGGAAACTCTGCATTCGTGTCATCGGCTTCAGGTGGCACGCGCTATGGATTACTGACATGAAAAACCTTGCCTACCTCCTGATGGCCGCGACGCTGGCGGGCTGTGCCGGCATCGAGCCCGGCCTGCCTTTTGACGTCAGCAAGGCGCTCGAAAAAGCCCAGCTCGACCCGACGACTCTCGGCTTGGTCGCCTTCCCGCTCGACAGGCCCGACAGCGGTCTGCGCCTCAACGCCAACCAGCCGATGCAGCCCGGCTCGGCCATGAAGCTCATCACGGCGGCCGTGGCGCTCGACCGGCTCAACCCGAACGGCCAGGGCACGACCGAGCTGCTTGGCGACGGCCCGATCGAGAACGGCGTGCTGATGAGTCCGCTCTACCTGCGCGGCAACGGCGACACCGACCTCACCTGGGGCTCGCTCAACACCCTGCTGCGCCTGCTGCGCGACCAGGGCGTACACGAGATCCGCGGCGGCGTGGTAGTGGACCGCAGCCTGTTCAACCCGGCGCGCTTCGACATCGGCCTGCCACCCTTCGATGAGCAGCCCGAGTTCCCGTACAACGTGATCCCGGATGCCTTGATGCTCAACGGCAACCTGGTCGACTTCTTCCTGAGCAGCGACGACAAGAGCCTGAGCGCCCACCCGGCCCCGGCCTGGCCCGGCATCCGCGTGGACACGAGCGCCGTCACCCTGTCGGACCGCGCCTGCAAGGACTGGGAAGACGGCTGGAAGATCCCCAGCGTCGAAGCCGGCGAGACGGCGCAGGTCATCCATCTGCAAGGCGATTTCCCGCGCAACTGCAAGGTCGAGCAGGAGCTCAATGTGATCGACCGGCAATGGCTGGCGACGCATGCCCTGCGCGAGATGTGGCGCGAACTCGGCGGCACCATCGCGCCGGACGGCGACCGCGAAGCCGCCGCCCCGACGACGGCCCGCGTGCTCGCCACGCACCACGCCAGCCCGCTGGCCGAAGTGCTGCGCGGCGTGATGAAGCGTTCCGATAACGCCCTGGCTCGACTGACCTATCTGCGCATCGGCGCCGAAAGCGCCAAGGCCGACGAACCCACGCTGACCGCCAGCGCCGAGGCGGTGCGCGAGTGGTTTGCCAACGCGCACATCGACACCACCGGCCTGGTGCTGGAAAACGGCTCGGGCCTCTCGCGCAGCGAGCGCGTGACACCCGCCCAACTGGCCGGCCTGCTGATGACCTCGGCCAAGGGCCGGCACGCGCCGGAGCTGCTTTCCACGCTGCCTGTGGCCGGCGTGGACGGCACGCTGAGCCGCCGCTTCAAGGGCACCGATGCGCAAGGCATGGCCCGCATGAAGACCGGCACCTTGAACAATGCCGTCGCCTTGGCGGGCTATGTGCCGGACGCCTCCGGCCGCCAATGGATCGTGGTCGGGATCGTCAATGCGCCCAAGGCGAGCCGTGGGCGGGCGGTGCTGGATCAGTTGGTGCTGTGGGTCAGTCAGCAGCGCTGAGAGGGTGTGGAACCCCTAGGTAGTCATTTGGCACTGGGTGGGCTTGGTCGCACAATCGGCATTTCTCGATCCATCTGCCGCGCTACTGCGGCCTCTGTGAGGATTCCATGCCTGTTGTCAGTTTGAAAAAGGCCCCTCCGACCAGGAAGGCTGCAGCCGAGAAAGCTGTTGCGCCCGCCAAGGCAGTGAAGCCCGCGCCGGTTCGCTACGTGGTGCTCGATACGCCTTTGCGCTCCGAGAAATATCCGGATTTCGGGCGAGGCTTCCTCAGGAAAAGCGCTTGAGCGCGGCCACGATGCGCGGCCCGGCCTATGCGGACAGCGTCTTCGTCAACGCCCCGTTCGATGACGAGTTTCTGCCGCTGCTGCATGCCATCCTGTTCACGATTCACGACGCCGGATTCGTGGCCCGGCTGGCTGTTGAAAAGATCGGCGGCAGCGAGCTGCGCTTGCCGAAGATTCTCCGGCTCATCAAGGAGTCGCGCCTTTCCATCCATGATTTGAGCCGCGTGCACAGCAAGAACGCAGCCGGGCTGCCACGCTTCAACATGCCTTTCGAGTGTGGGTTGGCGCTGGGCGCGATGTCGGTGGAGCGCCCGCGCAAGAATGTTGAGCCGCGGGACTATCTCGTGCTGGTCGCCGAGCCCTTTCAAGATCAGAAGACAGCCAGCGATCTGGCCGGACAGGATTCCAAGGCTCACCACGATGAACCGCAAAAAGCGATTTCAGCGGTTCGCCACTTCCTGAGAAACAAGGCCGCGACCGAGCGGCCCATGCGCGGCGCGACGGCCATTCACAAACGCTTTGAGCAGTGCAAGGCTGCCTTGCCCGTTGAAGCGCTCGCCAACGGCATTGGCGCCGATGAGATCAGCACCTTTGACTACATCACCGAATGGCTGCAAGGCGTTGTGCGCTGGCAGAGGGCCAACAACAGCTGATCAGGCGACGACCGGCTTCAACACCTGGATCGTCCCCGCGTCCGCATCCATCTCCACCTCGCCGCCCACCGGCAGCGTGAACTTGCGGCGGATGTGGCCGATCATGGCGCCGCGGTAGACGGGCACGTTGAGCGGGGCGAAGTAGTCTTCAAAGACCTCGTCGAGCGTCAGCACGCCGTAGCCGTCGCCGGGTTCGCACTTGGTGAACTTGCCCAGCACGATGCCGGCCACCTGGCCTAACGCGCCGATCAAGCGCAGCGTGGAGAGGGTGCGGTCGACGCGGTAGATGTATTCGTTGACCTCTTCGATGAAGAGGATCGCCCCGCGGCAATCGGGAAAGTACGGCGTGCCGGCCAGCGAAGCCAGCACGGCCAGGTTGCCGCCGACCAGCGTGCCGCGCGCGCGGCCGCCGCGCAGGGTGACCGTGCGGTCTTCCGTCTGCACGAGGTTGTCGCCGCGCTGGTTGCTCGGGTTCTGCAGCAGCGGCGCCTCGGCATTCATGACCATCGCCTTGAAATGCTCGACCGAGAAGGCGTTCCATTCCGAGCCTGCGACAGGCGCGTGGAAGGTCACGAGGCCGGTCTGGCGTTGCATGGCGTTGACCAGGCAGGTCAGGTCGGAGAAGCCGCCGAAATATTTGGGCTTGGACTTGATCAGCTTGTAGTCGAGCTTGTCGACGATGCGGTTGCAGCCGGAACCGCCGGTCATGGCGATGATCCCAGCTACCGAGTCATCGGCAAACATGGCGTTGATGTCGCCCGCGCGGTCGGCGTCGTGGCCGGCGAACTGGCCCCAGCGCGAGCGTGCATGCGGCGCCACCTTGACCTTGAAGCCCAGCGCCTGCAGCGCCTCGATCGCGAAATCCATCGGATCGCGCTCATAGGTGGCATTGGCCGGGCTGACCAGGCCGACGGTATCGCCGGGCTGGAGCCGGCGCGGCAGCAGCGGCGCCATGCGCGGAGTTTGGGCGTTAGCGGACGTGAATGCGGCCAGGGCGACACCGCCCAGCGCCAGCGATTGGGCAAACATCCTGCGGCTTGTTGTTGCTGTTGTGCTCATTTGATTTCTTCTTTTCACATCACTCGGGGAAGGTCTCGGCGCACCGCGACGCGGTCGCCGAAGTCGAAATGCCACCATTCGGTGCTGATGCTCTGAAAGCCGGCCTCGCGCATGGCCGCACGCAGCCAGCCCCGCTCGACCAGGTGCTCGGCCTTCAGCACGCCCTGCGCCAGCAGCTCCACCTCGTAGGCCGGGTGCGAGGGCAGCGTCATCTCGTCAAAGCCGGTGCCCATGTCGACTTCCTGGCCGGCGGGGTCGATCAGCGTCACATCGACGGCCATGCCGAAGGAATGGATGGAGCCTCGCTCCGGATTGGCCAGGTACATGGTCAGCGGCGTGCCGGCGAGCTCGTTCCAGAGCAGCTCCTGCACGCGCTGCGGACGCACGGCGTCGAGCACCAGCATGCGGTAGCCGGGGCGGCGATGGACGAGCCAGGCAGCGGCGTTCTCGAGCGCATCGGCAGCCTCGCGGCGCAGCCAGGAGCAGTCGAGGCCGCCGTAGACCGGGCGGCTGACGAAGTTGTCGGGCGTGGCATAACGCAGATCCACGCTGACATTCGCGATGCTCAGCAGCGAGCGGAAATCGGGGTGGCCGGGGACGTCTTCACAGGCGATCATTGCTGGGCTACTTCTTCTTTGTCACGTCACTTCATGCGACGTCCAGCGAGGCGAGCTTGTCCTTGGCCGCATCGCTGATGTACTTGACGAGCTTGCGCGCGGTCTGCGCCAGCGGTGCGCTCGACGCGGTCAGCAGGAAGAGCTGCACCGGCATGGCCGGCACCAGCGGGCGCAGGCGCACCGAGGTGCGGTCGGCGCTGGCGGCGGTGAAGGGGTCGACCACGGTCATGCCCACACCGGCCTCGACGAGCGCGCGCGCGAGCTGGTAGGTCTGCACGGTCAGGCGCGAATGCAACGCCGTGCCCTGCGCCTCGCTGGCGTTGTGCAGCACGTTGGCGAGCGGGTCGTCACCGGCCAGGCCGATCACCTCGCTCTCGATCTCGGCAATCGTCAGCGGCCCGGTGTTGCGGCCTTCCGCGCTGTTGATCGGGCAGACGGCGGTCATGGTGCCGGCGGCCAGCACCTCGGCCTTGATGCCGGGGTGGCGCGGGTCCTGCAAGGAGAGCGCCATGTCGGCCTCGCCGAGCAGCAGGGCCGAGACGATCTCGCGCGTGTGATTGGTGGCGAGCGAGCAGCTCGACAGCGGGAAGGCACGACACCACTGCGTCATGGCCGGCGGCACGAGCGTGGCGGCCAGCGTGGGCGTGGCGACGAGGCGCACCTGCTCCGACTCGCCGGTGCGCAAGTTCGCAGCGAGGCGCCGGATCGAAACGAGGTCTCGGTTGAGCTTGTCGATCTCCACGTAAAGCCGTTCGGCCTCGGGCGTGGGATAGAGCTTGCCGCGCACGCGGTCGAACAGCGGCATGCCCAGTTGCAGCTCGCAATGCTGCAAGACCTTGGTGACGGCCGGCTGCGAGATGTGCAGCAGCTGCGCGGCGCCGCTGATGGTGCCCGCCTGCATGATGGCGTGGAAGACTTCGATGTGGCGGAGGCGCATGGTGGTTTGGTGAGCAGGCAGTGGGCGAACGACGGGTTCACCAGTTCACTGCCGATACACCCCTTCAAAATTGACGCTGCCGTTGGGCGTCATGGCAAAACCATGCACGTCCTTGCGCAGCGCGATGTAGACGGTGGAATGGGCCATGGTGATCCAGGGCCGTTCGCGCTTGAAGATTTCTTGCGCCTGGATGTAGAGCTCCTTGCGCTTGTCGGGGTCGGCCGTGGCGCGCGCTTCGTCGATCAGGTGGTCGAATTCCTTGTTGCAGAACTTGACGCCGCTCTTGTTGGCAGCGCAGGACAGATTGGGCGTGAGGAAGTCGTCGGCATCGCCGGACTCGCCCGACCAGCCGCTCATGTAGACGTTGTGCTCGCCGCGGTTGGCGCGCTTCAGGTACTCGCCCCACTCGTAGGTCTTGATGTGCGCGGTGACGCCGATCTTGGCCCAGTCCTGCTGGATCATCTGGGCCAGCAGCTGGCCGTTCGGGTTGGTCGGGCGCGCCACGGGCAAGGCCCAGAGGTCGATCTCGAAGCCCTTGCCGAAGCCCGCATCGAACAGCAGCTGGCGCGCCTTGGCCGGGTCGTACTCGTTCTTGAGCGCGAAGTCATAACCCGGGATCGACGGCGGGAAGGCGCTCACCGCCTGCATCGCGTCGCCGCGCGGGAACATGGCCTTGAAGATGGCGTTGCGGTCGATCGAGATGTCGAGCGCCACGCGCACCAGCCGGTTGTTGGTCGGCGGCTTGCTCATGTTGAAGGACAGGTAGGAGACGTTGAGCGCCTGCACCTTGTCGATCTGGATGTCCTTGCGCTTTTGCACGGTGCCGATGTCGACGTCCCGCAGCGCCGCCGCGATCTGGCATTCGCCGGCCAATAACTTCTGCACACGCACATTGGGCTCGCGGCTGAAGCTGAAGATCAGCCGGTCGGGCTGCCTGGCGCGCCAGTAGGTCGGGTTCGGGTCGAGCCGCAGCACGTCGTCCTTGGCATAGGAGCGGAACATGTACGGCCCGGTGCCGACGGGGTAGTTGTTGATGTCGCTGGCGCGGCCTTCGCGGAGCAGCTGCGCGCCGTATTCGGCCGAGTTGATGCCGGTCCAGGCCATCGCGAAATTGGCCGCGAAGGCGACGTTGGGCTCGCGCAGGCGGAAGCGCACGGTGGCGTCGTCGAGCTTGTCGATACCCTCGACCAACTTGCTCAGGCCCAGGTTGTTGGCGTAGACGAAGTTGGCCGGGAATGCCTTGTTGAAAGGCAGCGTGGGCTCGAGGAAGCGGTTGAAGGTGAACAACACGTCGTCCGCGTTGAACTCCCGTGTGGGCTTGAAGTTAGGCGTGGTCTGGAACCACACGCCGTGGCGCAAGTGAAAGGTCAGCGTCTTGGCGTCCGGCGCAATGTCCCAGCTGAGGGCCAGCGAGGGTTCGAGCTCGGTGCTGCCGCGCTTGAAAGCCAGCAGGCCCTGAAAGATCTGCTTGGACACCGTGTTCGTGCCCTGGCTGTCCCACATGCCCGGATCAAAACCCTCGGGGCTGGATTCGGCGCAATAGACCAGCGGCCTGGCGATCGCACCCATCGACAGCGCCATGCCCAGCACTGCAAGCACGGGCAGAACGGCGCGCACAAGGCGGGTCCTGCTGAGGAGCGACTCTGTCATAGATCTTGTGGAACGTGGAAGCAGGAAATCGGCGAGGCCCATTGTTGGAAGCCCACCCGGCCACAACAAGTGAGAAGGTCGGCCGAGCCCATAACCACGGATTATGGGTCGACGGGTCTATTCTGCGCCCGTCAGGGGCTTTGCTTGCGCTTGATTTGACCGTTAGCTGGGCGTCAGTTGCAAGCGTCCCACTGACAGGCCGAGGGCGGCCAGCGCCTGCCCGAAAGCGTCGCCGCGAAGCACGGCGTACTCGCGCTGGCGGGCGGCGGCGATCGGATCGCCCGGCGCCTCGTCCAGGCTCGGATGGCACATCAGCAGGCTGCGCTCGCCCATGCCGGCCAGCCAGCCGAGCAGGCGGTGGAAGTAGTCGGCCTCGTCGCCGTCGAAGTCGTAGACGCCGGCAAAGCCGCGGTTCTGCGCGAAGCCGCGGCGCAGCGCCTGCCGGCGCAAGGGCCGGGCGCCGAGGCTGGCGATCAGGCGCGATTTGAAGCCGGTTTGCGCGGCCGGGCCCGGCGTGGTGTCGCGCAGCCACGGCAGGCGGCCCGGGTAGCGCCGCTCCAGTTCGGCCAACAGCACGCGGCGCACGATGGGCAGCTGGTGCACATGTTGGTGGCCGTCCACAAAGTCGGGAGCGCGGCCCAGCGCGGACTCGAACGCGTCGAGCTGCAAGGCGATGCGGATGCGCAGCTCAGCCGCCGAAAGCCGCCCCGTGTAGGCCCGCAGGATCAGCTCGCGCAGCGGCAGGCTGCGCGGTTCAGTGACGAAAAAGCTCTCGCTGAGGTTCAGGTGCAGGCCGAGGTCGGCCCGGCCTTGCGCGAGCTCGTGCAAGCGCGCCGCATCGGCACGCCAATACGGCGCGGTGCTCATGCAGGAGACGGCCGACAGCCGGCCCTCGGCCAGCAAGGACAGGATGGCGCTGTCGATGCCGGCGCTGTAGCCAAAGTCGTCGGCGCAGATCGCGATGCGGCGCCCGGCGGGCAAGGGTTTCATCGAGCGCCGTGATCGAGCCGGCTGGCCGGCTCGTAGGACTGGATCAGGAAGAGCGGGCGGCGCTTGCTCTCCAGGCTGAGGCGGCCGATGTATTCACCCAGCACGCCGATCGCGAGCAGCTGCAAGCCGCCCAGCATCAGCACCACGACGATCAGCGTCGGGAAGCCCGGCACCGGATCGCCAAAGATCAGCGCGCGGCTGAAGAAATACAGGCCGCACACAAAGGCCAGCAAGGCACTCGCCAGGCCGAGCTTGGTGGCGACCTTGAGCGGCTCGATCGAGAAGGCGGTGATGCCCTCGACCGCGAAACGCCAGAGCTGGCCGAAGCGCCATTTGGTCTCGCCGGCGATGCGCGTGCCGACGTCGTAATCGAGCACGACCTGCTCGAAACCGATCCACGCGAACAAGCCCTTCATGAAGCGGTTGCGCTCAGGTAACTGGTTAAGTGCATCGACAGCGCGGCGACTGAAGAGGCGGAAATCACCGACGCCGTCGGGGATCGGGATGTCGCTGAGCCGGTTGATCGAGCGGTAGAACAGCCCCGCCGCCTGGCGCTTGAGCCAGGATTCGTCGTCGCGGCTGCGCCGGCGCATGCTGACCACATCGGCGCCGGCGCGCCAGGCCTCCACCATCTCGGGCAGGCATTCGGGCGGGTGCTGCAGATCGGCGTCCATCAGGATCACGGCCTCGCCGCGCGCCATCTGCAGGCCGGCCGTGATCGCCTGCTCCTTGCCGAAATTGCGCGAGAAGCGCACCACGCTGACCATCGGGTGGCTGGCGCGCAACTGGCGCAGCAGCTCGGCCGAGCCGTCGCGGCTGCCGTCGTCCACGTAGACGATCTCGACCGTCTCCTGCAGGCCGCTGATCGCCAGCAGCAGGCGCCGGTGCAGCAGCGGCAGCGAGTCCACCTCGTTGAACACGGGCACGATCACGCTCAGGGCGCAGGCGTGCACCTCGAGCGAATGCAGGTCAGGCATCCTCATGCGAAGCTCCAGCTCTTGTTGAGTTGGAAGCCGCACAGGAAGGCGGTGCCGCTCGCCAACACCTGCGCGACCAGATAGTGCAGGCCCAGCACGCTGCTGCCACACCAGACGATGGCGGCGTGGCCGAGCGCCATGCCCGCGGCAATCAACATGAAACGCGGCAGGGCTTGCGCATGGGCGGCGGTGGACGCCGCAAAGGTGAAGCGGCGATTGCCCAGGTAGGCCAGCACCGCGCCGGCCAGGGCGCCGAGGCCCGCCCCCAAGGCCGGCGAACGATGCAGCCGCTCCACCACCCCGATCAGGATGGCGTAGTGCAAAGCGGTGGCCAACACGCCCACCCAGAGGTATCTCATCAGCATCACAACAACAAGGCTCGCGCCGGAAATCCAGACCCGACCTTAGGAGCGAAGGCGTTAAGGCGATGTGAAAGTCGGCCGATGTCAGCGCCGCGACGGGGGAAATTCCAGCAGGAAGCGGCTGCCGCCTTCGGGCCGCGGCGCGTAGCTGATGCGCCAACCCAGGTGCTCGCAGATGCGCTTGGCCAGCGCCAGGCCCAGGCCGGCGCCGCCGCCGGGGGTTGAACTGTGCGGCAGGCGCTCGAAAAGATGTTGCTGGACATCGGCCGGCAGGCCTGGCCCGCTGTCCTCGATTTCCAGCTGATGTGCGCTCAAATACACCGTTACGTCACCGGACGTCGTGTATTGGCAGGCATTGCGCATCAAGTTGCCGATCGCCATCTCGGCCAGCTCGGGCTGGGCATAGACGCGCGGAGCGGCCTCGAACCGGCATTGCAGGTGCACCGGCTTGCCTTCAAGCAGGGCCTTGCAGCGCTCGGCTTCGCGTTCGATCAGCGGCGGCAGCGCCAGCAGCGGCGCCAGCAGGCGCTCGGGCTCGCGCGACAGCAGCAGCAAGGCATTGACGCGCTCGGCCGTGTTGTGAGCCGTGCGACGGATCCGTTCGACCGCCGCCTGCTGTTTCGAGCCGGGCTCCAGCTGCACGGCCAGCACCTCGGCGGCGCCGAGCATGACGGTCAACGGCGTGCGCAGTTCGTGGCTGACATCGCCGGTGAACAGGCGCTCGCGCGTGAGCACCTGCTGCAGGACCTCGGTGCGCGCGGCAAAAGCGCGCGCCAGCTCGCCGATCTCGTCGCGCCGCGCGAGCAGGGCCGAATCGCCGCTGAGCTGGTCGTCGCGCACCGCTTCGGCCAGGGCCGTGACGGGCGCCAGCACGCGGCCCGCCGTCATGCGCGCCAGCAGCAAGGCCAGCGCCGTGGCGGCGACCACGCACAGCGCCAGGCCCAGCAGCACACGCTCCTCGATGCGTTCGAAATCGCTGACCAGATCGACGGCCGCATAAGCCTCGCCGCTCGGCAGGCGACCGATCAGCGCGTCGAGCGTGCGCTGGCCGTCACGCACCTCATGAAAACCGAGCGCCTGATGCTGCAAATAGGGTGGCACCTTGTCGCCGCGGAAGAACGCGATCTCCGGTGTCAGCGTGGAGGGGTCGGGCAGCGAGCCGGCCAGGCGCCAGTTCGCGACCAGATCGAGCCGGCGCTCCACCAGATAGGCGTCGATCTGGTAGCGCGCGTACTCCACCACCGCCGCAAACGCGACGCACAGCGCCAGGCTCAGACCCACATAGGCGGCCGTGATGCGATGGCGCAGGCTGCGCGGGCTCTTGTAGGCGGTGCTCATTCTTCTTCGGGCGGCACCAGGCAGTAGCCCTGGCCGGCGAGTGTCTTGAGCAGCGGCTGCGGGAACGGTTTGTCCACGGCCTGGCGCAGGGCGTGGATGTGCGTGCGCAGCGCGTCGGAATCGGGCGGGCTGTCGCCCCATAGCGCGAACTCCAGCACCTCGCGCGTGACCAGACGCGGCGAGGCCGTCATCAGGCATTGCAAGAGCTTGTAACCGCTGGGCGTGAGTTCGATGCGGCGGCCGGCGCGGCGCGCATCGAACTGCGAGGGATCGAAAACCAGATCACCGACCTGCAGCGGCGCGGGCACATGGGCATCCACGGCGCGGCGGTGCAGGGCCTTCAGCCGCACATCGAGCTCGGCCAGCGAAAAGGGCTTGACCAGGTAGTCATCGGCGCCCGCCTCGAAGCCCAGCACCTTGTCGGGCACGGTGTCGCGCGCGGTCAGCATCAGCACCGGCACGGGCAAACGCAGTTCGCGACGCAGGCGCCGGCACAGACTCAGGCCGTCCAGGCCCGGCAGCATCAGGTCCAGCACGATCACGTCGTGCGCCTGCCGCGCGGCACTGGTCAGTCCGGCCTCGCCGTTACGTTCCCAATCAATCACGTAGCCCAGCGGCTCAAGATAAGCGTGCAGATTGGCTGCAATGTCGGCGTTGTCCTCGACAATCAAGATGCGCATGATGTGCGCCATCTTAGGAGTTCCCGTTCATGAAGCATTTACTCGCGGCTCTTTTCCTGGCCTTGGCTCTGCCCGTGCACGCCGAAAGCTCGGCCACCTCCTCGGTCTCGGACAGCGCGTCCAGCGCCACCAGCAGCGCCTCCGATTCGATCAAGGGATCGAGCAACAGCTCCTCGGGCAACAACAAGGTCGCGGCCGGCGAATACCAGGTCGTGCATCTGGCCGCCCTGCCCGATCGCCCCGGCATGATGCGTGCGGACATGCGCGGCCAGGCGGGTGCCGAGTTCGCGCTGACGCTGCCCGCAACGGCGGCCGAGCGCGGCCATCTGGCCGAAGGCGCTGCCGTGAACGTGATCGAGCGTCCGTATGGCTATGAATTCGCCACCGTCGACACGCAGCAGGCTTTCTTCCTGGTGCTCGATGATGATTGGCATCGCGAGCTGCGCAGCAAGCCCGTCTCGCTTTGAAGCTTTGGGCGGTCCTGCTGACGCTGGGGATCAGCGTTAGCGTCAATGCCCACGCCGGTTCATTGCGCTCGTGCGATGTGGACAAGGAGCCCTCGCCGGCCGAGCAGGATCTGGTGTTGCGCTTCACGGCGCTGATCAAGCAGGAGCTGCAGGACTCGGGCGCCGATGTGGCTTTGGTTTCGCGCTCAGGCCTCGATCTGGCGCTGCTGCACCAGCGCTACTCGCACGCCGGTGTGGCGTTGCGCGACAGCGCCAACGGGCCGTGGTCGGTACGCCAGCTCTACTACGCCTGTGACGAAGGCAAGCCGCGCATCTTCGACCAGGGCATGAGCGGCTTTGTGATGGGCCTGCACGACATGGGCGAGGGTTTTGTGTCGGTCGTGCTGCTGCCGAGCCCGGCGCTGCACGACGCCGCGATTGATGATCACCGCGCGCTCGCCCTGCTGAACACCAGTTACAGCGCGAACGCCTATGCCTTCGCGCTGACCTACCAGAACTGCAACCAGTGGCTGGCCGAGCTGATGGCCTCGGCCTGGGGCGATGCCGACTCGCGCGCCGCCGCGCAGGCCTGGTTGCAGGCGGTGGGCTACGAGCCGACCGAGATTGCGCTGTGGCGGCCCTTCACCTGGCTCACCGCCCTCAGCCCCTATCTGCACAACGATGACCGCGTGCCCGATGACATCGAACATGGGCGTTATCGCGTCAGCCTGCCGGCCTCGCTCGAAGCCTTTGCGCGCGCGCAGGTGCCGCATGCGCAGCGGATCGAGTTCTGCCATCGCGGGCCGGATGTCGTCATTCACCGCGGCTGGGAGCCGATGGCTGAAGACTGCGTGGCCGGGCCCGGCGATGAATCAAGACGGCTGGAGTAGGCCGTCGGCGAGCCAGGTTTGCAGGGCCTGGACCAGGGCCGCGGGCGCAGCTTCGGCGCCGGCGTGAGTGGCGGCGATCTCGGCGAGGCTGGCGAAGTCCTCTCCGGCTTGAACCGCTTGCAGCAAGGCGGCTTCAAGCGCGTCGAGTGAACGCCAGCGCACGTCGAGCGCCTCTCGCCAGACCAGCAGCAGATGCTCTTGCGCTTCCGGCTCGGGCAGTTCCGGATCGTCGTCCGTCGCTTCCTCGGTGATCGCCTGACGCAAGGCTCGCCACGCCGCTTCGATGGCCCATTCCAGCGGCACGAGGCCCACACTGGGATGCAGGCTGAAGCTCTGTTCCGGCTGCAATCCGGCGAGATCCTCGCCGCGCAGGGCTGGCGCATCGGCCGCATCAAAAGCGCCGCGCAGAGCCCAATCCATGCGCGCGAAATCGGCGAAGCAGGGATGTGGCAAATCTTCATCCGTGACCATGAAGTCAGCCAGCGCATGGCCGAACCAGCGGATCGACGGGGTGCGCGAAGGGTGTGCGTCGAGATAGCGCAGCGCCAACGCGTCAAAGCTCTCGTCGCCCATCACGCGGTGCAGCACGAGGTAGTTGTCGCGCAGCGCGGCGATCAGGCGCGCGGTGTAGGCGTGGCGATAGACGTCAAGCCCGAGCGTCGGCGAGACGCCGCCGTCACCCTCACCACAAATCGCGGTCTGCAAGGCGTGCTGCTGTGCGCGCAGGGTGTTCATCGCACGCCCTCAGTTCGAATACCTAACGCGTTTGAACATGGATGGACAGGATGAACAGGATAAGACCGAAGCCACCTGGGCCTTCTTGTATTCATCCTGTTCATCCTGTTCATCCATGTGAATAAGGTATTGGGATTTCGGCCGAGGCTACGCCAGCGACATCGCCAATCGACGCGCGTGATCGAGCTCGGCCAGCAGCACCGGCAGCGGCGGAATGTCGTCATCGCGCTCGATCATCGTCGGCTTGAAACCGATGCGGTCGAGCGTGTACGCGTAGAGCTGCCAGACCGCCTCGCAGACCGGATGGTCATGCGTGTCGATCACCACGTCGCCGCGATCCTCGTGGCCGGCGAGGTGGATCTGCACGACCTGGTTGGCGGGCATCAGGTCGATATAGCCGCGCGCATCGAAGCCGTGATTGCGGCTCGACACATAGACATTGTTCACATCGAGCAGCAGCTGGCAGCCGCTCTCGCGCAGCAGCGCGGCGATGAAATCGGCCTCGCTCATTTCATCGTGAGCAAAGCGCACATAGCTGGAGACGTTCTCCAGCACCAGCGGCCGCTGCAAGACCTCCTGCACCTGCGCAATGCGCGAGCCCAGGTGCCGCAGAGCCGCCTCGGTATACGGCAGCGGCAGCAGATCATGCAGATTGCGATGGTCCACGCCCGTCCAGCACAGGTGATCGGAAACCCATGCCGGCTGCACGCGATCGGCCAGCGCCTTCAAGGCTTGCAGGTAATCAAGACTCAAAGGGTCCGTGCTGCCGATCGACATCGACACGCCATGCATCACCAGCGGATAGTCCCGCCGGAAGCGCTCCAGATGCACCAGCGGACGCCCGCCCGGCACCATGAAGTTCTCGCTGATGATTTCGAGCCAGTCGGGCTTGTTCGCAAGCGGCTCGCCAAACGCAGCGAAATGCTCCGTTCGCAAGCCCAAGCCAAAGCCGTTCAGTTCCTGATTCATGAGGACAGGTTGTCGCCAAGCGATCCGTATTGAATTTGAGTCGGCCGCCGGGCCGCTCCCAAGGCCGACTCAAGCCGATGTCGATGCCGGGCCATCCCGGCATCGATCGGCACCCCCTCGGGGGGTGGCTCAGCGTACCCGCTGGGCCGGGGGCCTCATTTCGCGACGGTGCCGCCGGCGGACTTGCACTCGGCTTCGTTCTTCTTGCTGACCCAGCCCTGGCCCTTGCAGCTGTTGTGGCCCTTGCATTCGTTCTTGGCGGTCTTGCACTCGGAGGTGCCCTTGCAGCTGTTCACGCCCGAGCACTTGACCATGCCTTCGTCGGCGGCCGTGGCCAAGCTGACCGGGGCGGTGACGGCGAACAGCGCGGCGGCTGCGGCGGCAATACCGATACCGGTCTTGATGGATTGATGCATTTGAAAGTCTCCAGAAGGTTGAGTGTGGGAACAAGCCCCGTACGACTTCGTGAATCGGGCTTGCCGGCCTGTGTCGCTGCGGGACGCGCAGTCCTTACACTCCGGCGGACCTATTGTGTGATGAGCGCCGGTTATGGCGTCAATGGCCCTGGTCATTGGTCTGGCTCTGCCGGGCGCTCTACAGTGAACGCCATCATGCTCAAGACAGAAACGCCCAGCGCCCAACACACCGATCTCGACCTTTACGCGCCGCGCGAACTGCTCGCGGCCTTCGTCGAAGACCAGGTCGAGGCGGTCAATGCGGTGCGCGCCGCGCTGCCGCAGCTCGAAGCCGCCCTTGTGGCCGCCCTGCCCCGCATCCAGGCCGGCGGCCGTTTGCTCTATGCCGGCGCCGGCACCTCGGGGCGCCTGGGCGTGCTCGACAGCGTGGAACTGCCGCCCACCTTCGGCTGGCCGCGTGACCGCGCGGTGGCTTTGCTGGCCGGTGGCCCATCGGCCATGTTCGCGGCCGTGGAAGGCGCCGAGGATGACCACGCGCTCGGCGCGGCGGACATCGCTTCGATCAAGCCCACGCCCAACGACGTGCTGCTGGCCCTGGCGGCCTCAGGCGGCACGCCTTATGTGCTCGGCGCGATCGAAGCGGGCCGTGCGGCAGGCGCCCTGACGATCGGTTTTGCCAACAATGCCGATGCGCCGGTGACGAAAAGCGCCGACATCGGCGTGACGCTCGACACCGGTTCGGAAGTGATTTCGGGCAGCACGCGGCTCAAGGCCGGCAGCGCGCAGAAGATGGCGCTGAACACCTTCAGCAGCAGCCTGATGGTGCGGCTCAACAAGGTCTACGGCAACCTGATGGTCGACGTGCAGGCGACCAATGCCAAGCTGGTGCGCCGCACCGTGGCGCTGACGATGCGTGCCACCGGCTGCGACGAAGCGGCTGCGCGCGCGGCGCTGGATGGGTCGAAGCAGAGCGTCAAGCTCGCGATCGTCGTGATCAAGCTGGGCATCGCGCCGGATGCGGCACGCGCCAAGCTCGACGCGGCTCATGGCAGCGTGCGTGCGGCGTTGGCCGGATGAGCGCTAACGCAGTCGTTGAGCGCAATCCGTGGAGCTGGATCCCCAGCCTCTACTTCGCCCAGGGCATTCCGTATGCCGTCGTCATGGCGCTGTCGGTCGCCATGTACAAGACGCTGGGCATCTCCAACACCGAGATCGCCTTCTACACGAGCTGGCTCTACCTGCCCTGGGTCGTCAAGCCGCTGTGGTCGCCGCTGGCCGAACTGATCGGCACCAAGCGCGGCTGGATCTGGGCCCTGCAGTTCTGCGTGGCCGTGGCGCTGGCGCTGGTGGCGCTGACGCTGCCCGGCTCGGAGTTCTTCCGCATGAGTCTGGCGGTGCTGTGGCTGATGGCTTTTGCCTCGGCCTCGCATGACATCGCGGCCGATGGGTTTTATCTGCTCGCGCAGGATGTGGGTACGCAGGCCGCCTTCATCGGCGTGCGTTCGACCTGCTATCGCCTGGCCAATATCAGCGTGCAAGGCGGCCTCGTGGCGCTGGCCGGGCACTGGCAAAAGAGCCTGGGCAACACGGCGCTGGCTTGGTCGTTTGTGTTCTGGATCCTGGCGGCGGCTTTTGCGCTGCTTGGCGCCTGGCACTGGCGCGTGCTGCCGCGGCCGCTCGAAGACAAGCAGGCCAGGATCGGGGGCGCCGAAGGCGATTTCTGGCCCGGTTTTGTGCGCGTGTTCGCGCTGTACTTCAAGAAGCCCGGCATCCTCGTGACGCTGGGTTTTCTGCTGCTCTACCGTTTTCCTGAAGCGCAGCTGCTCAAGCTCGCCGTGCCCTTTCTGCTGGACAACGTAGGCGCCGGCGGCCTCGGCCTCTCCACGGAAGCCGTGGGCCTGGCCTACGGCACGGTGGGCGTCGCCGCACTGACCCTCGGCGGCCTGCTGGGCGGCTGGGTGGTGAGCCGCTTCGGCTTGAAGCGCGTGCTGTGGCCGCTGGTGCTGGTGATGCACATTCCCAATCTGGTGTTCGTGCTGCTGGCCCAATCGCAGACGGCCAGCCTGCCGCTGATCTGCACGGCACTTGCCGTCGAACAGTTCGGTTATGGCCTGGGCTTCACGGCGTACATGATGTACATGGTGCTGGTGGCCGAAGGGCAACACAAGACCGCGCACTATGCGATCTGCACCGGCTTCATGGCGCTGGGCATGATGCTGCCGGGCATGTGGAGCGGCTGGCTGCAGCAGCAGCTCGGCTACTTCCACTTCTTCGGCTGGGTGCTGATCTGCACGCTTCCTTCGCTGATCATGGCGGCGTTCATCAAGATCCCCGACGACTTCGGCATCAAAAAGAAAAAGAGTCCCGCATGAAGCCCCAGAGACTGCTCTCCCTCGACGCCTTCCGCGGCTTCACCGTCGCGTCGATGCTGCTCGTCAACAACCCCGGCGAGTGGGCCCATATCTACGGTCCGCTCGAACATGCGGAGTGGAACGGCTGGGCCTTCACGGACTGGATCTTTCCGTTCTTCGTCTTCATCAGCGGTATCTCGATGACGCTGAGCCTGGGCCGGCGTGTGGGGCCGAAAGGTTCGCTGATGCTGCAGACCTGGCGGCGCGGGCTGACCATCATCGCGATCGGCCTGCTGCTCAATTCGATCGGGCATTCGAGCTTCGACACGATCCGCATCCCGGGCGTGCTGCAACGCATCGGCCTGTGCACGATCCTGACCGTGCCGCTGGTGTTGTGGTGCAGCGTGCGCGGCCAGGTGATCGCGCTGATCGCGTTGCTGGCTGTCTATAGCCTTATCCAGTTAGGCGTACCGGTGCCCGATGCGCAAGGCGTCGTGCATACAGGCTCGCTGGCCGCCGGCCAGGATGTGGGCGCCTGGATCGATCGCGCGCTGCTGAACGGCCATCTGTGGTTCAGCAGCAAGACCTGGGATCCGGAGGGCTTGCTCTCCACGCTGCCCGCCGTGGCGAGCCAATTGGCCGGCGTGCTGGCCGGCCAGTGGCTGGCCGCCAAGCGTGATGCCACCGAGAAGGCGATGGGTTTCATGATCGCGGGCCTGCTGCTGCTGTGGGCCGCGCAGGTCGGTGACGCCTGGCTCATGCCGATCAACAAGAGCTTGTGGACGCCGCCCTACATGCTGCTGTGCGCGGGCTGGGCCTGCCTGATCTTCGGCAGCTTCTACTGGCTGCTCGATGCGATGCCGCGCCCGCTGCTGCGCGAGCGGCTGGCGCGCTGGGCTTTCCCCTTCACGGTGTTCGGCATGAACGCGCTGTTCATGTTCGCGCTGTCGGGCCTGGTCGGCCGCCTGCTGGTGCTGATCAAGGATGGCCAGGGGCTCACGCTCAAGGGCATGATCTACGCGCCGATCAAGGCGCTGCCGCTGGAGGCGATCAACACCTCGCTGGTCTATGCGATCGGCTTCGTCGCGGTGATGTATCTCGCCGCGTGGATCATGTTCAAAAAGCGCTGGTTCTTCAAAGTATGAAACGCCGAAGCCTGCTTGCCTCTTCATTGCTGCTGGCCGCCTGCGCCGACCTGCGCGGACCGCACTGGGTCAGCGCGCCGGAGCTGGCCACCGAACCCCCGCCCGCGCCGCGCGAATTCCGCGGCGCCTGGGTTGCCACCGTCGCCAATATCGACTGGCCGTCGAAGAAAGGCTTGTCGACCGCCGAGCAGCAGGCCGAGGCGCGTGCCTTGCTCGATACGGCGCTAACGCTCAAGCTCAACGCCATCATCCTGCAGGTGCGCACCGGCGCCGACGCCTTCTATGACTCGAAGCTGGAACCCTGGAGCGAGTACCTGAGCGGCACGCAAGGCCAGGCGCCCGAGCCTTTCTATGATCCGCTCGCCTTCTGGGTGGCCGAGGCGCATGCGCGCGGCATCGAGCTGCATGCCTGGTTCAACCCCTTCCGCGCGCGGCAGAGCGCAGCCAAGAGCGCGGACGCGCCCACGCACCTGAGCCGCACGCATCCTGACTGGGTCAAGAGCTACGGCGACCAGCTCTGGATCGACCCCGGCGAGCCCGCCGCCGCCGACCACACGCTGGCCGTGGTGCGCGACGTGATCGCGCGCTACGACATCGACGCCATCCATATCGACGATTACTTCTACCCCTACCCGGTCACCGACCCGGCAACGAAGCAGGAGATCGATTTCCCCGACGAGCCCTCGTGGCAGCGCTATCTGCAAAGCGGCGGCGTGCTGACACGCGCCGATTGGCGGCGCAGCAATGTGGACCAGCTGATCGCCCGCATGTATGAAGCCTCGCGCGAGCTGAAGCCGCAGGTGCGCTTCGGCATCAGTCCCTTTGGCCTGCCCAAGCCCGCGCTGCGGCCCGAAGGCATTGCCGGCTTCAGCCAGTTCGACAAGCTTTATGCCGATGTGGAGCATTGGATGAGCCAGGGCTGGCTCGACTATCTGGTGCCGCAGCTCTACTGGCCGCGCGCGCAGAAGGCGCAGGCTTTCGGCCCGCTCCTGCAGACCTGGCGCGAGCACAACCCGCGTGAGCGGCAGATCTACGCCGGCATGTTCACGAGCCGGATCACGAACGCGGGCGAGAGCTGGAGCGTTGACGAGATCCTCGGCCAGATCGCGCTGCAACGCGAGATCGCGCCGGGCAGCGGCCATGTGCACTTCAGCATGGTCGCCTTGCAGCAGAACCGGCGCGGGCTGGCTGACGCGCTCAAGGCCGGCCCTTACGCTCAGAACGCCCTGGTGCCCGCCACGCCATGGCGCGCGCAAGCGGCCTTGAGTGCGCCGATCTTGAGCGTTAGCCATTTCGACGGCCCCTGCGCGATCTGGCTGCGCGAGGGCGAGAGCTGGCGCTTCGAGCGTGGCAGCGAGCTGAAGCTGACGCCCGCCGTCAACGCCGTGGTCGCTTCCCGGCTCGATGCCGCGGGCAACGAGGGACCGCGCGCCGCCTGGCGGATCAGCAGCTGATTCGCACGGGGGTCTCCAAGGTCGTTTCGGCCGTTTAGACTCCGCGAATCTTGTTGAAGTTCGACAGCCCTCTTCGCCGCTTGCGCATCGCTTGTGCGCTGCTGCTGGCTTTGTGCGCATGCACCGCGTCCGCGTATGAGCCGCCGCTTGTGCTCGCCTTCAGCGAACTGGCGCCGTGGAAGACCAAGTCGGGTGTCGAGCCCAACGTCGAATACGGCGGCGCGTATACCGAGATCGTGCGCGAACTGGCGCGGCGTGTGGGCCGCGAACTGCGCATCACCGAGTGTCCTCATGCGCGCTGCATGCTGATGATGCGGGCGGGCGAGGCCGATCTGAGCATCGGCATCCAGCAGAGTCCCGAGCGCGAAGAGTTCATGGCGTTTCTGCAGACGCCGTATCGCAGGAGTGCGACGGATCGCGTGTTCTATGTGCGCCGTGGTGACGCGCAGCGCATCCGCCGCTATGAGGATTTGAAAGGCCTGCACATCGGCGTCGGCCGCGGCAGCGCGTATTTCGATCGCTTTGATGACGACCCGACCTTGCTCAAGGAGCCGGGGCCGAACAATGCCGCCAATCTGCACAAGCTGCTGCTGAAACGCCTGGACGCCGTCGTGATGCCGGAGGACCAGGGCGCCGTGCTGATCAGCGAGCTGGACGTGGGCCATCAGCTGGAAGAGGCGGTCTATCGTGAACGCGATCTGACGCCGCGTTCGATCGCGGTGTCGCGGCACTCGGCGGTTTTCGCGCTGTTGCCGCAGCTTGAAGGGGCCATGCAGGCGATGCGCCGCGACGGCACGCTGACGGCGATCTTCGACAAGCATTTCTACGAGCGCTATCGGGTGACACGCAAGCAGGTGCGGCTGGACTGAACCCGCCGGCTACGCGAGAGCCCGTACGCCCGCGGCCACCGCTGCGATCCCGTCTGTCGACAAGTCTTCGGCGGCAAGAGACCGGCGGTGCTGCCATTGCAGGAGATGCCGCTCCTGGGAGCGCGCGTAATGCGGGTCGTAGTGCAGACGCATCAGTTCCTCGAACAGCGGCGCGAGTTCGCGCGCCTGCGCCCACGTCTGCCAGCGTTCGACGATGACCTTGCCGTGCAGTTCGCGCAGGCGTTCGAGCTGCGCGGCCAGCGCTGCGGGGTCGTCGCCGAGATAGGCGTAGTCGCGCAGCAGAAAGGCCAGACGGCTTTCCGGCGTGGCCTGGATCTCGATGCAAGGCGCGGCACGCAGGCGATCGAGCATGGGGCGCGGCAGCGAGAGACGGCCGATGCGCGCGCTCTCGGCTTCGATGAAGACGGGGCGCGTCGCGTCGAGCGTTTCGATCGCGCTCGCGATCCCCGTTTCAAACGCTTTTTGCGAAGGTTGCGCAATGCCGGGCAAGGCGCCCAGCAGCGAGCCCTTGTGACGAGCGGCTTCCTCAAGATCGATCACCTGCGCACCGCTCGCCGCCAGGGCCTGCAAGACGCGCGTCTTGGCGCTGCCCGTGGCGCCGCAGACCACGCGCAGATCGAGCTGCGGGCAGCGCTCTTCGAGCAGCGCCACCACGTGATGACGGAAGCTCTTGTAGCCGCCCGCGAGTTGCTGCGCATCCCAGCCGACCAGTCGCAGCCACTGCGTCATCGAGCCGCTGCGCAGGCCGCCGCGCCAGCAGTAGATGAGCGGACGCCAGCCTTCGGGCTTCTCGGCAAAACGCTCCTGCAGATGGCGCGCCAGATTGGCCGCGACAAAGGCGCCGCCCACGCGCCGCGCCTCGAACGCGCCCTGCTGCTTGTAGAGCGTGCCGACGATGCGGCGTTCCTCGTCATCAAGCACCGGGCAGTTGATCGCACCGGGAATGTGGTCGAGCGCGAATTCGGCCGGCGAGCGGGCATCGATGAGCGCATCGAAGGCATGGCGATCTGCAACACGGACAGGGCTACGATGGGACATATGGATAACGAGAAAGTTCAGCTGACGCGCTTTTCGCACGGCGGTGGTTGCGGCTGCAAGATCGCGCCCGGCGTGCTGCGCGACATTCTGGCGCGTGCACCGCAGGGCCTGGTGCCGCCCGAGCTGCTGGTGGGCACCGAAACCAGTGACGACGCCGCCGTCTACCGCCTCAACGATGAACAGGCCCTCGTCGCCACCACCGACTTCTTCACGCCGATTGTGGACGACCCCTACGACTTCGGCCGCATTGCCGCCACCAATGCGCTGTCGGACGTCTACGCGATGGGCGGCACGCCGATCCTGGCGCTGGCCCTGGTCGGCATGCCGCTCGACAAGCTGCCGCCCGAGGTGATCGGCCGCATCTTGCAAGGCGGCGCCGACGTGTGCCGCGAGGCGGGCATTCCGATCGCGGGCGGCCACAGCATCGATGTGCTGGAGCCGATCTACGGGCTGGTGGCGCTCGGCCTCGTGCATCCGAAGCGCGTGCGGCGCAATGCCGATGCGCGGGCCGGCGATGTGCTGATCCTGGGCAAGCCGCTGGGCGTGGGCCTGTTGTCGGCGGCGCTCAAGAAGGGCTTGCTCGATGCCGAGGGCTACGCGCAGATGCTGGCCGCCACGACGCAGCTCAATCGCGTGGGCAGCGATCTGGCCCAGCTTGACGGCGTGCATGCGATGACTGATGTGACGGGCTTCGGCCTGGCCGGCCATCTGCTGGAGATCTGCCGCGGCTCGAACCTCGCCGCGCGCGTGAAGCTCTCTGATCTGCCGTGGCTGAGCGCGGCGCGCGCGGTGGCTGAACAAGGCATCGCCACCGGCGCTTCGGCGCGCAACTGGGCCGGCTATGGCGACGAGGTGCTGTGGCCCGATGCGGGCACGGCGGCCGAGCGCGCGCTGGTCAGCGATCCGCAGACCAGCGGCGGGCTGCTGGTGAGCTGCGCGCCGGACGCGGTCGAGAAGGTACTTGATTGCTTCCGCGCGGCCGGCTTCGAGCGGGCCGTGGTGATCGGTGAGATGGAGCCGGCCATGAACACCGGGCAGCGCCTGCGCTTCGAGCCCTGAGCCCTGAGCACCGAGCGCTAAGCGTAGGTATCGACGTAGGCGCCCTGGGCCGAACCTGCGGGGCGGGGTTGCGAGGTGGCTTGCACGGGCTTGCTGTCAGCCTCGGCCTTCATCTTCGACTTGATCTCGACCAGCTTGGCGCTGATCTCCGCGATCTTTTGCTTGCCCTCGGGTGTCTTGCCGGAGGGGCAGGCCACCCAGTCCGCAAGCTGGCGTTGCGCCTCCGCCAGATCCATGTCCAGGCCCGCCGGGCGCGACGGCTGCGCGCCGGCCACGAGGGCCGGTGTGACGGCGCTGGCGCCACCAAGGCTGCTGAGGCTGGTCATCTCATGGATTTTCCGAAACGCCGGCACCGATGGGAAAGGGAGCCCTGCGTGCCTGGTGAATCGGCAGGAATCGCAGAAGCTTGAGGCCGACTTTCGGCACCAGGCAGGGTTAGTGCCGGTATTTGCAAAAGTTATGCGCCGCGCCCGCAAAGCAATTGGCCGCGCTGTGGGCTGCGTTCTAAGGTACGCAGGCCATGAAGACATCCAAAACCCTGCTCTGCGCCGCCAGCGCCCTCCTCCTGTCCGCCTGTGCCATCCCGCCCGTCGGCATGGAAGGCGCCAGCCGTGAATACACCTCGGTGAACCAGGACAGCCGCGTGCTGTTCCTGGTGATCCACTACACCGAGGAGAGCTGGGAGGACTCGCTGCCCGTCCTGACCCAGGGCGCCAACTCGGGCGGCAAGGTCAGCGCGCATTACCTGGTGCGTGACGAGCCGGTCAAGGTTTATCAGCTGGTGGACGAGAACCGCCGCGCCTGGCAGGCTGGGCAGAGCTACTTTGGCGGCGTGCAGAACCTCAACAGCGCGTCGATCGGCATCGAGATCGTCAACCCCGGTGACAAGAACCTCAAGACGGGCGAGCGCAACGGCCAGTACGCGGCCTATCCGCCGGCGCAGGTCGATGCGGTGATCGCGCTGGTCAAGGACATCGTGGCACGCCATCAGATCAAGCCCGAGCGCGTGGTCGGCCATGAGGACATCGCCCCCGATCGCCGCCGCGATCCGGGCCCGATGTTCCCCTGGCATCGCCTGTACGAAGCGGGCGTGATCCCCTGGCCCGACGCCGATCAGGTTGCGGCCAAGGCGGCCGAGTTCGCGCAGACGCCGCCCGACATCACCTGGGCCCAGAAGAAGCTGGCCAAGTACGGCTACCTGATCCCCGAGACCGGCACGCTCGACGAGCACACGCTCAACGTGATCTCGGCCTTCCAGATGAAGTACCGGCCAAGCAACTACGACGGCCAGCTCGATGCCGAGACCGCGGCCCTGATCGACGTGGCGACGACGAAGGACGGCATGAAGATGATGGCCGTGGCCGCCAAGCCCTGAGGCGCTCTACGCCCTCTGCGGTCTACTTGGTCGGCGGTTCAGCTGCCGTCGGCATCAGCGGCACCGTGCCCGACTCGCCCATCTGCTCGCGCCAACGCATGGCTTGGTAGATGCGGTGGTAGGCGCTCGGGTGGTCGAAGAAGATGATCTCTTCCAGCGAACCCGGATCGGCCTTGCGGTACTCGACCAGCTTGAGCATCACCTCGGACATGCCCAGCGGCTCGCGCGAGGCATTGATGCCGAAGTAGTCGGCCTCGATCTCCTGCGTGCGGACCATCGTGTTGATGACCGGCGTGAGCACGAAGCTGCAGACGCTGAAAACCGCCATCAGCAGCGGCAGCGAGGCCACGTCGCCCACACCACCGATACCGTCCAGCCGCCAGCGCTCACCGAAGCGCGCCAGCAAGCGGCGCATCACCCAGGCCGCGAAGGCAAAGCTTGCAAGCACCAGGACGCCAATTCCCACCAGGAACTTGAAGCTGTGGTTGAGCGTGTAGTGGCCGATCTCATGGCCCATGACCGCGCGAATCTCGGGCGGGCTGGAGCGACGCAGCAGGTTGTCGTTGAGCCGCACGGCAGCCGTGCCGAGGAAGCCGCTGACATTGGCGCTGACCCGGGTCGTCTGGCGCGAAGCGTCGAAGACGTAGACGTTGTCCACCGGCACGCCATTGGCCTTCGCGAGTGCCAGCACCTGTGACTTGATGGGGCCATCCGCCACCGGCTTGTAGTCGTTGAACAGCGGATCGATGTAGACCGGCGAGACCACGAACAACAGCACCAGCAGGACCATCGAGGTCAAGGTGCCCCACCACCACCAGCGAGCGCCGGCACGCCGCAGCACGGCATAGAGCACGGCAACGGCCACCGCCGTCATCAGCATGGCCACGGCCAGATTGATCAGCTGTTCGCCGAACCAGGCGCCGAAGTTCTGCGTCGCCATGCCGTAAGCGTGTTCGCGGAAGTAGCCCTGGTAGATCGTCAAGGGCAGGCTCAAGACCCAGCCTGCCGCGGCATAAGCCGCGCCGTAGGCGGCATCGCTCACGAAGCGCCAGCGCAAGCGCTTCTGCAAGGCCTCGCGCAGCGCGGTCGACGGCCGACTGCCGAGCAGCAGCCCGGCGATGACCAGGCCGAGCAGGAAGTTCCACAGCAACAGCCAGTAGTCGCCCTCGTAATACGCATCGGAGCTCGCCTTGGACTCGGCCGGGATGCGGGCGAGCCAGGCCCGCGTGGCCGCCTCCGGGTCCTGGGGCAGCGCCGCGTACCAGGCGGCATCGACGGGGTCGATGCGAAAGGCCGATGAAGCGGCCGGGCTTGGCGCTGCAGACGCAACAGGTGCAACAGGTGCAACAGGTGCCGAGGCCGCGACCGTCTGAGCACTGGCGACGCCGAGACCCAGCACGAGCCCGACCACCAACATGCAAGGACGCAAAATGCGAAGAACCAGGTTCAAGAGCAGTCTCCGTTGGGCATGAACAAGCGAGTGCATGTTCGCAGTGGCTGGCCGCGAATCCTGCGCAGGAAAACCCGCGCGCCGGGCTTCAAGATCAGCTCGGGTTAACCCGGCATTCTCAAAAGTTATGCCGCGCGCCCGCAAAGCGATTTGCGAGCGCACGAGCGCGCCCTTAAGGTACCGAACCCATGAAGAAAACCCTTCTCTGCGCTGCCAGCGCTCTGTTTCTGTCTGCCTGCGCCACCGGCCCGCTGGGCATGTGGGGCGCCAGCCACGAGTTCACCTCGGTGAACCAGGACAGCCGGGCGCAGTTTCTGATTCTTCATTACACCGCCATCAACTGGCCCGCCTCCCAGCGTGCGCTGACCAACGCCGGCAGTGGCGTGAGCGCCCACTACCTGGTACGCGACGAACCGGCCGCGATCTACCAGCTGGTGGACGAGAACCGCCGCGCCTGGCAGGCCGGCGCCAGCTACTGGGCCAGCAACCAGAACCTGAACAGCGCGTCGATCGGGATCGAGATCGTCAACCTCGGCTTCACCGAAACGCCCGGCGAGCCAGGCACGCCGCCGAACCGCGTCTACTACCCCTTCCCGCAGGCGCAGATCGACGAGGTGATTCGCCTGACCAAGGACATCGTCGCGCGCAACCACATCACGCCCGACCATGTGCTGGGCCACCAGGACATCGCCCCGGGCCGCAAGTCCGACCCGGGCCCGCTGTTCCCGTGGAAGCAGTTCTACGCGGCCGGCATCATCCCTTGGCCCGACGCCGCGCAAGTGGCTGCCAAGCAGGCGCAGTACGAGCAGGCCGGCTTGCCGGACGCGACCTGGGCGCAGGACCGTCTGGGCCGCTTTGGTTATGACGTGCCGCACACGGGAATGGCCGATCCCAAGACCAAGAGCGTCATCCTGACCTTCCAGATGAAGTACCGCTCCGCCAAGTTCGACGGCGAGATGGACGCTGAGACCGCCGCGCTGATCGATGTGGCGACCACGCCGGGCGGCATGGTGATGGCGCCTCAGCCCCCGTCGGTCGCATCCGCGGCAACGGCTGCGCCGAAGTAACGCGTTACCCCACATGCTCGGCTTCCTGCTCCGCAAACTCGCCACCCTGGTCCCGACGCTGATCGGCATCACGCTGGTCGCCTTCGGGCTGATCCGTCTGGTGCCCGGCGACCCGATCGACGTGATGATGGGCGAACGCGGCATGGATCCCGTGCTGCACGCCGAGATGGCGCATCGCCTCGGGCTCGACCAGCCGCTGCCGATGCAGTACGTGGACTATGTCTGGGAGCTCGCGCATGGCGACCTGGGCCAGTCGCTGGTGAGCCGCCTGCCGGTGGCCGACGACTTCAAGGCGCTGTTCCCAGCCACGGTGGAGCTCTCGCTCGCCGCGCTGATCGTGGCGCTGACGCTGGGGCTCACGCTGGGCATGCTGGCCGCACTCAAGCGCGGCTCCTTGTTCGACCAGGGCGTGATGGGTGTGGCCACCGTCGGCTATTCGATGCCGGTGTTCTGGTGGGGCCTGATCCTGATCATGTTCTTCTCGGTGCAGCTGGGCTGGACGCCGATCTCGGGCCGCATCAGCGTGGAGTACGACGTGCCGCGCATCACCGGCTTCATGCTGATCGACAGCGCGCTCTACAGCGAGCCCGGCGCCTTCCGCTCGGCCCTCGTCCACATCCTGCTGCCGGCGCTGGTGCTGGGCACGAGCACGATGGCCGTGGTGGCGCGCATGACGCGATCGAGCATGCTGGAAGTGCTGCGCGAGGACTACATCCGCACCGCGCGCGCCAAGGGCCTGAACCCGCGCCGCATCCTCGTCGTGCACGCGCTGCGCAACGCGCTGATCCCGGTGCTGACCGTGGTGGGCATGCAGACCGGCAGCCTGCTGGCCGGCGCGGTGCTGACCGAGACCATCTTCTCCTGGCCCGGCATCGGCAAATGGCTGATCGACTCGATCGCCCGGCGCGACTATCCCGTCGTGCAAGCCGGCATCCTGATCTCGGCGCTGACCTTCATCGGCGTGAACCTGATCGTGGATCTCTTGTACGGCGTGGTCAATCCGCGCATTCGCTCGCAGCATTGATAGCCCTGATGGAAGCCGTCGTCATCACCTCACCGCCGTCGCCGTTGCGCGAATTCTGGCAAGGCTTCGCGGCCAATCGCGGCGCGTTGATCGCGCTGATCGTGTTCGTGCTGATCGCGCTGGCCGCGCTGTTCGCGCCGTCGCTGGCGCCGCATGACCCGATCGAGCAGTTCCGCGACCACATGCTGCAGCCGCCGATCTGGGGCGAAGGCGGCAGCCGCGAGTTCCTGCTCGGCACCGACGAGCTCGGCCGCGACATGCTCTCGCGCCTGCTCTTTGGCGGCCGCATCTCGCTGGGCATCGGCCTCGCTTCCGTGTTGATGTCCGCCCTGCCCGGCGTGCTGCTGGGCCTGCTGGCAGCTTTTTATCAACACACGCTGTCGCCGGCCATCATGCGCGTGATGGACATCATGCTGGCGCTGCCTGGCTTGCTGCTCGCCATCTGCGTGATCACGGTGCTGGGCCCGGGCCTGGTCAACACGGTGATCGCGATCGCCATCGGTTCGCTGCCCGGCTACACGCGGCTCACGCGTGCCGCAGCGCTGGCCGAGATCGGCCGCGACTACGTGACGGCGAGCCGCGTGGCCGGCGCCGGCACGTTCCGCCTGATGTTCTCGTGCGTGCTGCCTAACTGCATGGCTCCGCTGATCGTGAATGCGACGTTGAGCTTCTCTTCGGCGATTCTCGAAACGGCCGGCCTGGGCTTTCTCGGCCTGGGCGTGCAGGCACCGACGCCCGAATGGGGCACGATGCTGGCTGCCGCGCGCGACTACATGGAACGTGCTGGCTGGGTCATCACGCTGCCGGGGCTGACGCTCTTGATCAGCGTGCTGGCCGTCAATCTGATGGGTGATGGGCTGCGTGATGCGCTGGATCCCAAGCTGAAGAAGGTCTCATGAAGCCGCTGTTGAACATCCGCAACCTGCGCGTTCGCTTCGGCAATTTTCCGGCCGTCGATGGTGTCGATCTGAGCGTCGAGCCCGGCGAGCTGCTCGGCATCGTCGGTGAATCGGGCTCGGGCAAATCGGTCACGATGCTAGCGTTGATGGGCTTGATCGACGCGCCGGGCGTGGTCAGCGCCGACGTGCTCGAATTCCAGGGCGAGGATCTGCTCAAGGCCAGCCCGCGCCGCCGCCGCGAGCTGATCGGGCGCGACATGGCGATGGTGTTCCAGGATGCGCTGTCGAGCCTGAACCCGAGCTACACCGTCGGCTCGCAGATCGCCGAGGTGCTCCGCATCCATCTGGGCCTGAAGGGCGCGGCCGCCGAGAAGCGCGTGATCGAGCTGCTGGAGCTGGTCGAGATCCCCGATCCGGCGCGCCGTGTGAGCGCCTATCCGCATCAACTCTCAGGCGGCATGAACCAGCGCGTGATGATCGCGATGGCGATTGCGTGCGAGCCCAAGCTGCTGATCGCCGACGAGCCGACCACCGCGCTCGACGTCACCATCCAGGCCCAGATCATGGACCTGCTGCTGCGCCTGCAACGCGAGCGCGGCATGGGCCTGGTGATGATCACGCACGACCTCGCTGTGATCGCCGAGATGGCGCAGCGCGTGGCCGTGATGTATGCGGGCCAGGTCGTCGAGACGGCGCGTGTGCCCGAGCTTTTCGAGGCACCGCGCCATCCGTACACCGAGGCTTTGTTGGCGGCGATCCCCGAACACAACCGCGGAGCGAAGCGCCTTTCCGCCTTGCCTGGCATCGTGCCTGGCGCTTATGGTCGCCCGCAGGGTTGCCTGCTCGCGCCACGCTGCCCGCATGTGCAGGAGCGCTGCGTGAGCGAGAAGCCCCAGATGGTTGAGGGTGTGCGCTGCTTTTTCCCGTTAGGTGTTGCCGCATGAGCGCCGATGTGCTTCTTGAGGCCAAGGATCTGGCGCGCCACTACCGCGTCAGCCAGGGCTTGTTCAAGCCGAAGGCTTCGGTCAAGGCGCTGGACGGCGTGAGCTTCTCGCTGCAGGCGCGCCGCACCTTGGCGGTCGTCGGCGAATCGGGCTGCGGCAAGTCGACGCTGGCGCGCCAGCTCACGCTGATCGAGCCGCCCACCGGCGGCAGCCTCAAGATCAACGGCGCCGATGTGGCCGGCGCCGACGCCGAGCGCATCAAGGCCCTGCGCAAGCAGGTGCAGATGGTGTTCCAGAACCCGTTTGCCTCGCTCAATCCGCGCAAGAGCATCGCCTCGACGCTGGACGAGCCGCTGGCGATCAACACCACGCTCAACCGTGCCGAACGGCGCGAGAAGATCGAGCAACTGGCCGACAAGGTGGGCCTGCGCATGGAGCATCTGCGCCGCTACCCGCACATGTTCAGCGGCGGCCAGCGCCAGCGCATCGCGATCGCGCGCGCCATGATCCTCAAGCCCGGCGTGGTGGTGGCCGACGAGCCGACCTCCGCGCTCGACGTCTCGATCCAGGCCGAGGTTCTGAACCTGCTGGCCGCGCTGCGGCGCGAGTTCGACCTCACCTACATCCTGGTCAGCCATGATCTCGCGGTGGTGGCGCAGCTCTGCCAGCACTTGGCGATCATGCGCGGCGGCGAGATCGTCGAGGTCGCCAATTCCGACATGCTGGCCAAGGGCGAGGTGCAACACCCCTATTCCCGGCAGCTTCTCACCGCCAGCAAAGGATTCAACCGCGAAGCCATTGCGGCGTTTGTGGATCTTTAATCACGCCGTCATAAAGTTAGGTGTCCGCCCGCGCCAACAGCCCGAACGGCGCTGTGTCTGGCGCCAGGGACAGAACGCCCAGCCGCTTCAAACCCTCGCGCCCGTAGCGTTCCTTGATCGCCTGCTTCAGCCAGGCTTCCGCCTGCAGGCGCCGCCGCTCGGCGAGATGCGCCTCGCACGTCAGCCAGTGCCAATGCTCGGAGATATCTCCCATCAGATCATCGAGCCCCTCGCCTGATGTCGCCGTCAGCACGCGCACCGGGACCGACCATCCGAGACTTGCCTCGGCCGCCATGCCGAGTGCGCCGAGCACGTCGCTCTTTGCCCGCGTCGCGGCACCGCCCATGTCACCTTTGGTCACCGCGACGATGTCCGGAATCTCGACGAT
>DASYBU010000015.1:0-104128 GCA_036500605.1 Burkholderiaceae bacterium
GATGCCGAAGCGCATGCGCAGCACCTTGGCTTCGCGCGGCGTCAGGCTGTCCAGGATGTCCTTCACCACGTCGCGCAAGCCGGCCTGCATGGCGGCGTCCATGGGGGCGGTGTTGGCGCTGTCCTCGATGAAATCGCCGAGGTGCGAATCCTCGTCGTCGCCGATCGGCGTTTCCATCGAGATCGGTTCCTTGGCGATCTTGAGCACCTTGCGGATCTTGTCCTCGGGCATCTCCATCTTCGCGGCGAGCTCTTCGGGCGTGGCCTCGCGGCCCATTTCCTGCAGCATCTGCCGGCTGATGCGGTTGAGCTTGTTGATCGTCTCGATCATGTGCACCGGGATGCGGATGGTGCGCGCCTGGTCGGCGATCGAGCGGGTGATCGCCTGGCGGATCCACCACGTCGCATACGTGGAGAACTTGTAGCCGCGGCGGTACTCGAACTTGTCGACCGCCTTCATCAGGCCGATGTTGCCCTCCTGGATGAGGTCCAGGAACTGCAGGCCGCGGTTGGTGTACTTCTTGGCGATCGAGATCACGAGACGCAGATTGGCCTCGATCATTTCCTTCTTCGCGTCGCGGCTGGCCTTCTCGCCCTCGTTCATCTTCTTGTTGATGTCCTTGAGGTCTTCCAGCGGCACCACGGCCTTGGCCTGAATGTCGATCAGCTTCTGCTGCAGTTCCTGCACAGGCGGCAGGTTGCGGCTCAGGATCACGGCGTAAGGCTTGCCGCTCGCGATTTCCTTTTCGGCCCACTTCAGGTTCAGCGCGTTGGGCGGGAAGGTCTTGATGAAGTGCTCTTGCGGCATGCCGCACTTGTCCACCACGATCTTGCGCAGTTCGCGTTCGTAGCGGCGCACGTCGTCCACCTGCGAGCGCAGGATGTCGCACAGCTTTTCGATCGTCTTGACGGTGAAGCGGATCGTCATCAGCTCCTGGCTGATCGCGCCCTGAGCCTTGTTGTAGGAGACCGACTTGTAGCCGTCCTTCTCGAAGGCCTTGCGCATTTTGTCGAAGTTGCCGGAGAGGTTGTCCAGCTTCACCAGCGCGGCGTTCTTCAGCTCTTCGAGCTTCTTGGTCAGGGCCTTGGAGCCGCCGTTGCCGTCGTCGTCGTCTTCCTCGTCGAATTCGTCGAAGTCTTCTTCGGCCACGTAGTCGTCGGCCTCATCGGCGGCGACGAAACCGTCCACCACTTCGGAGATCTGCATCTCGCCGGCGCGGATCTTGGTCGAGAACTCGAGGATGTGCGCGATCGTCGTGGGCGAGGCCGAGATGGCCAGCATCATGGCCTGCAGGCCGCCTTCGATGCGCTTGGCGATTTCGATTTCGCCTTCACGGGTCAGCAGTTCAACCGTGCCCATTTCGCGCATGTACATGCGCACCGGATCGGTCGTGCGGCCGAATTCGGAGTCGACCGTGGAGAGCGCGGCTTCAGCGGCTTCTTCGGCTTCTTCTTCGGTCGAGGTGCTGGTCGTGTTGCCCTGGATCAGCAGCGTGGCGGCGTCGGGCGCCTGCTCGTACACCGCGATGCCCATGTCGTTCAACATGGAGATGATGGCCTCGAGGATTTCCTCGTTGACCAGCTTCTCGGGCAAGTGATCGTTGATTTCCTGGTGGGTCAGGAAGCCGCGCGTCTTGCCCATCTTGATGAGCGTCTTCAGCTCATGGCGGCGCTTGGCGGCTTCTTCTTCGGTCAGCGCGGTTTCTTCCAGGCCGAACTCACGCATCAGCGCGCGCTCCTTGGCGCGGCTGACCTTCATGCGCAGCGGCTTGGCCTTGACCTTCTCTTCGGTTTCCTCGACCTCGGCAACCACCTCTTCAACCTCGCCCTCCAACTCGGAGTCGATGTCGGACAAGTCGACTTCCTCTTCGACGCCCGGCTTGCCGGCCGTCTTCTTGGCGGCAGGCTTGGCGGCGGTATCGGCCTTGGGCTTGCGACCGCGCTTGGGTTTGTCTTCGTCCGCAGCGGGCTTGGCGGCGGCCTTCACCGCTTTGTCTGCCTTGGCCGGCGCAGCTTTGGCCGCAGCGGCCTTCACGGGCGCAGTCTTGGCTGCGGCCTTCTTCAGTTCTTCAGCCTTGGGCGCGGTCTTTTTGGCAGTCATGCAGGTCCTCGGGAGGTCAGGATTTCAGAGTCGGAAATGCAGCAGCCACCTGGGGGCGAAACTGCCGCAATCAAGCGGGAGGTCGCCTCAGGTGGCTTCGTCGCAAGACAAATAAGTCTCGCGTGGCGCGCTCAAGCTGGCGTGAACGTTTGTGCTTGCAGCTCTTTGCGGATAAAGGTGGCCTTCTAAAACCTCAAGGGTGCCCAGTGTCTGCTGGGTGGCCGGGTCCGGAAGTGGCTGCCGTTACTCTTGGCGCGCTCGGAAAACTCCCCATTATCGCTGAAATCCTGGCCGCGTCAAAAGGCGCGGCGGCTAAGGGCGATACGCCACGCTCAGTCGTCCTGCCAAGTCCGCCAAGCGCTTGTCCAGGGTCCAGAGTCGGGTACCTGGCGTCATCAGGGTTGAGGCCAAAAAAACCAGATCGACCAAACCGCAGCCGAGGCCATAGAGCTTTTCTCGCTCAATGAAGGCCATGACCTCATCGAGGGATGCCTCCTTGACCTGTCGAAGCAGTTGCAGAAGGCCAAGCGTCTTGGCTCGAGGAGCTGGCGGCGTGCCACAGGCCAGTTCGGCAATGACCATCGGGTGCGTTGTGACGAGATCGAGTTCGATCAGGCTTACCAATGCTGCGTTGCGCTTGCGAAAGTGATCCACCCACACTGAGGTGTCAACCAGCACGTTCATCGCGATGCCGACGGAGCGCGGCGGGGGATGTCCTGCATGCCCGGCATCTCACCTCCGAGCGCAGCCAGGCGTTGGGCTGCTTGAACTCGAACAAAGGTCTTGATCGCCTCACGGAAGAGCTCTGACTTGTCCATGCCGGGGTCAGCAAATTTCAGCGCTCTCTCGTACAGCTCGTCGTCAATCGTGACCGTCGTCCGCATGGCAATCTCCAGCATCAAATTAGATGCAGTATTGCATCAATCAACGCATCCGTCCAATGGCTCAAGTCGCGACAGCAGGGGATTTCAAGGCGCGGATGCGATCCAGCAAATGTTTGAAGTGGGCCAGGTCCTCGCCCTGCGGATTGCTGGCCGCCAACACCTTGGCCTCGCCTTCGAGCTGGGTGACCAGAAGCCGGCGGACCAGATCCTGCAGATCCTCGTAACGTGCGTCCTCGGCGGCGTGCATGCCGACCACGAAGCGGCGGGCTGTGTCGAGCAGGCCGTCTTCATTCAAGGCAACCTCAAGTGCGGACCAAGGCGCAGGGCCGTGGTTGACCAGGAAGCGCTCCAGCCATTGGATGAGCTCGCCATGCGCGCCGGGCAATTCATGGAGCAACTGATGATCCTCGGCGCTCAGGCGTTCCCACCAGCCCGATTCCAGCAAGAGCATGCGCAACGCGTGGTCGGCGGGGGCCTGAGGCTGGTGGCGCGGCGTGCCTTGGGTTGGATCCTCGGGCTCGCGGCGGCCTTTCCAGGGGCCCGGCTTCCAGTCTTTTTTCCATTCGCGCTTGGCGGGCTTGGAGGATCTTTCGCCCGCTGCTGGGGGTTCTTCGCGACTCGACTCCTCGGGGGCTCCGCCGCTGCCGGCGTTCCAGAGCTTCATCAGCTCGGCGTCGGGCAATTGCGCGCGCTTGGCCAGTTCACCCAGCAAAGCACGCTTGAGCAGGCCGTTAGGCAGATGCGCCCACAGCGGCTTGGCGTTGGACAGCATCCGCGCGCGGCCCTCGGCCGTGCCCAGGTCACAGCCCTCGGAGGCGCTTTCCTGCAATTGGCGCGACAAGGGCACCGCCTGCTCGACATAACGCTCAAAACCCTCGGCGCCGAACTCGCGCACGTAGGAGTCGGGATCGTGTTCGGGCGGCAGGAAGAGGAACTTGACCGAGCGAACATCGGTGGCGTGCGGCAGCGCGGCTTCCAGTGCGCGGCCGGCGGCGCGGCGGCCGGCGGCGTCGCCGTCGAAGCTGAAGATCACCGATTCGGTGAAGCGGAAGAGCTTTTGCACATGCTCGGCCGTGCAAGCGGTGCCGAGCGTCGCCACCGCATTGCCAAAACCATGCTGCGCCAGCGCGACCACGTCCATATAGCCTTCGACCACCAGCGCATAGCCGCGCTGGCGCAGGCCGGTGCGGCCCTCGAACAGACCGTAAAGCTCGCGGCCCTTGCTGAAGACCGGGGTCTCGGGCGAGTTCAGGTACTTGGGCTCGCCCTTGTCGAGCACGCGCCCGCCAAAGCCGATGAACTCGCCCTGCACATTGCGGATCGGGAACATGATGCGGTCCCGAAAACGGTCGTAGCGTTTTTCCTCCTCGCCTTCCTCGGCCCGGCTGATCACCATGCCCGATTCTTCGAGCAACGGGTCGTCGTAGTTGGGGAAGGCGCTGGCCAGCGTGCGCCAGCCTTCGGGCGCATAGCCGAGCGCGAACTGCGCGGCGATCTCGCCGGTCAGGCCGCGGCCTTTCAGGTAGTCAATCGCTCGCGGTGTCTTCTTGAGCTGGGTCTTGTAGTGCCGGGCGGCGCGTTCCAGCACCTCGTTGAGCGTGGCTTCGCGCGCCTTCTTGACCTTGGCCTGCTCGCGCTCCTCGACGCTGCGGTCGTCTTCGGGCACCTGCATGCCGCTTTGCTGGGCGAGATCTTCGACGGCTTCCACAAAACCGGCGCCCGTGTGCTCCATCAGGAAGCCGATGGCATTGCCGTGCACGCCGCAGCCGAAGCAGTGATAGGTCTGGCGCGAGGGGCTGACCGTGAAGCTCGGCGACTTCTCGCCGTGGAAGGGGCACAGGCCTTTGTGGTTGATGCCGGCCTTCTTGAGCTCGACGTGGCGCCCCACGACTTCAACGATGTCGACGCGGGAGAGCAGGTCCTGAATAAAGCCGGGTGGGATCACCCCGTCAGTCTATCGCCTCGGCCTTCAGCGGCCGCTCGGCGCCGAGCTGGGTCAGCCAGGGCGAACGTGCAAAAGCCTCCACCCAGCCCGCCACTTCGCCGGCCGGCATGGCGGCGGCAATGCCGTTGCCCTGGCCTTGCGGGCAGCCCAGGCGCAGCAGGGCGCGGGCGTGGGCGGCGCTTTCCACCCCCTCCGCGATCACGCTGCAGCCGAAGTGCCGGGCGAGGCCGACCACGCCTTCGATCAGGGCCATGTCCTGCACGTCGATCAGCATGTTCTGCACGAAGGAGCGGTCGATCTTGAGCGCGTCGACGGGCAGCTTGCGCAGATAGGTGAGCGTTGAATAGCCGGTGCCGAAATCATCCAGCGCGAAGCGCACGCCGAAGCCCTTGCAGCGCTGGATCAACACGTGCGTGGCGTCCACGTCGGCCAGCGCCTCGGACTCGAGCACTTCCAGGCACAGATGCTGGGCCACCGGTTCGGCATGGCGCTGGATCAGTTCCTGCAAGCGCAGCGCGAAATCGGGTACCTGCAGCTGCCGTGCCGTCACGTTGACGCTGACTTCAAGCGTCAGCCCTTGAGCCAGCCACTGCGCACTCTGCTTGAGCGCATGTCCGATGATCCAGTCGCCGACCTGCACTTCAAGGCCTGTGCCTTCGATCTGCGAGAGGAACTCGCCGGGTAGCAACAAGCCCTGCTCGGGATGCTGCCAGCGCAGCAGCGCCTCGACGCCGACAACGCGCCCGGCGCGCATGTCGATCTTGGGCTGGTAGAAGAGGTGCAGTTCGCCGCTGTCCAGTGCCTGCTGCATGCGCGCGATTGCGAGCAGGCTGGCTTCATCGCGCTGGCGCTTGGCGGTGTCGAAGAAGCGGAAGGCGTTGCGGCCTGCGTGCTGCTTGACGCGGTAAAGCGCATGGCCGGCATGGCGCAACAGGGTCTCGGCGTCCGACGGATCGGCCGGGAACAGCGTGGCGCCAATGCTGGCGGTGAGCTCGATCGATTGGTTCTCGCGCGGCGGCGGCAGTCGGCAGGGCGCGCGCAGCACATTGAGCAGACGTTCCAGCGCGTGCTGCGCCTCTTCAGCATCCGCCGTGCGCAGGATCAGGCCGAACTCGTCGCCGGTCAGGCGGCCGATCACATCGGACCATTGCGGAGAGGTGCGCAAGGCGCCACGCAGGCGTTGTGACATCTGCAGCAACAGGGTGTCGCCGATCTCATCGCCGTGCTCGGTGTTGACGCGCTTGAACTGGTCGAGGTCCACACGGCAGATCGACAGCGTGAAGCCCTCGCGCTGCGCGGCGTCGATGCTTTGCCTCAGCAGGCGCACGAACTCTTCGTGATTGGGCAGGCCGGTCAGGGCATCGCTGTGGGCCTGGCGTTCAAGCTGCTGCTGTTGCTGCAGGGTCTGGGTCAGGTCGGTGACCGTGACGACACGCAGCGGTGCGGCGCCGACGGCTTCGGGAATGATCGAAACCGTCAGCTGCAGCATGCAGGGCGAGCCATCGGCACGTTCGGCCTCGACGCGTGCTGTCCAGTAGCCTTGCGATTGCAGCGCGGCGAGCATGTGCTCGGTGCTGTGGCCCGAGCGACGCAGCGTGGGCGACAGCAGCAGCGTGGCGGGCCGGCTCAGCAGCGCCTCGCGCGCCTGGCCCATCATGCGGCAATAGCTGGGGTTGGCATCGAGCACGCGCTGTTGGGCATCGATCACCAGCAGGCCTTCGTGCAGATGCTGGAACAGGCTCATGCTCATGCGCTGGCGCTCTTCGGCCGTGCGCTGGACGCTGATGTCGGACAGCAGCATCAGCACTTCGCTGGCCCTGCCTTGCGCGTCGCGCTGCTGCACATGCACGCGCAGCGAGTGCCAGCGCCAAGCGCCTGTGCCATGCACCGTGCCGAGCAGTTGGGCGGGCGCGGGCAGGCGCAGCGCTTCAACGCTGACCTCCGCACCGCCCGCGGCCAGTTGGCCCTGCACCGCTTCGCTCATGCGTTCGCGGTCCATCGGGTGGGCGATCTCCAGCCATTGCACGGGATCGACCTCGCCGGGCATCTCGATCGTGGCGAGCTTCTCCCACTGCGCGTTGGCGCGCATGCCGGCCTGAGCACTCCACTCGGCGATGCCGGTGCCGTCGGCTTCCAACGCGGTCACCCAGCGGCGGCTTTCGGCTTCGCGGTGGGCCAACACGGCGTCGATCAGCAAGGGCAGGAGTGCCGCGCATGCGGCGAAGCCCCAGAGCTGCGCCAGCTCTTCGAGTCTTGAAGAAGTCACGAAGGGGCCGAGACCTGCGGCGGTCGCGCCTGCGGCGAGCAAGGCCAGCAGAAGTGCCGCGGCAGAGGCCGACATGGCCCGGCTGCGCAAGGCGAAGCCGCACAGCACCAACTGAGGCAGGAAGGGCAGGGCGGCCAGGCCGGGAATATCCAGCTTCGGGCTCAGGAACAAGGGCAGGCTGACCAGCAGCAAGCCCACGAGCCAGGGAGCACGCGACGTCCAGGAAGCCGGCTGCGTGAAGGGGCGCCCCATGTCGAGCAGCGGGCCGAGCACCAGCAGCAGGCCGACTGCCTGGCTGGCCCAACTGGCCGCGCCCACGTCGAGCCATTGCGATTGCGGCAGGGCTTCAAAGGAGGCCCGCAAGGCGATGCTGGCCAGGGCGCCGAGCGCCGCGTTGAAGAACACGCCGACGCACAAGAACAGCACCAGATCGCGCGGCGCTTCGTTGCCTCGATCGGCACGGCCCTGGCGCCACCCGCAAACGCGCAGCAGCGCCAGGGAGATCGCCGGTGCCGCGACGCCGGCCAAGGCATTCAGCGTGGCGGGCAAGAGGGCGGTGTCCTGAAGCCAGGTCAGGCCCGCACTGCCGACCAGCAGGCCCAGGGCCATCAAGGGGCCCCAGAAATACAGGGCCGCCAGCGCGATGCCGGCCGGCAACCAGAATGCATCGATGGGCGGAAAGCCCGGCAGGCCCGGGAGTTGCTCGGCCAGCCAGCCGGCGCTGAGCACGGAGCCTGCCACGGCCATCAGCCGGAGCACGGGAATGAGAGCACGCGTGGCCGGCGAGGATTCTGGCGGCGAAGCAGCAGCGGTTTGAAGTTCGTCCGGGGCCATGGCTGGAGGGAATTGGCGGGGCAGTTTCGCCCTCTACAACTGGCCGGCGCGAAAACCGATGGATGCTAGCAGCGGCCCCGTGAGCGCGTGGGATTCGGGGCCCCTTCATTCAGGTGGCCGAAGGGTGCTCTAAGGGTTTGCACAATTGCCTCGCGCACTCGGCTTGAAACCGGACACCAAAAACAAAGGCCACCGCAGAGGTGGCCTTGGAGATATGCGAGAGCGGCCTGGATGAGGCCACTCAGCAACAGCTTCGGCTCGCAGCCGATTCGGCGTCAGACGTGGAAATCTTCGAGCTTGGCGCCGCCATTGATGGCTGCCTTGAGCCACTTGGGTTGCAAGCCGCGGCCGCTCCAGGTTTCTCCGGTGGCCTTGTTGCGGTACTTGGCCGCGACCTTGGAAACCTTGCCTGCCTTGGCGCCGCGCATGCTGAGGTCAGCCACGCTCAGACCATATTCAGACATCAGCGTCTTGACCTTGGAAATCGCGTCGGTGCGTTCGCGGACCTTGGTTTGGTTGATTTGCTCGTCCAGCGCGGCGCGCTGTGCCAAAAGGTCTTTCAGTGATGCCATTGTGCAATTCCTCGCGAAGAATGGTGGGTACCAGACAGGGTCGAGCCATTATATGCACGGGTAAAACAAATATTCCAGCCCGGGATTTGCGCAAATACCACCGTGAATGGGTGATATCTGTGGGTTTTGTCTCGGGTAAAGGCGCTGGAGCGCAGCGTGAGTGTTGCAGGCGCGCAAAAGCGGCGCCTCAGGCGAAAGCGCTGGGCTCCTGATGTCAGGCGGAGGGCGGGACATAACCCGCAGGTTGCTCGGCACCCTCGCCAAAGAAGAATTGCTCCATCTGGCGCGCCAGATATTGGCGGGCGCGCAGATCGGCCAGGTTGAGGCGGTTTTCATTGACCAGCATGGTCTGGTGCTTCATCCAGAGCGCCCAGGCTTCCTTGCTGACGTTTTGATAGATACGCTTGCCGAGTTCACCGGGATAGGGCGCGAAATCCAGGCCTTCGCCTTCCTTTTTCAGATGAACACATTGCACGGTGCGGGCCATGAGGGATCCTTTGCTTTCTTGATTCAGTGAAGCCGGGGCAAAGCCACAGCCGAGTTTGGGTGAACTTGTCCTTCAGACCAGTTTCTTAACCAGCACCAGCGAGCGCCGGTCCCAGTTGTATTTGCGTTTGCGTTCTTCGGGCAGCCACTCAGGCTCGACCTGCTGGAAACCACGCTTGATGAACCAGTGCATCGTGCGCGTGGTCAGCACGAAAATACTGTTCAATCCCATATGTTTGGCGCGCTGTTCGATGCGCTTGAGAATGCGGTCGCCGTCACCCTGGCCTTGCACTTCCGCTGAGACCGTCAGTGCAGCCATTTCGGCGGTGTGCGCTTCTACATAAGGATAGAGCGCGGCACAGCCGAATATCACGCCGTCATGCTCGATGACGGTATAGGCCTCGACATCGCGTTCAATTTCATTGCGGTCGCGTTTGACGAGCGTGCCATCGCGTTCAAAGGGTTCGATCAACGCGACGATACCGCCCACATCATCGGGCGTCGCTTCACGCAGGCTTTCGAGTTTCTCGTCGACCACCATGGTGCCGATGCCGTCATGGGTATAGACCTCTTGCAAAAGCGCGCCGTCGACCGACAAGGGCAGGATATGCGAGCGCTCAACGCCCGCCTCGCAGGCCAGCACGCAATGGCGAAGGTAGAAGGCCACATCGGTCGGCTGGGTCGGCGGCGGCAGCTTGGCCAGCAGGCGCTTGGCGTCGGCCAGGGCCAGCTCGGTGTCGATCGGGCTTTCGGGGTCGGCCGGATCTTCTTGCACGCCATTCACTTCGGTCAGGAACAGCAGCTTGTCGGCTTGCAGCGCAATCGCCGTCGCCGTCGCCACGTCTTCCATCGTCAGGTTGAAAGCCTCGCCCGTGGGTGAGAAGCCGAACGGCGAGAGCAGCACCACGGCGCCGCTCTCGATGGCGCGCTGGATCGCGGGAGCATCCACCTTGCGGACCAGGCCGCTGTGCTGGAAGTCGACGCCGTCCACGATGCCCACCGGGCGGGCTGTCAGGAAGTTGCCCGACACCACGCGCACCGTCGCGTTGGCCATCGGCGTGTTGGGCAGCCCTTGCGAGAAAGCTGCCTCGATCTCGAAGCGCAGTTGGCCGGCAGCCTCCTGGGCCGAATCGAGCGCCACCGGATCGGTGATGCGCATGCCTTGGTGATAACGCGGCTGCTGGCCCTTGGTCGCCAACTGCTCATTCACCTGGGGCCGGAAACCGTGGACCAGCACGATCTTGATGCCCATCGCGTGGAGGATGGACAGATCCTGCACAAAGGCATTGAGCTTGCCCGCCGCCACCAGCTCGCCCGGCATGCCGACCACGAAGGTCTCGCCCCGGTAGGCATGGATGTACGGCGCCACAAAGCGGAACCAGGGCACGAAGGTGTGGGGAAAGACGAGGCTCATAAAGATGGAATTGTGCAGGATGATGCCAATCCCATTCGGCCGGATCGCTGCTTTATTGCGAGCGGGGATAATGCCGCCCCAGTGAATTCCAAGTCTCCCCGCCCTGAAAGAAGAGCGCCTGTCGTCGCGACGCCGCTCCCTCCCATCACCTTCCCCGAGTCGCTGCCGGTCTCCGCCCGGCGCGAGGAGATCGCGCGGGCGATGGCCGAGCATCAGGTCATCATCGTCTGCGGTGAGACCGGCTCGGGCAAGACCACGCAGTTGCCGAAGATTGCGCTGGCGCTGGGCCGCGGCCGTGCCAACACCGGCAAGCTGATCGGCCACACGCAGCCGCGCCGCATCGCGGCCAGCAGCGTGGCCAAGCGCATTGCCGAGGAGCTCAAGAGCCCGCTCGGCGAGGTGGTCGGCTTCAAGGTGCGTTTCCAGGACCGGCTGCAACCGGGCGCCTCGGTCAAGCTGATGACGGACGGCATCCTGTTGGCCGAGACGCAGGGCGACCCGCTGCTGAAGGCCTACGACACGCTGATCATCGACGAGGCGCATGAGCGCAGCCTCAACATCGACTTCCTGCTCGGCTATCTGCGCGAGATCCTGCCGCGCCGGCCGGACCTGAAGGTGATCGTGACCTCGGCCACGATCGATGCGGATCGGTTTGCCAAGCATTTCGAGTCCGCCAAGGGCCCGGCACCGGTGCTGACGGTCTCAGGCCGCCTGTTCCCGGTCGAGCAGCGCTACCGACCTTTCGAGGAATCACGCGAGTACGACCTCAACAACGCGATCACCGATGCGATTGACGAACTGTGGCGCGAAGGCGGCGGCGATGTGCTGGTCTTCCTGCCCGGCGAGCGCGAGATCCGGGAGGCGGCCGACGCGCTGCGCAAACATCATCCGCCTGGCGTCGAGGTGCTCCCGCTGTTCGCGCGGCTCTCGCAGCAGGAGCAGGACAAGGTCTTCGAGCCGCACGGCCAGCGCCGCATCGTGCTGGCGACGAACGTGGCCGAGACCTCGCTGACCGTGCCCGGCATCCGCTACGTGATCGACCCCGGGCTGGCGCGCGTCAAGCGCTACAGCTACCGCAACAAGGTCGAGCAGCTGCAGATCGAGCCGATCAGCCAGGCCGCCGCCAACCAGCGTGCCGGCCGCTGCGGCCGCGTGAGCAACGGCATCTGCATCCGGCTCTACGACGAGAAGGAATTCATCCAGCGCCCGCGCTTCACCGATCCCGAGATCCTGCGCAGCTCGCTGGCCGGTGTGATCCTGCGCATGAAGGCGCTGCACCTCGGCGTGATCGAGGACTTCGGCTTCATCGAGCCGCCGCCGCGCAAGGCCGTCGCCGATGGTTATCAGCTGCTGGCGGAGCTCGGTGCGGTCGATGAACGCAATGAGCTGACGCCGATGGGCGTCGAGCTCTCGAAGCTGCCGCTGGACCCGCGCGTCGGCCGCATGATTCTCGAAGCCCGCCAGCGCGACGCTTTGGAAGAAGTGCTGATCATCGCCAGCGCCCTGACCGGCCAGGACGTGCGTGACCGCCCGATGGAGCAGCAACAGCAGGCCGACGAAAAGCACAAGAAGTTCGACGACGAGAAGTCGGAGTTCATGGGCTATCTGAAGCTGTGGAAATGGCTCGAAGATTCAAAGGGCGGGAGCGGAGAACACAAACTCTCCAACCGCCGCCACGAGCAGCTTCTCAGAGATAACTTCGTCTCCCCACGGCGTGTGCGCGAGTGGCGGGACATCCATTCCCAGCTCCACACGGTCGTGGCCGAACATGGCTGGCGCCTCAATGGCAGCGTGGCGACCTATGAGCAGGTCCACCTCTCGATGCTGGCCGGCCTGCTCGGCAATATCGGCCTCAAGAGCGATGACGATGACTGGTACCTGGGCGCACGCGGCATCAAGTTCTGGCGCCACCCCGGCGCGCACCTGAGCAAGAAGCCGGGCCGCTGGATCGTGGCCGCCGAACTGGTGGAAACAACGCGCCTGTTCGGCCGCGGCATCGCCGCGATCGAGCCGCAATGGCTGCCCGGCATCGCCGGCCATCTGCTCAAGACGCAGCTGGCCGAACCGCATTGGGAGAAGAAGGCCGCCGAGGTGATCGCGCTGGAGCGAGCCACGCTTTACGGCATCGTCGTCTACAGCAACCGGCGTGTGAACTTCGGCCGCGTCGATCCGGTGGCGGCGCGCGAGATCTTCATCCGCGAGGCGCTCGTCAACGGCGAGTGGGAGAGCCGCCTGCCGTTCATCGCTCACAACCGCAAGCAGATCGCCAAGGTCGAGGAGCTCGAACACAAGTCGCGCCGACAGGACGTGTTGGTCGACGACGAGCTCATCCATGCTTTCTACGATGCGCAGGTTCCGGCCGAAGTCTGCTCGGGCGCGACGCTGGAGCGCTGGTGGCGCGAGGCCAGCCGGGGCAACCCGAAGCTGCTGCACATCAGCATCGATGAGCTGATGCGCCACGAGGCGGCGGGCATCACGAGCAACGCCTTCCCCAAGACGCTGCGCCTGGGCGGTGTCGATTGCATCACGAGTTATCTGCACTCACCGGGCGATGCCCGCGACGGCGTGACCGTGAGCGTGCCGATCTACGCGCTCAATCAAGTCAGCGAGGAGCGCTGCGAATGGCTGGTGCCCGGCATGCTGTCCAACAAGGTCATGGCCTTGCTCAAGAGCCTGCACCAGAAGCCGCGCTCGCGCCTGGTGCCGCTGCCCGACTTCGTGGCCGAGTTCATCGAGATGAACCCCTTCGCGCAGGGTGGGCTGGTCGACGTGCTGCTCAAGGCGGTCAAGGACCGCACCCAGCTCGCCATCCAGCGTAACGACTTCAAGCTGGAGCAGTTGCAGCCGCATCTGTTCATGAACTTCCTGATCGTTGATGAACATGGCCGCCAACTGGGGCTGGGCCGCAATCTGGCGGCACTCAAGGCCGAGCTTGGCGGGCAGGCCCGCTCGGCCTTCCAGGCCTTGGCCGCGCTGAAACTGCCCATGCAAACCGCGCCAGCGCCGGCACCGGCGGCGAACGTTTCCAAGGCCGCGCCGACTGCGCAGACTGCGCCGTCCAAGCCGGTGCAAGACAGCGCCATCAAGTACACGGACTGGACCTTCGACGACCTGCCCGAGTTGCTTGAGGTGAAGAAGGGCAGCCAGACCCTGATCGGCTTCCCGGCGCTGATCGACAAGGGCGCGCATGTGGAGATCGAGGTCTTCGACGAGCCCGATGCGGCCGCCGCCAAGCACCGCCTCGGGCTGCGCCGGCTGGTCGCTCTGCAGCTCAAGGAGCCGCTCAAATACCTGGAGAAGAATATTCCCGACCTGCAGAAGATATCGGTCTTGTTCATGGGCTTGGGCACGGCCGAGGAATTGCGCGATCAGATCATTGGTGTGGCGCTGGACCGGGCCTTCCTGGGCGAGCCGCTGCCCACCGACAAGTTCGCCTTCAAGCGTGCGCTGGACGAGGGCCGCTCGCGCCTGAATCTGATCGCGCAGGAAGTGGCACGCCAGACCGGCGTGGTGCTGACCGAATACGCGGCGGCCACACGCAAGCTCAAGGATGCGCGGGCCAGCAAGGAGGTCGGCGAAGACATCACGGCCCAGTTGCAAGGCCTGGTGGGCAAGCGCTTTGTCGCGTCCACGTCCTGGGCGGCCTTGCAACATCTGCCGCGCTACCTGAAGGCGATCACCGCGCGCCTGGACAAGCTGCGCGCCGACCCCGAGCGCGATGCCAAGCTGATGGCCGAGCTCAAGCCGCTGGAGCAGCGCTACAGTCGCCGCCTGGCCGAGCGCAAGGGCGTGGCCGATGCGCGCCTGGGCGACTTCCGCTGGCAGCTTGAGGAGTTGCGGGTGAGCTTGTTCGCCCAGGAGCTGCGTACGCCCCAGCCGGTCAGCGTCAAACGTCTGGAGAAGGTCTGGCAGCAGATGAGCGCCTGACCGCTCAAGAGGCAAGACAGAGGCAAGACAAGAGTCAAGGCTAGTTGAGACTAGCTCGCCTTGGGCCCCGCATGGGCGCACAATTTGTCACGTCCAGACTGAGCCGGTAGCTTGCGCGAGGCCGTCGAGCGTGAATACCGGAGCGTTTACGCACCAGTTCTGCCAATTAATTCGTGTGGAAATGTGTCAAATCAAGCCAAACTAGGACGCTAACGGCCCGCCTCGGCGGAGCCGACCCAACAAGCAGTCCCGCAGTACCCTGAACGACCGTGCCCGATCAAACGACAGACAACCCCACCCCCAGCAGCACCGCCGCTGCGGCGCTGCAGCGCCGCTTCGGGCGTTTTGAGCTGCGCGCCCTGCTGAACAAGAGCACGCACAGCATGCTCTGGCTGGTCCATGACGAACGCCTGGGCCAGGAGCTGCTGCTCAGCATGCCTCGTCAAGCGCCCAACAGCGCGGTCGCCATGCAGTACTGGCTCAAGACCGTCAACGCCGCGGCCCGCATCCAGCATCCCAATATCGCACCCGTGATCGAGGCTGGCCAGGTCGAGCAATGGCCGTATGTGGCCTACGACCGCGCTCTGGGCGAAACGCTCGATGAACGCCTGGCGCGCCAGGCCGCGCCGCTGCCCATCGAAGCTGCCGACTGGATCGCGCAATATCTGCTGGGCCTGTCCTTCGCGCACGAGGCGGGCCACGCCCACCGCAATGTGCAGGGCAGCTCGCTGGTGATCGACGTCAACAACAAGGTGCGCGTGCTCGGCATCGAGGTGGTGCAGGAAATCTTCCCGCCCAATGTTGACCCGAACAACGCGGTGCACCGCCCGATCCGGCAATGTGCTGAAGAGGATGTCCTGTGCACGGGCCTGATGCTGCATCGCATCCTGACGGGAAAGCGCGTGCTCGACCGCGCCGATGTGGCCGAGATCCTGCTGCTGATGCAGCCGCACGGCCACGAGATCGTGCGCCTCGGCTGGGAAACGCCGCACCCGATCCCCGACCCTTTGCGCGCGATTGCCAACCGTTCGACGGACCGCCAGCCGCGCCAGCGCTATCACGTCGGTCGCACCTTTCTGCGCGCACTTGAAGGCTGGAAGGCTTCCGCCTCGAGCGATGACGGTGGCCCGATCGCGCTGCTGATCGACAAGCTGCAGCGCATGGGCCACCTGCCCACCACGACCTCGCAGTTCAACCATGTGACCGCCTCATCGGGCTTTGCCACGCAGCACACGGCGGCCTTGTCGGAGCTGGTGTTGAAGGACATGGCGCTGAGTTTGGAGCTGCTGCGCCGCGTCAACAACTCGCTCAAGCAGAGCGGCGCGGCCGTCGAAGGCACGGTGCTGAACATGCAGCGCGCCATCGCCATGATGGGCCTGGAAGGGCTGGAGAACGCCGCGCGCGCCCTCAAGCCCTGGCCCGGCCCGCTCAACGAGGTGTCGGCCGAAATGCTGCGCAGCCTGATGCGGCGCGTGCAGCGCGCCGGCCAGATTGCGCAGTCCCTGCGACCTGCGGGTTATGACGCCGAGGTGATGTACCTGATCACCGTGATGCAGAACCTCGGCCGCCTGCTCGTGCAGTACCACTTCCCGGACGACGCTCAGCAGATCCGTCAGCTGATGATCCCGCCCGAGCCGACCGAGGAACAACCGAACCCGCCTGCGCTGACCGAGCAGGCGGCCTCGTACGCGGTGATGGGCTGCGATCTCGAATCGCTGGGCGTGGCTGTGGCGCGCTACTGGAGCCTCGGTGATGAGCTGCTGCACATGATCCGCCGCCAGCCGCCGAGCGCCGCCGTGCGCCCGCCGGCCAACGATTCGGACCATCTGCGCCTCACGGCCAGCCTCGCCAACGAAATCGCCGACGCACTTGCCTTGCCGGCCCACAAGCAGCAAGGCGCGATCGAGGCGACCACGCGCCGCTATGCGCGAGCCTTGAGCATCGGACTCAAGGACGTGCAATTGGCCATCAATCCCGAGAGCGCCCAGCCCCACGGCGCGCATGGCGCCTCGGCCGACCACCCGCCCCATGTGGCCGAACCCAAGGCCTCCCCCTTGCGTGGAAAACTGACCGGTCGCGCTGATTCCGGCCCGACAGGAAACCACGGTCGATGACGTCTTTCCAGGATCTGCATCGACAGCGCCGTCTTTCCCCGAGTACCTCCAGCATGCCTTCCGCTCCCCTCAATCCGCCGCCTCCCGAACTGGGGCGGTTCAAACTCTTGCAGAGCCTGGGGCAGGGCGCGCAGGCGACGGTCTGGCTGGCCCATGACCCGCGCCTGGATCGCGAGGTTGCGGTCAAGGTGCTGCGGCCCGGTGCTGATCCGCTGGCCGTTGATGAATGGCTCAACGAGGCGCGCGCGGTCAGCCGGCTGGCGCACCCGAACATCGTGCCGGTCTTCGAGGCTGACACGCAGGGCGCCCAGTCCTACATGGTCTTCGAGTACGTGCCCGGTGGCACGCTGGCTGAGCGCCTGCGCGGCAAGAAGCCCATGCCCGCCAAGCTCGCGGTCGAACTGGCGCTGGGCATCCTCGACGGGCTCGAAGTGGCGCATGCGGCCGGCGTGATCCACCGCGACTTGAAGCCCACCAACATCCTGATCGACGCGCAGGGCCGTGCCCGCGTGATGGACTTCGGCATCGCCGCGCGCATGAGCGATGCGGGCCAGCAGAACAGCAAGCGCATCGTCGGCACGCCCGGCTACATCTCGCCTGAAGCGGCCAAGGGGCTGAAGGCCTCTCCGCAGATGGATGTGTTTGCCTGCGCAATCCTGCTGGCCGAAATGCTTTCAGGCACGCGACTCAATTACGACCCCGATCCGTGGCGCGCGGTGCGCCGCGCAAGCGAGACCGATCTGAGCCTGCCCACCGGCTTGCCCGCCGATGTGGACGACGAACTGCGCGCCGTGGTGCAGCGCGGCTTGGCGCGCGACGCCTCGCAGCGCTGGCCCAGCGCGAAAGCCTTCCGCGAGGCGCTCTCGGCCTGGCTGCATCCGGTGCTCACGCCCAGTACCGAAAGCGCCGACAGCGCGACGCTGGAGTTCCTGCTGCGCCGCATGCGGCTCAAGACCGACTTCCCGGCCATGTCCGATTCGGTCGGCCGCATCCAGCGCCTCACCTTGTCCGAGAACGAGAACCTCGCCAGCCTCTCGAACGAAATCCTCAAGGACGTGGCGCTCACGCACAAGCTGCTGCGGCTCGTGAACACGGTGCAGTTCAGCCAGGCCAGCGGCTCGGTCAGCACGGTGTCCCGCGCGGTCGCGCTGGTGGGTTTTGCGGGCATCCGCAATCTGGCGCTCTCGCTGATCCTGCTTGAGCGCATGGAGAACCAGGGCCATGCGCAGATCTTGCGCGAGGAATTTTTGCGTTCGCTGATGGCCGCCTCGCTGGCCAGCGAGCTGTGCCTGAACCCGCGCGAGAACGAGGAAGCTTTCCTCTGCGCGATGTTCCACAACCTCGGCCGCATGCTGACTGAGTTCTACTTTGCCGAAGAAGCGCAGCAGATCCGCCGCATCGTGCGGCCTGAGACCAGTCCCACCGGCAGCCGCGCACCGCCCGTGACTGAGGCGATGGCCTCGGCGCAGGTGCTGGGCATCTCGTTTGAACAGCTGGGCCTCGGCGTGGCGCGCCAATGGGGCCTTCCCGACGCCCTGCAGCGCAGCATGATCCGGCCCGAAGGCGAGCCGCCCTCGCGTCAGGTGGATTCGCCCACAGAACGCCAGCGCTGGTTGGCGCGTGCGTCCAACGACGTGGCCGATGTGATCCTGCACACGCCGCCTGCGCAGGCTCATGCCCGCGTGCGCGCGATGGCGCAGCGCTATTCGCGCGCTTTGGGCGTTAGCGCCGAGCACTTCGACAAGGCTGCCGACCAGGCCCGGCAGCGCCTGGGCCAGATGGCGCAGGCGATGGAGATCAAGGTCGCCAAGAGCTCGCCCGCGCAGCGCCTGCTGGCACCGCTCACGCCGCAACCCAGCGATTCCCTGAACGAGCATGAGCTGCAAGCCACCGACGTGACGGAGCCCACGGTTCATCTGAGCAGCCAGGAGCGTGCACGTGAGCAGGCGGTTGAAGTGATGGCGCTTGGCGTCCAGGACATCACCAACGCGATGGTCGAGACCTACAAGGTCAACGAACTTGTACGCATGGTGCTGGAGACGATCTTCCGCGGCCTGGGTTTCCGCCGGGTCGTCTTTTTGCTGCGCGATCCCAAGACCGACACGCTGACCGGTCGCTTCGGTCTCGGCGCGGAAGTGGAGAACGTGGCGACGCTGTTCAAGGTGCCGCTGAAGACGCCGGCTGGCGCGCAGGCGGACCTGTTCAGCGCCGTCTGTCAGCGTGGCGTGGACACCATGATTGCGGACACCTCGGAAGCCAAGATTGCCGAGCGTCTGCCCGCCTGGTTCCTCGGCACGCCGGCGCGCGCGCCGACCTTCATCGTCTTGCCCCTGATGATCAAGGGCTCACCGTTCGCCATGATCTACGCGGACAAGGCCACCGCCGGCAGCATCGACCTCGGTGAGAAGGAGCTTTCGCTCCTTCGCACCCTGCGTAACCAGGCCGTTATGGCTTTCAAGCAGGCGAGCTGAATGTGGGCCCCTCGCCCGCGCGTACGCGGGCGACCCCCGAGGGGGTGTCGATCAATGCCGGGGATGCCCGTCATTGACATCGACTCCGATCATCCTTGGGGCGGCCCGGCGAACGATCGGAATCCTTGAATTACCGGCCGCCGCGGTCGTGATAGCCGTGATCGTGATAGCCGCCACCGTAGTAGCCGTGGCGTCCGGGAACCACGATGCAGCCGCTCAGAGCCGAGACGACGAGGCCGATGATTGCGAGGGAGAGAAAGCGTCGCATGGTGTTTGTCCTTGCGTGTTGCACATGCAGGGATAACGCGATGGTCGAGCGGTGCGCTGACCGGGTGAAACAGCTGCTTACGTTTGCAAAGCGGCATCAATTCAGCGGCGGCACTTCGCGACTGGTTCACGACTCATCGGTCAACGATGAGTCGTGAATGGGGGAAGAGGGGTTGACGAGCCCTAGCCTCGGCACTGGTCACAACAGTTAGGGCTGCTTGGTTCCCCACCTGACCCAGTTGGCCGTGCTTCCATGCGAGGAGGCCCGTCAAAACAGATTGTAATCGCTCTAGAGAGCTCTAGAGAGCTCTAGAAGACCTGGCGCGTGTAAGACAGCACCATGATCAAAATGAGCAGCAGCAAGGCGATCACATAACCGGCCTGATGGAAGCGGCCTTCGCCCATCGACCAATGCGCGCTGGCGAAGTAGCCGGCCATCGCCATCAGCTTGACCAGCAGCCACGGATTGCGCAGCAGGTCGTAGTGCATCGAGACCCAGATGCTCAGGCCGGTGACGGCGAGCAGGGTATTGATGCCGAAGGCCAGCACGAGCAGGCGGCTGTCCTTGGCGAAGCGGTCGGCCCAGGGCGTGCCGAGCTGATGAATCAGGCCGCGGCCGAGGAACAGGATGGCGCTGGTCCAGCCAAAGTAGGCGTGCCAGTCGACCATCGGGGTGTAGAACCAATCCATCCGCGCAGCTTGGCGACAGGGCGCGGCCCTGTCAATGCAAGTAACCCGTTAGCTGTTGCTCAGCGCAATTCAGCGCAGTTGCAGATCGTCGTCGCTGAAGCGGATGTTCAAGGGCTCGATCAGCAACTGCTTCTCGCCCGCTTCGAGCTGACCGGCATGCCACGCGTCGATGCCGCAAGCCTTGGCCACGGCAACGGTCTTGGCGGCATCTTCAGCACCAACGAAGATCGCAAAACCGGCGCCCATATTGAGCGTGGAATAGGCTTCGCGGTCGTCCTGCTTGGCATGCTCCTGCATGAACTTCAGCACCGGCGTGACGGGCGGCACGGTGTGGATGCGATACGTCAGCGAAGCCGGGTGGCGCAGCAGCTTGCGCCAGCCGTGGCCGGTGATGTTGGCGCAGTAGTGCGGCGTGATACCGGCCTTGTAGAGCGCTTCGGTCACGGGTGAATAGAGCACGGTGGGAGCGAGCAGCGCGTCACCATAGGTGAGGCCCGGTTCGATCTCGGTCAGGTAGCCATTCGGCAGGCGCTCGACCAGCTTGCGGGCCAGCGAAAGGCCGTTGGCATGGATGCCGCTGGAGGCCAGCAGCACGATGGCGTCACCGGCACCGAGCTTGTCGCCGACCGAGAGACGCTCCTTGGGATTGATGAGCCCCGTGCAGGAAGCGGCCAAGTCGATGCGACCGGCTTCCACGATGCCGGCAAGTGCCGGTGTCTCGCCGCCGCCCCAGGCGACCTGGCAGACGTCGCAGGCCTTCTTCCAGCCTTCGACCAGCGCTTGTGCGCGCAGCTTGTCGCCAAACCAGTCCGAGCCGCCTGCGGCCCAGTAAGCCTGAACAACCAAGGGCGTGGCGCCGACGGTGATGAGGTCATTGATCGCCATCGCGATGGTGTCTTGCGCAATGCCGGCGTAGTAGCTGGCCTTGCCGGTGAGCTTGGCCATTTCGTCGGCCACCAGTGTCTTCGTGCCCAGGCATTCGACGATCGAGGCCATGTAGAACGGGCCGACATCGACCACATAGGCCGATTCACCGCGCGAAGCCAGGATTTCGCTGAAACCGTGCACGCCCAGGTGGGCGCCGGTGGCCGCAGCGGCGCGCTGCGCGGAGATCTTCAGCGGATCGATCAGGTCGTAGTTGACGCCGGCCTGCTCATAACTGAGGGTTTCGGCGGAGGAGGGGGCGTGATTGCTGCTCATGAAGAGATTATCTCAGGCCATTTGGGGTTGCACTTGCGCCCGTCGCCGGGCCGCGCCTAGGCGGGCGCCCTGGAGTCCAAGCGGGTTCAATGCCCGCTTGGACTGCGTCCCCTCGGGGACCGACCACGTACCCGTGGGCGAGGGGCCGACATCCTGCCCCGTAGAATGAGCTGTATGAGCTATCAGGTCCTCGCGCGCAAGTACCGCCCCCACAGTTTTGAAGAGCTGGTGGGCCAAGAGCATGTGGTGCAGGCGCTGGCCAATGCCTTGACGCAGGGCCGCTTGCATCATGCCTATCTGTTCACCGGCACGCGGGGCGTGGGCAAGACCACCGTCTCGCGGATTCTGGCCAAGAGTTTGAACTGCACCGGCCCCGACGGCCAGGGCGGCATCACCGCGCAACCCTGCGGCGTTTGCGATGCCTGCACGGCGATCGATACCGGGCGATTTGTTGATTATGTGGAACTCGACGCGGCGTCGAATCGCGGCGTTGAAGAGATCTCGCAGCTGCTGGACCAGTCGGTCTACAAGCCGGTGATGGGGCGCTTCAAGGTCTACATGATTGACGAAGTTCACATGCTCTCCACGCATGCGTTCAACGCCATGCTGAAGACCCTGGAAGAGCCGCCGGATTACCTGAAATTCGTGCTCGCCACGACCGACCCGCAGAAGGTGCCGGTGACTGTGCTCTCGCGCTGCCTGCAGTTCAATCTGCGGCCGATGGCGCCCCAGCATGTGCTGTCGCACCTGACCCATGTGCTGGAGGCCGAGAACGTGCCGGCGGAGCAGGGCGCTTTGCGTCTGATTTCTCGTGCGGCGCGCGGCTCGATGCGTGACGCGCTTTCGCTGACGGACCAGGCGATCGCCTTTGGCGCCGGCAAGTTGGATGAACCAGGGGTTCGCCAGATGCTGGGCGCGGTCGATCGCGGCCATGTCGTCGCGATTCTTGACGCGCTGATCGCTGCCAGCGGCGAGGCGGTGGTGGCGCAGGCTGACACGGTGCGCGGCCTGGGCCTGTCGGCCAGCGGCACGCTCGAAGACCTGGCCGGCCTGCTGCAACTGATGGCGGTGGCACAAGCCGCGCCGACGGCGCTCGATGAGCAGGATCCCGACACCGCTGAAGCACGCCGTTTGGGCGCGCTGCTGCCCGCCGATGAAGTGCAGCTGATGTACAGCATGGCGCTGCATGGCCGGCAGGAATTGTCTTTGGCGCCCGATGAATACGCGGGCCTGTTGATGGTGCTTCTGCGCATGCTCAGCTTTCGTCCCAAGGGCGGGGCGGGGGTGAACCCGACGCAGGAGAGGCCGGTGGCCAAGGCTGCTACTGCTGCTGCTGTGGCTTCGGTCGCGGCTCCGGCTCTCGCACCCGCGCGCGCACCGGCGCCCGTAGCTGCATCGGCCCCCTACGCGCCACCGCCACCGCCGGCTCAGCCCTTGCACGTGGCCGAACCGCAAGCTCGCAGCTTCGCTCGCCCCGAAGCCGGCGGCGATCACAGCGCCCGTTTGCGTCCGCGTGCGGCGCCGCCTGCGCCCGTCGCCGAACCGGCTCCTGCAGCCGCCAGCCGCTCCGACGAGCCGCCGCCCTGGCTTGATGCGCCGGCCGCCGACGAAGACGGTGCCGCGGCCGCCGAGCCGTCGGAAGGTTTTGAGACGGCAAGCTCCGTCGAAGCTGGGGCTTATGCCTCCAGTGCCGGCGCGCCCGTGCTGCTCAAGCCCACACCGGAAGGTGAGCGTTGGCACGAGATGGTGATGGCCGCCGAGATCACCGCCTTGACGCGCACGCTCGCCATGCAGGCGCAGTGCCTCGTGATCGAGGAACAAGCTGACGGCATTCGCCATTTCCGCCTGCGCGTGGAAAGCGATTCGCTGCGCCAGCCCGTGCTCAAGGACAAGCTGCAGACCGCGCTGGGCGCGCATCTGCAATGCGAGGTCCGCATCGAGGTCGAGCCCGGCTCGGCCGAAGACTCCCCCGCGCTGCGCGAGCAGGCCGCCGGCCAGGCCCGCCAACGTGCGGCTGAACAGATTGTTCTTGATGATCCCGTCGCGCAAGCCTTGCTGGCGCAATTCAAGACGGCGCGCATCGTTCCCGGGTCCATCAAGCCCATCCACTGAAGATAGAAGTTAGGAGAAATCACCATGATGAAGGGTCAAATCGCCGGCCTGATGAAGCAGGCGCAAGCCATGCAGGACAACCTCAAGAAGGCGCAGGAAGAGCTCGCCAATATCGAGGTGGAAGGCCAATCGGGCGCGGGCCTCGTCAAGGTCGTCATGACCTGCAAGAACGAAGTGCGCCGCGTCACGATCGATCCGAGCCTGCTGGCCGACGACAAGGACATGCTGGAAGACCTCGTCGCTGCCGCGTTCAACGACGCCGTGCGTCGCGGCGAGCAGGTCAGCCAGGAAAAGATGGGCAAGCTCACTGCCGGCATGCCTCTGCCCCCTGGCATGAAGTTCCCGTTCTGATGGCCCACCCCCGTAGCGCTTCGCGCACCCCCTCAAGGGGGCCAGCCCAATGGCCCGGCAAAGCCGGTTCCATGGGCTGCGCTTGGCTCGACCGAGGTCTTCCGAACCTTGCCTGTTATGCGAGCCTCGGTTGCCTGACTTGAGCGCTCTCGAGCAACTGATCGAGGCGCTCAAGCGCCTGCCCGGCGTGGGCCAGAAATCGGCCCAGCGCATGGCTTATCACCTGCTGCAACACGACCGTCCGGCGATGCGCCAGATGGCCGATGCCTTGAACACGGCCGGCCAGCAGATCGGCCATTGCCAGCGTTGCCACACCTTCAGCGAGGCTGGCCTGTGCTCGATCTGCGCTGACGGCGCGCGCAACGCGAGCCTGCTGTGCGTGGTCGAGTCGCCGGCCGATCAGGCGGCGCTGGAGCGCACGGGTTCCTATCAAGGCTATTACTTTGTCCTGCTCGGGCGCCTCTCGCCGCTCGATGGACAAGGGCCACGCGATATCGGCGTGGCTGAATTGCTGACGCGTGCGACCGATGGCGCGGTGCAGGAAGTGATCCTGGCCACCAGCTTCACGGCGGAGGGTGAAGCTACCGCGCATGTGCTGAGCGAGGCGCTGCGCTCGCGCGGCATCAAGGCCACGCGGCTGGCGCGCGGCGTGCCGGTGGGCAGCGAGCTTGAGTACGTGGATCTGGGCACCATCGCGCACGCGCTGGTCGATCGTCGATAAGAAAACCAAGCAAGAGGGAACAGCACCGTGACCATCGCCAACATCTGCCTCATCATTGCCGGCGTGCTGCCGATCGTCAGCGCGGGCATTGCCAAGTCCAAGGGCTATGGCAAGCGCCGTCGCGATGGCGGCTTTGACAACCACGATCCGCGTGCGTGGCTGGGCAAGCTCGGCGGCTTTCAGGCGCGCGCCAATGCGGCCCAGCAGAACAGCTTCGAAGCGCTGCCGCTTTTCATTGCCGGCGTGCTGGCCGCGCAGCAGATGCATGCCGACCAGTATCACGTCGACCTGCTGGCCATGATTTTCGTCGCCTTGCGGATCGCCTACATCGCCTTGTACGTGGCTGACAAGCCCACATTGCGATCCTTGGTGTGGGCCGTTGGCCTCGCCTGCAGCATCGGCCTGTTCTTCGCTTGATCTTGCTGCGGGGGCGCTGGGCCTCGGCTGGGCATCATCGGCTGAAGAGCACGGCCGTCTGCGTCCTTTGTTGAAGGAAGTGGGGTCGTCTCTGGCTTCTCAACTCTTCAAGGAAGGATGATCTTCATGATCAAAAACAGCACCAGGATCACCGCAGCGCTGCTCGGTGTCATGCTTTGCGCGGCCGGTCATGCCGCGTCTACGACGGCCGCATCGGCTGCATCGGCCGATCCAGCGGCCTCAAGCGCCAAGCACGCCAAGCGCACCATGCCCCAACCCGCGGCCACGGCGGCACCGGGCGGCGGCCCGGGCATGGTCTGGGTCAACGACGGCAGCGAGGCCTACCACTGCCCCGACGACAAGTGGTACGGCAAGACCAAGTCCGGCAGCTACATGAGCGAAGCCGATGCCAAGAGCAAGGGCTTCCACGGCCCACATGGCAAGGCTTGCGTCGCCAAATAAGCAAGCCGTCTTCATGGGCCCGATGTGTCAGGTGAAACCAAATGGAAACCTGATGCGTTGAGGAGATCGGTCACGACGCGGGTTTTTGAACTACGCTCGCGCTCGTGTCTTGGTTCTCTCTCTCATCTCAAAGGATGCTCATGAAGACTCTTTCCAAGATTTCCAGCGTTCTGGCCGGTCTCGCCTTCTGTGCCGCCAGCCACGCGGCCGCGCCGGCCGATGCGCCCGCCGGTTCCAACGGCATGTGCAAGGACGGCAGCTATTCGACCAGCGCCGAGAAGAAGGGCGCTTGCCGCGGCCACAAGGGCGTGAAGGAATGGTACGCCGCAGCCGCGCCGGCCGCTTCAGCCGCACCGGCCGCAGCCCCTGCGCCCAAGGCTGCTCCGGCGCCTGCAAAGGCGGCAGCGCCGGCTCCGATGCCCGCGCCCGCAGCGACCCCCGCGACCACAGCGGCTCCTGCTGCGGCTGCTGCCCCCGCCAAGAAGGTCATGCCCGCACCAGCCGCCACGGCCGCACCGGGCGGCGGCCCCGGCATGGTCTGGGCCAATGACAGCAGCAAGGTCTATCACTGCTCCGACGACAAGTGGTACGGCAAGACCAAGGCCGGCACCTACATGAGCGAAGCCGACGCCAAGGCCAAGGGCTATCACGGCGTGCGCGGCAAGGCTTGCGACGGCAAGTGATGCATTGATCGGGGCTTCGGCTCCCTAAATTCAAGCGGCGCCTTTTCAGGCGCCGCTTGTTTTACACGTTAGATTCCACCCATGCTCAAAGCCGGCATCTTCATCGACACTGAAAATCTCTCCTACAACGGCGGCCGCAGCATGCGCTACGACGTGGTGCGCAAGCTCGTGGAGGCGCAAGGCGCCACCGTGCTGCGCGCCAATGCCTACGTGGCCTACGACCCGCAACGCGAGGAGCAGGATGCCGCATACCGCCTGGGCAAGGAGAGTCACCGCAACGCGATTCGCCGCAGCGGCTTTCACCTCGTGCTGAAGGAAGCGCGCCGCTACCGCAACGACGAGGGCCAGGAGATCGTCAAGGCCAACGCCGACATCGATCTCGCCGTTGATGCGCTGCTGCAGGCCGAGAACCTCGACTACATCCTGCTGGGCACCGGCGACGGCGATTTCCTGCGCCTGGTGCGTGCGCTGCAAGGCAAAGGCCGGCGTGTCGATCTGCTGTCATTCGCCAACGTGAACGGGCAGATCCGGCGCGAGGCCGATTTCCACTTCTCGGGTTTTCTGGTGCCCGAGCTCGTGCAGGCGCGTGAAGGCCGCCGCACCGGTGTGATTCACCATGTCGACGAAAGCCGCGGCTTCGCCTTCATGACCGTGCGCGAAGGCCTGCATGTGGCCGATGTGCGCACCGACGTGTTCCTGCACATCAGTGATCTGCATGCCGATGGAGGCCACCCGATCACGATGGGGCAACTGTTGAACTACAAGGTCCGCGAGACGCTGATCGAGTTCACGCTGCAGCCCGAGCCGGAGGGACGGGTCAAGGCGGTGGATGCTTGTGAGTTTCGGTGGTGAGAAAAACCCTGCGCTGAAGCCTTCAGCGTTGCGCCAGTCCGCCATCCTTGGCCGCGATCGTGGCGTGGCCGCCAAGCCTGGGTTGGGCCCTCGCGGTCTTTCTCGTTGCCGGCTTTCTTGCCGGTGATGAAGAGGAATGAGAAGCCGACTTCGTGGCCACCCTCGTGCCCACCCTCGTGCCCGAATCGATCGTGTAGACCACCACCTGCTGGCCCGGCTTGAAGCTCGCCCTGCTTCCCACCTTGTTCCACCGCGCCACCTGTGCCGTGCCGACGCGATAGCGCCTGGCGACGCTGGCGACGGTATCGCCCTTGCCAGCCTTGAAGGCGACCGTCCGAAGCGGCGGCACATCGGGCGTGAGGTTCATGATGGCCGTGTCGGCCAGGTGTTCCGACACATCCGTGTCGCGCTTGGCGGTGCGCAGCACGAGCAACGTGGAGCCGGCTCTCACGAGCATCTTCGGCGGAATCTTGTTGACCTCGCGAAGCTGGGCCTCGCTCATGCCGGCCTGCTTGGCCGCATCGGCCGGCTTCATCGTGCGCGGCACGACCCAGGCGGTCCAGGTGGCGAGCGCGCCGTGGTGGTCGGCCAGATGGGCGGAGAAGGCGCTGGCGTTGTCGTAGGGCAGCAGCAACTGGTCGGTGCCGTTGGCCAGGATCACCGGCTTGTTCATCTGCGGGTTGAACTGGCGGAACTCATCCTCACTCATGTCGGCGAAGCGAGCGGCCAGGGCCACGTCCATGTCGCGTTCGATCTTGACGCTCAGGAAGTACGGGTGGTTCTCGACCGGCGGCAGGCTCAGACCATAAGCCTGCGGGTTCAAGACGATGTTCTTCACCGCCTGCAGCTTGGGGATGTAGTAGCGGGTTTCGTCGGGCAGCTTGAGGCTGTCGTAGTCGGTCGGCAGGCCGGCTGATCTGTTGCGCGCGATGGCCTTGGCCATATTGCCCTGGCCCCAGTTGTAGGCGGCCAGCGCCAGATGCCAGTCGCCGAACTGTTTGTACAGGCGCCCCAGGTAATCGAGCGCGGCGCTGGTGGAGGCCAGCACATCGCGGCGGTCATCGCGGAAGATGTTCTGCTTGAGGTCGAAATCGCGGCCCGTGGCCGGCACGAACTGCCACAGGCCGCTGGCCTTGGCGGTGGATTGCGCCTGCGTGTTGAAGGCGCTCTCCACGAAGGGCAGCAGCGCGAGCTCGGTGGGCAGGCCGCGCTTCTCGCACTCCTGGACGATGTGATACAGATAGCGCGAGCCGCGCGAGGTCATGCGCTCCACGTAGTCGGGGCGAGCGGCGTACCAGGCTTCGGCGCGGGCCACGCCATCGTTGTCGAGCACGGGCATCGCGAAGCCGGCGCGCACGCGCACCCACAGGTCGGCCTTGGCGGCGGCATCGTCGAGCTGGATCTTCACGCCGGGGTTGAGGCTGTCCTCGATCTCGGCGACGTTGCTGTTGTCTTCAGGCTCGCTCGCGGCCGCGGCCACCGGCAGGGGCGCGATGGCGGGGGCGGGCAGGGTGACGGCAGGGGTTTCGGCCGGGGCTTCCGGCGAGGTGGTGGGCGCGGTGGTGGCGCAGGCTGCCAGCAGGGCGCTGATCAGCAGGGGGCTGAGTCTTTGAATCAGAAAAGTCATCGGAAATCGTTCTTCCACTGGCGAAGTGCGGCGAAGACCGCCACCGGGTTGTCAGGGGATGCTTGAGGTTCGTGATGATGCGCGGCCTCGGCCACGGCGCGAACACTCGAGCGCAAGAAAGGGTTGATCTCGCGCTCCACCGCGATGGTGGAGGGCAGGGTGGGTTCACCACGCTCGCGCTGCACGCGGGCCCAGGCTTCGTGCGCGCGCAGGGCGGCATTGCCGGGCTCGACATGGCGCGCAAAGCGCAGGTTCGAGAGCGTGTACTCATGTGCGCAGCACACACGCGTTTCGGGCGGCAGCGCGGCCAGTTGCGTGAGCGAGTCGTGCATCTGTTCGGGCGTACCTTCAAGGAGCCGGCCGCAACCGGCCGAGAAGAGCGTGTCGCCGCAGAACAGCAGCGGCGCATCGTTGGCGGGCTCATCGGCAGGCTCATGCACGTACGCGATATGCCCTGCGGTGTGGCCGGGCACCTCGATCACACGAAAATCCATGCCGAGCAATTGCGCGTGGTCGCCTGCTCGCAAGGGCGTGTAGGGCTCAGGAATCGCCTCCTGCGCCGGCCCGAAGATGGGGCCGCGCAGATGCGGGCGCAAAGCGGCCAGGCCGCCGACGTGATCGGGGTGGTGGTGCGTCACTAGAATGCCGGCCAGGAGCAGCGAACGTGCTTCCAGCGCCTGCAGCACCGGCGTCGCGTCACCCGGATCGACGACGAGGGCTTGCTGCCCGTCGTCCAGCATCCAGATGTAGTTGTCCGCGAAGGCGGTGAGCGCGGTCAGTTTCAAGCGAGCAGTTCCATGCACATGCAGCAGCGAGTTCCATGACACGCGAAGCCTCAATTATAGAGTTGGCCGAGTGGCTCCAGACCCCGACGGGCCAGTATCTGTTGGCCTGGGAGCGCCAGCGCATCGACGCGGCCGTGGCCGACATGTTCGGTTTCCATGCGCTGCAGCTGGGCCTGCCCGAATTGCCGGCCCTCGCGGCCAACCGCGTGCCGCACCGCTGGCTCGCGCTGGACAGCCTGAGTACGCCGACCCCCACCCCCACGCCCAAGGTCGAGGGCATCGGCGCCTCCCTGCATTGCGAATTCGACGCGCTGCCTTTCGCTTCCGCGAGCCTCGACCTGATCGTCCTGCCCCATGCGCTGGAGCTGGCCCGCGACCCGCACCAGACCGTGCGCGAGGCCGAACGCGTGCTGCGCCCCGAGGGGCGGCTGGTGATCACCGGCCTCAACCCGGCCAGCCTGTGGGGCGTGCGGCAGAATCTGGGGCGGCTGCGCCAGCGCAACCGCAAGCTCTTCCTGCCGCGTGCCGGTGAATTCATCGGTTACTGGCGCTTGCGCGACTGGCTCCGGCTGCTTGGCTGCGAGGTCGAGTCAGCGCAATTCGGCTGTTATGCCCCGCCGCTCAGGAGCGAGGAATGGCTGCAGCGCTGGCGCTGGATCGAGGGCGTGGGCTCGCGCTGGTGGCCCGTGCTGGGCGCCGTCTACTTCATCACCGCGGTCAAGCGCGTGCCGGGCATGCGTCTGATCGGCCTGGCCAAGAAAACCAAACACCGTGGCCAATCCGCACCGGCGGTGGCCATGCATCACCATCATCATCACAAGAAGAAATGACCGATATCTCTACCGCTCCCGGCGCCGCTGCCCCGAAGATCAAGAAGCCCGAAGTCACCGTCTACACCGACGGCGCCTGCAAGGGCAACCCCGGCCCCGGCGGCTGGGGCGCGTGGCTGTCGAGTGCCGGGCACGAGAAAGAACTCTTCGGCGGCGAAAAGCTCACCACCAACAACCGCATGGAGCTGACCGCGCCGATCGAGGCGCTGGCCTCGCTCAAGCGCAGCTGCGCCGTCACGCTCTACACCGACAGCGAATACGTGCGCAAGGGCATGACCGAATGGATCGGCGGCTGGCAGCGCCGCGGCTGGAAGACCGCCGACGGCAAGCCGGTCAAGAACGCCGATCTGTGGCAGCGGCTCGACGCCCTGGCCAAGCTGCACAGCGTCGAGTGGCGCTGGGTCAAGGGCCATGCGGGCGATCCGGGCAACGAGCGCGCGGACCAGTTGGCCAACAAGGGCTGGGAGAGCATTGCATGACCGAAGGCAGCAGCAACAAGAACGTATCGTTGATCGACTGGCACTCGATGTTCATGGGCGTGGCGCTGCTGGCCGGCGCGCGTTCCAAGGATGCGAAGAAGCGCAACGGCGCCTGCATCGCCAGCGCCGACAACAAGATCCTCGGCGTCGGCTACAACGGCCTGCCGCGCGGCTGCGACGATACCGACCCCAGCTACTGGCAGGACGACGACAGCGACCCGCTGGCCTCGCGCCACAGCTACATCGTGCATGCCGAGGTCAACGCCATCCTCAACTGCGTGGTGTTGCCGCTGACCGGCGGCACGATCTACGCCACCCAGTTTCCGTGCCCGCGCTGCACGCAATCGATCATCCAGGTCGGCATCAAGCGCGTGGTCTATCTGGAGAAGAAGGACCACCACAGCGCCGCCAACGAAGCCTCGAACAAGATGATGGCCGATGCCGGCGTGGAGGTGCACGCGCTGTCCGAAACGGCGCTGGCCTCGGCGCAATGGTGCGAGCAACTGGCCGGCTTTGTCGCGCGCACGAGCGAAGAGGGTGAATGAATCGGCGAGTCGGTGAGCCAGGAATCAGGCCGGCATAAATAGGCCGGAATTCCAGCGCTTTTCGGGCTTTAGATTTCGGAGTGCGGGACGATCATGAGGGCGCCATGATCATTCCCCTGCATCTGCTGCCCGAAGACATGCCCGAGCTGAGCTACAGCATCGGCGGCCAGGCCGTGGATCCGGCGCTGCGCCCGCAGAGCTCGGTCGATCTGGCCTCGCCGATCGCCGGCCCCGTCGCGATGGACCAGCTGCTGCGCTTCCAGGAGCTGATGGCCTTGAAAGGCCGCATGATCTCGCCGATCCGCATGGTCTACGACAAGCTCTACGCCTGCGAACGCCTCGCCGAAGCCTACCGCAGCGACCACGCGGGTTTGCGTGATCTCGCGATCAGCATCTACGAAGGCTATGAGCGCGCGGGTGAGTGGGTCGCGCTGGTTCACTGAACCCAGGCTGGCGCATCTCACCTGACGAATTGAACGGCCTTGGCCGCAGCTTCAATGCGTGAGAACGCGCAGGTCGACACAAGCGTCAGCCGCAAGTTGGATGGCCACCGGGTCAAAACTTTTCGCCTTGCAAGTGCTCTTTTCAAGGCTATGAACAACGATCACTTTGACAGGACTGGCTGACCTGAGCAGAGCGCTCAAGTCAGGGCGCTCCGAGGCCAAGTCTTTCAAGCTGAGAAAGATCTGCTCAGCGCGCCTGGCTTCCACGCTGGGTGGGCTTGTGAGCAACTCGGCAAGGCGCCTGTTCAGCCGAGCGACGCGTACGGGCATCTCCTTTTCGAGATCCGTAAAGACAAGATCCGAGCGGGTGAACAGCTGGGGTTCTTCGAGGTGCGCGACGCGGTCGCCTGCCTGGATGATGATGAACGACGGCAGTTTCACGGCATCGGTGGAGATGTGGGCGGCACGCCAGTCGCGAAGAGAGATCGTGTCAGCACCCCAGCTTGCAGAGTTGATCAGCAGGGCGAGCAAGGCAAGGAACACGTGAGCGGGTCGGGCTGGATTCATGAGATTTCAGGGGTGAACGGCCTTGAAGGAATCGGTCTCGACTTTGATCTCAGGGTCTCAATCCGCAATCCCCAAATCAACAGTCAGCAACAAAGGCGCTTGTGCGAGGTACTAGACTCAAGCGCTCGCCCCGCGAACCATGAGCTGATGCGCTTCCCCCTACTGCTTCTCCTGCTCGCGCTGCATGCAAGCGCCTGGTGTGCCCCAGACCCCCGCCTGCTCACCGCCGCGCAAGCCGAGGTCAAGCCGATGCTTGGCACGCTGTCGCAACTCGTCAGCATCGAGAGCGGCAGCCACGAACCCGAGAAGCTCAAGCAGATCGCTGACGTCTTGGCCGCGCGGCTCAAGGCGCTGGGCGCCGAGGTCGAGATCCTGCCGGCCGATGAGCCCTATCGCATGGAAGACACGCCGGACAAGATCGGCAGCATGGTGCGGGCGACGTTTCGCGGCAAAGGCAGCCGATCGCTGCTGCTGATCGCTCACATGGACACGGTCTATCCGGCGGGCCTGCTGGCGCAACAGCCGTTCAGCGTCCGCGGCGATCGGGCGTATGGCCTGGGCATTGCCGATGACAAGCAAGGCTTGGCGCTCGTGCTGCACGCATTGGCGCTGCTCAAGGCGCGCGGCTTCGACGACTACGGCCGCATCACCGTGCTGTTCAACGGCGACGAGGAAATCTCTTCGCCCGGCTCGCGCGCGATGATCGCCCGCCTGGGCGCCGAGCATGATGCGGTGATGTCCTTCGAGGGCTCGGGCATCCGCAATGATCGGCTCTCGCTGGCCACGGCCGGCATCGCTTCCGCGCGGCTCAAGGTGATGGGCCGAGCCGCGCATGCGGGCAGCGGGCCGGGCCTCGGTGTCAATGCACTTTACGAGTTAGCGCACCAGGTCCTGCAGATGAGCGACCTCTCCGACGTGGACAACGGCGTGCGCGTCAACTGGACGATGGCCAAGGCGGGCATCGTGCGCAACATGATCCCGCCCGAAGCCTCGGCCGAGGCCGACATCCGCGTGCTGCGCGTGCGCGACTACGAGGCCGTCGAGCGTGCGATGCGCGAACGCATGCAGAAGCAGTTGCTGCCCGAGGCGCGCGTTTCGCTCGTGTTCGAGCGTCGCCGGCCGCCGATGGAGTCGACGCCGGTGAGCGAGGCGTTTGCCGCACATGCCGTGGGCATCTACCAGGAACTCGGCCGCACGCTCGAGGTGGAAGACGAAGCCAACGGCGGCGGCACCGACGCAGCCTTCGCCGCCCTCCAGGCCAAGGGGCCGGTCGTTGAGCGTTTCGGCGTGCAAGGCTCGGGCGCGCACACGCGTGACGCCGAGTACATTCTGGTCAGCAGCATCGCGCCACGGCTTTATCTCGTGGTGCGCATGATTGAAGACTTCTCCAAAGGGCGCGTTTCCTTGCCTTCCTTGGTGGCCTTGCCGCCCTTGCCTAAATCGGACCCCTGATGATCCAACGCCGTGAACTGCTGGCCGCCGCGGGCGCGCTGGCCTTGCCTGTTTTTTCTTCTTCTGTGTATGCCGCCGAGCCGCAACTCGACGAGGCGCTTCAGGCCCTCGTCAACGACGCGCAATTCCCGCTCGCCAGCCTCTCCGTGCTGATCCTGCGTGGCGGCCGCGTGGTGCATGAAGCGCAGTTCGGCCAGCGCCACTACGGCCCCGATCTGCCGGTCACGCAAGAAACGCTGTTCCGCGTCGCCTCGATCAGCAAGCTGGTGACGGGCCTGGGCGCGCTGCGCCTCGCCGAAATGGGCAAGCTCGATCTGGAAGCCGATGTCGGCGATCTGCTCGGCAAGCCGCTGCGCAACCCGGCCTTCCCGCACGACCCGATCAAGGTGCGCAGCCTGATGACGCACCAGTCCTCGCTGCGTGATGAAGGCGGCATCGCCTTTGACATCAAGACCTCGCTTGTTGACGAGCTCGGCCGCAACAGCAAGAGCTGGGACAAGGAACACGGCCCCGGCTTCTTCACCTACTGCAACCTCAACTACGGCCTGCTGGCCACGGTGATGGAGAAGGTGAGCGGCCAGCGCTTCGATGTGCTGATGAGTGAGCTGGTGCTCAAACCCCTCGGCATGAGCGGCGGCTTCAATGCCGACAGCTTCAGCGAGACCGAGCGCGCCAACGTGGCCACGCTCTACCGCAAGCAGCAGGTCGTGGAAGGCAAGGAAGTCTGGAACGCCGCCGGCCCCTGGGTTGCCCAGGCCGACGACTGGCTGGCCGAGCCGCTCAAGCCTACCGTCGGGCTGGACAGTTATGTCCCCGGCACCAACGGCACGGTCTTCGGCCCGCAGGGGCGCCTGCGCACGCGCGTGCAGGACCTGGGCCGCGTGGCCGCCATGCTGCTCAAGGGCGGCGCTCACGAGGGCAAGCCTTTCCTGAGCGCGAAGAGCGTGGAAGCCCTCACGAGCGAGCGCTGGCGCCATGAGCTGACGCTGGCCAACGGCGACAACTTCGGCGGCGAGTTCCAGGCCTGGGGCCTCGGCGCCCAGCATTTCATCGATCGCAGCGGCCCCGGCTGGGGCGATCGCCTGCGTCCGCAAGGCGGCCTGTTCGCCTGGGGCCACCTCGGTTTTGCCTATGGTCTGCAAGCCGGCCTGATGTTCGATCCGGCGCGCCAATCGGGCATCGTCTACGTGATGGGCGGGCACGCGGCCGAGCCCACCCGCAACCGCGGGCGCTTCTCCAGCTTTGCGGTCTGGGAAGAAAAACTACACACCGCGCTGTGGCACGCTGCGGGGGCTTGATGCCCCTCCTGGCTCAGTGATTTCCCTCTCATCAGTTTTCAGGATGCCGGGGCCGCGGCACTGAATCTCCGGGCTAGAGTGCGCCGTGGCAGCGCAACGTCGCGCGGGCATTCAGGGAGAACGGGATGATTCGCTTTGCAATGGCGGCTGCGGTGCTGGCCGCTTCGGCGGGGGCTCAGGCCAATACGGTGGTGATCAACCAAGTGGTTGATGCAACGACGATCGGCAACGGCACCTCGCCCTATCTTTATTCGGGGCCGCCATTCACGCTTGCAGTGGGCGATACCCTGGACGTGAACCTCAGCTTCTTGCCGGGTCAAGCGCTCTTGATCGAGAGTCCGTTTGTTGTGGGCCTCGGAGTGCAACCCTCGGGGCCCGGGATCTCGATCACGACCCAGCTGTTTGGCTCCATGGCGTTTGCCGGTCTGCAAGGGGCTGCGCATGATCCGACTCCCAGAGCTTCTCACTCCGACGGCAACGGTTTCGGCGTTGATTTCTTTCACTATGAATTTCTGGACGATCCGACCAGCAACATCAGTTTTACAGGCGTGCAGTTCAGCGCCACGATCCTGTCTTACTCGGACGGTTCTACCGAGCAAGCCTATGACCGGCTCTACCTGTTCGGCCAAGGCGACTCAGTCTCTGTGGTCGCGGCTGTTCCCGAGCCCGCGAGCTGGCTCATCGTCTTCACTGGCCTTGCCGCGCTCGCCGGGGTGTCGCGCACCCGCCGCAAGAAAGTCGCCGCCGGGGCTTGACCCTCACCTTACGTCAGGCTTGAAGATCCGCCCATCGCATCGAGCGAACAGAGGATCTTCTTCATGGAATACACCGTTGGTGACCTTGCCAAGCGCAGCGGACTGACCGTCCGCGCGCTCCACCATTACGAAAAGCTCGGCCTGCTGCAGCCCTCAGGCCGCACGGAGGCCGGCTACCGGCTCTACAGCGCAGCCGATGTGCAGACGCTGCACCGCATCCTCGCCTACCGGCAGATGGGCCTGGCGCTGAAGGAGATCGAGCCGATGCTCGGCCCCAAGGCGCCGCCGCTGGCCGAAGTGGTGGCGCAGCAGCGCGCTGCGCTCGAGGTGCAGCTGGCACGGCAGCAGAAGCTCGTGAAGATGCTGCTGCGCGTGGAAAAGCGCCTGGAAGAGGGCGGCGACGAACTGGCCGACGAACTGCTCAAGGCCATGAGCATGGCGCAGGTCTATGAACGCTATTTCAGTGCCGAGGAGATCGAGCGCATGCGGGAAGCTCAGACGCTGCTTGGCCCCGAAGGCCTCAAGCAGATCAAGCTCAAGATCACCGCGCTGCTCGCCGAGTGGCGGGCGGCTGCAGCCAGCGGCGTGAAGCCCGACGCGCCGGCCACGATCGCGCTGGCGCGGCGCTGGATGGCGCTGGGCGAGGGCTTCCCGCAGGACGACGCGACCCGCGAGCGGGCCAAGGCCATGCTGAAGAACGAACCCGCCGTGCGCGAGGCGATGGGCCTGAGCAAGGCCGAGGTCACGTTCATGAACCGTGCGGTGGAGGCAGCCAAATGAACAACACCAACAGGACCACCGCCAACAAGGCCGAGCTGTTCGCGAACGCCAATTTCCGCTGGTTGCTCGGCGGCGGCGTGATCTCGATGCTGGGCGACCAGTTCACCCTGATTGCCTTGCCCTGGCTGGTGCTGCGCCTGACGGGCGACTCGCTGGCACTGGGCACCGTGCTGGCCGTGATGAGCCTGCCGCGCGCGATCTTCATCCTCGTGGGTGGTGCGTTGGCCGATCGCTACTCGCCGCGGCAGGTGCTGATGCTGAGCAAGCTCGTCAACATGGCGCTGCTGGGCCTGTTGGCGGCAGGGCTGGTGTTCGGCGTCGTCAGCATGCCGGCGATCTATGCGATGGCTTTGCTGCTGGGCCTTTCCAGCGCCTTCGGTTTTCCGGCCGGCAGCGCGGTACTGCCGCGCAGCCTGTCGCCCACGCTGCTGCAAGGCGCCAACGGCGTGATGATGAGCGCACGCCAGCTCAGCATGCTGCTCGGGCCGCTGATGGCCGGCGGCATGATTGCCTTCTTCGGTGATGCGAGTCTTGAAGGCCTGGCGCTGGCTTTCGGCTTTGATGCAGCCTCGTTCGCCTTCTCGGCCTGGACGCTTTCGCGGGTTCGTCTGAACGAAGTGACGACGCCGGCCGTAAAACCACCGCTGCTGCGCTCCATTGCGGATGCGATGCTGGCCATGTGGAACGACAAGCTGATGCGCACGCTGTGCCTTTATGTGGCGGCCGTCAGCATCTTCGTCGGTGGGCCGATCCAGGTGGCGCTGCCAGTGCTGGCCAGCACGCAGCTGTCCGGCGGCGCCGCCGCACTTGGCCTGCTGCTGACGGGCCACGGCCTGGGCATGCTTGCCGGCATGATGCTCGGTGGCCTCAAGAAGCATTGGCGCCTGGGCTCGCTCGGCGGCACGCTGCTGCTGATCGACGGCATGGCCGGCCTGCTGTTCCTGCCCTTTGGCCATGTGCATGCGGCCTGGCAGGGCGTGGCGCTGCTGGCGCCGCTCGGCGCGATGGCCGGCTTTGTGCAAGTCGCCTTCATGACCTGGATCCAGCAGCGCATGCCGCAGGCCATGCTGGGCCGCGCGATGAGCGTCTTCATGTTCATCGTGATGGGCCTGGCGCCGCTGGCGGCTGCGGCGGCTGGAGCGGCGCTGCGAGTGCTCACGCCGGCCACGCTGTTCACGGTCTGCGGCTTGGCGTTGCTGGCGATCGTCACGCTCGGCGCCTTGCTGACCCCGATGCGCGCGATCCAGGATGTGGTGCCCGCCGAGCGTTGAATTTCTGTCTTGACAGAAATAACTGACGAACACAGAATGGCGCCATGGACCTCACCGAAACCGGCCGCCGCTTCATCCTCCACTGGGGAGAGATGGGCAATGCCTGGGGCGTCAACCGCACCGTCGCGCAGATTCACGCCTTGCTGTTCTTTCACGGCAAGCCGCTCACGGCCGAAGAGATTTCCGACACCCTCGGCGCCGCGCGCTCCAACGTCAGCAACAGCCTCAAGGAACTGCTGAACTGGAAGCTGGTGCGCGTGACGCATCAGCTGGGCGACCGGCGCGACTATTTCGACACCTCCAGCGATGTGTGGGAGCTGTTCCGCACCATCGTGCGCGAGAGGCGCGAACGCGAGTTCACGCCCACGGTGCGCATGCTCGGCGAACTGGTGGCCGAGCCGGCCTTCGCCCAGGAATCGCCCGACGCGCAGGACCGCATCCGCGAGACGCTGCGCTTCATGGAGACGCTGGGCACCTGGTCCGACGAAATGCTGCGCCTGACCCCGTCCACGCTTGAGAAGGTCATGCGCATGGGCGCGGCGGTGCAGAAGTTCATGCGGCCCGGCAGCGCCAATGAAGCTGCTGATTCCACTGACAAGCCCGCGGCCAAGCAGGCGGCCAAGGCAGCCGCGTCCTCCAAAAAGGGTGGCAAGGCTTAGCCCCTTTTTTTGTCCGCATGTTTCTCTGTATACAGAAGTTACTGAATAAAAGGAGTGAATATGAAAAATCTTGATCGGAGCATCGATCGAAGCATTGATCGAAGCGTCTATCCCCTCACGCTTTACTACGAAGCGGCCTGCGCGCTGTGCAACGGCGAGATGACCAACCTGATGCTGCGCAACACCGACGGGCTGCTGAAGTTCGTCGACGTCTCGGCGCCGGATTTCAAGGAGTTGCCGCCCGGCACCAAGCTCGAAGACTTGATGGAGCTGATTCACGCTCAGCAGGCCGACGGCACGGTGATCCGCGGCGTTGAAGTGTTCCGTCTCGCGTACGAAGCGGTCGGGCTCGGCTGGGTCAGCGGCCTGCTGAAGGTGCCGCCGCTCAAGCGCCTGGCCGAGCGCGGCTATCCGGTGCTGGCGCGCAACCGCCATCGCATCCCGCGCTGGCTCAGTCACGCGGTTTTCGAGACGGCGATCCGTCGCGCGGCCGAGCGTGCCGCCAGCCGCCGTTGCGAGCCCGGCAAGGCTTGCGAACTCTGAACCTCACTGTTCAACTCAAGGAGAACTTCATCATGAACACCTTTCTCTTCTTCCTCTCGCTCGTCGTCGGGGTGGCCGGCCCCGTCGTGGCGGTCAGTTATCTGCGGCCCATCCTCGTCAAGGTTCTGGTGGGCCTGTGCGATGCCGAAGGCGGCGCCGAGTTCTGGGTGCGCAGCGCGTATCTGCTGGCCATCTGCGGCACCGAACTGTTGATGCTGACCTTCGGCGTGTTCAACGCGGAGGCCGATCTCGTGAGCTCGCTGCAACGCGATCTGTGGCTGGTGATGGCCGGTGTCTTCGTGACCATCGCCTTCATCGCGCGCAATGTGTGGAACCAGGTGCAGTCGAGCCAAGTGCCGGTCGTTGGCCCGATTGCAAAGATCGCGAGCTCATCATGAAACGAGTCCTGGTCTGCGGCGCCCGCGGCTTCGTCGGCCGGCAGATCGTGGCGCGGCTGAAGGCAGCGGGCCTGGAGGTGGTCGAAGGCACCTCGGCCACGATGGACTTCGCGAAGGACATCGAAGTGGCGCATTGGCTGCCGCGTCTGGTTGGCATCGACGCGGTCGTCAATGCGGTCGGTGTCTTGCGCGACACGGCGCGGCGGCCGATCGAATGCGTCCACACCGAAACGCCTTGCGCGCTGTTCGAGGCCTGCGCTCGCGCCGGTGTGCGCCGCGTCGTACAGATCTCGGCCCTGGGCATCGAGAACGGCAACACGCCGTACGCGACCAGCAAGCGCGCGGCCGATGCGTGGCTGCTGCAGATCACGGCCGAAGGTCGGCTCGACGGTGTGGTGCTGCGGCCCAGCGTGATCTTCGGCGCGGGCGGTGCGAGCTCGGATCTGTTTTTGCTGTTGGCGCGCTTGCCTGTCCTGCTGTTGCCGGCGGCAGTGCTAAACGGCAAGGTGCAACCGCTGCGTGTGGGCGAGTTGGCCGAAGCCGTCGAGGCGCTGCTCACGCGCGCCGCCGATCGCAAAGGCTTGGTCGAATGTGTGGGGCCACGCGCGCTGCGCCTGAGCGAATTCATCGCCACGCTCCGCACCCAGATCGGCAAGGGCTCGGCGCGCATGCTGACGCTGCCCGAGTGGATGACGCGTGTGAGCCTGCGCCTGGGCGATGCCGTGCCCGTCACGCCCTGGGGCTCGCAGACGCACGCCTTGCTGGCCCAGGACAACGTGGGCGACGTGAAGCCCTTCGCCGCGCTGCTGGGCCGCGTGCCCGCTGATCCACGCGACTTTCTCAAGACGACACCATGAACCTCGACCTCCTGCGCAAATCGCTGATCGCCACCTGGCTGCTAACCGCTGTGTTCAGCGTCATCGAATGGCACGGACAGAGCCACGCCATGCTCGAAGCGGCCGGCATGGGCTCGCCGTTCTGGCGCGATGCGTGGATCCTGCTGGGTGCAGCCTTCGATGCGGTGGTCGGCCTCGCACTGTGGCTCCGGCCCGGACGCCTGTCCTACCGCGTCGCGCTGATCGGCATGGTCGCCATGACCGTGATCGCCACCGTCCTGCTGCCGAGCCTGTGGCTCAACCCGCTCGGCCCCTTGCTGAAGAACCTGCCCATCGCGGCAGCACTGCTCACGCTTGACCGAGCTTTGACAAGAACACCAACAACATCATGAACCTCTACGCCCTCATCAAGACCCTGCACGTGATCTCCAGCGTGCTGCTCGTCGGCACCGGCTTCGGCTCGGCCTTCTACATGTTCTTCGTGAATCGCAGCGGTAATTTGCAAGCGCAAACCGTGGTGGCGCGGCTGGTGGTGCGCGCCGATTGGTGGTTCACCACGCCGGCGGTGATCATCCAGCCGATCAGCGGTCTTGCGCTCGCGCACATGGCCGGCTGGCCGCTTGATTCCGGCTGGCTGCTCGCGGCCCTCGTGCTCTTCGTGTTCGCCGGCATCTGCTGGCTGCCCGTGGTCTGGCTGCAGATCCGCATGGCGGCGATGCTCAAGACCGTGAGTGAGCAGGGCGGCGGTGAATTGCCTCAGAAGTATTGGGACTACGCCAAGCTATGGGAACGGCTCGGCTATCCGGCTTTCATCGCGATGGTGGTGGTGTTCTATCTGATGGTGGCGAAGCCCGCGCTGGCGTTCTGAGCCAGTCGGGTGATCTCGCTCGCCTGTACCTGTCGATGCATGACACGTTGCCGCTACCGCAGGCCCAGTACAAGGAAGATCACCGCGAGCATATCCACGGCCATTGCACTGCCGTGCCAGTTCCGTTTGTGAAGCGCGTAAGCGACCCCGCCGGCAAGTGGGGATGCTGCTATGGCCATTGGGTTTCAGACGCTCGTCGTTACGGGCTTCGGCGAAATTAATCGGTAGACGAGAAGTAGAGCCGCATTGATGGATGCGTTCTTTTGTCCGCCGAGCCTTCTGTCGAGCGTCCGGAACTGCAATCCCTGCCAGTGCCGTCGATGCTGTTTTTCTCAATCCAGGCTTCAATGCTCGGCCAGAGCTGCCTGTCTACCTGATAGTCCTGCGCCCCAATTTTCAAGCTGGTGGTCGCAACGTTCGAATAGTTCGTCTCCAGGAGCAGCGTCTTGGTTCGATTGGATGCATATCTGATGTCGATAAGGCCGGCAATCTCGAAGCGTCGCGCTACGTCGGTGCTTGAATATTTCAACCGCTGCATCGACTTTTCCAGATCCGCGATTTGAGCGGCACCGGCTGAAAAATATACGCATCCAATCGATCGGATATCGGATTCGCTTGGGGCGACCACGAAAGCGGTGACGAAGGGCGGTTTTGTGATCGCGACGGAAACAACTTTCCCATCAAACATCAGCTCATTCAGTGTCATGGATTCGCCGCTATTCGCGAACGCTGGAAATGTCGATGCGCCCAAGATGAGATAGAGAGTCTTGGCCAGTGAAGATCTATGCATGGTTCGCCTTGAAGCGGTCTTCGCCGAGTCGTTTGGCCTTGAGTCGGGCCGGTGCCATTCGCTCGCGCAGATTGCGAGCCGCTTTCGCTGCGACCGATTCTGCGAGCTCCTCGTGAATTTGGGCGGAGAGTTCACACTCCAAATTAGGGGGAGTCCCTTCGGCTCACCTCGTACCTCTTCTTCGCCGGCGGCTGAGCGAACTCCCGCGTTGTGTCGTTGTGTAAAGCAGCGCACTTCGCATCACCGGTCCGTAAGGTCGGACGGTGCCAGTCGACTATGAGCGGCAGGGCGATCAACCAGCCCTGCACACGGCCCTATTGGTGCCGTGATGTTCACTCATTCACTCAACTGGAGATTGCGATGAACCATCAAATGACCAAGGCCGCAGCGGCGGCCCTGCTTCTCATGGGCGGCGTTCTGGGAGCGGTGTCGGCGTGGGCCGACGCGCCGCGCGAGGGGGCGCTGATCCTGACGGCTTCCAACACGGCGACCAACCATCTGCTCGTGTTCAATTCGAGCGGCGCCTTGCTGAAGCAGATCGCGACGCAGGGGCAGGGCGGCGTGGCCGGCAATGCGGGTGGCATCGCCACCGGTGAAGACCGCGTCGCTGTCGTCAATTTCGGCTCCAGCAATGTGACCGTGCTGGCGCCCGATGGCTATGGCCGATTCTTCCGTGTCGAGCGCGTGTTCCAGACGAGCGGCAGCCCGGTGAGCGTGGCCTTCGGAGCCCATCATCTGTATGTGCTGACGGGAACGACGGTGGAGTCTCACGCGGTCGGGCCCTGGGGCGTCAACCCATCGGCTGACGGGCAGGCGCAACTGCTGCATGCGGACGGATCGGCCGGCCAGGTCGGCGTGCTCAAGGGCCAGCTGATCATCACTGAAAAGAGCAACGCCGTAGAGACCGTCAAGCTTTCGCAGAGTGGCTCCATCGTCGGGCGTGTGAGCATGGTGGCCAACATCCCTGCAAACATCGACACGCCGCTGGGCCTGGTCACGCGCGGTGATGACGCTTATGTGACGCTGGCGCATGCCGACGAAACCAGCCTGGTTCGCAATGGCACGGTCCTCACGACGACGCCCTCGGTCACGCAGCATGCGCCTTGCTGGCTGGCGCTGGACGGGCCGTTCCTGTTCTCGGCCAACTCACCGAGCCGCAGCGTGTCGCGCTACGCGGTGTACGGCCAGAAGATCGTGCAAGACGCGGCCGTGGTCGCCCAGTTCAATGGCAACCCGACGGACATTGCGTATCACGATGGCCTGGCCGCTGTGATCGACAGCAACGGCACGGTCTCGCACGTGACGGTGTTCAATGTCGACCAGGACGGCAATATGACGGCCAGCGGCATGGCGACCTTGAACGGCACCGCGACCAACGGTGTGGCGATTGTTCGAGGCGACGAATGGCGTTGAGCGGCGCATTGCTTTTGTCCATGCGATTCAGGCGTTAGGGCCTGCGCGCCTCCGGCAACGCGAGGCGCGCGGCTGAGTTATCGTCCAAGCTTCATCGCCAAGAAGGACGGACTCAGATGAAAAGTTTGGGCAGCAAGGCAGCCGGCGCACGGCTCGAGCGGATGCAGGCTTCCGCGCAATGGGCCGGCAACGGGTTTCGCAACACCCAGCCCACGGGGCCGGGGCGCAAGGATCCGGCGGCGCAGATGCCCTCGATCTCGGACTTCCTGTGCGGCGGCGAGCGGCGCGTGCCGCTCACGCCCTTGCCCTCGCTCGATCCGCACGATGCCTGGAGCAAGCCGCCGGAGTCCGGCCTGCGCGCCACCTGGCTCGGTCACTCCACCGTGCTGATCGAGATCGACGGCCTGCGGCTGATCACCGATCCGGTCTGGGGCCCGCGCGCCTCGCCCACCAAGCTCGCCGGGCCGAAGCGCTTCCAGCCGGTGCCGGTGCCTTTGAAGAAGATGCCCAAGATCGATCTCGTGCTGCTCTCGCACGATCACTACGATCACCTGGACTACCCGACGATCCGCGAACTGGCCAAGATGGGCGTGCCCTTCGTGACCTCGCTCGGCGTGGGCGCGCATCTCGAATATTTCGGCGTGGCGCCGGAGCTGATCCATGAGCTCGATTGGTGGGAGAGCTTCAGCCTCGGCGACCTGACGGTGACCGCAACGCCTTCGCAGCATTTCTCGGGGCGCGGGCTCAAGGATCGCAATGCGACGCTGTGGTCTTCGCTGTCGGTGCGCACGTCCAAACATTCGGTGTTCTTCAGCGGCGATACAGGGCTGACCGATCAGTTCAAGACGATTGCCGAGCGTATGGGCAAGTTCGATCTGGTGATGCTCGAAGTGGGTGCCTTCCATCCGGCCTGGGGCGATATCCATCTGGGGCCGGGCAATGCCTTGCATGCGCTCGACATGCTCGGGGGCGGCACCTTTCTGCCTGTGCACTGGGGCACTTTCAACCTGGCGATGCATGCCTGGGATGCGCCGGCCGAGGCGCTGTTGTCCGAGGCCAATCATCGTGATCTGCAATTGCTGATGCCACGCCTGGGCGAGGCCGTCGAACCGGCGCATGCGGAGCGCGTGAATCCTTGGTGGCGAGCGGTCGACAGCGCCAAGATGCCGACCGAGGAGGAAGCGGAGGCGCTGCCGAAGTCGATGCCTTGGCCCCTGGATTAGTCGGACATTGTTTGCTTGCTATCGTCACCGGTTGCCTTCTGTGCCTTCTTTCTGTTGGCCCTGTTGAATTGACGAAAAAGAGGAACGCTCGATGATCACCCTGAATATCAACGGCAAGAACCAGCAGATCGATGCTGATCCTTCCACGCCGGTGCTGTGGGCGCTGCGCGACCACCTGCACATGACCGGCACCAAATTCGGTTGCGGTGTGGCGCAATGCGGCGCCTGCACCGTGCACATCAACGGTGCGCCCACGCGCTCTTGCATCACGCCGATCTCTTCGGTGGCGGGGCAGAAGATCACCACCATCGATGCGGTCGGCGACGACAAGGTCGGCAAGGCGGTGCAGGCCGCCTGGGTCAAGCACGACGTCGCGCAATGCGGCTGGTGTCAGAGCGGCCAGGTCATGAGCGCCACGGCTCTGCTGCGTGGCAATCACAAGCCCAGCGATGCCGACATCGACGGCGCCATGGCCGGCAATATCTGCCGCTGCGGCACCTATGCCCGCATCCGCGTCGCGATCCACGACGCTGCCAAGTCCTTGGCCTGAACGGAGCGAGCACCATGAGCTATTCCAATCTGATCGCCCGCATGGCGCGGCAGTTCAACGCCGAACAACACGCCGGCCTGCAGCGCCGGCAATTCCTGAAGTTCTCGGCCGGTGGCGGTTTTGCGCTCGGCGTGATGCCGCTCGGCGCCTCGGCGGCCGATGCCAATGCCGCACCGGCGGCCCTCAAGGACAACCAGCAACCATCCGCCTTCATCCGCGTGGCCGCCAACGGCGAAGTGACCGTGCTGACCAACCGCCTCGACTTTGGCCAAGGCATTGCGACGACGCTGGCCATGCTGGCCGCCGAAGAACTCGATGCCGACTGGGGCCAGGTGCGCGCCGAACTGGCGCCCGCCGGTGATGCGTACAAGGACGCCGGCTTCGGCATCCAGATGACCGGCGGCTCCTCGAGCACCAACCATTCGTGGCAGCAGTACCGCGAGCTCGGCGCGCGTTCGCGGGCCATGTTCGTGGGCGCAGCGGCCGCGCAATGGAAGGTCGATCCGGCCAGCGTCAAGGTCGCGCATGGCGTGGTCACCTCGGGCAAGCACAAGGCCAGCTTTGGTGAACTGGCCGAGGCTGCGATGGCGCAGCCGGTGCCCGCCACGGTGAGCTTGAAGGACCCGAAGCAGTACCAGATCATCGGCCGCCCGACACGCCAGATCAGCGGCACGGCCAAGTCTTCAGGCAAGCAGACTTTCGGCCTCGACGTGATCCGCCCCGGCATGAAGACGGTGCTGATCGCCCGTCCACCGGTATGGGGCGCCAAGGTGGCCAGCTTCGATGCGAGCCGCGCCAAGGCGATCAAGGGCGTGATCGAGGTGTTCGAGGTGCCGCTCGACCGTGGCGCCAGCGGCGTGGCGATCGTGGCCGATGCCTTCTGGCCGGCCAAGCAGGCGCGTGAAGCCTTGCAGGTGCAATGGAACACCGACGGCGTCGAGAAGATCGACAGCGAGAAGCAGCTCGCCATGTACCGCGAGCTGGCCACCAAGCCCGGTGCCGTGGCGGTCAAGCACGACAGCTCGGCCCTGGCCGGCGCACCGCTGAAGATCAGCGCCGAGTACACCTTCCCGTACCTGGCGCATGCGCCGATGGAGCCGCTCAACTGCACGATCGAGTTCACCAAAGACGGCGGCGCCGAGGTCTGGGTGGGCAGCCAGTTCCAGACCATCGACCAGGCCACGATGTGCGCGGTGATGGGCTTGAAGCCCGCGCAGCTGAGCTTCCACACCATGATGGCGGGCGGCGGTTTTGGCCGGCGCGCGGTGCCTACTTCCGACTATCTGATGGAAGCCGCGCAGGTCGCCAAGGCATGGCGCGCGGCGGGGCGAAGTGAGCCGATCAAGGTGGTCTGGACGCGCGAAGACGACATCAAGGGCGGCTACTACCGGCCCATGCATTTGCACCGCGCCGAGATCGGCTTCGATGCCAGCGGCAAGGTGCTGGCTTGGCAGCACCGCATCGTCGGCCAGTCGATCGTCAGCGGCACGCCTTTCGAAGACTTCATGGTCAAGGACGGTGTGGACTCGACGATGGTCGAAGGCGTGGCCAACACGCCGTACGACGTGCCGCTGGCGCTCGATGTTCACCACCCGAAGCTCAACGTGCCGGTGCTGTGGTGGCGCTCGGTCGGCAACACGCACACGGCCTATGTGATGGAGACGCTCGTCGACGAGATCGCGCGCGCTGCCAAGCAGGATCCGGTCGCGTACCGCCGCAAGCTGCTCGGCGACAAGCATCCGCGCCATCTGGCGGCGCTCAACATGGCCGTCGAGAAATCGGGTTATGGCAAGCGCAAGCTGCCGGCCGGCCAGGCCTGGGGCGTGGCGGTGCACGAGTCCTTCGAGTCGATCGTGGCCTATGTGGTGGAAGCCTCGGTCGTCGACGGCCAGCCGACGCTGCACCGCGTGACGGCGGGCGTGCATGTGAACCGCGCGGTCAACCCGCTCAACGTCGAGGCGCAGGTGCAGGGCGCGGCGCTGATGGGCCTGGGCACAACGCTGCCCGGCGCGGCGATCACGCTCAAGGATGGTGTGGTGCAGCAGTCGAACTTCTTCGACTACACGGTGGCGCGCATGCCGCAGATGCCGGCGATCGCGGTGCATATCGTGACGAGCGACGAGCCGCCCACCGGCATCGGCGAGCCGGGCCTGCCGCCGCTCGCGCCGGCTTTTGCTAACGCCATCGCCGCACTGACCGGCAAGACGCCGCGCGGCCTGCCGTTCCAGCTGGGCTGAGGCTCAAGACAACGGGGGCGCTTCCCGAACCACGGCCTTGCCGCAGGCCTGGTTGCGCCCCTGGTCCTTGGCCCGGTAGAGCTGTTCGTCGGCCATCAGCAGCAAGGTTTGCGCCTTGCCGCTGGCCACGCCGGTCTTGCTGGCCACGCCCACGCTGATGGTGACGTGCTCGAACGCATCGGAATAGGCGTGTGCGATGGCTTCGGCGCGCACCGCGGCGCCGAGCTGTTCGGCGATGGTGAGCGCGCCGGCCAGGTCGGTATCGGGCAGGATGCACGCGAACTCTTCGCCGCCATAACGCGCGATCAGATCGGCAGGGCGCTTGAGCACCGAGCGCATCGCGCTGGCCACCCGGCGCAGGCAATCGTCGCCGGCCTGGTGGCCGTAGTGGTCGTTGTAGCGCTTGAAGAAATCCACATCGGCGAGCAGCACGCTCAGCGGCGTGACGGCACGCACCGAACGGCTCCACTCGGTGGCCAGCTGGGTGTCGAAATGGCGCCGGTTGTGGATGCCCGTGAGTCCGTCCACGAAGGCCAGATGCCTCAGCAGATCGACGTGCGCCTTCACCGTCAGCTGCGTGCGCACGCGGGCGCGGACGATCTTCGGATGGATCGGTTTGGAGATGAAATCCACCGCGCCCAGATCGAGGCCCAGGGCCTCGGCCGTGGTGTCGTTGTGGGCGGTCACGAAGATGACCGGGATGTCGGCGGTGGCGGCATCGGCCTTGAGGCGGCGACAGACCTCGTAGCCGTCCATGTCGGGCATCATCACGTCGAGCAATACGAGGTCAGGTTGGCGGCTCAGGCACATCTCCAGCGCCTGCTTGCCGCTGGTGGCCATCAGCACCTGATGGTCTTCGGCGAAGGCGCGGTAGAGCGCCTGGATGTTGACGGGATCGTCGTCCACGACCAGCAGCTTGGGCCGCGCTGCGGTGGCCGGGGCGGTGGCGGCGATGGTCATTCGGCGTAGGCCTCCAGATAGCGGTCGACCTGAGCAAGTGCGTGGGTGAAATCGAGCTTGGTCACGGCCTGGTCCAGCGTGTTCAGTTCTGCCCCGAGCTCGTGGTGGAAGCGTTGCCGCAGCGCCAGCATCAGGTCGGTGGCGAGCATGTCGGATTCGCGCAGCGCCTCGGCCAGTGTAGACAGCGCGGCGCGCAGGGCGTGGTGGTCGGTCGACGGGGGCTCGGCTTCATCTTCGGTGGCCAGGGCGAGCACCAGCCCGGCCAGCAAAGGACGCGCGGCCAGCACCGAGGCGGCCAGCTTGTCGCTCACCTCGCGTTGCGCGGCGGGCGAGTGGGCACTGTTCGGGCCAAAGGCGCGTTCGGCCTCGGCGGCCTGCTCGGCCAGGCGCACCACGCCGAGCGTCGCGGCCTGGCCTTTCAGGCTGTGGGCCAGACGCCGGGCCTGATCGGTCTGACTGCCGGCCAGCGCGGCATGCAGCTGTCGCGCCATGTCGGGCAGGCTCTCCACAAAGACCTGCAGGGAACGCGCATAGATGGCGCTCTGCTCGCCCATGCGTTCGAGCGCTTCGGACAGCCGCACGCCGGCCGACTGCGCGGCGTCCACGGCTTGCGGCGGCAGCTTGCCTGCGGCGCCCGCGGAGCCGGCGGATGCGGCGTCCGCGCGGCCCGTCTGGGTGCGGATCACGGTCACCAGCTCTTCAAGATCAAAGGGCTTGCCCACATGCGCGTTCATGCCGGCCGCGAGGCAGGCCTCGCGATCGCTGGCCAGCGCGTTGGCTGTCAAGGCGATCACGGGGACTTCGGTCAGGCCGAGGTCCCGGCGCAGACGGCGCGTCGCTTCGAGGCCGTCCATCTCGGGCATCTGCATGTCCATCAGCACCAGGTCGAACTTCATGCTCGGCAGGGCCAGCACTTCCAACGCTTCGCGGCCGTTGCCGGCGGCCATCACGCGCGCGCCTTCGGATTCGAGCAGTTCGAGCGCGACTTGTTGGTTGAGTCCGTTGTCATCGACGACCAGCAGGCTCAAGCCTTGCAGCCGATGCTCCAACACGCCTTGCGCAGCGGCCGGGACCTGGCGGGCCGAATGCAACGCCTCTTCGAGCATCGAAGCCGTGACCGGCTTGACCAGATAGCCATCGAGCAGGGCCTGGTCGGCGCTGCTGCGATGGGCCAGTTCCTCGCGGCCATGCGCGGTCACCATCACGATCACCGGCGCCGGATGCGGGCCGCTGCGCACGGCGCGGCACAGGTCCCAGCCGTCCATGCCTTCCATCTGCCAATCGACAAACGCCGCCTCAAAGGGCCAGCCCTCGGCCTGCGCCTGGTACAGCCGATCCAGGCCAGCCTGCGCGCTGAGCGCACGTGCGGCTTCCCAGCCGAGCGACTCGGCCATGCGGCACAGGATGTCCAGCGCCATCGGGTTGTCGTCGACCACCAGCACCTTGCGTGGCGTGCTGCGCGCGGGCGCCTGCGCGGTCAGCGTTGGCGCCAGCGGCAAGGTCAGCGTGAAATGGAAGCGGCTGCCCAGGCCCAGCGTGCTTTCCAGCATCAGCTCGCCGCCCATCAGCGTGACGATGCGCTGGCAGATGGCCACGCCCAGGCCCGTGCCGCCGAAGCGCCGCGCGGTGCCCGCATCGGCCTGCGTGAAGGCTTCGAAGATGAGCGCCTGGTTCTCGGGCGCAATGCCGATGCCGGTATCGACCACTTCAAAGATCACGCGGACCATGTTCGTGTGCTGCTCCAGCAGGCGCGCGGCCACCACCACCTCGCCCGCACCCGTGAACTTGATCGCGTTGCCGCCGAGATTGATCAGCACCTGCTGCAGGCGCATCGCGTCAAACACGCAGGCTTCGGGCAGGCGCGGGTCAACGTCAAACAGCACCTCCACGGGCTTGATGCCGAGATTCGAGGCCAGCACCACCGAGAGATCGCGGAACAGCTGATCGAAGCGCCAGGGCTGCGGGTCCAGCGTCATCTTGCCGGCCTCGATCTTGGAGAAATCGAGCACGTCGTTGATCAGCCCGAGCAACGCGCGCGCCGCGCCTTCGCCCTTGACCGCGTAGTCGGCCTGGCGCGGGTGGAGTTCGCTGCGCTTGAGCAGGGCCAGCATGCCCAGCACGGCGTTCAGCGGCGTGCGAATCTCGTGGCTCATGTTCGCGAGGAACTGGCTCTTGGCCCGGTTGGCGAGCTGCAGCTCGTGCGTGCGCTCATCCACGCGGGCTTCCAGCTCGTCGTGGCTTTGCTGCAGTTGGGCGCGCGACCGGGCTGCCTGGCGGAACACTCCCGCGAAGGTCAGGCGCAGAATGTCGAACTCGCGTCCCAGCGCGCGTGGCATCGCTCGGGCGTCGAGCAGTTCGCGCGAGTCAATACCTTGCAGATGCTCGGCCAGATGGGTCAGGGGCAGCACCACGGAGCGGTGCACCAACCACCAGACGGCCAGCGCCACCACGGCCATCAGCGAGGCGATCAACAGCGCGGTGCTTCGCAGCTCCTCGATCACATGACCCCAGAGGATGTCCTGGCTCGACTCGATGCTCAGCGTTCCGATCGACCGGGTGGCGCCTGACTTGTCCTCGAACCTCAGCGGGTAGTGCACGCTGAGCTTTTCGGTCGGGCTGCCGGCCCCATCGGCGTTCCATTGGCTGGAGGGAAAGCTGCTGGAGACCCGCATTTGCACCTCCACAACATCCGGATGCCTGCCGATGCCGGAGACGATATCGGCGACCGCGCTTTCCTGGAAGTCCCAGGCCGACGCGGAAAGGATCGGGCCGAAAGAGTTGGCCAGGCGATCGAGCTCACCGACAATGAGGGCGCGCTGTGCGCGATACTCGAACAAGGTCTGCAGGCCGAAGACTGCCAAGCCGAGCAACAGGTAGGCCACAGCCAGGCGAAGCAGGATCAGACGTGAGAGGGTGATTCTTCTCGATTTGTTTTTTGCCATGGCCGTTCGTTGCGAAGTGCCACCGAAGATTATGCGTGTCAGCCGAATGATGGTGTTAGCTCTGCGGGCCCGCGTCAAACGTGGGTTTTTGTTGGCCTGCCTGTTGCCAGCATTATTGTTGCAAGCGGCCCCGGCGAGGGCCGAAAACAGGATCCTGGTCTACCCGCGGGCCGAGGGCATCGGCGACCGCCGTGACGACTACCCAGTAGACCTGCTGACCCTGGCCCTGAGCAAGGCGGGGCGACACGAACAATTGCAAGCAAGTGCGTTTTTCATGTTGCAGGCGCGCTCCATCCGCGAACTGGAACAGGGCCGTGCCATGGACGTGATCTGGACCATGACCTCCATCGAGCGCGAGGAGAGCATGCTGCCCATCCGCATTCCGATCGACCGCGGCTTGCTGGGCTGGCGCTTGCTGATGGTGCGCCAGGACAGCCTGGCCCGTTTCGCGCATCTGCGCCGGCTGACCGATTTGCAGGACTTGCGCGCCGGCCAGGGTGCCGACTGGCCAGACACGAGCATTCTGCGCAAAGCCGGGCTGACCGTCGATGAATCAGCGCATTACGGCGATCTGTTTCTGAAGCTGGCCGCCGGCCGGATCGATTACTTTCCGCGCGGGGTGAATGAGATCTGGGGCGAGCTGCAATCGCACACGGAGGCCGGCCTTGCCGTCGATCCGCGCCTGGCGCTGCACTATCCGACGGCGATGTATTTTTTCGTCAACAAGCGCGATGCTGCGCTGGCCGCCGACATCACGCGCGGCCTGGAGAAAGCCCTTCGCGACGGCTCCTTTGAAGCCTTGTTTCAACGTTACTTCGGCGCCTCCATCCAACGCGCCAACCTGGGTGAGCGCCAGATCCTGGAGCTGAAGAACCCGCTGCTGCCGCCCGAGACGCCGCTCGGTGAGGCGCGGCTCTGGTATCACCCCTGAGCAGAGATCAGGTCGGCAAGGCGCGGGCGAGCAGGGCGTCCACATCCACGCGTTGCGGGTCGATGGCCCCCACCACGCAACCCCAGCCCGGGTCCGTCAGGCGCGTGGCGATGAAGGCATCGGCCACGCAGGCCGGCGAGACCTGCAGCAGCAGCACGGCCTGCGTCACCAGCACCAGCTTCTGCGCCACCATGCGGCCGCGCGCCTCCAACTGGTCGGGCGCGGCATGCAGCAGGCCCCGCAGCAGGCCGATCTCGCGTGAGACCGCGCCATTGCCGTTGGCATCGGCCTCCAGCTTTTCCAGCAGATCGAACACCGCCTCGGGCTCCTTGGCGAAGGCGCGCATCAGGTCCAGGCACATCACATTGCCCGAGCCTTCCCAGATCGAGTTGACGGGCGCCTCGCGGTAGAGCCGCGCCATCGAGCCCGTCTCCACATAGCCGTTGCCACCGAAGACCTCCATCGCCTCGCCGGTGAGCTCGACCGCGCGCTTGCAGACCCAGAACTTGGCGGCCGGCGTGACCAGACGCTTCCACAAGCGCTCGACCGGATCGTCCTCATGTTCGAAAGCGCGCGCCAGTCGCATCGCCAGCACCAAGGCCGCTTCGCTCTCCAGCGCCAGATCGGCCAGCACCGAACGCATCAGCGGCTGCTGCGCCAGCTCGCGGCCAAACGCCTTGCGCTGGCGTGCATACGCGAGCGCCTGCACCAGCGCCTGGCGGATGAAGCCGGCGCTGCTGGTCACACAGGCCAGGCGCGTCATGTTGGCCATCTCGATGATGGTCGGGATGCCGCGACCCAGCTCGCCCATCAGGAAGCCTTGCGCATCGAGGAACTCGACCTCGCTGCTGGAATTGCTCTTGTTGCCGAGCTTGTCCTTGAGGCGCTGGATCTGCACGGGGTTCTTGCTGCCGTCGAGCTTCCAGCGCGGCACGAAGAAGCAGGAGGGGCCGACATCCTTGATCTGCGCGACCACCAGATGCGCATCGCACATCGGCGCCGAGAAGAACCATTTGTGGCCGCGCAGGCGGTACTCGGCGCCACGGCCACCTTCACCCACGGCGATGGCCTCGGTCGTGTTGGCACGCACATCGGAGCCGCCCTGTTTCTCGGTCATGCCCATGCCGATGTACATCGATGTCTTCTCGGTCAGCGGCAGGTCGCGCGCGTCGTACGCCGGGCTCAACAGCTTGTCGCCCACCAGCGGCCACAAGGTGGGCTCGCGCTGCAGCAGCGGGATCGCGGCCGTCGTCATGGTGGCGGGGCAGGTGGAGCCGGACTCGACCTGCGCCTGCATGTAGAAGGCCGCCAGATGCGCGGCCCAGCGGCCCGGTCGGCGTTCCTGGAAGGGCAGGGCGATCCAGCCGCCGTGGCGGAAGCGCGCCATCTGCGCGTGCCAGTCGGGGTGGAACTCGACGCTGTCGATGCGCCGGCCGCGGGTGTCGAAGGTGTGCAGCTCGGGAGCATGCCGGTTGGCGGCTTCGGCCTGCGCGAAGCTGGCGGTGCTGCCGAGCTCGGTGCCAAAACTCTCGAGGCTGTTGAGCGCCCAGTCGGCGCGAGCGGTGCGCACGCTTTCGCGCAGGGCCTGGTCGGTGCTGAAGATCTTGTAGTCACGCAGTTCGTCGAACTGGTTCTGCACCTCGTGGGTCCGCCAGGGCATGCTTGTGGTCTCCGCTGATGTCTGCTGTCTCTCTTGAGAAGGTCGAGTCTAGGACAGGTCAGCAGCCGCTTGGCTTGATGCCGGTTAAGCGTGGCGTTAGGTTTTTCCCGCGGCTCTGTTTGTGAGGCGCGGCAACAAGTGCTGCACGCCGGTCGGTGTCAGCGCGAGCGCGCGGCCCTCGGTGCGTCGCAGCCAGGCGCGCTCGATCAGATGCCGGCAGATCTCGTCGGCCAGTTGCCCGGCCAGATGGTCGCGGCGCTCCGACCAATCGAGACAGGCATACGCAAAGCGGCGGCGGCCTTGCGGCGTGACCGTCGGCATGCCGATCTCGCTGAGCCAGGCCTGGCCCGTCGCGGTCAACTCGTAGCCGTCACTGCCGGCTTGCAGGCCTTCGCAGGCCTGCAGTTGATCGAACAGCTTGACGCCGAGTTCGCCCGCCAGGTGCCCGTAGCAGCAGCGCGCCATCCGCAAGCTCTGCCGAGCGGGCGCCGCCCAGCTCTTGTCGTGCTCGCCGCGCTCGGCCACCAGGGCCAGCGCTTCGAGCGCGTGAGCCACCTCGGCGCTGGCCAGTCTGAAATAGCGGTGCCGCCCGCGCGCCTCGCACTCCACCAGGCCGCCGTCGAGCAGCTTGCTCAGATGCCCGCTCGCCGTGGCCGCGCTGACCGAGGCGGCGCGCGCCAGTTCGCCGGCGCTCGCGAATTCGCCCGACAGCAGAACGCTGAGCATGCGCGAGCGGCTCGGGTCCGCGATCATCGCGGCCACGCGGGCCAGGCGCGGTTCGTGAGCGGGCTTGGAGACAGTCGTCATGACGCCAAGGGTACATCTTCAAGCCAGCTGCGCTCCTCCCGAAGGATGAAGCGCCTGGCCTGCGCCGTCTCGAAATTGGCGCGACCTTCAGCGTCTTGCCGGAGCACTTGCCGGTAGCTCTCATACGCGGCCAGGCTGTCGAAACCGATCAGCGCCCAGGCGATGTCGTTCGTGCCTTCATGTGGCAGAAAGTAGCCGCGCAGATGGCCGCCGCAACGCGGAATGACGCGGCCCCAGACTTCGGCATAACGCTTGAATTCCTCGCGTTGAAACGGATCGATCTGGTAGCGGATCAGGCATGTGATGGGCATGGCTTTGATGTGGGAGTGGTCCATGCCTGGACTGTGCGGCTGAAGTGCGGCTCGATGCTTCGGTGCGTGCCGAATTGAGCGCCGCTTTGACGCGGCCGCGACGGGCTCGAAGCGGGCCCGCAAGGACACGCCGGCACCTTGACTGGGGAATGTCCCAACTCCCCAATCCCTGGCGCCGCCTTGCCTTGCCTCCTACACTCGGCCCACAAAAATGGGAGGGCGGCGATGAAACGATTCGTGATCGCGGTGTGCTTGTGCCTGGGCGCAATAGCGCAGGCCCAAACACTTCACTGGGCCGGCCAGGGAGACCTGCAGACGCTGGACCCGCACTCTCAGAACGAGAGCATGACCAATATGATCAACGCGGAGGTCTACGAATTCCTGGTCGGCCGCGATCGCGATTTCAAGCTGGCTCCGCAGCTCGCGCTCAGCTGGACCCGCATCAACCCCTTGCTGTGGCGCATCAAGCTGCGGCCCGGCGTGAAGTTCCATGACGGCACGCCGTTCACGGCCGACGACGTGGTCTTCTCCTTCGAGCGCGCCAAGGCGCTGACCTCGCAGCTCGCGACCTATGCCAATGCCACCGGCACCGCGAAAAAGGTCGACGCGCTGACCGTCGACTTCCAGCTCACCAACTTCGACCCGATCTTCCCCGAGCATCTCACCGCCATCAACGTCATGAGCAAGCGATGGTGCGAGGAGCACCACGTGGTGCGGCCGCTGGACCGCAAGAGCGGGGAGGAAAGCTACGCGACCTTCAACGCGAACGGCACAGGCCCCCTGATACTGGTCAGCCGTCAGCCGGGCATCAAGACCAGCTACAAGCGCAACCCCAACTGGTGGGGCGAGTACAGCGGCAATGTGCAGGCGGTGGAATTCACGCCTGTCGCCAACGACGCGACTCGCGTGGCCGCGCTGATCTCGGGCGCCCTCGACTTCGTGCTCGACCCGCCACCACGCGACCTCGTCCGGCTGCGCACGACAGAAGGCCTCAAGGTGATCGACGGGCCCGAGAACCGTCTGATCTTTGTCGGCTTCGACCAACTGCGCGACCAGCCGCTGTACGTGAACGCGCCCGACGGCAAGAACCCCTTCAAAGACTTGCGCGTTCGCCGCGCGCTCTACCAGGCCATCGACATCGAGGCGATCAAGCTCAAGCTGATGAACGGACAGTCCGTACCCACCGGCGGCCTGACGCCAGGCGCGTCCGGTGCCTACAAGGATCCGCAGATCGAAGGCCGCCTGCCGTTTGACCTGGCCGCCGCACGCAAGCTCATGCAGGAGGCCGGCTACGCCGACGGCTTCGAGTTCACGCTCGACTGCCCCAACAATCGCTATGTCAACGACGAGAAGATCTGCCTCGCCTTGGCGTCCATGTGGGCCCAGCTCAAGGTGAAGGTGAAGGTCAACGCCATGCCGCGCGTGACCTTCTTCCCGAAGATCGAGAAGCTGGAGACGAGCGCCTATCTGTACGGCTGGGGCGGTGGCGTCATGGACCCGGAAATCATCATGACGCCGGTGTTCCGCAACCGCGGCGAGAAAGGCGTCGGCGCCTTCAACTACGGCTGGCGCGACGACAAGTTCGACGCCTTGGCCGCCCAATCAAGCCTTGAAACCGATCCCTCCCGACGCGAGGACTTGGTCAAGGCCGCGCTGACGGAGTTCAAGCAGCAGATCCATGTCATCCCCTTGCACCGCCAGATGATTCCCTGGGCCATGCGCAGCAATGTGACCGCAGTGCCGCGGCCGGATAACGCGTTGAAGGTGGAGTGGATGAGCATGGCGCAGTGAGGCGCGAACAGCACGAGAAAGTTCGGGGTCGTCGCGCTGCTGTCGATGGCGCGGCTGTCGTTGGTCTTGACGCGAGATTCATGCGTCGCAGAGTTCGCGCACTTCGGCCACGATGTCGCGCAGGCCGGCCTGCATGGTCATCATCGCTTGCAGCATCTCGGCGGCTTCGTCGCGGCCACGCACTTGCAGGTTGGCGGAGAGATCACCTTCGGCGATGCGGTTGGCCTCGCGCAGGGCGCGCTGCATGGGGCCGACGATCGAGCGCGTGATCAGCCAGCTCATCCAGGTACACAGCAGGATCAGTGCGCTGATCACGGCCAGGCCGATCCATTGGGCCCGGTGCGAGGCGGCGATGGCCTGGTCGGCCTGTTGACCCAGGTGCTGGATCTCGCGGCTCTTGATGTTGTCGAGTTGTGCTGTCAGCTTGAGCTGGCTCGGACGCAGCTTCTGGTCCAGCAGGCCGGTGGCGACGCTGACATCACCGTCCTGCGAACGTGCGAGGAAGTCGGTCAGGTCCTGGTCGAAGATCTTCATCGTCGCCTCGGCCTGCGCCACCAGCTTGCGACCCTCGTCCGAACGGATCTCGGGCTTGACCAGCGCGAAGAGCTTTGTGTTGGCATCGACAGCCTTGTGGATGCTGGCAATCCATTCCTGCTGGCGTTCGAGGTTATCGAAGATCAGGATGTTGCGGGTCTGGCGCGCGATCAGGTTGATGTTGTCGGCCATCTCGACCAGGCGCTCGACCTTGGGCACGCGGCTGTTCTTGATCTCGCCGAGATCCGTGGCCAGGCAGGAGATGTTGAAGCTGCCATAGAGGCCCATGCCGATCAAGCCGAGCACGAGGATGGCGAAGGCGGCGGCCAGGCGCGGGCCGATGCGGAAGCGGGTCAGGAAAGTGATCATGGTGCGAGCAGAAAGAAGGTTGCCTGCTCACAGTCATGCCAAAACGCCCGCATGCGGCATGCATGCAAAAAGAAGGGCGAGATTTTCCTGGCGGCTCCGCTGCCGTGGCGCTGTCAGCGTGGACAGCGCGTTAGGCCGGTGGCTTTGCGTGCCCGGCTTTCGCGCGGGCTTGCCTTGAGCAGAAGATTTATTTCGAGGCCCGAACTGCAGGCCGTATCGAATTGTTACTGATTGCTATCTTTTTGTCTGTACAAGCGGCGGCACTTTTTGTTACGACGACAAAAGCCGCGCGAATCCGCGTGAGATTTGCACGCGGATTTCAGAGGGCTGTCGACGGAATTTCGGCGCTGCCGCCTATCGCGCTGCCTTCTCCGCGGTTTCCTTCTCCAGCGCATCCAGACGCTGCTGCAGCGCCGACATCCGGGCTTGCATGGCGCCCACGTTGAAGAAGCTGACGTTCTCGGCCGGCGCATCGAGCTTGTTGCCGTAGCCGAGCCAGGAGGAGTCGTAGACGCGCACCTTGGTGAAGCCGAGCTCGTTCAGGATCGTCGCGGTCTCGGCGGCGCGCACGCCGCTCTGGCAGTAGACGATGGTGTCCTTGTCGGGGTCGAGCTTGCTGTAGAGCGCCTTCAGCGCGGCGGGTGACTTGAGGTTGAGGCCATCGGTGTTGTCGGTCAGCTTCTTCGCGATCTTGCCGGCGGCTTCGGGGTCGGCCTGGTTCTGCACATAGTTGATCGAGATGGCGCCGGGGATGTGCCCGCCACGGATCGCGCGGATGTCTTCACCGCGGTATTCAGCCGGCGAGCGCACGTCGAGGATCTGCGTCTGCGAGTCGCCCACATGCTGGATGACTTCGGCCGTGCTGACCATCAGTTCCGGGTGCGGCGTGAGCTTGAGCGAGAACGGGGGCAGGGTGGTGGGCTCCGTGCTCAGCGCGCGCTTCTCGGCCTTCCAGTCCTCGATGCCGCCATGAAAGATGCGCGGTGATTTGGCGCCGAAGTACTGCAGCGTCAGCAGCGCGAAGTACACGCCCGGATTGGCCTTGGCGCCGTAGACGACGACCTCCTGCTGCGGATCGATGCCCGCGGCGCCGAGGCGCTGTTCGAGCATCGGCAGCGGCAGGTAGTCCTCGCTGTTCTCGTCACGCAGGGCGCTGGTCACCTCGCCGATGTTGACGGCGCCGGGGATGTGGCCCTGCTTGTAGGCGGCGGCGGAGCGGGTGTCCCAGATGATGGCGCCGTGCTGCTGGGCGCTGGCCAGCTGCGCCGCGTCAACGAGGGCCGACTGTCTGGCGGCAGCAGCCGCCGGAGCAGCCGGCACGAGTGCGAGGAAGATGAGCGTTAGCGTTGCGCCGAAGTGCCAGGCTCGCATGGAGGTCTCCTAGAGGTTGCGGCCGTGATGATCGCGCAAAAGGCGGAACGCGTCTGCGGTGGATGTGCGCGGCCCTAGTCCTGTGCGGGTCAGTGCGCATCCTCAAGATTGAGGGCACTTCGGGGCGAGCGGCCCCGGCATGAAAGACTCGCGAAACCGACCGTCCTGCATAGTCTTCCGGCGCAACAACGCGCAACCGCGATCACCGGCGGCTACGGTGAGGGACTATCGACATGAACATCGCAAAAGTCACGGTGGGCGTCTTTGCGGCGGCCACGATGTTTCTGGGCTCGACCGCTTTCGCCCAGAGTTCCAGCTACACGCCGACCACGGTGTGGAATTTCTCGAGCATCAAGATCGAGCCCGGCCAGTTCGAGAACTACATGGACTTCCTGGCCAAGACCTGGAAGAAATCCAACGAGTTCGGCAAGAAGGAGGGCTACATCATCTCGTACCACGTGTTCGCCGTGAACAACCCGCGCGAGGGCGAGGCCGATGTGATCCTGGCGATCGAAAGCAAGGACTACCTGACGACCGCGCAGCAACTCGACGTGCAGAAGAAGTACGAAGCCTTCATGGCGATGGATCAGCACAAGATGGACACGGCTTCGGGCGAGCGCAAGGTGATGCGCAAGCTGGCGGGCAGCATGGAGCTGCAGGAGTTGATGCTGAAGTGAATGCGGGTGGCCAGCGTGCTACGCGAAGGACGCCGGGACTGCGGTGGGTTGCCCGTGGTCCGCGATGCCTGGCGGTTTCATTGCTGAACCGATCGCAGAAGGCCCAGCGTCTGTTGTCCGGATCACCCGCGCCAGCAGAATCGTCCTGCGCAGCCAGGCCAATGCCTGCCGCACCGATGGGCCGTCAGCAAGATTCAGCTCCACGGCGCTGCTCAGTCCGGCGCGAAGCAGGTCCGGATCGCGCGAGGCGGCCGCGCGCCTGAGGACCACGGCCAGCACGAAGTCGGCCAGCGTCGCCTGCTGGCCGGCATCGAGCTCGGCCATGGCTGCTCGCCAGGCGATGGCCTCCGGACGTGGCGCGAGAAGGGAAAGCAGTGCAGGCGTCTCGACAGAAGACGGCGCCGAACCTCTGCGGGTCTCGCCAGGTCGAGGGCCGGAGTTGTGCAATGCGGACAGGGGCGACGCCATCGGCGCGCGACCCGGTCGCAATGCCGCTGCACAAAGAAAACCCATCACGAAGCTCGCGTGGTAAGAGGTTTGCAATTGGTAGGCTTGGCGCTGTGGCTCGCTGAGCTGATGCGCGGCTTGCGCGCGATAGCCGGGGCCGGGCAGAAAGCCGTGCGCGTCCTGCTCCCGGGTCAGCACGTGGAAGGCAAGGATTGCCGGCGCGCTCCAGGGTCTGCCCAGCATCGGCCATGTCCACAGCAGTTCGGCTGACAGGTCGAAGTTGCCGGCGTCCAGCGCGGCGGCCAAAGCGGCTTCCGCGTCCGCTTCAATCGCCTGCAGCGGTCGCGGAAAAAGGGCGGCGCGGCGGCCCATGTCCGTTGCATGCAGCACGACATGAGTGAACGCGTACAGGTCTTGCGTCGTCGAGCCCAGTGCGTCAAGCGGGCGAGCCACGCAGCAGCGGGAGAGCAAGCCGGCATCGCAGAGTGAACCGGCGACGGCGCCCGAGGCGATCTGGCGCAACCAGTGATGTTCCAGCTCATGATGAGGTGGGCGCTCGGGCGAAGCGAGCTCCCCGTCGGCAAGAACGTCTTGCAGCAGCATCTCGACCCCCGCATCGACATGATCGAGGGCCTGCAGATGAATATGGGCGGCGGCATGATCCAGGGCCGAGCCAGGATCCTGGCAAAGCATCGCGAGCAGGTGCTCGCCACGCGCATGCGCGACGAGCCGGCGCGCCAGCACGTCGTGCATGCGCGCGATCTCGGCGTCGCTCTCCGTCAGAAAGGCTGAGCAACGCAAGAGCATCGTCGTCTCGGCGACGAGCTTGCTCTTGATCAGCGCTGGTGCGAGCTCCTCGGAAAGCTCAATGCCCTCCGCGAGTTCAAGCTGGTCCAGCGCCTGTGCAGCGACGTCCAGCGCACGCCGGACGCGCTCCAACAAGTCCTGGGTGTCCCAGGCCCGTATCGCTTCAGCCCTCACTGGCCGGTCTTCGAGATGCCCCCGCGGAAGATGTCCAGCTCGGGGCCGGGCCAGCCGCAGTTCCACATCACGTTGTGGTTGATGATTTGCACCAGTGTTTCGCCATTCAATGCCGCGCGTTCGCCGAACTTGGCGAGCGTGGCGCTCACGGCCGGAATATTGATCGCCTTGCTTTCAATCAGCGCTTCGACGACCTGTTGATGGAACGCACTTCGCTTGTCGTGGGTCATGTCATATCTCCCTGTGGATGGTGGACGACGAGACAGACGCTGGGGGACCCAGCCCTGCACAACAGGTATGGGTGACGGCAGGCGTCGAAACAATCCACAAGCGGAATGAGGATCCTGCACACGCCAGGCGACAAAAGGAAAAAAAGCCCTCGGCCGCCGCAGCGCCCGAGGGCTTGTCCGTGAAGCGTCAGCGCTTCGCCATCATTCCGTCATCACTCAGGCCGTCACGCCTTTCGCCGTCTCCGCATATTCCTCGATCTGGTCGAAGTTCATGTAGCGGTAGACGCTGTCGGCATCCTTGTTCACGACGCCCATCGCGTCGAGGTACTCGGCCACGGTGGGCAGCTTGCCGAGCTTGGAGGCGATCGCAGCGAGCTCAGCCGAGGCCAGGAAGACATTGCTGTTCTTGCCCAGGCGGTTCGGGAAGTTGCGGGTGCTGGTCGACACGACGGTCGCGCCTTCACGCACCTGCGCCTGGTTGCCCATGCACAGGCTGCAACCCGGCATCTCGGTGCGCGCACCGGCGGTACCGAAGGCGGCGTAATGGCCTTCCTTGATCAGCTCGCTCTCGTCCATCTTGGTTGGCGGGGCGACCCACAGCTTGACCGGGATGTCGCGCTGGCCGCCCAGCAGCTTGGCCGCGGCGCGGAAGTGGCCGATGTTCGTCATGCACGAACCGATGAAGGCTTCGTCGATCTTGGTGCCGGCCACGTCGGAGAGCACCTTGGCGTCGTCCGGGTCGTTCGGGCAGCAGAGGATCGGCTCCTTGATGTCGTCCATGTCGATCTCGATCACGGCGGCGTATTCGGCGTCCTTGTCGGCTTCAAGCAGGTTGGGGTTGGCCAGCCAGGCTTCGACCTTCTCGATGCGGCGTTGCAGCGTGCGTGCATCCGCGTAGCCGTCGGCGATCATGTTCTTCATCAGCACGATATTGCTGGTGAGGTATTCCTTGATCGGCGCGGGGTTCAGCTTGATCGTGCAGCCGGCGGCCGAACGTTCGGCCGAAGCGTCGCTCAGCTCGAAAGCTTGCTCGACCTTCAGATCCGGCAGGCCTTCGATCTCGAGGATGCGGCCCGAGAAGACGTTCTTCTTGCCGGCCTTGGCGACGGTCAGCAGACCGGCGCGGATCGCGTACAGCGGGATCGCATGCACGAGGTCGCGCAGCGTCACGCCGGGCTGCATCTTGCCCTTGAAGCGCACGAGCACGGATTCGGGCATGTCCAGCGGCATCACGCCGGTGGCCGCGCCGAAAGCCACGAGGCCGGAGCCGGCGGGGAAGCTGATGCCGATCGGGAAACGCGTGTGCGAGTCGCCGCCGGTGCCGACGGTGTCGGGCAACAGCAGGCGGTTCAGCCACGAGTGGATGATGCCGTCGCCGGGGCGCAGGGACACGCCGCCGCGGTTGCTGATGAAGGCCGGCAGCTCGCGGTGCGTCTTCACGTCGACGGGCTTCGGATAGGCGGCGGTGTGGCAGAAGCTCTGCATCACCATGTCGGCCGAGAAGCCCAGGCAGGCCAGATCCTTCAGCTCGTCGCGCGTCATCGGGCCGGTCGTGTCTTGCGAACCGACGGTCGTCATCTTGGGTTCGCAATACGTGCCGGGGCGCACGCCCTGGCCTTCAGGCAGACCGACAGCGCGGCCGACCATCTTCTGTGCCAGCGTGAAGCCGGCCTGGGTGGCGACAGGCGCTTGCGGCAGGCGGAAGAGGGTGCTCGTCGGCAGGCCCAGGAACTCACGCGCCTTGGCGGTCAGCGAGCGGCCGATGATCAGGTTGATGCGGCCGCCGGCACGCACTTCGTCGAACAGCACATCGCTCTTGAGCTTGAACTCTTCGACGGTGGCGCCGTTCTTCACGATCTTGCCCTCGTAGGGCAGGATGTCGATCACGTCGCCCATTTCGAGCTTGCTGACGTCGACTTCAATCGGCAGCGAGCCCGAGTCTTCCTGCGTGTTGAAGAAGATGGGCGCGATCTTGCCGCCGAGCGTGACGCCGCCGAAGCGCTTGTTCGGCACGAAGGGGATGTCCTGGCCGGTGGCCCAGATCACGCTGTTGGTGGCGCTCTTGCGCGAAGAACCGGTGCCGACAACGTCGCCGACATAGGCCACGACATGGCCCTTCTGCTTCAGGTCTTCGACGAACTGCATCGGGCCGCGCTTGCCGTCTTCCTCCGGCTTGAAGGCCGCGCCTTCACGCGTGTTCTTCAGCATCGCCAGGTAGTGCAGCGGGATGTCCGGGCGGCTCCACGCATCGGGTGCGGGCGAGAGGTCGTCGGTGTTGGTTTCGCCGGGCACCTTGAAGACGGTGACGGTGATCTTCTTGGCGACTTCGGGACGCGTGGTGAACCACTCGGCTTCCGACCAGCTCTTGATCACTTCGGTGGCCTTGGCATTGCCGGCCTTGGACTTCTCCGCCACGTCGTGGAAGAAGTCGAACATCAGCAGCGTCTTCTTCAGGCCTTCGGCGGCGGCCGCGGCCACGTCGGCGTGATCGAGCAGGTCGATCAGCGGCTTGACGTTGTAGCCGCCGACCATCGTGCCCAGCAACTCGGTCGCCTTGGTCTTGCTGATCAGCGCGACGGGGAAGTCACCGTGAGCGACGGCCGACAGGAACGAGGCCTTGACCTTGGCCGCATCGTCCACGCCGGGCGGCACGCGGTGGGTCAGCAGGTCGAGCAGGAACTCGCCTTCACCCGCAGGAGGATTCTTGATCAGCTCGATCAGCTCGGCCACTTGCTTGGCTTCGAGTGGCAGTGGCGGGATGCCGAGCGCTGCGCGTTCGGCGGTGTGTTGGCGGTAGGCTTGCAGCATGGTGTTCTCCGTTGAGACAGGCAATGAATTTGAGAGTTAGGGGAGGGCGGGCACGATGATCCGCAGGCCCTTGAAATAGTCGCGATAAAAGCCCTCGTCGCGGGTGATCAGCGCATTGCACTGCATCATCGCGTGGGCGCCAATCAGAAAGTCTGCCACCGTGCGGTTGCGATTGCCGCCTCGCTGGCGATAACGGCGTTGCATCTCGCCGGCGCGCAGGGCCGCCTTGGGCTCCATCGCGCTGTAGCTGATGCCCAGTTCTTCCAGATATTGCAGCACATCGGCGCCACCTTTGAGCGCGGTGCACACTTCGGCCAGGGCGACTTCACACAGCACCACGGGTCCGATGTGCAGGGCCTGGCGCACGGCCTCGCCGGCGGAGGTGCAGGCGGCGTCGTCACCGGCGATCAGGTCGATCAGCACGGAGGAGTCGGTCGCGATCAAGGCGCGCCGCCTCCCTCATCGGGTTCGGGCGGCAGGTAGGGATCACCGGGCGCATGGCCACGGATGGCGCGCATGGCCTCGTCGGTGTTGGCAAAGCCGTCAAGCTTGAAGCGGCCGCGAGCGCGGGAGATCGCGTCATCGACGTTCTTGCGCAGGATGATGCGCGCGCCGTCGAGCTCGACCTTGAGCGTGGTGCCCTTGGTCAGGCCCAAGGCATCACGGACAGATTTGGGCAGTGTGATCTGCCCACGTTCGGCAACAGTGGCTTCCATGGCGGGACCTCCGGCGCTTGATCCCACCCGAGATTGAGTATGGATCGAAAAGTATGCATTGATTTTACATACTTCGCCGCGGACCGCCAGGGAAACTACTTAAATGTCGTCAGTTTTTACCGGTGCCGAGGCCGAGGCTGCTGTCGGCCTCGACCACGCCGCTGGCGGCGTCGGCTGCGCGCTGGGCCGCGATGCTGGCCATCAATTCACGCTGGCGCGGGCTGATGCAATCGTCCACCAGGCGCTGGCCGGCTTTCACGTCGAGCAGCATGGACTTGTTGGCGATCTGGATCATCAGCGTGCGGCCGGTCACGTCTTCCAGGCGCAGCGCGCCGGTGCTGGAAAGCACGGGCTTCATGGTGAAGGTCTGCTTCTCCCAGTGCACGTCCACATAGCCTTCCTTGGCCGTGTGCGGCTCGATCATGATCGACTGCTTGAGCTCGCACTCGTACTGGCCGAGGTAGGCGAGCTTGGCGGCTTCGATCTGCTCGGGCAGGGCGTCAGGCAAAGCCGCAGGGACGGGGGCGGGCTTGGCGGCCTGCTTCTTGGCGGGAGACTTGGTGACGTGCTTGGGTGCGGCTTTTGCCGGAGCTTTGGCCGCCGTGGTCTGCGCCATCACGGCGCCGGACAGCAGGCCGAGGGCTACGGAAATCAGGAGGGGGGCGAACTTGGAATTCATGCAAATCTCTTGAGGGTCAGGGGAACGCCGCCCGAATGTAGGGCCGGTGGGTGACGCTCTCGTGAGCAATTGTCACCGCGAACTCAAGCAGAAAACCATGCGGCGGTGGCGCTCGCGCCTAGGACTTGCCCTGTGCGATGAGCGCGTTCCAGCAGTTGCCAGTAATAGCGGTAGCTGGCGCGGTCGTGAAGCGTGTCGCGATGTCGGATGGGCGCCCATTGCGCGGCCTGCGCGGCGGCAATGATCTCGGCCGCCTGCTCGATCTCAGCGCTGCTCGGTGCGAAGGCTTCGATGATGGGCTGGATTTGCGAAGGATGGATGCTCCACATCCGGGTGTAGCCAAACTCGTTGGCGGCGCGGCGAGCGCTGAGCTTGAGCGCCTCGGTATCCTTGAATTCGGTGACCACGCAGTGCGAGGGCGTCTTGCCGAAAGCATGTGCGGCGGCGGCGATCTCGAGCTTGGCGCGCACCACCAGAGGATGCGTGAACTGCCCCGGCACGCCCATCGCCGATCCGGGAATCGCCCCGCGATGCGCGGAGACGAAATCCATGAGGCCGAACGAGAGGCTTTGCACGCGAGGGTGCGCTGCAATCTGTTGCACATCGATCAAGGCGCCATGCGTTTCCACCAAAACATGCACAGGCAGCGGGTTCTTGATGCCGTGCGACTTGAGCGTTAGGTCGATGAACCCGCAGGCGGCGTTCACATCGGCCAGATGGCGCGGCTTGGGCACCATCAGATAGGCGAGCTGTTCGCCGCCGTGCTTGACCAGCTCATCAACATCGGCCTCGAAAGCTGGGTGGCCAAAGGGATGGACGCGGGCGCCGACGCGGCCGTGATGGTTGTCCGCGCTGTTCAGCATGGAGAGTACGAGTTGCACATGTTCGGCTTCGCCACCGATCGGCGCACCGTCTTCGCAATCGAGCGTGATGTCGAACACCGGGCCCATCTCGGCCTGCAATTCGAGGCTCTTCTTCATGCGGGCTTCGACACCGCAGTAGTGGTCGACGACGGGCAGGGCGACCGCAGCGTCGCCATCTTCAAACAAGGCCAGTTTTGGATGCATGGCGGTGACTGTATCCGTCGACGAAGCGGTCTGAGGTGCTGGCGATGTGGCGAGCGGGTCTTGGTGGAGAGTCGTTTGCGGTGAGCGGGCGACCGAAGCCGGAGCGTCCCTGCCCCTAACCGCCTCTAACCCGCTTATGTCGGCGGTTAGGGGCAGGAACACTCCGGCTTCTTCCACCAGTGGCTTGTTCGACGAGGCGTTCGCGGACGCCGGCCTTCTCAACAAACCTCGGTGCACAGCCAGCATGTTCCGGCCCGTATCCGCCGACATAAGCGGGTTCGGAGGTGGATACGGGCCGGGACGTGCTGGCGGTATGGCGCGCAGGTCTTGGCAGGAGCTCTTCGGCTTCTTGAGCGAAATGAAAGAGGGCCGGTAAAACCGGCCCTCGTTTCGCTCAAGCATTGCCGCTTGTTGCCGCTTACAGCAGGTGCTTCACACCATCCTGTTCGCCTTGCAGTTCAGCCAGCGTGAGGTTGATGCGCTCTTGCGAGAAAGCATCGATCGGCAGGCCTTCGACGATCTTGTATTCGCCGCCTTCGCAGGTGACGGGGAAGCCGAACATGACTTCCTTGGGGATGCCGTAGTCGCCGTTCGACGGGATGCCCATCGTGACCCACTTGCCGTTGGTGCCCAGGGCCCAGTCGCGCATGTGATCGATGGCGGCGTTGGCTGCCGAGGCGGCCGACGACAGGCCGCGAGCGGCAATGATGGCCGCGCCGCGCTTGCCGACGGTGGGCAGGAAGGTGTCGGCGTTCCAGACCTGATCGTTGATCATGTCCTTGATGGCCTTGCCGTTCACGGTGGCGAAGCGGTAGTCGGCGTACATCGTGGGCGAATGGTTGCCCCAGACGGTCAGCTTCTCGATATCGCCCACGGCGGTGCCAGTCTTGGCGGCCAGTTGCGAAGCGGCGCGGTTGTGGTCCAGGCGCAGCATGGCGGTGAAGTTCTTGGCCGGCAGATCCGGGGCCGACTTCATCGCGATGTAGGCGTTGGTGTTGGCGGGGTTGCCGACGACCAGCACCTTCACGTTGCGCGAAGCAACTGCGTTCAGCGCCTTGCCTTGCGTGATGAAGATGGCGCCGTTGATGGCCAGCAGTTCGGCACGTTCCATGCCGGGGCCGCGCGGACGCGAGCCGACCAGCAGCGCGTAGTCGGTGTCCTTGAAGGCTTGCATCGGGTCGCTGTGGGCTTCAACGCCGGCCAGCAGCGGGAAGGCGCAGTCTTCCAGTTCCATGATCACGCCCTTGAGCGCGTTCTGGGCCTTCTCGTCGGGGATCTCCAGCAGTTGCAGGATCACGGGCTGGTCCTTGCCCAGCATTTCGCCGGAGGCGATGCGGAACAGCAGGGCATAGCCAATCTGGCCAGCGGCGCCGGTGACGGCAACGCGAACGGGTTTCTTGCTCATTTTGAAAACTCCGGAGAAGTGATGAATCTGGAAAGACGAATCTGGGAATGATTTTTGAAATCAGGCGGGCGCAAGTGTAGGCCAGCACCGGGTTCACCCGAGGCGGCCAGGGTCTCCTGAAACATGAAGGAGTGCCGCGGCGGCCTGGTGACGGGCACCGCATTTTGCACTCAAAAATCAAGTTATGCTCGCGGTCTTGTGTCTTATAGAAGATTGGTCGGACATTGGGCCTGAAGTCATGAACTTCATGCTGCAATGCCGGTCATGTCTGTCATGGTCTCGCCTTCCGCGTCTTCCACTCCGTCCTTCAGCCCGCTGTACCAGCAGATCAAGGGCCTGATCATTGCCCGCCTCCAGGCGGGAGAGTGGAAAGCCGGCGAAGCCATCCCGAGTGAACAGGAACTGGCCGTGCGCTTCGGTGTGAGCCAGGGCACCGTTCGCAAGGCGATCGACGAGATGGCGGCCGATAACCTCGTGGTTCGACGGCAGGGCAAGGGCACTTTCGTGGCCACGCATGCCGAGAGCCAGATCCAGTACCGCTTCCTTCGCCTCGAGCCCGATGCCGATGCCGGCCAGAAGCTCGAACGGCAATTGCTCGACTGCCAACGCCAGCGCGCGCCAGCCTGGATCGCGAAGCTGCTGCAGATGCGCGCGGGCGATCCGATGGTGGAGGTGCGCCGCCTGCTGCGCAACCAGGGCCGGCCCATCGTGCTTGATGACATCTGGCTGCCCGGTGGCTTGTTCAAAGGCCTCACGACCGAGATGCTCGAACAGCATCGCGGCCCGTTCTATGGTCTCTTCGAGGCCGAGTTCGGCGTGCACATGATCCGCGCCGAGGAAAAGCTCCGTGCGGTCGCGGCGGATGCGGAGACTGCCGAACTGCTTCAGGTCGAGATCGGCGCGCCGCTGCTCAGCGTCGAACGCCTCGCCTTCACCTATGGCGACAAGCCGGTGGAACTGCGCCGTGGCCTCTACCACACGGCCGAGCATTTCTATCGGAACGAGCTGAATTGAAATGCATCGCGTACTAACCCCTAGCTCGCGCTGTGTTGCCCTAAAATCTTTTGGTTTCGCTTCATTACAAGGTCGGCCATGACAAACGCGCCCGCAAAAAAACGCCCCGTCTACCGCAACATCAACGCCTTCACCGACCTGCCGAGCTACCGCCTTCCCGCGGCCGGTTGGGTCTCGATTCTTCACCGCGTCAGCGGCCTCGTGATGTTCCTGCTGCTGCCCTTCATCCTCTGGATGTTCGACAACAGCCTGACCTCCGAGATCACGTACGACGCCTTCACCAACGCCTTCGTGGCCGGCATCGGCTTCGTGCCCGCCTGGTTCGTGAAGCTCGTGGTGCTGGCGTTGAGCTGGTCCTTCCTGCATCACTTCGTCGCCGGTGTTCGCCACCTGTGGATGGATGCCACGCACAGCGTGAGCAAGGAACAGGGCCGCATCTCGGCGATCGTCACGCTGGTGTTGAGCCTGTTGCTCACCGCCGCAGTCGCCGCCAAGCTGTTCGGCGCGTACTGAAACCCGATCAATAACTAAAAGGCTCAACGCAATGAGTACCTATGGCTCCAAGCGCATAGTCGTCGGCGCGCACTACGGTCTGCGCGACTGGCTGGCCCAGCGCATCACCGCCGTGCTGATGGCTCTCTTCACCGTCGCCCTGCTGGTGCAGTTCCTGATGCCGGGCGAACTCGGCTATGACCACTGGGCTGCGATCTTCGCGCCGCAGTGGATGAAGCTGCTGACCTTCGTCACGATCATTTCGCTGGCGTATCACGCCTGGGTCGGCATGCGCGATATCTGGATGGATTACGTACAGCCCGTGGGTATTCGCCTGGCTTTGCAGGTGTTCACGCTGGTCTGGCTGGTGGCTTGCGCCGGCTGGGGCATCCAGGTGCTTTGGAGAATTTGATGCAAATTGGAACCACTCTGCCCAAGCGCAAGTTTGATGTCGTGATCGTCGGTGCCGGCGGCTCCGGCATGCGCGCTTCGCTGCAGCTCTCGCTGGCCGGCCTCAATGTGGCTGTGCTGTCCAAGGTCTTCCCGACCCGCTCGCACACGGTTGCAGCGCAGGGCGGCATCGGCGCCTCGCTCGGCAATATGAGCGAGGACAACTGGCACTATCACTTCTACGACACCGTCAAGGGTTCCGACTGGCTCGGCGACCAGGACGCGATCGAGTTCATGTGCCGCGAAGCGCCCAAGGTCGTCTACGAGCTTGAACACTTCGGCATGCCGTTTGACCGCAATGCCGACGGCACCATCTACCAGCGCCCCTTCGGTGGCCACACCGCCAATTACGGCGAAAAGCCCGTGCAGCGCGCCTGCGCTGCGGCAGACCGCACCGGCCACGCGCTGCTGCACACGCTGTACCAGCAGAACGTCAAGGCCCGCACGCAGTTCTTCGTTGAATGGATGGCGCTGGACATCATCCGCGACGCCGACGGCGATGCGGTCGGCGTGACCGCGCTGGAAATGGAAACGGGCGAAGTCCACATCCTGGAAGCCAAGACCGTGCTGCTGGCCACCGGCGGTGCAGGGCGCATCTTCGCGGCCTCGACCAACGCCTTCATCAACACCGGCGACGGCCTGGGCATGGCGGCGCGTGCCGGCATCCCGCTGCAGGACATGGAGTTCTGGCAGTTCCACCCGACCGGCGTGGCCGGCGCGGGCGTGCTGCTGACCGAAGGCTGTCGCGGCGAGGGCGCGATTCTGCGCAACTCCGATGGCGAGCGTTTCATGGAGCGCTATGCGCCCACGCTGAAGGATCTGGCCCCGCGTGACTTCGTCTCGCGCTCGATGGACCAGGAGATCAAGGAAGGTCGCGGCTGCGGTCCCAACAAGGACTACATCCTGCTGGACATGACCCACCTCGGCGCCGAGACCATCCACAAGCGCCTGCCTTCGGTGCAGGAGATCGGCCACAACTTCGCCAACGTCGACATCACGAAGGAATCGATCCCTGTGGTGCCGACCATCCACTACCAGATGGGTGGCATTCCGACCAACATCCACGGTCAGGTGGTCGTGCCCGCGAACGGTATCCACAACCAGGTCATCAACGGCCTCTACGCCGTGGGCGAATGCTCTTGCGTGAGCGTACACGGCGCCAACCGCCTGGGCACCAACTCGCTGCTCGACCTGCTGGTGTTCGGCCGCGCGGCCGGCAACCACATTGTCGACTTCAACCTCAAGAACAAGTCGCACAAGCCTCTGCCCAAGGACGCTGCGGACCGCACGCTGGCCCGCCTGGCGCGCCTGGACAACGCCACCGGTGGCGAGTATTCGCAGACGGTCGCCAACGACATCCGCTCGACCATGCAGCAACACGCGGCCGTGTTCCGCACGCAGAAGAGCATGGACGAAGGCGTGATCAAGATCGCTGCGTTGCGCGAGCGCGTGGCGGGCCTGGCCCTGAAGGACAAGTCCAAGGTCTTCAATACCGCCCGCATCGAAGCGCTCGAGGTCGAGAACCTGATCGAGTGCGCGCAAGCCACGATGGTCTCGGCCGCCGCCCGCAAGGAATGCCGTGGCGCCCACACCGTGGACGACTACGAGCACCCGGCCGATCACCCGACCGCGCCGCTGGGCCGTGACGATGCGAACTGGATGAAGCACACGCTGTGGTACTCCGAGACCAACAGCCTGGACTACAAGCCGGTGAATCTGAAGCCGCTGACGGTGGACTCCGTGCCTCCGAAGGTCCGTACCTTCTAAAAGAGAACTACACACATGAAGCGCACTTTCGAGATTTACCGCTACGACCCGGACAAGGACGCCAAGCCCTACATGCAGACCCTCGAGGTCGAGCTGGACGGCCATGAGCGCATGCTGCTGGACGCCCTGATCAAGCTGAAGGAAGTCGATCCGACCCTGTCGTATCGCCGCTCCTGCCGCGAAGGCGTCTGCGGTTCCGACGCGATGAACATCAACGGCAAGAACGGTCTGGCCTGCCTGACCAACATGCTCACGCTGCCCGGTGTCATCAAGCTCAAGCCGCTGCCGGGCCTGCCCGTCGTGCGCGACCTGATCGTCGACATGACGCAGTTCTTCAAGCAGTACGACTCGATCAAGCCTTACCTTGTCAACGACACGCCGGCGCCTGAGAAGGAACGCCTGCAGTCGCCCGAGGAGCGCGAAGAGCTCAACGGCCTGTACGAATGCATCCTGTGCGCGAGCTGCTCGACGAGCTGCCCGAGCTTCTGGTGGAACCCCGACAAGTTCGTCGGCCCCGCCGGCCTGCTGCAAGCCTATCGCTTCATCGCCGACAGCCGCGACCAGTCGACCGCCGACCGCCTCGACAACCTCGAGGATCCGTATCGCCTGTTCCGCTGCCACACGATCATGAACTGCGTGGATGTCTGTCCGAAGGGACTGAACCCCACCAAGGCGATCGGCAAGATCAAGGAACTGATGGTCCGCAGGGCCGTCTGATCAGGTCACCTGATCAATCCGCTTGAACAAGCCGTTATGGAAACGACGCTGATCGATGAACGCGAACTCTCCAAGCTGCGCTGGCGCTGCCGGCGCGGCCTGCTGGAGAATGACCTTTTCATCGAGCGTTTTTTCGAGACGCATGAAAATCTCAGCCAGACCCAGGCAGAGGGCCTGAACCGGCTGATGGACCTGTCTGACAACGATCTGCTCGACCTGCTGCTGGTGCGCAAGCAAGCCCAAGGCGAGCTCGATCATCCCAGCGTCCACCTTGTGCTCAGCCAGCTCAGAACACCGACGAAGTAATTCAATAGAAGGAAGCCACATGACACCGTCCGACGTCAAAGCAACCCTGTCGTTCTCCGACGGCAGCCCGCAGATGGATCTGCCGATCTACAAGGGCTCCGTGGGCCCGGAAGTGATCGACATCCGCAAGCTCTACGCCCAGACTGGCAAGTTCACGTACGACCCGGGCTTCCTGTCCACGGCCTCGTGCAACTCGACCATCACCTACATCGATGGCGACAAGGGCGAACTGCTGTATCGCGGCTACCCGATCGAGCAGTTGGCCACCAACTGCGACTACCTCGAAACCTGCCACCTGCTGCTCTACGGAGAGCTGCCGAACGCAGCTGAGAAGGCCAACTTCGTGGACCGCGTGACGCACCACACGATGGTCAACGAGCAGATGCAGTTCTTCCTGCGTGGCTTCCGCCGCGATGCGCATCCGATGGCCGTGATGACGGGCCTGGTCGGCGCGATGTCGTCCTTCTATCACGACAGCACCGACATCAATAACCCCGAGCACCGCGAGATCGCGGCGATCCGCCTGATCGCCAAGATGCCCACGCTGGTCTCGATGGCCTACAAGTACACGATCGGCCAGCCCTACATCTATCCGCAGAACGACCTGAGCTACGCCGGCAACTTCATGCGCATGATGTTCGCCACGCCGTGCGAGGACTACAAGCCGAACGACGTGCTGGTCCGCGCGATGGACCGCATCTTCATCCTGCACGCTGACCACGAGCAGAACGCTTCGACCTCGACCGTGCGCCTGTGCGGCTCCTCGGGCACGAACCCGTTTGCAGCCATCGCCGCCGGCGTGGCCTGTCTGTGGGGCCCCGCTCACGGCGGCGCCAACGAAGCCGCGCTGAACATGCTCGGCGACATCCAGAAGCAAGGCGGCGTGGCCAAGATCGGCGAGTTCATCAAGCAGGTCAAGGACAAGAACAGCACCGTCAAGCTGATGGGCTTCGGTCACCGCGTCTACAAGAACTACGACCCGCGCGCCAAGCTGATGCGCGAGACGTGCCACGAAGTGCTGAACGAACTGGGCCTGCACAACGACCCGCTGTTCGAGCTGGCCATGACGCTGGAAAAGATTGCGCTCGAAGACGAATACTTCGTCGCCCGCAAGCTCTACCCGAACGTCGACTTCTACTCGGGCATCGTGCAACGCGCCATCGGCATCCCGGTGCCGTTGTTCACGGCGATCTTCGCCCTGGCCCGCACGGTCGGCTGGATCGCCCAGCTGAACGAAATGATCGGCGACCCGGAGTACAAGATCGGCCGTCCGCGTCAGCTGTTCGTCGGTGCCACGCCGCGTGATGTGAAGCCGATCGCTCAGCGCTGATCGGCGCTGATCAGCGCTGAGCTCTGCTCCCTCAGCGTTCGCGCTGAATGAATAGACAAGCCCCGCAATGTCGACATTGCGGGGCTTTTGTTTTTCTGGAGCCGGCTTGCGTCAGACCGCCTTGCGGCGGCGTGCCACTGCCACCAGCGCGGCCAGGCCCAGCGCCATCAGCGCGTAGCTCGAAGGCTCGGGCACCGCCGCAATCGCGCGGATCGTGATGACGGGAACGTCGAAGGTCGCGGCCACGTAGCCGCCCTGGAGTTGCATGTCCATCTGGTAGACGGAGAGGTTCTGCGGCCCCAGCGTGCCGACGGCATCGGCGATGTCCAGCGACTTGAACTGGTTGCCACCCGACCAGGTCTGGTGATAGTTGAAGCTGTAGCCCTGGCTCAGCCCGGGCACGGTGGCCGAGAAGTCGCTGTCATAGTCCACGTTGTCGCCCAGGAAGACGCCATCCACGCGCGGATCGTTGTTGCGCAGGACGAAGTAGGTGGGCGTGGACATTGTCACGGCGATGTCTACACCGTTGGCATTCAGGTTGAACGACGCAGGATCGATCACATAGCCGCGTGTCGGGTACAGGGCCGAGTTCAGATAGTTGCCGGAGTCGACGGTGAAGCTCATGACCACAGGCGAGCCCAAGGGCATCACGCCGGAAATGCCCGTAGCGCGGTCGGTCTCGACGACGGAGGAGGTCATCTGGACCAGATAGCTGTCGGCATGGGCCAGGGCCGGAGCGAGAACGGCTGCGGCCAGCGTGAGGGAGCGAAGGAGAGGGAAAGACATCAGGAATCCTTGGGGGACCGGTTGCAGAAGAGCCCCGTCATGCGAGGCATGGCGGGGCTCAAGGGAGCGGAAGGGACGATCAGTCAGCGCGGCGGCGGCGGGCCACGCCGACCAGGGCCACCAGGCCCAGGGCCATCATTCCGTAGGTGGCGGGTTCCGGCACCGGCGTGATGTCGGTGATCATGACTCGGCCGGGGTTGAAGGTCACGCCCGAACCTCTGGACATCAGATCGAACTGGTACGAGCCCAGACCTGTTGACGTGTGAACGCCCACGGCGTCGGCGATATCGAGCGAGCCGATCTGCAGGCCGTCGCTCCAGGAGATGCCGTAGGTGAGGGTGAAGGCGTCGGTCGAGCCGTCAACCGTGGCGGCGAAGCCGCTGGAGCCGCTCGTCGAATTGCCCAGGAAGAAGCTGTCGGCCTTGGGTGCGTTGTTGCGCATGCCGAAGTAGCTCGGGTCGGGCGTCGTCAGGTGGACTTGCGTGCCGTTGGACTCCATGTAGACCGAGGACGGATCGATCACGTAGCCGCGGGCGGGGCTGACCGTCGAATCACTGAAGTTGCCCGAGTCGACGTTGAAGACCAGCACTGCGACGGAGCCCGTCGGCATGATGCCGGCGAGCGAGGACGACGCGGAGACATCGGCGATGCTCGTGTTGATGCGGACCTGGTAGACGTCGGCGTGCGCCAGTGCCGGCAGCAGGACTGCTGCGGCCAAGGCGATGGAACGAACGATGGGGTACTGCATGAAGAGACTCCTAGCGCTGTCGCGCTTTCTTGTTGAGGGAGCTCGATTGTTTCCAGCAACAAAACTTCAACATACTGGTGGAACTCCCTGTGTCTGTAGCGGCTTCGAGCGACCCATGTGGTCATGCCCTAGCGCACGCTAGCTATTGAGGTTCGCCGGGCGCCGTACGATTCGTGCGTTAGGGATTGCTGAACAAGGCGGGGCATGCATTCGTTTTCGGTGGTGGTGATGGGCGTTGCGGGCTGCGGCAAGTCCAGCCTGGGGCGCGAGGTGGCCGCGAAGCTCGGCTGGCCGATGGTCGAAGGCGACGACTTTCATGGCCCCGAGAACAAGGCCTTGATGGCGGCCGGCACGCCGCTGACCGATGCGAACCGCGCGGGCTGGCTCGACACCCTGGCGGCAGAGCTCGGGCGATACCCAGGCGGCGTCGTGCTCAGTTGCTCGGCGCTGAAGCAGCGTTACCGCGATCAGCTGCGTGCGGCTTCAACGGGCCTGCGCTTTGTCTATCTCGAACTTTCGCCCGAAGCTGCGCTGGCTCGGGTGAGCGGGCGCGGCGGCGGGCACTTCTTCCCGGCCGCGCTTGTGGCCAGCCAGTTCGAAGGCTTGGAGACGCCCGCTGCAGAGCGCGGCGTGTTGTGCCTCGATGCGACGCTGAGCCTCGATGCGCTGCTTGAAGCGGCGCTGGACTGGATCCATCACGAGCGCAGTCCGCGCTGATCGCGTCGATTGATCGCGCTGCCGTGAGGCTAATCGTCTACTTCAACGCACTTTTAGGGGCAGCAGGGCCCAGGATTCATGCGGCCCTGAGCGTGTTTCAGCGATGATCGCGCCATGCCCGAGCCCACCGTGAGCCTCGCCAGCAGTACCCCCACCACCGGTCTGATCCTGACCGGCGGCGGTGCGCGCGCGGCCTACCAGGTCGGTGTGCTGGCCGCGCTGGCGCAGTTGCGCCGCGATGCCGGCATCACCAGCGGCAATCCTTTCCCGATCATCGCCGGCACGTCGGCGGGCGCCATCAATGCGGCCACGCTGGCCTGCCAGTCCGATGACTTCGATGCGGCGGTGGACGGCCTCGTCTACATCTGGCAGAACATCCACGTCGACCAGGTCTATGCCGCCGATGCCTTCGGCGTGGTGCGCACCGGCGCGCGCTGGCTGACGATGATGAGCATGGGCTGGGCGATCGCGCGCTGGCGCCGCTCCAAGCCCAAGAGCCTGCTCGACAACGCGCCGCTGGGCGAGCTGCTGCGCCGCTGGGTCAAGATTGAGCGCTTGCAGAAGATGCTGGAGCAGGGGCACATGCAGGCGCTGGCGATCAGCGGCTCAAGCTACACCTCGGGCCAGCATGTGACCTTCTATCAGACCGAAAAGGACATCGCGCCGTGGCTGCGCTCGCAGCGCCTGGCGGTGCGCACGAAGTTGTCGGTCGAGCATCTGATGGCCTCGTCGGCGATTCCCTTCATCTTCCCGGCCGAGTTGCTGGACCTCGACGGCAGCCCCGAATGGTTTGGCGACGGCTCGATGCGCCAGAGCGCGCCGATCTCGCCGGCCGTGCACCTGGGCGCTGACCGCGTGCTCGTGATCGGCGCGGGCCGCATGCATGAGCCGCCGGGGCGCCGTACCACGGCGGTCGGCGGCCATCCGACGATGGCGCAGATCGCCGGCCATGCGCTCTCCAACATCTTTCTGGATGCGCTCGCCGTGGACGTGGAGCGCCTGCAGCGCGTCAACAAGACGCTGGCGCTGCTGTCGCCAGAGATCCTGGCCAAGTCGCAGCTGCGGCCCATCGACGTGCTGGTGATCGCGCCAACGCGCCGCCTCGACGATCTGGCCGGCGAGCACCTGGGCAGCCTGCCCGCGCCGATCCGCGCCATGCTGCGCGGCGCCGGCGTGGCCGGCCAGGGCAAGTCCGCCAGCGGCTCGGCGCTCACCAGCTATCTGCTGTTCGAGCCCTCGTTCACCAACGAGCTGATCAACCTCGGCATGAGCGACACGCTCGCCCGCCGTGCGGAAGTGCAGGCCTTCTTCGGCTGGCCGGCTGAGTCGCCGAATGTGGTGCCGGCGGCGATGCGCAGGCGTCAGGCGGGGTTTGCGCAGAGCAGCCTGACGGCCGCGGTTTGATCAAGCGGCTTCGGCGTGCAGGCGTACGCCCAGCGCTTTCGCAACCTTGAGCACGGTTGCCAAGCTGGGGTTACCGTTTTCGCTGAGTGCGCGATAGAGGCTTTCTCGGCTCAATCCTGTATCGCGTGCCACTTGCGCCATCCCCTTGGCTCGAGCAATGTCGCCGAGCGCGCGCGCGATGCCTGCTGCGTCATCGGGCGCCTCCGTGAACCAGGCATCGAGATAGGCCGCCATTTCTTCCGGCGTGCGGAGCTGTTCGGCGACATCGTAGGGCACGGTCTTGGTTTTGCTCATGGCATGAACGAGACGGTCAACGCGAACTTGAATGCGCGCGCGGACGGTCCTTTCCTTGAGGCTGTTGATCCACTCACGGTAAATCTCGGTCGTCTGTACAAGCACCTGTAAAATGTAGCCTATGAGCTACGCTTATCAAGCGACGAGACTGCTTCAATTGACCCGTCCCGGCTAACGCGCAATCCGCACGGTGGCCCGCAGGCCGCCTTCCGCGCGGTTGCTCAAGCCGAGTGTGCCGCCCTGGGCCTGGATCAGTTCCCGCGCGATGTAGAGGCCGAGTCCGGCGCCGCCGGTGTCGCGGCTGCGTGAGGATTCGAGGCGGTAGAAGGGCTGGAAGACCGCTTCCAGCTGTTCGGCCGGAATGCCGGGGCCGCTGTCGTCGATGAAGACGAGCAGGCCATCGCCATCGCCATCGACTTCAAGATGGACATCGGCACGCTGGCCGTAACGCAAGGCGTTGGCGATCAGGTTGCCGAACACGCGGCGCAGCGCCACAGGCTGGATGCTGGCCACGGCAGCCTCGCCGCTGAACGTGACCTCATGGCCTTGCTCGGCCAGATCGTCCACCAGGGCCAGCAGCAGGGCGCTGACGTCGGTGTTCTGGCGCGGCTCGTGATTGCCCGAAAAGTCATTGCGGAACAGCTCAAGCGCGCTGTTGATCAGCGTGTTCATCTCGGCGATGTCGTTAACCGAGCGCTGATGGGCGTCGGGCGGCAGGCCCACCGATTCGAGCCGCATGCGCAGGCGCGTGAGCGGTGTGCGCAGGTCATGCGAGAGCGCGGCCACGAGCAGGCTGCGCTCGCTGAACTGGCGCTTGAGCCGCGCCGCCATCGCGTTGAAGACGCGCGCCGTCTTGCGCAGCTCGCGCGTGCCTCGGGTCTCGTCGAGCTTGGGCGGTTCGCTGGCGGCGTTCTCGCCGAGCGCTTCAGAGGCTTGCGAGAGCCGCTCGATCGGCGCGGCCAGCCAGCGTGAGCCCCACCACGCGGCCAGCGCAATCACGAGCAGGCGCACGCCGTAGTCGAGCCAGACGAAGCCCGGCGGCATGACGCTGTCGGGCCCTTGCCCGTTCATGCCCTCGTTCATGTCCCTGTTCATGGGCATCGGCGGCGGGCCGCCGTGCGGTGGTCCGTCGCGCATGTCTTCGTCGGGGGGCGGGCCCGGCGGATGCCCGGGACCCTGCCGGTCCGTCAGCTCCGGCGAAGGCGGCAGCGAGGGAAACACCGGCAGCCGCATCTGCTCCATCGGCTGGTGCCGAAAGTACACGAGCCAATCGACCGCAAAGGCAAGCACATGGCTGCCGACCAGGGCCGCCCACATCAGCAGGAAGAGGCGCCGGCCGAGCGTGTCAGTGAACCAACGCATCATCAGCGAACGATCTGCGCGTCGAACAGATAGCCCTCGCCGCGCAAGGTGCGGATCAGGCGCGGATCGCGCGGCAGATCACCGAGCTTCTGGCGCAGGCGCGAGACGGACAGGTCGATGCTGCGGTCGTTCACGTCGACGCCGGGGGCTCGCGTCAGCTCGATCAACTGCTCGCGACTGAGCACGCGGCCCGCATGGTTCACGAAGGCGGTGAGCAGGCGGAACTCGGCGTTGGAGAGCGGCATCACGACCTGCTCCGGCGAGACCAATTGGCGCAGGAGGCGGTCGAAACGCCAGCCCTGGAAGCTCACGCTGCGCTGGGGTTCTGCGTTGGCACTGGCACGCTCGCCCTTGTCCACGCGGCGGCGGATGGCGTTGATGCGCGCCACCAGCTCGCGCGGCTCGAAAGGCTTGCCGAGGTAGTCGTCGGCGCCCATCTCCAGGCCCAGCACCCGGCTGATCGGGTCGCCGTGCGCGGTCAGCATGATCACCGGCGTGCCCGAGCTCTGCTGCACCCACTGGCAGAGCTTGAGCCCGTCTTCATCGGGCAGCATCAGGTCGAGCACGACCACGTCAAAGCGCTCCTGCGCCATCGCGCGGCGCATCTCCGCACCGCCGCCGGCAACGCTCACGGTGATGCCGAATTGCAGCAGGTAGTCCTTCAGAGATTCGCGGATTTCGCGGTCGTCGTCGACCACCAGGCAGTGCGTCATGTGAGGGGCAGTGGATTGGATTTGGAGCCCTCCGCGAAGATACACCAAGGACGGCAGGCTCAAGCGGCCACGCCGACCGTCAGCGTGGCCGCGTAGCCGGCGCTTGGGCTGCCGGTCATGGTGGCGAGCTGGGTGCTGTAGCCGTCGCTGAAGACCATATCCGACGCAAAGCTCATCGACGCCAGATTGCCGACACTGGCGCTGTACGTGCTGCTGGAAGCGTAAGCCGCGGCGCAGACATCCGTCGGAAACGCGATCTGCGAGGTGCGCAGCGCCTTGGTGTAGACCGTGGCAGCCGAGGTGCTGGCGTAGACCTCGAAGTGGATATGCGGCATGCGCCCCGAATAGCAGCCGGGGAAGATCGTCGTGAAGGTGACCTTGCCGTCGCTGCCGGTGGCCTGCACGCCGCGCAGGTAGTTCTCGGCTGTCACGCCGCTCGAATACATCGAGTAGCGGCCCTCGGCGTCGCAATGCCAGACATAGATCCCATAACCGCTCAAATCGGCGCATGAACCGTTGGTATTGAGCAGTTCGATGGTCAGCGTGAGCGGGATGCCAGTGGCGGTGCCACTGGCGCTGCCGATGCTGGAGCGGATGTCGCTGCGCACGATGCCTGTGAGCGCGAGCGCATTGGCAATCGAACCGTTGGCGGTGTTGGAGCCGTCGCCGGGGTAGGGGCCCGAGGTTTCCTCGGGAATGACGCTGCAGCTGCCGGTGGTGGTCGTTGTCGTGGTGGTCGTTGATCCCGTGCTGGAGGATGAGCCGGTGCTCGTGTCCGCAGTGCTGGTCCCGCCGCCGCAGCCGTGCAAGCCCAGCGCCGCCAGGCCGCCCGCGCCGGCCAGCCAGCCCAGCAGGCGCCGCCGTTGCGCAAGCTCGATCCTTGCCAGATCCTCGATCAATCCGCCGTCATGGTGCTCGTGGTGGTGATGCATGGCTTGTGCGCTCCTGTTGCTCTGCTGTGGCTGATGCCGATGGCGCCATTGGAGCGAGCGAGCGTGTCCGGGGTTTAGTCAGTTTGTGTCAAGGCAGACAACATCCAATCGGCGACACGGCGGGCGCCCTGATGCCGAGAATGCGCCCATCCCACCTGGAGCTTCAATGACCGACACCCGCACCCACGCCAAGAGCCTGACCGTCTTCCGTTCACGCCTGAACGAAGCGATCCGCCCCGAGTACGTCGAGATGGCCCAAGCCATGGTCGCCCTGGCCAAGACCATGCCGGGCTTTCTCTCGATCAAGACCTTCACCGCCGAGGACGGCGAGCGCGTCAGCCTGGTTGAATTCGCAACCGCCGCCGAGGAGCAGGCCTGGGCGAATCATCCCGAGCATGGCAAGGCGATGGACAAGGGGCGCAGCAGTTTCTTCAGCGACTACAACATCAAGGTCTGCACGGTCGAGCGGGAGTTGGTCCCGCGCTGATCCAGGGCCCCTCAGTGGCCATAGCTGACGACCCGGGCGATCTTCCAGCCCGCTGCTGATTTGCGCCAGACGTGCACGAAGGCAAAGGTGCCGCAGTCTTCCTTGGCCTTCTCGATGTGGCAGAAGCGATGGCTGCCGAGTTCGATCGCGCCGTAATCCTTGATCGGATAGACCTTCAGCGTGCCCGGCACCAAGGTGCGATGAATGCCATTGTTCTGCCCGAACAAGCCGCCGAAACCGGCCTTCACCTCGGCGAAATGCTGCAGGCCGCCGGTGTCATGGAAGAACTCTAGATCGTCGGTGAAGAGCGCCATCAGCGCGGGCAGGTCGTGCGCATCGAAGGCCGCGGTCAGCTTGGCATCGAGAGCTGCGACCTCGAGCGTCAGGGGCGCGGACGCGGATGCAGGCTCGGGCTCAGGCGCGGGTTCAGCGCAAGCGCCGGTGGCAGCGGTCAGCAGGGTGGCGAGGATCGACAGAGAAAGCGCGCGCATCGGGGTCTCCCAGAGTGCGCGCATATTACTTTGCGGGCTGTCCTTGAACGCGCAGGCCAGAGTCCGACAGCTTGCGTGCTGTGGCCGGGCCGATGCCCTTGACGCGGTGGCGCAGGTCATCCCAATCGGCGAACAGCGCCGTCTTCCGTGCAGCGAGGATGCGCTCGGCCAGCGCGGGGCCGATGCCCGGCAGCGATTCCAGTTGAGCCTGCGTGGCGGTGTTGATCTCCAGCTGGGCGGATTGGCCCCATGACGCGCTAACGCCTGAAATGAGCGCCAACAAAACGGCTCGCCTTCGCATCACTCAGTCCCCGTGCTGCGCCTTCACCATCCCCGCATAAGCGCCATCACGCGCCAGCAGCTCCGCATGCGAGCCCGTCTCGATCAGGCGGCCGTTGCCGAGCACATGGATGGCATCGGCGCCGCGGATCGTGGAGAGGCGGTGGGCGATCACGATCAGGGTCTTCTGGCCTTGCCACTGATCGAGCGCCTGCTGCACCGCGCGTTCGCTCTCGGTGTCGAGCGCGGAGGTGGCTTCGTCGAAGACCCAGATCGGCGCGTCCTTGTAGAGCGCGCGGGCAATCGCCAGGCGCTGGCGCTGGCCGCCGCTGAGCTTGCTGCCGTTGGCGCCCACGAGCGTGTTCACGCCTTGCGGCAGGGTCTGCACAAAGTCCCACAGGTGCGCGGCGCGCAAGGCCTGCTCGAGCTTCTCTTCGTCGAGCGTCTGCGCGTAGGCGATGTTGGCGGCGACCGAGGTGTCGAAGAGGACGATGTCCTGCGAGACGACCGCGAACTGCCTGCGCAGATTGGCCTTCTTGAGCTCGTCGATCTCGGCGCCGTCGATCGTGATGTGGCCTGAGTCGGCGCGGCCGTAGGCCAGCAGCAGATGGACGATGGAGCTTTTGCCCGCGCCCGAGGAGCCGACCAGGGCCGTGGTCTGGCCGGCCTTGAAGCTCAAGCTGAGGCCGTCGAGCGCATTGCGCTCGGCTTCGGGGTAGCGCAGCACGACGTCGCGCATCTCGATCTCGCCGCGGCAGTTGTAGAGCTCGTGCGTGCCGGTGTCGGGCTCGGCGGGCATGTCCATCAGCATCAGGCAGCCGCGTGCGATCACGAGTGCGTTGGTGATGGGCTGCGCCAGATCGGAGAGGTGGCGCAGCCGCGAGGTCAGCAGCAGCAGGGCGGTGACGAAGGCCGCAAACTCGCCGACACCGCTGTGATTCTGGCGCGATTGGTAGAGCGCCAGCGCGACGATCAGCGAGAGGCCGACGCTGGAGATCAATTGTGAGAGCGGCTGCGTCATCGCGCCGGCGGCGGAGGTCTTCAGCGTGCTGCGCTGCACTTCCTTGGCGCGCAGGTTGAATTGCTCGCGCTCGTGGTCGGCGGCATCGAAGCTGCGCACCACGCGCCAGGCGCGGGTCACGTCGTCGACCTTGTTGACCAGCTCGAGCTGCGCGTCATAAGTGCGTTCGCCCATGCGGCGCACGCGGCTGTTCACCTTGCGAACCACCAGGGCCATGATCGGCGTGGTGATCAGCGAAAGCAGCGTGAGCTTCCAGTTCAGATAGATCAGGTAGCCGAGGCTGGCCACGGCGGGCAGGCCATCGCGCAGCACATTGATCAGCGTGCCGCCGAGCAGCGTCAGGATCTGCTGCGGATCGTTGACCACCTTGGTGACGGCCGTGCCGGGTTGCAGGCTGGTGAAGATGTGCGCATCGGCGCGCAGCAGCGCATCGAGCAGCGCGGCGCGGAAGTCCATCACACTGCGGGTCAGCGTCCAGTTGAACAGGTACTGGCCGAGGAAGCCGAACAGGCCGCGCAGGAAGAACAGGCCGATCAGGACGATGGGCACCCAGGCGATCGAGAAGGAATCGGCTGCGAAGCCATCGCCAAAGATCTTGTTGATCAGCGCGGGAATCGCGGGTTCTGTGGAGGCGGCGCACAAATAGGCCAACACGGTCAGCACGAGGCCGATACGGTAAGGCTTGACGAAATGGGCCAACCTCAGGGCGATGGACTTGAGGTCTTGCTTGGGGGCGGTCATGGGCGGCCATTGTCGGGCATCCGACGGGCTTTCCAGCAACACGGCGGCAACGCTGGGGAAGGGCAGGTTTTCTATACTCGCGGCGCGAAAATGAGCGGTGGGAACAGCCTGTCCGCAGCCCGTCCGCAGCTCGCCCAAAGCTCGTTTCGCAACAGGCGCTGGTGTAGTATTGCCTGGACCTCCCGACCGTTTTTTGCTCCTATGAATTCCCTCTTCCTTCGCAATCTCGCCGAGCATCAGACGCTCATGGCCGCCTTGCCGGCGCTGGACGACGTCATCGCCGCCGCAGGCCGCCAACTGGCCGCGGTATTGGCCAGCGGCGGCAAGCTGATGTTCTGCGGCAATGGCGGTTCGGCGGCCGACAGCCAGCATCTGGCTTCCGAGCTGACCGGCCGTTTCATCAATGACCGTCGGCCGCTGGCTGGCCTGGCCCTGAGCACCGACAGCTCGGCGCTGACCTGCATCGGCAACGACTATTCCTTTGACGAGGTGTTCGCGCGCCAGGTGGCCGGCCTGGGCCGCGCCGGCGACGGCCTCGTCGTGATCTCGACCTCCGGCAATTCGCGCAATGTGCTGCGCGCGGTCGCCGTGGCGCGCGAGGCGGGCATCTTCACGCTGGGCTTGCTGGGCCGCGATGGCGGCCAGCTGCGCGAGGCCTGCGACGCCGCGATCATCGTGCCGAGCCAGGTCACTGCGCGCATCCAGGAGTCGCACATCCTGATCGGCCACACGCTGTGCGGCCTGATCGAGGCGGAGCTGGGTGTGGCCGGATGAGCGGCGCCGCTGACCTGCTGCCTTCGGCGGCTGAACTGGCCGGGCGCCGCATCCTCGTCGTCGGCGATGTGATGCTGGACCGCTACTGGTACGGCGCCGTTGAACGCATCTCGCCCGAGGCGCCGGTGCCGGTGGTGCGCGTCGAGCGCGAGGAAGAACGCCTCGGCGGCGCGGCCAATGTGGCGCTGAACGTCAAGACGCTGGGCGCGCGGGTCACGCTGTTGAGCGTGGTCGGCGCCGATCACGCGGCCGACCTGCTCAGCCGCTTGCTCGCCGCACGCGGCATCGAGGCGGTGCTGCGAAGCGACCCGCAGCTGTCGACGATCGTCAAGCTGCGCGTGATCGGCCGCGCCCAGCAGCTGATTCGCGTGGACTTTGAAAGCGAGCCCGACCACGAGGTGCTCGGCCAGATGGTGGACGCCTTCGCCGAGCAGTTGCCGCAACATGATGTCGTGCTGTTCTCGGACTACGGCAAGGGCGGCCTGGCCCATATTCCGCGCATGATCGAGCTGGCCCGTGCCGCGGGCAAGCCGGTGCTGATCGATCCCAAGGGCAGCGATTACCGCCGCTACGCCGGCGCGAGCGTGATCACGCCGAACCGTGGCGAGCTGGCGCAGGTGGTCGGCCACTGGCGCGACGAGGCTGATTTGACCGCTCGCGTCGCGGCGCTGCGCGAATCGATCGGCGTGCAGGCCGTGCTGCTGACCCGCTCCGAAGAAGGCATGACGCTGTTCGATGGCGATCGCGTCGTGCATGAAGCGGCCCGCGCACGCGAGGTGTTCGATGTGACCGGCGCCGGTGACACGGTGATCGCCACGCTGGCCGCCCTGACGGCCGCGGGCATGCCCCTGGAACCCGCGATGCGGCTGGCCAACAAGGCAGGCAGCATCGTGGTCGGCAAGTTCGGCACGGCAACGGTCAGCTACGAGGAACTGGCGGCATGAGCGCAGCGGGGTTCGCGTGGCAGCTTGAGGACAAGCTGATCGACGCGCTTGCGCTCGACGATGCCGCGCTCGCAGCGCGGCTGGCGGCGCTGCCCGGTCCGCTGGTGTTCACCAATGGCGTGTTCGACGTGCTACACCGCGGCCATGTCGCGTACCTGCATGAGGCGCGCCGGCGTGGCGGCAGCCTGATCGTGGCCATCAACACCGATGCTTCTGCGCGCGGCCTGGGCAAAGGGCCCGATCGCCCGCTGAATCGCGATGTCGATCGCGCGCTGGTGCTGGCCGGCTTGGCTTCCGTCGACGCCGTGGCCTTCTTTGACGAGCCCACGCCTTGCGCCCTGCTGGCGCGCGTGCGGCCGCAGCTCTACGTCAAGGGCGGCGACTACGACATGGAAAAGCTCGAGGAAACCCGGCTGGTGCGCAGCTGGGGCGGCGAGTCGCAAGCCATTCCTTTCGTGTCCGGCTACTCGACCAGTTCGCTGGTCACGCGCATCCGGGCGCAGGGCAAGGCATGACGGCGCTGCGTCCCGCGGCCTTCCTCGATCGTGACGGCGTGATCAATATCGACCACGGCTATGTGAGCCGCTGGGAAGAGTTTGAATTCGTGCCCGGTGCCGTCGATGCGATGCGTCGGCTGGGCGAGGCGGGCTACGCGCTTGTGGTCGTGACGAACCAGTCGGGTGTCGCCCGCGGCTACTTTGATGAGGCGGCCGTAGAGCGCCTGCACGAGGCGCTGCGCGCGCATCTGGCGGAGCAGGGCGTGACGCTGGCCGCGATCGAATACTGCCCGCACCTGCCCGACGCCACGGTGGCCCGCTATGCGCGCGAATGCGACTGTCGCAAGCCCGCGCCCGGCATGCTGCTGCGCGCCGCTGAAACGTTGGGCCTGGATATGTCCGCGTCCCTGATGTTCGGCGACAAACCCTCCGACATCGAGGCCGCGCAAGCGGCCGGCGTGGGCCGGCCTGTGTGGTTGGCGAAGGATGGCAAGCCAGGATCGAACGCGCGCTCGGTGCCGGCGGGCGTCTTGAGCTTTGACAGCCTCGGCCAGGCCGTGGCGATCTTGCTTCCGGCCTAGTCTCTGACGGGCGAAGGCATGACGCTGAGGAAGGCCGTCAGGGCTTCCTGCACCCGGAAGCGGCCCACCCGGCGCCAGCGCGGCCAGGTGCGCTCGAAATCCCAGCGGTGGCCCTCACGCAGGGTCAGCGTGGCGGTATCAGGCCGCAAGGGCATGCTGCTCCACAGCCGTTCAAGGCCGAGTTCCACGCGCTCAGGCTCGAACAGCTGCTGATCGCGAGCCATGTCCGGGTAGATCGCCAACTGCGGCTTGTCCGCGCAGAGCAGGGCAAAAACATGGCTCGGGCCGGTGTCGCCGCCGATGAAGGCGTCGCTGGCCAGCATCTGCGCCAGCATCTCGGCATAGCCGCCCAGGAACTTCTTGGCCTTGGGGTTGAGCAGCACGACCTCGAAGCCGAGCGCGCTGAGCGCGGGGGTTAACGCGTCGGCATCGGCCTGCAGCCAGTTGCGGGCGGGGTTGTACGGCGCATCGTTGAGTTGATGGATCAGCACGCGGGGGCGTGTCTTGCCGGCGCCCAACTCGGCCGCGCGCTGCTGCACGGCGGGCGGCAGGTGTTCAAAATGGCCGGCCACGGGCGTCTTGGCAAAGGCATTGCTGACCGTCAGCCACAGATTGCCTTGATCCCATTGCGGCAGCTTGAGCTCCGCGATCTGCGTGGCGTCGAGTTCGTTGAAGGTCAGCGGGAAATACTCGGCCAGCGAGAAGCGCTCGGACAGCTTGAGGTTGCGATCGAGCAGCGCAAAGTGCAGGCCTTCGTTGAGGCGGCGCTGCTGCGCCCACCACGCACAGGCCATGCGATCGCCGAGCCGCATGTCGCTGACATCGATGTACGCGCTGGCTTGAAGAGCGGGCATGGTGCTCAGGAAAGGTTGCTGAGCATTGCCGCGGCGATGTCGGCCGGGCGGATGTCCGACAGGCTCGCCGCCCTGACCATGAGCAGCGTCTCGGGGTCGTGCTCAAGATCGGGGCGCGGGCCGAGGATCACGTGGGTGCGGGTTCCCACGGCCGCGGCGATATTGGTGGCGCCGGTGTCATTGCCGGCGCAGGTGCTCGCGAGTGACATCGCAGCGACGGTCTCGCTGACGCTGCAGTCGGTGATGGCCATCACGCGCTCGATGAGGGCGGGCTCGACCTGACGCAGGATGAGCTGCGCGAGCTCGGCCTCTGCCGGGCCGCCAATGATCAGCACGCCATGTCCGCGGCTCGCCAGGCTGTTCGCCAGCGCCGCGAAGTTGGCTGCGCCCCATTGCTTGAAGGGCTCGGACGAGCCGACGGACAACGCGTGCAAGGGCCGTGGCAGCGGGCTCAGCCGCTGCTGCATGCGTTCCAGCGAATCGGCTCGCACGCTGATGCGCGGCACGATCGGCGCGTCGATAAAACCCTGAGCCAGCGCGAAGGTGGTGGCGTCCTTGTAGGCGGCGACCGCGGGGCCGTCGTACATCTGGATCCAAGGCGACTTCGTCAGCATCAGGCGCTGTATCCAGGTGGCACCGTAGCCGAGCCGCGTGGGGATGCCGGCGCGCCAGCAGGCGATGATCGCGCGGCCCGGATGGTCCGAGAACAGCACCATGCGATCGAGCTTTTTCGGGGCCAGCTCGGCGCCAAAGCGCAGGGGCCCGAAGAGGCCGCTGTGGCGTCCGCGTCGGCGTTCGCTGCGGCGCGGGCGGCGGTCGAACTCCACCACCTCGCGCAGCCACGGTTCATGCCCGAGCAGCTCGCGTGCCATGCTGGTGGGCGGCGTGATCACGGTGACCAAGCCGTCGCGGCTCGTCTCGGCAATCTTGCGAATGTAGGGCACGTGCCAGACGAGATCGCCCATGCCATTGAGCTGCATCGCCACTGCGGTGCGCGGGCGATCATCGACGGCAGGTTGAGCGGACGTGGTCACGGGAGCTTGCACGTTAGGTAGGTTGGCGGGTTTGTCGTCAGGTCTTGGAAAGCGCGTGCTGCGCCACATCCGAAGGCCGGATGTCCAGCAGGCGCGGTGCGGTGATCATGTGGAGTGTGTGCGGATCGTGTTCCAGCGGGGGCCGTGGGCCGAGCAGGACCCAGGTCTGCGTGCCCACGGCGGCCGCGATCTGCGCGGCGCCGGTGTCATTGCTGATGCAGGTCTGCACGAGCGACATCAGGGCCACCGTATCGCTGACCGTGCCGTCGGTCATGACCTCGACGCTCGGCTGCAGCCCCGGTTCGATGCGCTGGTAGATGGCCTGCGCCATCTCGCCCTCGGCCGGCCCGCCGACGAGCACCACGCCGTGGCCCGCGCGGGCGATCAGCGTGATGAGCGCGACGAAGTTGTCGGCGCCCCATTGCTTGTACGGCTCGGAGGATCCGATCGACACCGCATGCAGAGGCCGGGGCAGGCCTTGCACACGGGCGCGCACGCGTTCGAGCGCTTCGGGGCGAACGATCAGGCTCGGCACGATCGGCGCATCGCACCAGCCGTGCGCGATCGAGAACGCGGTGGCGTCCTTCCAGGCGGTCACGGCCTGGCCCTTGTAGCGCCGGATCCACGGGCCGTGCGACAGCAACCGGCGTTGCAGCCAGCTCGTGCCGTAGCCGAGCCGCTCGGGAATCTCGGCGAACACGGCCACCAGCGAGCGGTTCGAGTGGTTGGTGAACAGCACGATGCGGTCGAAGCGCTGCTCGCGCAATTCGCGCCCCATGCGCCACAGCCCCACCACGCCGCGATGGCGGCCCTGGCGGCCCTCATGGCGGCGCGGATGGCGGTCGAAATCGATGATCTCGCGCACCCAGGGTTCATGGCCGGCCAGTTGTGCGGCAAAGACCGTCGGCGAGGCGATCAACGAGACCTGGCCGCCTTGGCTGGCCTGCGCCACGCGGCGGAAATACGGCAGGTGCCAGACCAGATCCCCCATGCCGACCCATTGCAGCATCACGGCGGTGCGCGGGCGTTTGTCGGGGGCGGCGGCCGGCGGCGTCGGGGTCAAATGCATCGTGCGGATTGTGCAGGGAGGCCGCGATTCTATCGACGGCTTCCGCGAGACTTTTCCGTTAGCTGACAGGTCGTGAACGGGCCGATAATTTGCCGATGGACCCAAAAATCATCGAACTGTCCGGCAGCGACTGGGCGGGCGTGGCCAGCGATCCGGCCTCCATCAGCGCCCTCGAAGCCGGCAAGGTGTTGTACTTTCCCCATCTGTCGTTTCAGGTCAGCGAAGCCGAGAGATCGCTGCTGCGGCCGGACATCCGCAGTCCCAAGTCGCGCAACATCAGCCTGAAGTCCGACGGCGAGTTGGCAGGCGCGATGGGCGACGAGGCTGCGCTCGCGCTGCTGGCCGCGATGATCGCGCGCTACCGCGAGCAGGCGCTGCAACTGGTGCATGGGCTGCTGCCGCGTTACGACAAATCTTTACGCTTGGCACCGACCAGTTATCGGCCGACGAAGGTCGAGTCGCGCACGCAATCGTGGCGCGCTGATGATCGGCGCCTGCATGTCGACGCCTTTCCCTCGCGGCCCAACTACGGTGAGCGGATCCTGCGGGTGTTCAGCAACGTGAACCCCGAGGGCGTGGCGCGCGTCTGGCGCGTGGGCGAATCCTTCGAGACGATTGCCAAGACCTTCGTGCCGCGCGCCAAGCCGTACTCACGCTGGCAGGCGCAGGCGCTGCAGGCCTTGCATGTCACGAAGTCGCTGCGCAGCGAATACGACCACCTGATGTTGCAACTCCATGACGGCATGAAGCGCGACATGGAATACCAGCACGACTGCGAGCAGATCACCATGCCCTTCGCAGCGGGCTCGACCTGGGTCTGCTTCTCGGATCAGACGGCGCATGCGGTGATGTCCGGGCAATACATGATGGAGCAGACGCTGCATCTGCCGGCCGCCAAGCAATACGATCCGGCGGCGAGCCCGCTGGGCATCCTGCAGCGCGTGACGGGGCGGGCGCTGGTCTGAAAAAATTTCGAAGGGGCATGATGCAGAAGAATCGATCTTGGGCACTGGGCTTGATCGGCCTGGTCAGTTGGGCCAGTGCGCTTGCTTTGGCCGTTACGGCCCCCGCCTGGGCGGACGGCAAGCCGCAGTACGGCAGCTGGGGTTATGACGTCCAGGGCGCCGATGTCTCGACCGCGCCCGGCAACGACTTCTTCCGTTACGCCAACGGCGGCTGGCTGGATCGGACCGAGATTCCGGCGGACAAGGCGACGTATTCGCTGCGCTTGGTCATGAGCGATCAGATCGAGCAGCGCCTGCATGAGTTGATGGAAACGGCGGCCGCGGGCAAGGTGCGTGAACCCTCCGATCTGGCGGGCAAGGTCGGTGCCTTCTACCAATCCTTCATGGACGAACCGCGGATCGAGGCGCTGGGCGCCAAGGCCATCGCGCCGCAGCTGAATGCGGTCCGCAAGGCCGGGCAGCGTGATGCGCTCGCCGGCTTGATGGGGCGCACCAATTCGGATTTCGAGGCCTCGCTCTTCAGCGTCGGCATCGACGTCGACTTGAAAGATCCCAAGCACTACGCGGTCTATGTGTCCCAGGCCGGCCTGGGTCTGCCGGACCGCGACTACTACCTGAAGTCCGAGTTCGCCAAGCAAAAGGCGGCCTACGAGCAGTACGTCGCCCGGCTGCTGAGCCTGGTGGGCTGGAGCCATCCGGAGCAGGCGGCCAAGGCGGTGCTGGCGTTCGAGACGCGGATTGCACGGGCGAGCTGGAGCAAGGTCGAGCAGCGCGATCCGAACGCTGTCTACAACCCGATGAGCGTCGCCGAGCTCGACAAACTGGCTCCCGGCTTCGCCTGGAACCAGTTCCTGCAGCAGGCGCAATTGGGCGGCCTGGCGCGCATCGTGGTCGCCGAGAAGAGCGCCTTCCCGAAGCTCGCCGCCGTCTACGCGCAGACGCCCGTCGCGACGATCCAGGCCTGGCAGGCGATGCACATCGCCGACAACGCCGCGGTCTACTTGCCGGGCGCCTTTGCCGACGCCTATTTCGACATGCACAACAAGACGCTGTCGGGCCAGCAGACGCAGGCCGTGCGCTGGAAGCGCGGCGTGCATGCGGTGTCGGGCGGCGACTATGGCGCCGGTGATCGCAGCGATACGTTTGGCAATCTGGGCTGGGCCGTCGGGCAGCTCTATTCAGAGAAGTATTTCCCGGCGCAGACCAAGGCCAAGATCGAGGCTCTCGTCGCCGACCTGAAGCAGGCCTATCACGCCCGCATCGAGAAGCTCGACTGGATGGGCCCGGCGACGCGCCAGGAAGCGCTGAAGAAGCTCGACACCTACAACATCAAGGTCGGCTACCCCGACCATCCGCGTGACTACTCGAAGCTCGTGGTGCGCGCTGACGATTTGATCGGCAATGTGCAGCGCGCGGCCGCCGCGGATTGGGCCTTCTACGTCGGCCGCCTCAACGGCCCGGTGGACCGCTCGGACTGGGGCATGACGCCGCAGACCAACGACGCCTACAACGGCAGCCTGCGCGACATCGTGTTCCCGGCCGGCATCCTGCAGGCGCCGATCTTCGATGCCAACGCCGATGCCGCGATCAACTATGGCGCCGTCGGTGCCGTGATCGGCCACGAGTTGACGCATGGCTTCGATGACCAGGGCCGCAAGATCGATGCCGAAGGCGCTCTGCGCGACTGGTGGACGGCCGAGGACGCGAAGGCCTTCGAAGCCCGCGCCAAGCAATTGAGCCAGCAGTATTCGGCTTTCGAACCCTTGCCCGGCGTGCACATCAACGGTGATCTGACGATGGGCGAGAACATTGCCGACCTGGGCGGCCTCACTCTCGCGCTGGACGCGTATCACGCCTCGCTGCAGGGCAAGCCTGCGCCGGTGATCGATGGCTACACCGGCGATCAGCGCGTGTTCATCGGCTGGGCGCAGGCCTGGCGCGGCAAGTACCGCGATGACGCGCTGCGCCGCATGGTGGTCAGCGATCCGCATTCGCCGCGCGCCTTCCGTGTCGACGGCGTGGTGCGCAATATCGACGCCTGGTACGAGGTCTTCGGCGTCAAGCCGGAAGACAAGCTCTACGTGGCGCCAGCGCAGCGGGTGCGCATCTGGTGAGGCTGGGTTGAGAGAACTCAGCCCGGACTCATGAAGCCCAGGTTCGTCTGGCTGTAATGGGCCAGGTTGGGCATCACGCTGGCCTGGTCCGTCGCCGAGACGCCGAACCACGTCGCCAGCGTGGCGCCGAACTGATCGACCGAGAGGTTCGGCAGCAAGCGGCCCTGGCCGACATCGTCAGGCCCGTTGTTGGCGATCACCGGCGCGGCGCCGACATAACTCTGCCCCTTGACGGCGTCGCCGACGACGAAATGCATGCTGCCCCAGCCGTGGTCGGAGCCGTCGTTGTTGCTGACGAGCGTGCGCCCGAAATCGGAAGCGGTGAAGGCGGTGACCTGGCTGGCCACGCCGAGCTCGACGGTGGCCTGGTAGAAGGCCGCCATCGCGCTGCCGATCTGCGTCATCAGGCCCGGATGCACGGCGAGCAGGCTGTCGTGCGTGTCAAAGCCACCGATCGAGACGAAGTAGACCTGGCGTTTGGCGCCGAGCGCGCTGCGTGAGCCGATCAGGCGCGCCACCATCTTGAGCTGATCGCCGAGCGAGCCGACCGGGAAGGCAGTGGCCAGCGAGACACCGCTCAAGGCTGACGTGACGGTGGAGTTGGCGCTGATGGAGCGGTTGACGACGCGCGCGTATTCGTTCTCGAAGATATTCGTGCGCGGTGCGGTCATCAAGGATTGCAATGCCGTGGAGCAAGCCGCCGAGCCGAACAGCGGAGACAGCACGCCGTTGAAAGGTACCGAGCCGCTGGTCGCGACCTGGTACTGCACAGCGGTCTTGCCCGACAGGAAGACCGCATTGCCCGAGACGCTGATGCAGGTGAAGGTGGAGTTGCCATTGCCGGCCGCGAACAGATCGCCCATGCGCCCGCCCCAGCCCGAGGCCGCGCCTTCCGGTGATGACGATTGCCAGAACGATTGCTGGTCGTTGTGCGAGAACAGCTTGGGCGGCAGCGGCACCGAGCCGGCCTGGTATTGCGCCTTGCTGGTGGGCTGCACCAGCGTGCCCACGTTCAGCATCACGCTCATCTTGCCGGCGTTGAACAGCGGCAAGAGCGGATCGAGGCCCGGCGCGAGTGCGTACTGGCGTGAATCGGGCAGCGCCGTGGTGGGGTTGAGCACGAGTGCATCGAGCGTGCTGCGATCGATCGCGAGGTTGGAGCGGAAGGTCTGCTGCGCGTTGTAGCTGGGCAGGTCGTAAGGCACCAGCGTGTTGGCGTAGTCGTTGCCGCCGTAGAGGAAGACGCAGACCAGGGCCTTGTAGTCGTTCGCCGTCGCCGCTGCGGCCTCGCCCATCGCGGCGAGGCTCAGCGCGAAGGGCGCGGCGCTGCCGGCCAGCGAGAGCGCGGCGCCGCGCTTGAGGAACTCGCGGCGCGAAGCGTTGTCGGGAGAGATTTCAGGGAAGAGGTGTTTCATGCTTCGCCTGCCTTCACTTTTGCGCGATGAATTCGGGAGAGGCCATGACGAGCACTAACGCCGCTTTCACACGGTTGAGCAGGTTCGCGTTGGTGGCGGAAGGCATCGTGTCAATCGCAGCTCCGATCGTGGCCAGCGTGGCGGCCGAAACCTGGCTGCCGGCCAACACTTCGTTGATCTCCTTGAGCAGGCTGCTCGACGTGGCGGCCAGCGCGAGCAGGTCTGTGTAGTCGGGCGTGAGGTCGCCCACGGCGCTGCCGTTGATCACCTTCTGCATGTAGTTGACGTAGCCGGCCACCGAGGATTCGTTGGTGATCTGGAACTCCGGCCCCGTGAGGCTTTGGGCCGAGAGCGCGGTATCGGGTGGCACATAGCCGGGCCTGAAGAAGTTGAAGACCGAGCTTGACCGCATGGGGCTCTGACCGAGCCGCGCGGCGGGGTCGGAAAGGTCGCCGATGGCCCAGGCGTTCGAGGCCGAGTTGGCCTTGTACGTGCGTGCCCAGTTCAGGAAGCGCACGACGGGCTCGCGCAGCTTGCCGAAGCTCGCGGTGGCCGCCGTGGTGGCGCTGCGCGCTTCGGCATCGAGCAGGATGGCCTTGATCACCGCTTGCATGTCGCCACGCACGCCCGCGCCGTTGTTGATGAACGCAGCGGTGACACGCCCCACGTAGGCCGGGCTCGGGTTGCTGGTGACCAGATGCTGGATCAACTGCTTGCTGATGAAGGGCGGCAGGTTGGCGTGGTTGAACAGCGCATCGAGCGCCATCGTGAGGCTGTTGGTGGCACTGGTTCCTGCGGGGATCGTGGTGCCGAGAAAGGTCTTGGCGCCGGTCTCGTATTTGCTCGCGGTCGAGACCAGCGGGCGCTGCTGGATGTCGGGCGGGTAGGGGCTGGCGAAGCCCGTCACATCGATGTTCCAGCCGGTGAAGACGCGGGCCAGGCCGCTGACGTCGTCCTGTGTGTAGCTTTCGACTCCGGCGCCCGCGCCGTTGGTCTGGACCGAGCCGTCGTTGTTCAGCTTGAGCAGGCCGATCGTGAACAGCTGCATCAGCTCGCGGGCGTAGTTCTCGTCGGGCTCGCTGCCCGTCTTGGGGTTGGCCTTGGCGCTGCCGCGATAGGTCAGGTAGTACGACATCGCCGGGCTCAGCGAGATCTGCTGCAGCAGCGTGCGGTAGTTGCCGAAGGCGTTGGCCTCGAGGATGTCCAGATAGTTGGCGACAGAGAACTGGCGCCAGTTGGCATCGATGCCGAGCACCGAGGCCACGCAGATCTCAGAGAGCGCCAGCACCACGCGCTGACGCAGGCCGTCGGGCGAGCTGATGAACTTGCGCCAGATCGTGTTGTCCAGGCCGGTCGAACCGTTGATGTTGGCGGCGGCGTTGTAGCCGTTGGCGATCAGCCAGTCGTAGTGGCCCTGGCTGCGCGGCAGCGCGAGTTGCGCGTCAACCCAGGCCGAATAGCTGCTCGCCATCAGGCCGGTGATGTCGTTGCGCGTGAAGCCGAGCGTGGCTTGGGTCAGGAAGCGGCCCGCGTCGGACACGGTCATCGGGGCCGGCGCGGGCGCCGGCGGAGGTGGCGCGGCGGCGCTGCCACCACCGCCGCCGCATGCGCTGAGTTCAACCGTTAGGGCTGCGAGGCCGAGCGCTGTGACGACGGGCTTCGGGGCCAGGGGCGCAGGCTCAGGCGCCACCAGGAGTTCATGCTCGACCACACTGCTCATGCCATGCCTTTCGGATGGGGCAACGCGTGCTGCCTGCCACCTGCTCAGATTGGATCAGCGCGGCAGTTGCTGGTGTGTTGCGAAGGTGTCGAGCCTGTATCGGTTTGTTGGGATCGTCAGGCGACTTGACTCATTTCGCAAGCTCACGGAAAGCATCGTGAAACTCTTGCATGAATTGCCGGCCTGCCTCGATCTGTGCGTTGTTTTGGATGAAGGCGCTGACGGCTTGAGCCGCCTCTTTCGGATTCGCCTGCAGCAGAAAATGCGGTCCATCGAGCGCAACCTCATGGCATCGAGGATTGAGCGCCGCGATCTGCGCTGCGGCGCTTGCCGGTACGAGCCCATCCTGCGAGGCCCGCAGACAAAGTATCGGAACGGTCACTGTGGCAAGCAGCGAAGACACGTCAACGGAGGCGACCGCCCGCAGCCGCGCCCGCAAGGCGACGGAAGAAACCGGCTTGATCGCGGCGGCGAGCGCTGAGGCCAGGGCCGATGTGAAGAATCGACCCAGCAGCGGGCGGCCCATCAGGCTGACGGGAGTCCACGACAGTGGCATCACCGACAGCAAGGGGCTCAAGGCGGAGAGTCTCGGCCTGGGGCAGCGCGCGAAGGTGCAGCAAAGGATCAGGCCCTTGAGCTGCGCTGGCGTTTCAGCAGCCAGCGCAATTGCGATCGGGCCGGAGAAGGATTCGCCAAGAATAAAGTACGGTTCGCCCGCCGGAAGCTCCTTGCGAGCAAACGCGATCAGCTCGGCGTAGCCGTCAGGCTGATCTACCGGATAGGAGACGACCCGTACCTTGATCTCCGGCGACAACTCGGCGACGAAGGCATCGAACAAACGTCCGGTCCCATCCATTCCAGGCAGCAGTACCAGCGTCACCATGTGAGCAGACCTCGACTCGCCTCACTCTTTCCAATGATCCGCAATCCACGTCGCCGCCTTCGTCATGCGCCAGTTGCCGTTGTTGCGGCCGGCCAGGGCGTCGGGCGGGTTCATGACGCCGTGGAAGATCACGATGCGGCAGCCGGCGGGGATCTTGGGCTCGGTGAAATAGTTCATCGGCCAGCTGGCGATGCAGTGGTACTTGTAGCTGGCGCACCAGGCGTCGTCCCAGTATTTGAGCTTGCCTTGGCGGTGGATCACGTCGGACAGGAAGGCCTGCTCGTTGCGGAACTTGGCGCGCGCGCCCTCCGGGTCAGCTCGGAACTCGGCCAGCACATCGGCATGCGTGCCGAGCTCGAAGCGGTAGACCGAGGAGTTGCCGGTGACGCGCCAGGGGCGCTTCCAATCATGAATGATCAGGAATTCGCCGGGCACTTCAAAGAAGGGCGTGATGTCGTCGACGATCACGACGTCGAGGTCGAGGAACAACGCCGTGCCGCGCAGGCCGTACAGATCGGCCTCGAAGGTGGTGAGCTTCTTCCAGCCGCCGTCGCGCTTGGCGGCCTTCAGTTGCACATCAGGGATCGGATGGATCAGGACCTCGGGGCGCACGCCGTTTCCGTCGTCGGTCAGGCAGACGAACTTGAAGGGGCCGCGCAGGTGGCGAGCCACCATCGCGTAGAGGCGGTTGACGTACTCGGGGCCGTACTTCGTGCCCCACTTCATGCAGAGGATGACGCGATCGGACTGGGACATATCAGAGCTCTTCCACGTGGCGTGGGGGATAGGTATCCCAATTGAGGCAGCCCGGGCACTGCCAGAAATAGTGGGCGGCCTCGAAGCCGCAGGCAGCGCAGCGGTAGCGTTGCAGAGGCCGGGCCACGCTGTCCAGCGTCGAGCTGATCAGGCCGGCTTCGTCGTCGTTCAGCTGGGCCTTCACGTCGCTCTGGCGCAGCAGCATGCGTGCTGCCGTCAGCGTCGGGTGTTCGCGCAGCAGGCGCACCAGGCGCTCGCGCTGCGTGGCCGGGTTGGATTCGAGCAGGCCCAGAGCCAGCAGCAACTGCATGCCGGGGCGGCGCTGGAACTGGGCTGACATGGCGGCCAAGGCTTGCGGCGCGCGGCTGCAGCTCAGCGCGGCCTTGGCGTAATCCTCGGCCACGAGATTGAAGGCTTCGGGGTTTTGCGCGAGCAGCTCGGTCAGCGTGCTAACGGCTTCTTCATGCTGACCGCGGGCGATCTGCATGCGGCCGGTCAGCACATAGGCACGGGCGGCTTGCGGGGCGGTGTGGCGGGCATCGTCGAGCAGCGCAAAGGCCTCGTCGATCTGCTGGCGGGCTTGTGCCTCGAGCGCCAGTTCGCACAGGTAATGCGCGATGCGGATGACGAACGAACCGGTGCCGCGCTTTTCGAGCTGGCGGGCGATATCGGCGGCCTTGCGCCAGTCGCGCGAACGCTCGAACAGCGACAGCAGCGCCAGCTGCGCCTCATGCTCGAAGGGCGTGCCCAGGAGCGCGGTGAAGGCTTCCTCGGCACGGTCGAAGATGCCGGCCTTGAAGAAATCCTGCGCGAGCGCGTGCTGGGCGCGATCGCGCTCGGTGCGAGGCAGATCGCCGCGGTTGATCAGGTGCTGATGCACGCGCACGGAGCGTTCGTACTCGCCACGGCGGCGGAACAGATTGCCCAGCGCGAAGTGCAGCTCGGAGGTGTCGGGGTCGGCCTGGACGGCTTCGATGAAGGCGTCGATGGCCTTGTCGTGCTGCTCGTTGAGCAGCAGGTTCAGGCCCTTGAAATAGGCCTTGGGCGCATCGCGCTGTTCGCGCTTCCATTGGCGGGCATCGAGCTTGGAGGCGAGCCAGCCGAGGAAGAAGGCGGCCGGCAGGGCGAAGAGAAGCCAGCGGAGATCAAAGTCCATCGGGGCTCGGAGGGGTTGCGGGCATTTGAATACTGTCGGCCGGCGTCACTTGACGCTTGGCGACGCGGCGGTGCTTCCACCAGGCCGGCACCATCGCCAGAACGCCCATCGCACAACCGGTGCCAAAGGCGGCCAGCACGACGATCACGAGCGGCGCCTGCCATTCGTAGCCGAAGAACCAGCGCACGACCACGGGGTCGTGGTTGTTCACGGTGAAGGCGAACAGCGCGAAGAAGAGAAAGATGCGGAACAGCCAGACGAGAATTCGCATTCAGCGATTCTCACTCATTTGTCTGGGGCTCATTCCTGGCCGATGGAGCCTGGCTTGGCGACTTCAACGTCGACGGCTTCACGCAGAGCCTTGCCGGGCTTGAAATGCGGCACGAGCTTTTCGGGGATCGGCACCTGCGCGCCGCTGCGCGGGTTGCGGCCCATGCGGGGCGGACGGCGGTTGATGGAGAAACTGCCGAAGCCGCGGATCTCGATGCGGTGGCCGCGGGCGAGCGCGTCGCTCATCGCGTCGAGGATCGTCTTGACAGCGAACTCGGTGTCGCGCTGCGTCAACTGGCCGAAGCGGTCGGCGAGGAGGGCGACGAGGTCGGAACGGGTCATGACGATGAAGAATCTTGTATTTAAGAAGAAAACAGGCTCGCAATCGAGAGATCACGAGCCTGTGGATCAACCACGGAACCAAGGCTAGCAGAAGCCTCGGTTCCGTTGCACGGGGTTTAACCGTTGCTGTTGTTGTCCAGCTTGGCGCGCAGCAGAGCACCCAGGCTGGTCGTGCCGGCGTTCTCCCGCTCGTTCGAGGCGGAGATGCGCTGCATGGCTTCTTGCTGGTCGGCGCTGTCCTTGGCCTTGATCGACAACTGGATGTTGCGGGTCTTGCGGTCGATGTTGACGATCACGGAGCTGACTTCGTCGCCTTCCTTCAGCACGTTGCGCGCGTCTTCCACGCGGTCACGGGCGATTTCCGAAGCGCGCAGGTAGCCCAGCACTTCCGGAGCCAGTTCGATCTCGGCGCCACGCGCGTCAACCGTCTTGACCTTGCCGGTCACCGTCATGCCGCGATCGTTGATCGAGGTGTAGGTGGTGAACGGGTCGCTGTCGAGTTGCTTGATGCCCAGCGAGATGCGCTCGCGCTCGACGTCCACAGCCAACACGATGGCTTCGACTTCCTGGCCCTTCTTGAAGTTGCGCACGGCAGCTTCGCCGGTTTCGTTCCAGGACAGGTCCGAGAGGTGCACCAGACCGTCGATGCCTTGAGCCAGGCCGACGAACACGCCGAAGTCGGTGATCGACTTGACCGGGCCCTTGACCTTGTCGCCGCGCTTGACGTTCTCGGCGAACTCTTCCCACGGGTTGGCCTTGCACTGCTTCATGCCCAGCGAAATGCGACGCTTGTCTTCGTCGATTTCCAGAACCATGACTTCGACTTCGTCGCCCAGGGAGACGATCTTGGCCGGAGCGATGTTCTTGTTGGTCCAGTCCATTTCGGAGACGTGCACCAGGCCTTCGATGCCGGCTTCCACTTCAACGAACGAGCCGTAGTCGGTCAGGTTGGTCACCTTGCCGAACAGGCGGGTGCCTTGCGGGTAGCGGCGAGCCAGGCCCACCCACGGATCTTCGCCCAGCTGCTTGACGCCCAGGGAGACGCGGCTCTTTTCCTGGTCGAACTTGAGCACCTTGGCTTCGACTTCCTGACCCACTTGCAGGACTTCGGACGGGTGGCGGACACGGCGCCAGGCCATGTCGGTGATGTGCAGCAGGCCATCGATGCCGCCCAGGTCCACGAACGCGCCGTAGTCGGTGATGTTCTTGACCACGCCCTTGACCACCGCGCCTTCGTGCAGCGTCTCGAGCAGCTTCTGGCGCTCTTCGCCCATGCTGGCTTCCAGCACCTGGCGGCGCGACAGCACGACGTTGTTGCGCTTGCGGTCGAGCTTGATGACCTTGAATTCGAGGGTCTTGCCTTCGTACGGCGTGGTGTCCTTGACGGGGCGCAGGTCGACCAGCGAACCGGGCAGGAAGGCACGGATGCCGTTGGTCATGACGGTCAGGCCGCCCTTGACCTTGCCGGTGATCGTGCCGGTGACCAGCTCGCCCTTCTCCAGCGCGGTTTCCAGTTGCAGCCAGGCCGACAGGCGCTTGGCGCGATCGCGCGACAGGATGGTGTCGCCGTAGCCGTTTTCCAGGGAATCGATGGCCACCGAGACGTAGTCGCCCGGCTGCACTTCGACTTCGCCCTGGTCGTTCAGGAATTCTTCGAGCGGGATGAGCGCTTCGGACTTCAGGCCGGCGTTGACGACCACGAAGTTGTGATCGATGCGCACGACTTCGGCGCTGATGACCTCGCCGGACTTCATGTCCTGGCTCTTGAGGCTTTGGGCAAACAGATCAGCGAAACTTTCGCCGCCGGAGGCGGAAACCGAGGTGGTGACGGAAGACATTAGTTAGGAGTCCATGGCCAAAATCGGCCGATAAATACACGCCGCAGGGGATTGCCCACCGCAGCGGAGTCAAGAAGCCTGGCGTTGCGCGCCAGGGCCTGTATTAAAGAAAAACTGCAACGACAAACAACAACTACAGAACAACACACAGCAACTGCTAAAGCTTTTTGCCGCGCCACTGATCCAGCACCGCCTGCACCGTCTGCTCGATCGTCAGGTTCGACGAATCCAGCTCGAATGCATCAGGCGCCGCCGCCAAGGGCGCGCTTGCCCGGTTCGCGTCGCGCGCATCGCGCTCGCGCAAATCTCGCAAGAGGTCTTCGATATTAGCAGAAATTCCCTTATCCATCAACTGCTTACACCGTCTTTGCGCCCTGGCCTCGGCGTCGGCCACCAGGAAGATCTTCAGCTCGGCATCGGGAAAGACTACCGTCCCCATATCCCGGCCGTCGGCCACCAGGCCGGGCGCGACGCGAAAGTCGCGCTGGCGCGCCAAGAGCGCCTGGCGCAGCAGGGGGTGGCCGGCGATGCGGGAAGCCATATTGCCCACCTGCTCCTGGCGGATGGCGCCGGAAACCTCTTCGCCTTCGAGCCAGATGGCGTCGCCGTCGAAGCGGACGTCCAGCGCCCCCGCCTCGCGGGCCAGGGCCGGCTCGTCGGCGGGGTCGATGCCGCGCCTGAGGGCCGCCAGGGCGGTCAGGCGGTACAGCGCCCCGCTGTCGAGCACCGACCAGCCCAGCGCCTGGGCCACCCGGTGGGCCACGGTGCCCTTGCCCGACGCGGTCGGGCCGTCGATGGCAATAACCGGAATGCGGGCGTTCATGACGCGATCAGCCCTGCGTAGACGTCGAAATAATCGGGGAAGGTCTTGCTGACGCAGCCCGGGTCCAGGATGCGCACCCGAGCCGGGCCGAACGCCGCCAGCGAGAAGCACATGGCCACGCGGTGGTCGTCGTAGGTGTGGATCGAGGCGTCGCGCCACTGGCCGGGGGCCGGCGGGGTCACGCGCAGCCAGTCGGGGCCGGCCTCGGCCTGGGCGCCGAGCTTGGCCAGCTCGGTCTGCATGGCGTGGATGCGGTCGGTTTCCTTGACCCGCCAGCTGCCGATGTTGCGCAGCAGGCAGGGGCCGTCGGCATAGAGCGCCAGGGCGGCGGCCGTCATGGCCGCGTCCGGGATCAGGTTGAAATCGGCGTCGAAAGCCGAGAGGCGCCCGCCTTCGGCCACGTTGACGCCGCGCGCTTCCAACCAGCCTTCGCCGGAAGTGATTTCCACGCCCATGGCCCGCAGGGTCTCGGTGAAGGCCACGTCGCCCTGGATGCTGTGGGCGTCCACGCCGGTGACGCGCACCGGGCCGCTGCCGACGGCGCCCAGCGCCAGGAAATACGAGGCCGACGAGGCATCGCCTTCCACGGCGATGGCGCCGGGGCTTCGGTAGGCGGCGTCGGCCGGCACGGTGAAGCTGCGCCAGCCTTCGCGCGCCACGGCAACGCCGTAGCGGGCCATCAGGTTGAGCGTGATCTCGATATAGGGCTTGGAGATCAGCTCGCCTATCACTTCGATGCGGACCGGCTTGCCCGAGGCCCGCGCCAGGATGGGCGAGGCCAGCAGCAGCGCGGTCAGGAACTGGCTGGAGACGCTGCCCTGCACGCGCACCGGCGCGGAGGCGTCCGGCTTGCCGCGGCCGATGCGCAGCGGCGGGTAGCCGGCCTGGCCCAGGTAGTCGATCTTCGCGCCCAGGGCGTTCAGGGCGTCGGCCAGATCGCCGATGGGGCGTTCGTGCATGCGCGGCACGCCGGACAGGCGGTAGTCGCCGCCCATCATGGCCAGCGCCGCGGTCAGCGGCCGGAAGGCGGTGCCGGCGTTGCCCAGGAACAGATCGGCCTGCTCCACCGGGAAACGCATCGCGCCGCGCACCGAAACCCGGCCGGGCCCGCGGTCGGCCACCGCCACGCCCAGCTGGCGCAGCGCGGCCAGCATGACGCGGGTGTCGTCGGAATCGAGCAGGCCGGAAATTTCCGTCGCGCCTTCGGCCAGCGAGGCCAGCAGCAGCACGCGGTTGGAGATGCTCTTGGAACCCGGCAGCGCCACGGTGCCGCGCGCCAGGCGCGCATGGGGCAGGTCCAGGTGGGCGATGGGAGGGGTCATTCGGTATCCTTGCGCCAGTCGCGGCGCGCCTGGGCCGCGCGTTCGAGCAGCGCCTGCAGGCCGGCCGCGTCGCCTTCGATCATCGCGCGCTCGGCCGTGTCCAGCACCGCGCGCAGCGCGGCCAGTTCATGTTGCATCGCCACGCGGTTGGACAGGAAGATGTCGCGCCACATTTCGGACGAGCCCGCCGCGATCCGCGTGAAATCGCGAAAGCCCGAGCCCGCCATATTCAGGCGGCGGTCCGCGTCGTCCGCCCCCGCCACCTGGGCCATGTAAACCGCCGAAAGGAAGTGCGGCAGGTGGCTCACCGAAGCCAGCACGCGGTCGTGCGACTCGGCATCCATGTCCGTGACCTGCGCGCCGCACGCGCGCCAGCTGGCGCGCACGAGCTCGACCGCGGCGGGCGGGTTTTCGGCCAGCGGCGTCAGCACGATGGTCTTGCCCCGGTACAGGTCCGCGTCGGCGGCCTGCGGCCCGGTGCGGTCGCTGCCCGCGACGGGATGGCCCGGCACGAAACAGCCCACGTCATCGCCCAGCGCGGCGCGCGCGGCCTGGACGACGGCGACCTTGGTGCTGCCGCCGTCGGTCAGCACGATGCCCGGCTTCAGGTGCGGCCGCATGGCGGACAGCACGCCGGCCAGCCCGCCCACGGGCGTGGCCAGCATGACCAGGTCGGCGCGGCCAGCGGCCTCGGCGGCATCGACGATCTCGTCGATCAGGCCCAGTTCCAGGGCGCATTGCAGGGACTGCGGGTTGCGCCCCACGCCCAGTATGCGATCCACCGCGCCCGCGCGGCGCAGGGCCGCGGCGAAAGAGCCGCCGATCAGCCCGACGCCGGCCACCGCCAGAGTTTGAACGAGCGCACTCATAGTGATCGCAACTCATCGAAAGACGCGGCGCGCCGGCTTTGCCGGCCG
>DASYBU010000016.1:0-139380 GCA_036500605.1 Burkholderiaceae bacterium
CGGCTTCGGCGAAAGTGGCACCGAAGGCAAGATCGGCGCGGTGCGGTTCGCCCGTGAACGCAACGTGCCGTTCTTCGGCATCTGCTACGGGCTGCACATGGCGGTGATCGAGGCGGCGCGTGATCTGGCGGGCCTGGACGGCGCCGGCACCACCGAGATCGGCAATCCCAAGCATCCCGTCATCGGCCTGATGACCGAATGGGTAAAAGGCAATCAGGTCGAAAGCCGCGCCGCCGACGGCGACCTGGGCGGCACCATGCGGCTGGGCGCCTATCCCACGACGCTGACGCCGGGTTCGCGCGTGGCCGAGGTTTACGGGACCACCGAAATCAGCGAGCGCCATCGCCACCGCTATGAAGTAAACACCAACTACGCCAAGGATCTGTCGAAGCACGGCATGGAAGTGTCGGGCTGGTCGCCGGACGGCCGCTTGCCGGAGATCATGGAAATCCCTGACCATCCCTGGTTCATCGGCGTGCAGTACCATCCCGAGCTGAAGTCGCGCCCGCTGGAGCCGCACCCGCTGTTCACCAGCTTCATCGCGGCTGCGGTGCAGAAGAGCCGGCTGGTTTAAGTTTTCGCGAGATACGCCGCGATCACATCTTTCGGGATGATGTGATAGCCGTTGTTCGGCGTTGCCGACGACATCTCGCCGGTCTTGGTCAGCGTGACATGCAGGCCGCTTACGGCTTCAATGGCAATGCAGTCGTCGACGGCATGGAGGTCGTCCTTGTGGCGTTCCTGCTCGCCATTCTGGAAATGCGCGGCCAGCGCCTGTGCCTTGGCCTCGGGCGCGTCGGACGCGACATAAACCCCTGCCGCATGCAGTTCGGTAAAGCTGTCGTCATAGGCGCCCAGATTTACAAACCACAGTTTCTCGGCTTGTGATGTGGATATATCGGTCAGCGACACGCGCCAGCCGTCCACCACGTCCAGCTCGAGCCAGCTATCGATGTGCAATCCGACCGGATCGCCGAACCATTTTTCCAGCAACTGCGCATAAGTATCCTCGATCTTCGCACCGACCGCGAACACCACGTCATGCAGTTCGGTGTTGGCCTTGGGGGCGCGCCCGCCCAGGTAGACGGCAAACAGTTTCTGGCTCATGCCGTCTTATAGCGCGAAGATTCAGAACTTGTACTGCAGTCCCACGCCCAGCGTGCTGCCTTCATCGGCATTGGGCTGGAACAGGCCGAAGGCGCCGGAGCGGTGGTAATAGCGCAGCACGGTGTTCAGGTGCGGGGTCAGGCCGATCGCCACTTCGGCGCCGACATAGTTCAGCCAGGCATTCTTCTGGAAATTGATCGGGCGGCCGTGAAAGCTGCCGGTGGCGATCACCGGCGGATCGTCGGCCCAGGACGGGCCGGTGAAGCCGCTGACGCCAATTGGCAAATGCAGAAACTGAAAGTCGTACCGAACACCCAGACCCAGTTCGAGGCTGGTCTCGTCGCTCTTGGCGACAAAACGGGTGACGCCGCCTTCGCCCACCAGGGTAAAGCCACTGCCCAGGTCGGCCAGGTCGCGGTCCACCGACAGGCCGATCTGGCTGCCGTCGGGATGAAAATGGCCGTGCAGGAAAAGCTGCGTGGTGTCGTTGCGGGTGGCGATGCCGCCATACAGCGACACGCGCCATGGCGCGTCATCATCCGCATGGGCGGCGAGGGGGCACAGCAACAGGATGCTCAGCAGGATGGCGCGCAACGGGTACCTCTTGGCGGCCCGTCGGCAGGCGCGCATTCAGGTAATGCGCCAGACGCCGGATGGCTGCATCGAAACGGGCGGCTTGGGTGCGGCGAAGTTGGCTGCGGCGAAGTCGGGACCGTGGCAGCGTTGCTACCCGGCCGCTCGCGTAGCTCGCGGCGTTCGCCGTTCGCGCAGGTCCGCCGGACCTGCGCGTTCGCTTCGCGAAACACGGCTCACCCCGCGAGTTTTACCGCGCCATCGCGCTCATTCTCGATCTTGAGCGCCAGGGCGCGCACCCGCAGCAGTTCGCGCCGCGTCACCAGCCCGACCAGCTTGCCGCCTTCGCGCGCGATCACCGGCACGCGGCTGAAGCGGCCCTGCGACATGCGATCGGCCAGCGCGCCCGCTATCTCGTCGGGATAGGCGGTGCCCACGACCGTGCAGAGATCGCCCAGCGTGTCTTCCGGCCCGAAGCCGCCGCGCGTCCAGCGCAGCACGTCGCCGCGGCTGACCAGCCCCACCAGGCGGCCATCGGCACTCACCACGGGATAGCTCTTGTGGCGTTCGTCGCCGGTGCCGAAGAACGCGATGACCTCGGGAATCGGCATGGCGGCGGGCAGGGTGTCGACCGGCTGGGCCATGATCTCGCCCACCCGCATGATGTCGAACGGATCGACGCCGTATTCGCGGGTCAGGTGCAGGCCCCGCCGCGCGATGCGCTCGGTCAGGATCGAGCGGCGCATCGCCAGCACCGTGAAGCCATAGCCCGCCACGCTGGCGCACAGCAACGCGGGCAGGACATGGATGTTGCCGGTCAGTTCTATGGCGAACAGGATCGCGGTCAGCGGCGCACGCATGGTGCCGCCCAGGATCGCGGTCATGCCCAGCAACGCCCAGAAACCGGCGTCGCCGAACGGCATCCAATGGGCCTCGATGGCGCCGAGTGCACCGCCCAGGATCAGCAGCGGCGCCAGCACGCCGCCCGATGTGCCCGACGACAGCGCCACAATCCAGACCAGCATCTTGTCCCACAGCAGCAGCACCGCCGCGCTCACGCTCATACTGCCGGCCAGCAGCATCGTGATGTTGCTGTATCCGACGCCCAGCACGGCGGGATCGATCACGCCGCCGATGCCGACCACGACGGCGCCCAGCGCGGGCCACCACATCCAGTGGATCGGCAGCAGGCCGAACAGATCCTCGACCTTGTAGAGCGTCGTTGAGACCGTCCACGACAAGGCGCCGGCCACGAGGCCCGCGATCGCGCAGCCGCCCAGCGTGGCGAAGTCGGGGGTCGTGGTCATCAGCGGGAACAAGGCGCCGCCATCGAGCAGCAGCGGGCGCGTGGCTGCGGCCACGCAGCAGGCCACGGCCGCCGGCAGCAGGCTGCGCGGGCGCAGTTCGAACAGCAGCAGCTCGACGGCCAGCATCACGGCGGCGATCGGCGTGCCGAACACGGCGGTCATGCCCGCCACGGCGCCGGCCACCAGCAGCGTCTTGCGCTCGCCACCGGTGATGTGGAAGAACTGGCCGGCCAGGGAGCCCAAAGCGCCGCCCGTCATGATGATCGGGCCCTCGGCGCCGAAGGGGCCGCCGCTGCCGATCGCGATGCCCGAGGAGATCGGTTTCAGCACCGCCACCTTCGGCGACATGCGGCTCTTGTTGAACAGGATGGCCTCGATCGCCTCCGGAATGCCGTGGCCGCGGATCTTTTCGGAGCCGTAGCGCGCCATCAGGCCAATGACCAGGCCGCCGATCACGGGCACGGCAATAACGAGTAAACCCAGCGTATTGGTGGCCGGCGAGGTCGGGGCATCCGACAGCGTCTGGAAGAAGAACAGATTCGTGAAGAAGCGGATCAGGTGCAGCAGCGCCCAGGCCGCGCCGGTGCTCATGGCGCCGACCACGGCGGCAATGGCGACGATGGCGGGCAGGCGATCGGCGGAGGCGAAATCGCGCCGCTCGTCGTGGGCGCGCAGCGGGTCGCGCAGGGGTTCGGTTTCTTGTTCTTGTGCTTGTTCGTGGTGAGCCATGGCTGTGCTCCTACCCGTTGATCGTGGGGACGGTGAAAACATTGCCGAGCGATTGCAGCTCGGTGCGGTGAATCTCGGCCAGATGCTTGACCACGCGCTCGCCTTCCAGCGTCAAGTGGACTTCGACCTGGCGCCGGTCGACCAGGCTTGGCCGGCGCTCCACCAGGTCGCGCTCTTCCATGCGGGTCAGCAGCGCCACCACGCCATGCGGCTTGGCCTGCAGCCGCTCGGCCAGTTCGCCGACCGTGGCGTAACAGCGGCCCGGGAAGCCCTTGACGTGCAGGAGCAGCAGGTACTGGAGCGGCGTCACGCCGAAGGCCTGCACGGCATCTTCGGAGAAACGCTCAAAACGACGGAGCTGGAAGCGGAACTCGGACAGGGCCTCGAGCTCGGACTTGCTGAGCGGCTTGTTCTTCTTGGTTTGTGACATCGGGTCGCAGATCGGGAAGCGGGGCTGGACCCGCACTGTATATCATGCCGTGATATAAATTTCGCTCATTCGGACTGCGGGTGATTGCTCCCCAGTCGGGCCCTTGAATTGGTCGAGAATCGGGTGTCGAAGAATCTCCAGCGTCGCTTCATGTTTCCCGCATCACCCGCTCCGTCCCCCCTGCTTGGCCGCCGGCAATTGCTGCAAGGCGTTGCCGGCATGGCGGTGTCTGGCTTGGCCCTGCCAGCCTCGGCCGCTTCGGCCAACAGCCTGGTGGTGGGTGGCCTGCCGGTCACCTGCAACCTGACCCTGCCCGTGGTCTGCGCGGCCAAGGCGCAGAGCAATGCGGCCGACAAGAGCGGCGGCCCGAAATACGAGTTCGAGTACAGCAAGTACAACGGCTGGCCCGAGATCAAGGAGTCGCTGATGACCGGCCGCGTGCAGGCCGCGTACATGCTGGCGCCACTGGTGATGGACCTTGCCGACAAGAAGATCCCCGTCAAGATCGTCTCGCTGGGGCACCGCTCGGGCGCCGTGATCATGGTGCGAACCGACTCGCCCTACAAGAAGTTCCGCGAGCTGACCGGCAAGCGCATCGCCATCCCGAGCCGCTTCGCGGTCGACTTCCTCTTCCTGCGCAAGATGCTGGCGCAGGAGGGCATGACGCCCAAGGACATCCAGATCATCGAGATGGCGCCGCCCGACATGCCGGCCGCGCTCTACGCCAAGGCCGTGGACGCCTATTGCACCGGCGAGCCCTTCGGCGCTGCCGCTCAACGTGCCGGTTATGCCCGCCCGCTGCGCATGACGCGTGACGAGTGGCGCAACTACATCTGCTGCGTGCTGACCGTGCGCGAGGAGCTGATCCAGTCCAACCGCCCGATGGTGCAAGACCTCGTCAACCACGTGATGGGCGCGGGCCGCTGGCTCGACCTGCAACAGGAGAACCGCAACAAGGCGGTCGCGATCGCCGCCGGCCGCAAGTTCTTCAACCAGGACCCGAACATCATCCGCTTCGTGATGGAGAACCCGACTGACCGCGTGACGTATGGCGACATGCGCATGATCCGCAGCGAATTCGAGGAGCTGATGCAGCTCTCGATCCAGGCGGGCACCTTGAAGGCGCCTGTGCCCTACGAGAAATACGTGGACGAAAGCTTTGCCAAGGCGGCCAAGCCCGCCACCATCGCGCTTTGAGGGTGGGCATGGCCATGTTGAAGCGTCTTGTCCTGGGTTTGCTGCTAACGCTGAATCTGAGCGCAGTCAGCGCTGCACCGGCGCTGAAGGCCGGCGTTTTCGAGCCTGCGCATGCAGCGCCCGAGTTTTCGCTCAGCGGATCGGATGGCGCGGATCTGACGCTGGCGCGCTACCGCGGCAAGCTCGTGCTGCTGGTGTTCGGCTTCACGCATTGCCCCGAGGTCTGCCCGACCACGCTGGCCCGGCTGGCGCAGGCGCGCAAGGCCTTGTCAGCGGCGGATGCGGCGGCCGTGCAGGTGATCTACGTGACGGTGGACCCGGAGCGCGACGATCCGAAGCGCATCAAGCAATACCTGGCTGGTTTTGACCCGAGCTTCGTCGGCGCCACCGGCAAGCCGAAGACGCTCGAAGTCGTGCGCAAGAACTACGGCGTGATGGCGGCCAAGGTGGCGAAGCCCGGCTCGGATGACTACGGCATGAGCCATTCCACCGCCGTCTTCCTGATCGACCGCGCAGGCCGGCTGCGCGCCATGATGCCCTACGGTCACGATCCGGCGGATTTCACCCACGACATCCAGCTGCTGCTGGCGAGCCGGTGAAGCGGTCGGCTTTGATGCTTCGCACCGCTTTGGCGGCGCTGTTTCTGGGTGCGTGCGGCTTGGTCGGCGTGCTCGCCTGGGCCGCTTTCGCGCCGATCCAGCTCGACAGCCGCGAGGAGCTGTTCGAGATTCCTCACGGCACCTACGCACGCCGCATGGCCGGTGACAAGGTCGAGATCCTGCCCAGCACCATCTGGTTGACGGTGGGCGTGCACGACGTGCTGCTGCTGCGCAATCTGGACGAAGTGCCGCAGGTCTTCGGCCCCGTGCTGATCATGCCGGGCCAGAGTTTCCGGCTGCCTTTCGAGCAGGCCTCGACCTACAGCTTTGCCTGCACGGCGCATGCGAGCGGGCAGATGAGCGTGATCGTGGCGCCGCGGCCCGAGCCCGGCTGGTCCAATCTGAACTGGCGACTCGACCATTGGAGAAAGAAGGTATTGCGGTGGTGATGGACAAGAAAAATGGTGGCGCTTGGGGTGGACGGGTTGGCAAGATCGTGCCGCCGCTGCTCGTGATCGCGGTGCTGATCGCGGCCTGGTGGGTCATCGTCGTGCAGACCGAGAGCGTGATCTTCCCGACGCCCTGGGCCGTGGTCACCGGCGCGATGGAACTGGTGCAGGACGGCACGCTGCTCGAACACATCACCGCCTCGCTGATGCGCGTGGGCATCGGCTTCGGCCTGGCTGTGCTGGTAGCCATTCCGTTAGGGCTGTGGATGGGCTGGGTCAGCGGCGCGTACCGCACGCTCAACCCGATCTTCCAGATGCTGCGGCCGATCTCGCCGATTGCGTGGATCCCGCTGGCCATCCTGTGGTTCGGCGTCGGCGATGTGTCGCCGATCTTCCTGATCTTCATCTCCTCGGTGTTCCCGATGATCGTGCAGACGACTTCGGGCGTGCACACGATCGAGCGCCGCTACCTGCGCGCCGCCGCCAACTTCGGCGTCTCGCGCGGCGTGCTGTTCCGCCGTGTGGTGATCCCGGCCGTGCTGCCCGAGATCATCATCGGCATGCGCATCGGCATCGGCGTCGCCTGGCTCGTGGTGGTGGCGGCCGAGATGATCGCGCTGCGCTCGGGCCTCGGCTACCTGATCATGGATTCGCGCAACGCCGGCAACCGTTATGACCTCGTCATCGCCAGCATGATCATCATCGGCGTGATCGGCCTGCTGCTCGACGGCCTGACCCGGCTGCTGGAGCGGCTCAAGACAGTGAAGTGGCGTTATGTCCGATAAGTCCGATAAGTCCGATAAGTCCGATAAGTCCCATCAACACGCCAAGATCGTCATCGACGACGTTCGCAAGAGCTTTGTTTCCGCCGGCGGCGAAGAGGTGCCCGTCATCCGCGGCGTGTCGCTCAGCGTGGCGGACAGCGAGTTCGTCGCCATCGTCGGCCCCTCGGGCTGCGGCAAGTCCACGCTGATGAACCTGATCGCCGGCTTCGAGCGGCCCGACTCCGGCGAGGTGCGCATCGATGGCAAGGAAGTGCGCGGCCCCAGCCCCAAGGGCATCGTGATCTCTCAGCATGGTTCGGTCTTCCCGTGGCTGACCGTGCAGCAGAACCTGATGTTCGGCCTGACCGGCGCCGAGCATGGTGAGAAGCACGCTGAGCGCGCCGCGCTGGCGGATCACTACGCGGCGATGGTCGGGCTCAAGGGTTTCGAGTCGGCCTATCCGCATGAGCTGTCGGGCGGCATGCTCAAGCGCGTGGAGCTGGCGCGCGCCTTCATCGTCAAGCCCGAGATCCTCTACCTCGACGAGCCGTTCTCGGCACTCGACGCGCTGATGAACATGCGCATGCGCAACGAGTTATTGCGCATCCTGGCCGAAGAGCGCCACACGGTGCTGCTGATCACGCACGATGTCGAGGAAGCCATCTACATGGCCGACCGCATCCTCGTGCTCTCGCCGCGCCCGACCGCGATCCAGGCCAGTTTCGAGGTGACGATGCCGCACCCGCGCCGGCTCGGCAGCCCCGAGGCGCAGGGCCTGCGCGAGGCGATCCTCAAGGAGCTGGGGCTTTAGATCGTCGCGTTCAGCGCTTGATGAGCGCGCAGCTGTGGTCCTGGATGTCGTCCTCGGATGAGCCGCTGGTCGGATCCGTCGGGTCGAAGATCGAGGCCATCAGCACGAAGCCGTTCTTGCCATTGCTGAAGGTGGCCGCCACCGCACCGATGGTCACCATGCCGATGTCCGGCGAGGCGCCGGGCACATGGTCGATCACATCGGCGAACAGGTTGAAGCCATCGAGCGTTTCGGTCTCGACCCGCCGCACGAACCAGGTGTGGCCGATCCAGTTCCCTGGCAGCGGCGCCCAGTGCGCGCTGATTTCGTCCTGCGCCGCGAGCAGGCGCGCGCGCATGTCGCGTGCCGTGCACGAGATGTGGATGTGCAACTGATCCTGGCTGCGCCGCTTCTGCGAGTTGATCGTCAGCGACAGCGCATCGCGCGGCACCGGGCTGCCGTTGAGCTGATCGATCAGATCGCGCGCATGCCAGGCCTGGGCAAAATAGTTGGCGGCATCGTGCTGCTCGGGCACCGGGCTTTCCATGCCGGCGATGCGCGCCGCCGGCATCAGCAGGTACTGCAGCACGCCCTTGCGATCCTTGAGCACCACCCACCCGTGATCGCGATCGGGCGCCAGTTGCACGCGCGAGCAGGGCGCGGGCTTCTGCCCGGCCATCGCCTCGGGCACGCACTGCGTGTCGATGATCTTCCACAGCGCATCGCGGTCAGCCCAGGCGGAGTGGGACGCGGCGGCGATGAAGAGGAGGGTGGCGGTGCGGAGGAGGGTGGGCAGGCGCATCTTGGAGTCCGGGCGGGTGATCGCTGGGTCAGTGGTGTTTGACGGTTAGAGGCTGGCTGCGGGAGAGTTTAGTGGTGCGGACCGGCCGACACTGCTACCGTTGAGCTTCAAACACAGGAGCAGCGTTGAAAACCATCGGCCTGATCGGCGGCATGAGCTGGGAGTCCACCGTGCCCTACTACCGCCAGATCAACGAGGCGATCAAGGAAAGGCTGGGCGGCTTGCACTCGGCCAAGCTCGTGCTCTACAGCGTTGATTTCCACGAGGTCGAGAGACTTCAACACAGCGGCGATTGGGAGGCTGCGGGCCGCTTGCTGGCTGATGCCGCGCGTGCATTGGAAGCAGCCGGTGCGGAATTTCTGGTGCTGTGCACGAACACCATGCACAAGGTCGCGCCGGCGATTGAAGCTGCTGTCGCCATCCCCTTGCTGCACATCGCCGACCCGACGGCGGCAGAGATCAAGCGGGCCGGGCACAGCGTCGTCGGCCTGCTCGGCACGCGCTTCACGATGGAGCAGGCGTTCTATCGAGAGAGGCTGCACGAGCACCACGGGCTGCAGGTCATCGTTCCGAATGCGCAGGACCGCGAGATCGTGCATCGTGTGATCTACGAGGAGCTGTGCCTCGGCGTCGTGAAGCCCGAATCGCTGGACGAGTACCGAAGAATCCTGCGCGGCCTTGCCGATCAGGGCGCGCAAGCGATCATCCTGGGCTGCACCGAGATCTCGCTGCTGGTGAACCAGCAAGACTCTGCGCTGCCGCTGTTCGACACCACGGCCATTCACGCTCGTGCGGCAGCGGAAGAGGCGCTGGCCGGCTAGGCTGCGCGAGGCCGTGGCCTGAAATCCACCTCGATTGGCCCACTGCACACCCAAGCAGACCCACGCCCGCGCCCCCGCTGCCTAGACTTGAATCACCCCATACCGCGACCCGCGGCGGAGATTCAAAGTGGACATGACGCGCAGCCGGACCTCCTCCTTCCTGTTCGGAGGCAACGCACCGTACATCGAAGAACAGTACGAGCAGTACCTGAGCGAACCGCTGTCGGTGGCGCCCGAGTGGCAGACCTATTTCAAGGCGCTCGCGGCAGCACCCGCGGTCGACGGTTCCGCGGATGCCGATGTGGCGCATGCGCCGGTGGTCGAGCATTTCGTGGCGCTGGCCAAGAAGCCGCCGGGCGCGGGAAAGGCGGTCTCGCGGCAGGAGGTGCTCGATGAAGCGCGCCGCCAGGTCGCGGTGCAAGCGCTGATCAACGCCTACCGCACGCTGGGTTCGCGCCAAGCCCGGCTCGATCCGCTGAAGTGGTACACGGTGCCGCGCGTGCCTGAGCTGCAACCGGCCTTCCACGGCCTGAGCGCCGCCGATCTGGAGGCGCCCGCGTATCCGGTCGACAGCTGGCTGCTGCAGGAGAATCTCCAGGTCAAGGATCTGGTCGCGGCGATGGAGCAGACCTATGGCGGCACGCTCGCCGCCGAGGTCATGCATATCGCCGACGCCGATCAGCGCCGGTGGTGGATGAAGCGGCTGGAACCCACACGGGCCAAGTCAACGCCCTCTATCGCCGAGAAGCTGCACATCCTCGAGCGGCTGACTGCGGCCGAGGGCCTGGAAAAATACCTGCACACGCGCTACGTCGGCCAGACACGCTTCTCGCTCGAAGGCGGCGAATCGCTGATCGTGCTGCTCGACCAGCTCGTGCAATCGAGCGCCTCGTTCGGCGTCAAGAACGTGGTCATGGGCATGGCCCATCGCGGCCGCTTGAGCGTGCTCGTCAACATCGCCGGCAAGCCCGCCCATGAGCTTTTTGAAGAGTTCGAAGGCCAGGGCGACACGCACCTGATCGCCGGCGACGTGAAGTACCACAAGGGCCACACCGGCATCGTGCACACGGGCGCGGGGCCGGTTGAAGTCCTGCTGGCGTACAACGCCTCGCACCTTGAAGTGGTGAACCCGGTCGTGCAGGGCATCGCACGTGGCAAGGCCGAAGAGCAGCGCGCCGACAAGCAGACCGTGCTGCCCATCGAGATCCACGGCGATGCGGCGATCTCGGGGCAGGGCATCGTGATGGAGACGATGAACCTGGCCTATGTTCGCGGCCACAGCACCAGCGGCACGATCCACGTGGTGGTCAACAACCAGGTGGGTTTCACCACATCGGATCCGTTTGATGCGCGCTCTTCCTACTACACGACCGACATCGCCAAGATGATCGACGCGCCGGTGCTGCATGTGAACGGTGACGACCCTGAAGCAGTGCAATACGCCGCGCGCCTGGCCACCGAATTCCGCGCCACGTTCAAGCGCAGCGTGGTGATCGAGCTGGTGTGTTTCCGCCGGCACGGCCATCAGGAGCAGGACACGCCGACGATGACTCAGCCGCTGATGTACCGCGCTATTTCAGCGCACCCCGGCGTCCGGGCGTTGTACGCCAAGGGCCTGGTGCGCGATTGGCTGCTGCCGGAATCGGGCGTCGACAAGATCACGCGGCAATACCGCGAGCACCTGGAAGCGGAGGCGGCTTTGGCTTTGCGCGCTGAGGCGTCGCAGCCTGCTCCGCTGGCAGACGCGGCGCCGAACCGCGAAGGCTATGTGCCGCCTTCGCTGGACGCACTGCGCGAGCTTGCCCAGAAGATCACCGTGCTGCCCGCCGGCCACAAGCTGCACCCGCTGGTGGCCAAGGTGATGGACGCTCGCCGCGAGATGGCCGCGGGCAAGAAGCCGCTCGACTGGGGCATGGGCGAGCATCTGGCCTATGCCTCCTTGCTGGCCGAAGGCACCGACGTGCGCCTGAGCGGTCAGGACTCGGAGCGCGGCACCTTCGGCCATCGCCACGCAGTGATCCACGACCAGAACCGCGAGCAGCGTTCGCAAGGCAAGTACACGCCGCTCGACCATGTGGGCGAGGGGCAAGGGCGCTTCCGCGTCACGAACTCGATCCTCTCGGAGGCGGCGGTGCTGGGCTTCGAGTACGGCTACTCCGTCGTGCGGGATCGCGCGCTGGTGCTGTGGGAAGCGCAGTTCGGTGATTTCGCGAACGGCGCGCAAGTCGTGATCGACCAGTTCATCTCGGCCGGCTACGCCAAGTGGGGGCAACGCAGCAGCGTGGTGATGCTGCTGCCGCACGGCCAGGACGGCAAGGGCCCCGAGCATGCCTCCGCGCGATTGGAGCGTTATCTGCAACTGAGCGCGCAGCAGAACATGATCGTGGCGCAGCCGACCACGCCGGCGCAGTTCTTCCATCTGCTGCGGCTGCAGGCGCGCAGCGAGGGGCGCCGGCCGCTGGTGGTGATGACGCCGAAGTCGCTGCTGCGGCATCCGGGTGCTGTCAGCAGTCTTGAGGAGTTAGCGCAAGGCACGTTCCGAGAAGTGCTGGGCGATGCGTCGCTGACGGCTCAGCAGGCCCCACAGGCCCAACAGGCTCAACAGGTCCGGCGCGTGATCCTGGCTTCGGGCAAGGTGTATTACGACCTGGCCGAACGTCGTGCCAAGGAGGCGCGTCTCGACACGGCGATCCTGCGCGTGGAGCAGCTCTATCCCTTCCCGGTCGTGCAGATTCAGGAGCAGCTCGCGCTGTACCCGAACGCCGAAGAGATCGTGTGGTGCCAGGAAGAGGCGGCCAACCAGGGCGCGTGGGGCTTTGCCGAACCGCAGCTCCGGGCACTTCTGGGGAGCAAGGCCCTGCGTTATGCAGGCGCACCGGCGATGGCTTCAACGGCACCGGGCTACCCGGCGCTGCATGCGGCGCTCCATGAGGCCTTGATCGGCCATGCGCTGACCTGAGCGCGGCGCGGGCGATGGCTCAGATGCCCATCTTCTTCAGCAGCAGTTCGCCCACTTGCCCGACCGGGTACAGACCATTGGCGGCCATGTACTTCACGATGGCATCACGCGTGGGCGCGTCGAGGACACCGGTCTGCTCGGTGTTCAAGGCCGCTTGCAGCTTCTGGATGCGGTCGGCGCCCAACCCAGCCTCGAAGGCATTCAGCGCGCCGGTTGCGGCTTTCGAGTTGGCGCCGATGGCTTCAGGCACCTTGCCGGCGACATGCGCAATATTGCCGAGGCCCATCAGCCAATAGAGGCTTTGCGGCAGTTCGGGCAGGCCATTGGTGCGCAGCAGGTTGTAGCCGACGTAGCACAGCGAGAAGATGGTGAAGGCGAGCATCTGGAAGCGCAGCACATCGAACTCACCGGTTTCGGCATCGGTGACCAGATCGACTTTTTTGGCGGATTGGTTGCTGTCCGTCGGCGTGGGCTGTGCGGCCTCGACCGCGCGGGTCAGCACGTGCGCGCCGCCAACAATGCCCAGGAGCTGCAGGATGTCTGGCCGCAGCTCAAGCAGCACGCCGCAGCAATACCAGGAATAGCAAAGCGCGAAGATCACCAGCAAGGTCCAGCTCAGCGTCTGGAAGCTGGTCAGGCTGTAGCGCCCGGTCTTTGCATGCTTGATAAGTTGGCCAAACAGCGCCATCGGCCTGAACACGCCGGTGAACAGCGCGGCAAACAGATAGACGACCAGCAGCACCAGCAGGCCAAAACCAATCCCGAAGGCCGGCCGGGTCAGAAGAACAGGGCTGCGAAGCTCGAGCGCAGGCGCGCCGTTTGACCAGGCCTGCAACTTCAGCTGCACCGGCTCGCCCCAGATGCGCTCCCATGCTGTAGGCGCTACGGAGAGCCGGCTGACCAGGTCCGTGGGCAGGACGGCCACGAGCTGCACATTGCCGCTCTCATCACCCATGCGTTTGGCTTCCAGACCCAGTGCCCGGCCATTGGGACCGCTCAGGCAGAGCCGGAAGCTCGTCCCACCCACGGCAGGCCCGGTGCCGCGGACCAAGAGGGGCACGGTCGCACCCGGTGCGATACGCGAGCTGGCCAGATCCAGTGCCGCTTCGGGCACCTCCGGCGACGCTTCGGGCAGAACCGCGGCGTCGAGCAAGACCAGTCGCAGCGGCTCTTGCGCAGCGGCGATCCATTCCACCTGCGATCCCGGAGCGGCGGACCAGGCGCCGCTCGCATCGGACGTCAGCACGGCACCGCGCTTGACGATCATCGCCATCGGCGGCGCGAATGCAGGACGAATGCGCAATGGATGTCCGCGGCCATCCTGCACAACGCCCTGGGCCAGATGAAGGCGATAGCGCAGATCGCCGGTGCTCGCCAGCAAGGTGGCGGTGGGTTCGCTGGAGTTCAGCTCGGCCGCGTCGTCGACGAGGTCGCCGAAGCCCAGGCTGGCATGGGTCACCACCAGATCTTCGGCCAGGGCATTGCCGGCCACGCGGGGCGCAGCGCCGGGTAGTGCCAGTCGCTTGGCCAGCTTCGCGCGCATGACGAGATCGGTCGGCGCATCGGCCGAGGCGATCTGCAAGGTCTGCGATGCGGAGGCCATCACCAGCGGATTGCAGTGATCGGTGGCGCAGAAAGCGAAGTCCGTGCTGAAAAACAGCAGCAGGGTGACCAGCAACTGGCGGTGCTTCATGGCATGTCACCTTTGAGGAGTTTCCAGAAACTTGGAGCTTGGCGGGGCAGCGAGGGAGGCGCGGCCTCAAATGCGGCAAAGCAGTCGTTGAACCATGCGACGTAGCTGTCTACATGGGTCTGCGGGCCGACGTACTGCGCAAACCGCCAGCGGTTGTCGAAGGCCTGGCGCAGGCTGCCGGCGTTGTAGATGGCGGCGACCAGCGGAGGATCAAAGCCGGAATTCCTTCGCTCGTTGGCGATGCAGGCCGTGCCGGCCTCGATCGACCGCGTCGGGTCTCGCAGCCCATCTGCATCGATGCTTTGATCGCGCATGACATATTGCGCGGTACCGATCAGCGTCTGCATCAGGCCCACGGAGGTGCGTCCGTCAGGCTCGACCCGGATCGCCGCGGGGTTGCCGTGGCTTTCGGTGCAGATCGTTGCGACGATCAGCTCCACGGGCACCTGATAGTCGATGGCTGACTGGCAGATTTGCGCACCGTACTGCGCCCAGACCTTGGTGGCCGTGACCGGCTGGCCGCCTGTGCGGGGCAAATCGCCCGCGACCATGACGCCGCGGGGCGTCAGTTGCCAGCTCACGCCGTCGTTGAAATTGTGCGAAGCGAGCAGCGGTGTGATGCGAACGCCCATGCCCTCCATGGCCACACTGGACAGGCTGTCCGCCGGGCTGAGCGGCGCCGGTTCCGTGCCCACGCCGAGGTCCAGGACGAGGCTGAAGCGGTCGAGAATCTTCTGGATCGGTGTGCAGACGCTGACATCGATGCCGGCATTCGCGTTCGTGCCACCAATGTGCAGGCCCACTGCGTAGCCGGACTCGTTGGTGACAAGCGCGCCGCTGTCGCCGCCCTGGGTGACCGAGTGCCAGCCATCCCGGTTGCGCCCGTAGAAAATCTGCTCGCGGACCTTCATCGCAAAGAAGGGCAGCCCCGAGTTTTCCACGCGGTAGTCGACCAGGATTTCATCGCCGCTCGATTGCAGTGTCGCATCCATCAACTGCTCCGTTTCGGCACCGTAGACCCGCAATGCCATGCCCGGGTAGCAGCTCGGTGCGACGCCGCGAGGCGCAACCGCTTGCCCGGCGGCCCGCCATTGGTCTGCGAACTCGGGGAGCAGCTCGGCGATGGCCGCGTCGATCTCGAGGCCCTCGTCCGACAAACTGTTGATGATCGTCCAATCCGCCAATTTGGCGATGGTCACCCAGCCCTCTGGGCCACCATCGCCTTGGATCAGATCGCCGAGGTCCGCGTAGCCTCCCGGGTTGAGGACATGGGCGGCACTGAGCAGGTAACGGGCTGGATTGTTGGGGTCACGGGGGCGCAGGATGCAGGCGAGCGTGCCGAGATCCGGCCGATCAGCGTGACGAATGCGGATTCCTGGGCCGACGCGCATGGCTGCTCACGAGCACTTCGCGTGCTTGCCCAGTCGATCGATCTCTGCCTGCGTGAACACGCCCTTGGTGCTGGCGCAATTGCTGTCATGCTGGTTCTGGACGAGGGCCTCGCGCAGCTGGCCGATATCCGTGACCGGCGGATGCCCGAGCGCCGCTGCTAGATCGCGCACCTGCGCGGCGGTGAGCTTGGCCTCGGCACTCGAGTCGGGTGCTGCGCTCGCCGTGTCCTTGGTGACCACTTTCGCTGCGCCGCCAGCATTGCAATTCGGAAGCGACTGGCCGTTGAGTTTCTTCATGAAGCTGTCGTCGCTGGCGATGGCGCTGATACCGCTGCGTCTGGCCAGGATGTCAACGCCCTGGGTCACGGTCTTCCCGGCAAGCGCACGCTGGAAGGCGGAACAGGTCTGCTTTCCGGCTGTGCCGTCCACAGTGATCTGCAGCTCCTGTTGAATGAAGCAGGCTTTGGCCTTGCTGACCTGACCCAGCTCACTGCAGAACTGGCCGCCGCTTTGCTGAGCGGCCGTTGCGGCTTGAGGAGCGGCAGCGGCGTTCACGGTGACCGTCAGCGTGACGCCAGCCGATGTTGCGTCTCGAACCTTGAAGCGGTAGGCGCCTTCCTGCGTCGTGGTGTCCGCGACGACGACCACGGTACGGCCCTCCGGCGACATGCTGACGGTCAAGCCGGGCGCCGGCGAGTCGAGATAGACCACTTGCAACGGTGCCGTGCCCCCTTTTGCCTCGAACATGCCGGTGTGGACCTGGCCTTGCTTGAGCGCCAGGCTCGTGCTTTCCAATGACAGCGGCAGACTGAGCTTGGTGGCATCGACACCGCAAGTCTTCAGGTCAATGCTCACCGTGTCGGCGGGGCGATCGACCGTGCCGCGCAGCTGCGCGCTTGCACCCCTGAGCACGAAGCGAGCCGCGCTCACCGCGCCCAGGGCCTGGCCGGCGGTGACATTGGCTGGCGGCGGGCTCAATGCCTCTGCATCATCTGCCTGCTTGGCCTGAGCGTTAGCGGTCGTGGTCGACGAATCCGTACTCGCGGGCAGCAGTGACTTCGCAACCGCGAGGCCTGCGCTTTGAACGTCACCGTTGAACTGCGTTGCATACGTCGAAATCCCCTGGATCGACGCGCGAAGGCCCGACAGATCCGCTGGCGTGGTCGCCTGCAGGGCCGTGTCGATCACCGTGCGGATGTCGTCGATCTTCTGCTGAAGCATCGCCCCGGCACCGTCCATGCGCTGGTCGATGCTGGCCGAACGGGCCAGCAACTGCAGAGCGGCATCAAGGTCGTCCTGCAGCGACTGCAGCTCGGTCTGAAGTGCCTTGGCCACCTCGTCTTCGCCTCCGTTGGTGCGGGCCGCTCCGGCCAGCGCCACTGCGCCGCTGGCGTTCTTGATCGCAAGGACAAGAGCGCGCTGGGCTTCGCGAATCCTGCTCCTGGCGTCCTTGCTCATCCGAAGCGGCTGGACGGCCGCCTTCGCGCAGACCAGCGTCTTCATGCCTTCAAGATAGATGCCGGTCCGCCCTGCGTTGGTATTCCATGTCCCAAGCTGATAGAGCGTTGCGCTACCGAGGCCCAGCGTCGTGAAAACATCGCGATGGGCGTGACCCACGCTGGCGCCGATGGCGATGGCGCCAGCGCCGATCAGCGTCGCGGCCAGACCCTGCTGGCGCCGCCATTCCTCGAAAATCTTGCCTTCATACGCGTCGTAGCTGCGATCAGCGTAGTCCACCGCATCTTCGAGCGACCCGTTCGACCCGTTCGCTCCCGCTTCTGGGGCGTGCCGCGTGGGTTCGATATAAGGCAGGTTGGCACAGGCTGACAGGCAGGCAACCGCCGTCAACGCAGCGAGTCCGGTTCGACGCGACGTCATCTCCCCCCCGATCTATTGGCTTGATCTTTGCGGCGGGTTGTAACGCCTGCTCAGTGGGCGCGCATCAGCAGACTTGATGAGCCGAGCGGCAATCGGCCCGTGATCGGGACCATCGGCGAGACTTTCCTCGCGCGCTCTTCCTCAGTGCGTCACGACCGACTCATGCGCCGCGCCGCCGTTGCGCCTGGCAGCCGAGGGCTTCGAGGCAGCGCGCGGATCACCCGCCGCCTCATCATCGGCCCGGAAGCGCTCCCGGTACTGCTTGGGCGTGCTCTCCAGCCGCCGCATGAAGATCATGCGCATGTGCGTGGCGCTGTGGAAGCCGCTGCGAAACGCCACGGTCTTGAGCGGCACGTCGGTCTCCTCCAGCAGCTTGCGAGCAAAGTCCACGCGCACCTGCTCGACGAACACCGAAGGCGTGACGGTCGCCTCTTTCGCGAACACGCGTGAGAAGGTGCGGCGGCTCACGCCCACCGCATCGGCGATCTGCTCGATCGACAGCGTCTCGGCGATGTTCTCGGTCACGTAGCGCAGCACCTTGCTGACCATCGTGTCCTCCTTCGGGCCGACCGCGAGGTAAGGGCTGTACTGCGACTGCCCGCCGTCGCGGCGGATGTAGACGATCAGCCGCTTGGCGATGCGCAGCGCCATCTCGTGGCCCCAGTCTTCGGCCACCAGTGCCAGGCACAAGTCGATGCCGGCCGTGACGCCGGCCGAGGTGAACAGCCGCCCGTCACGCACATAGATCCGGTCGGGCCGCACCTTGGCGCGTGGGAACTGCTCGGTCAGCCGTATGGCGTCATGCCAGTGCGTGGTGACCTCCTGCCCATCGAGCAGCCCCGCATGCCCGAGCAGGAAGGCGCCGTTGCAGACCGAACCAAAACGCTTGGAGCCGGCCGCCTGCTGCGCCAGCCAGTCCAGAAAATCCCGGCTCGGCGGCGCCTGCACCGGCAGCTTCGGACCACCGGCCACCAGCAGCAGATCGGCCTGACCGGCATAACTGAGATAGTCGACTGACACGGTCATCTCGATGCCGTTGGCACAGCGCACCGGCCCGGGGCGCAACCCGACCAGCGAAATCTCATACTGCTTGTCCGCCGGCAGGTTGGCGTTCGCCTCGGCAAACACGTCGAGCGGGCCCGCCACGTCGAGAGACTGGACGCCATCGAAGACGACGAGTGCGAGTTTCATGGTGAGCCCATCAGTCAATCGATCCATCAATCAAACGGTTTGTAGACAGGTCTGTCTGCTTGGACTGATTGTAGGCAAGCTGGCCTTCATCCATTGGGATGAACCCCTTGCTGAAGCCGTGCTTGTTCAACTTGTCCGGAAACCGATGCTGAATGGCCGAGGATGGAAACGCAAGTCCCGGGGCCAACAGGCCGAACGCATCTTGTGGGACCTTGCCGACCTGCCAAAGCTGTCGGCTGGCTTTCGCCGGGGCGCAAAGATCCGCTGAGTTGAGGACAAACGGCTTGTGCGCGCTGGCGCTGCCCTTGTGGACCCGACGAGCTGGGCAGAAGATCGCTCCAGCGACGAGACAGTCGATTTTTGGAGGGCGGCATGGAACCAAGCACATTGCTCATGCTGACGGGGGTGGGTTGGCTGCTGCTTCACCTGTGGCTGCTGCCATTGGTGACTGCGCGATGGAAGGGCGACCCTATGCGCTCCCGGATCGCGCGGGCAGGTACTTTGGCCGTACTTGAGAAGCTGCGCGATCTGCTGGCCATTGGTTTCGTGACGGTGACGGCGGTTGCGCTGCTGGTGGCAGGTGCGTCGAGCCTTGCCAACACGTCCGCCCTATTGCCCAAGGCGATCATCGAGCTTGTTTCGCACCTCCATGAGAGCGTCAAGGGCTTCGGCGAGAGCTATGGAACTGTGGTCGGCACCGTTGGGTTTCTTGGGCTCATCCTGACGCTTTGGCTGGCCGCGCGCCAAGCTAGAAATCGCGTGGGGCAGATCTGGAGCGCGCAGGCCCAGAAGGTCTACCAGCGCCTGTACGACAACCCGGATGAACTCCACCGTACCCTGGCATTGGCGGAATTCGCAGAAGCGGGCCAGGCGTTCTCGAACGCCAATGCGGCTTACAACGCAGCCACGACAGAAGAGCATCGGCAGTTGCAGGTCGAGCGAATCGGCCAACTGCTTTCGGGCGTTGCGATCGAGATTGCTGCGCGCGAGGTCAAATTTGAAGAAGTCATCGCAGGGTCTGCGGACACGCAGACGCCCAAGACAAAGTTGGATTTCGTCATCCGCGCCTTGACCGGCAAGCGATTTGCCAAGGATATCGGGCTGCTCCGCAAACCCTTGTCGTACGTGACGACGGGGCTGCTGATGATGAGCCTGATTTCGTGGGCTGCAGATCCCATGGCGAACAGTTTCCGGCTCGCCATCAACAATCTGCGCATCGTGGCGGCACAAAGCCAGGTTCACCGGGAAATGAATGAGGCCATCTCCCAAGCCGCCGAGGCAGAGAAGGCCGAGCGCGTCCCGACGCCAGCCGCGCCTGCATCCGCGGAGACCGTCAGGACCACCGCGCACATGCTGGGTCGGGCCGCCGTGCATCAGCTCTTGAGCGCCCCTTCGCTGGATCAGATGGCGGGACTCGCGGGGCATTCGAATGCCGCAGATGCCGAGTTCGTGCGCGCTGCCATCACGGGCGAAGAATTCAGCGCCGGAACTGGTGGCGAGCCGACTGCAGATATCCGTGCGCAAGTGGCACGTGAGATCGCTCAGCCTTCAACTGGGGCGAATGAGGGCCAAGCCGCGGCGACGGGCATCGAGCGGCTGGAAGCGCGCGCGGCCGCTGCGCTTCAGCCATCGATGGAACGGCTCAATAGCGAGAGCCCGGGTCGGCTCGCGAAACTGCGTGCGAGCCTGGAGGCGCGCTACGCGACCGCTCTGTCACCCTTGGATGCGCAGGGCAAGTTGATGGAGAAGTTGATCGATCAGGCATTCGAACCCGTCGACCTTCACCCGAGCGACGAGTTGGGGAAGCAGGCGCAGAAGCTCGTCAAGGAGTTCGGCAAGAGCGCCATCCAGAAGTGGGTTGATGCCTCGACCGAACGCTTCGTGACGAATACGCTGGTTGAATCCGCGCGAGGGGAGGTCAGGGCGATGGTCGAGGCCAGCTTTGAGGCGTCCGAGCAAACACGGGAACTGCTGGAGCGACTTCGCAACCACCCCGGCGGGCAATGGACGCCAGGAGCGCCGGCACGGCAGGAACGTGAGATGGCCGCGCTGGTGGCAGACGAAATCGCAAAACAACATCAGGTGGAAGGTCTGGAGGCTGAATCGCTCACGCATCCGCTGCGGGGCTACGACGCACTCTTCGCGCGTGAAGAGCCGATCCCCTCTGCTGACTTGGAACACCTGCCGCCAACTGGCGCAGGTCTGGCCCCCGAACTGAAGACGCCGGAAGGTCGGGGTGGGGGTGGCGGTGGCGGTGGCGGTGGCGGTGGCAGTGGTGGTGGAATGCCGACTTTGGGTGAACGGTCCGGGCCAGTCCTTGAGCGCCCCGTGGCGCGTTCCGTCGCCACGAGTTTCAGGCGCGCATCTGTGAGTTTCCGGGTGCGTGGCGTGTTGGTGGGTCAGGATCAGGAGGGCACGCTGCCGTCGATTTCGGACCTGCGTTGGACATTGAAACGAGGGGCGGTGGGTCAAGCGACCCGGATCACATTGGAGCTGAAGGATGGCAACCAGTGGACGAGCCTCGGGAGCTTTGACGCCGCAGTGGTCAATCAGGCTTTGCGGTACGCCGCCGACCGCCGCGTGGTTGCAACGACCATCACGCCCGGCGACGGGCGCGTGGTGGGACGCTTGACTTATCTTCACCCCGCGCTTATCGACACGCCTCTGGGCTGTCGTGTTGTTGAGGCCGACCGCCTGATTGATACCTTCACCATGAGCCCGCGGCTGGCGATGTCGCAGAGCAACTTGCTGCAGCAACTCTCCCACGATCGGTTGCAAATGGCCGAATGGTTGCATCGCGTCCGCATTGCCGAGGCGGTGATGTACCAGCGTGCGCAGGGCGGCTCGTGTCCGAGTGCGCTCATCCGCAAGGTCAGCGGCCAACTCCAGAGCTCGCCGGTGAGTTTCAGTGCAGCGACCCGAGGCGCCTTGAGTCAGTTCATCGCCGACCAAGAGAAGCGAAGCGCTGGATCAACGGCATTCCTGCGCCAGGCCGATGCCTGTGCGGCGCGAGGAGCCGGCGAGGTCTCGGCGTGCTGGTGTGCGATGGAGCCCAGCACGTTGACCGCAGGCCCCTATTGGATGCCCGAGGATCACACGTCGCAGTTTCGAGAGCGTGCGTCCCAACTGGACGCGCGGCTGAACTGGTTGAGCATGAGCACCGATCGGCTGGCCGACGTGGATTTGTGGGTTCACACCACGTTCTCAATGCACACCCAACGGGAGGACGGCCCCTCCATCGACGAAGGAAGCGCCGCGGAATTTGACTTCCCGCCCGACGAACTGCAGGCTCTGCGCGCAAGCACCAAGCAACTGCTCACGCAGTACCTGAGCGCACAGTTGCACAGCCCCAGCTATGAAGATTTCATGGGGCCGCTGGAAGACTTCATTCGCTTGCAACGCCTGATGCGCGCAGCCCTGGACGGTCGCTTCGCGCCAAGCTTCCCGCTTCAGAAGCTGGTCGACTTGCAAAGACAGACGCGAGGGATGGTTCCCGAGCAGCCCACCATTCGCTGGGAGGCTGCGGCTGACGACGAATCCGTGTTGGTGGACACGCTGACCAGTGCAGGGGGACAGGCCCGGGCCACCTATGTTCGTTGGCGTACCGATGCATTGGATCGCCGGTCTCGGAACCGCTCGGCCTGCGATCCTGTATCTCGCTGAAGCGGCGAAGAATCTCGCCACTCGCGGTGCGAGTTCGCTTGCCCGCGCCATTGCAGCTGCAGCCCCTTTCCCCTATAAGGAGCGATCACGAAAATCACCGGAGACCAGCATGAAGTTACAGGCATTGGCGGCGAGTCTGATCTGGGCCCTGAGCGCCGCTACGGCCAGCGCGCAAAGCGTGCCGGTGATCCCTTTCGATTCCGTGCCCCATCCCATCCAGATGCCCAAGGACATGTACCTGGGCGAGGTCAGCGGCATCGCGCTCAATTCCAAAGGCCACATCTTCGTGCTGAGTCGCGGCAACACCGCCGGCCCGGCCTACGCGGCGGCGGCCACGCAGTTGCTGGAGTTCGACCCCAAGGGCAAGTTCATCCGCGAGATCGGCAAGAACCTTTATGCCTGGTCCTTCGCGCACATGGTGCGGATCGACAAGGACGACAACATCTGGGTCACCGACAAGGGCTCGGACATGGTGATCAGCTTCGACCCCGCGGGCCAGGTGCGCATGGTGTTCGGCCGCAAGCAGGAAGCCTCGGACAAGGAGACCGGCCCGCTTGAACATCCGAACCCGCCGCTGGCGGCCGAGGAGGGCCGCTTCCGCCAGGTCACCGACATGGCCTGGGACCCGCAAGGCAACATCTACATCAGCGACGGCTACATCAACTCGCGCGTCGCCAAGGCTGACAAGGACGGCAACTGGATCAAGTCCTGGGGCGAACGCGGCAACAAGCCGGGCGAGTTCAACACGCCGCACAGCATCGCGGCCGACGCCGCCGGCAACATCTACGTGGCCGATCGCGGCAACCGCCGCATCCAGGTCTTCGACGGCGACGGCAAGGTGCTGCGCATCATCAAGATCGACGTGCCCTTCGACACCAGCATCCGCGCAGCCATCGGCGCCAAGCCCGATGTCTCGAAGATGGACACCCCGGGCCTGGTCAACCAGTTGCAGATGCCCGGCGCACCCTGGGTGCTCTGCATCACGCCGCCGGCCGCCGATGGCAAGCAGGTGCTGTTCGCTTCAGACGCCTACCCGGGCCGCATCTACAAATTGACGCTCGACGGCCAGGTGCTGGGCACGCTCGGCCAGGCCGGCAAGCAGCTCAAGCAATTCGGCTGGATCCACGGCATGGCCTGCCCGGATGAGAACACCTTGTGGGTGGGCGAGCTGTTGAATTGGCGGGTGCAGAAGCTGGTGTTGCATGCGGGGAAGTGAGCGGGCGAATCTGCCGTGATCTTGCGACTGCGAAAGAAGGCACTTGAGAAGAGCAGGATCCCTTGGAACGCTGGCCGCTCGCTCCGCCCTTAGCCCACATGCTTCCCAAAGTGATACAGCGAGCGCTCCAACGCCGTCGCCGCCGCGCCCGCGTTGTAAGCCCCTCGCTGCTCGCAATTGAAGCCGTGATCGGCTGCGTACAGATGCACCTCGACCTCCGGCTGCGCCTGCTCGAAGGCCTTCACGCTGTCGAGCGTGATGTGTTTGTCCTGGTCCCCGAAATGCACCATCGTTGGCACGGCCGGCTTGCGTGAGGGCTCGGTCCCGAAGGTCATGCCGCCGCCGTAGTAGGCCACCGCCGCCGAGAGGCCGCGCACCTGTTCGGCCGAGCGCCAGACCAGCAGGCCGCCCCAGCAGTAGCCGACGATGCCGACCTTGCCGGCCGGGGCCACGTGATCAACCGCGGCCTGGATGTCTTGCAGCACGCCGGGGGCGGGCAGGGCTTCGATGGCGGCCTTGAGGCGCGAGCCCTGGCCCATGTCCTCGGCGGTGTAGCCCAGCTGGACGTCGCGGTGTGTGCGATCAAACGTCGCGGGTGCAATGGCCAGATAGCCGGCCGCCGCGTAGCGATCTGCGACGCCGCGGATGTGCGAGTTCACGCCGAAGATTTCCTGCAGCACGACGATCGCGCCCTTGGGCGTGCCCGCGGGCTCGGCCACATAGGCGGAGAAGGTGAAGCCGTCGGCTGCAGTGAGGGTGATGGTGGACGATGCAGAAGAAGAGGAAGAGGAAGAGGAAGAGGAAGAGGAAGAGGAAGAGGGCATGGCGTGACTCCGGCTGATTGGTTGATTGAATGATCGATCGACCGAGCGATCACATAGCGATTCAGCAGTTTCACACACGACTGTGAAGCTTGCGCAGCCGCACTCGTGGCCCAAATCCGCGCCACTCTGGCGCAATCAAAACGCCGGGCCTTCCTACACTGGTGCCGAGACAAAAGGAGAGCCTTTTGAAGCATTTGCCGGACCTGATAGCCCCTGACCTAACGGTGCTTTTCTGCGGCATCAATCCCGGCGCCTACGCGGTGGAGCGCGGCCGCAGTCGAGCGACCGTCCCTATTTGACGAGCGGCGCACCGCACTTCGAGCAGAACTTCGGCGGCGTGAAAGGGTTCTGCGCGCGAGCCGTCTTGCCGCAGGCATCGCAGAACTTCATGGTGCGGATGTTGATCCAGGTGATCAGCGCCACCACCGGAGCCATGAAGAGCAGGCCTTCATGCGGAATGCCGCTCGTCCACACAAACGCGATGAAGATGAGACCTGCCGCGATGACGGCGAAGGGCCAGACCTTGCGCTTGAGCGCGGCGTTAGGGTTCAGGTAGAAGAAGGCGCTGAAACCGATCGCGAGAATCGCCCAGATCACGAAGAAGGCGGGGAATCCTTGAGGGGCTTGGTTGTGGAGCATGGGGAACTTTTCCTTCGCGTCTTTCATGACACTGTTGATGTGCGTTCATCCTAGGCAGGGGCACATCAGGAAGACATAAGCGCCCCTACAATGACTGCAACCAGGCCGGCACCCACGGGTTGCCGGCCTGGTCATCGCTGGGGGTGTTGGTGCGACCGCAAGGCGCGCGCCGACTGAGAGAGTCCCTTTGAACCTGATTGAGGTAATCCTCGCGCAGGGAAGCAAGTTTCGAGGCCTGCCGGCTTCCTCTTCTCGCGTCGGCAGAAGCGTCCTCGAACGCTCGCCGACCTGTCATTTGCATGAGTTATTTGCACATGGCACATCCAAAAACGTTCCCAAGTTCCCGTCTTTTCTTCCTGCTTTCGCTCGTCTCGCTCGCTGCCTTGTCGGCCCTGGCCGGCAGCACGGCCTCGGCGGAGCCGTCAACGCAGCAGGCGCCATCCACGGCCGCTGCTACGCCAACCCCGGCGCAGCACATGATTGCCGAGATCCAGGTCATCCCCCGCCCCGCGGGCACGGCCAGCGATCGCTACAAGCATGTGGACGCCGCCATCGCCGTCATCCAGGCCTCGGGCCTTCACTACGAGGTGAACGGCATGGGCACGGTGGTTGAAGGCCCGGCCGAGAAGGTCTGGCCGCTGCTGCAGGCCGTGCACCAGGCCACGCTCGAATCCGGCGCCGAGCGCACGCTCACGATCATCAAGGTCTCGAGCTCGGCTCAGGCCGGCGGGCCGCGGGTGGCGGATCTGGTGGGGAAGTTCCGGAAGTGAGATGAGCTGAACGCGCTGTGCCGACGCGGCCTCACGCGCGCGGCGGCACAGCCCTCAGCCCTGGCCCAAAAGTGCGACGCAGGACAGCCGATAGACCAAACCCAGAAGGCCAGAGCCCAGCACCACCGGGATGACGCCAAGCTTGAAGCGAAACAAGGCCGTGGCAGCGACCACGCCGATCAAGGCGGCAGGCCACTCGAATCGGCCTCCAAGGCCCAGCGGCCACAGCACGTGATAGGCGAAGAACACGGCCAGGTTGAGGATGACGCCGACAACGGCTGCCGTGATACCGGTCAACGGTGCCGTGAACTTGAGATTGCCGTGAGTCGATTCAATGAACGGCGCACCCAGCAGGATGAAGAAGAACGAGGGCAGGAAGGTGAAGAAGGTGACCACGGTCGCCGCGACGGCGCCAGCAAGGAAGAGTGAACCGCCGCCGAAGATGGCCTGGCTCCAGCCCCCTGCAAAGCCGACGAAGGACACCACCATGATCAACGGCCCGGGTGTTGTCTCGCCGAGTGCCAGGCCGTCAATCATCTGCGTCGGTGTGAGCCATTGGTAGTGGTCGACAGCGCCTTGGTAGACATAGGGCAGCACGGCGTAAGCGCCGCCGAAGGTCAGGAAGGCGGCCTTGGTGAAGAACCACGCCATCTGCGTCAGCACGCCATGCCAGCCGTAGATTGCGCAGAGCGCGCCGATGGCAACGAGCCACAGTGCCGCGAAGGCGACCAGGACCTTTCGGAAGCGCGCCCAGGTGAACCGCGCGTGAGGTGGCGTTGGCGTGTTGTCGTCAATGAGCGCCGCGCCATATCCCTTCCTGCTGGAGCCATGACCGCCACCGGGCTTGAATTTGTCCGGGGCGAACTTGCTGCCGAAGTGGCCGATGAGCCCGGCCATCAGCACGATGAGCGGGAACGGCAGCTTCAACGCGAAGATGGCGATGAAGGCGCCGGTTGCCACCGTCCACAGCCAGGCGTTCTTCAGCGCGCGGGTGCCGATTCGGTAGGCCGCGTGCACCACCAGCGCTGTCACGGCAGGCTTGATGCCGAAGAACAGCCCGGCGATGGCGGGCACATGGCCATAGGCCATGTAGACCCATGACAACGCGATGAGGATGAACAGCGAAGGCAGCACGAAGAGACCCCCGGCGACGAGGCCGCCCCAGGTGCGGTGCATCAGCCAGCCGATGTAAGTGGCCAGCTGCTGAGCCTCAGGGCCGGGCAGCACCATGCAGTAGTTCAAGGCGTGCAGGAAGCGATCCTCTGAAATCCAGCGCCGGCGCTCCACCAGCTCCTCATGCATGAGGGCAATCTGCCCGGCCGGGCCACCGAAGCTGAGGAAGCCGAGTTTCAGCCAGTAGCCGAAGGCCTCGGCGCGGGTCAGGGTGATCTCACTGTTCATGGGGACCCTGCAGGGCAAAGTGGAGGGCATCAAAGACGGGAAGGGTGCCTGCCAGCAAGGCATCGTCATCGGCGTGCTGTGCTTGAAGACCGCAGCAGCTGCGGCAACGCGTCGGCCTGGCTCGCGAGAACTTGCCGATGTTATGGGATTGCGACTCCGTGTTCGGCGAGCCCGTTCCCCCGTTCCCACCTTCGGCCATCGAGCCATTGGTGGCCGCCATGAAGGCCCAGATCACATAGCCTGTCCGGGCGCCTTCGTGCGCTTCACAACCCCAAATCACTCAAGCCCGGATGATCATCCGGCCGGCGCCCCAGGGGCCAGAAGTACTTGCGGTCTTCCGCCTTGATCGGCAGGTCGTTGATGCTGGCGAAGCGCCGCGCCATCAGGCCGTTCGCGTCGAATTCCCAGTTCTCGTTGCCGTAGCTGCGGAACCAGTTGCCGGCGTCGTCGTGCCATTCGTACGCGAAGCGCACGGCGATGCGGTTGTCGGCGCAGGCCCAGAGTTCCTTGATCAGGCGGTAGTCGAGCTCGCGGGCCCATTTGCGTTCGAGCAGCGCACGCACCTGCTCGCGGCCGACAGGGAACTCGGCGCGGTTGCGCCAGGCGGTGTCGACCGTGTAGGCGAGCGCCACCTTGGCGGGGTCGCGCGAGTTCCAGCCGTCTTCGGCGGCGCGGACCTTCTGCATGGCGGTTTCCCGCGTGAAGGGCGGGAAGGGAGGGCGGCTTTCCATGGTCATGCTCACTGTCTGGGTGTGCCAATAAGGGCTAAGAAGACGAATGTAGACAACTCTGTCCACATGGTCAGTCTACGACAGCTGTTGGCGGCTGTCTAGAATCGGCCGAATGGCCATCAACGACCCTGTCGACCTCACGGACAAATCGCCGCGCGAGCGCATCCTGCTGACCGCGCATGAGCTGTTCTACCGCGAGGGGATTCGCGCCACGGGTATCGACCGCGTGATCGCGGAAGCGGGCGTCACCAAGGTCACGTTCTACCGACACTTCCCGAGCAAGAACAAGCTGATCCTCGAATTCCTCGACTATCGCCATGAACGATGGATGAGCTGGTTCAAGGGCGCGCTGGAGCGCCACGGCGGCTCGCGGGCCAAGGGCATCGCGGCGCTGGTGCCGGCCTTGAAGGAGTGGCTGGGCGACCCCGGCTATCGCGGTTGCGCCTTCCTCAACAGCGTCAGCGAAGTCGGTGGCTCGATCCCGGAGGTGGTGGAGATCGCGCGCAGCCACAAGCAGGACATGACCGATGCGATCGAGGCCTTGCTGCCCGCGGCGAGGACTCGCCGGGCCGACGCGAAGACGCTGACCCTGGCCGTTGACGGTGCCATCCTTCACGCGCAGTTCGACAGCGCGGCGGAGGCTCTGAAGCCGCTGGAGCGCCTGGTGAAGCTGCTGACGCTGCCGAAGACGCCGATGGCCTGATATCCACGCATCTTGGCCTGCAACCGCTCCTCGCGGTCGTTGCGGCCATGACGCTGCGCGAATAGCCTTCTTGCATGAGGAATGAATCATGCAAGAGGAGCCCATCATGAGCACGATCGCGCAGCCCGCAGCGTTGCGATCTCGCTGGCGCTGCTCGTGATCGCAGCCCTTGCTGTGATGCTGGGCGCCTTGCCCGTGCTGATCTGGCCGAACCTCGCGGCGGCGTTTGTCTCTGCCGTGATCTTTGGCGGCAGCTTCATGGCGGGGCCGAGCTCGGTGACGGCGCTGGTGCGCAAGCTGAGCGTGCCGCATCTGGCCACCGCTGCGATTGCCGCGCTGCTGTTCCGCACGCTGCACATCCTGTTCAACGGCAGGCTGCTGAGCCCGCGTTGAATCGGCCGGGACGTCCCGCAGGATGTAGAACAATGCCGGCTTGTGTCGCTCGCGACTCCGGCTGTCTTTGCTTGACCCTCCCATGAAATTTTCCCGACTGCGCACCGATGTGCTCGCAGGCCTGACCACCTCCTTCGCGCTGGTGCCCGAGTGCATCGCCTTCGCCCTGGTGGCCCATCTCAATCCCCTGATGGGCCTGTACGGCGCTTTCATCATCTGCACGCTAACGGCCTTGTTCGGCGGACGGCCCGGCATGATCTCGGGTGCGGCCGGCTCGATGGCCGTGGTGATCGTGGCCCTGGTGGTGCAGCACGGCGCGGCCTATCTGCTGGCCACGGTGCTGCTCAGCGGCCTCTTGATGATCGCGTTCGGCGCGCTGCGTCTGGGCAAGCTGGTGCGTATGGTGCCGCATCCGGTGATGCTGGGCTTCGTCAACGGGCTGGCCATCATCATCGCGATGGCGCAGCTCGAGCACTTCAAGAGCGGCGGTCAGTGGCTGCAGGGCCAACCGCTCGTGCTGATGCTGGGGCTGGTGGCGCTGACGATGGCGATCGTCTACGTGCTGCCCAGGCTGACGCGTGCGGTGCCGCCGGCGCTGGTCGCGATCCTCGGCGTGGGCGTGCTCACCAATCTGCTGACGCTGCCCACGCGCACGCTCGGCGACATGGCGCACATCGCGGGCGGCCTGCCCAGCCTCTCGATGCCGGCCGTGCCCTGGGATCTTGAAACGCTGCGCATCATTGCGCCATACGCCGTGCTGATGGCGCTCGTCGGTCTGCTTGAAACGCTGCTGACGCTGAACCTCACCGACGAGCTGACCCAGAGCCGCGGGCGCACCAACCGCGAGTGCGTCGCTCTCGGCGTGGCCAATATCGCCTCGGGCCTGGCCGGCGGCATGGGCGGCTGCGCCATGATCGGCCAGACGGTCATCAACCTCAACTCGGGCGGGCGGGGCCGCGTGTCCGGCGTGGTCAGCGGCGTGATGATCCTGATGTTCGTGCTGTTCCTGTCTCCGCTGATCGAGAAGATCCCGCTGGCCGCGCTGGTGGGCGTGATGTTCGTGGTGGCGCAGCAGACCTTCGCCTGGGGCTCGTTGCGGGTCTGGAACAAGGTGCCTCGCAACGATGTGGCGGTGATCGTGGCCGTGACGGCGATCACCGTGCTGACCGACCTGGCCACAGCCGTGCTGTGCGGCATTGTGATCGCCGCGCTGAACTTTGCCTGGCAGCATGCGCGCGACCTTTACGCCGACAAGCAGGTCGAGCCCGACGGCAGCACGCTCTACCGCTTGCACGGCACCTTGTTCTTTGCCTCCATCAAGCCTTTCCTCAACCGCTTCGACCCGGCCGGAGACCCGGCGTTGGTGACGCTCGACTGCGCGCACCTGAGCTTCGTGGACTATTCAGCGATCGAGGCGCTCAAGACGTTGCGGGCACGCTATGCCTCGGCCGGCAAGCATTTGCGGGTCGTGCATCTGTCCGAGCGCTGCAAGCAATTGCTGAGGCGCGCCGATGTTCATCACGGTGATTGAGCAGCGATTGGGCGGCTCGTTCAATCGTCGCATCGGGCCGACGAAACGCGGTTGCGCCCGCCATCCTTGGAGGCGTAGAGCGCCACATCGGCCGTCTTGATGATGTTGCCGGCGTCGCAGGGGCCGGTCTGCGTGCTGGCCACGCCCAGGCTGGCGGTGACGGTCAGTTGCTTGCCGTCGAAGTTGTGCGTTAGCGCGCCGAGCTTCTTGCGCAGCACTTCGGCAAAACTCATGGCGCCGTCGAGCCCCGTCTGCGGCAGCAGGATGCAGAACTCCTCGCCGCCGTAGCGCGCCGCGATATCGACCGCGCGAACCGATTTGGCGATGGCCTGCCCGACGTTCTTCAACACCAGATCGCCGGCGGCGTGGCCGTGCGTGTCATTGATCTGCTTGAAATGGTCGAGGTCCACCAGCACCGCCGAGAGAGGCGTCTTGTAGCGGCGGCTGCGCGCCACTTCCTGGTTCAGGCGCTCGAACAACACACGCCGGTTCTGCAGGCCGGTGAGCACATCGGTCGAGGCCAGGAACTCGGCGCGCTCCAGCGCTTCCTTGAGCGTGCGCTCGTGCGCACGCAATTCGATCAGCGACATGGCCTGGCCGGCCAGGCCGGTCAGGATGTGCTTCTGGCGCTCGCTCAGCTGGCGCGGCTGCTTGTCCATCACGCACAGCGTGCCGATGCGGAAGCCGTCGGCGGTGACGAGGTTGGCGCCGGCGTACATCTGCGCGCCCAGGTCGCGCGGCAGGATCGTCAGCGCCTTCGTGCGCGAATCCTTCGAGAGATCGGGAATCTCCAGGAACTCGCTCTGCATGATCGCCTTCGAGCAGCAGGACTCGCTGCGCGGCACATCGCCTTGCTGCATGCCCACGCCGGCCTTGACCCAGACGCGCTCGCGGTCCACCAGCGTCACGGCTGCGTAGGGTACCTGGCAGATCTCGGCCGCGGCCTCGGCCAGCAGCTCAAACGCGGCATCGCGGGCGGTGTCGAGTTGCAGATAGCTGTACAGCACGTCCAGCCGCTTTTCTTCCAGCTCCGGGGGCGATCCCAACACGACTGCATTCATCCCGTTCTCCTCTCGGTGCGCAGACCGGCGAGCTTCTGCTCGATCCGCTCCAGCGCCTGCAAGACGCTCATGGAGTCCAGCGGGTTCCCCGCCAGCGATCCCACGCGGATGGCATGGGTCAGTTCTGCCAGCAGATTACCCAGACGGGCGAGTTCCCGCAACAGTGCGCGGTCGGTACTGCCTTCCATTTGTCGGAACATGTCGAAATTCATCCTGAACGGTTTGAAAACCAGGGGAATGCGGTCCGACCTCGACAACGATCGGTTCCGCTCCGGCCCCTGTTTCTGTGCAAGCTCAGGGGGTGCTATGTACATCGCATACGATTATGTCGCATGCGATATTGTTGCGGGATCCCAAGGGTAAAACCGGGGTGCGCGGCGTGGTTACTGCTGCCTGGTTACCGCTGCGTGCTTACTGCTCCGTGGAGCGGATCAGGCTGTCGCGCAGGGCGACGATGCTTTTCTGCATCTTGGCGAATTCGTCCGGGGCCAGGCCGGTGGCCTCGCGCAGGCACGAGATCATGTCGTTGGCCTTCTCGCGTGCGCGCCGGCCGGCTTTGGTCAGCCGGATCCGCACCAGGCGCTCATCCCCGGCGTCGCGCTGCCGTTCCACGAGGCCCATGGCTTCGAGCTTCTTCAGCATCGGCGTCAGCGTGTTGGACTCCAGGAACAGCTTCTCGCCCAGGCAGCTCACGGTCTGGCAGTCTTCCTCCGCGATGGCGACGATGGCGATGTACTGCGTGTAGGTCAGCCCCAGCTCGTCGAGCAGCGGCTTGTAGGCGCGGCCAAACGCCAGGTTCGTCGAATAGATCGCAAAGCACAGGAATTCGGACAGCGGGAAGACTTCCGGGAAAGCTTTCGGGACCGTCTTCGCGGTCGTCTTCGTGGTCGTCTTTGAGGCAGGCACGGCCTTGGATTTTTTCGTCGTCATCGGCATCGCTGGAAGTTTGATCGCATGCGATCCTATCGCATACTTCAATAACTTGCTGTTATGCGGACAAGGCCAGGCGCCGCACCGCGTCGTCGACGCTGCCGGCCACCAGGATCTGCTCGCTCAGCGCCTGGGGCGAGGGCGCCTGCAGCACGGCGGCGACGGGATCCTTGACGCGGGCGATCAGCAGGCGGATGCCCTGGGCCGTCATGCGGGCGGCGAAATCCTGGACCGCTTCAATCGCGGTGCCGTCCAGGTCGGGCGTCTCCTCCAGGCTCAGCACGACGGCTCTGGGGCGGTCGGCCTCCACGCGGCGCAGCAGTTGCGCCAGCACGCTGTCCACGTTGGCGAAGAACAGCGCCGCCTCGGGCCGCATGATCAGCAGGCCCGGGATGGCGCGGGCTTCCTTGTGCGCGGCCAGGTTGAGGAAATCATGGCCGTCGCCGAGCTGGCCGAGCTCGCTCAGGCGCGGCGACGAGAAATCACGGAAGGCCATCGCAATGCTCGCCGCAATGCCGATCAGCAGGCCATTGAGCACGCCCAGCACGATCACGGCCAAGGCCGCGGCCAGCACCACGACGCGGTCCCGGCGCCAGCGGAAATAGGGCTTGAAGGCTTCAAGCGAAAGCGCATGCGACAAGGCACTGACGACCACCGCGGCCAGCACCGGCTGCGGCGTCAATTCGATCCAGGGCAGGGCGGCGGCGACGAGCGCCAGCACCACCAGCGCCGCCAGCAAGGACGCCCATTTGCTGGCCGCCCCTGCCGCTTCATTGGCCGAGGTGGCCGAATACCCGGCGCCGACGGGCGAACCCTGGAACAGGCCCGACACCAGGTTCGACAAGCCCAGTGCCGCCAGATCGCGATTGGGTGCCACCGCATCGCCATGCTTGAGCGCCATCGTGCGGATCGCGCCGTAGCTCTCGGCAAACAGCAGCAGCACCAAGGCCAGCGCCAGTTCGCCGAGACGCATCCACTGCTCCTGCGTCAGCGCAGGCAGCATGGGTTTGACCAGCGCAAGCCGGATCGGGCCGACCACCGACACGCCGCGCGCCGGCAGATCAAACAGCGCCGTCGCGGCGATCCCGCAGGCCACCACGAGCAGCGCCCACGGCACCTTGCGCCAGCGCCGCGTCACCTGCAAGGCGATGAAGGCCAGCGTGCCGACGATCAGGCCCGCGAGATTGCCTTGCATCGCATGCGTGATCAGATCCCAGCTCAGCGGCAGCGTGTCGTGCGAGGCCGAAGGCACGCCCGAGATCGTGGCCAGTTGGCGGATCACGATCGTGACCGCCAGGCCGAAAGAGAAGCCGCGCAGCACCGGCTTGGAGATGAAGTTCGAGATCGAACCCAGATGCGCCAGGGCTGCCAGCAGGAAGGCCGCGCCGGTCAGCATCACAAGGCCGGCGGCCAGCGCGGCGCGCAGTGCCGCATCGGGCCCCGCGATCGACAGCGTGGCCGCGCCCAGCACGGCCGCGGAAGATGAAGTGGCCGCCACGATGGCAAAGCGCGAACGGCCCACCATCGCATAGCAGGCCAGGCCCGCCAGCAGCCCGATCAAACCGGCGGCCGGCGGCAGGCCCGCAATGCCTGCGTACGCGACCGCCTCGGGCAGCAGGAGCCCGGCCATCGACAGACCGGCCACGGCATCGGCAAGCCAGGGGCGCGGGGCCGCGGTGACGGTGGCGGTGACGGGGGCAATGACGGGCGGTTCCATAAGCTGGCACGATACGCCCTGCGATGTTGTCGCCGTCCAACGGGAAATCCATGAGAGAACGCATGAACGTCGTCCGCGAGATCCAGCTGTTCAATGCCGACCGCGAGCCCGAGCGCCTGGCGCTCAAGTACCGCGCTATGCGAGCTGACAATTTCGCGTTCCTGCGCGGCAGCTGCCATCTGTACTACGCCCAGCTGCCCCGCAGCGGCCCGCTCAAATCCGCGCCGCTGGCCTGGAGCTGCGGCGACCTGCACCTGAACAACTTCGGCAGCTACAAGGGCGACAACCGGCTGGCGTACTTCGACATCAATGACTTTGATGAGGCCGTGCTCGCGCCCGCCAGCTGGGATGTGGTGCGCCTGCTCAGCAGCGTGTTGCTGGCGGCCGAGCAATGCGGCCTGAGCACCAAGGAGGCGCGCGTGCTGTGCAGCCTGCTGCTCGAGACCTACGCGGCCACGCTGGCCCTGGGCAAGGCTTACTGGGTCGAGCGTGACACGGCGCAGGGCGTGGTCGGCGTGCTGCTCGACGGCCTGCGCCTGCGTTCGCGGCCGGCCTTTCTCGACTCGCGCACACGGCTCAAGGGCAAGCGGCGCCTGCTGCGGCTGGACAACGGCAAGGCGCTGCCGATCAACGAAGCCGAACGCACCGCCGTGCTCGACTTCATGGCCGGCTTCGCCGCGCAGCAGCCCGATCCGCGCTTCTACGACGTGCTCGACGTGGCGCGCCGCATCGCCGGCCTGGGCAGCCTCGGCACGGAGCGCTATTCGATCCTGGTGCGCGGCAAGGGCTCGCCGGACGGCAACTACCTGCTCGATCTGAAAGCCGCCCTGCCTTCGTCGCTCAGCAAGGTGCTCAAGACGCTCGATATACGGCAGCCGCGCTGGCCGAGCGAGGCGCATCGCGTGGTGGCCTTGCAGCGGCGCCTGCAGGCGGTGTCGATCGCCTTCATGCAGCCCGTGCAGATGCAGGGCCGCGACTTCGTGATCCGCGCCTTGCATCCGTCGGAAGACCGCGTGGACTTCAAGCGCGCCGCGGTGACGGCCGACGGCCTGCAAGGCCTGGTCACCACGACGGCCCGCGTGACGGCCTGGGCGCAGTTGCGCAGCGCCGCGCAGCAAGGTGCCGCCGGCCCTGACGAGCTGATCGACTTTGGCCGGCGCCACAAATGGCCGGCCAAGTTGCTGGATCAGGCGGAGGCCGCCGCGCAGCAGGTGCGCATCGATGCGGCCGAGTTCAACCAGGCGTTTGACGCCGGCGCGCTGCGGGCTCCTCTCGAAGGACTCGATTGACGCGGGCCTGCTTTCCCCTATCCTGGGCGCCGCGATCAACTTGAACACCACAGGGAGTGGCGCAATGCGCATTGCAAGCAGGGGTCAGGCAGTTTTCGCGGCAAGCATGATGGCGCTCGGCATCCTCGGTCTGGTCACGGGGGACTTCGCCTCCGTCTGGCAGCCCGTGCCCAAGGACATCCCGGCGCGTGAGGCGCTGGCTTATCTTTGCGCCTTCATCTCGCTGGCGGCCGGCGCGGGCCTGCTGCTGCAGCGCTACACATCGATCGCCGTGCGTGTGCTGCTGGTCTATCTGCTGCTGTGGCTGCTGCTGCTGAAGGCGCCGGACCTCTTCCGCGCACCGGCGGTCGAGGCCTCGTGGCTCGGCTGCGGCGAGATTGCCGTGCTCGTGGCCGGCGCCTGGAGCTTGTTTGCGTGCTTCAGCGGCAATGGCAACAGCAATGGCAACAGCAATGGCAAAGGCCTGCGCGGCGCCCAACTGCTGTTCGGCGTGGCGCTGATTCCCTTGGGCCTGGCGCACCTCGTGTACGCGAAAGAAACGGCCCAGATGGTGCCGGGCTGGCTGCCTGCGCATCTGCTTTGGGCCTACCTCACCGGCGCCACCTACCTGGCCGCGGCCGCGGCGGTGCTCATCGGCAAATGGGCCCGTGAGGCGGCGGCGCTCACCGCCCTGCAGATGGGCCTGTTCACGCTGCTCGTGTGGGGCCCGATGCTGGCCGCCAACGCCAAAGGCGCCTTCCAATGGGGCGGCGCGCTGATCTCGCTGGCGCTGGCGGGCGGCGCCTTGGCGGTGGCCGATTCGTACCGCGGCGCGAGGCGCTAGCATCCTGTTTTGAGTTGAAATCCTCCCCATGACCATTGAAACCCATGACGACGTCGTCGCACTGACACGGATCGGCCGGATCGTCTCCTTCATCCTGCAGCAGATGCTCGACGCCGCCGAGCCCGGCATGAGCACACGCGAGCTCGACCAATTCGGCGAGCGCCTGCTGGCGGAGCAGGGCGCGCGCTCCGCCCCGAAGCTGACGTACGACTTCCCCGGCTCGACCTGCATCAGCATCAACGAGGAAGCCGCCCACGGCATTCCCGGCGACCGGATCATCCGCGCCGGCGATGTGCTGAACGTCGACGTGTCAGCCGAACTGGACGGTTACTTCGCTGACACCGGCGGCACCGTCGTCGTGCCGCCGACCACGCCGCTGAAGACGCGCCTGTGCCACGCCACGCGCACCGCACTGGCTGAAGCCATGAAGAGCGCCCGGGCCGGCCAGCCGATCAACGGCATCGGCGCCGCGATCGAGCGCACGGCCAAGGCCTACGGTTTCAAGGTCATCGAGAACCTGGGCAGCCACGGCGTGGGCCGCGCGCTGCACGAGGAGCCCGAGCACATCGCCGGTTACTTCGACCGGACCGACCAGCGCCTGCTGCACGAAGGCATGGTGATCACCATCGAGCCCTTCCTGTCGACCAAGAGCCGCATCGTGAACGAGACCGGGGACGGCTGGACGCTGGCCGGCGTCAGCGGCAACCTGTCGGCGCAGTACGAGCACACGATGATCATCACCAAGGGCGCGCCGATCGTGGTGACGCGGCATTGAGCGGATGGGCTGAGGCCCGCAACTCTGGAGTTCATCATGCTGCTCGCTTCCTGCAGGTCTGCCTTCTTGGCGCTGTGCGCGCTGTGCGTCCTCTTGACGGCTGGATGCGCGAGCACGGAGCCTGCGGCTGAGCGCACGGGCACGCCAGCGCGCGCGCCGGTTCCCGCCCGCGCCCCCGCCCGCGTCTGCGACGCTTACGCCTTCGGCGCGAAGGGCGATGGCCAGACCAAGGACACGGCCGCGCTGCAGCGCGCCATCGATGCTTGTTCCACAGGCGAGGGCGGCATCGTCGAGCTGGCGCGCGGCACCTTCCTGTCCGGCACCATCGTGCTGCACAGCCATGTCACCTTGAGAATCAAATCCGGCGCGACGCTGCTCGGCAGCCAGGACGATGCGGACTACCCGGTGCTGCGGCCGCCCACCGTCAACACCGAACTGTCCAGCTGCAAGCGGGCGCTCGTCTACGCGGTTGAGGCCACTTCGGTGCGCATCGATGGCGGCGGCACCGTCGACGGCAATGGCGATATCGAGAAGTGGCGCGGCATGTCACGGCCCGAAGGCGAGCGGCCGATGGCGATCTTCACCGCGCTGTCCACCGACGTCTCGATCGAGGACATTGCCGTGCGCAACGCGGGCGCCTGGGCGGTGGTCAATCTCGAGGTGCAGCATCTCGTGATCCGCGCCATCAGCGTGGACTCGCCGCACGGCCCGACGCATGACGGGATCGACGTGGTCGACGGTCGCGACGTGCTGATCGAGTACAACGCCATCAAAGCCGGTGACGACGGCATCTGCCTCAAGAGCGGCAGCCCCAAGGGCTTGCAGGACGTCGTGGTGCGGAAGAACACCATCCGCAGCGCAGGCGTCGCCAACGGCCTCAAGCTCGGGACGGCCACCGTCGGGCCGATGCGCCACATCCTGTTCGAGGACATCAGGATCGAGAACGTGCAGGCTGCGGCGATGGCGGTCGAGTCCGTCGATGGCGGCGAGGTCTCCGACGTCACCTTCCGCCGCATCACCGTCTTCGACGTGGGCACGCCGTTCTTCATGCTGCTGGGCCAGCGCGGCAAGGCCGCGGTCGGCGCCATCCACGACATCCGCTTCGAGACGATCCGCGGCAAGCGGCTGCGCTATCCCTGGGGTGCGCTGCTGAGCGGTGCACCGGCCGACGCGGCCGGCCCGCACGAGTTGCGCGCGATCACGTTCAAGGACATCGAGATCACCTACCGCGGCAGCGGCAACGCTTCAGGCCCCTACGTGTTCGGCAGCAGCGCCTCAGACATCGACCGCTTCCCCTTCTACGCCGGCGGCTACCCCGACGCCAAGTTCATCTTCGCGACGCCGACCGCCAAGGCCGAGGTGGTCGACTACGCGCTGCCCGGCTGGGCCTTTTTCGTGCGCAATGCGCAGGGCGTTCGGTTCGAGGATTGCCGTGTGGCGGTCGATGGTGCGGAGAGCCGCAAGCCGATTGCGGCCCGGGATGCGGGGACGGTGGGCGAATGCCTGGTCCCTCAGCCCTGACTTCAGCCCTGACCTCACCCCACCCAGCCTATTTCTCAGACGCCCCCTTCGGCAGCGCCATGACCACCTCGGGGCGGGCTGGCAAAGCGCTTGCCGCCGCTTGGGATTTGCCCTCTTTCAAAGCCGCGCTGTCGGACAGGATGCTGACGGCCTCGTTCAGGAGAGCGTCGTTGACGGTCTTCTGGGTCGTTTCTGCGGCGAGCTCCTTGTCGAGCCTGCGTTCGTTGAACTGCAGGCCGTCGTCCGCCAGGGCACTGTCCGCGCCCTTCGGTGCGCTCGCTCCGGTGCTGCCCAGCAGGGCGTTCAGGCGCTTTTCCGAGGCGGCGCGTTCCTTGCGCCTGACCTCTTCGTTCAGTGAAATCACATTGTTCTTGCGCCGCTCCTGGGCCTTGGCAAGGTCCTCCGCCAGGCTCTGGAAATCATGGTCCTGCCGAACGCGGCTGTCGTGCCAGGCCAGCAGGCGCGGCAGTTGGGCCTTGATGTCGCCCACCGGCGTGTAGTCGGCCGCCAGGACGCGGGTCCACGGCAAGGCGTTGTCGTAGCTCGATTCACCGAACTGGGTGTCGTCGCCGGTCTGCGGGTAGGCGATGTCCGGCTTCACACCGCGGAGCTGGGTCGTTCCGCCGTTGACGCGGAAAAACTGGGCGATGGTCATCTTCAGTTCGCCAAACACGGGCGTGGTGTTTCGCGCGATCTGGTCGAGGCTGGCCACGGTCTGCACCGTGCCCTTGCCGAAGCTGCCTTCACCGATGATCACGCCACGACCGTAGTCCTGGATCGCCGCGGCGAAAATTTCCGACGCTGAAGCCGAGCCCCGGTTGATCAGCACCCCCAGCGGCCCGCTCCAGGCCTGGCCGGTCTCGGTGTTCTTCTCGACGGTGATCTCGCCCTTGGCATTGCGCGTCTGCACCACTGGCCCCTGGCCGACGAACAGGCCCGTCAGCTTCACCGCTTCGCGCAGCGAGCCGCCGCCGTTGTTGCGCAGGTCGATCAACAGGCCCTCCACCTTCTGGGCCTTCAGATCGGCCAGCAGATTGGCCACGTCGCGCGAGGCGCTGCGGTAGTCCTTGTCGCCCTTTTGCAGGGCGCCGACATCCTCGTAGAACGAGGGCAAGGTGATCACGCCGACCAGGCGCTTGCTGTTCGCACCCGTCGCCACGGAATAGACTTTCGCCTTGGCCGCGCTGTCCTGCACCTTGATCGTGTTGCGGACCAGGACCACGGTCTTGCTTGGCGCATCCGGCCCCTTGTCGGCCGGCAGGATGTCCAGCCTCACCGTCGAATCCACCGCGCCGCGAATCAGTGCCACCGTGTCGTCCAGGCGCCAGCCCACCACATCCTCCATCGTGCCATTCGCACCCTGCGCAACGCCCACGATGCGATCGCCGACCTTCAACTGGCCGGATACGCTCGCGGGCCCGCCTGCCACCAGTTCCCGGATGGTGGCGTAGCCGTCGATCTCGGTCAGCACTGCGCCAATGCCCACCAGTGACAGCCGCATCGAGATGTCGAAGTTCTCGGCGGCGCGCGTCCCGAAGTAGTTGGTGTGGGGTTCGATGGCCGTCGTGTAGGCATTCATGAAGGCCTGGAAAGCGTCGGCGCTGGTGATCTTGCCCAGGCTCTTGGTGGCGGTGTCGTAACGCTTGTCGAGGATCTTCGCGATGGCCGCGTCGTCCCGGCCGGCAAGCTTGAGCCGCAACCAATCATTCTTGACGCGCTTGCGCCAGAGGTCGAAGGAATCGGCCTCGGTCGCGGGCCAGGGCTGGCCCTTGCGGTCGATCGTCAGCGTTTCGTTCAGCTTGAAGTCGAAACCCTTGTGGAGCAGGCTGCGGGCATAGCTCATCCGCTCGGCCGCCCGGCGTTCGTACAGGTTGAAGATCTCGAACGGCGCGCGCAAATCCTCGGTCAGGATCGCGTCGTCAAGCAGGGTGCGGTCAACCGCGAGGCGATCGATGTCGGACTGTAGAAAGTAGAGCTTCTCGGGGTCGAGCGCCTTCAGGTACTGGTCGAAAATCTTGGCCGACAAGGCATCGTCGAGCGGCAGGGCCTTGTAGTGGTAGCGTGACAGCAAGGCCGCAGCCAGTTGGGCCGCTTTGGCCTCCTGCGCCTCCGGCTTCACCAGCGGCGGGTAGGCCGCATCCGCATCCGCCGTGGCAACCTGCAGTGCGGCCATCAGGGCCAGCACGAACCCAATCAGTTTTTGCTTCAATCTCACTCTCCGCCGATCATGCCAAGTTCATGGTCAGGTGACGCTCACCGGACCGCAATAGCGCGAATGGTGCCACGCCGCGCCGCGCCTGCGTCTTGACATGATCAAATCGCCCCACGAAGGAGCCGATCATGAGCCCAGACGAACAAGCCATCCGCGACGTCCACAACACCTGGATCGCGGCCGTCAACGCCGGTGATCTGGCCTGCCTGCTCGGCTTGATGGCCGACGATGTGGTGTTCCTGAACCCGGGCCGCGAGCCGTTTGGACGCGAGGGATTCACCGAGGGCTTCGAGGGCGCGCACCGGCAGTACGGGCTGCGCTGCGTCAGCGAACAGGAGGAAATCACGGTTGCAGGCGATATGGCCTACACGCTGTGCCGCGACTCGCTCTCCATCACGCCACGTGACGGCGGAGCCACCGAGAAGTTCGCCGGCAATCGGTTGACCGTCTACCGCAAACAGCTTGATGGCCGGTGGATGCTGGCGCGCGATGCGCACACCTTGTTGCCGGTGGCGGATTAAGCGCCGCCCCTGCGCTTGTCGACATACATCTGCTCATCGCTGCGCAGCATCAGCGCCTCCAGCGTATCGCCGGCTTGCGCGGCGGCCAGGCCGATGCTGATCGTGACCTGCAACTCGGGTGCGAGGCCGGCCCAATCAAAATCGCGCACCGCGTCCTGAAGCCGGCCGCAGACCTGCTCTGCAACGCCGAGGTCGGAGTGGCGCAGCAGGATCACGAACTCATCGCCTGCGAGCCGCGCCGGCAGGTCGTCTTCGCGCGTGTGGCTCTTGAGCAGGCCGGCGATGCGGCGCAGCACCGCATCACCGGTGTTGTGCGAGTGGCGATCGTTGATCTGCTTGAAGCGGTCGACATCGATCGTGGCCAGGCAGAGCGGAGCGGGTGTGCCTTCGGCTTCCTGCGGCAGCGCGGCTTGGAGCGCCTGCTCGAACTGCCGGCGGTTGGCCAGGCCGGTGAGGCCGTCCTCCATCGCCAGCCGCTGGTAGAGGCGCGTGTCGTTCTCCAGGCGCAGCAGCGTCTGGGATTGGCGGCGCATCTCGACCTGGCGCTCGATCACTTCCAGCCGGCCCTTGAGGCTTTGCGCGCGCGCAGCTTGCTCGCGTTGCACCAACAGGCGCATGGCGGCCAGGGCGCCGCTGGCATTGCCGGCCTGCTCGCAGATGTGGCTCAGCACCTGATAGCCGATCGACAGCAGTCCTTCGTGATGGTGATGGCGCGCCACGTCGACCATCTCCTGCGCCCAGTACGCGGCGTCTTCGAGGTCGCCGCGCGCCAGGGCCAGCTCCGAATGGCCCCAGTTCACGGCCGCGAGGAGCCAGGGCCGGTTCAGCTCTTCCTGGCGCCGCCGGAAGCGCTTGAGCGCGGCCTCGGCCTCATCAAGCCTGCCGCTCCAGGTCAGCCACAGCATTTCGGTCACGTTCGAGATCAGTAGATTGTTGGTGTGACTGCCCGGCGCGACCGAGGGTTGAGTGGCGCCCACAGCCAGCAACTCGTGGCAGCGGTTGACGTAGATGCCCAGCATGTCGAGCGAGAGCCGCGCGCCGCCCGCATTGCGCTCGCTGATGTGGCGATAGCTCTCGGTCGAGGCCAGATCGGAATGCAGCTCGAAGGCATTGAACGGCGGGTCGCATTGCTGAGCCAGCGCGATCGCCTGCTGGTAGGCGTTGCTCGCCTCCACAAAGCATTTGCCCGAGAACATGGCGATGCCCAGCGCGTGGTAGGCCATCACGCGCTCGCGCATCAGTTGCATCAGCTCGAGCGGGTCGACCAGCTTGATCGCCAGCAGGGCAGCGTCCACGGCGCTCTCGTAGTAGCCGAGCCGCGTGGCCGCGATGGCAACCGTCGACAGGGCACGGCTCTCGCCACTGAGATCCTGCGCCTCGCGGAACAGGGCGACGGCGTGCTGGGCCTTGTCAAGCGCACCGGCAAAGCGGCCCTGCAGGCGCAGCTCGACGCTGGCGATGCACAGCATGGCCTCGGCCACGCCGGACCCATGGCTGCGCTCGCGCGCCACGGCCATCGCCGCGCTGGCCATCGCGATCGACGCATCGGCCTGGCCAGCGTCGGCATGGCGATGCGAGTTGGCCAGCAGTGAATCGAAGTCTTCCGCTTCCGGATGAAGAGTCGTCGTGTTCAAGATCTTTCCCGCCCCTGTTAGCCGCCTTGGTTTTTGGTGTGGCGGTCTGCGATGCTTCCAGCAAGGCGAGTTATATCAGGAGGGGACGGGCGGGATGCAGCCCGAGGAAATAGGGTTCCCGGACCGCTAGGTGATTCGGCCCGCAGCTTCTTCTGCCTGAAGCAATGCCGCGTCTTGTTCGGCTTCGGGCCACAGTGCGGGGAAGTAGAACCTCAGCGCATGCTGCGGGACTGCGAATCGGACCTTGCCGTAGGCTGAGTCGCTGGCCAGGAATCCACGCTTGATCAGTGCGGATAGCGCTTCTGTCGCGACCCGATCTCCCATGCCCAGCAGCGATTTGAAATCGGCGCGGCCCAATTCGATTTGCGAAGCAAACAGATAGTGCAGGGCATTGAGAGCCTCTGGTCTAACGCCATTCTTCAGCGCACCGGCCTCATAGGCCAGCGCGGCCTCCATGCGGCCGCGCATGCCCTGCACGTCGATCATCTTGGACATGAACTCGATCTGATCGACGCAGATGCCGATCACATAAAGAATCCAATCGACCAGGGCCGCCTGGGACAGATTGCCTCGGCCATCCAGGTCGCCGCGACGATGTTCGTCAGCAGCCTGGAGCAGGGCCTTGTATTGGCTCTCGGTGCGGGCAAAGCCTCGCAACGGTGACCACAGGCCGCTGGTTAAACCCCAGGCATGAAGCAGCAGATGGGTATGAAGTCGAATGACGCGGCCATTGCCATCGAGGAAAGGATGGATCCATGCCATCCGGTGGTGCGCCGCAGCCAAGGCCACGATGGAAGCCTCGCCACGCCTTTCCTTGCCGTAAACCTGGGCCCACCGCTCGATGAAGACGGGCAAGGAGGAGGCTGTCGGTGGTTCATGCTGACCGACGGCAACCTGTCTCGTGCGAAATTCGCCGGGCTTCAAGAACGTGCCATCGGCCAGTTTGAGATCCTCTTTCGGCAGATCGCGGAACAACTCGCCGTGCAGCCATTGCAGTGCCCCTGCGGAGTAGAGCTGCCGCACTGCCGACTCCCCACGGGCGGCAACTTGCTTGTCGGTTTCGTCCTCGCAAAGTTTCTCGGTCCTGATATGGGCCAGGGCCAGGCGCTGCTTGCGAGCCAGGTCGGCATTGGCTGAGAAGTCCTGCTGCAAGGCTCGTTCGATGTCTCTGGGGCGTGTGTGCTCGCCTTCGATACGGTTGGTGTAGTACGAGTTCATGCTGCGCAGCAAGCCACGCAGCTCTGACTGTGAAGCCTTGCCGGCACTGGCGCCAAGCGTTGCCGCGGCCCGTGTCAGGTCGCTGGCGCGCTCCAGAAGCGGCCCGACCACGGACTCGGCCGGCATGAGCGGCTCGAATTGCTGCGGGTGGTCATAGACCTCAATGGAAGTGGACTGCGTTTTTGACATGATATTTTGCAACAAGATCTGCGAGATTTAACTCCAGATGATTTCTCTATGAAAAACAGCAATTTATTCTTCAATTGTCGCGAGATTCACTGCGAGATGCAATGCGAGATGCAATGCGAGATTCAATGCGAGATTCAATGCGAGATGCAATGCGCAAACTCATTCGCCTGAACGAGCCTTCTCCAGCAGCTGCGAAAACCGCGCCACGACCGCCGCGTTGTCCAGCTTCAGCAGCTGGTCGCCCACGCTGATTTCGACACAGCTCCAGCCCGGCACCTCGGTGGGTCGTGCCGCGCCGAAAAGCCACCACTTGTCTGACTCGGCGATGGCATCACGCGCTTCGTTGAGCGCTTCGGCCGACGCATCCAGATGCACGTGCAGCATATTGGTCTGCGGCTTGGCGGGGTTGATGCGCACACCGCCGAGGCCGCTCAAGCCGCGCGCCAGTTCGAGCGCGCGCTGGTAGCAGGCATCAAGCAGGCCAAGCCGATGCTCGAAACGCATCATGGCCGAGGCCACGAGCGGCGTCTGCTGGTAGAGATTGCCGCCCATGCGGCGCTGCCAGAGCCTGGCGTTGGCGATGAAGTCCGCGTTGCCCACGAGCATCGCGCCGGCAATGCCGCCGATATCCTTGTACATCGACACATAGACCGACTCGAAACCCTCGACGATCTCGGCAAAGCTGTGCTGGAAATGCGCGCGGCATTGCCACAGGCGGGCGCCGTCCAGGTGCAGAGGCGTGCCGGTGTCGCGGGCCTTGGCCTTGAGCGCTTCCAGTTCGTCCCAGCTTGGCAACTGCCCGCCGATTTCGCGCATCGGCAGCTCGATCACCAGGCAGGCCAGCCGCTGCTGGATGCTCGCCAGATCGCCGGCCACGATGGGCCGCAGCCGCGAGCCGACGGGCACGCCGTGCAGGCCCCACAGGCTCTCGAAAGCCTCCTGCTCGTGGCCGATCAGGTGCGAGTTGAGCGAGAGGCCGAAGCGATCGAGGCCGGCCGCTTCCGTGTACATGCGCACCGCAATCAGCTGCGCCATCACGCCGCTGGGCATGAAGACCGCGGCCGGCTTGCCGAGCAGCTTGGCCACCTGCTGCTCGAACTCGGCCATCACGCCGCCATCGCCGTAGACATCGGGCAGAGCCTGCCTTTGCTCGCACCAGGCGGCCAGCGCCTTGAACTCTTCGGCCGGGCTCAGGGACTCAAAGCCCGGAACGACCGTGTGGCATTGCCGGCGCAATTCTTGGCGCAATTCTTGGCGCAATTGCTGACGCGTTTGCTGGCTCATTTCCCGGCTCCGGGTGGCGTTGTAGGGCATGTCAATCTGCAGCATTGGGAGATGCGCCAGTGTAGAGATCGGCGAGTCGATCGAGGGCTAGCACCTAACGTGATGCATCGACGGCATGAAGTCAGCTCATTTGTGAAGTTATGCCGATTTCCCTTTTGCAGTCTCCGATGGCGTTCACTAATCGCGCATTTGCGCGGCTTTACCGCGTCGAGTCGCTCTTCAGTCTTCTGAAAGCCTTGCGCAAGTTTGGCAGATGTAAGAGGATCGTCTGCATCTGCATCGAAGGCTCAGTTCAAGCCTCAGGGAGACGATGTGCGCAGGACCGGTCCAGCCTCGAAAACTGGCGCAGTGCTCAGCTGTTGCCTCACGCTCTTGTCAAGCAAGGTTGCTGACTCGGTGGACGCCTGTTCGCTGCGCGATGGCGAAGGAGTTCAGCCTTGAAGGTCCTGCTGGTCGAAGACGAGCCGCATGACGCGGAACTGGCGCTGCGCACGTTGCGCAAGGCGGGCCTCGAGTGCACAGGGCTGCGCGTCGACACCGAAGAGACCTTCCTGCAGGCCTTGAGGGATTTCGAGCCCGACATCATCCTGTCGGACTTCAGCATGCCGCTGTTCGACGGCATGTCGGCGCTGAACATCGTGCGCCATCGCCTGCCCAATGTCCCGCTGATCTTTGTCTCGGGCACGATCGGCGAGGAGTACGCGATCAATGCGCTCAAGAACGGCGCCACCGACTACGTGCTCAAGGGCAATCTGGCCCGTCTGGCGGCGGCCGTCCAGCGCGCGCTGGACGACGCGAAGCAAGTCCAGGAGCAGCGCCGCATCAAGGCCGCGCTCGATCACAGCGAGCAGCGTTTTCTGCTGGCCGCTTCGACCGGCGATGTGTGGGACTGGACCATCGCGACGGGCGAGTCCTACATCCCGCACCAATGGAAGCAGCGTCATGGTTATGAGGATGTCGAGATTCCCAACCAATGGTCCTCATGGCTCTCCTTCCTGCATCCCGAAGATCGCCGGGTCGTGCAGGCCGCGCTGAAGGCGCACCTGCGGGCCTCGGCGCCTTTCGAGGTGGAGTTCCGCACACGCGAGCGCGGCGGCGAGTACCGCTGGTCGCAGGTCAAGGGCAAGGCGCTGCGCGACAGCGACGGCCGTGCGAGCTATATGGCGGGCTCGATCGTCGACATCACCGAGCGCAAGCATGCGGAGATCAAGGTGCGCCGGCTCAACCGCGTCTACGCCTTGCTGAGCGGCATCGGCTCGCTGATCGTGCGTGCGCAGGGGCGCGACGAGCTCTTCCATGAAGCCTGCCGCATTGCGGTCGAGACGGGCGGGTTCCCGCATGCCTGGGTCGCCTTTGCGGATGCCGCGGGCGTTGTGCTGTCGGTGCAGACGCCGGCGCTGCCGGCCGAGGCCGCCGAGGCTTTGCGTCGCCGCGTGCAGGACGAGTTGGTGAGCACGGTCACTGCCACGGCGCAGCCGGCCTTCGAGGAGCAACTGATCTGGAGCGAGGCGGCGGATGCGGCGCTGCGTTCGGCGGCGTTGCTGCCCATCGTGGTGGAGCAGCGCGTGGTCGGCGTGATGGGCCTGCATGCGAGCGAGTCGGACTTCTTCGATGCCGACGAGCGCCGCCTGCTGAGCGAGATGGTCAACGATCTCTCGTTCGCGCTCGATCACATCCACAAGGCCGAGAGGCTGAACTACCTGGCTTTCTACGACGTGCTGACCGGCCTGGCCAATCGCAGCCTGTTCATGGAGCGGCTGACCCAATATGTGGAGACCGCCCGGCGCGAGCAGGAAAAAGTGGCGGTGGTGACGCTCAATGTCGACCGTTTCAAGACGGTCAACGAAACACTCGGTTATGCCGCGGGCGACGAGTTGCTCAAGCAACTGGCGCAGCGGCTGACGGCCGGCGCCACCGACAGCAATTGGTACGCACGCATCGATGCCGACCACTTCGCGGTGGTGGTGCCCGAGGTGCAGGCCGAAGAGGTGCTGGCGCGCTCGATCGGGCAGCGGACCGCGCATTACTTCGGCGAGCCTTTCATGATCGCCGGGGCCGAGCTGCGCCTGTCCGCGCGGGCCGGCATAGCGATCTACCCGGCCGACGGCAGCAGCGCGGACGAGCTCTACAACCATGCGATGTCGGCAGCGGACAAGGCCAAGGAACTCGGCGAGCCCTACTTGTTCTATTCACAGGACATGACCGAGCGGATTGCCGGCTCGCTGGCCCTGGAGAACAAGCTGCGCCGCGCCATCCGCAACAAGGAGTTCGTGCTGTTCTACCAGCCCAAGCTGGACAGCCGCAGCGGCCGCACGCATGGCGTCGAGGCCTTGATCCGCTGGCGCGATCCCGACAGAGCCGGCCTGGTGCCGCCTGCAGAATTCATTCCCTTGCTGGAGGAAACCGGCCTGATCGTCGAGGTGGGCGCCTGGGCCCTGCAGCAGGCCGTGCGTGACCACGCGCGCTGGCGCGGCATGGGTTTGCCGCTGGTGCCGCGCATCGCAGTCAATGTCTCGGCCGTTCAATTGCGCCGCAGCGATTTCGTGCAGACCGTGCGCCGCGCCATCGAGCTCGACGACGGCCCGCCCGGCATTGATCTGGAGATCACCGAAAGCCTGGTGATGGAGGACATCGAAAGCAATATCGTGCGGCTCGAACAGGTGCGAGAACTGGGCGTGGGCATTGCGGTTGATGACTTCGGCACCGGCTATTCCTCCCTGCGCTACCTGGCCCAGCTCCCGGTGCAGACGCTCAAGATCGACCGCGTGTTCGTCGACTCGATGCTCAAGGAAGCCAGCGGCATGACGCTCGTCTCCACCATGATCTCGCTCGCGCATTCGCTGAGCCTCAAGGTCGTGGCCGAGGGCGTTGAAACTGAGGCGCAGGCCGACAAGCTGCGTGAGCTGCGCTGCGATGAAATGCAGGGTTACCGGTTCAACCCGCCGCTGCCTTTTGATCGCATGACGGAGTTGCTGACCGAGCCGCATACCAGTGAACAGGGAGAGTTTCAGTGAGAAACCCGCGCGCCCGGATTCTGTTGCTGGGCGCGTTGATGAGCATTTGGATGGCGCCCGAGCTGCAAGCCATGCCGCTCAATGCGGATCTGGCCGATTTGTCGCTGGAAGAGCTGTCGCAGGTCGAGGTCAGCTCGGTCTCGCGCCGCAGTGAGAAGCTGAGCCAGGTGGCGGCCTCGCTTTACGTCATCACCGATGACGCGATCCAGCGCTCCGGCGCGCGCTCGTTGCCCGAGGCGCTGCGGCTGGCGCCCAATCTGGAAGTGGCGCGCGTCGATGCCAACCAGTACGCCGTCAGTGCGCGTGGCTTCAACAATTCGATCGGCAACAAGCTGCTGGTGCTGATCGATGGCCGCACCGTCTACGCCCCGTATTTTTCGGGCGTGCAATGGGACCAGCAGGATCTGATGCTGGACGACGTGGCGCGCATCGAAGTCATCAGCGGGCCCGGCGGCAGCATCTGGGGCACCAATGCGGTCAACGGCGTGATCAATATCGTCACCAAGTCGGCCGAAGAAACGCAGGGCTGGCTGGCGCAGGCCGGCGCGGGCAATACCGACTCTCAGGCCGCACTGCGCTTTGGCGGCAAGGCCGGCGGTGGCGGCAAGTTTCGCGTCTACGCCAAGCTGACGCGGCAGCAGAACACGAAGAGCGAAGCCGGCGCCGCGGTGGCGGACGGATCGCACCGGGCACAGTTCGGTGCGCGTGCCGATTGGCTGCATGCCGGCGACGGCCTGACCGTGCAGGGCGACGCGTACCAGGGCGACTCGCAGGACCGCAAGATCCCGGGCCTCAATCTGGGCGGCATCAAGGTCTCGGGCGAAAACATGCTGGCCCGCTGGACCGACACGCTGACCGGGGGCTCCAAGCTGCGAGTGCAGGCGTATTACGACCACAGCCGGCGGGAAGATCTTTTTCTGTACAGCCCGAGCTACGCGGTGGCCGATCTGGAAGTGCAGCACAGCGTGAGCCTTGGCGCTCATCAGCTGGATTGGGGCGGCGGCTGGCGCCAGTCGCGTGACGACATCCGTCCGGGCTTGCTGTATGGATTCGTGCCCGAGCAGAGCACGCAGCATTGGTACAACCTCTTTGTCCAGGATGACTTCCATCTGAGCGAGCAACTGAGCCTGATCGCCGGCGCCAAGCTCGAGCACAACGACTACACCGGCTGGGAGACATTGCCCAGCCTGCGCCTGGCCTGGGCGCCCTCCGTCGACCATCTGCTGTGGGCCGGAATCTCGCGCGCAGTGCGCGAGCCGGCCCGTCTGGACCGCGATCTGCGCCTGCCCGCCAAGCCGCCTTACCTGATTGCCGGCGGCCCCGATTTCATGTCCGAGGTCGCCAACGTGGTGGAGCTTGGCTATCGCGGCCAGCTCAGCCACGAGCTCAATGTCTCCGCCACGCTGTACCGTTATGCCTGGAACCGGCTGCGCAGCGGCCAGCGACCGCCCAACGCGCAGGTGCAGAACATGATCGACGGTTCCACCTACGGCCTGGAAGCCTGGGGCCGCTGGCAGCCGCTGAGCTGGCTGCAACTGAGCGCGGGCGTCAACCTGCTGCGTCAGGACCTCGGGGTCAAGCCGGGCAGCGCCGACCCCACCGGCCCCAGTGCGCTGGGCAACGACCCTGACCAGCAATGGCAGTTGCGCGCGAGCATGCAATTGCCCAATCGGCAGGCGCTGGAGCTTGGCCTGCGCCGCGTGAGCGCGTTGCCCAAACCGTCCGTGCCTGGGTATACCGCGCTGGACCTGAGCTATATCTGGCCCATCAAGCGCGGGTTGGAGCTGTCTCTGAGTGGGCAGAACCTGCTCGATCGGCGTCATCCTGAAATCGACGCCTATCCCAGCCGCAGCGAGTTTGTGCGCTCGATCTTTGCGCAGCTGAGGTGGAGCCAGTGAACACAGAGGCTTGCGGGCGGCGCAAGGTGTTGCGCCAATTTGGTCTCGCGCTTCTGGTCTTCAGCCCCGCCGCGCTGTGGGCGCAGACGAGCGACGAGACCGACGAGTCGCATGTCAAGGCCGCCTTTCTCTACAAGTTCACCAGCTATGTGGACTGGCCCGACAGCGCCTTCAGCAATGCCGACGCGCCTTTCGTGATCGGCGTGATGGGCGCCGACGCGATGCTGGAAACCCTGCTGCAACTGACCGCCGGCCGCAGGGTGCATGAGCGGCCCGTGGTGGTCAGGAAGATCCAGGCGGGCGAGCCGATGCTCAGCAATCTGCATGTGCTGTTTGTCGGCCGCGCCGAGGCTTTGCGCACCGAGATCACACGCCCCGTGCTGACCGTGACGGAAACCGACGGCAGCATGCCGCCGGGCAGCATGATCAATTTCCTGATCGTCGACCGCCATGTGCGCTTCGAGATCGAGTTGCCCAGCGTTGAAAAGGCCGGCCTCAAGATGAGCTCGCGGCTGCTGGCCGTGGCGCAGAAGGTCTACCGAGGCAAGGAGCGTTGAGATGGCATCCCTGCGCACACTGATCGCCCGATCCATCCAGTACAAGATGGTGCTGCTGGTGCTCACCGCCGTGTTCTGCGGCCTGGTCGTGGCCGGCGTGGCGCTGGCTTTCTACGAGGTCAATCACTACAAGCAGCGGGCGCTCAATGATTTCAGCACCGAGGCCGACATCCTCGGCCGCGCCAGTGCTTCGGCCCTGGCCTTTGACGACGCCCCGGCGGTGCAGGAGAACCTGCAGTTGCTGAAGAGCCACCCGGGTATTTCGGCGGCAGCAATCTACGCCGCGCGAGGCAAGCGCATGGGCGCCTATCGCGGTGCGGGTGTCGAGGCCCTGCCCATCCCGGATCTGCCCGATGCCGACAGCGAACGCATCAGCGGCGAGCATGTGCTGGTGTTCCGGCGCGTGGTGGAGAAGGGCGAGATCGTGGGCACCGTCTATCTCGACGGCCGCTACGAGCTCAAGGCCACGCTGCGCGACTATCTGAGCATCCTGGCCGCCGTGGTGCTGCTGAGCCTGGTCGTGACGGGCATGCTCTCGCTGTGGATGCAGCGCGCGCTCACACGGCCCATCCTGGAGGTGACGGCGGCGGCGCGCGAGGTCATGAAGCACAAGGATCTCTCGCTGCGCGTGACCAAGACCACCGAGGACGAGGTGGGCATTCTGGTCGAGGCTTTCAACGGCATGCTCTCCGACCTCGGCCACCGCGAGCAGGAGCTGGCGGCCTCGCAAGCCTCGCTCGAACAGGAGGTGGCGGAGCGCCGCCGCATCGATGACGACCTGCGCAACCTGAACGCGCAGCTCGAGCACCATATCGCGCAGCGCACCGCGCAGCTGGAAAGCGCCAACAAGGAGCTCGAGAGCTTCAGCTACTCGGTCTCGCATGACCTGCGCACGCCCTTGCGCGGCGTGGTGGGCTTTGCCGATGCGCTGCTGGAAGACCACGGCGCCGAGCTCTCCGAAGAGGCCCAGCGCAAGCTGCGCATCGTGCACAGCGAGGGCCTGCGCATGGGCCGGCTGATCGACGATCTGCTCGCCTTCTCGCGCCTCGGTCGCAAGGCCCTGCAACTGACCGAGGTGAGCATGGATTCGCTCGTGCGCGCGGCTTGGAAGACGGCCGGCGCGCCCGAGACGGAAGGGCGCGTGCGGTTAGAGCTGAGCCGCCTGGCGCCCTCGCGCGGGGACCCTTCGCTGCTGACGCAGGTGTGGGTGAACCTGCTCTCCAACGCCGTCAAGTTCAGCGCCAAGCGCGAGCAGCCGGTGATCAGCGTGAGCGGCATCACCGATGGCCGCGAGAACATCTATTTCGTGCGCGACAACGGCGCGGGCTTCAACCCGAAGTACCAGGACAAGCTCTTCGGTGTCTTCCAGCGCCTGCATGACAGCAACGACTTTGCCGGCACCGGCGTGGGCCTCGCGCTTGTGCATCGCATCGTGACCCGCCACGGCGGCCGCGTCTGGGCCGAAGGCCAGCCCGACGAAGGCGCCACTTTCTATTTCAGTCTGCCCAAGGAGCTTGAAGATGACGCCGTATGACCAGGTCGAGATCCTGTTGGTCGAGGACAGCCCCAACGATGCGGAACTGGCCATGCGAGCGCTGCGCAAGGGCGGCCTCGCGAACAAGCTCCTGTGGGTCAAGGACGGCGAGGAGGCGCTCGACTACATCTTCCGCCAAGGCCAGTACGCCGAGCGTGACGAGGGCAGCCCGCGCCTGGTGCTGCTTGACCTCAAGATGCCGCGCGTGGACGGTACCGAGGTGCTGCAGAAGGTCAAGAGCCACGAGGCGACCCGACGCATCCCCATCGTGATCATGACCTCCTCGCAGGAGGAGAGCGACATGGTGCGCAGCTACGATCTGGGCGCCAACAGCTATGTGGTCAAGCCGCTCGATTTCACCGCGATGGTGGAGGTGGTGCGCCAGGCCGGCTTCTACTGGCTGGCGATCAACCAGATGCCGTGACTGCGGCCCCGTAACGAACGTTCACGCGAAGGCGTAAGGCCCGCCGCGTTCCAGCGCGCGCTGGTACGCCGGCCGCGCGTGAATGCGCTGAAGGAAGGCGTGCAGCTTCGGGCGGCTCTCGTCGAGGCCGGCGCGCTGCGCGGCGGCTTCCAGCGCAAAGCTCATCTGGATGTCGGCCGCGCTGAACTCGTTGCCGGCAAACCAATCGCTGCGCTGCAGTTCGGCTTCCATGAAGTCGAGCTGGCGCGTCAGGTTGGGCGTCACGAAGCTGCCCATCACCTTGGCCGAAATGCCCTTGGCGATCGGCTTGACGAAGAAAGGCATCGGCGCCGAGGCCACGCGGTCGAACACGAGCTTCATCAGCAGCGGCGGCATGGCCGAGCCTTCGGCAAAGTGCAGCCAGTAGCGCCAGCGCAGAAACTCGGGCGTGCCGGCGGCGGGCTTCAAACGGCCTTGGCCGTGGCGCTCCAGCAGCGTCTCGATGATCGCGCCCGATTCGGCCAGCACGTCGCCGCCATCCACCACGATGGGCGACTTGCCGAGCGGATGGATGGCCAGCAGCTCGGGCGGCGCCAGCATCGTCTTGCGATCGCGCTTGTAGAACTTGATTTCATAAGGCAGCTCAAGCTCTTCGAGCAGCCAGAGCACGCGTTGCGAACGGGAGTTGTCGAGGTGGTGGACGGTCAGCATGAAGGAGGTGAATCAGCGCAGCGTTCGGTTGAAAAGATCCAGCGCATGGCCCCAGGCCTGCGCGGCGGCGCTGGCGTCAAAGCGTGGCGTGGTGTCGTTGTTGAAGCCGTGCTGCGTGCCGGCGTATTTGTAGGCCGTGTGCTTGACGCCGGCGGCGGTCAAGGCGGTTTCGTATGCCGGCCAGGCCGCGTTGATGCGCTCGTCATTGTCGGCGAACATCAGCACCAGCTCGGCCTTGATATGCCCCACCAGATCGGCAGGCGCGGGCGCGCCGTAGAAAGGCGCGGCGGCCAGCACCTCGGGCACGCGTGCGGCCAGGAAGTTCGCCATGCCGCCGCCGTAGCAGAAGCCGATCACGCCGAGCTTGCCACTGCCGCCCGAGATCGTGCGGGCATAACTCGCTGCCGCGACGAAGTCTTCACGCGTCTTGGCCTGGTCGAGTTTGCCGAAAAGATCGCGCGCCTTGTCTTCATCGCCGGGATAACCGCCGAGCGGGAACAGCGCATCGGGCGCGACGGCAATGAAATTCTCCAGCGCCAGGCGGCGCGCGATGTCTTCGATATGCGGGTTCAAGCCCCGGTTCTCATGCACGACCAGGATCTCCGGCAACGGGCCCTTGGCCTGCGCAGGACGCGCCACATACGCACGCACCTTGCCGTAGCCGGCGGGCGAAGCGAACTCGACGAATTCGGTCTTCAAGCGCGCATCGCTGGGCGCCACCTTTTGGGCCCGCGCGAAGTCGGGGCTCAGCGCCGCGAGCAGCGCTACTGACGTGGTGCCCGCAGCCATCGCAAAGCGCGTGGCCCGGTCCAGAAAACTGCGGCGATCGATGTGACCGTGCACGTATTGGTCGAACAGGCACCAGAGGTCGGGATCGATCTCGGCTGGGTTCAGCGGCGCAGTGGTTTCGGTCATCGAAGGGCCTCCGGGGTGCGAAGATAGAAGCGCTTTGTACACCACACCGAAATCCCCGTCTTGGAGTCCTACATCCATGTCCGACCGCCTCGCCACCTTCCGCCAGTTGCACACCCACAAAGGCCAGCCGCTGCTGCTGCCTAACGCCTGGGATGCAGGGAGTGCCCGCCTGTTCGAAAGCCTCGGCGCCAAGGCCATCGCGACCACCAGCGCCGGCGTGGCCTGGGCGCTCGGCTATGCCGACGGCGGCAAGATGCCGGCCGACGTGGCGATCCAGCTCGCCGCTAACGTCGCGCGTGTGCTGACCGTGCCTTTGAGCGTGGACATCGAGAACGGCTATTCAGACGAGCCGGCGCAGGTGGCCGAGACCGTGCTGCGTCTGATCGATGCGGGCGCAGTCGGCATCAACCTTGAAGACGGGCAGAAGCCTGCCGCGTTGCTGGCCGGCAAGATCGAGAAGATCAAGGCGGAGTGCGCCAAGCGCGGCGTCGACATTTTCGTCAACGCGCGCACCGATGTGTTTCTCGCTGGCCTGGTGGACAAGCCTGCGCGCGTGACCGAGACGCTGTCTCGCGCCGCCCTCTACACCGCCGCTGGCGTCGACGGTCTCTTCGTTCCCGCCGTCGTCGAACCCGAGCAGATCAAGGCCATCGTGGCTGACATCAGCCTGCCGCTGAATGTGCTGGCCTGGGAAGGGCTGCCGAATGCCGCCGAACTGGGCAAGCTCGGCGTGAGCCGCCTGAGCGCCGGATCAGGCATTCCGCAGGCCTTGTGGGCGCAGGCGGAGCAGATGGCGAAGGGCTTTCTTGAAGGTGGGCGCTCGGAAGATCTGAAGGGGCAGATGGCGTATTCGCAGTTGCAGGGCTTGTTCTAAACCGCGGACCTGTCTTCGCAAATCTACCAACGCAACTGCTCAACTTCGAGGCCAAGCGCCGCAGCAACCTTCTCAAGCGTCGCCCTGCGTGGTTGCTTGACCCGTTCCATCTGCGCGTAAGCCGCCTGCGTGATGCCGATGCGCTCGGCCACCTCGGCTTGCGTCAGATTGAAGTGCTCGCGCCATGCGGCCATCGGCGAGACGCCGCGCTCAAACGAAAGGTTGACCACTTCGTTGGGCACGGTGCCTTGCGTGAAGCCGCCTTGCATGCGGCGGAACTGTTCGTAGGGCACAACGACGAAGGCGGGCTTGCCGTCCTTGCCCATGATGATCTGGAATTCAGTACGTGCGTTCATCGCGCTTTCTGACCTCTTCAATGCTCACGATGCGTACAGCACCGTCAAAGTTGAAGAAGACTCGGTAGTTGCCAACTCTGAGGCGATAACCATGCTCATGGTTGCTCAGTGCTTTGACATTTCTGGCCTTGGAAAGATCCACGAGCTCAGTCGTCACCGCCGTCCGAATCTGCTTCCCCGGCGTGAGCGTCAATCTTGCGCAGTTGTCGAACAGCTTTGGGCTGCCAGTTGATCGCATTCACGCTTTGATAATAAGTTATTAATACGTATTGTCAAGATGGTCTCACATGCGAGAGATCGTGCACCTCACCCCACATCAAACTGCCGCCAATTCTTCCCCTTGAACTGCGCATAGAACTCTTTGATCGCGGCCATGTCGGCGTCCACATCCCCCGTCGGGTTGAACACCGGACCGAGGCCGCCCAACTTGCGCGGGTAGTCGAGGTAGGCCATCACGATCGGCACGTTCGCCTCGCGTGCAATCCAGTAGAAGCCGGTCTTCCAGTGGCGGGTCTTGGCGCGCGTGCCTTCAGGCGCAACGATCAATTGCACCGGGCCATCAGCGGCGCGCAAAGCAGCGGCTGAGGCGGCCACCAGATTGCCCGATTGCTCGCGTTGCACGGGCAGGCCGCCGAGCCAGCGCATCAGGCCGCCGAAGGGCCAGCTGAAGATCGAGGCCTTGCCCATCCAGTAGATGTTCAGGTCGAGCGCGAAGGCCACCATCAGCGTGTAGGGCAGGTCCCAGTTGCTGGTGTGCGGGGCGGCGATCAGCACGCATTTGATGTGGTCGTCGGGCAGATCGCCGTCGAGCGTCCAGCCGCGCCATTTCAAAAAAGCCACCGAGATGCGACGCAGCACTCGATGGACCAGCGGGGCGGTGAAGAGGGTGCGGTGCATGGGGCGATCATTATCCGAGCCGCTATCAGAACCTCAATCAGACTCGCCACAGAGGCGGTGCCGCAATATTCAGCACCGCGACTCAAAGCCTGTCAAATCAAACACTTGCCGCCGCCCCGCGCAGGCTATGCACGGACTTGTCCACAGAGGACGGGGACAGATTTATTTTTCCAAAGCCTCGATCAGGCCTTGACGCCGCAGATTGCGTTGGCCCTAGCACTCAAAGTCAGCGGACCCGCGCCGCCGTTCACGCGCGCTTGAGTGCGCGACTTGACGAGAGCCACCTGCTCATCCGAGAGGTTCGCGAACATCGGCCTCAGCGTGTTGCTGGTCGCGGCGCTGTTCCAGTAGGCGTCGAAGTTTTCAAAGGTGCGCTCGACGGTGAACTGCGTGGTGCGCACATCCTTCAATCCGGCCTCGGTCCACAAGGCGGTGGAAGCGGGGATCGTTGAGGCGTCGACGCTCGGCGGCAGCTTGGGCGCGATGCCCAGCGCTTTCGTCTCGATGCCGATCGGCGCGAGCGGGAAGCCACCGTCGAGGATGTCCCAGTGGTAGGCGGCCACGATGCCGCCGGAACGCACGACACGACACATCTCGGCCACGCCAACGGTTGGTGTGGGCACGAAGAACAGCACCAGCGCCATCACCGCCACATCGCAGGAGGCATCGGCCAATGGCAGCGCCATTGCGCTGCCTTCGTGCCAGGCGACGGGCACACTGGCGGGCATGCGTTGGCGTGCGTATTGGAGCTGCGCGGGCGCGGGGTCAAAAGCCTGCACGTCGACGGGCTGGCAGCGCTGCACGATCATCTCGGTGAAGGCGCCGTTGCCGCAGCCGACATCCACCCAGCGCGCCTGCTTCGGCGGCGCGATCCACTCCAGGAAGCGCTCGCCGACGAGCATGCTCCAGCGGCCCATCATGTTCTCGTAGCTGGCACCGTCGTCAAAGACGATGTCGGTGTCAGATCCTTCAGTACCTTGGTTCATGGCATGTCCTTGTGGTCATAGCTGATGACACGGGTCAGCTCGCCGATCCGCGGAATGACGGGCGCGCCGGTTTGCGCTGAAGCCGGGAGCGCGCAGGCAGCGGTCACCATCGCGGCCAGCGTCCTGTGAAGCAGTCGAAGCATCGCTGGGTTTCTCCAGTTCAAGACTGTGTTCGTTCGCGCCTTGCAGGCATTTCTCGCCCTGTGCTCGCGCTGAGATTGCCCAGGTCGAGCAGGCGCATGACGTCGAGTGCTTCTTCGGCCGGCACGGGGTTGGCGCGCTGGCCGAGCAGGCACTCGCACAGTTGCTGATAGTACGCGGGGTAAGCGCCGTTCTCGGTCGGCACTTTTCGTCTCAGGAGCGTTGCTCCGGCATCGCCTTCGGCAACGGCGAGTTCCCCGCAATCGGGATCGGCGCCCCAGGCCGACGGATCATCAACGTCGGGTCTAACGCCCGCCTTTAACGCATCCTCCTGCCGGTCCATGCCCCATTTGACAAAGCTGCCGCGCAAGCCGTGCAGCTCGATGCGCGGGCCGGGCAGGGCCGACACGCAACTCGCATGCAACGTCACGCGCAGGCCATCCGCATAACGCAAGGTCGCCTGGAAGTGGTCGTCGATCTGCGCACCGGGCCGCAGGGTCGCGAGGTCGAGGTGGATCGCTTCGGGCCAGCCGAAGTAGCCCAAGGCTTCGTCGAGCAGGTGAGGGCCCAGATCCATCCAGAGTCCGCCGCCCTGGCCTTCGGCCTCGCGCCAGCGGACCCGCGGCTGCGGCCGGTAGCGATCGAAATGCATGCGCGCATGGCGGATCGGGCCCAGCGCGCCGGCCTTCAGGAGCTTCTTGACGGTGAGCGTGGTGCTGTCCCAGCGCCGGTTGTGGAAGACGCTGAGCACGCGTTGCTGTTCGCGCGCCAGGGCGATCAACTCTTCGGCTTGCTGCGTGTCGGCGGTGAAGGGCTTGTCCACCACCACGTGCCGCCCGGCCAGCAGCGCGGCGCCGGCCAGCGGGTGGTGCGTCAGGTTCGGCGTGGCGATCACGACCAGATCCACGTCGGCCGAGGCGATCAGCTCTTCTGCGCTGGCATAGACCGTTATGTCAGCGCCCAGCGCCTTGTGGACCTTGGCCGCATCGCTGCTGCTGACGGCGGTGATCTTCAGGCCGCTAACGGCTTGAATGAGTGGCGCGTGAAACGTCTGGCTGGCGTAGCCGAAGCCGAGCAGGCCGACGCGGAGGAGGGGCGAGGTCATGGCGTGATGTGCTGAAGTCTCAAGGGTCAAATTATTCTTCGGTCTTGCGCCCAATTGCTGAAGTTCTTGAATGGATTCGGAACGATGCCATCGAGATCCTTTTCGCGGGCTGCTTGCAAAGCCGTTGGCTTGCCTCTATAGTTATCCGAATGGCTAACAATCATGTCGCACTGGATTCCGTCTTCTACGCGCTCGCCGACCCGACGCGCAGGGCTGTCGTTCAGCGGCTCGGCAGAGGTTCGGCCACGGTGAGTGAACTGGCGGCGCCGTTCAACATGGCGTTGCCCTCGTTCATGAAGCATGTCGGCATCCTGGAGAAAACCGGGCTGATCCGCTCCCAGAAGATGGGCCGGGTCAGGACCTGCATGCTCGAACGCAAGAAGCTGGCGGCGGCAGAGCGATGGTTCGACGAACAGCGCACGCTCTGGGCCAGCCGGTTTGACAACCTCGACAACCTTCTCGAAAAACTGAGTGGAGATACCCAGCATGACAAGACCTGACCTTCGATTCGATTTCCTGGTGGACAAGGCCAAGAGCCGCCTCACCGTCAAACGCGAGTTCGCGGCCAAGCGGCAAATCGTCTGGAATTGCTACACCAAGAGCGAACTGCTCGATCAGTGGTTTGCGCCCAAGCCGCTGACCACCAAGACCAAGCACATGGATTTCCGTCCCGGCGGCTATTGGCACTACGCGATGGTCATGCCCGAGGGGCAGGCCTTCTGGAGCCGCCAGGATTACCAGAGCATCCGCCCGATCGATGGCTACTCGGCGCTCGATGGCTTCACCGATGAAACCGGCGTCGTGAACCCCGCGATGCCGCGAGCCAGCTGGGAGGTGTCCTTCACCGATGAAGGCGGCCACACGCTCGTGACCACGGTCGTGCAGTACAGCTCGCCGGAAGACGTGCAGAAGGTCATGGACATGGGCATGGAAGCGGGCCTGACCTCCACGCTGGAACGACTGGATGAGCTGCTTGACGCGATGCGCGCACGCGGAGAGTTGGTCTGAGCACTGCTGAGCACTCACCCACAAACACCTCCACAAACGCCTCCACAAACACCTGAAGAGACAAGACACCTCATGAGCAAGCAGATCTTCGTCAACCTGCCCGTCAGCAATCTCGCCAAGGCCAAGGCCCTCTACGAGGCGATCGGCGCCGTCAACAACCCGCAGTTCTCCGATGACACGGCGGCCTGCATGGTGGTGTCAGACACTATCTACGTGATGCTGCTGACGCACGCCAAGTGGGCGACCTTCACCAAGAAGCCGATCTCCGACGCGCACCGCGCCAGCGAAGTCATGCTGTGCCTGAGCGCGGAAAACCGCCAGGCGGTCGACAGCCTCGTGAATGCGGCAGGTGCTGCCGGCGGCAAGCCCGACGTGAACCCGCCGCAGGATCACGGCTTCATGTACGGCCGCAGTTTTGAGGATGTGGACGGGCACATCTGGGAAGTCATGTTCATGGACATGGCGCAGATGCAGCAGGGGTGAGGGTTCGCGCGCTCAGAGCAAGCCCAGCGTGAACGCCTTCAAGGTCGCCGCTGCGCGCGTTGAGCATTCCAGCTTGCGGAACACGCTCTCGATATGGGTGCGCACGGTGCTCGGGCTGATGTCCAGCACGCGGGCGACTTCCTTGTTGCTTTCGCCAAGGCTGATGCGGCGCAGCACATCGGCCTCGCGTGCGGACAGCGAAACCGCCGCCTTGGCTGGCCCGCGTGGCTTGGCGCCCGCGAGCGCCGAGATCGCGGCTTCGACGACCTCGACATCGAAGCGTCCCTGCGCAGCTTCCTCACGCAGCACTTGGGCCGCGGCGTCGGCATCATGCGCGGGCCGCCAGGGCCGTGGCGAGCGCAACGCGACAAGCGCAACGGCGGTGGCGATGACGCGGTGTTGTGGCGTTAGCGCAGTGCCGCCCAGATTGCGATACGCGCCGCTGCCATCGAGGCGCTCGTAGGCATACGAGGCCAGCTCGGCTTCGGCCTTCAGACCCGGGATGAGGCCGGCGGCGCGGAAGGTCCAATACGGCATCAGGCGGACGCGTTCGCGATCAGAAGCCGAGAGGCGGCCCGGCTTTTCCCACAGATGATTGGGCAGCGCGGCGCGGCCGATCGCGTGGATCAGGCCGGCGCGGTGCAACATCGATTGCGCTGAAGGCTCGAGGCCGAGGAGGGCGGCCGTCGCGCTCGCGCAGGCCGCGACCTGGCGCGACTGTCCGGCGAGCCAGGGCAGCTTCAGATCGGCGACATCGGCGATCAGTTCCAGCGCCACATCGCGTGCCGCCTCCGAAACCCGTGGCGGGCTCGCATCTTGTCGCGCATCGCTTTCGTCCAGCGCCACCAGCCAATCAGGCGCCGAACGCGCCAGGCGTTGAACGAGCGCCGCCGGATATTTCGCATCGGCCAGCTGCGCGATTGCGGCCAACGCCGCATCGAGTCCGCGAGCGCGGCTGAGGATCTCAAGATCGCTGGCCAGGGCCACGTGATAGACCACCGCCGGCACCGCTTGCGCGGCGAGGCGGCCCGGGTTGCCACGGCCGTCCCAGGTCTCGAAGACATTGCGCAGGCCGGCCTCGACCTGCGCGCTCATGCCCAGCTGCGAGGCGATATCGCCCGAAACCTCGCAATGGATTTGCGCCAGCGGCACGATTGCGGCGGCGCGCTCGGCGTTCATCGGCAGCGTCATGGCGAGCAAGGCCTCGCGCCCGCCGACGTCGTCGCCCAGCAATTGATCGAAGCCCGCCGCATTGGCGGTGCAGCCGGACCAGCGCAGCAGCGCCACATCGTGCGCGGCGCGGCAGTCCGGCTCGGCGCATCCATCCTCGGCGGCCAGGCGCGCGGCGAGCCACGCGGTGCGGTGCGAATGATCGGTCGGGCGGCCCATGCTGAGATCGCCGATGAAGGCGAGCGCGAGCATGGCGTCGTGGACGGCGATGCGGGTGGCGGGCGAGGGGTTCATGACGGCAGGAGGAGTCGGGGGTCGGTCAATCGACCGATACCGCGCGCGGGCCTGATTTTCGACACTGTGGTCACGCGCTCAGAAGGCGTCAACTTTATAGGAGAACCCACCATGAACCGCATCCGTCACACTCTCTCGTCGATCGCCCTCGGCGCCAGCCTGCTGGCCGGCGCTCATGCCGCGACCGCCGCCCCCGCGGGCGAACTTCCCTCGGTCGTCATCGTCCACGGCGCCTTTGCCGATGGTTCCGACTGGGCCAAGGTGATCCCTTTGCTGCAGGCCAATGGCATCCAGGTCACCGCCGTGCAGAACGGTCTTGAGTCGCTGGCCGGCGATGTGGCCACCACGCGCCGCGTGATCGACAACCAGAAGGGCAAGGTCGTGCTGGTCGGCCATTCCTGGGGCGGCACGGTGATCACCGATGCGGGCCAGGACGACAAGGTCGCGGCGCTGGTCTACGTGGCCGCCTTCGCGCTCGATGCGGGCCAGTCGACCGGCGAGTCCGGCCAGGGCTTCCCGACGCCTCCCGGCATCACGAAGCTTGTCGCTGATTCAAAGGGTTATCTGTCGCTGCCGCCAGCCGCCCTGGCCGAGAACTTTGCGCAGGATGTGCCTGCCGCACAAGCTGCCGTGATGGCCGCGACACAAGGCCCGATCCAGGCCAGCGCGTTTGGCGAGAAGGTCAGCGGCGCCGCGTGGAAGACGCGTCCGTCCTGGTACATCGTCAGCGCCAACGACCGCATGATCTCGCCCGAACAGGAACGTGCGATGGCCAGGAAGATCGGCGCCACCGTGACGACGCTGCCCACGAGTCACGTACCCCAGCAATCGCGCCCGGAAGATGTGGCGGCGGTGATCATCTCGGCGGTGAATGCGGTGGCGAAGTAAGGCCTGGTTCAGGTGCGGCCACTTCGGGCTTCAGGCCCCCTTGCTGCCGCGCTTGAACACCGCCAGTTGCGCCTCGAACGCCCGCTTGAAAGCGGGCCTCTCTTCGCCGCGAGCCACATAGGCGCTCAGGTTCGGATACTCATCCACCACGCCCAGGCCCTTGGCCCGGAACAGCACGCCGATCATCAGCAGATCGCCGGCGGTGAAGTCTTCCCCTTCGAGCCATTGCGCATCACCGAGTCGGCGCGAGAGTTCGCCCAGCGTTTTGCGGGCACGCTCAAAAGCCAGCGGCAGGCGTTGCTCGTACCAAGGCTTGTCGCGCTCGAAAATCTTCGCGACGGCGAGCTCCACCAGCGGCGGCTCCACCGTGTTGAGCGCCGCGAACATCCAGGTGATCGCGCGTGCTCGTGCGTTGGCATCGACCGGCAGCAGCAGGCCATGCCGCTCGGCGACATGCAGGACGATCGAGCCCGACTCGAACAGGGCGAGCCCGTCTTCCTCATAGGTCGGGATCTGCCCAAAGGGATGCAGCGCCAGGTGCGCGGGCTGCTTCATCTGCTCGAACGACATGAGACGCACGTCGTAGGGCTGGCCGATCTCCTCGAGCGCCCAGCGCACGCGCATGTCGCGCGCGAGGCCGCGGCCGCGGTCGGGGGAGTGTTCAAAGGCGGTGATGGTGGGCGTCATGGCCGCAGTATTGCGCGAGGGCGATCGGCATTCAAGGTCTGGCCTTGCCGTCCCTGCCGCGCAACTGCTGAATCGCCTGGTTGATCCGCGCCATCACATCGGGATGCGCCTGAATGAATTTGCGGGAGACGTAGATGCCGAAGGGCTGCTTGATCTCGCTCTCGGTCGTGTAGGTGCCGAGGCTGCGCGAGGTCGATTGCACGGCGTTCTGGAACACCAACTCGGGCATCAGCGCGGCGTCGAGCCGTTCCAGATCCAGCATGGCGAGCAGCGAGGCGCTGGTGGTGGCCGTGCCGGTGATGTTGTAGCCGTGGCCCTTCAGCCAGGAATGCGGGTTGGTGTTGAGCATCACGCCCACATGGGCCTTCCGCTTGAAATCTTCGTTAGCGGCTCGCCAGGACGAAGCTTTGCGCGTGACCCAGACCCAGTTGTTGACGGTGACCGCATCGGACAGCTCGGCAATCGCGTCGCGCTCGCTGTTCCTGGAGCCCAGGAAGAAGCCGTCGATCGTGCCTTCCTTGATCTGCTGGATGCAGCGGCCGTAGTTGGGTACGACCTGGACGACCATCGTCATGCCGGCCTTCTTCAGGATCTCACGGACGGTTTCGATCGCCGTGCCGCCGGGCTTGCCATCAACGGTGCCGGTGTAGGGCAGGTACTCGGGCACCGACAGGCGCAACTCCTGCCCGAGAGCGTCCGTGCCGGCACCGAAGGCGGTGCTCAAGAAAATCAAGGCAAGCCAGATCTTGCGCGGATTCAGCATGGTGCGAACTATCGCCCATTCCTGCACAAGAGGCGCAGCGAAATTTTTATCTTGTGTTCAGTGAGAGTCAATGCGGCAGGCGCGGCGAAAGCAAGGCGACAGTCATGTCCCACCCTTTGGTGCGATACGCAGCATCATCACGCCGTGCGGTGCGACCTTGCCCTTGGCGGCGGATTGCGAGGCACCGGTCCACAGGTTCCTGACCTCGGCTTTGGTATCGGCGGGCAGTTTGAGCTCGCCCCAGCTAACGCTCATGTCGGCCGCAGTCGTACCTCGGTTGAACAGCACCACCGCGATATCGCCACCGGCCAGCGGCCGCGCCCAGACCTCAAGATCACCCTGCTTGCGAATGCGCTGCGCCTGCTGGCCCAGCGCGTCCTGATCGACCGCGATCACCGCGCGGTTGCCGAGGATGCGCCGTGTGTCGGCATCCATCGCGCTCAGGTCATTGCCGGCGATCAGCGGCGCGGCCAGCATGGCCCAGAGCGAGAAATGCGCTTCGTATTCGGTGCTCGTCATGCCGCCGTTGCCGACCTCCAGCATGTCGGGATCGTTCCAGTGGTTGGGGCCGCTGTCGCGCCAGAGCTCGGCCTGCATGTCGAGGATGTCGACCATGCCGTGTGACCAGTCCTTGGCGCCGGCCCAGGCATCGCGGATATCGCCCGTGGTGCGCCACATGTGGCCGATCGTCGGCGCCCACTTGGCGGGCTGGTTGCTGCCCCATTCGCAGATCGAGAGCAGGATGTCGCGCCCCGATTCGCGCAGCGCCTTCGCCATGATCGTGTACGCGGCCTCGGCATTGCGCGGGCCGGTGTGACACCAGTCGTACTTGAGATAGTCCACACCCCAGCGCGCGTATTGCAAGGCGTCCTGGAACTCGTGGCCCGCACTGCCGGGCCGGCCGCCGCAGGTCAGCGAGCCTGCGTCGGAGTAGAGGCCAAACTTGAGGCCGCGCGAGTGCACATAGTCAGCCAGGGCCCGGATGCCGCTGGGGAAGCGCTCGGGGTCGGCCAGGATGAAGCCGTTGGCATCGCGAGACTTCTGCCAGCAGTCATCGATCACGATGTAGCGGTAGCCGGCATCGCGCAAGCCGCTATGCACAAAGGCATCGGCCTGCTTGCGCACGATTTCTTCGTTGATGTTGCAGCCGAACTTGTTCCACGAGTTCCAGCCCATCGGCGGCGTGGAAGCGAGATCGGGCTTGGGCTTGTCAAGCAACAGCGTCTCGTTCGCCTGAGCAGGCGCGGCAAGAAGGCCCCACAAGCCGAACAACAAACCAAGAACCCGCATCGAATGCACTCGAAAACTCATCGTCTTGTCTCCTCGAAGTTCATGTTTTGCATTCATCACGTGCATCACGTGCATCACGTGAATCCATGTCTGTAAATGCATTCATTGAACATGGATGAACAGGATGTACAGGATAAGAAAGAAGTCTCCTGGCTCTTGTATTCATCCTGTGCATCCTGTCCATCCATGTAGAAAATGCATTTAACACACATGGATTCACGTGATGCACGTGATGAATACGGGGCAGGCTGGGTCATGGTGTGCGGGTCGCGTCGACCAGGGCCTTGATGATTTCGGGGTAGGCCTGGGCGCCGGTCGCGCGATCGAAGAGGCCCGAGCTGTGATTGCTGCTCGGCACGCCGGCATCCCAGTAGACCGGCACCATGCCATGCGTCCAGGCCGAGCGGGCGATGTAGCGGTCCCAGGCCAGGCGGTAGGCCTCGGCGCCGCTGAACTCGGTGCGGCGCATGGCCGAGAACTCGCCCAGGATCACCGGGATGCCCTTGTCCACGAAGTGCGTCTTCATCTTGTTGAACTGCGCGTCCACATACGCTTCGTTGGCCCAGGTCTCGGTGGCCTTGGGATCGGTGGCGGTAGCGCCCCATTGCCAGATCGTGCTCTTGTCATTGATCGTGAAATCGTAGGGATCGTAGAAATGCACCTCCATCATCAGCCGGTCCTTGGCCGTGTCGGTGGGCATCACGGCGAAGTTCACGGTGTGGTCGATATTGGTGTTGAAGCCCTGCACGATCAGATGGCGCACGGCGTTGTTGCCGCCGGTGGCGCGCACCGTGTTCACGAAGATCTGGTTGAAGCCGTTTTGCACGGCGATGTACTCGGGCTTGGGCGTGCCGTAGTCGCCTTCGACCATCACCTCGTTGGTGCCGGCGAAGAGCAGGGTGTCGTCATAAGACTTGAACTGCGTGGCAATCTGCGTCCAGAACTTGGCGAGCCGCGCATCGGCCACGGACTGCGCCGCGTAGGTCGGCTGCAGCCAGCCGCCGTCCCAATGCACGTTGATGAGGGTGTAGAGCCCGGCCTTGTGGGCCTCGTCCACCACCTCGGTCACGCGGGCCAGCCAGGCGGCGCTGATGTTGTCGTTGGCATCGGCGTACTGCTTCCAGGAAATCGGGATGCGGATCGTCTTGAAGCCGGCAGCCTTGACCGCGTCGAGCAGCGCCTGCGTGGTCTTGGCATTGCCCCAGGCGGTCTCGCTGCCGGCGGCCTCCAGCGCATTGCCGAGGTTCCAGCCCGCGCCCATCTGTTGCGAGAGCTGCAGGCTGCTGAGCGCGCGCATGCCGGTGGTGGTGGCCTGCGGGGCTTGCTGCGGTGTGGTGGCTGCGGCGGCCGCTGTGGCCGTGCTGCCGCTACCGCCGCCGCAGCTTGGCGTGCAGAGCGACAAGCCCAGCAGGAAGGCGATCAGGTATCGGCTCATGTGTTTGCTCATGCGCGCTCACCTTGACCGCCGACCGGCTCCAGGCTCAGCAACACCACATCGTGCGTGCGCAGGTCCAGCGCGAGGCTGGCCTTGCCGTCGGCGCCGACCCGCAACTCGGCCAGCGGCTTGGGCGCATCGGTGGTGAGCGCCTGCAGCGCGGCGAGTTGCTTCGCATCGAGTTGCTTGGGCGAGCCCATCTCCAGATAGGCCGTGTGAGCGTCATTGGCGTGATAGCCGGTGCGGCGTTGCTGCACACGGTAGCGCCCCGGCGCCAGATGGCTCAGGTGAACCTGCACGGTGCCCGCGGCTTTGGCCGGCTGCGGCTTGCCGAAGTAGGAGCGGTTGCTGACGGTCTGCGCCGGCGCGCGCCAATCCCAGACCAGCAACTGGATCTTGCCGCCATCCGTCGTGGCCAGGCTGTCCATGTCGCTGCTCGGAATCTCGTGGCCCTGCAAGGCCGCCAGATACTTGTAGGCAAACCAGACCGGCTTGCGCACGCCTTCGCGCGTCATGAGGCCGAAACCGCCGTGGAAGGGTGCATCGGGCGGGCCGGGCTCCTCGAACAGATCGGTGTAGGTCCAGTAGCTCATCGACTGGGCTAACCCACGAGTTCGACGCAGCTTGTTCAGCACATAGGCGGCGCTCATGTAGGAGTCGTGCACCTTGTCGCGCGGGTTGTAGCTGGTGCTCCATTCGGTGAAGAACAGCGGGATGCCCGGCAGGTGCGAGGCCTCGATCTGCGCGCGCACATGGCGCACATCGCCGACGATCGCGTCGGGGTCGGCGCTGAGCCAGGTGTCTTCCTTGCCTTGCTCGTCAAGAAAGCCGCCGTTCACGCCGTAGGTGTGCGTGGTGATGAAATCGACCGGTGTGCCGGTCGCCTTGGCGTGCGCCAGGAACTCGGGCACCCAGGCCGCGCCGGCGGTGGAGGGGCCGCCCACGCGCAACTGCGGATCAATCGCCTTGATCGCGTGCGCCGTGCGTTCGTACAGCTCGAAATAGGCCTTGCGATCGGCGCCTTCCCAGAAGCCATCGAGGTTGGGCTCGTTCCAGACCTCGAAGTACCACTGCCGCACTTCGGCCGCGCCATAGCGTTGCAGCAGGTGCTGGATGAAAGCATTGATCAGCTCGACCCAGCCTTCGGGCTGGGGATGCGAGGTGTTGCCCTTCCAGTAGAAGATCGTCTGCTTCGAGGTGGCCAGCGCCTCGGGCGTGAAACCTAACTCCACGAAGGGGCGGATGCGCCGGGCCAGCAGATCGTCGTAGAGCTTGTCGATCAGCGTGAAGTCGAACACCAGGCGCGCAGCCGTGCCTTCACCTTCGCGCCGCACGGTCTTCAGCACGTCATGGAAGATCGCATGGAAGCGCAGGTAGCGAAAGCCCAGCTCGTCGACCGCCGTCTTGAGCTGCGCCTGGCAGTCGTCGCGGATCAGCGTGCCGGGGTAGTCGGAGCCCACGCAATGGTCGAAGAAACGGTCGAGCGGCGTGGTCGCGCCTTGCAGGTCGAGCTCGATCTGGCGCGGGCCGGGAGCGGGAGCGGGAGCGGGATTGAAGCCCAGCACGCCGCCTGACAGAGGCAGGGTGGCGGCGGCGAGCAGTTGGCGGCGGCGGAGCTTGGGCAACATCATGATTCCTGCAGTCCTCGATAGATGAAATTACGGGCGCGCAGTTCGCCGGGTCCTGCGCAGAACAGGCCCAGGCGCAGGCTGCGAAAGCCGCCGAACACGTTGTGATGGAAGCCCGAGACCTCCATCTGCCAAGGGTGCTGGGTCCAGGCCTTGCCATCGTGGGAGTAATGGAAGGTGACGACGTTGTCGCGGTTGGTGAGCCGCAGATGGACCGTGCGTGTCGCCATGTTCTCGCGCATCCAACGCTGCTCCTGGCCGTAGCCGTAGGTCAGCATCTGCGTGGTGCTGAAGCCGATGCCGACATGGCCGCGTTCGTCGTAGAACAGGGTCAGGCCGCCGTGGGCATCGCCCGTGATCTCGAGCTCGACCGAAGCCTCGTAGCTGCGATCGCCGGGGATGCAGGTGAGCGGCGAGCAATCGGCGAGCGCACTGCCCTTGCCGCGCAGCAGCAGGCTGCGGTCGGCGAAGCGCAGGCGCGTGGCGTCTTCGGCTGCGGGCGCATGCAAGCTCCACTGCAGACCGAGCTTGTCACCGGAGAAATCATCCGAGAGCGGCAAGCCTGCCACCACGGCGCTGCCGCCGCGCGGTTTGGGCAAAGGGCTGGCCAGCGTGCCGCCCTTGGCGCGGAACCAGCCGTCGCGCGTCCACTCGATCGGCTCCAGCAGCGTCTGGCGGCCCAGCGTTCTGAAGCCGTTTTCATAGCCGTGATAGACCATCCACCAATCACCGGCCGGCCCCTCGACCACGCTGGCGTGGCCGCGGGACCACCAGGGCTCGTCGGCGCTGCGCGTGCGCACGATCGGGTTGTGCGGGCAATGTTCCCAGGGGCCGTGGATGGACCGCGAGCGCGCCAGCGTCACCATATGGCTCGTCGGTGGCCCGGCCGTGCCGCCAAGCGCCGAGACCAGGTAGAACCACTCGCCGCGCCGGAACAGCTTGGGGCCTTCGGGCGCGTACATCTCGACGACCCAATCGGACGGATATCGCCACGGCGTCCAGGCCGGCTCCAGGGGGCCTGCGGTCGAGAGGCCATCGTCAGCGAGGCGCACGCGGCGGCCACCGTTCACGAAAAGATAGCGGTGGCCGTCTTCGCCCACGGCGTGGCCGGGGTCGATGCAGCCGGGGATGCCGAGGTCGACAGGCGCGCTCCACTGGCCCTCGATCTTGTCGGCATGGATCACATAGATCGCCGTGCGCGTGGGCTGCAGCACCGGGATGTAGATGAAGTAGCGGCCGGCGTGCTTGACCAGGTCCATCGCCCAGACGGTGCCGATGTTGTCCTGCAGCGCGGCGCAGACGGGCGCCCAGCTGACGAGATCCTTTGAGTGCCAGATCACGGCGCCCGGATAGGCGTCGAAGGACGAGAAGCTCATGTAGTAATCGGCGCCGTCCTTCAGCACCGTCGGGTCGGCATGGTCGCCGGCCACGATCGGGTTGCGGAAGCTGCCGTTGCCGAGATCGGCCTTGCGCTGGCCCTCGATGCCGACGCCGAAGTTCGGCTTCTGCGCGGCCATGGCATCCAGCGGAGCCGCCGCCACGACGAGGGCGCTCTTGAGGGCCTGCCTGCGCGAGGTTGGGCTGCTCATGCTCATACCTGGCCCCGCGTGGCTTCCAGTTCCACCCGGATCTCGCCCATGCGCTTTTCGGTCAGCTCGAAACGCAGCACCGCGATCAGCGCGAGGACCAGGCCGGTGACGGGGATGGCCGAGAGCAGGATGCGGATCATGAAGAGCGAGTGCTCGGTCTGCACCGGCACCTTGGAGTCGAAACCGGTCAGTTGCAGGATCCAGCCCGAGGCGCCCACGCCCAGCGCGATGCCGAGCTTGGAGATCCAGGCCTGGCAGGCCGAGAAGGAGCCCTCGCGGCGCTGGCCGGTCTGGGTCTCGTCGTAGTCGATCACATCGGCCACGGTGGAGCCGTAAAGTGTCCAGAAGCCCGCGCCGGTGAAGGCGACGAAGCCGCAGGCGAGCAGCTGCAGATAAGGCAGCTCGGGGTTGTACAGCCACCAGTCGCCGATGAAGGCGCAGATCGCCAGCGAGAGCACCGTGGCCAGGCCGACGCGCTTGCCATAACGGCGTGCGATGGCGGTGAAGAAGGGGATGCCGAGGAAGCCGAAGACCATGCCGGCCACGCCCATCGCGGTGTTCCATTTGGTGGCCAGCACCACGTCGCCGTGGCAGACGTAGTAGACGGTGGCGTAGTAGCCGAGCGCGGCCACCATCGCCGTGCCCGTGCCATAGGCCAGCATCATGCCCAGCACATGGCGGAAGGGGCGGCAGCGCAGCGTGCGCCAGAGCGTGTCGGCAAAGGGGATGTGAGTCTGCGTCTTGCTGACCAGGCTCACGTAGTAGCGCTCGCGCACGACCGAGAAGATCGTGATCGCCGCCACGATCATCACGGCGCCGAGGATCACGCAGTAGGTCTGCGCGCCGCGCAGGATGTCGGGCTTGCCGTTCGAGTCGTTGAAGATCGCCAGCGTGGTGAACTGCGCGGCGCAGAACATCGCCAGCTCAGGCGCCTTCTGGATCGCGTTCTTGATCGACTGCAGGCTGGTGCGCTCGTGATAGTCGGGCGTCATCTCGGCGGCCAGGCTGGTCCAGGGCAGGTTGAAGCAGCTCATCACGGGCACGTAGAGCGCGATCGAGACCAGCATGAAGATGAAGTACTCGGTATCGCTCCAACCCTTGCCGACCGCGAACATCAGCGGCAGGCCGATGCCGGCCAACACGCCGCCCACCAGGATGAAAGGCCGGCGCCGGCCCCAGCGCGTGCGCGTGTTGTCGGAAAGCCAGCCAAAGATCGCGTCCGAAGCGGCGTCGATGAAGATCTTGATCATCTGCGCCGTCGAGATCAGCCCCGGCGCCATGCCGAGGAAGATGTTGAAGACCTGGAAGGCGAGCGCCGGATAGAGCCAATGGCCCCACATGTCGATCATCGAGCCGAGCCCGTAGCCGAGCTTCTGGGTCAGCGGAATGCGGTCGGAGACGGCGGGTGGTGTTGCAAGCGGTGCTGCAAGTGGCACTGCCAATTTATCGTTAAAGCCGTCGGTGGTGGTCGCACTCACGAGAATTCCAATGCAGGTTCAGGACAGGGCGAGCTTCTTGGCTCGCGGTTTGGCCAGCGTCTGGCCTTCGATGATTTCGGTCGGGAAGACGATGTTCTTCGGGCCGCGCCACAGGGTGTCCTGCAACTTGGCCTCGACCTGCGCCACCAGCAGTTGCACGGCGCGGTTGCCCATCTCGCGCAGCGGCTGGCGCACGGTGCTCAGGTGAGCGGAGCGGGCGAGCATGGTGTCATCGAAGCCGACGACGGAGACATCAGCCGGCACGCGCAGGCCGCGCGCCGAGAGGATGTCCATGCAGCCGAGCGCGATCGCGTCGCTGCCGCCGAAGATCGCGTCGGGCAGCGGCTTGCCGACATGGCGGTGCATCCAGTCGTCGAGCACGCGGCGGCCCGCTTCGGAGCTGAACTCCGCGTAGAGCAGGTAGTCGCGCGGCGGCTTCACGCGGGCTTCTTCATGCGCGCGCAGATAGCCGGCGGCCCGGCGCTGCGCACCGATCGAATCGACGCCGCCGCCGATGTGCAGGATGCGCTTGTGGCCCAGCGCCAGCATGCGAGCGACCATCGCGTGCGCGCCGACCTCTTCATCCGATTCGAGATTGACCACGCCGGGCATGTCCACGTTGGCGTGGACCGACACGAACGGCGTGTGATCGGGCAGCTTGCTGGCGGCCTCGTGGTTGATCAGCGGCGCCAGCAGGATCAGGCCGTCGATGCGGCCATCGCAGATCGTGTGGATGCGCTCCGGCGCCGATTGCCAGTCGGTGAGCGTGAACACGGTGGTGTTCTGGCCCAGCTCGGAGGCGGCTTCGAGCACGCCGTTGAAGACTTCAAGAAAGTACTGGTTCAGCTCGTTGCGCGCGAGCGTGATGGCCACGCCGATGGTGTTCATGCGCCGGTCGACCAGCGCGCGTGCGGCGGCGTTGACGCGGTAGTTGAGCTTCTTTGCGGCTTCGAGGATGCGCTCGCGGGTTTCTGTCGAAATGCGGGAAGAAGTCTTCGAGCCGTTGAGCACCGCCGAAGCCGCCATGGCGGAGACACCGGCTTCCCGGCCGACATCGGCGAGGGTGGCGGCGTGCTTGGTTTTGCGGGGCTTGGGGGCGGTGGTCGTCATGGATCAGAGGATAGTGCGCGTTCGCATCACTTCGCTGTAGTAACGGGCCGACAACTTGGGCGTGCGCACCTGCGTCTCAAAATCGCAATGCACGATCCCGAAGCGGCGCTGGTAGCCATCTTCCCACTCATAGTTGTCGATGAAGGACCACAAGAAATAACCGTCGATCGGCACGCCATCCGCAATCGCGCGATGCACCTCGCGCAAGTGGTTGCGCAGGAAATCGCGGCGGTGCAGATCGAGCACCTCGCCATTGACGATCGGTTCATCGTTGTAGCCGCAGCCATTCTCGGTGATGAAAATGGAGCGGATGCCATACAACTCCTGAACCATGCGCGGCGCCCAGTAGATCGACTGCGGCACCAGCGTCAGCCAGGGGCTGTCGGCGCGCGGATAGTGGGGCGGCAGGCCCAGGGCTTCGTAGGGTTGGCCGTTCTTGCCGGCGCGCACATAGGTGGCGGTGTAGATGTTCAGGCCCAGGAAGTCGGTGGGCAGGCTGATCAGGTCGAAGTCACCGGGCTCAACCTTCGGGGCATCGGGGCTGGCGAGATAGTCGGCCGTGTAGCCTTTGGCGTGGATGGCGCCGAGCAGGTGGCGGTTGCGGTCGCGGAACCAGGCGGTGGCGGCGGCGATGTCGGCCGGCGTCTCGGTCACGGGCACGCTCACGTCGCAATTGTCGGTCAGTCCGACCGTGGCGTTAGCACCGCCGAACTCGCGCACCGCGCGCACGCCGTGGCCGTGGCAGACCAGCGCATGGTGGTAGGTCTGGTTCACCACGGCCGCGCTTTCCTTGCGTCCCGGCGCCTTGCTGCCGTAGCCATAGGCTAACAGCGTGAAGCAGCGGATCTCGTTGAGCGTGATCCAGTGCTTGACCTCGCCGGCGAAGGCTTTGACGATGGTGTCGGCATAGCGCGCGAACGCCTCCACCGTCACGCGGGCGGGCCAGCCGCCGCGGTCTTCGAGCGATTGCGGCAGGTCCCAATGGAACATCGTCACCCACGGCGTGATGCCGTGTTTGGCCATGCTGGCGAACAGGCGGTGATAGAAATCGAGGCCGGCCTGGTTCAACTCGCCATCGCCATTGGGGAAGATGCGCGGCCAGGCGATCGAGAGGCGGTAGTGCTTGACGCCCAGCGAGGCCATCAGCGCGAAGTCTTCGTCAAAGCGGTTGTAGTGGTCGCAGGCCACGCTCGGGTGGTGGTCTTCATAGACGCGGCCGGGTACGTCGGCAAAGCCGTCCCAGATCGAGGGGCCCTTGCCATCGGCCGTGGCGCCGCCTTCGATCTGCGCGCTGGAAGCCGCCACGCCGAAGGTAAAACTGGGCGGGAAGGGGCTGGAGTAGGTGAGCATGGGATTCACTTCTGAGGGAGGTCTGGCGCTTACTGAGCCAGCAATTTCTGGAGCGTGGGCTGCATCTGTTCGGCCCAGATGCCGTAGCCCTTTTCATTGGGGTGGAGCAGGTCAGGCATCACATCGCGCGACAGCGTGCCGTCGGCGTTGAGCAGGGATTTGTCGATGTTGAGGAAGGTGATCTGCGAGTCGGCGAAGCCGCTGATGATGTTGTTGACGCGTTCGTTCAACTGACGCAGCGTGCCGTCGGGTTTCTCATCGCGCGGGAAGACGGCCAGCAGCAGGATCTTCGTTTGCGGCAGCCGCGTGCGGATCTCGTCGAGGATGCGGCGCACGCCGGCCGCCGTGGTGCGCGGGTCTTCCTGGCGGTCGCCCGTGTTGTTGGTGCCGATCATCACGACGGCGACCTTGGGACTGATGCCGTCGAGCTCTCCGTGCTCGATGCGCCACAGCACGTTCTCCGTGTGGTCGCCGCCAAAGCCGAGGTCGAGCGCGTGGTACTTGGCGTAATACTTCTGCCAGACCGGCGCGCCCGATTTTTCCCAGTTGTGGGTGATCGAATCACCGATGAAGATCAGCTCGCTTTGCTGGCCGGCGGCCTTCAGGCGCTTCACTTCTTCGAGCTTTTCGAGATGGCGCGGCAGCCACCAGTTGATCGACCACGACTGATCGAGCATGGCGGGCGTGACCGACTCGGTGCGGTAATCAGGGCAGCTCGCGTTGGACTGGGCATGCCGCACGAACTTGACGTTAGCGACGGCGACCGCGCCGGTGCCGCTGGCGTCCAGCGCGAAAGGCTTCTTGACCGCGCCGAAGTCGTCACCGTCATGGACGAAGCACGCCATCGAGAAAGCCAGGTGCTGCCAACCCTTGCCCGACAGGGCGCGCGCGCCGCGCAGATAGTTGACCTTGCGGGCGCAGTTGTCTCCGCAGTCCATCGTGACGCTGACGCCGCCGTCGGCCATGTCGTCGACCCGGAGGTCGAACTCGAGCGTGCCGTTCGGGATGAACGGCCGCAGATCGAGCGGCGCGTCGTTCAGCAGGCGCAGGCTGGCGTACCAGGCATCCTTCCAGCTCAGGCTCAGCGCGTTGGGCTCCGACGTCTTGGCGATGACCACGCTGTCCGGCACTTCGGGGATGGCCTTCGAGACCAGCGTGATCGGATCGGTGAAATCCTTCTGGCCCTTGAAATCGCCGATGCTGATGTGACCCGACGGCAGCGTGCGGCCCGCATAGATCACCAGATCGTCGGGCGTCCATTGCTGCGATTCACCGGGCTTCAGGTGCAGCGCCAGCGTCTGGCTGCCGTAGCGCAACTGGCCAACGCCCGAGCCGGCAACAGAGCGCACCGTCGCCGAGCTGAGGACGCCGTTGGCCCAAGCCAGATCAAGCTCGAAACCGCCGCGCGCGCGCAGGCCCTTGACCGAGCCGTTCGGCCAGGCCGAGGGCAGGGCCGGAAGCAGCTGAATCTCGCCGTTATGCGATTGCACCAGCATCTCGGCCATCGCCGCCGTGGCGCCGAAATTGCCGTCGATCTGGAAGGGCGGGTGGGCGTCGAACATGTTCGGGTAGGTGCCGCCCGCGTTGTTCGCCTCGCTGCCCGTGCCGCTTTGCTGAGCGGCCCTGGCGCCGGGCTGGGCGAGCAGGCCGCGCAGCATGCGGTAAGCGTGATCGCCGTCCTGCAAGCGCGCCCAGTACGCCGCCTTCCAGGCCATCGACCAGCCGGTGCCGGCGTCACCGCGCGCGGCCAGCGTCTTGCGTGCGGCCTCGGCCAAGGCGGGCGTGCCGGTCGGCGAGATCTGGTGGCCGGGGAACAGCGCGAACAGGTGCGAGACATGGCGATGCGTGTCGCCGGGCGTGTCGAGAACGGGGTCTTTGAGCTCGTTCAGCCATTCGCGCAACTGGCCCCAGCTGCCGATGCCGGGCTGGGCGAGCTTGTCGCGCATGGCGGCGAGCTGTTGGCGGAACTCCGGATCGACACCGAGAACCTCGGCGGCGCGCACCGTGTTGTCGAACAGGTCCCAGATGATTTCCTGGTCGTAGCTGACGCCGTCTTCGATCGGACCGTGTTCGGGCGACCAACCGTTGGGCGCGACGAGCCGGCCCTTCATGGGTCCATCAGGGACTGTTTTCAATTGGTCCTGCCAGAACTCGCTAACTTCCTTCATCAGCGGATACGCCGTCCTGCGCAGGAACTCGCGGTCCTGCGTGTAGGCGTAGTGCTCCCAGAAGTGCTGCGCGTACCAGGCGTTGCCGGTTTTGTTCCAGAGGTAGCCGAGCGCGCCGAAAGGGTTCGACTCGGTGCGCACGGTCCAGCCGCGTGCGGGCTTGCCGTCGGCGCGCCGGAAGGTCTCGATCGGCGGCACGATCTTCTCGCCCCAGGGCACGATCTCGGGCGGCAGTGTGGCCGGGTCTTGCGCGGCGCGTTGCTTCACGACCCGGCGGTAGACCGGCACCTGGCTGTCCACGAACTTGAAGAAGGGCTGGGCCAGCTCCGAAAGATTGGCGGGCTCGGCCGGCCAGTAGTTCATCTGCAGGTTGATGTTGGTGTGGTAGTCCGAGTTCCACGGCGGCGTGGGACTCCTGTTCCACAGGCCTTGCAGATTGGCCGGCAGGGAATCGCGCGAACTGGAGATCAGCAGGTAGCGGCCGAACTGGAAATAGAGCGCTTCGAGTTCGGGGTCCTGGCCTTCGCGCGTGAAGGCGGCGATGCGTTCATCGGTGGGCGGGGCGCGACGCGTCTCATCGGTCTTGCCGAGGTCGAGCGCGACGCGGTCGAAGAGGGCGCGGTAATCCTGCTCGTGCTGAGCGAGCAATTTGTCGAAGGACTGCTTCGCCGCAGCCGCGACCTGGGCCTGCACGCGCGGCAGCGGATCGGCGCCGAGGAACTTGCGCGAGGCATCGGCAACGTAGCTTGTGCCTGCGCCGAGGATCAGCGTTAGCGAATCGCAGTGCTCGAGGCGGATCGACTTGCCATCGATGCGAACCTTGCCGCCCTGATGCAGCACTTGAAGCCGGCTGGCGTAGCGCAGGCCGTTGGGAAGCTTTCCAACCGCCTGGAGATTTGCACCCGCAGCCGTGATCCTGGCGCCGTGCATATCGCTCAGCAGAATGCGGCCCGTGTACTGCGCGGTCTTGTCGGCGCTGAGGCGCAGGACGATCACCTGCGAGGGATGGCTGGCAAAGGCCTGGCGCTCGAAGCTCACACCGTTCTGCGTGTAGCTCACGCGCTGGACGGCTCGATCGATCTGGAGCTCGCGTTGGTAGTGGCTCGGGGCTTGATCGGCGTTGGCCAGTTCGATCACCACGTCGCCAAAGGGCTGGTAGGCCCCCATCGTCCTGGCGTCACCGGTCCACAGCGTGATGTCGTTGAACTGCAGATGCTCGCGCTGCACCTGGCCGAAGAGCATGCCGCCGAGGCGGCCGTTGCCGATCGGCAGCGCCTCTTGTTCCCAGCCTTGTGGCGTGTCGGGAGCGGGCTGGGTGTAGCGCAGGTTCAGGTCGGCGGCTTGCGCGGTGCCGAGCAAGCACAGCAGCGAAAGCAGTGAAAGCAGGAGAGAAGACAACTTCATCGTGGTTTGCCGACAAGAACGCCGCGGCCATGCGCCGCGAGATAGACCGTGCCGTACTCCAAGGGATCGGCCGTCATCGAAAGCAGGAAGCCGTAGCGGTGCTGATCATCATTGATCCGCGTGAAGCTTTGGCCGGCGTCGGTGGAGCGGAACAAGCCTTCGACAAGCGCGTCGCCCTGACGCACCTTGCCCCACAGGTACAGCGAGTGATACGGGGCATTGGGTGCGGCCTTGCCGAGCGCGATCATCCACGCCTCAGTCACGGCCTTGATCGTCTGCGTCGGCTGATCGATGCCGGGGAAGTGCAGGAGCAGATCGCCGAGCGCCAGCCATAGATCGCGCGCCGCGCCGGGCGCGCAGATCAACTGCGAGGTCCGCCAGCTTTCGGGCACGGGAATGCCGGTGATCGCCGCCTTGAAGCTTGCGCCGCCGTCGACGCTGACCAGGATCTGTCCGGTGGCGCGATCGTGCACGTAGAACACGCCTTCGATGTTGCGATCGGCCACGGGCGTGAGGTTTTCATCGCGCGTGCCGTCGGCGTTCGCGGGCCAGCCTTCGCTCGGCTGCCAGCTCTTGCCGTGATCGCGCGACCACATCGCCTGCTGCTTCTCGGGCGCCCACAGGAAGAAGCCGCCCTTGGCCGAGACCGCGATGCGGCCGGCGTGGGTCTTGGGCGCGCGCAGCGAGGGCCCGAAAGGCCGCCAGCTCGCGCCGCCGTCGGGCGACCAGTAGCCGCCGGTGGCCGCCTGGTCCGCCGTGCGCGCGAGGATGGCAGGGTTGGCCTGCGCGAAGTCGACCGAGCGGTTGGTTTCGGAGGTCGGCGCGAAGAGGCCGCTGCGCGGTGTCTTGCCGAGATCGTCCCAGGCCGCGCCGCTGACGTCACCCATCGCGCCGAGCAGCACCGCGCCGCCCGAGGGGCTGCGGATCTCCAGCGTGGCGGTTTCTTCGAAATTGCTGACCGTGAAATCCCAGTTCACCGTGGCGCCTTTTTCGGCTGCGCTGAGATTGTTCGTTAGCCAGAGGCCGTAGCCGGTGCCGTAGATCGCGCGTTCGCCGTTGAAGGGGTCGATCTTCGCATCGGCCATCCAGTGGCCCATGCTGTCCTTGCCGCGCATGTAGTTCACCAGCCAGGGGTAGGGGCTGGCGTCGTGTTTTGAATGCGCGCCGAGCGCGGTCCAGTGTGCGCCGTCGTCGTTGGAGACAAAGATTTCGTCGCCTTCGCTCCAACGCTCGATCGTGGAGACGAGCAGGCGGCCGGGCTTCTGGCGGTCGACATCGAGGCCCGAGTAGCCGAAACCGTCACCACGGGGCTTGATCGGTGTGATGTCGGTCCAGCGGCCCTTGGGATCGCGCTTCCAGACGCTGCCGGTCCTGGCGTTGCCGGGGTTGGTGGCGAAGTCCGCGCTGCCCACGGCGAAGCTCACATAGAGCGTGCCGTTCGGACCGAAGACGGCGCGCTGCGGCACTTGCGCGGGCGTGCCGGGCTCGCGCTTGAAGCTCTGGCCGGCGTCGTGAGAGACGTACAGGCCCGGCTGGTCGTGGCTGCCGACGTAGATCGACTTCGATGGCTGACCCGGCTTGCCGCTGGTCGGATCGAAGATCGCCAGCGAGACATGGCGCGGCGCGAAGTTGAGCGCGCTGAAGTTCGCACCGCGATCCTTGCTGAGCCACAGGCCGTCCTTGGTCGTGCCGAGCACCAGCACCTCGCCGAGGTTCGGATCGACCTGCAGGCGCTCGCCCGTGCCGCGGCCCGGCTCGTTGCCGCCGAGCTTGACGGTCAGGTTGTTGATCTGCCAGGTGGCGCCGCGATCGGTCGAGCTCAGCACCGCCGCCTTGCGTGCCCAAGTGCCGGTATAGATGCCGCAGGCGGCGTAGACGCGCTCCGGCGCATTCGGATCGACGGCCAGGGCCAGTACGCCCATCAGGTCGCCGTCGTCCTTGCCGAGCTGGTCGAGCAGCGGCGTCCACGATTGCGTCTTGGGCTCGAAGCGGTAGGCGCCGCCGATGTCGGTGCGCGCGTAGAGCAGGCCTTGCTCGCGCGGATGGTAGACGAAGCCGTCGATGAAGCCGCCGGCGCCGAAGGGCACGGTCTTCCAGTCGTATGGCGTGGTGCTTGGCGTTTGAGCGTGGGCCAAAGTCGGGCCCAGCAGGGCGCCCAGGCTAACGCCTTGGATCAGCTGACGGCGGCGCATCACAGGGCTCGCCCGGCCGCCCGTAGGGCCCTGTGCGCCCCCTCGGGGGGCAGGAAACGAAGTGAGCGTGGGGGCTTCATTTCAGTACCTGCCCATTCTGACTTTGAGGACCAAGGGCTTGGCGGTGAAGTTCAGGCCCCAGTCGACCTGATCGCCGTTCCAGCGGCGCTCCATCACCCATTTGCCCTTGGCGTCGAACTGGCCTTCTTCGGCGCTGGCGATCATCGAGCCCTGCGAGGCGGTCGTCGTGGCCGATTCGATCCGCACGCGCGCGTACTGGCCGATCAGGATGAACTCGTTCTCGCCGATCTGCGCGATCGCCACGCCGCCGAGCGTCTGGCTGGCATGCGGCGGCGGGTTCTTGGCGTTCTGCGGCCAGTCCTTCTCGCCGAACTGCCATTGGCCGAAGCTGACCTTGGCCGTCCAGCCGTTCTTGAAGGTGAGCGTCTGGTCGGCGTGGTCGTCGGCTTCGGCCACACCTTGTGTCCTGCCCTCAAAAGCCCAGCGCGCCCAATGCCGCTGCACCGGCGCGAAGGCCGCATAGATCGGCGCGAGCGGCGCCGTCATCCGCGCATCGGTCAATGCGGAGCCGAGCGGGTAGTTGCTGTAATTGGCGTAGTCGATGCCGAACGGCGAGACGCCGATCGCGCCGGCGCCGAGGATGCCGTAGAAGTAGCGTGCGTAGTTCGGCGCGTTGCTGATCTCGGGCACGAACAGCGCGTTGTCGGGGCGCCGGTGCTCTTCGATCGTGGCGACGAACTGCTTGGAATCGGGGTTGTAGATGTCGGGCGAGACGATGTCGATATGCGGCGCCACGGCCTTGTAGATGTCGATCACGTCATAGCTCGGACCGCCGCTCGCGAAGTCGTTGTTCCAGGGCTTGGCGGGCGGGATCGAATCGCGCAGCGCGTTGTTCACGTACATCGGCAGGTTGTAGACCGCGCGGCCGGCCTTGGCGATCTCCTCGATGTAGCGGGCGAAGGAGTAGGCGTGGAAATACTGGTCGGCGTAGTCGCCGTAGACCTGAGCCCAGCTGCCTGAGGCTGCCTTCACGGGCGTCTTGTGCTGCAGCACGATGTCCGGCACGGCTTGCTCAAAGGCGGCCTGCGCCTTGGGCGAGAAGTCGCGCACCAGACCGTAGGTGCCGGTCTCGTTCTCGACCTGCACCATCAGAACGGTGTGCTGTTTCTCATCGAGCTTCTTCAGGTGACCCATCAGCGCGACGAAAGCCTTTTTGTCGGCTTGCATCGTCTCCTCGCTGTTCGGCGACAGGCAATAACTGAGCTTGCCCGCCTTGTCGATCATGCGGGGGAATCGCGCGTTATTGAACTTGACCCACTCGGGGGTGTATTGCGGGCTGGTGTTCTTCCAGCTGCCGAACCACAGCAGCACCAGATGGACCTGATGTGCGCGTGCTTCCTTGACGAGCGTGTCGACAAAGCTGAAATCGAAATGGCCTTCGGTCGGCTCGATCTGCTCCCACGCCACCGGCACCTCGACCGTGTTGGCGTGCATGTCGTGGATGGCGGGCCAGACCTGCTTGAGCGCGTCGGGGTAGTTGCTCGAGTTGTGGACCTGAGCGCCCAGCATCAGATACGGCGCGCCGTCGACGATCAACGCATGACGGCCCTCGCGTTCGATCAGCTTGGGCGTGTCGGCATGCGTTGCCGCCACGGCCAAAAGGGCTGCAAGGGTCAGGAGATGCTTGAAGGAAGTCGTGTTGCTCATGGTGTTCATCAGGAACTCAAAAAAGCCGGCCGGTTCGCCATGTTGGAAGCAAACCGGCCGGAACGCGCCCATCAAATCATCAGAACGAGTAACGCGCTTGCAGCGTGTAGCGCGGGCCGCTGGCGAACCAGGCCCGGCCTTGCATGCCGATGCCTTGCTGCATCAGCTGCTTGTAGGTCGAGTTGGTCAGGTTGCTGCCTTCCAGGCCGACGCTGAACTGCTCGGTCACCTTGTAGAACACGCTGGCGTCGAGCTCGCCGTAGGCGTCGGCCCAGGTCGGCAGGCCCCAGGCCACGGTGTGCTGGCCAAAGTTGGCGCTGTTCGGATTGGTGTCGGTGCCGTCCGTGCCTTGCGTGCCGTTCACGTTGACGGCTTGCAGGTACTTCGAGCGCCAGCTGTAGGCCACGCGGGCCGAGAGTGGACCCTGGTCATAGAGCAGCGCCAGGTTGAACGAGTTCTTCGACAGATTGGCCAGCGGCAGGTTGTTGAAGGCCACGCCGTTGGTGTCGCAACCGCTGAGGTTGAGGTAGATGTTGTCCGCCCCGCCGCTGCTGCTGGAGCAATAGGCCTGGTTCAGCGGCGAGTACAGGTGCGTGCGGCTCTTCACGTAGGTGTAGTTGGCCGAGACGCCGAAGCCCGACATCCAGCCCGGCAGCTTGTCGAAGTACTGCTGGAACGCCACCTCCAGGCCGTTGGCCGAACCCTTGGCGCCGTTGACCGGCGAGGTCACCGCGAAGTTGTTGACGGCCCCACCCGCATCCAGCACCGGCACGGAGGCGGTCTGGTTGATGATGATGTCCTTCAGCTGCTTGTTGAAGGCCGCGACGGTGAACGAGCCGCTCTTGTTGAAGTACCACTCGGCCGTCAGGTCCATCTGGTTGGACTTGGTCGGCTTGAGCATGGGGTTGCCGGCGGCCGAGCCTGACTGGTTGATGCTGTCGACGACGACGTTGGTGGCCGAGCCGGCGGTGACCGTGTGCGAGGTCACGGACTGGTTCAGCGTCGTGTACGCCTGCAACTGCGTGAAGTCGGGCCGCGTGATGCCCATCGAATAGCCGAAGCGGTACTGCCAGCCGTTCGTGCCCTTCATCTTCAGGTTCAGGCTCGGCAACACATCGGTGTAGGTGTTGTCGAAAGTCTGGGCCTTGGAGAAGTTGGCGACCGAGGGAATCGGCACGCCGCCCACCGTGGCACCGGCCGGGACGTTGGGGCCGGTGGCCGACAGCACGGTGTAGCCATGCGCTTCGGCCTGGGTGCGCACCACGCGCACGCCGACGTTGCCGTCAACGGGGAAGCGCAAGTCGTCGAAACCGAAGCGCAGCTGCGTGTAGGCGGCTTGTGTGCGCTCATGCTGGTCGTTAGTGCCCGCGGGGTCGGTGCCGAAGCTGGCCGGGACCCAGGCCGGGCAGGCGCTGGTGTCGCCGCCATGCTGCTCGGCGCAAAGGATGTCGTGGTAGGTGTGGAGCGTCTGGTAGCTGCCCGGGTAGCCTGCTGCCGTGGCCGGGGTCGGGAACACCAGCGAGGGCACGCCGATGTTCTTGTTGAAGAAGTTGTCGAAGGTGTGGACGTAGGTGTTGCCGCTGAAACGGGGATCGTTCAGGTAGGCCACGTGGTTGATGTCCCAACCGACTTGCCAGGTCTGCGTGATGGCGGCCCAGTTGTAGCCGGGCACGGAGTTGGTGGTCACCGCATCGCGGTCGGTGAAGCGCACGCCGAAGCGCAGGTTGCGCAGGATCGGATCGTCGAAATCGTACTCAACGTCGCCGCGCCAGGCCTTCTCGGTGGCCACGCTCTTGTCCAGGTGTTCCTGGGTGAAGGCCCAGTAGTAGTTGGCGGGATCGGCCAGGTAGGCCTTGTCGGCCGCGTCGAAGTTGAGCTTGGGCACCGAGCCGGTCAGGTCGACGGTTTCCTTGGGCATCTGGATGCCGGTGGCCACGGTCGAATCGAGGTCATCCGTGTGGGCTCGGATCAGTTGCAGGTCGGACTTGAAGGACCAGTGGTCGTTGGCTTTCCAGCTCAACTTCCAGGAGAGGTCCTGCGTGGTCGAGTTGCGGGTGGCGGTGCGCGTGTCGGCGCCGAAGTTGATGCCGCCGTCGGTCGCGTCGCGCAGCGTGCCGGTCAGCAGCGCGCCGTTGCTGCCGTAGGTGGCGCCGGGGTCGACGGTGATGTTGTACGGGCTTGACTGCGCAAAGATCGCGTCCTCGTTCCAGGTCATCTTGTACTTGGACTTGAAGTAGGTCACCGAGGACTCGATGTCGTTCTTGCGCCATTGCAGCGCGGCGTAGGTGCCTGCGCGCTTGCGATCAAATTCCAGCGTGCGCCAGGCCGCGCCCTTCGGGATCCAGACGGTGGAGCCGGGGTTGACGTCGGTGCGCGGGTAGTAGGGCTCGACCTGGAAGGCATCAGTGCGAACGCTGCTGTCCGAGTGCGCCAGATCGAGCAGGGCGCCGAACCGGCCGAGGTCGGTATCCCAGCTGTCAGACAGCAGGAGCGAGGCCGAGGGCTTGGTCTTGCGGGCCAGCGTGGCGTCGGTCTCCTGCAAGGAGACGGCGGCCTTGAAGCCCTTGTAGTCCAGCGGCATGGCGGTGCGCAGATTGACGAGACCGCCGATGGCGCCTTCGATCTGCTCGGCCGAGGGGTTCTTGTAGACATCCACGCCGGCCATCAGCTCGGGCGGCACGTCTTCAAAATTGAGCGAGCGCCCGCCGTTGGCCGAGAAGGAGTCGCGGCCATTCAGCTCGGAGCGCACATAGGTCAGGCCGCGAATCGTGACGCCGGAGCCTTCGACCGAGAAATGCTCCGGGTCGCCCTTCGCCATCGTGCGGTCGATCGTCACGCCGACGATGCGTTGCAGCACCTCGGTGACGGAGCGGTCGGGCAGCTTCCCGATGTCGTCGGCGACGATGGAATCGACGATTTCGTCGGAGTTCTGTTTGATCTTCTGCGCTGAGATCAGCGCCGCTCGCTGGCCCGTGATGACCACGGTGGAGAGGGAGTCGGTAGGGGCTGATGCTGCAGGCGCGGGCGCGGTTTGCGCCATCGCCAAGCCGCTCCAGAGCAGGGCTGCCTGGGCCGCTGCCAGTGATAAGGCTGTCCGTTGAAATTGTCTCATCGTTGTTCTCTATTTAGGGTTTCAGGACTGTCCCGTGCAACAGACCGGTGACGACGGAAGAAGCGGGCGGCAGAGGCTGCCCAAATTGTGCCTAGGCGTGCATGCAGTTCATGCCGAGGCAAAACGGTTGAAGAGGTTCTCGAGGTACTCCTGGCGCCCCGAGACCGGCGCCGTGTCCTGGTTCCTGCTCAGCACCTGGTCGGCCAGCGCGTCGAGCGCGGTGCGGCCGGCGAGGATGTCTTGCGCGCCGCTGCTGTTCCAGCCGGCGTAGCGCGAGTCGATCGCTGCCTTGAGTGGATCGCCCTGCTGCAGCATCTTCTCGACGATCAGCAGCGCCTGCGCGCAGGTGTCCATGCCGCCGATATGGCCGTGGAAGAGATCGTCCGCATCGATCGACTGGCGGCGCACCTTGGCGTCGAAATTGAGGCCGCCGCTCCCCAGGCCGCCGGCCTGCAGGATGTGATACAGCGCCATCGCGGTCTCGGGCACGTTGTTGGGGAACTGGTCGGTGTCCCAACCGAGCTGCGGGTCGCCGCGATTCATGTCGATGGAGCCGAGGATGCCGAGCGCCGAAGCGGTGGCGATCTCGTGCTCGAAGCTGTGGCCCGACAGCGTCGCGTGGTTGGCTTCGAGGTTGACCTTGACCTCGCGCTCAAGGCCGTAGCGGCACAGGAAGCCGTAGACGCTGGCGGTGTCGAAATCGTACTGGTGCTTGGCCGGCTCGCGCGGCTTGGGCTCGATCAGGATCGCGCCCTTGAAGCCTATTCTGTGCTTGTACTCGACCACCATGTTGAGGAAGCGGCCGAGCTGGTCGAGCTCCTGGCCCATGCGCGTGTTGAGCAGGGTTTCGTAGCCTTCGCGGCCGCCCCACAGTACGTAGTTCTCGCCGCCCAGGGCCAGCGTGGCGTCCATCGCATCGCGCACCTGCAGGGCCGCCATCGCGAAGATCGCGGGGTCGGGGTTGGTGGCCGCGCCCGACATGAAACGCCGGTGGCTGAACAGATTGGCCGTGCCCCACAGCAGCTTCATGCCGGTGCGTTGCTGGTGCTGGCCCAGCACATCGACCATGCGCTTGAAGTTCTCGTGGCTTTCGCGCGGCGTCGCGCCTTCGGGGGCGACGTCGCGGTCGTGGAAGCAGTAGTAGGGCGCGCCCAGCTTGGCGAACATCTCGAAGGCGGCTTCAGCCTTCATCTGGGCCAGCTCCATCGGCGAGCCGCCCCTGGCATCGAACCACGGGCGCTCGAAGGTGCCGCCGCCGAACGGGTCCAGGCCGTTCCAGCAGAAGGTGTGCCAGTAGCAGACCGCGAAGCGCAGATGGTCTTCCATGCGCTTGCCCAGCACGACGCGGTGGCGGTCGTAGTGGCGGAAGGACAGCGGATCGCGGCTCTCGGCTCCCTTGAACTCGATCTTGGGGATGTGGTGGAAGTAGGAGGTCATGGTGTACGGGTGATTCAGGCGTTAGTGCGAGGAACCCGGAGGTCTTGCGCACTGTTGTTGACAGCGTTGTCAAAAGCGCGGCGGAAGGCTGTGTGGACAGGGCGTGGCCGGCCGGCGATAGCGCAGGCCTCTGCGCAGGCGTCTGTGCGGGCGTCTGCACGGGAGCGCCGCAGCACGAGCATCGCGGCGATGCCCATGAACAGCGGGTGATCGGCTGCCTTGGTCTTCAAGACTTGTCTCCTTCGCCGGTTCTTGGTGAACCGATCCGGTTTTTGATTTAACGATACATCGAATATTAGTTCGAGCCTCAAACTAAAGAAATACGGTGTAAATACCTAGTTGTGCAAAAGCGGCCTGCATCAAGATGCGGCCGCACCGAACAAGGCTCGAATGAGTGCTTGAATGAGCGCCTGAATGAGCGCTTGAATGACGAGCAGATAAGCCGTTACATCGACGGTGACAACCAGGGTGAAGGGGCTGATGACGTCCTCGCCCAGAGACAGATTCATGAACGACAAGAGCATCAGGAAAATCGTCATCGTGGGCGGCGGCACCGCGGGCTGGATGGCGGCCGCGCCGATGGCGCAGCGGCTGCTCGCGGGCAAAGGGCCTGCGGGTGACGTGCCTACCGAAGTGGTGGTGATCGAGTCCCCCGAGATCGGCACGATCGGCGTGGGTGAGGCCACGCTGCCGACGATCCGCGCCTACAACAAGTCGCTCGGCCTTGACGGCGCGGACTTCGTGAAGCGCACGCAGGCCACCTTCAAGCTCGGCATCGAGTTCAAGGATTGGGGGAGCCTGGGCCACCGCTTCTTCCACGGCTTCGGCGACTTCGGCCCCGCGATCGAGAACCGCTCGGCCTATATGCATTGGCTGCGCCTGCGCAGCGAGGGCGAGGTGCCGCCGTACGAGGACTGGTCGACCTCGACGGTGATGGCGCGCCACAACCGATTTTTGCCGCCGCAGGGCGAGACGCCTTCAGCGGCGAATGCATACTCGTACGCCTTTCACTTCGATGCCGGGCTGTATGCGGCTTACTTGCGCGAGTACGCGATGCAGCGCGGCGCGCAACACATCGAGGGCCTGGTGGTCGATGTGGAAGTGCGGCCCGAGGACGGCTTCGTGAGCGCGGTCAAGCTCAAGGACGGGCGCCGCATCGAGGGCGATCTGTTCATCGATTGCTCGGGCTTTCGCGGCCTCCTGATCGAAGGCGTGATGAAGGCCGGCTACGAGGACTGGAGCGAGATGCTGCCTTGCAACAGCGCGCTGGCCGTGCCGAGCAAGCGCGTCGCGCAGGTGCGCCAGCTCACGCCGTACACGACCTCGACCGCGAAGACGGCCGGCTGGCAATGGCGCATTCCGCTGCAACACCGCACGGGCAACGGCCACGTCTATTGCAACCATTTCACGAGTGACGATGAAGCGGCGCGCACGCTGATCGAAGGGCTCGACACCGAGGCCATCGGAACGCCGCGGCCGCTGCGTTTCACGACGGGGCGGCGGCGTCAGTCGTGGGTCAAGAATGTGGTGGCGCTGGGCCTCGCTTCGGGCTTTCTGGAGCCGCTGGAATCGACCAGCATCCAGCTGATCATGGATGGCGTTTCGCGGCTGCTGCAATACTTCCCGGACCGGGATTTCAAGCCGCATCTGGCGGCCGAATTCAACCGCAAGATGCTCGCGCAATACGCGTCGATCCGCGACTTCATCATCCTGCATTACAAGCTCACGCAGCGCACCGATTCGGAGTTCTGGCGCTACTGCGCGGCGATGCCGATTCCGGACAGCTTGCAGCACCAGATCGAACTCTTCCGCACTTCAGGCCGCGTCGCGATCTACGACCCGGAAGGTTTTGCGGAGCCCTCGTGGGTATCGATCATGTTCGGCTTGGGCCTGATGCCGCAGAGCTACGACCCCTTTGTCGACCGCATCGACCAGGCTCAGTTGCGCCTGCACTTTGCGCGCGTGCGGGCTGCGATTGCGCAGACGGTGGAGGGCATGCCGGATCATGGCGAGTACATCGCGCAGCACGCGCGGGCCGAGCCTTTGAACTGAGCTTGGGCTGAAAGTTCAAAGGCCGGCTGAAGACTATTTCTCGGCAGCCTGGGCAATTGTCATTTCTTTGATTGTCGGCGCGGAGGCGATCCGGAGAATCGCCCCGCATGGCTACAGACATCAGCAAACATTCGATCCCGGGCTCAAGCGCGCTCGCGGCCTTGCAGCGCGCCGGCGTGGACACCGTGGTGACCGTGCCCGACTGGATCCAGCTCGCGCTGCACGAGCGCCTGAACAAGCAGAGCGAGGGCGGCATCCGCGTGATCCCGTGCTCGAACGAGAACCAGGTCGTGACGGTAGCCGCAGGCCTGACGATCGGCGGCAAGCGCCCGCTGGTGATGATGCAGAACCAGGGCCTCTACAACTGCTTCAACACGCTGCGCGCGGTGTGCCTGGATGCGCACATCCCGATGGTCTTCATGGTCGGCCAGTTCGGCCGCGAGTTCGAGAACATCGGCAAGCCCTCGGTCGAATCGAGCCGCAACATGGTGCGATTGGCCGAACCCTTCCTGCACACGCTCGGCGTCACGTATCACGTGCTGGACAGCGAGGCCGATCTGCCCAGGATCGAGCAGGCGTTTGCGCAGGCGCAGGAGCAGCGCAATGCGGTGGTGCTGCTGGTCTCGGCGCCGATGGCGTGGCGTTGAGTTGAGTCGCGCAAGAAGACGAAGGAGCACTGAAATGCCGATGAATATTGTTCAAGCCTGCGGCGTGGTCGCCAAGGCCAAGGGTCCGGAAGCGGTGATCGTCGCGACCATGCTGTCGATGTTCATCTTCGATCGCATCGAAGGCGCGGATGGCAATGCTGCGGGCGTTCCGCTGGTGAGCGGCAAGGCCGGCCTGGTGCTGGGCCTGGGCGTGGCCAAGGTCAAGACGCTGCTGAAGTCAGCCCATGCCGAAGCGGCCAAGCGCTCGAGCACGCAGCGCATCAACTCGGTGCCGCTGATGGGCGGCGCCTCGGGTCTGGCGCTTGGCATCGCGCTGGCGCAGCCGAGCAAGAAGGTGATCGTGATGGACGGCGATGCGAGCCTCTTGATGGAGCTGGGCAGCCTGGCCACGGTGGTCTCGCAGAAGCCGCGCAATTTCCTGCATTGCGTGGTCAACAACGGCACGCAGTTCACGGGCCTGATGAACATGGGCGTCTCGGCGCCCGGCTTCAATTTTGCCAACGTGGCCCGCGCTGCTGGCTATGCGCACGCCGAGCGGATCAGCGATGGCGCGGAGTGGGCCGAGCGCTTCCCCAAGCTGCTCGCGATGGAGGGCCCGGTGTTCGTGGAGCTGATGGTCGAGCCTGCGCCGCAGCAGACCAAAGACGGCTTCGTACAGTGGGAACTGCCGGAGAACCAGTACACGCGGATGGGTGACGAGGCGGTGGCGCTGCAGGAGTGGCTGGCCTGAGGCTTTGAGGTCGCAGATCGCGGCCTCGAAGCTGTGCGGCATCCCCGCATTTATCCTGGACATCCTGTCTATCCATGTTCAAGAAATGCATTTTCTACATGGATGAACAGGATGCACAGGATGAATACCAAGTCACACGGCGACCCTGCATTTATCACGTGCATCACGTGCATCCATGTTCACTTGAATGCATTTCTTTAGACATGGATGAACGTGATGCACGTGATGAATACAAGACCAGGCCCAGGCCCAGGCCCATGCCCATTTGAGGCATCAATGTGTGATCTTTGAGGTCGCAGACTGCGACCTTGAAGCGCTCAGCCCGCCATCGGCGTGCAAAGCTCCACGAGCGTGCCGTCCGGGCAGCGCACGTAGGACACGATCTGGCCCCAGGGCTTTTGCTGCGGGGCGGCCATTTCACTGGCACCGGCGGCGATGGCCTTGGCATGCGCTTCGGGCACGGTGCCGGTCACGAGCGCGATCTCGAAGCCAAGAGGCCGCGGCGAGCTGTCCGCATGAACATGGCCGCCGGCGAAGTTCATGTCACCCATCGCGTGGGCCGCGAAAGAGAGCGTTGTCTCTCCGGTGTTGAGCTCGCCGTACATGCCGCTCTCATGCAAAAAACGGCGCTCCAGGCCGAAGGCCTTTTCAAAGAAGGCCAGCGATTGCGCCACATCGGGCACGTAGACGATCGTGTAGCCGAGTTTCATGGCGCTCACCTGTTCCGTTAGTCGATCTGACCATACTGCGCCTTGCGCAGCGGCGTGTATTCCCACCAGGGCCGGGGCGGCGCGCCTTCCATGAAATCGATGGCGGCCATGTAGGTGTCGAGCACGCAAGGGTCCTGGCGCTGGCCGCTGAGCTTGCACATGCGCTGGTAGAGCTCGAAGGCGTCACGGCCGCGCAGGTCGGCCGGTTTCTTCAGGCCGAGGAGGCGGAAGTCCTCGGCCATCGCCTTGCCGATATTGGGTATCTGCTCGAACTTCTCGCATTGATCGCCGTGAGAAGCCTTGGTCATGATGGGCTCGCTTGACCGTTCGTTCGATCGTTTGATCGTTTGATCGATCAGTTGAACTGCTTGCGGATCAGGCCAACCGCCAGACCCTCGATCGCGAAGCTCTCATCGCCCGACTGCACGACGATGGGCTCGAAATCAGGGTTCTCGGGCAGCAGCTCGATGCCGCCGCCGCGCAGGCGCTGGAAGCGCTTGACGGTGACTTCTTCGCCGATGCGCGCCACGACGATCTGGCCGTTGCGGGCTTCACGTGTTTGCTTCACGGCAAGCAGATCGCCATCCATGATGCCGATGTCCTTCATGCTCATGCCCTTGACCTTCAGGAGGAAGTCGGGCATTTCAGCAAACATGCTGGCTTCAACGGTGTAGCTCTGCTCGACATGCTCTTGCGCGAGGATCGGGCTGCCCGCAGCCACGCGGCCGATCAGCGGCAGGGTGAGTTGAGCAAGACCGGCGAGCGGGAACATCGCTTGGCGTTCTTGACGTTCGCCGCGTGAGCGATTCACCTCGCGCAATGTGTCAGACTTCAGGCGGATGCCGCGCGAGGTACCGCCCAGCAGCTCGATCACGCCCTTGCGGGCCAGGGCCTGCAGATGTTCTTCGGCGGCATTGGCGGATTTGAAACCGAGCTCGGCGGCGATTTCGGCGCGGGTGGGCGGGCTGCCGGTCTGCTCGATGGCTTCGCGCACCAGATCGAAGATCTGCTGCTGGCGGGCGGTGAGTTTTGGCGTGTCGTCCATGAAGTCTCCCGGCAATGAGCGCTGGCTGTGATGCCTGAGTATATATCCAGTAACTGTTGATTGATCCAGTATGTCGACCAAAGAACAACTCGTCGTGATCCTCGGCACCGGCGGCACGATTGCTGGCCGCGCCGCCCAGGCCAGCGACAACGTCGGTTACACCGCCGCTTGCTTAAGCGTGGCGCAATTGCTGGAGGCCGTACCGGCGCTCGGCGCTCGCAATATCGAGGCGCACCAGGTGGCGCAGCTCGACAGCAAGGACATGGACTTCGCGACCTGGCAGGCGCTGGCACGCGCGGTCGACGCGCAATTGCAGCGGCCCGAAGTGGCGGGCGTGGTGATCACGCATGGCACCGACACGCTCGAAGAAACTGCGTATTTCCTGCAGCGCGTGCTCGCACCGAAGAAGCCCGTGGTGCTGACCGCGGCGATGCGTCCGGCCACGGCGCTGATGGCCGACGGGCCGCAGAACCTGCTCGATGCCGTGTCAGTCGCGTCTGATCGTTATGCCTCCGGCGTGCTGCTGGCCTTTGCCGGCAGCATCCATTCGGCCGTGCAGGTGCGCAAGGTGCACAGCTATCGCGTTGATGCGTTCGCGTCGACCGAAGGCGCGCGCTTGGGTGTGGTGGAGGAGGGCGCGGTGCGCTGGTTACTGCGAAGTGCCTTGCCGCTGGAAGCGCTTGGCCTCGATCGCGTCGCGCGAGCGGCTGATGCGTGGCCGCGTGTGCAGATCGTGATGAACCATGTGGGCGCCGATGGCTCGATCGTGCGCGCGCTGCTCGCGCAGGGCGTCGAGGGCATCGTTGTGGCGGGTACGGGGAATGGCACGCTGTCGAATTCCCTTGAGGTCGCCCTGCGGGAGGCTCAGGGGCGGGGCGTGCGTGTGTTGCGCAGCACTCGTTGCGATGCGGGGCCGGTGATCCACATGGAAGGCGCCCTGCCTTCAGCCGGGAGCTTGAGCCCGGTGAAGGCCAGGGTCGAACTGTTGCTTGGCCTGCTGGCTTAGTTGGATCAATTCAATACAGGTTTGAACATGGATGGACAGGATGGACAGGATGAATGCAATTCAGCCCTGTATTTATCCTGTGCATCCTGTGCATCCATGTAGAAAACTGACTTAGACGATATCGAGCGTCACATCGATATTGCCGCGCGTCGCGTTCGAGTACGGGCAGACGATGTGCGCCGCATTGACCACCTCTTCAACGGTCTCGCGCGCCACGCCCGGCACGTTGATGTGCAGCGTGACCTGGATGCCGAAGCCGGTCGGGATCGGGCCGATGCCGACGTCTGCGGTGATCGAGGTTTCAGCCGGCAACGCAACCTTCTTCTGGCCGGCGACGAATTTCATCGCGCCGATGAAGCAGGCCGAGTAACCCATCGCGAACAGCTGTTCGGGGTTGGTGCCGCCGCCGTTGCCGCCCATTTCCTTGGGCAGGGCGAGCTTGACCGAGATCTGGCCGTCGCTGGTGGAGGAGGTGCCGTCGCGGCCGCCGGTGGAGGTGGCGTGCGCGGTGTAGACGACTTTATCGAGTGCCATGATGAATCCTTTCAAGGGGTGGTTTCGGCGAGGGAAATGGCCTTGCCCAGCTGCGACCGCAGCTCGTGCAAACGCCGGGTGAGGGAACTGATTTCTTCGAGCGAGCAGGCAGCCGCGCAGCCCAGCTCCGGTGGGATGTTGTGGGCGAGCTTCTTGAGGCTACGGCCGCTTTTCGTCAGGGAGATGTCGACGCGGCGCTCATCGTCTTGGGCGCGGCGGCGTTCTATGAATGTGGCCGCTTCCAGGCGCTTGAGCAACGGCGTGAGCGTGCCCGAGTCGAGCGAAAGCCTTTGGCCCAAAGTGGAGACGCTGATACCGTCTGTTTCCCAAAGCACCAACATCACCAGATACTGCGGGTATGTCAGGCCCAAGGGCGCCAGCAGCGGCTTGTAGATCTTGGTCATCGCCAGCGAGCTCGAGTACAGCGCGAAGCAGAGCTGGTTGTCGAGCTTGAGCCATTCGTCAGCGCTTGCGGCAGAGGCTGCAGAGGCTGCGGTGGAAGGTGCTTGGCGGCGTGTCATGGTTGATAATGTAGATCGCAATTAAATTGCACACAATCTAAATGGTTATTCAATGATTATTCGCCTGGAGATCCGATGATCGTTCTTGCCCAAGTCCTCGTGGCCCTCGTGGCCTTGTTGCATGTCTACTTCCTGGTCCTGGAGATGTTCCTCTGGACCAGCCCGAAAGGCCGCAAGGTCTTCGGCACCACGCCCGAATTCGCTGAGGCGAGCAAGGTGCTGGCGGCCAACCAGGGGCTCTACAACGGCTTCCTCGCGGCCGGTCTGGTTTGGGGGCTCATCCGCGGCGATGGGGCCACGCAGCTGTTCTTCCTGGGCTGCGTGGTGGTGGCGGGCTTGTATGGCGCGGCGACCGCAAGCCGCAAGATTCTGTTCATTCAGGCATTGCCCGCCGCTCTGGGAGTGATGGCCATCTTGACGAGCTGAATGTGCTTGCGCCGAGCGCTAAGCGCCCTCGGTCACCACCAGGAGAACACGGCTGCCCGCATGGAGGGAATGCGTCCTGCGCAGCTCAGCATCGCGGGCGACGCGCAAGAGTCCTGCCAGCCCGGCCGCGCCGGAAGGCGTGCTGTGCAGCCCGGCGATTTCACGCAGCACGCCAACGGCCTGCAACAGTTGGGCCTCGCTGACGACGACGGACTGCGCCTGCTGCTGCAGCAGAACGGCCAATGCCGGCGCCGAGGCGAGGCCGCACGACAGCATCTCGGCCACGCTGTGCAGATCGCCTGGAACCTGCACGGGATGCCCGGCCGCCAAGGCCCGCGCCACGCAGTCCGCGCTCTCGGGCTCGACCACGAGCAACTGCGCCGCTTGGGGCGAACGCGTGCACAGGCCCTCGGCCAAGGAGGCGGCCAAGCCGCCAACACCGGCCTGGATGAACAGATGGCTGAGCGGCCCGAGCTGGCGCTCATTCAGCTGAGCAAGGATCTCTTCGCTCATCAAGGCATAGCCCGCCATCACGTCGCGCACGCGAGGATCGTGCAGGTTCTCGCTGGTGTCGGGGATCAGCAGACCGAGTCCCTGGGCCGCAGCCGCCGCAGCGCTGAGAACCGCATCGTCGTAGCTGCCGTCGATGCTGATCACGGTGCCGCCAGCGGCTTCAATCCTGGCCGCACGATGAGCGCTCGCGCCGCGAGGCAGGTAGATGCGAGCGCCTGTTCCGGCGATGCGTGCGGCCGTGGCGACGGCGAGGCCGTGATTGCCGTCGCTGGCGCAGATCAGATCGGGCAGATCCGGGCCGGCCATGTCCAAGGCGCGAAGGCCCGCAAACACGCCGCCCAGCATCTTGAAATTGCCCAGCGGCCGATCCGCTTCAACCTTGATCAGCACGCTCGCGACGCCGGCCGCGGCGGCCAGGTCGGGCAGCTCCAGCAGACGCGTGGGCGCGGGCAAAGCGGGGGCGCACAGACGGCGCAAGATTTCATGGGGCGTAACGGGCATTGGCATGGACACAGTTTGCTACCCAGGCCTTGCCGGCTGACGGCGCAATGCGACACGTGATCGCCGCCGCCCCGCGTTTCAACGCTCTTGCGCGCGGGCTCGACTCACACCGTCGGCGCGTCCAATTGCAGCGGAATGTGCAGGCCGCGCTTGACCACGCTCAGCGAGACCGCGGTCGTGAAGCGGCTCACATTGGGGTTGTCGATAATCATGCCGGACATCAGCGCGTCGTAGGTCTCCGTGTCCGGTGCCGTCACGACAAGAACGAAGTCGGCATCGCCGGTGACGTAGAACGCCTGCTGCACATGCTCTTGCTGGACCAGCCATTTCCTGAACTGCGCCAGCAGCTCGGGGCGTTCGCGTTCCACGCGCACCTGCACCACGAAGGTGGTGTAGCGGCCCACGCGATCGGGCTCGACGATCGCCACATCGCGCTGGATCACGCCGGCTTCACGCAATCGACGGATGCGCCGCTGGATGGCCGATGGTGACAGCGGCACGGTTTCGGCCATCTGCTCCGCGGTCTGCCCCGCGTCCTGCTGCAAGAGGTTCAAGAGCTGGCGGTCAAATCGATCAAGTTCCATGACGAATGATTGGAGCGGTTCTTTGCGCTGAAAAACGGCGTTAGGGCGCTCATCATCGCAGCGAAACGGCACAGCAGCGCTTCTAGGATGAAGGCCCTTACGCGCCTTCAAGCGCCTCACACGGCATCGCGCGCCTTCCCTGCAAGCCTTTCAATTCCTGGAGTTTCATCTTGATCGAACACGTCTCGCTCGGCACCCATCGCTACACCGATGCCACCGTCTTTTACCTGAGCGTGCTGGCTCCGCTGGGCCTTCAACTGCAGCGCAACACGGGCCAGGAGGTGGCCTTCGGCACGCCGGAGCGCTGGAGCTTCTTTCTCTATCCGATCCCGGAGACTGAGGTGGTCTCGGCCGGCGGCATGCATGTGGCGCTGGGGGCCGGCTCGCGCGAGCAGGTGCAGGCGGTCTACCGCGCCGCGCTGGCCGCATCCGCCCAGGAAATCTTCTCGCCCCGCGAGCGCCCCGACATCAGCCCCACCTACTTTGGCGCGATGTTTGCCGACCTCGATGGGCACCGCATGGAGGTGCTGACCAACGCGGCGGCTTGAGGCTGCGGGCGGCCTGTCGTCGCTTAGACCGAAGCCTGGATGGCTCCGCCTCGTTGCTCAACTCCAGCCAGCGCGCCTCGGCGGCTTCCAGCTCATCGTGGATCGCCTCATCCGCTTGCACGTGGAAGCATGCTGGTCCCGCGTGCGGGCTGATCCAGTACAGTGGTCGAATGGCACCGACAGTCGTCCGCGATGGCAAGTTCCGCTTGTTCTTCTTCTCAAGGGAGGAGCCGCGAATTCATGTCCACGTGGAGCACCCAGATGGCGAGGCGAAGTTCTGGCTCACGCCTGCCGTTTCACTGGCCACGTACACTGGGCTGTCCGGCCGTCAACTGCGCGAGGCCCACTCCATCGTCGAGGCGCATCTCAAGGAGATCCAGGATGCCTGGAACCATCACTTCGGTGGCTGAGGTCACTCATATCTCAAAGCACGGCTTCTGGCTCCTGCTCGGATCCGAGGAGCTCCTTGTGCCGTTCGAGCAGTTTCCCTGGTTCAGAAAGGCCACGATTGAGCAGATCTCTGCAGTGGACTGGCCATCCGAGAATCACTTGTACTGGCCCCAGCTTGACGTCGACGTGTCCATCGAGTCGATTCGGGATCCTGCAGCGTTTCCTCTAGTGGCCAAGACTGCGGGCTGACGCGCCCTTCGCGGGCCGCCTTCCGCAGTCCGGTCAAGCATCTTCCGCTTAGACCGAAGCCTGGATCGCATCCACCTCGTTGCTCAACTCCAGCCAGCGCGCCTCGGCGGCTTCCAGTTCATCGTGGATCGCCTTCAGGCGCTTGCCGCCCTCAACGATCTGCGCGGGCGTAGTGCCTGAAGCGGCGAGCTGCGCCTCGATCGCCGTGCGTTCATCGGCGAGCTTGTTGAGCTTGACGTCGATGGCGTCCATTTCCTTGCGCATGGGGCGGGTCTGATCGGCCAGGCGCTGACGAGCCTGGCCGCTGACCTTGCGGTCTTCACGCGGCGCAACGGCCGCAGGCGTTGGCGCTGCAACGGGCGCAGCCACAGGGGCAGCTTTCGGAGCCGGGGTGGGCGCGGACGCGAGCACAGCAGGCGACTTGAGCGCCTTCTTGGCCTCTTCCTTGGCCAGCTTGGCGGCTTCCTTGGATTGGTCGAGCAACCATTTCTGGTAGTCGTCCAGGTCGCCATCGAAGGGGCCCACGCCGCCCGCAGTGACGAGCCAGAACTCGTCGCAGACTTCGCGCAGCATCGCGCGGTCATGGCTGACCAGCATGACGGTGCCTTCAAACTCGTTGAGCGCCATCGAGAGCGCTTCACGTGTTTGCAAGTCCAGATGGTTGGTCGGCTCGTCCAGCAGCAAGAGGTTGGGGCGCTGCCAGACCAGCATGGCCAGCACGAGGCGCGCCTTCTCGCCACCGGAGAGGCTGCCCACCTCCTGGTTGACCATCGATCCGACAAAGCGGAACTGGCCCAGGAAATCGCGCAGCTCCTGCTCGCGCGCGTTGGGGCTGACTTCCTTGGCCAGTCGGACCATGTGCATCAGCGGGCCTTCATCGGGCCGCAGCACGTCCATTTCCTGCTGGGCGAAGTAGCCGATCGTGAGGCCCTTGCCTTCGGTGATCTTGCCGCCCATCGCACGCTGGGCGCGCGCGATCGTCTTCACCACCGTCGACTTGCCCTGGCCGTTGGCGCCGAGGATGCCGATGCGCTGGCCGGCGAGCACCGAGCGGTCGATGCCGCGCACGATGATCTTCTCGCCTTCGTCGGTGTCGTAACCGCAGCTGACTTGGTCGAACATCAGCATGGGGTTGGGCAGCGAAACCGGCTCGCGGAACTCGAAGGAGAAGTCCGAGGCGGTCAGCACCGGCGCGAGCTTTTCCATGCGTTCCAGCGCCTTCACGCGGCTCTGCGCCTGCTTGGCCTTGCTGGCCTTGGCCTTGAAGCGGTCGATGAACTTCTGCAGATGGGCCATGCGGTCCTGCTGCTTCTCGAACGCGGACTGCTGCAGGACCATGCGCTCGGCGCGCATCAGCTCGAAGGCGCTGTAGTTGCCGCCATAACGCATCAGCTTGGCGTCATCCAGATGCAGCGTGACCTTGGTGATCGCGTCGAGGAATTCGCGGTCATGGCTGATGATGATCAGCGTGCCGTCGTAGCGTTGCAGCCAGGCTTCGAGCCAGACGAGGGCGTCCAGGTCCAAGTGGTTGGTCGGCTCGTCGAGCAGCATCAGGTCGGCCGGGCACATCAGCGCGCGGGCCAGTTGCAGGCGCATGCGCCAGCCGCCCGAGAAGCTGTTGACCGGAGCGTCGACCTGCGCGCCCTTGAAGCCCAGGCCCATCAGCAGGGCCTGCGCGCGGGGCTTGGCATCGAAGGCGCCGGCGTCCATCAGCATGCCGTGCGCGTCGGCCATCGCGTGGCCGTCTTCGGCGGCCTCGGCGGCGGCAAGAGCCGCTTCGGCGGCCATCAGGCGCGTGTCGCCTTGCAGCACGTAGTTGGTGGCCGACTCATCGGTCTCGGGCATGTTCTGCGCCACTTCGCCCACGGCCCACTGGCGCGGGATCTCGACATCGCCCTTGTCGCTTTGCAGGCGGTCGGTCAGCAGCGAAAAGAGACTCGATTTGCCGGCGCCATTGCGGCCGACCAGGCCGATCTTCTCGCCCGGTTGCAGGGTGACGCTCGCGTCGTCGAGGACGATCTTGGTGCCGCGGCGCAGCGTGATGTTTCTAAGATTGATCAAGGTAAGGCTTCTTTCGTGACCAGCAGGACCTGGTCTTCGCCGGACGAGGTGTCCATCCAGGCGACTTCGAGCTGCGGGAATGCCGCTTCAAAAAATGCGCGCTCGTTGCCGATTTCCAGCACGAGCACGCCGTGTTCATTCAGATGCGCGGGCGCATCGGCCAGCAGTTGGCGGATGAAATCCATGCCGTCAGCGCCGCCGGCCAGGGCCAGCTCGGGCTCGGCGCGATATTCAGCGGGCAGGGCGGCCATCGAGGCGCTGTTCACGTAGGGCGGGTTGCACAGGATCAGGTCATAACGCTTCGCTTCAGCGGGGCCGCCGGGCTTCAGACCATCGCCCAGCAACAGGCGGATGCGGTCTTGCAAGCCATGCTTGTCCACGTTGATGCGGGCGACCTGCAATGCTTCCGGGCTCAGATCGATGGCGTCGACCGCCACATCGGGCCAGGCCATCGCGGCCAGCACGGCCAGGCTGCCGTTGCCCGTGCACAGATCGAGCACCTGCGTGGTGTGCGGGCCGAGCCAGGCGTCGATGCTGGCATCGGCGATCAGCTCGGCGATGAAGCTGCGCGGCACGATGGCGCGTTCGTCCACGTAGAAGGGCACGCCCTGCAGCCACGCTTCCTGCGTGAGGTAGGCGGCGGGCTTGCGGGTGGCGATGCGTTCGCCCACGAGCGCCTCGATCGAGGCTTGCTGTTCTGCTGAGAGCTCGTCTTCCTCATGCTCGTGCAGGGTGTCGAGCGGCAAGCCCAGGCGCCACAGCGCGAGCCAGACGGCTTCGTCGAGCGCGCTGATCGTGCCATGCCCAAACGAAACGCCCGCTTCAGATAAGCGGGCGGCTTGGGCCTCGATGCATTGCAGTAACTTCATGGTTGCCAGGACTGGGGAAGCGGCGATTGTCGCCGATGGGGCGACGGCGCCGCCTCCGGACCTAGCGGCTGGCGGCTTCGGCGGGTGGCTTTGGCGGCGCGGCCGTGTCCGCCGATGCGACCGGATCCGCGGCCAGCCCGTAGCGCGCGGCGTTGTCGTCGATCGTCTTGTCGAGCTGGCGGGCGGCCTCGATGTCGGCCTGGCCTTGCGCCAATTCGCCCTGCTTGCGACGCACGATGCCGCGCCCGTAGAGCGACCAACTGGTCTTCGGCCGAAGCTCCAGCGCGTGATCGAAATCGCTGCGCGCCTTGCGCAGTTCGCCGCGGCGCAGGCGCAGCCAGGCGCGGCTGTCGTAGTAGGAGCCATCGTCTGAGTTGCGGTCGATGGCCTCGTCGCAGTCGTCGAGTGCTTCCTTGAGCTCGACGTTCAGCAGCATGCGCGCCCAGCAGCGGTTGTTGTAGACCGTGGCCAGTTCGTGGTCCTTCGGGTGGGACTTGATCCACAAGCCCCACTGTGGCAGGGCCGCTTCGTGCAGCTCGAGATGCTGGTAGAGCCGGGCGATCCGCAGGCGCTCGCTGGCCTGGGGCGCCAGGATCTTGTCGAGCATTTGCAGATCCTGGATCGCGCCTTCGCGGTCCTTGGCCTGGGCGCGCAACTCGGCGCGGCGCAGGCGAGGCTCGGCCAGCAGGGCGTCGAGCCGCAGCGCTGCACTGAAATCCCTCATGGCCAGCTCTTGCTGCCCCGCCATCTCGTGCACGGCACCGCGCCGCACGAAGTAGTCGGCGACCTGGGGTGCCATCTCGCAGGCATGGTCCAGATCGGCCAGGGCGTGGGCGTAATCGAGGCGCGCGGCGGAGGCTGCACCGCGCCGCGCGTAGCCGACTGCATCGGTGGGCTCGTCTGCGCTTGCGGCAGCGCTTGCAGCACTCTCGGCGTTGGCCGCGCCCGCCGGCAAGGCGTGCCCCGCCGCCTTGGCGCGCTCGACCGCACTGAGCAGGAAGACCGGGCCGCCGTTGTACGTGAAGTACATGCGATGCTGTTTTTTCGAGACGTAGATGCGGTGCGAGAGGAAGAAGTCGATGCCCAGCATCATGTCGAAATCGTTGTCCGAGAAATCGGCAACTTCCATGCGGATGTTCGAGATCGCTTCGCCGCCGAGCTCGAACTTGTCGGCCACCGCGGTCCAGGATTCGGCGTTGCCGCGCCCCGCACCGTAGATCCGGCCGTTCGGCTTCATGTCGGTGATGCCGGCTCGCTTGGCCGCGCTGAGCGAGACCGACGAGAGGGCGCCGGTGTCGAACAGGACGTCGAGCTTCTTGCCGTTGAGCCGCGCGGTGCCCACGATGGCCGGCACCTTCGATGAGCGGTTGCTGTCCTGAAGCTCGAGCTCGCCGACGGGCTTGTCGCCAGCCCAGTACGCCATCATGGTCTTGCTGCAATCATCGTTGGGGAAGATCAGCTTGATGGAGCCATGCGCGAGGTCGTATTCGACGTCCGCGATGGCCAGGAAGTTGCGGCCCAGCAAGCCCATCGTGCCGTTGGTCTCGGCATTGCCGCCGACGATGAACTCGACGTTCGGGATCTCGCTGTTACCCACTTTCACGGTCTTCACGGTCGTGAGCCCGGCATCGACCGAGCCGGTCAAACCCTCGATGCGAAAGCCGTAGGGGAGGGAGCCGATCCGCAGGTTCAATTGCTGAGCGGCAGCATGCGTCAGGAAGCTGTAGAAGGCGCCGCTGTCCACGATCAGCGGTACCTCCGTGCCGTTGATGCCCAGGGTGGTGACGGCCCGCAGGCCGACCATGGTCACGGGCAATTCAAGCGTCTGGAGCTTGCACGCCGCCGAGGCCGGTTTCGGCAGCATCAGCAAGAAACTCAGTGCGATGACCGCGCTGGGCAAGAATATTTTTGCGGCGCGGAGGCGTCGCGCAGAGCAAACGAACATCGCGACGCCCTTATCTTGTGGGGGCCAAGGCCTGTTGCTCGGCGGAAAAGCCATAACGCGCGTTTTCAGCGTCAACTGTGGGCCTGAGCTTGCGGGCCGCCGCCAGATCGGCCTGCCCCGCGGCTTCATCGCCGAGCTTGCGCCGGGCGATGCCGCGCCCGTAGACCGCCCAGACGAAGTTGGGATTGAGCTCAAGCGCGCGGTCGAAATCGGCCAGGGCCTTGCTCGCATCCCCCTGGCGCAGGCGCAACCAGCCGCGCGTGTTGTAGGCCACGCCCGCCTTGCCCTCTCGGTGGACGGCTTCGTCGCAATCGTCGAGCGCTGCCTTGAGCTCGGTGTTCAAGCTCGTGCGAGCCCAGCAGCGGTCGTTGTAGACCCGGCCGAGCAGGACGTCGTTCGGATGCGCGGCGATCCAGGCGGTCCATTGCGGGATCGCGGCTTCGGGCATGTCGAGGGCCTGGTAGAGCTGCGCGAGTCGCAAGCGCTCGTTCGCCTGGGGCGACAGCGTCTGGTCCAGCGTGCGCAGGTCCTCGATCGCACTGCGGCGGTTCTTCGTGGCCGCGAGCAGCGTGGCGCGGCGCACGCGCGCTTCGGCATGCGCGGGATCGAGTTGCAGCGCCGTGTCCAGGTCCTTCAAGGCCAGCGAGAACTGGCGCATCGCCTCGTGCACGGCTGCGCGGCGCGCGAAATAGTCGGCCATCTGAGGTGCCATCTGGCAGGCGCGGTTCAAGTCGGCCAGGGCGCTGGCGTAGTCCAGGCGCGCGGCCGACGCCGCGCCGCGCCGCGCAAAGCCCGCGGCATCGGTGGGCTCGTCCGCGCCGCTCGCTGCAGAGGTCGTCGCAACAGGGGCACTGGCGGCATTTGAGGCGGTGTCGGTCGTTCCCGACTTGGCCATCTCCAGGGCATCAAGCTTGAAGATCGTTCCGCCGTTGTACGTGAAATACACGCGCCGCTGCCGCTTCGAGACGTAGATGCGGTGCGAGAGGAAGAAGTCGATGCCGAGCAGCATGTCGGCGTTCTTGAGGTCGAAATCGCCGATGGCCAGCCGGACGTTGGAGATCGTTTCGCTGCCGATCGCGAAGCGCTCGACGGGCGCCGTCCATCGGTCCACTTCGCCGCGGCCGACGCCGTGGATCTTGCCGGCCGGGGTCATGTCGGTGATGCCGGCTCGCCGGGCCGCGCTCAGCGAGACGGTGGACGAGGCGCCCGTATCAAACATGACTTCGATCCGCTTGCCGTTGAGCTCGGCGAAGCCCCGGATCGGCGGCCTGCTGGATCTGGCTTTGGACTTGGACTTCGGCTTGTAGTCTTCCAGCATCACGATCTCGGAGACCGTCTTGCCCCCCTCCGCCCAATAGGCCATGTTCTGCTCGCCGCAGTCGTCGTTGGGGAAGAAGAGCTTGATGACGCCGTGGGCGAGGTCATATTCGACGTCGCCGGCGCCCAGGAAGTTGCGTCCCAGCAGGCCCACGCTGCCCTCGCTGCCGATATTGCCGCCGACGACGAAGTCCACATTCGCGATCTCGCCGTTGCGCAGCTGCACGCGCTTCACGGTGGTCAGGTCGGCTTCCATCGAGCCTGTCACACCGTTGATGTTCATCCCTTCGGGCAGCACTTCGAGCGGCAGTTTCAGTTGCTCGGCCACTGCATGGGTCAGCATGCTGAAGAAGGCGCCGCTGTCCACGATCAGGGGAACCTGCGTGCCATTGATGCCCAAGGTGGCGACGGCTCGCGAGCCGATCAGGGTGACGGGCAGCTCGATCGGGGTGAGCTTGCAGTCCGCCGCAGCGGGGCTCGACAGCATCGTGAGGCTCAACGCCAGAGCTGGGCCGGACACACAGCTTTTCCAGATACCGCGATACGGCTTGAAATACATGCCCACCACCTTCTCCCTTGTGTTTTGCGGGCGGGTGGCGCTTCGCGCTCTGAACCCGTCTGCTGGCGCACGACTTTAGTTCAGCCGAGGGGAGGTTTTGAGGAGCAAGACCTCGGTGTTTGTGCTCGGTCAGGCCAACAGAAGTGCCATCGCGCGCCGGTAGATGTTCTTCAGCGGCTCCACGTTGTCGACCGGGATGTTCTCGTCGATCTTGTGGATGGTGGCGTTGATGGGGCCGAACTCGATCACCTGCGGGCAGAGCTTGGCGATGAAGCGGCCGTCTGACGTGCCGCCGGTGGTGGAGAGCGCGGGCTTGCGGCCGAGTTCGGCTTCGATGGCTTGCGTGAGCGCATCGCTCAGGCTGCCGATCGGCGTGAGGAAGGGCTCGCCGCCGAGCGTCCAGGCGATCGTGTAGTCGAGGCCGTGGCGATCGAGCAGGTCATGCACGCGTGTGCGCAGTTGCTCAGGCGTGGATTCGGTCGAGAAGCGGAAATTGAAGTCAGCCACCATCTCGCCGGGGATCACGTTGGTGGCGCCGGTGCCGGCATTGAGGTTGGAGATCTGGAAGCTGGTGGCGGGGAAGTAGTCGTTGCCGGCGTCCCAGATGATCGTCACCAGTTCGGCCAGTGCGGCGGCGGCCTGGTGGATCGGGTTGCGCGCCAGTTGCGGGTAGGCCACGTGGCCCTGCACGCCGCGCACATTCAGCCGGCCGGACAGTGTGCCGCGACGGCCGTTCTTGATCATGTCGCCGAGCTGTTCGACCGAGGTGGGTTCGCCGACGATGCAGCAGTCGAGGCGTTCGCCGCGTGCCTTGAAGACCTCGCAGCAGGCTTGCGTGCCGTCGATCGCGGGGCCCTCTTCGTCGCTCGTCAAAAGCAGGGCCAGCGTGCCGGCGTGATCGGGATGCGTCGCGACAAATTCTTCGGCGGCCACCACCATCGCGGCGACGGAGCCCTTCATGTCGGCCGCGCCGCGCCCGTAGATGCGGCCGTCGCGGTAGCTGGGCACGAAGGGCGCGCTGGTCCAGGTGTCGATGCGGCCGGTGGGCACCACATCGGTATGGCCGGCGAACAGCAGGACTGGCGCATCGGCGGCCTGGCCGACGCGCTTGGCAAACAGATTGCTCACGCGGTGGCCGGGCGGGCCGCTGTCCAGGCGTTCGATGATGAAGCCCAGCGGCTCGAGCCGTGCGGCGATCAGGTCCTGGCAGCCAGCGTCCGAAGGGGTGACCGATTCGCGGGCAATCAGGGCCTCAAGCAGTTGAAGCGTCTTCATGCCCGCGCCTTATTCCTGGTTCACATCGAGTGTGATTTCGGTGAAGGTGGCCTCGTCGTCGGCCACTTCCTCGACCTTGGCGGACTGCGGCTTGGTGCCCGTCGGGTCGTTCTGCAGGCGCCACAGCAGGTTCGTGGGCGAGTCGGCAAAGGCCAGGCCTTCCTCGCGGGTGATCACGCCGTCGTTGATCATCTGCGCGAAGTGTTCTTCGTAGGTCTGCGAGCCTTCGGCCATCGATTTCTCCATCGCCTCCTTGACGCCGTTGAAGTCGCCGCGCTCGACCATCTCGGAGATCAGCTTGGTGTTGAGCAGGATCTCGATCACCGGCGTGCGGCCGCCCGCGATCTTGCGCACCAGGCGCTGCGAGATGATCGACTTGAGGCCGGCGGCCAGGTCGTTCAGCAGCGCGGGGCGCGACTCGGGCGTGTAGAAGGACAGGATCCGGTTCAGCGCGTGATACGTGTTGTTGGCGTGCAGGGTGGCCAGCACCAGGTGGCCCGACAGCGCGTAGGAGATCGCGGCCGTCATGGTGTCGCGGTCGCGGATTTCGCCGATCAGGATGCAGTCGGGCGCCTGACGCAGCGCGTTCTTCAAGGCGACCTGCAGCGAGGCGGTGTCGCGGCCCACTTCGCGCTGGTTGACGACCGAGCGTTTGTTGGTGAACAGGTATTCGAGCGGATCCTCGATGGTGAGGATGTGGCCGGCCATGCTCTGGTTGCGCGTTTCCAGCATGGCTGCGAGCGTGGTGCTCTTGCCGGTGCCGGTGGCGCCGACCATCAGGATCAGGCCGCGTTTTTCCTGCACGAGCTTGCCCAGGATCGGCGGCAGGGCGAGGCTCTCGATCGTCGGGATGTTGTGCGGGATGTGGCGGAACACGGCGGCGATCGAACCGCGCTGGCGGAAGCCGGAAAGCCGGTAGCTGCCCACGCCCGGCACCGAGACGGCCATGTTCAGCTCGCCGGTCTGGTCGAGCTCGGCCAGTTGCGCGGGCTCGATCACCTCGGCCACCAATTGGCGCGGCTGCGAGGGGCCGAGCACCTGGTCAGACAGCTGCACCATCTGGCCGTTGAGGCGCACCAGCACCGGCATCTTGGCCGACAGGAAGACGTCCGACGCGCCTTTTTCGGCCATCAGGCGCAGGATGCGCTCCATGTTTCCGCTCATGCCAGTCTCCGCTGAAATGTTGAGTTATGCGCGCAGCAGGTCGTTGATGCTCGTCTTGGCACGCGTGCCCGCATCGACCTTCTTCACGATGATCGCAGCGTAGAGGCTGTACTTGCCGTCGGCCTTGGGCAGGCTGCCGCTGATCACGACCGAGCCGGCCGGGATGCGGCCGTAGCTGACGGTATCAGTCTCGCGGTCGTAGATCGGCGTGCTCTGGCCGATGTAGACGCCCATCGAGATGACCGAGTTTTCTTCGACGATCACGCCTTCGACGACTTCGGAGCGCGCGCCCACGAAGCAGTTGTCTTCGATGATGGTCGGGTTGGCTTGCAAAGGCTCGAGCACGCCGCCGATGCCGACGCCGCCGCTCAAGTGCACGTTCTTGCCGATCTGTGCGCAGGAGCCGACGGTGGCCCAGGTGTCGACCATCGCGCCTTCATCGACGTAGGCGCCGATGTTCACGTACGAAGGCATCAGCACGACGTTCTTGGCCTGGAAGCTGCCGCGGCGAGCCACGGCCGGCGGCACCACTCGAACGCCCATCGTGCGCAGCGTGGCTTCGTCGAGGTTGCCGTACTTGGTCGGCACCTTGTCGAAGAAGCTCATGTCGCCGGCGCCCATCAGCTTGTTGTCGTTCAGGCGGAAGGACAGCAGCACGGCCTTCTTGATCCACTGGTGCACGGTCCACTGGCCGACGCTCTGGCGCTCGGCCACGCGCAGGCGGCCCGCGTCCAGCTCGGCAATCACATGCTCCACGGCCTCGCGCACTTCGGGCGAGTTGGTCGGGCTGATGCTGGCGCGGCCTTCCCAGGCCAGGTCGATAACGGCTTGCAGTTTGTCGGTCATGGAAATACTCAAAGCAGGGAATTGGTGAAGGAGACGATGCGCTTGGCAGCTTCCACGCACTCGGCCGTCGGGGCCACCAGCGCCATGCGGATGCGCCCTGCGCCCGGGTTGAGGCCATGCGCCTCGCGCGCCAGCAGGCTGCCGGGCAGAACCTGGACATTGTATTGAGCCAGCAGCCCCTTCGCGAAGGCAATGTCGTCGCCCCCGGGAACACCCGCCCAGAGGTAGAAACCGGCGTCGGGGAGGCGCACGTCAAGCACCGGCTCCAGCAGTGGCGTGACCGCCGCGAACTTGGCGCGGTACTGCTCGCGATTGGCGATCACATGGGCCTCGTCGTTCCATGCGGCGATGCTGGCGGCCTGGATCATCGGGTTCATCGCGCTGCCGTGATAGGTGCGGTAGAGCAGGAACTTGGCGATCAACGCGGCATCGCCGGCCACGAAGCCCGAGCGCATGCCGGGCACATTGCTGCGCTTGGACAGGCTCGTGAAGGCGATGAGGTTGCGATAGTCGGTGCGGCCGAGTTGGTGCGCGGCCTCCAGGCCTGAGAGCGGCGCTTCCTCGCGGAAATAGATCTCCGAATAGCACTCGTCCGAGGCGATCACGAAGCCGTGGCGATCGGAGAGCTCAAACAGCGTGCGCCATTCTTCAAGCGGCATCACCGCGCCGGTCGGGTTGCCGGGCGAGCAGACATAGAGCAGTTGCGTGCGCGCCCAGGTCGCTTCGTCGATGGCCGACCAATCGGCCGCGAAGTTGCGGGCCGGGTCGCTGTTGGCGAAAGCGGGCTGCGCGCCGGCGAGCAGGGCCGCGCCTTCGTAGATTTGATAGAAGGGGTTCGGGCAAACGACGGTCGCGCCGGGACGGCTCGGGTCGATCACGGTCTGGGCCAATGCAAACAGCGCCTCACGCGAGCCGTTGACGGGCAGGATCTGCGTGGCCGGGTCGAGCTTCAGGCCGTAGCGGCGCTCGAGCCAGCCACTGATCGATTCGCGCAGCGCCGGCAGACCGGCCGTGGCGGGGTAGGCAGCCAGGCTCTTGACGCTCGCCGCCAGCGCGTCTTCCACAAGCTTGGGCGCGGGGTGTTTGGGTTCACCAATGCCGAGGCTGATCGCACTGAATTGGGCGTTAGGTGTGACATCTGCGTTGATTTCACGCAGTCGTTCAAAGGGATAGGGCTTGAGCAGCTTGAGTCGAGGATTGGCAGCGTGGGTCATGGCATCATGATAGGGCGACATGAGGGCACCGGCGATGCAATCCGCCCCTCGACGGGAGCTGAGATGTTTGCTTTTGTGCGCCTGGGCGTCTTCTTGTGTGCGAGTGCCTTGTTGGCCTTGTCGGCGACTGCTGCCGCGGCTGCGGCACCGGCCGAATGCCGCAAGGTCGTCGTCAGCGCCGACCCCGAGTTCCCGCCTTACGCGTGGTTCGACGGCAAGACGCTGCGCGGTGCCAGCGTCGACGTGGTGCTGACCATCCTGCGCGGCATGGATCTGCCTTACGAGCTCCGCTACGCCGGCCCGTTCGCGCGGCTGCTGCGCTTTGCGGAAACGGGCGAGGTGGACATCATCACCGAGCTCAAGCGCAACGCCGAGCGCGAGGCTTTTCTGGCGTTCAGCGATACGGCGATCTTCAGCAACCCGACCTCCGTCTTCATGCGGGCCGGCGAGACGATCAAGAATTTCCACGGCCGTGAGGACTTGCGCAAGCGCCACGGCGGCGTGACGCGCGCCACGCGCTTCGGCAACGGGCTCGATGAATACGTCGCGCACTCGCTCGATGTGGAGGACGGCCCCGGCATCCAGGAGAACTTCCTGAAGCTCAAGGCCCGGCGGATCGACTACTTCATCTCCCCGCATTTCCCGGCGGAGACCTACCTGGTCACCTCGGGGCAGGAGGACAAGTACACGGTGCTCAAGCCTTTTGTGGCCGTGGCGCCGGTCTTCGTGGGCTGGTCCAAGAAGAGCGCCTGCATTGGCCGGCTGGCCGAATTCGACGCCCGGCTCAAGCACTATGTCTCGGTGATGGATTCACCGAGACTGATCCAGTCGAACTTCGCCGACTGGCGAAAAGATCCGGTGATGATCAGATGATGCTGGATGTGGTGTAGGCCATCACAGTTTCCAGTTTCCAGTTTCCGGAACGCAGAGGGCGCAAAGGGACGCAAAGGACGCAGAGAGAAGTGAGCGCTTCAAGCCCAATGCTCCGCGCGCTCTGCGTCCCTTTGCGCCCTCTGCGTTCCGGATACTGTATTTCCCTTCAGGCGAGCCCAGTCTGCATGCCGTGCGTCGGCAGATCCACGCGCGGCGCGGGCTTCCAGCCCTTCTTGCGATGCTCGGTCACCACATTGGTGTAGATGCCGCCGCGCACGTACCACTTGGCGGTGATGCGGATGAAGCGCGGGTTCGTGACCTTGATGATGTCTTCCATGATGGTGTTGGTCACCTTCTCGTGGAACGCGCCCTCGTTGCGGTAGCTCCAAAAGTACATCTTGAGGCTCTTCAGCTCGACGCAGAGCTGGTCCGCAATCATGTCGATCGTGAAGTGGGCAAAGTCGGGCTGGCCGGTCAGCGGGCAGTGGCAGGTGAACTCGGGCACCTGGAACTGGATCACGTAGTCGCGCTCGGGCGCGGGGTTGGGGAAGACGTGGATTTCCTTGCTCGGGGCCGACGGCGGGTTCGGGGGCATCTCACGCATCTTGGGCGCGGTCTTGGTGGACGCTTTGGTGGACGCTTTGGCGGCGGTCTTGGAGGCAGGGTTCTTGGCCATGATGGGGCGGGTATTCTGGGAGGGGGCGAATGTTATCATCCGGCCCCTGCCAAGAGTCCCTGTAAAGGGTTTTTTGGTAAATAAATCAATGGTTTAGACACGCCCAAGACATCGCCTAGATGCGCCTCAACTCCATCAAGCTGGCCGGCTTCAAATCCTTCGCCGAGCCCACCAACTTCCAACTGCCCGGGCAACTGGTCGGTGTGGTGGGCCCCAACGGCTGCGGCAAATCCAACATCATGGATGCGGTGCGCTGGGTGCTGGGCGAGAGCAAGGCGAGCGAGCTGCGCGGCGAGTCCATGCAGGACGTGATCTTCAACGGCTCCGGCAACCGCAAGCCCGCGAGCCGCGCCAGCGTGGAGCTGATCTTCTCGAACGAAGACGCACGCGCCGGTGGCCAATGGAGCCAGTACGCCGAGATCGCCGTCAAGCGCGTGCTGACGCGCGACGGCTCGAGCAGCTACTTCATCAACAACCAGCCCGTGCGTCGCCGTGACGTGCAGGACGTGTTCCTCGGCACAGGCCTCGGCCCGCGCGCCTACGCCATCATCGGCCAGGGCACGATCAGCCGCATCATCGAGAGCAAGCCCGAAGAGCTGCGCATGTTCCTCGAAGAGGCGGCCGGCGTCTCCAAATACAAGGAACGCCGGCGCGAGACCGAGAACCGACTCAAGGACACGCGCGAGAACCTGACCCGCGTGGACGACATCCTGCGCGAGCTGAACAACAACCTCGAGAAGCTCGAGAAGCAGGCCGAGGTGGCGACGAACTACCGCGCCTTGCAGGACTCGGGCACGCTGAAGCTGCACCAGCTTTGGTTCTTGAAGCATCGCGATGCCGCGAGTGAAGAAACGCGCGTCAAGGCCTCGCATCTGGAAGCGACCAATGCGCTTGAATCGCGCATCGCCGAACTGCGTCAGGTCGAGGCCCTGCTCGAAGAGATCCGCCAGGCACATTACGCGGCCGGCGATCAGTTGCACGTCGAACAAGGCCGTTATGCCGAGGCGCAGCTCGAAGTGAGCCGCCTGGAAGAGCGCATCCGCTACGTGGTCGAAGGCCGCCAGCGTGTGCAGGCTCGGTTGATCGAATTGCAAACGCAGAGCGCCCAGTGGGCCGAGCGCGCCGCCGAAGCCGCTGCCGAGCAGGAAACGATCGCCGAGCAGATTGCCGCTGCCGAAGAACAAAGCGAGCTGCTTGCCGCGCAGGCCGAAGAGCAGCAGATGCATCTGCCGAATTCCGAAGACGGCTTGCGTGCCGCACAAGGCCGCGCCAACGAGCAGCGCGCGGTCGTCGTGCAGGTGCAGCAGCAAATCCAGGTGCTGGCCGCCGAGAGCCGCAATATCGAAGAGCAGTCGCGCCAGTTGCGCGGCCGTCGCGAGCGTCTCGCCACCGAGCGCCAGGGGCTGACGATGCCCGATGCCGAGAAGCTCGAAGCCTTGAAGGCTCAGAGCGCTCAGGCTGAAGAAACCCGTGAAATGACCGAGGCTCGCCTGCACGAAGCGCAGGAGCGCGTGCCGCAGCTGGAAGAAGCACGCCGCAAAGCGCAGGACGACGCGAACGCGCAGCTGGCACGTCAATCCGATCTTTCTGCCCGTCTCGACGCGCTGCGGGCGCTGCAAGAAAAAGTGCAGACCGAAGGCAAGCTCAAGCCCTGGCTGGCCAAGCATGGGCTCGAAGGTCTGCAAGGCCTGTGGACCAAGCTGCACATCAGCCAGGGCTGGGAGAACGCGCTCGAAGCCTCGCTGCGCGAGCGCATGGGCGCGCTGTCGGTCGGCCGGCTGGACATGGTGCGCGCCTTCGCAGCGGATGCGCCGCCCGCGCGGCTGGCTTTCTATTCGGCACCGCAGGCCGGCATTGCCAACACACATGACACGCTGCCCAAGCTGTCCGACCTGCTGCGCCTTGACGATGCGGGCCTGAAGGCGCTGCTCAACGATTGGCTCGAAGGTGTCTACACGGCCGCCTCGTTCGACGAAGCGCTGGCCAACCGCGACAAGCTCAAGCATGGCGAGCTGATCATGACCCGCGAGGGCCACGGCGTCGGCCAGTTCGCGGTCAGCTTCTACGCGCCCGATTCCGAACAGGCCGGCATGCTGGCCCGCGCACAGGAGATCGAGCACCTGGTGCTGGAACTGCGCGCTCAAGGGCTGATTGCCGATGAGGCGCGCAGCCAGCTTGTGCGTGTGGAAGCGGCCAATACCGAGGCGGCGCTGACGCTCACGCAGCAGCGCCGCGAAGCGACCGAAGTGCAGACGCGTGCTCACCAACTCCATGTGGAACTGCTGCGCCTGACGAGCCAGGCCGAGGCCGCCGGCAGCCGCAGCCGCCAGCTTGATGAAGAGCTGGCGGAGATCGACGCGCAATCGGAAGAGTTGCAAGAACGCCGCATGACCGGCGAGGCACGCTTTGAAGAGCTCGACATGCAGCTGGCCAACTGCCAGGAAAAGCATGCCGAGCTCGACGATGCCGTGATCAACGCCGACCGCGCGCTGACACAGGCGCGCGAGCAGTTGCGCGCGTTGGAGCGCCGCGCCCAGGAGGCGCAGTTCAGCGCCCGCAGCCTGGCCTCGCGCCGCGCCGAACTGCAACGCGCGATTGAAACCGCCGCTCAACAGGAGCAGACCAATATCGCTTCCGGCGCCTCCTTGCAACAGGAACTGGACAGCCTCAACGATGCCGCCGCGCAGGCCGGTTTGCAGGATGCGCTCGCGATCAAGCTGGAGCGCGAACAGCAGCTGGCCGCCGTGCGCAGCAACTACGACGACCTGACCCAGCGCCTGCGCAAGGCCGACGAGCAGCGCCTGGAATTCGAGCGCAGCCTGGACCCGCTGCGCGAGCGCCTGACCAAGCTGCAGCTGGAAGAACAGGCCGCCCAGCTCGGTGGCGCGCAGTACATGGAGCAGCTGATCGCCAACGCGGTTGACCTCGAAGCGCTGGCGGCCACGATCGCGGCCGGCGAGGTCAAGCTCTACGGCCTGCAAGGCGAGATCGACCGCATCACGCGCGAGATTGCTGCGCTGGGCGCCGTCAATCTGGCTGCGCTCGACGAGCTGACCGCCTCGCGCGAGCGCAAGAACTTCCTCGATGCGCAGAACGCCGACCTGCTCTCGGCCATGAAGACGCTCGAAGACGCGATCGCCAAGATCGACCTCGAAACGCGCGATCTGCTGAACAGCACCTTCGAGCAGGTCAACGAGCACTTCGGCCGCATGTTCCCCGTGCTGTTCGGCGGCGGGCAGGCCAAGCTCGTGATGACCGGCGCCGAGATCCTCGATGCCGGCGTGCAGGTGATGGCCCAGCCGCCCGGCAAGAAGAACAGCACCATCCACCTGCTCTCGGGCGGCGAGAAGGCGCTCACCGCGATCGCGCTGGTGTTCGCCATCTTCCAGCTCAACCCGGCACCTTTCTGCCTGCTGGACGAAGTGGACGCGCCACTGGATGACGCCAATACAGAGCGTTATGCCAAGCTGGTGGCTGAAATGAGCGCGAGCACGCAGTTCCTCTTCATCTCGCACAACAAGATCGCAATGGAAATGGCAGAACAGCTGATTGGCGTGACCATGCAGGAGCAGGGCGTCTCGCGCATCGTGGCCGTCGATATGGACAAGGCCCTGGCGATGGCGGAGGCCGTATGACGCTGACCGCAATGCTGGCCATACTCGGTGGTCTCGTGCTGGCTTTCGTCATTGGCCAAGGCGCCTGGGCGGCACGCAAGGCCGGCCCGCGCAGGGCGCTGCCCACGCAGCCGGTGGAGCCGCAGCTCGACCCGCTGCATCCCGCCGCCCCCGAAGGCACGGAAGAAGAGTCCACCTTGCCTGAAGTCGGTCGGCCCCCGCGCCGTCCTTCGGCGCGCATCGACGCGCTGATTGACGCGATCGCGCAGCTCACGCTCGAAGCCCCGGTCAGCGGGGAAATGGCGATCACGCACCTGCCCGGCAGCCGCCGCGCCGGCACCAAGCCTTTCCATATCGAAGGCCTCAATACTGAAAGCGGCGAGTGGGAGCTGCCCATGCCCGGCCAGCGCTACGGCGAGTTCCAGGCCGGCTTGCAGATGGCCAACCGCAGCGGCGCGCTCAACGAGATCGAATACTCGGAGTTCGTGCAGAAGGTGCAGGCCTTTGTGGAAGGCATCAGCGGCTTCGCGCAGTTCCCCGACATGCTGGACGTGGTGGCGCGTGCGCGCGAGCTCGACCAGTTCGCCAGCGAGAACGACGCCCAGCTCGCGGTCAGCCTGCGCGCGCAGGGCGCCAGCTGGACGCTCGGCTTCGTGCAGCAGGCCGCGCTGCGCCACGGCTTCGTGCCCGGCGCCGTGCCCGGCCGCCTGGTGCTGGCCGCAGCGGAGGAGGGGATGCCGCCCGTGCTGGCGCTCAACTTCGAGCCGCAAGCCGCGCTGGCCGAGGACCCGCAAGGCTCCAGCCTGCGTGAGCTAACCCTCTCGCTCGACGTACCGCAGACGCCCGAATCGCAAGAACCTTTCGCCTCCTGGCAGGAGTCCGCTCGCGGCCTCGCCCGCGATCTGGAAGCCGACATCTGCGATGACGCCGGTCATGTGCTGAACCTGCACGCCTTTGCCACGATCGATGCGGAGCTCGCCACGCGCTACAAAGCCCTGGCCGAACGCGACTTGGCGGCTGGATCGTTGGCTGCGCGACGATTGTTCAGCTGAGTCTGTTGATTTGGCGCAAATGGCCGTGAATTGAGCATTTATTCACGGTTTGCGCGGCTTGCAATTCCTCAACACTCGCAACTTCCTTATCAGGAGCGAGAGCCATGTTGATCGAATTCAAGCGTACCGGCGAACTGAAAGACCTGAACAGCTACCCCCTGTGGCTGCAGCAGGTCGTTCGCTCTACTGATGCCGACAAGCAGCGCATCATCAATCACCGCCTGTTCTCGCTGATGCGCGACGCGCGTCTGCCGCTGCCGGTGATGCGCCGCTTCCTGATCGGCACCTGGTCGACCATCGAGCAGTTCCCGCGCTTCATGGCCAAGAACCTCGAGAAGATCAGCTTTGGCGAGAGCACAGGCCACGACATGGCGCGCCGCTACCTGATGCACAACATCCGCGTCGAGCAGAAGCACGCGGACCACTGGGTCGAATGGGCCAAGTCGGCCGACGTGACGCTCGATGATCTGCGCCACTCGGAAGGGCATGACGCGATGAACGCGCTGGCCCACTGGTGCTGGCAGATCGCCGACCGTTCGAGCCTGGCCGTGGGCATGGCCGCGACGAACTTCGCGGTGGAAGGCGCGACCGGCGAATGGTCGTGCCTGGTGTGCTCCAAGAAGGACTACGCCAACTCGCTGCCCGAAGACATCCGCGGCCCGGCCATGCGCTGGCTGCGCGTGCACGCCGAGTACGACGACACGCATCCCTGGGAAGCGCTGGAAATCATCGCCACGCTGCTGGGCCATGAGCCCGCACAGGGCGAGATCGACGCGATCCGCCGCGCCATCCGCTCGAGCTACTCGTACATGGAAATGGCCGCTGACTGGGCCATGTCCGCCAGCGAGCAAGCGGGTTTTGCGCAGCATTCCGAGAACGATTCGGTGCTGGCCGAGCTCGAAGTGGCGGCCTGAGTGCCGTGGAAGCTGCCGCCGTTCAAACAGCGGCGTGCAGCTTGAACTGCGCCACCACATCGGCCAGCATGGCCGCCTGATCCCGCAAGGATTCGGCGGCCGCAGCCGATTCCTCGACCAGCGAGGCGTTCTGCTGCGTCATGCCATCGAGCTGGCCGATGGCGGTGTTGACCTCGCCCAGGCTCTCGGTCTGCATCGACACGGCGGCAGCAATCTCCGCGATCAGCGCGTTGACGCGTTCGATCGATGACACCACATCGCGCATCGTCGTGCCCGCGTCGCCCACCAACTGAGCGCCTTCCTCGACCTGTGTCACCGAGCCCGAGATCAAGGTCTTGATCTCTTTGGCGGCCTGTGCGCTGCGCTGCGCCAGACCGCGCACCTCGCTCGCCACCACCGCGAAACCGCGACCCTGTTCACCAGCGCGTGCGGCTTCAACCGCCGCGTTAAGCGCGAGGATATTGGTCTGGAAGGCAATGCCGTCAATCACGCCGATGATGTCGCCGATCTTGCGCGATGTGGCGCGGATGCCCTCCATGGTCTGCACCACCTGTGCGACCACCGCACCGCCTCTTGCGGCCACGCCCGAGGCTGCCAGCGAGAGTTGATGCGCCTGGCGTGCGGACTCCGCGCCCTGGCGCACGGTTTCGGTCACCTGCTGCATGGCGGCCGAAGTCTCTTCCAGGCTGGAGGCCGCTTGTTCAGTGCGCGCCGAAAGATCATGCCCACCGGTGGACACCTCCTGGCTCGCTGCGGCGATCTGGTCAGCGCTGCGCTTGACGGCACCCACCGACTGGTTGAGCGCATCCTGCATGCGCGCGAGGGAGCGCAGCAGATCGCCCATCTCGTCGCCGCGCGTGGAGGTCACGACGCCGGTCAGGTCGCCACCGGCGATGCGGTTGGCCGTGGCCGAGGCGAAGGACAGCGGCACGGTCAGGGAGCGGGTCAGCATCCAGGCGACAACGCCGCCAAGCGCCAAGGCCAGGATCACCATGGCCCAGATGCCGAAGAGGACTTCGTCGTAGTTGCGCACTGCGTCGGCGTTGGCGAGCTTCACGGATTCAGCATTGACGTTGTTGAGCACGTCCATCGCCGCCGTGGTGGCACGGAAGTCCTTGCGCGACCCGGCGCGCATGAAGGCCGCAGCCTCCGTGGTCTTGCCCTCGTGCACCATGGCCAGCAGCGTGGTCTGCGCAGTCTTGTACTGCGCAATCGTCTCCTTGAGCTTGGCGAAACCATCGCGCTCCGCATTGCTCGCGAAATCGGCGCTGTAGGCCTCAAGCAGCTTGTGCATGATCTCCCAGTGGTGGGTGATGCGGCTGCTTTCCTCAGCAATCGCCTGGGCGTCACCACCCAGTACGAGCTGCATCTCGGCCCGGCGCATATCGTTCAGGGCGTCATCCATGGCCGCCAGTTGCTGCGTGCTCGGCAGACGTTCCTCGGCCAGATCTGTGACGCTGGCCTGCACGCGGTTGACCCGGCTGATCGCAAACAAGCCCATCGCGAGTACCAGCAAGAGCAGCACCCCGAAACCCAGGGCCAGACGACGGCCCACACGCAGATTTGACAGCAAGTTCATCGCTTCCCTCCGGTTTGGCCGTCGATGCGGGCCTAACGCTAAGGTAGCACGGCATCGACTCAGGACGCAAAGACGGGGCGATTGATCGCCCGTGCGGCGCCATGCCAAGGGTTCCACCGGATGCCACGAGCCGGACGGTTCATCATCATGCGCACAAACATTGAGGAGACAAGCATGTTTTTGACTCGACGCTCGCTCGTGCAAGCGATGGGCGCGGCCGCGCTGACGCCGACCCTGTCGTTCGCACAAGGCACCGGCCTGAAGGTCTCGCATCAGTTTCCGGGCGGCACGATCGACGAAGGCGACTTCCGCGACCGCCTGTGCCGCAAGTTCGCAGTCGAAGTGGAGAAGCGCAGCGGCGGCGCGCTCAAGGCTTCGGTCTATCCGGGCTCTTCGCTGATGAAGACCAACGCGCAGTTCTCGGCCCTGCGCAAGGGTGCGCTGGACATGAGCCTGGTGCCGCTGTCCTACGCGGGCGGTGAAGTGCCGGAAACCAACATCGGCCTGATGCCGGCCTTGGTGCCCAACTACGAGGTGGGCGCGGCCTGGAAGAACGCCGAGGTGGGCAAGCAGCTCGCCGGCGTGCTTGACAAGAAGGGCGTGATCATTGTCAGCTGGATCTGGCAGGCAGGCGGCGTGGCCAGCCGCGCCACCAAGCTGGTGAGCCCGGCCGATGCCAAGGGCCTGAAAGTGCGCGGTGGCAGCCGCGAGATGGACATGATGCTGAAGGAAGCCGGCGCCGCCGTCATCTCGCTGCCGTCGAACGAAATCTACGCGGCCATGCAGACCGGCGCCATGGATGCGGCCATGACGTCCTCGACCAGCTTCATCTCCTTCAAGCTCGAAGAGATCGCCAAGCACCTGACCTCGGGGCGCCAGCGCACCTACTGGTTCATGCTTGAGCCGTTGATGATCTCCAAGGACATCTTCATGGCGCTGCCCAAGGCGCAGCAGGACATCATCATGGCCGTGGGCGCCGAGCTTGAGACCTTCGGCCGCGATGCTGCTCGCGCGGATGACAAACGCGCCGCCGAGGTCTATGCCAAGGCCGGCGCGCAGGTCTGGGATATCGATGAAGCCACGCTCAAGCAATGGCAGGCGATCGCGCAACGCACGGCCTGGAAGGACTTTTCCGATCGCAGCGAGGTCACGGCCTCCTTGATGAAGGCGGCGCAGAAGTTGTTGTGAGCCCTGGTGTTGATGTTGCCGAGACTGCCGTTGTTGCTGCACCGCTGATCGATCCCGCCACACCCAGCTGGTTGCGCCCGCTGGCTTGGCTGCTGGCGCAGCTCAACCGCGTCATGGCGGGCTTGGGCATGCTGGCCTTGCTGGCAGCTTCGCTGATCCTGACTTCCAGCGTCGTGATGCGCTACTACCTGCATGCCTCGACGGACTGGCAGGACGAAGCGGCAGTGTTCTGCCTCGTTGGCGCCACCTTCCTGTGCGGCGGTTTTGTGCAGAACCTGCGCGGCTTCGTGCTGCTGATGTTCCTGGCGGTGCTGATGATCTGCGTGTTTCCCGGCATCGCGACCGGCTTGCCGAACCTGGTGATGGGGACGGCAAGCTAGGTACGTCAGGGTGTGAGCAGCGCCACGCGTTGATCGCCTGCGGTTGCAGCATCAGGTGAGCGCAGTTCGATGAGGAAGCTGAACTGCTGCGATTCCGTCGCGGTGTTGCTGCAATCCAGGGTCTGCACGGCATGGCGGATGGCGCTGCGCGTTCCGGCCAAGGCCCTGGTGTTCAGACCTGCGACGCGAACGTCGTGGATGCGTGTGCCGCTCAGTTCGAAGTACACGCGAAACGTGCCGATCGGCTCTTCGCGGGTCCAGATGGGAACGATGCTCTCTTTAAGCGAGGCGTCGATATCGAGGCAGGCTGCGTGCACGTCGTGGCGCTCAGTGGCGGCGGCGCGTTGCGCTTCGGTCTGGGCAACGGCCGGATTTGCAAGCGCAGCCAGCAAAGTAGCGGAAGCGACAAGCAAGTGCGAGAAAGAAAGCGTGGTACTGCGTGACATGAAACATCCCTGTGGAATTGACGTGGAGAACATTGCGAATCAGGAAGAAGTTCCCGATCGCCTTCGCAGGATGAAGCTGGCCGTGCGTCTCGCCCATCCCCCGAGAAGCCAGCGATGAGAGGGCTCAAGAAGACTCGAATCGAGGCACGGAGACATCCCCCATCGAGAGGTCCGTTCGCGCATCGCGGCGGCATGAATTCCTGTATTTGCTCGCGCGGCGCCGAGGCTGGGCACCGGCTCTACACTTGCGCCCATGCGCGCCGCCCTCAGCATCCTCGGTCTCGTGATCGTCTTCGCGATCGTCATGTTCAACGTCAAGCACCAGGTTCAGACCTTGGCGCCGCGAGCGGCTGCGAGCGCTGGCGCTGCATCGGCCTCGCGCAACTTGCCGGAGTCCGTGAAGGACCAGGTACAGAGCTCGATGGACCAGGCCGCCAGCGCCGCTGCCTCGGCCGCTGCTCAACCATGAGCCTCGACGAATATGCGATGAGCCTGGCGCTGGACCAGGCGCGCAACGCCTGGCTCGTGGGTGAGGTGCCGGTGGGTGCGGTGTTGATGCGCAACGGCCAGGTGATCGCCACCGGCTACAACCGCCCGATCACCACACATGACCCGACCGCGCACGCCGAGATCGTGGCGCTGCGCCATGCCGCCACGCTGCTGGAGAACTACCGGCTGCCCGAATGCGAGCTGTTCGTGACGCTGGAACCCTGTGCGATGTGTGCGATGGCGCTCATGCACGCACGGCTCAAGCGCGTCGTGTTTGCCGCGCCCGATCCCAAGACCGGCGTGGCCGGATCGGTGATCGACCTCTTTGCGCAGAAGCAGCTCAACCACCACACGCACATTGAAGGCGGCGTGCTGGCCGAGCAATCGAGCCAGATGCTGCGCGACTTCTTTGCCGAACGCCGCGAGGCTGCGCGCCAGCGCCGCGCGGCGCGCCATTCGCATTCCCACGCCGACGAACCCATTCCTACCGGCGAGGTCTTGCATCTCGACGACCCTCAAATATGACCACACTGACCATCTACTCTCCCGCCGGCGCCATTGCGCAAGGCGCCACGCTCAAGCGCGCAGCCAAGCGTCTGACCAAGCTGGGTTTCGAGGTGGAGATCGACGAAGCCGCCTTGCTGAAAGATCAGCGCTTTGCCGGTGACGACGCGACGCGCCTGGCGGCCATCCACCGCGTCGCCAAGGCCGCGCCGAGCGTGGCGCTGGCTTCGCGCGGCGGCTACGGCCTAACGCGTTTGCTCGACGGCATCGACTGGAAGCTGATCCAGCACAGCGTCGAGCACGGCACGCGCTGGGTTGGCATGAGCGATCTGACGGCGCTGCAGCTGGGGCTGCTGGCGCACACGAAGGCGCAGAGCTGGTCGGGGCCGGTGGCGTATGACGATTTCGGCCGCTCGGATGACGAGGGGGGTGTTGACGATGTGACCGAGGGCTGCTTTGTCGAAGCGATGAGCGGCGCGCTCGAAGCCGTGGGCTTCCGCACCGAAGCCGGCTTCGATGGCCTCGGCGTGGCCGGCACCTTGTGGGGCGGCAATCTGGCCATGATCTGTTCGCTGCTCGGTACCAAGCACTTCCCGAAGATCAAGGGCGGCATCCTCTTCCTTGAAGACGTGGCCGAACAACCGTTCCGTGTCGAGCGCATGCTGATGCAACTGCAGATGGCGGGCGTGCTCGACGCGCAGAAGGCCATCGTGCTGGGCGAATTCAGCGCCTGGCGCAAGACCAAGGTCGACCGCGGCTACAACCTCAAGTCAGCGATTGCCGCGCTGCGCGCGCTGACCAAGACGCCGATCCTGACGGGCCTGCCGTTCGGGCATGTGCCGACGAAGGTGTGCTTGCCGGTTGGCGCGAAGGTGGAGTTGCTGGTGCAGGGCAGGGATGCTTTTATTGGGTGGGCGGGGGAGCATGACCATCGGCATCACGGGCATCACCATCACGGCTGATCTGCGCTTGATCTTGCTCAGGCACAGCCGCAATCGATCGATGAAGGAACAGCAAGCAACAAGCTGAGAACTTAGGGATTTCTGTGAATCGGCGTCCACGCCCAAATCGGGTCTGGTCTCCAACTGAGAACTCGTTCTATCCGGACGAGTTCCGTGTGCGTGTCATCCGCACGCCTCTCATTCACAAGGAATCTCATGTTCAAGAAATCCAGCATCAGTGTTGCCGTCTTGGTCGCGCTCGGATCGGCGGTGGTGCCGTCGATGGCGCAGGATCAGCCGCAGCAACTCGAACGGGTTGAAATCACCGGCTCTTCGATCAAGCGCATCGCAGCGGAGGGCTCACTGCCCGTGGTCACGATGACGCACGCGGACATTGCCAAGACGGGCGCGACGTCTGCGGCGGATCTGATTCAACTCCTCCCGTCGGTTCAGGGATCGTTCACGACCAGCCAGTCGGTGAACGGCGGAGGTGGGGGCGTGACCACGGTCTCCTTGCGAAACTTGGGCTCCAAATACACGCTGGTGCTGTTGAACGGCCGTCGGATCGCATCATTTGGCACCGGCTCCGCCGTCAATCTCGAGCAACTGCCGTTGGCGGCAATCGAACGTGTTGAGGTCCTGACGGATGGCGCCTCCGCCCTCTACGGTTCAGACGCTATCGGCGGTGTGGTGAATTTCATCACTCGCAAGAACACCACCAGCGGCGAGATCAATCTCAGTATCGGCGCACCCCAACGGGCGGGCGGCAAGAACACCGAGTTCAGTATCAGCAAGGGCTTCGGCAGTGTTGATGCCGATGGCTTCAACCTCTTCGGCGCCCTGAGCTATTCCAAACTGGATCGCATCCTGGCCAGCCAGCGCGACTGGACCCGGACGGGCATCATTCCTTTCCAGGACTCGACGGGCCGCAATCTCTATGTCTTTCAGACCTCAGCCAATTCCAATCCGCCCAACGTCACGCTGCGTCGCAGCGGCGGACTGGACGCGGTCGGCCCTTTTGCTCCAACACTCGTGACCGGGGGCAATTGCGGCGCCAACTCGGGTTCCGTTCCCCTCGGTCAGGCGTGCCGGCAGGACTACGCCAATACCGTCGATCTTCAGCCTGCGACGGAGAACAAGTCGGCGTTTGTGTCGGGGGACGTGAAGCTGCCAGGCACCTTCCGCCTGCACAGCGAATTGCTGTATTCGCTGGCCTCGGTGAAAGCGGGCTTTGCCCCACCGGCCCAGACCTTGTCGTTGGCGGTCGGGAGTTCTCTGTACAACAGGTATGTTGTGCCTGCGCTGCCTGATGTTGGCGTTGACCCCGCAACCGTGACGCGCGCCACCGTCAATTTGCGCCTGCTCGACGCGGGACAGCGTGCAAGCGACTACCAGACGGAAGGAACGCATTTCTCGGTCGGCCTTGAAGGCGATATCGGCAATTGGGCGGTGGCCACCAATTGGGTTCACTCGCAAACCGTTCAAAAGAGCGATTTGCTGTCGGGCTACACCAGCTTGAACGGCTTGAACGATCTGATCGCAGCCAACAGCTATGACTATTTCATTCAAGGTACCGACGCTTCGCGCGCCGCGCTGGCTCCGGCCGTGCTGCACATTGAGAGCGGCAAGTCCACCTCGAAGCTGGACGTCCTGTCTGCCAACGCCTCCGGTCCTGTTTTCAAGATTGATGGCCGCGATGCCATGCTGGGCTTGGGTGCCGAATACCGGATTCAGAAGTACAAGGACATGCCGGCCCCGATCTTCCAGGGCCCCAACGTGCTGCAGCCTGACTACGACGACTTGGCCGTCGGTGCTGGCTGGGGCTCCCTCCCGGTGCAGGTCAAGCGCAACAACTACGGTGTGTATGGTGAGTTCATTGCGCCGGTTCTGAAACAGCTGGAGCTGACTGCGGCCGTACGTTACGACCACTACTCGGACGTCAGCAACGCTTTCAACTTCACGGCCGATGGCGCCGAATTGTTGCCGCCTGCTCATGAAGGCAACGCGGCCAGTCGAGGCACCTACAAGTTGTCGGCTCGTTTCCAGCCGGTGAAGGAGTTGCTGCTGCGTGCGTCGGCGGGCACTGGCTTTCGCGTGGCTTCATTGGACGACATCGCCGGTGCTTTGACCGACGCGGGCGTGACGGGTGTGCCCTATGCATGCCCTGTGGGTGCGGGTGACCCATTGCACGCGGGCTGCGAGGGACATCCCGCGTCTCAGCAGTGGAAAGTCAATTCGGGAGGTAACCCCTTTGTGGGCGCCGAGGGCCTGAAGCCTGAAACTTCCAAGCAATGGTCCTTTGGCTTGAGGATCGAACCCAACGAGAACTTCAGTGCTGGTCTGGACTTCTGGGCCGTGCGCATCAAGAACGCGATCACGACAGTCAACGAGTCAGCTGCCTTCGCTGACTTGGCCCGCTACCGCAACTTGTTCGCCGTGACCACGGAGTCGTCAACGGGTGATCCCATTCTGACCTTGAACCAACTTCCCCTGAATGCCGCCTCGCGCGTGTCGCAGGGTGTGGACTGGGACGTCATCCTGCGCAACAAGTTCAGCTTCGGTGCGCTAACGACTCAGTTCAGCGGCACCTTCATGACGAAGCAGTACGTGGACTTCGGCTTCGGCGCGGGCAAGCAATCGAGCCTGAACCAATTCGGTCCTGAGGCGGACATGGCGATTGCGGCGCGCGTCCTGGCCCGTCTGACCTCAAGCCTGCAGACCGGCGACTTCACCAACACCTTGAGTCTGGCTTATCGGCCCGGCTACACCGATCAATCGTATTTGGCCGAGTCGCAGGTTGTTGCGCTGCGCAATTCCGACGGATCGCGCGGCGCCTTCATCGACTTCTCCGGCTACCGCGTCCCAAGCTACTACAAGCTCGATTGGCAAGGCAGCTACGCCTACAGCAAGGCCTTGGGCTTCACCGTCGGCGTCAAGAATCTGTTGGACCGTGCGCCGCCGTTCACGATCAAGACGACGGGTGGCAACCAGGTCGGCGCGGACGCCCGCTACGCCGACGTGATCGGTCGCGCGTACTACCTGTCCGGCACCTACAAGTTCTAAGCCCCTCGTCCTACAAGGATCCGGGCCGTCGCATGGGATCCTCCCATCACGGCCCGGAGGGCAAACGGGCCGTGCGCGTCGTCCGAAAGGGTGTCGCGAAGGTGACGCTCAGGTTTCGTGGACAATCACCCTAACCAACAGGCTCAGCGGTATCCATCGGCAACGCCGTGTAACCACGCCGTAACGTCACCCGGGCGTTATGGGGGAATGTTGGGGTAATTCCCATGCGAAGAGGGCTCGCGCGATCGACTAAAATTTTCGTTCGCGTCAGCATGGAGGTCAGTACAGCCTCAGCGCGTATTGATATGAGTTCGCGTCACGCCCGTGGCCAAAAGCCAACGGGCATTTTTGTTGAAGTGGGTCAATCGCGGAACTCGCGATCTTCTTGTTCGCTCCCTTGGGAGCTGGCGGGGCGGTTGAGGGTTGCAGTTGGGTCCGCAGTCTTTTTCTGCGGGAAGCCCGGTTTCTTCCCGTGTTGTTTGAAATTGGCAGTCTTTTGAAGGAGCGCGCATGAACTTTGCGCAGGAGCAGAACGGTTCGTCCCGGTTCATGGGGTTCGGACTCGTTATCCTCATTCACATCGTCCTGATCTGGGCGGTCGCCAGCGGTCTCGCCCGCAAGGTGGTCGAAAAGGTCGCTGGCCCGATCGAGACCAAGGTCATCGAGGAAAAGGTCAAGCCGCCGCCTCCGCCGGAGAAGGTGCTTCCGCCGCCCCCCGATATCAAGTCGCCGCCGCCCCCGTTTGTGCCGGTTCCTGAGGTGCAGATTCAGGCGCCTACGCCGCCTGCGGTGATCGCGGTGCAATCGACGGCTCCGCCGCCTACTCGCGAGGTGGCTGCCACGCCGCCGCCGACGCCGGCCCCCGTCGCCGCCAAGCCCACCAAGATCACGGCCGCGATGGTTTGCACGAAGATGAGCAAGCCTGAAATGCCCGCCATCACGACCTGGAGCGGAGAGGCCCTTTACAAGGCTGTCGCCACGGTCAAGGCCGGACGTGTCGTGTCGGTTGAAGTGACCCCGCTGAGGAGTGGTGTGGACCGCAAGGCCCAGCGCGCCCTGATCGGTGCGATCACCCAGACCTTGCAAGAGACCTACGAATGCCCTGGCGATCACGTGTTCGAGCAGGAGTTCCAATTCCGCGTCGAGTGATAGATAGCCCGTTAGCGTTTTCAAATCCAGGGGCCTGGATGCCTAAGACAACCAAGACAAGCCAGCCCCTTTTCCAACCCGTATCAGATTTTTTTCGTAGGAGTTGACTCCATGACCTCTCGTATCTCCGGCCTGTTCGCCGCCCTCGCTTTTGCCGCGACCTTCGCGATCACGCCCGCTCACGCACAAGACAACGCAGCTTCGGCACCGACCGCTGACGCTTCGGCTCCCGCCGCTGCTGTGGCTGATGCTGGCGCCGCTCCTGTTGCTGCTCCTGCTGAAGTCGAAAAGGAAAATCCTTACGGCCTGATGGCCATGGTCAAGGATGGTGACGCCGTTTCGCGCGGCGTGATGACCCTGCTGGTCCTGATGTCGATGGGCAGCTGGTACATCCTGATCACGAAGCTGTGGGACGGTTCCAAGCTGGCTTCCGAAGCCAAGGACGCACGTTCGAGCTTCTTCAAGAAGGCCAACCTGCAAGACGGCCTGAAGGGCCTGAAGGAAACCGGCGCTTTCCGCTACATCGCTGGCTCGGCCATCGAAGCTTCGGAGCACCATGAAGGCGCCCTGACGGAAAACATCGACCACAGCAGCTGGGTCACGATGAACATCGACCGCGCTGTCGGTGAAGTCAACAGCCGCGTCGCGGGTGGCCTGGGCTTCCTGGCAACCGTCGGTTCGACCGCTCCTTTCGTCGGTCTGTTCGGCACGGTGTGGGGTATTCTGCAAGCCCTGACCAAGATCGGCGCTGCCGGTCAAGCTTCGATCGACAAGGTCGCAGGCCCCGTGGGTGAAGCCCTGATCATGACCGCCTTCGGTCTGTTCGTCGCCGTTCCTGCCGTGCTCGGCTACAACTGGCTGGTCAACCGCAACAAGGCTGTCATGGCCCAAGTGCGCGCCTTCGCTGGCGACCTGCATGGCGTCCTGATGGGCAACCGCAACGTCGGCAAGCGCTAATCTTTAGCCCGGAGAATCATCATGGGCATGAACGTCGGATCATCATCCGGCGATGAGGATGAGGTGGTCAGCTCGATCAACACCACGCCCCTAGTGGACGTGATGTTGGTTCTGTTGATCATCTTCCTGATCACCGTTCCGGTGGTGACGCAGTCGGTCAAAATTAACCTCCCCCTGGAGCGCAATGAGATCCGCGTCACGAAGCCGGAAAACATCGAGATCGCCATCACCAAGGAAGGCGATATGTACTGGGCAACGGCCAATGTGCCGGACGTCGACGCGTTGGTCGAGCGCCTGAAGAAGGTCGCTGTGCTCAACCCGCAGCCCCAGGTGCATATTCGCGCCGACAAGGATGCGCGCTACGAGTCCGTCGGTCGAGTGGTGTTTGCTTGCCAGCGTGCTGGCATCATGAACATCCATTTCGTCACCGAGCCGCCGGCGCTGAACTGAGGCGAGGAGTCAAGAATGGGAATGAACGTAGGTAGTTCGTCAGGTGACGGTGATCCGGAACCGATGATGGACGTCAACACGACGCCTCTGATCGACGTGATGCTGGTGCTGCTGGTGATGTTGATCATCACCATCCCGATCCAGCTGCACTCGATCAACCTGGATATGCCGCCCCCGAACCCGAACCCGCCGCCGACTCCGCCGGTGGTGCACGAAATCTTCATCGATTTCGACGGTACGCTGAGCTGGGACGGCACGACCATCACGGTCGCCGAGCTGGACAAGGATCTCGCGGCTGTTGTCGCAGAACCCGACCAGCCCGAAGTGCACATCAAGCCGAACAAGCTGGTGGACTACGGTGCGGTGGCTGCGGTGATGGCTTCGGCCCAGCGCCACGGCGTCAAGAAGATGGGCATGGTTGGCAACGAACAGTTCGCCAAGTAATCCGCTTCGAAGTGACATCTGAGCACTGACGACACGCGCCTCCCACATGGCTGGGCGGCGCGTTTTTTTTGGAGAATGACGCTATGAAGATCAAGAACATCACGCTGGCCGCCGTCGGTGCCGCCGCCCTGGTCCTTGGCACTGCACCGGAAGGTCAGCTGGGCTTTGCACAAGCCCAGGCGCAGGCCGATGTCGTGCGCCCTGAAGTGGGCAAGGTCCTGAAGGAGCTGCAGGCCATGATCAAGGCCGGCCGCTACAAGGAAGCGCTCGGCAAGCTGCGTGAAGCCGAGGCTGTGCCCGGCCGCAACGCCAATGAGAACTACATGATCGAAAACTTCCGCGTGGCTGCCGCTTCTGGCGCCGGCGATGCTGATCAGATGGTCCGGGGCTACGAAGCGATGAAGGCCTCGGGCCGCTTGAGTGGCGCACAAGGCCTGCAGATCCAGGAATCCATCGCGGGCACCTATCTGCGCAACAACGACAACGCCAAGGCCTTGAGCTGGGCGCAGCGCTACTTCCAGGAAGGTGGCACGAGCCCCACCATGAAGACTGTGCTGTCGAACGCGCAATTCAAGTCGGGCGACATGAGCGCCGTGCTGAAGGAAGCCACCGAAGCCGTCAACGCTGACGAAAGAGCCGGCCGCGCGCCCAGCAAGGACAAGCTGAACCTGATGCTGTACGCAGCTCAGAAGAAGGGCGACAACAACGCTGAAAGCAATGCGGTCGAGAAGCTGCTGAACTACTACCCGAGCCGCGAGCTGTGGGCACAGGTGCTCGGCGGCATCCAGGCCAAGAAGGGCTTCTCGAGCCGTTTTGGCCTCGATGTGCTGCGCCTGAAGCTGGTCACGGGCAATATGCGCGACGCCAACGACTACATGGACTTCGCGCAGCTCTCCGCTGCCGCGGGCTATCCTGAAGAAGGCAAGGTCGTGGTTGAAAAGGGCATGGCTGCCGGGATCCTGGGCCAAGGCACCGAAGGTGCTCGCCACAAGCGTCTGCTCGATCTGATGAACAAGAAGATCGGCGAGAACAAGGCCGCTGAAGCTGCCGCGCTGGCTGCCGCCAACGAATCGCGCGATGGCTCGGGCCTGGTTCACCTGGGCTTGGCCGAAGCCTTCCGCGGTCAGGCCGCCGCCGGCGTCAAGCTGATCCAGGAGGGCATCGCCAAGGACCAGCTCGCCCACCCGGACGACGCCAAGCTCTACCTGGGCCTGGCCCAGTTCCTGGCTGGCAGCGTGTCACAGGCTCAATCGACCTGGCGCTCGGTGCGCACCAACGATGGCGCCAGCGATCTGGCACATCTGTGGATCGTGCAATCACGTTCGAGCAAGTGATCGGCAGCCCCCGAGGCTGAAACGACGAAGGCCCCGCGTGGGGCCTTCGTCTTTGGCGAGGCCGATCCCTCAGTGCTGCGCGTGCGGGACCAGGGGCGCGTTCTGACAGACCCCGTCGTCGGCCAGCGTGTCGGCAGGCAAGGTGGGATTGTTCAGCTCGAACACGCGGCGCTGGCCCAGGTTCGCGGCCTTGAGGGCGGGACCGTTGAGCTGCTGGAAGAGCTTCTCCAGAGAACCATCCTTGAGTGCGCGGCGCAGGCCCTGCTCGATGCTGTCGGCCAGTTGTTTGTTGTCGCGCGCGACGAAGAAATACACGCACATCGGGTAGTGGAGCGCCAGATGCGGCTCGATGACCAGGCCGAGCTTGGCGTTGTTGCGGGCCTCGCCTTCGATTTCGGCCACGCCGCGCGGCAGATAGTTGAAGCGCTGTGCGGCGAGCATGCCGAACAGGCTCTCATACAGCGTGGCGCCGACGACTGGCAGCCCGTTGTCTCGCAGGATCTCCGTGTCCACCCACTCGCTGACCTGGCCGGCCTGCAAGGCCTTCAGCTGTTCCAGGCTCTGGACGGAAGCGAAGCGTGCGCGATCCTTGGCCTTGATCAGCAAGAGGCGCCAGCCGAGGATGCCTTTGTCCAGCGGGACCGGCACGCGCCGGAAATCGTGTTCGAGTGATCGTGCCGCCGGTGCCCAGACCACGTCAATGCCCTGACCGGCCGCCATGCGCGTAAGCACGCGCAGGTTCACGCTCGCATCGTCCGAGGGGTGAACTTCAAAAGCGCCGTCGGCCTTGCTCAGCGCCAGCTTCAGCAGGCTCACGTAGTAGTTGCCTCGCTCATCGTCGGCCTGCCCGGCCGAAGGGTAGACGACCGGCTTCTGCGCGGCGCTCTCGGCTCCAGCACTTGAAGCCATGCCGAGCAAGACAGAAGCTGCGGCGGCGATGATGCGGGCTCGAACGAATCGACTCATGGCTCCCACGGGTGGCGGCTCCTCTGACAAGGAGCTCGCCACCATCATATCGGCCGGGTCCTGGCGTTCCTCAGCTCACTTGGGCGCCAGGCGGATCGCACCGTCAAGGCGGATCACTTCGCCGTTGAGCATGTCATTGGTGATGATCTGCTGCACCAGCTTCGCGTAGTCCTCGGGGCGGCCCAGGCGCGAAGGGAAGGGCACGTTGGCGGCCAGCGCGTCCTGCACTTCCTGGGGCATGCCGAAGAGCATCGGCGTGCCGAAGATGCCGGGCGCGATCGTCATGTTGCGGATGCCGTTGCGGGCCAGATCGCGCGCGATCGGCAGCGTCATGCCGACGATGCCGCCTTTGCTGGCCGCATAGGCCGCCTGGCCGATCTGGCCGTCATAGGCCGCCACCGAGGCCGTCGAGATCAGCACGCCGCGCTCGCCCGTGGCTTCTGCTTCGTTCTTGCTCATGGCCTCGGCCGCGAGGCGGATCATGTTGAAGCTGCCGATCAGGTTGACGGTGATGGTCTTCGAGAACAGGCCCAGCGCGTGCGCGCCTTCCTTGCCCACCGTCTTCGCGGCCGGCGCGATGCCCGCGCAGTTGACCAGGCCCATCAGCTTGCCCATCGAGACGGCCTTGGCCACCACGGCCTGGCCATCAGCCTCCTGGCTCACGTCGCACTTGACGAAGGCGCCGCCGAGTTCGGCCGCGATGGCCTGGCCGCGCTCTTCCTGAAGGTCAGCGATGACGACCTTGCCGCCTTGCGAAGCCAGCATGCGCGCCGTGCCTTCGCCGAGGCCCGAAGCGCCGCCGGTGACGATGAATACCTTGCCTGCGATGTCCATGGAATTCTCCTGTTAGGTCTTGGTGAGAGTTGGTTGGTTTACGTTGACGTAAACGTCAATTGTCGGGCAAAACAAAGGCCGCCAGAAGTGCTCCTGACGGCCTTGTCGGCGGCCTTGTTCACGGCCTTGTTGGCGGCCTTGTGATCGAGTGTGGCTTCAGCTCAGATCACGCCAGCGCAGCCATTGCGCGCGTGGTGATCTCGTCCACCGAACCGATGCCTTCGATGCGGCGGTATTGCGGCGCTTGCGCGTCGCCGCTGGCGGCCCAGCCGGAGTAGTAGTCGACCAGCGGACGCGTCTGGGCCGAGTAGACCTCCAGGCGCTTCTTGACGGTCTCTTCCTTGTCGTCATCGCGCTGGACGAGATCCTCACCGGTCACGTCGTCCTTGCCTTCCACCTTGGGCGGGTTGAACTTGACGTGATAGGTGCGGCCCGAAGCCGCGTGCGAGCGGCGGCCGCTCATGCGTTCGATGATGGCCTCGAAGGGCACGGCGATCTCAAGCACGAAGTCCAGCTTGACGCCGGCCGCCTTCATCGCGTCGGCCTGCGGGATCGTGCGGGGGAAACCGTCGAACAGGAAACCCTTGGCGCAATCGGCTTGAGCGATGCGCTCCTTCACGAGGCTGATGATCAGATCGTCACTGACCAGGCCGCCGGATTTCATCACGGCATCGGCTTGCAGGCCCAGCGGTGTGCCGGCCTTGACCGCAGCGCGCAGCATGTCGCCGGTCGAGATCTGCGGAATTCCGAACTTTTGGCAGATGAAGGCCGCTTGTGTGCCCTTGCCGGCGCCAGGCGCCCCCAGAAGAATCAGTCTCATGTGTCCCCTTCAAACTCGTTCTCGGCAAGGGCCTTTTCCGTGGGGAAAGGCCCTTGTCATACTGCGGGCGAGGATAGCATGCGCGTTCTGGCGTCCAGCTTACGGACTACCCCGAGAACGCTGATGCGGATCAGCCGCCTCAACCAGCACTTGCGACCAGCGCGCGCACGCGTTCCAGGTCTTCTGGCGTGTCGACGCCAGGGCCGGGCGCTTCCGCGCTCACATGCACGGCGATGCGCTCGCCATGCCAGAGCACGCGCAGTTGCTCGAGCGATTCGATCTGCTCGAGCGGGCTCATTTCGAGCAGCGGGAAGCGGCGCAGGAAGCCGGCGTGATAGGCATAGAGACCGACATGACGCAGCGCGGCCTTCGGAGCGCCTGCGCCGTCGCGCCACCAGGGGATCGGCGCGCGCGAGAAGTAGAGCGCGAGGCCCTGCTTGTCGGTCACCAGCTTGACCACATTCGGATTGGCGAACTCGGCCGCATGGGTGAGTTCGTGCGCGACGGTGCTCATCACGCATTGCGGCTTGCTGCGCAGCAACTCGGCGCAGGCGTCGATCATGCTCGGCGCGATCAAGGGCTCGTCGCCTTGCACGTTCACGACGACGTCCTGTCCATCGAGTCCCAACTGCTCGCAGGCTTCGGCCAGGCGATCGCTGCCCGAAACATGGTCGGCACGCGTCAGCAAAGCCTTGACGCCGTGCTGCGCGCACGCGGCGACGACTTCAGGCGCATCGGTCGCCACAACCACTTGCGAGGCCTTCGAGAGGCTTGCACGCCGCGCCACGAGCACGATCATCGGCAGCCCGCCGATGTCAGCGAGCGGCTTGTTGGGCAAACGCGTAGAGGCCAGCCGAGCCGGCACGATCACGGTGAAGCTCATGGACCTTCGGTTTCCGGATCGAAGGCGCGCGCCTCGGTTTCCAGCATGACGGGAATGCCGTCACGGATCGGGAAGGCGAGGCGATCCGCGCGGCAGACCAGCTCGCGGCCCGCATCCGTGCGGTGATCGGTCAAGGGGCCCTTGCAGATCGGGCAGACCAGCATCTCGAGCAATCGTGTGTCCATGTCGCTTCTTTTCTCAGTCAGCTCAGCAGGCGCTGCACATGCTCGCGCAAGGCCCGCTCAAAGGATTCATCGGGTTGGAAGTCTAGCGCCACCACCCACGCGCGGGTGCGACCCAGCTGTTCGGGACGCAGCTTGACGGCGTCCTTCTCGGTCAGCAGCACATCGGCAGTGTTGGCGGGCCAGGGCAGTTCGGCAAAGTCGAAGTGATCGTTCAGTGGCAGGCGCTCGAAGCTCAGACCTTCGGCGCTGAGCATGTCGAAGAAGCGCTGCGGTTGGGCCAGTCCGGCGGCAGCCAGCAGCGGGCGCCCCCGCAGTGCATGCAGCGCCGGCAGCGAGGCAGGTTCACCGCGCCACCACGCGGCCAGTTCCACCGCGCCGCTCAAATGGCGCTGGCCCATGAAGCCGGGCAGGGCGGTGCTGGGGCGCGTCGCGTTGTAGAGCACCAGCTCGTTCGCAGCGGGCTTCGTCGGGCGCTGGCGCAGCGGGCCGGCGGGCAGCAATCGGCCATTGCCGAGGCCGCGCTCATCGAAGACCAGCACGCTCAGGGCTCGCGGCAGCCGGTAGTGCTGCAGGCCGTCATCGCTGATCAGCAGTTGAAGCTCGGGCTGGGCTTCCAGCAGCGCGCGCGCGGCGGCCACGCGGTCACGGCCAACGGCGACCGGCGCGCCGCTGCGCAAATGGATCAAGAGCGGTTCGTCTCCGCCTTCGGCTGCGCTTGATTCACGCGTTAGCAAATGGAGCGCGTCGGTCGGTCGACCGTAGCCGCGCGACACCACGCCCACACGCAAACCTTGCGCCTGCAATTGCTTGAGCATGGCCAGCGTGGTGGGCGTCTTGCCCGCGCCGCCGACGATCCAGTTGCCGACCACGATCACGGGTACGGGCAGCGTCTCCGCACGCAGCAGGCCCGAGCGGTAGAGCCAGGCCCGAAGGCCCAGCACGCAGCCGTAAACGATGGACAGTGGCCACAGCAGCGTCGCCAGCGGCCCGCCCGCGAGCCACTCTCGCTGCAGCCGCTGGGAGAAGGACATCAGTTGCCCGCGCCGCTCTGCGCCGCGAAGGTCAGCCGTGAGAGGCCGGCGCGCCGCGCCGCATCCATCACATTGATCACCGATTGGTGGGCCGAAGCCGCGTCGGCCGAGACGATCACCATCGCGTCGGCGTGGCCCGCAGCCGCCTGCGTCAGCGCCGCCGCGAGCAGTTCCACCGAGCGGCCTTCAACCGGCTCGTGGTTGACCACATAGCGGCCATCACCCGACACCGCCACGATGATCTCGGCCGGCCGTTCCTTGAGCTTGTCGGCGTCAGCCGTCGGCAGGTTGACCTGCAGCTCGGTGAACTTCGAGTAGGTCGTCGAGAGCATCAAGAAGATCAGGATCACCAACAACACGTCGATGAAGGGGATCAGGTTGATCTCCGGCTCTTCGCTGTGACGTTTGGTGAATCTCATTTCGTGAAGCGGCGCAGGTGGCTGAGCAGGCGCTCGCTGGATTGCTCCAGCTCGAGCACGTATTCGTCGATGCGGCCGCGGAAGTAGCGGTAGAACATCAGCGAGGGAATCGCCACGATCAGGCCGAAGGCGGTGTTGTAGAGCGCGATCGAAATGCCATGCGCGAGCAGCACCGGGTTGCCCGCGCCCGGCGTTTGGCTGCCGAAGATCTCGATCATGCCGACCACGGTGCCCAGCAGGCCCATCAGCGGCGCCGCGGTGGCGATCGTGCCGAGCGTGTTGAGGTAGCGCTCCAGCTGATGCGTGGCGCGGCGTCCGGCCGATTCAAAGGCTTCGCGCAGCTTCGCTTCGCTGAGGTTCGGGTCCGTCGTCACAGCGCGCAGACCGGCTGCAAGCACCTGGCCCAGGATCGAGTTCTCGGCCAGGCGGTTGACCATGTCGGGCGTGGGCAATTGCTGGCTGCTGACGCCGAGCACTTCATCGAGCAACCGCGTTGGCGCCACGCGGCTGGCGCGCAGGCTCGAGAAACGCTCGATGACCAGGGCGAGCGCCACCACGGAACAGAGGAGCAAGGGCCAGATGGGCCAACCGGCGGCTTGTATGATCGAAAACAAAGCTGTGACTCCCGTTCGTGCCGTAGAGAAATTGCGCGCGATTATGGCCCGAAGCGGGGGCTGCTTCGGCCAGACTCTGTTAAGCACCGCACGGCAGTCGCTGCAAGCGCTTGCAACAATCCACCGCACTTGTGGATAACTTTGTGGGCAAGACCCGTGGCGTGCGCTGTCAACCCCTAAAAATCAAGAGCTTAGACAGATTGCCTCAAACTTGTGCAGGGAAAAACGACTTGAAAAACAAGCGCTTATGGTTGCGTGACAGTCCCGTGACGCTCCCGGCAGCCCGCCAGCCCAGTATTGGCGCGGCTGTGGAGTTCCCGACCCGCATGGACATTGGGCTGGCGCATGTTTGAGCGCGCGCAACCCGCATCAACACGCATGGTTTGGGGGGTTGCGGGCCTGCTGGCAGCGATTTCAGACAGCCTCGCCGCACGCTTTTCCTCGGTCGTGGTCAGCGGCGAGATCGTCGGCTTTACACGCGCCGCGAGCGGGCATTGCTATTTCAACCTGAAGGACTCGGAAGGCCAGGCCGCTTCGATGCGTTGCGCCATCTTCCGACGCGCCGCGGGTTTGCTCGATTTCACTCCGCGCGATGGCCAGCTCGTCGAGCTGCGCGGCCGTGTGGGCATGTATGAGCCGCGCGGCGAGTTGAATTTCGTGGCCGAAAGCATGCGCCAGGCCGGCGCGGGTGCGCTCTACGAACAATTCCTGAGGCTCAGGGCGCGGCTCGAAGCGATGGGGCTTTTCGATGCCGAACGCAAGCGCGCCCTGCCGCGCTTTCCGCGCACTTTGGGCGTTATCACTTCCACCGCCGGCGCGGCCTTGCACGATGTGCTGACGGCCTTGCAGCGCCGCGCGCCGCATGTGGCGGTGATCGTCTATCCGAGCCCCGTGCAGGGCGCCGAAGCGCCTGCCGCCCTGGTGCGCGCCTTGCAGACCGCCAATGCGCGAGTCGAGGTTGATGCCTTGCTCCTCGTGCGCGGAGGCGGCTCGCTGGAAGACCTCTGGGCTTTCAATGACGAGCGCCTGGTGCACGCGATCGCGGCCTCTGAACTGCCGGTGATCAGCGGCGTCGGTCATGAGACCGATGTGACGCTGGCCGATCTGGTCGCCGATCTGCGCGCGCCCACGCCCACGGCGGCGGCCGAGCTCGCGGCGCCCGAGCGGCAGCAGCATCTCGATGCGCTCGACATCGTCGAGCAACAGCTGAAGCGCCGCCTCGAACAACGGCTGGACCAGGCCGCGCAGCGTCTCGATCGCGCGGCCTTGCGCCTATCCCGTCCCAGCGAATTGCTGAACCGTGAACGCCGCAGCCTGGGCCTGCTCGCGCAGCGCATGGGCCAGGTGCTGCCGGCCTGGACGCAGCTTCAATCGCAGCGTCTGGCCGCGCTGTCCGCGCGCCGTGAACGCGCCGCGCCGCAGCTCTTGCGCACGCAGGCGCAGCGGCTTGAATCCCTGCAATCGCGTCTCTCCGCGCTCGATCCGCAGCGCGTGCTGGAACGTGGTTATGCCTGGCTTGACGACGGCCAGGGCAGGGCATTGAGTTCGATCTCGCAACTGCATCCGGGCCAAGACCTTCGTGCCGTGCTGGCCGATGGCGAAGCCAGCATGCAGGTGCAATCGACCGTGCCTACAATCCGTCGCGCCTCATCGTGAAAGCTCACGAACCCACCGAACCCAGCAACTAGGAGTCAAAAAAATGGAACACACCCTCCCGCCCTTGCCCTATGCCAAGGATGCCCTGGCCCCGTACTACAGCGCCGAGACGCTGGAGTTCCACCACGGCAAGCATCACAACGCCTATGTGGTGAACCTGAACAACCTGCAAAAGGGCACCGAGTTCGAAAGCAAGACCCTGGAAGAGATCATCAAGACCTCGACCGGCGGCATCTACAACAACTCGGCCCAGATCTGGAACCACACCTTCTTCTGGAGCTGCATGAAGCCGCAAGGCGGCGGCACTCCGGGCGGCGCATTGGCTGCGGCCATCAACGCCAAGTGGGGCACTTACGACGCCTTCAAGGAAGCCTTCGTCAAGAGCGCCGTGGGCAACTTCGGTTCGGGCTGGACCTGGCTCGTCAAGAAGGCCGACGGCTCGGTCGACATCGTCAACACCGGCGCCGCCGGCACGCCGCTGACCACCGCCGACAAGGCCCTGCTGACCGTTGACGTCTGGGAACACGCCTACTACATCGACTACCGCAACCTGCGCCCGAAGTTCGTCGAGACCTTCCTGAGCAATCTCGTGAACTGGGAATTTGCGGAAGCCAACTTCGCTTGAGCTGATTGAGCTGAAGCCGCACGATGAAGAAGGCCGGTCACTGACCGGCCTTTTTCTTTTCAGCTCCGACCCACGGGCCAGGCCATGCGAGAGCGCGTCAGCACGCGCCATCGCCACGCATACAGCAACCCCAGGATCAGCGCGGCCAGGGCCAGGAAGGCGGGCACGCTGAGCACGTCGCGTTCCATCGCCAGGCGCGCGGCCATCGCGGTGATCGAGAGCGGCGCATAAACCAGGATCGCCATCCAGCCCTTGAGCAGGCCGCCGTTCGACCAGTCGCGCAGCAGCACCAGGCCACCGCCGAGCAGCGTGACCACAAAGGCCAGCACCGCGTAGCCCGTGCCCGGGATGAAGCCCAGCAAGACCGTCATGATGAGGGAGCCGCAGCCCCACAGCATCAGGTAACGACGCATCAGCGCGATGCCGAACTGGCGGTTGAACGCCTGCCCGCGTGGCACGCCGGGCAGCAGGCTCACGATCGCCTGCTCATGCCGGCGCTTGATGATGCTGGCATGCAGTTGCGTGACGCCGCCCATCAAGGTACCCAGCAGGCCGAACATCGAGTTGGCAATGCCGCCACCGACCTGCTTGCCTTGTCCGAAGACGCCGCCCAGCGCCATCAGGCCGATCACCAGCACCATGATCACGGCCAGCACCGTGATGCCCATCGAGATGGCCGAGAAATGCGCCTGCGGGCCAAGGGCCAGCATGGCGCGCTCGAACCCGGCCCGACCGGCTTCGGCACGCGCCAGCGCCTTGTTGAAGCTGCGCCGGTAGCCGCCCATCGCCACATTGCAGAACCAGCCGCCCTGCATCAGCTCGCCATCGACCGAAGACTTGAACTGACGGCGGCGCTTTTGCAGCCGGTCGTACAGCGCTTGATGACCGTCACCGCCATCACGGATCAGTGAGGACAGGAAGACGGCGCCGGCTGTCAGCAGGCAGGCAAAGCCGAGCGGCGTGCCGAGGAGATCGAGCAGTTGCGTGGGCACGCCTTGCAACGCGGCCGGCAGGTAATGCGGCAGCAGCGGCGCGAAGCCGAAGATGGAGGTGCTGGCCCACAGCAGCGGCCAGCGCATGCCCGCGGCCACAAAGATCAGGCCTGCACAGATCCAGACGCCGAAATGCGCAATGTGAATCGAGGTGGAGAGCAGGCTCGCCGCGCAGGAGAGCGCCAGAAACACCAGCACCAGGTTCAAGCGCAATCGGCGTGGTTGGCTCGGCAGCAGCCGGGCCAGCGTCGGGTGGTTCTGATGCAGCGTGTTGGTGACCAGTTGGCCCCACATGGCCATCAGGGCGATGCCCAGCATGGCGCCGAGCATGACCAGGCCGCCCATCGGGCCCTGGAGGACCCACAGCAACAAGGGCATGCCCAACATCAGCAGCGCGACCAGGCTCCAGCTGCCCCAGCCCCAGGGATTGGTGAGCGAATGCCAGGACGCGCGCAGCGGGCTGACCGCCCGGAAGGTGACGGCGCTCATTGCGTCAGCTCCGCGAACAGGTCTTCGAGGTTCAGCTTGTCGCTGTTCAGGCCCTCGGGCAGCGAACCATGATCGCCGGTGGCCAGCACCGCAACCGAGCCGCCGTCGAGCGCCCGTCGCGACAGCACTTTGAGCCCTTGCGCCCGCACATGCGCATCGATGCGCGAGGCCAGGCCCGTGAAGCGCCGGCAGTCGTCCATCAAGTCGGACAGCGGCGCCTGCAGCGAAATCTTGCCGCGGGCCATGAAGGCGACGTTGAAGGCGACGCGCTCCAGATCGCTGAGGATGTGCGTGGAGAACACGACCGTCGTGCCGCGATCGAGCACCTGCTCGACGAGCTCGCGCAGGAAGTCGCGCCGGCCCACCGGGTCAAGACTCGCCACGGGTTCATCAAGCACGAGCAGATCAGGATCGGGCGCCAGGGCGCGCACGATCGAGAGCCGCTGCTGCTGGCCGCCCGAGAGCTTGCTGATCAGTTGATCGGCCGGAATCTCCCAGCGCGACATCAGTGCATCGGCCTTGGCCTGATTCCACTTCGGATAAAAGCTCTTGAAATACGCGAGCAACTGGCGCGGCGTGAGCCAGTCGAACAACTGCGATTGCTGCGGCACGAAGCCGATGCGGGCGCGCAGATCGTCGTCCATTTGCGTCATCCGCGCGAGCGGGTGGCCGAACAACTGGATCTCGCCCGAGTTCACTTCACGCAGGCCGAGCAGGCTTTCCAGCAGCGTGGTCTTGCCCACGCCGTTGCGGCCCAGCAGCCCGACCACCTGGCCCGGCAGCAACTGCCAGTCGAGGCCGTCGAGCACGGGCTTGTCGCCATACGAGAGATGCAAGGACTGCAATTGCACCGAGACTGCCGGTTGGGGTTGGGCGCTGTTGAGCGACAGGCCACCAGAGAGATTGAGCGTCGTGTTCATCGGGTCTCCTCTTGCAGAATCTTGCGGAACAGGTCGATGGCGTCCGAGGCCTCGACTTCCAGTTGACGGGCCGCCTCTGCGGCTTGAAGCAGGGCCGGGCGCAGCAGGGCGGCGCGCTCGGCCTGGGAACGGGCCCGGCGGTGCTGGGCGGCAATGACCATCGACAAGCCTCGCCGTCGCTCCAGCAGCCCTTCGGCCTCGAGCAGGCTGAAGGCCTTGGAGATGGTCATGGGGTTGACCGCGAGCGAGAGGGCCAGCTCGCGCACCGAAGGGATCTCGTCGCCGGCGGCCAGCGCGCCGCTGGCGACGCGGCGGCGCAGCTGTTCCATCAGCTGGCGGTAGATCGGCTCGGGCGAACCGGGGTTGATGTTGAACGGGTTGGGATCGGACACGGTGTATTGATGTCGACGTGTATGGTGACACTAGTACACCATGAAGTAACGCGTTAGTCAAGCGCATCAATTCGCCCGCCGGACATGGATGGCCGGAAAGGCTCAACAGCCTCAGGCCTTTGTATTCATCACGTGCATCACGTGCAGCCATGTGGAAAACCGAATTCAGGTTTTGAACATGGATGAACAGGATGAACAGGATGGCTCCAACAGCCAGCTCAACTCATGTTGGTTGGGCAGTCAAGCGTCTGTATTCATCCTGTGCATCCTGTTCATCCATGTAAAAAGGAATTCGGGTTTTGAACATGGATGGACAGGATCACTACTGTCCGGTTAAAAGTTGAACAAATTCAACTGGTTAGCGATGGGTGTCGCTCCGATTGGGGAGGCATCGAGCTGCAAGGCCGATTGCAGCTGGGTTTTCTCGAAAACAGAGACCGACAA